>CBDBDS010000011.1:0-114316 GCA_965203985.1 Dehalococcoidia bacterium
CGCTGCCCTTCGTGACGCTGGCGCTCACCCTGACCCTGGCGCTGCTGGTGTCGCCCTTCGCGCCCGGGCTGCGCTGGTTGCGTCGCCGCCCGGGCGAAGCCGTGGCGCTGGCCCTGACGCTGGGTTCGCTGGCGTTCATCAACGCCTGGGACTTCCCGCTGTACGTGGCGATCACCGCGATGGCGGCGGTGGCCGGCTGGTCGGCGTGGCGCATTAATCGGTCCGAGCCGGGGACGGACAGCAGCGAAGCGCCGTCCCTTGCTCCCCTGGGGCGAGCGACGGGAAGGGCCACGCTGTTGGCCGTCGGTCTGGTGGCAGCCGGGGCTGCCCTATATCTGCCGTTCTATCAGTCCTTTGACAGCCAAGCGGGCGGCGTCCTGCCCGTGACCGGGCCGGCGACGCGTCCGTTCCTTTTCCTGGTGGTGATGGGGGTACCCGCGTTCCTGGCGGGGGCGCTGGTGGGCAGAGCCCTGTTCTCTTTGGGTCGGTTCACGGAGGGCAAACGCTTGCTGGTGTGGCCGGTGGCGGCGTTCAGCGCCGCGCCGTTTTTCATCTGGCTGCTCGCGGTGGCATTGCTCGTGTCGTTGCGGCCGGAGGAGACCACGCTGGCCGACGGGTTGGTCTGGCGCCGGTTAGTGCTGGCGGCGCCGCTGCTCGGCATGGGCGGGCTGGCCGCCTATTGCGCCCTGGTGCTGGCGGCCAACCGGCGGCCGATGCAATGGCTCGTGTTCGCCCTGATCCTGGCGGCAGCGGGGTTCTACCTGCTGGCCGGAGCCGAGTTATTCCGCATCGTGGACCTGTTCGGCAACCGGATGAACACCGTGTTCAAGGTCTACTACCAGGCCTGGATCCTGCTTGGGATTGCCGGCGGGGTGGGCATCTATTACATTGTGGCCGGTCCATACCGGCTACGGCCGTCAGACTACCGCGCCGGAATTTTCAAGGCGCTGGGGATCGCATGGGCCGGCTTGGCGGCGGGTCTGATCATGGCTTCGGCGTACTATCCGGTCGCCGCGGTGCTGGAACGCACCGGTTGGTTCCAGGACGGCGGGGGCTTTGGCGACAACACTCTGGCCGGGCTGGACTTCCTGCGCCGCAGCGAGCCCGGGGAGTATGACGCCATCGTGTGGCTCAACGACGAAGCGGAGCCGGGCCGTATCCTGGAAGCTATCGGCGATGGGTACAGCGACTACGGACGCATCGCCGGGGCCACGGGCCGAGCAACGGTTCTGGGCTGGCAGGGCCACCAACAGCAGTGGCGCGGCGACGACAGCGCCTTCGCCGGCCGGAGCCACGACGTGGAGATGATTTACGCGGGAACGGACGGAACGGAAACGCGCCGTCTGCTGGCAGTCTACGGGGTCCGCTGGCTGATCGTAGGCCCCCGGGAGCGGGATGCCTATGGAGAGGAGGTGGACGAAAGGGTCAAAGGATGGGTAGATGAAGGCTGGCTGGTGCGAGCCTTCTCATCCGATGATGTGGCAATCTACGAAGTAATCAGCAAGTGAAACTGCAACACTGGAGGCAACCATGGAATTCAGCGACGTGAGCAACTTTTTCAGCAGCAACCACCGGGCGGTGATCAACACCTTCCGCCGGGACGGATCGGCGCAAACCAGCATCGTGGTGGCTGGGGCGTCGCCCTTTGAAGGAGACGATGGGCCGGTGTTCGTGATCGTGCGGGGCACCTCCGCCAAGGCTCGCCACCTGCGGCGGGACGACCGGTGCAACGTGATGGCCGTGGCCGACGACTGGCGGCAGTTCGCCGTGGTGGAAGGAACGGTCACGCTGCACGACTACCAGAACACCGGTGCTGAGGAGATGCGGCAGATGCTGCGCACGGCGTTCCGGGCCTGCGGCGACCACGAGCATCCGGACTGGGAGGAATACGACCGGGCCATGGTGCAGCAGGACGCGGTGATCGTGCGGGTGCAGCCCAATCGAGTTTACGGGCTCATACGGTAATACGACGTCGAATTGGTCGGAGCGACTGGGTGTTGCCGTCGCCCCGACCAATTTTGTGCTTCGAGCAGGTTCGCCGTGACGGTTCCGCCGCGTGCGGTGACCGCCCGGCGGATGCTACGGCTTGGCGCCCACCGCGCAGTGGAACGGGGTTGAGATGAAGAAAGTGCCGTCGGCCTGAGCCTGTTCCGCTGCTGCGCGCCACTCCGCAGCCTCCTCATCATTCAGAGTGGGCAGTATGCCGCCCTGCATGAATTGCAGCCGGTCCGGCTCCGAAAAAGTGCTGATGAACGGAAACATCCTGGTGTTCTCTAGCCCCAGCCGCGCGAACCGCTGGTAGAGGGAGGAGTCGTCACAGCCCTGGGGATGGCCCGGGTCGTCGACCCACGGCGGCGATTCGATCCTGGTCTTGAGATCAGTCCGCAACGGCAGGTTGACCCAGCGGTTCATGTCGTGGGCGTGGCCCAGCACCGCGATCCGCCCTCCCGGCTTCACGACCCGCACCAGTTCCGGCAGCATCAGGTCGGCGTTCACCCGCTGGATCACGGTGCTTGAGAATACAACGTCGAAACTGTTGTCGTCGAAGGGCAAGGCCTCGGCGCTGCCCTCGTGGAAGCTCACCAGGTCGTCCATGCCCTCGCGCCGTGCGATGTCAGCCGCTTCGCGCAGGAAGTAAGTGTTCACGTCCACACCGGCGACGGGGTTCTGCCGATCCGTGCGGCGGGCCACCCAGCGGCAGAGCACGCCGGTGCCGCAGCCGGCCTCCAGCACTGTCTCTCCGGGCTGGATCTGCGCCGCGTCGATCAGGCTGCCCACGGCGGACAGGTACCCGGAGGTGCGGCCCCGGCCCTCCAGGCTGCCCACCATGCCCAGCACCGGTCCGGTGAGGGTGATCACGCAGTATCGCTCGGTAAAGGCCGCAACGACCGGGTCCCATTGGGCGGGCGCGGCGCCCAACGGCAGCAGGACCAGCGGAGGACCCGATCCCTGGACCCGGAAGTAGATGTCGTCGACTTCCCCTTCCTCGACCGAAGGGGACACACTGGGCAGGCTGCTACCGGAGTCTGCGCCGGCGAGGAAGTTGAGCATGGGCGCGATCATGCCTTCGCCCTGGTCGACGCCGATGTCGGCGTAATTGTTGGGGTAGCCGTAATCCGCCAGTGTAACCTTCGCCGCTGACGGGAGGCCGGCCAGGTTGCGGTCGATGGTCGCCGTCGCGCCGCCGCGGTCGGCATTGAATACCAGGAGCCGGTCGCCGAAGGGTGCCAGCGCCTGGGAATCGAACCCCAGCGGACACACCAGCGTCAGGGAAGCGATGGCGTCCGCGAAATTGACCGTTAATCCTCGCCAATCGCCCAGATTGCGGGATGCAAAGTGAGCACGCTCGATGCCCAGTTGCCGCAATACGCCTACGATCCTCTCGTCAACGGGAGCTTCTACCTGTGTCGTCATACTGCCCTCCCAAATAATGTCGGCGTGTTGATTGGGTGCAGAGCGCCGGTCCGAGCGCCAGCGGCAACGGTTCCATTGTTTGCCGGCCCTTCAGGGGATACCCGGATGACCTACTGCGGTGCCTCCCTCAAAGCGCGTTCAACCAATGCCGTCAGCATTTCGACGGCCCGGGGTATTTCGGCGGCGATGCTTGCCTTGTCGAGGGAAGGATGCTCGTGGGCGTACAGGGCGGCGCCTCCGAACTCGGTGAGGTACTGGTATTCTTCTCCAGGGATCGGTTCTCCCGGGGGCCAGTTCAGGTCGCGGCGTACCCGGTCAACGAGGAGTCTCAGGTTGTGGCCATCCCTACCGCCGGTGGGGTAATCGAAGCCGTGAGAACCCAGAACGGCTTTGTAGGCGTTCTCGAGGGCGGTCTGCCCTGCCCGGCCCACTCCTTTGTCCGACATTCGTTCCGCCAATCCCGATTCTGACCAAAGTCTAAGGTCTGCGGCCGCATCGTTTGCGTCGCTGAGACGCTGCCGGACGTCCTGCCAGTCAGTTTGCTCCTCAAAATGACCGTGGGCAGGTTCCGGCGGATCGTCGGTCATGATGGCGAGCCCCTGTTTGGCGATGGAGTTGGCCAGGTGGTTTCTGAGGCATTGGTCCCTGCGGAAATCCGCCGCAGTCATGCACAAGATGTCGATGCCGGAGGCTTGGGGCACACGACTCTTCTGGATCTGCCTCGCCTGGTCGCGCAGGTTTTCCAACCATGCCTCAGTGGGCGCGGGATCCTTGATGATCAGGACGTCAATGTCCGAGGCTGGATTGTGATCACCCCGGGCCCGGGAGCCGAACAGGATGGTCTGGCTGGCCCCGGCCAGTTCGTGTATTCGGCGAGCTACGCTCAGGGCCAATCCGTCGGCGGTGGATGCAGACATTTCGAAACTCAGTCCCCGTACCGTCAATCACAACGCTGTGCCTTTCGATGCGCGAATTTTAGCGTCGAAAGGCCACGGCGGGAAACGGGCTCCCTGTTGATCACGAGTGTACAAGCAAGGCCGGGCCTTTGTCACAGCGCCAACGAGCCTTGCGACGCCGAGTCATCCGGCTATGCGGCCGGCACGCTGCCGATGCTGGCGGGGTTTTCCAGTAGTGCCAGCAGCGCGCCTTCGTCAAGCACCGGGACGCCGAGGCGTTCGGCACTGGCCAGCTTGCTGCCGGCGGACTCGCCGGCGACCAGCCAGTTGGTCTTGCGGCTGACCGACGACGTGGTGGTAGCCCCCAGCGATTTGACCCGGCCCTCAGCTTCGCGGCGCGTCATGGTCGCGAGCGTACCGGTGATCACGAAGGTCTGGCCCTTCCAGGGCTGCGCCGACTCGTCCACGGGCGCGAGTTCCTGCCAGAGCTGGACACCGGCGTCGCGCAGGCCGGCGAGAGTCCTCTGGTTGCTTGCGGTGGCGAAGTAGTTGACGATGCTCTCGGCGATGCGGGGGCCGATCCCCTCGATCTCGGTAAGTTCGTCAACGGTAGCCGCGCCAATATCGTCGAGGCTGGCATAGCGGGCGGCCAGCAGTTCGGCCACCTCGGCGCCGACGTGCAGGATGCCCAGGGCGAACAGGATGCGGGCCAGCGGGCGATGCTTGCTGGCATCGACGTTGTCGAGGATGCGGGTGGCCAGCTTTTCGCCCATGCGGTCCAACTCGGTCAGCTGCTCCATTTTCAAGCCGTACACGTGGGACACGTTGGAAACCAGGCCCCGGTCGATGAGAATGCGGCACCAGCGTTCGCCGAGGCCGTCGATGTCCATGGCGCTTCGGCTGACGAAGTGCTTCAGCGACTCGAAGAACTGGGCAGGACACGCCGAGTTGGGGCAGCGGTGCATGGCGTCACCCGCCTCCTTGACGACGGTGGTGTCGCACTCGGGGCAGCGCTCCGGCATGTGAAACTCCGGCCCGCGTTCCTCGCCACGGACAGGGACATGGCCGAGGACTTGGGGAATTACGTCGCCGGCGCGCTCGATTTCCACCGTGTCCCCGATGCGGATGTCCTTGCGGTGGATGTCCTCCTCGTTGTGCAGGGAGGCGTGCTGCACGGTTGCGCCGCTGACAACGACGGGTTCCAGGATGGCCTGGGGATTCAGGCTGCCGGTGCGGCCGACGTTGATGATGATGTCCAGCAGGCGGGTGTTGGCGCGCTCGGCCGGGAACTTGTAGGCGATGGCCCAGCGGGGTTCGCGCCCGGCAAAGCCCAGGGCATTCTGCTGGGTCAGGCTGTCGACCTTGACCACCACACCGTCGGCCTCGTAGTTCCAGTCGTGACGGCGGTGCAGCATCTCGTCGTAGAAGGCGCACACCTCATCGACGGTATCGAAGACGCGATTTTCGGGATTGACGCAGAAACCGTAGGACCGCAGCCGCTCCAGGGCCTCCCAGTGTCCGGCAGGCATGGGTGCGTCGCCGGTGTGATTGAGGCTGTAGGTCCAGATCTGCATGTTACGGCTGCGAGTGACCTCGGGATCCAGCTGGCGGATGGTGCCGGCGCCGGTGTTGCGGGGGTTGGCGTACAACTGCTCGCCGGCGCGTTCGCGCTCCTCGTTCATACGCTGGAAGCTATCGAGGGGCAGGTAGACCTCGCCGCGCACTTCCAGGTCGGCCGGGAAGTCGCCGTGGAGGGAATGGGGGATGCTTTCGACCTCGCGCAGGTTGGGCGTGACATCCTCGCCGGTCTGGCCGTTGCCCCGGGTGGCGCCCAGGACGAATGCCCCGTCACGGTAGACCAGGCGCACGGCGAGGCCGTCGATTTTCAGCTCGGCCACCATGTGGAAGGGCTGGCCGTCCAGCAGGTCGGTGACCCGGCGGTGCCACGCTTCGAGATCATCCCGGCTGAAGGCGTTGGCCAGGCTCAGCATGGGGATGGGATGCTGGACCTGGGGGAAGCGGTCGGAGGCGCTGCCGCCGATGATCTGGGTGGGCGAGCTTGCCGAGCGGAGCTCGGGATGGGCGGCTTCCAGCTCGCGCAGTTCCTGCATCAGCGCGTCGTACTGGCTGTCGCTGATGACGGGGGCATCGTCATTGTAGTACCGCTCGTTGTGGAACCAGAGCCGGTCGCGGAGCCACCGGGCGCGCTCGGCGGGATTGGCGTCGGGACCGGGATCGGGTATTGAGGTGCTCATCGGCGATGTCCTGCTGTTGATGCTTCGGAGTTGCCGATAGTATAGTCCCGGCGGTCGGGGCGATGCACCGAAGGCGTGTGCCGTGTCTTCGAGACTGTTATCCTAGAGTCAACACGCAACCAGGAGGCGACCACCATGCCAGCAGCCGCCGACGGCCTGATTTCGGCCCTGGAGAACAACTTCACCACCATCGACCTGGCGCTGAGAGACCTGGACGAAGAGGAATTCGCGCGCATCCCGGCCCCGGACTGCAATTCGGTGGCGTGGACCCTCTGGCACCTGTCCCGGGTGATCGACTCGTTCATCCACACCCGCCTGCGCGACCTGCCCCAGCTTTGGGACACCAACAACTGGGAGCAGCACTTCGGGATGCCGGCCGACGGCGAAAACCGGGGCCTGGGCTGGACGCACCAGATGGTCTGCGACTGGCAACCGCCGTCCCGCAAGTTGCAGATGGAATACTTCGAGCAGGTCCGCTCGGCGCTGCGCGAATACCTGCCCGGCCTGACGGAAGCCCAGATGCAGCAGGCGAAAATCATCCCGCCGGTGTCGGAGCCGAGAACCGTGGCAGCCGCCTTGGGCCAGATGACCTGGGACTGCGTATCCCACGGCGGCCAGATCGCCTTCCTGCGCGGGATGTACAAGGGTATGGGCTGGCACCGGTAGGCCGGAGCCAACGAACTGCGCGACTGATTAGCCCCGTCGGGGTCGTCCGCGGTCGGCGCTGTCGACCATGATGGTGACCGGGCCGTCATTCTGCAGGCTGACCTGCATGTAGGCCTGGAACTCGCCGGTGGCCACGGTAAGGCCGGTGTCGCGGAACATCTGCACGGCTCGTTCGTAGAGGCGGTTGGCCGTTTCGGGATCGGCGGCGGCGGTGAAGTCCGGCCTTCGGCCCCGGCGGGTGTCGGCATGCAAAGTGAACTGGGACACAACCAGCACGTCGCCATGAACGTCCAGGGCTGACAGGTTGAAGCGCCCCCGGTCGTCAGCGAAGATGCGCATGTTGACTATCTTGTCCACCAGGTAGCGGGCGTCGGCCTCGTCGTCGCCCTCCGCGACGCCGAGGAGCGCCACCACACCGGGCCCGATGCGTCCAACCTCGGAGTCATCGATGGTAACCGAGGCGGAGGTCACTCGCTGGATGAGGGCGCGCATGGTTTTGGGAAACGCATTACGGGCAATGGAAAGGCCGCACCCTGGAGCGCGGCCCGTTTGGTCCTATGGCCGAGGAGTTCGATCAGGCGGAGTCGCCGGCGGCGGCCGCCGCCGGAGCGGGCGAGTCGGAGGAGGAACCGGAGTCGCCGGACGGACCGTCGCCGCTGCTGCCGTTGGACGAACTCGAGGATGACGTTGATTCGGAGGCGGTCTCCTTGCTGTCTTCCTTCTCGACGGGGCGCTTGGGGCGACCGTAGTCAGTGGTGTAGAAGCCGCTGCCCTTGTAAATCACCGGCACGGCGTGGAATACCCGCTGGCCGGCGCCGCCGCACAATGGGCACTCTCCCTGTCCCGCCTCGCTGAATTTTTGAACCAACTCGAACTCGTTTGAGCACTCCGTGCAGCGATAATCGTAGCGCGGCAAACCTGCCCTCCTTGATATGAAGATCGCCGCCGGGCGTGCTGGCGCCCCGGCCGGCCCATTCCGTCTATGACGCGGGCGGAGTCTAGCACCGCGCCCGCAACCGGTCAATTTGCGGAAGCTGACCCGCGGTCAGCCTCGCGATGGCCTACCGCCGCTGCCGTCGCCGTCGCCTGGCTGCCCGCTGGGCTGCCAAGCGCTCCTTCTGCGCCTTGGAGCGGAAGAACCGGCGGTCCTTCAGTTCGCGCAGGATACCGGCGTGCTGTACAGACGCCCGGAATCGATTCACCAGACTCTCTGGGGTTTCGCCATCTCGCGGCGTTACGTAAGCCATGCAATGCTCCCGATTACGTGTTCCAGGATACTTCCAAGTAAGCGTGACTATAACACGGCCGTGCGGAACGCCGCAAACCACGGGGCGAAGAATGAGGTGATTTCGATCTTCAGACCCGAGTAATTCCATAGGTCCTGCTTACATACCATTGCCCAGGAGGGTTGAACTTGCTAATCTGCCCAGACACAAAGCGGAGTCACAGATGACCAGTCAGCAGTACGCACAGGCCAGCGAACGTTTTCTCGCGCAGGCCAGGCGAGAATTATCCTCCAGTGATCTGGCACAGGCATCCGAGAAGGGCTGGGGCGCCACTGCCCAGATGCTCAAGGCCATCGTCGAGCAACGCGGTTGGGAGCACAACCGTCACCGGCATTACCACAGGATCGCCAGCCGGCTCCGCGCTGAAACCGGCGATGGCGAGATCCGCCGATTGTTCGACACTGCCAGCGCGCTACGTGAGAACTTCTACGAAAACGACACGCCAGCAGACGAAGTGGCCGAAAGACTGGACGACATAGAGGACCTTTTGGACAAACTCCTACCCATGCTGACCGGGGCGTAGTCAATCGTTGGCCAATCCTAACCCGAGCATCAGATCCCACTGGAACGCATCGGTGTGATCTTTTCAACTTTGCGCACAAACGTCGCACGACCTCGACGGGCGTACCGCCTCAGCCCGCCGAGTAGCGAAATCTCCTCGCCGGATGGCGCGTGATTGGCCTCAGCCGGACAGGCTGCCGTCAACGGAAGCGATGCGCCCGTCGGCCATCTGGAGGCGCCGGTCGGCCATGTCGGCCAGCAGCAGATCGTGAGTGGCGGTGACCACGGTGACGCCGCGACTGGCGCCGATGTCGCGCATGATGCCGCCGATGGTCTGTCCGGTTACGCTATCCAGTTCGCCCGTGGGTTCGTCGGCGAAGAGCACGGACGGGTCGGCGACCAGGGCACGGGCGATGGCGACGCGCTGCTGCTCCCCGCCGGATAGCTCGTAGGGGCGATGGCCGGAGCGGCCGGTAAGGCCCACCAGGTCCAGGGCCTCGTTGGCGCGGCGGCGGCGGTCGCGCCACGACATGCCGGCGATGTGCAGGGGAAGTTCCACGTTCTCGAATGCCGACAGCAGGGGAATCAGCCCGAAGGACTGGAACACGAAGCCAATGCGGTCGCGGCGCAGACCGACCAGTTCCCGTTCCGGCATCTGGGACAGTTCGCGTCCTTCGAACCACACCTTGCCGGAGCTGGGTCGGTCCAGTCCCGCCAGCAGGTTCAGCAGGGTGGTCTTTCCGGAACCGGAGCGGCCCACTAGGGCCACGAATTCGCCGGGCGCGATACTGACGGTGACCTCATTCACCGCGCGAACGGCGCTGTCTCCTTCGCCGAACTCGCGGACGACCGATTCCGAGGCCAGGGCAGCAGTCACTTCCGCCATGGGGTTACCTCAGTTCGCAACGCCGGGGACAGAGCGCTTAGTCGTCGGCAACGGTCTCCCACCTCTCCCGGCTGCGATGGGGAGCCGAGGCCGGGCGCAGGGTAATGGAGCCGGTATGCTCGTCCATGCCGGCAGTAGCCAGTCCCTCCAGCGACAACTGCTCCACGTATTCCCGGGGCAACTGGAGACGGCCGGCACGGTCAACCACCAAGTACTCCTCCTCCTGGCCCTCGTCGCCCCGGTAAGAGGACATGAGGTAGGACTCGGAGCCGATGCGCCCATCCCTGATACGCACCACGCGGTCCACCCAGCGCGCGATGCCGGCGTAGTGGGTGACGATGATGATGGTTACGCCGAACCGCCGGTTGATGCGCTGGAGCATCCGGAAGACGTCCTCGGCCATGTTGGTGTCGAGTTCGCCGGTGGGTTCGTCGGCCAGGAGCAACGGCGGGTTGTTGGCCAGGGCCACAGCGATGGCCACGCGCTGCTGCTCGCCGCCGGAAAGCTCCGACGGGTAGCGACGTCCTTTGTCGGACATCTGCAGGGCTTCCAGCAGTTCCTCGGCGCGTTCGCGGCGCTGTCGCTTGCCCGCGCCGGCTATCGCCTGGGGCAACTCGATGTTATCCCGCACGCTGAGGTACGGCACGAGGTTTCGGCCGGTGGCCTGCCACACGAACCCGACCTCGCGGCGACGATAGGCGACCAGGTCCTGATCGGTGATGTCCAGCAGATCGCGCTCCCCCACCCGGATGCGGCCGGCCGAGGGGCGTTCGAGGCCGGCGAGGATGTTCAGCAGGGTAGTCTTGCCGGAACCGCTGGCGCCGACGATGCCGATCAGTTCTCCGGCCCGTACCTCAAGGTCGACGCCGCGCAGGGCAACCACTTCCAGGTCGGCCGGTTTGTAAATCTTAAAGAGGTCGTTGGCCTCGACGTACGCCGGCGTGGTCTCATCCTCATCGTCGGCCTCGGGCCACGGCTCGGGGGCCGGAGCCGGCGCGACGGGCCGCGCGCCGTTATCGGATGCGGGACGTGCCGGCGCCGCTGCGGAGACCGGAGCCTCGCCCAGCGACCCGTCGGATGCGTTGGAAGTCACCGCCGGAACCTCGGAGACTTCCTCCACCGGTGCCGGTGAGGTATCCGCTACGGGTGTCGGAGGAGTTTCCACTACGGCAACGGTTTCCTCGACGATGTTCGCCGGCGGTTGTTCGGCGGCCAGCCGAGCGCGCCGCTCCGGCGGCATGAACTGGCGAGCGTAATCGTCAGCGTTACTATTTTGAGGCGTTTCGGACATTCTGGACCATCTCAACCGAGGTGTTGCGGCCAACCTCCGGCATTATAACGCGCAATGCGGCGACGTGGCAGGTTTGAAATGAGGCAGGGCGAGCCAGTGAGCCCGCCCCTTCCCGAAGTCTTTCGGAATGTCGGAGCGACTACTCGGGTTTGCGTGCCGACACCTTGACGCTGGCGACGTTCAGGGGAACGTCGTCCTCGTCAAGGCGGATCGACTCGTCGATGGTCGCGATGTCTACGAAGCCAGCCGATTCCATGCGGGACAGGTAGGTGCCGCGATACTCGGCGCCGCCGATGCAAGCGGCCCAGGACTCGGCGTCGGTCAGGCGCGGGCCATCCTCGCTCAGCGCCAGCATATCGGACACGTGGAGCCGGCCGCCGGGCGTCAGCACGCGGAAGGCTTCCCGGAAGACAGCGTCCTTGTCGGGAGACAGGCAGATAACGCAGTTGCTGATCACCACGTTTACGCTGGCATCGGGCAGGGGGATGTCCTCGAGATGGCCCTTCACAAACTCGACGTTGGTGACGCCCATGCGGTCGCGGTTGGCGTTGGCCAGGGCAAGCATCTCGGGGGTCATGTCCAGCCCGAAGACCCGGCCCGACTCGCCCACCTGCTCGGCCGCGATAAAGCAGTCGATGCCGCCGCCGGAACCCAGGTCCAGCACGGTTTCGCCGGGGCGCAGGTCGGCCAAGGCGGTGGGGTTGCCGCAGCCGGCGGAGGCGGCCATCGCCTCCACGGGCAGGCCCTGGAGCTGGGCCTCGTTGTATAGGGCCATGGCGCGCTCGGTGTCGGCGGGGCCGCAGCAGACGGCGGCGGTGGTGTCGCCACAACCGCAGGCAGCGGCGTCGTGGCCGCAATCGTCTCCGCCGCAGGTGCCGTGGCCGCAGTTTTCGGCGCCGCAGCCCTCACCCTGGGGCGTGACATCGGTCAACTGGATCACCCGCAAGGCGCGCTGGCCGTAGTGGTCCTGGACGGCCTGGCGGATTTCGTCGGTATTGTTCGGTACAGTCGTCATCAGCGCCTCCCGGGTATCTGGAAACAGCAGGTTGGATAAAAGCAATGCTACGCCGGCTGGGGGCGGGCGTCAAACCGACTCACGTTGACCGGATACAATTGAAACCGGCGTTATTTGGCACTACAGCCCCGCGGGAGGACCGAGATGACTACAATAGATCACCGGGAACTGAGCAATGATGCCGTTCCTCCATCGGCAATAAAATGGGTAACGCCTGATTTGCTACGGCATCTTCGGATTTATCATTGCGACATTGTGGTTGGTCGGAGAACCCATCTCGGTCGCGAATACGTCGAAGAGATCAGACAAGCGGAAGATCTGGGCATTGTTCGGCGCAATGCCGATATGGAAATAGCCAATTCCCTGGTAACGCTGCGCGGCCACCGAGAAGCAGATGGTGCGCGTGTGTGGGCTGTCTTCGAAGCTGCGGTCAGCATCCGTGACATCCATGTCGAACTGGTACGCCAGCGCGCGGATATTCTGGCTGTCGTGTACAGTGAGCCGGCGCTGGCTGTGATAATCGGCGAAAGCATCCAACCACCCAGTCTGTTGCGTGCCGCCGCACTTGGTGTGACCATAATTACCGCTCCTCCCCGGAAGGCGTCCTGGATTTAATCGATTCATTGTCTTGTTGCCAGTGCCAGGCGCACAAAACTCGTCAGGAAGCGGTGGCCGTTGCGTATCCGTGTTGCCGGTGTTGTAGGCGCGTGCTACATTGCCTTACGCCATACCAAGCACGGAGTTAACCCTTATGAGAATTACCGGCGGCACCACGCGCGTTTTGCAGACACCGGCGGACAACCCGCTGGTGGTGGGCATCGACCAACCGGGCACCCGCGAGTTCGTCACTTTGGAACTCCACACCGACGAAGGCATCAACGGCATCGGCCTCACCTTTTTCGGCGGGCCGCTGGTGCACGCGCTGCGGCGGGCGGTGGACGACCTGGTGGAACTGTCAGTAGGTGAAGACCCGATGAATCCCGAGGCCGTGTGGGGCAAGCTGATGGACGCCTGCTCGTCCGCCGGGCCGGAGGGCATCCTTTCCTTGGGTCTCGCGCCCATCGACATGGCGGTGTGGGACATCAAGGGCAAGGCGCTGGACCAGACGGTGTGCGGGCTGATGGGCGGCTACCGGGACCGGGCGCCCACCTACGCCAGCGGCGCGCTGATGCGGCCCATGGGCCTGGAGTACCTGTCCGAGGCCGGCCCGCGCCTGGTGGAGCAGGGGTTCCGCCAGATGAAGACGCAGATGGGCGCGGAACTGACGGCAGCCCGTGAGGTGGCCCGCATCCGTACCCTGCGGGACGCCATCGGCCCGGACATCGACCTGATGTGCGACATCAACCAGCTTTGGAACGTGAACCAGGCCATCCAGATCGGCAGCATGGTTGAGGAGTACCACCTCTTCTGGCTGGAGGACGTGGTCGCGCGGGACGACTACCAGGGCCTGGCGCGTGTGGCCGACGCTCTGACCACGCCCATCGCCGCCGGCGAGTACGTCTACGGCATCCGGCCGTTCCGTCACATGGTGGAGCAGCGCAGCATCGACATCGTGATGGTGGACCTGCTGCGCGCCGGGGGGATCACGCCCTTCCGCAAGATCGCCGGCATGGCTGAGGCCTTCAACCTGCCAGTGGTGTCCCACCTGATACCGGAAGTGCAGGTGCACACGATCTCGGCCATTCCCAACGGGCTGACGGTGGAGTACATGCCGTGGTCGCTGCGGCTGTTCGACGAGACGCCGGACATCGTGGACGGGGACCTGGTGGTGCCCGACCGGCCGGGGCTGGGTCTATCGTTCAGCCAGGACGCCATTGCCCAGTACCAGGTCGCCTGACCGTGGGCAATTTGCATGGATGTACAGGATATTCAGGATAAATTTATCCCTTTATCTTGTTTATCCATGCAAGCAAAACTCAAGGAGGATAATAATGGCTACCTACCAGTTGCGCATCTACACCATCAACCGCGGCATGATGGACTCGTGGCTCGGCCTGTTCAACGAGCACATCCGGCCGCTGCACGACCGCCTGGGCATCCCGGTGGTTTCCAGCTACGTGAACGCTGACCGCACGGAATTCATCTGGGTGCGGCGGTTCGACAGCGCCGACCAGATCGCCGAGAAGGAAGCGGCCTACTTCGCGTCGCCGGAGCGGAGCGCCCTGGGCGACCGTCCCACCAGCCACATCGCCAAGATGGAAGTGCGCGTTATGGACGGCGTGGAGGCGGCTGCGGCGGCCTGACCTCAGCCGCACGGCGGGGCACGCAGGTGCCCGTTTTGTCATCGCGAGGAGCGCAGCGCCGTGGCGATTTCGTTCCCGCGGCGGCGTTGCTTACCCAACGAGATTGCTGCGCTTCGCTCGCAATGACAGCTCCGGGGAAATGGGTATGCGTAAGCACAGCAGGGGCGGACGATGTTTCGCACCTATGAGGTTTCGGATGGCGCCGGCTCGGCGTGGCGTTCGTGCCAGCCGGCGTTGACGTTGCTCCAGTATTCTTCCCAGTTGCGGCGGGTGTCCGCCTCGGTGGCGCCGCCCCAGTAGCCGGGGGACACCAGGGGCAGAGCTTGCTCCACGCGAATGAGGACCACGGCGCGCACGCTGTCGGCCAGGCTTGTCACGTTGGATGGACCGTTGCGCATCCGCTCCTTCACCGTTGCCTCCAGCTCGTCGCCGGAGTGGACGGCCACGGTGCCCTTGAAACGGTAGCCCTTGCGAGCGAACTGGTCCACGACGTTGATCTCGATGGACGGGTTATGCTCCAGGTTGCGCATGGTGCCCGGCGAAGCCAGGTCCGTGAACAGGATGTGATCGTCGTCCCAGATCATGGTGGTGGCCTTGGGCGACAGGTTGGGGGTGCCGTCGGGGCAGACGGTGGCGGCGAAGATCAGGCGCTGCTCGGTCAGGACCCGCTTCATGTCGTCGGTCAGAATTCCCATGCGGGGTGTGCCTCCGGTTCCTACAGTTCCTTGACCATTTCGCGGTGGGGGATGCCGGCCTCCTCGAAAACCTCACCGACTTCCCGGTAGCCGTGGCCGGCGTAAAAGGACTTGACGTACTCCTGGGCGTGGAGGGTGATTTGCCGGAACCCCCGTTCGCGGCCCTGTTCTTCCAAAAAGTCGAGCACCTGTCCGCCCACGCCATCGCGCCGCCTGTCCTGTTCCACCGCCATGCGCCCGATGTGCGGCCCCTTGCCGTCCACGTCCGGCAGGAGCCGGCCGGTGCCGATGACGACGCCGTCGTGCAGGGCCACGGCGTGGACGGTGTCGTCATCGGTATCAAATTCATCCAGCTCGATGTCGGCGGGGACACCCTGCTCGCCCACGAAGACGCGGATGCGCAGGCTGAACGCCGCCTCGAGTTCGGCGGGCGTTTCGATCAGTTTGACGGTGATGGATGGCATCGTTTTCGCTTGGCGGCTGCAGATTCAGGTAGCGAAAATAGCCCGGACCGGGCACATGAAGCCGGCCAGGATTTCGCCACAATCCAGAATATCGTCTTCGCTAAGGGTTCGCGTCGGTCCTTCGGCGGGCAGCACGAGAACGGTCCGGGTGTTCGGATAGATGATCAAAACCAGGCGAACGCCATGGCGCAGCCACATTTGCGCCTTGTCGTATATAGCCGCGGTACGGTCTCCGGGCGACGACACTTCCGCCACCAGATCCGGCACCACCTCGGCATATCCGCTGACCCGTTGATCCAACGGGAGCCGTTCCGCCGAAATGAACGCAATATCCGGTTCGCGGACTGTATCGGGCTCCCGTTCCAGACGTATTCCGGCATCGGAACCCACCACGCGACCCAAACGGCGCGGACGTACAAATGTGCGGAGTTCGGTGGCGAAGTTGATGACGATCTCGCCGTGCTCAATTCCGGCAGCCACTGTTTCGTGCAGGACCCCCCTGATCAGTTCGCCGCGCACCCCCTGAACATACAGATCCAGGAGGTCGTCAGCGGTTAGCAATTTTTGTGCGGCGGTGGTCATGGTGTGTACCGTGGGCGAAACGAGTCTAACACCGCGCGTTTGACAGCGGCAAACCGGAAAAAGCTGCCGCCCGCAATCCTGCCGGCGGCAGCAAATTCGGCCTGATGGCCGTGGGTGGCGCTGTTGGGTTACTGCACCAGGTTGGGCGTGACCTCGGCGGGGATGCCGCCGGCTTCCATCTCGCGGCCGCGGGATTCCACCTGGGGGATCACCGAGGCGAGGAGGTCCTCGTCCAGGTCAGCAGCAACGCCGGGGTAGCCGGCCCGCTCCAGCATGGCCTTGAGCTTGCCGGTCTTGAACTGATCGAGGCACCAGCCCAGCGGGTCGGGGACCAGGGTCTTGTCCCAGAAGATCCGGTGGTTCTTGTTGCGCGGGCCGTAGTGGTAGTGCGGCTCGTCGCGGAAGCAGTCGAAGGCCAGCAGTTCAGTCTCTTCCGTGAACACGCGGCCCGTGTTGCCGGCGAGGTCGCTGAGCACGTGGATGGCCAGCCCGCCATCGCCGGAGGCCTGGCGGCGCATCTCGAGGCCGAAGCGGATGTTGCCGGCTTCGATGATGTCGGTGCCGCGGTTGTGCTTGACGGTGTTGCGCTCGGCGGCGAACTTGACCCGGGCGGTGGCGTCCACCTCGTCCAGCGCCGCGTTGACCGCGTTCATATCCAGCGCGCCGGCGGCGTCAGCATGGCCGGCGCGGGTCAGCATGGCGCCCAGGTTGCTGCGCATGGTCTTCACCGACCAGCCGATGGGGTTGCCGTCGACCGTGTGGTCCATGCGGTAGTTGATGTTCTCGCCGTCCGGCGCGTAAACGTAGCTTTTCTCGATGTCGAAGCAGTTGAAGCGCAGCGCAGTCTCGCCGCCCACTTCAACCAGAATGACCACGCCTTGGTCGGAATGGTCCTGGATGTTGCCGTCCCATAGTTCATGCTGGACGACAAAGCCCACGTTGCCCGCGTCAAACCGAATTCTGCCCCTCTGAGTCGTCATAGTTGGTTTCCTCCTTTTTTGAGAACGAAATTAGGCGAAATATAACCGGGCGGTTTCGTGGGTGTCAAACAGGTTACTGATCGATCACATCCCAAGCGCTTCGCGGATGGCGCGGATCTGGTTCAGGTGCTCGCCCCAGTGTCGCTCCAGGCCGTCGATGAACGATTGCGCCGTGCGCGGTTCGTGGATCCCGCGGTGTGGCAGGTGGGCCAGGGCGGTTCGTCCCTCAAAGTCACCATCGTCTGCGCTGGCAATGGCGTCCGCGGCGGTTTGCAGGATCGCCAGGGGACCGGCGAGCGCCTCGTCAATGTCGGCCGCCATGCGGTCGGCAGTCATGTTGTTGGCGTCGGGCAGGATGGTGACCTCTGCAAGACTGCCGCTCAGCACGCCGGCGATGACGCTGCCAATGCCGCCCTCGGGCGTGTCCACCAGGTGGTAAAGGACCTCGCGGGCGCACCATGGATCAGCATCGGACCCGGCGCCGTCTTTCCAGTCCAGGCAGTAATCCATCCCGTCCAGGAGCGTGGTCAGTTCTTCGCGGATGCGGCGGACAGTGGCGATGTTTTCGTCACGGGTTGCCATGTTGGGTTTCTCCCTCCGGTGTTTTGAGCAGTCCGGCAGTCAGCCACACGCCGCTGACGATGAGCCAGACCAGGAAAGCAATGCCCGATACGCGGTGCATCACGGTTGCGGCGTCTATCCAGATGAACAGCATGGCGACGCCGATGATCACGTCGGCCACGGCGGAAACCTTGAGCACGCCGCCCACGCGCCACTGCACCGGCCCCAGGGCGATCAGCCCAAGCCCGGCCAGCGTGAAGCCGATCTTGCCGGTTATCCAGCGTGCGGCGTCCGCCGGCTCTATCCAGCCGAGCGGCCCTCCGTCGGTGAGGACGACCGTATGCCCCGCCTCTGGCAGCGCTGCCGCCAGGGCCAGCATACAGGCTCCGGATATTGCCGTGACCGCTCCCGACGCTTCCAGCAGCCGACCGGCGACGTTTGCTGTCCAGTAGCGGCCGGCCATTGCTCGCCGCAGGAAAACCGCAGCCGCCGATAGGGCCAGGCCGGAGAGAACCCGCGTCGCGCCGGCAATGGTGTATAAGCCGGTATCCAGGATGATGGGAACTTGGGGAACTGGCAATGCGACGACATCGGGAGGTTCCGAGCTGCCCGCAAGGCGAGTCATCACCGACACCGCCGTGGCTACGGCAGCAAGCAAAAGCAGCAGTCCGGCAATCTGTGCGGCGGTCATAACGTCAGGCGGCAAGAGGGAGGAGGCGGTTAATGAGGCCGCGGGTGGTGAATACGGCTGCCTGAAAGCAATCGTCGGTCAAGTCATTGAGATAGAAGTGGACGTGCAGCCTTTGGGCCGTACCGAAAGCGTCGGTGATGTCAGGGTCGTCTAGTTCTGCGGTCAACCTTCTGATTAGATGGCGACGATGTTGGTGTTCGCGGTAACGCTCCCGTCTCCGCATGGCGATTGCGATAATTACCTGCGTGAGCGCGCCGTACAGCATTTCGGCGCCGGCCATGCTATTGCCAGCGTCGAAAAGCTCATTCGCCAGAGCAATGAAAACGCTGGATTGCTGGATGCACTCTTCAGACGTCATTTGACGTCTCGCACCGAGAATCCCAGCATCCGGTCGATAAAACTGGTGGCTATGTCCCAGTCCTCCTCGATTTCGTACTTTTGCTGAACCAGTCCTTTCCCGTTGGTGCGCAGCAACTCCGCGGAGCCCAGAGCCGCCGTCCATCCGAAGTCATTGTCAGATTCTTTCGCCATCCGCCGGCCGGCGGCATAAATCTCGTCAAAAGTCTGGCAAGGCCAGCCGCGTTCTCTGGCAACGCACTTGATGGCGTGGGCGGTCGCTTCCCAGATGCGTTCGCAGAAGAGTTCATGGTCGCGCTGGGCCATGGCCTGGTCGGCCAGCCAGACCTTGTTGCGAACCTGCTGGATTTGCTCCGGGGATAGCATGGTCAATCTCCACGTCCCGATGAGATATCAATCATTATAGCCGGCCCGGATGAAGGGTTAGGGCAACCGCACACCTCCCTACGGTTCAGGGCGCAAGCGGCGCGTAGGAGTACCAGCCCCCGGGAGGCACAAGGTATCCGAGCAGCCACACCAGCAGGATTGCCGCCACCAACGCCAGGTAGAAGGGCCAGACGGACGTGGACCGGAGGCTGACCAGCATCTGCCGAACCACGGGGCGGCCGGGCTTCACCACGTACAGGTCTGACAAGGTTACCGCGCCGTCGTGCAGTTTCGCCACGAAGGCGTCGTAGGACTGACGAAAGGCTTGTTCCAGCGCCAGGTAGTAGGCGTCCAGGAACAGGAACAGCACCGCGGGGATCAGGGCCAGGAGAGCGTAGGCGGGAGCGCCGGTGCGGGCCACCAGCACCAGGATGGCGGCCACCAGGACGATGCACCAGTTCTTGCACGACGCGCTGTTGCCGGCCATGCGCCGGATGACGTCCTGCAGGATGGTCAGGTGCGTGCGCACCGCCTCGGAATTGGCGTTGTATTCCGGTTGGCTGGCCATGGCGCATACTGCATCATCGGTTGCGCGTAACTTTCAGAGTTGCGGGGAAAGTGTCATTGCGAGCGCAGCGCGGCAATCCCGTTGGCGCCGGGGAGTTCTTTGGGGCAGACGTTGCGGCTACGGCGTAGAGATTGCCACGGCGCAAGCGCCTCGCAATGACAACCTCCTGAATTCTGAACAGTTCCGTTGCGCTGTCTGATGGCGTCTTCGACCCGCACCGCGGCGCAGCCGAACGATGCTGTCCCATTTTAGCACCGGGCTACGCGGTCGCCGGCTCCCGTTCCCGGCCGGGGATGGCCAGGGATGCCAGGAAGCCCACGGCGTAGATGCCGCCGGCGATGAAGAAGCCGTACTGCCAGCCCAGCCACTCGATGGGGCCGAAGATGAACACGGCGGCGACGGCTCCAAAGAGGACGTTGTTGCCCCACATGAGGCCGAGGAAGCTGGACTCCAGGCGGTAGCGCGCAGCGACATCTGCCGCGGCCGCCGAGGTGAGGTTGATCACCGTGAAGTGCTGCAACCCGTAGAGCGCGACGCAGACCGTTACCCAGACTGAATACTGTGGTCCGCCCAGGGGAATGGCAATGGTCAGAACCGTGGCAAAGGCCATCAGGAAGACGATCAGCGACTTGCGTCCCACCCGGTCGGACAGCGCGCCCAGCAGCGGGGCCGTGACCATCGCCGGCCCTACCATCAGCGCCAGGTGGGCCGAGGCCTGGAAGGTGTTGATGCCCAACGCCTGGGTCAGGTACAGCGGCACCAGGAACAGCATGGACCCGTCGGCCATCCCGCGCACTGCGGCCACCGCGAAGATGGCCCACAGTCCCGTTCCCCGAAAGGCGACGTAGGTGCCCTGCCACATGGTGCGTAGCCGCTGCCCCAGGTCGACGTTCACCGGCGGAGCATTTCCAGCGTGACGGAGAAGCCCGTAGATGACAAACGTGGCGATGAACATGATCGGCGCGCCAAAGGCCAGGATCCAGCGCCAACTGACCGGCTCCAGGCCCAGTTCCCATCCGACGGCCAGCCCGTCGGCGGCCTCCCAGCGCAGAGCCCCCAGCAGCAGGATGCCGGCGATCATCGGACCCACCACGTCGCCCACGCTGCCGGTGGAGCGGTGCATGGACAGGAACAGCCCGCGACGGGTGGGGAACCGCTGGGCCAGCAGACCCAACGCCGGCGGATGCCACAGCGCCGCCCCCGAGGACGCCAGCGCCAACGCCAGCAGGATCACGGCGTAGGACGGGGAAATCGCGATCAGCAACAGGCCCACAGCGGTGAGAAAAGCGCTGATGGACAGCACCCACGCGATCCGGTGGTGCAGCAGGTCGGACAGGAACCCGCCGGTCACGCTGGTGATCCCGGCCGAGGCCGAACGCACCGCCACGATGGCCCCCACCTGCAGCGCGCCCAGCCCCAGATCCACGGCCATGACCGTGGTCAGCAGCGGGATGCTGTTGGAGATGAGGTGTTCGAAGCCGTGCGCGCCAATGAGGGTGGATGCCAGCACACCGTTTCCGGTGCGGCGTCCACCCTCGCTCGGCGCTTTCGGCAGCGTCTGCTGTGCCGCGGCCATCGGGTTGCGCGGTGACTAGGCCGGCATGGGAACGGCTTCAGGCTCCCGCGGCTTGCCGGGTATCATCAGCGAGATGAGGAACCCCGCGAAGTAGATGCCGGCGGCGATGAAGAAGCCGTACTGCCAGTCGAACCACTCCACCGGGCCGAAGATCATGAAGGCGGCGATGGCTCCGAACAGCGTATTGTTGCCCCACATCAGGCCGAGGAAACTCGACTCCAGCCGGCGGCCGGCGGCGATGTCGGCGGCGGCCGCCTGGGTTAGGTTGTTTACCGAGAAGTTCATCATGCCGTAGATGGCGACGAACGCGGTGATCCACGGGGTATAGCCCTCCCCGCTGACCATGATGATCGCGATGGTGAGCATCGTGGTGACGCCCATGATGAAGATGATCAGCGGGCGCCGGCCGATCCGGTCGGACAGGGAGCCGATGATCGGGCCGAAGAGGATGCCGGGCAACACCATGAGCATGACGTGCACGGCGGCCTGGAACTCGCCCACGCCCAGGTGGATCAGATAGAGAGGAACCAGGAACACCAGGGAGCGGTCGGCCATGCCCCGCACGGCGGAGACGGTGAAGATGGCCCACATCCCGGTGCCGCGGAAGGCGTCCTTCATGCCGGCCCAGTTGGTGCGGATGCGGGCGCCGACATCGACGTTGACCGGACGCTCGCTGCCGGCGTTGCGCAGCAGGATGAAGATGACCACGGTGGCGACGAACATGATCGGCGTGCTGAACCCCAGGATGTACCGCCAGTCCACGGTGCCCCAGGGGAGCGCATACGAGACGCCTACCTCGGCTCCTTCGGTGCCGCCGCTCCACGTCAGGGCGCCGGCGATGAGGGCGCCGGCGGCCAGCGGGCCGATCACGTCGCCGATGCTGCCGGTGGAGCGGTGCATGGAGATGAACAGGCCGCGCCGCTCGGGGAACCGGCGGGCCAGGAGGCCCAGGGCCGGCGGGTGCCACAACGCGCTGCCCATGGATCCCAGGGCAATGGCGCACAGGATCAGCACGTAGGATGGGGCGATGGACATGAGCAGGTAGCCCGTGCCGATCATCAAGGTGCTGATGGATAGCACCCAGGCCACCCTGTGGTGGAACAGGTCGACGAGGAACCCGCCGGCGGTGCTGGTGATCCCGCCGAAGATGGAGCGGATGGCGACGACGGCTCCGACGCTGAGGGCCCCCAACTCGAACTCCGTGATGATGGCCAGAATGATGATGGGGATACTGTGGGCGTACAGGTGCTCGAAGGCGTGGGCGCCCACCAGGGTCGTCGCCATGACCGAGCCCTTGGTGCGGGGCGGCGCGTCCTGCGTCGCGGGTTGAGAGGGGCTGACGCCGGCTGCCTGTGCCATATATTGCGCTCCTCAAATGGTGGCCAGGGGCGGGATTTGGCGCATTATACACGACGTTAACATTGGCGCCCGGCCTTGACGAGGGGACGGGAATCTCACGCGTGCCCGGTTTGCGGCGGGGAACCGTCAGAAGCAGGATTTACAGGATTTTATGATTTGGCAGGATTGGAAACCCTTTATCACGAAACGGTTCCAATCCTGATAATCCCTGAATCTTGAAAATCCTGCTTCTGACGATTTACGAAACCGGGTACGCGCGGGGACGGGCAGACGCGGCAATGCATCGGAATAAAACACCCCGCGGCCAATCGATGGTCGCAGGGCGTTTCTTTGGCTGGAGCCATTTCGCGCTCAGCCCGTAATCAGGGCAGCGCAGGGTAGGGCCATCACGGCGCGCTCGCGATGCTCGTAACCGTCTGGTATTGCCCATCGGCGCCGATCACAGTCAGATGCACGTCGTTGGAGCCCTGGTTGTCGCCGGAACCGTACTGCAACTGGAGGTTGTCAATGGTCACGGTCGTGGGGCTGCTCAGGACGTTGAGGAAGCACTCCCGGCTCAGGTTGACGCCGCAAGCCTTGAGACGCTCGATGGCCAGGCGTCCCGCGATGTAGCCTTCCAGGGAAATGAACCCGGCTTGAGCCTCATCATTGAAATCAGTGAGGGCCCGGCGATAATTGGCCACGACAGTGTTGGTGGTATCGCTGTGCAACGGCACCACCTGCGTGACGTAAACGCCTTGACCCGCGGCGCCAAGCTCAGCCGCCAGCGCGTTGCTGCCTACGAAGGACACCGCCAGGAACGTCGGGTCCGGTTCCATCTTCATGCGAAGCTTCTCGATGATCCCCGCCGCCGGCTGGTAGCCGCCAATGATGATCACCGCGTCCGGGTTGGCTGCTGCGATCCGGAACGCTGCCGAATTTATGGCCGTAGTGTTGCGCCAGTAGTACCACGATTCTACCAGTTCCATGTTGGCCCGGCGGTCAACTGCCGCCTGTACGCCGTCGAGGCCATCCTCGCCATACGAGTCGTTTTGGTACAGCACTGCCACTCGGGTCTTACCTGCCTGGCTGAGCAGATCCACCATCTTCTCCGTTTCCTGATGATAAGAGGCGCGGAAGTTGAGGACCTGGCTCAACTCCTCGCCACGCAGAAGTTGGGCTCCGGTGAACGGGCCGATGAAGGGCACTCCCGCATCCTCGGCGAGCGGCAGCGCCGCCCGGGATGTCGGCGTGCCGACGGCTCCAATCAGGCCGAACACCTGCTCCTCTTCGATCAATTTCAGGGTGTTTGCAAAGGCCGGGTCGGTTTCGTAGTGGTCGTCGAGCGTTTCGAGCTTCAGCATGCGGCCGTGCACGCCTCCCGCTTCATTAGCCTCTTTGAATGCCGCATCGATACCGAGTTTCATTCCCAGACCGAGCGCGCTTGAGGGTCCGGTCAATGCGGCGGACTGCCCGAACTTAACTTCGGTAGCGGTGAAGCCGGGGCTCGCCGGTTCTGCTGCTGGCAAAGGCCCCGGATCCGGCATCCCCTGCGCGGCGGCGGCCAACCGATCGATTTCGTTCAGCAGCCGGTCCAATATCTTCTCGTTTGTGGCGATACGTTCGTTTTCCTGTACCACCAATTCGAGCCGGCTCACCAGGCGATCGAAGTAATCGTTGTCTCCGTCGCCGGCAGCTACAAACCCCCGGGCGAGATCAACGACCTGCGGTCCCAGGTTGGGACCACCGTGGTCTTCCAGGTACTCAATGTCTCGCCCGATACGACTGTTGACCGAGTCGTAACTCTCCCGGATGCGGGTCACGTATGTGGGATCCTGCATGAGGCTGGCCACGAGCAGGAAGGTATGGCCCAACACCGCGTTTGCCGCGAGGCTCTCCATATGGAAGTAGCGGAGAAGGTCCTCGTCGGAGAGATTTCCTGCACCGGCTGTGCCACTGCCGACATTCGTCAGCAGGTCGTAGAACTGATTATCCGCGCTAGCTCCGGCAGCCGGAAACAGCATGCCCCGGTTGGTCTCCGTCAAGGTCTCCCTGCTTCTTATTTCTGCCGCCACCGCTCGGAGCAAGTCGGGCCTGTCCCTCAGAATCAGGGCCGTGTTAGCTTTGAGCTGTGTCACCAGGGTACCGATCGCTTGGACCCTCGCTTGGTGGCCCTTGCCGGCCAGGTTTTGCACTTGTTGATCCAACGCACTCATGTTGGCGGTCATCGTGGCCCGGTATCCGGGGAAGTCCGCCTGGCTCTTGGGCAGGGGCTCTCCCACCAGCGCACTGGCGTGCCTCGATATGGCAAGCGAGGCGGCCAAAATGGCTACCGCGTCGCCCTCCGTGCGGTCGGCGCCGCCCTGGCCCCCATCTGAGGGGGCCATAGTCAACAATCGTTCCGGTTCCTCCTGCTCTTTTTGGAACACCACCTGGCTCGGTTCGGCGACGTCGGCCTCGGCCTCGGACCGGCGCACCATCAGGTAGCAGACTTCATCGGGCGAACCTACGCGGTATCCGGCGCTGTAGCTGTCGTCGGCCTCGTACGCGCGCACGGTGGTATAACCGTTGCTGTCGGAACTCCGGATGATGTACCACTCCTCACCTTCTCCATCGGTGTGAAAACCCTGGTATCCGATGGTGCCGTGATCGGATTTCAGCAGCGGTCCCACGTAGGACTGATCCGGCCAGTCGGAAGGGCATCGGCCGCCGTCGGAACCAACGTTGTTGAACAGGAACACGCCGGACGTGGCCAAAACGCAGACGAACGCGATGACCAGTGGGGCGATTATGTTTTTGGGTCGCATGTGATCTCCAGCTGAGATTAGATATCTCTTTCAGGCTCGGATGTTCGCGCAAGCATAGCCAACAATTTCCCGCTCGGCAACCCGGTCTGGGAAGTCTCTCCAACAGGGCTACCAGCCAATGCTGAACATTGGCTGACCCGTGTGCATTCGTATGTGACCCGTATGCATGCGTATGCGGTTAGTAGGTGTGGAACATCTCTTGCAGCGCGTCGCGGTCCTGCGTCACGGTCAAGCCCAGCATCAATAGGATCCGCGCCTTTTGCGGCATCAGGTTGTCGGACACGATGAAGCCCTGCTCGTCCTTGCGCGGCGTCATCACCACGCGGCCGGCGCTGGAGCGGCTGGCGAGAACCACGGGCATACCGTCGACCACGGCGGCCTCAGCGGCCGAGATCACTGCCGGCGGGAAGGTTCCCGCGCCGAAGCCGGCCAGGACGAGGCCGGTGCGTTGCCCGGTTTGATCGGCGTGGGCGCGCACGGCGTCGATGAGCATCCCGTCGGCGCCGGCGTAGGCGTGCACGATGTCCACCCGGGGCAGGTCGCTCATGCCGTCCACCCGGAAGGGCGTATCGGTGGTGTGCTTGCGCACCGGCCGGCGGTAGAAGACCACCCGGTGGTCGGAGTCGGCGTAGCCGAGAAAACCCAGTTCGTTGGGCTTGAAGGTCTCCACGCGCAGGGTGTTGGCCTTGTACACCTCGCGGGCGCAGTGGATCTCGTTGTTGAGGACGGTGAGCACGCCCATGCCGGCAGACTCCGGCGTGGCGGCGATGCGCACGGCGTCCAGCAGGTTGAGGTCGGCGTCGGTGCTGATGGACGTGGGCGGACGCATGGCGCCGGTGATGACCACGGGGCGCTGGGTCTTGACAGTCAGGTGCAGGAAGTATGCGGTCTCCTCCAGGGTGGCCGTGCCGTGGGTGATGACGATGCCGGCGGTGTCGGGCTCGTCGCGGTCGATGGCGTGGATGCGCTCGGCCAGGGCGATCCAGTTGGCGGGGCCGATGGCGGTGCTGCCCACGCTCACCATGTCCTCGGCGATGATGTTGAAGTTCTCGCCGATCTCCGGCACGCGGGCCAGGTTCTGCTCGATGGTCAGGTGGTCGCCGATCTCGGGGTAAAGGGTGTAGTCCATGCGGTCGGGGCCGACGCCGGCGATGCTGCCGCCGGTGGCGATGATGTGGACGGTGGGATTTGGCATGGGTGGCTCCTTGTCAAGCAGTGGTGATGCAATACATCACACGGGTTGGCGTGGTTCCGGCGGATTATAGCAACGGAAGGACCAAGCTAACGGTAAGGTATAATCGGCGGGACTTATCCGCTCCACGACTACCAGGAGACATTAGATGCCCCCCAAGCAGTATGAGAATTCGCCCGGCCTGGTCATTGAAGGGACCAAGCGCTACCACGCCATCATCAAGACTGACAAAGGCGACATGACCATTGAGCTGCTGTCCGAAGTCGCTCCCCGGGCCGTCAACAACTTCGTCTTCCTGGCGCGGGACGGATTCTACGAGGACAACCAGTTCCACCGGGTGATCAACGGGTTCATGATCCAGGGCGGTTGCCCGCGCGGCGACGGCACCGGCGGACCCGGCTACCGGTTCCGCGACGAGGAGGTGACCCGTTCCTACACTCGGGGCACCCTGGCCATGGCCAACGCCGGCCCCAACACCAACGGCAGCCAGTGGTTCATCGTCCACGGGGCCAACGCAGGACTGCCGCCCAACTACACGATCTTCGGTATGCTGACCGAGGGCGACGACGTGCTGGAAGCCCTGGCTACCTCGCCGGTCCGGCAGAGCCGCAGCGGCGAAAACTCGCAGCCCACGGAGCGCCTGGCCATCCACAACATCGAGATCACCGAGACCGACCTGGGCTGACCGGACGATCATCCGGGAGGGTCAGGAGGGGCGGGCGCGGAACCTGCCCCTCTTCTCATGCGTACCCGCTTTCGTAAATCGTCAGAAGCAGGATTTTCAGGATTAGAATCGTTCCGGGATGGACATTTCTCAATCCTGTCAAATCAGGAAATCCCGTAAATCCTGCTTCTGACGTTTCCCCGCCGCAAACTGGGCACGCCCATCCGCTGCCGTCCGGCTGCGTTTTACGAGTCGCCGGCGGCCGGAGCCGGGGCAGGTACTGGGACGGCCGCGGCGGGTGCGGTCGGGATGCGAGGACGCTTGGCAAACAGGAAGCAGATACCGCCCAGGAAGTTGAAGCCTGCCAGCACCAGGAAAGCGATGGTGTAGGAGCCCTGCCAGTCGTACATGTAACCGGCGAAGGGGCCGGCCCCCAGCAGCAGAATATTCATGGGGATGGTGCTGATACCCAGGATTTTGCCGAAATTGCCCCGACCGAAGTACTCGCCCCGAATTGAAGTGGTCAGCGGGTTGCGTCCGCCGAAACCCAGGCCGAAAGCGACCGCGAATGCGTAGAACATCCAGAGGTCGGCGCTGAAGGTCAACAGAACCACGGCGCCGGCCTGAATGGTGGTGAAGACGAAAATGCTGATGCGCTTGGGGAACCGGTCGCCCATGTACCCGCCAAGCAGCTGCGCCCACATGGCGACAAAGGTATAGGTGGTGACCACCGGCGCGATATGTGCCCCGAACCCGGCGTCGTTCAAAAACAGGCCCAGGTGGGTCATAATTGCCAGGATTATCATGCTGGTCAGGCCGTGTCCTACGGCGATGAGCCAGAACGCCGCGGTGCGAACCGCTTGCTGGGCCGTCAAGCCCTGCGGCGCGGACGGGCCACGCTGACCGCCACGCGCGCGGCCGGCTGGCTCGGCATCTCCATCCATCTGCAGGCCCATGTCCTCCGGTTTGTTGCGAATTACCAGGTAGAACGGAATGGCGGAGGCGAACACCACTATGGCGACCACCAACGCAGTACCCTGCCATCCGATGGGACTGTTGATGCCCAATCCGATCAGGGGCACCACGATCAGAGCTCCGCCGCGGCTGATCCAGTTGGCCCAGGCCATGGCGGTTGCCATACGCCGGGAGAACCAGTTGTTGATGGTGGTCATCATGGGCACCCAACTGCCCATGCCCTGTCCAAGTGCCATCACCATGAAGGCGAAGTAGAAGGTGTAAAGAGGAGAAACCGGCCAGAATCCGGCGCCGATCTGGGAAAAAGCCAGGAAACCGAAGCCCAGGATGATGAACCCGATCAACACCATCTTCCGACCGCCCAGCTTGTCGGTGAGATAGCCTTCGATGGGGCCCATCAACCCGCCCTCAATCCGCGTCAAAGCCATGGCCATGGACAGGGCGCCCCGTTTCCAGCCGAAATGGGCTTCCAGCGCCGGATTCCACAGCGTCATCGCATGGAACATGGGCACCGTGGCGACGGTCATCACGAAGCCAGTGATGGCGACGATGTACCAGCCGTAGTAGATGTTGGGCCGGCGGAAGCGAGATCGTGGCCCGGCGGACGGTGCGGCGTTACTGCTCATGGCGGTTAAGGAAAACGGCGCAAGGCGACGATTGCCGTTGCGCAACGGCCCGCATTCTACGCCTTTTGAAAGTATGCGTACAAGGCATATAGATTGATGACGAATATCACAATATTCTATCCGGCGCCGGCTGTTGCCCGGTATACGGGATTGCCACGGTGGGCCGGCGATGCCAAACTTGGGGCAGATTGAACAACCCACCCATCCCATACCGACACTCCGCAGAGGTGCAACGTGAGCAGCGCGCAAATCAACGGAATTGACCTGCACTACCAGAGCTACGGCGAGGGCGAGGCCATCGTGTTCGCCCACGGCGCCGGCGGCAACCTGTTGAGCTGGTGGCAGCAGATACCCTTCTTCTCCCAGCGGTACCGGTGCGTCACCTTCGACCACCGCGGGTTCGGCCACTCCTACGACGTGCCCAACGGGCCGGGCGCCAACTCGTTCGTCGACGACCTGCGCGGCCTGCTGGACCACCTGGGGATCGAGTCGGCGCACCTGGTGGCGCAGTCCATGGGCGGGCGGACGATGCTGGGGTTTGCCGTGGCCTACCCGCACAGGGTCAGGAGCCTGGTTATGGCCGACACCGTGGGCGGGATGAGCGTGCCGGAGGTAGTGGAGCAGCAGCGCATCTGGGCGGAGCAGCAGGCGTCCAACCCCGCCGCCAACGCAGACATCGGCTACCGCGCCGTGGCTCCCCTGTTCGTGCAGCGCAACCCCAACCTGGCCAATCTGTACCTGCAGGTGTCGCGCACCAACCCGCCGCGTCACACGCCGCCGGGCGGCATGGCGGCCGGACCCAGTGCCGACCAGCTGGCGAACCTGAAAGTGCCGACGCTGTTCTTCGTGGGCGAGGACGACCAGATCTCGCCGCCGCAGGTCATCGAGGCCGGCGCGCGGGCCATCCCAGGCGCGCGACTACTGCGGGTTCCGGAGGCGGGCCACTCGGTCTACTTCGAGAAGCCCGACATCTTCAACTTTGAGGTGCTGCGGTTCATCGAGGCGGCGGTGGCGGCGCCGGAGCCGGTTGCGGCCGCAGTGGGTGACTGATATGCCCTCAGGAGTGTCCGCAGAATACAAGGACGGCATCGCCACGGTGTCTGTCCAAGGCCGCACCCACCTGAACCTGCTGGGGCCCGATGTGTTCCGGGAATTGCGCGAGCGGGTCGAGGAGTGCGGCGACGACCCGACCGTGCGGGCCATCGTCCTGCGTGGGGCCGGCGAGCGGGCGTTTTCTGCCGGGGTGGACCTGCGCGAGATGAAAGACCTGACCCCGCTGACGGCGGAGCAGTTCATCCGCAGCCTGCACCGTGCCGCCCGCATCCTGCTGGACGTGCCGGTACCCGTGGTGGCGGCGATACAGGGGCCATGCCTGGGCGGCTCGCTGGAGCTGGCGCTGGCGGCGGACATCCGCATCGCTTCGGACGATGCGATCTTTGGATTGCCCGAGGTGCGGGTGGGTCTGCCCTCGGTCATCGAGGCGTCGCTGCTGCCGCCCACGGTGGGCTTGGGGCGGGCGCGGAAGATGCTGCTCACCGGAGAGATCATCGACGCTGGCGAGGCGCACCGCATCGGCCTGGTTGACGAGGTGGTCGAGCACGATCAGGTGCACCCACTCGCGATGGATACGGCGCGGGAGTTCCTGGGCATGGCCCGGCCCGTGCTGGCATCGCAGAAAGACATCGTCGCCAAATGGCTGGAACTGGGCGAGGCGGAGTCGGCAGAGTACACCATCAAGACCTTCGCCCTGGGGTTCGCTACGCCGTACCCCCACGAGGCGATGACGGCATTCCTGGAGAAGCGCGCGCCGCGATTTGACTGACAAGATCGTCATTGCGAGCGAAGCGCGGCAATCTCGTTGGACTAACGGGCGTTGCTACAAGACCGAGATCGCCACGTCGCTACGCTCCTCGCGATGACAAACCGACAGGTATGAGACCTGCCGCGATGACAAACCCAACAGGTATGAAACCGGAGGGGTACACCCAATGACCGAATCCACCGAACTGTTTCACATCATGCGCACCACCCGGGCCATGCGGCGGCTCAAGCCGGACCCGGTGCCCGACGAGCTGATACACCGCATCCTGCAAGCCGGGCAGTGGGCGGCCAACGGCGGAGCCAACCAGCGCTGGCGGTTCCTGGTGGTCAAGGACCGCAGCATCAAGGAGCAGGTGCAGAAGTGGTACCAGAAGGCCTTTGACGAGGTGGTCGGGCCGCGCTACCGGGGCAGCGAGCCGCCTCCCGGTTCCAGCCCGGGCCGGTACCGCCGGCAGCACGACGCGGTCGAGTACCTGACCGAGCACTACCACGAGGCGCCGGTGTGGATCGTGGCCTGCCAGGACGACGGCGCGGAGACGCCGACACGCTCGGCGGGCGCGTCCATATACCCGGCGGTGCAGAACATGCTGCTAGCCGCCCGCGCGTTGGGCCTGGGTTCGACGCTCACCAGCCGGCACCTGCGCCACGAGAAAGAGGTTGAGGAGATACTGGGCCTGCCGCCGGGGGTGCATTCGTATGCCATCCTGCCCATCGGCTACCCTATGGGCAACTTCGGGCCGGTGCGCCGCGGGCCGCTGTCGGACGTGGTGTACCTGGACAAGTGGGGGGAGACCTACATCGCAGATTAAATCGGTTGACGCATTGACGCCTGCGACGGGCCGGGGCGAGTGATCATTCGCCCCTAACAACGCAGGCTCCCGTCGCATTGGGGGAGGGAACCAATGGCGGACATTTTTCGAGCTGACCACGTGGGGAGCCTGCTGCGCCCGCCGGAGGTGCATGAGGCGCGGGCGGCCTATCAGGCGGGCGGTCTGAACGCGGACGAGCTGCGGGCGGTCGAGAACCGGGCCATCCTGGAAGCGCTGGAACGGCAGCGAGCCGCCGGCGTATCCGTGTTCACCGACGGCGAGTTCCGCCGTACCGGGTTCCAGAACGACCTGATCGAGGCGGTGGACGGCTTTGTCATGCCGGAGCGTCCGGCGGTGGTGCGGGTCTGGCAGGGACCGGGCGGCGAGCCGACCGAGCAGGGCACGCGGCAGGTCGTTGGGGCCAAGCTGCGCCAGGTGCGCGGTCTGACCGAGAACCAGCGGGAGTTCCTGCAGGAACATGCGCCGGGTCCCGTCAAAATGACGCTGCCCAGCCCCAGCCAGTTCCCGGCCATCGCCTACCAGCCCGGGCTCAGCGACCGGTTCTATCCCACCCGCTCGGACCTGCTGTGGGAGATCGCCGGGTTCATCAAGGCGGAGATTGCCACGCTGCTGGAGGCCGGGGTCGACTACATCCAGATCGACGCGCCGCGCTACAGCTACTACGTCGATCCACGCTGGCGGGAGCATCTGCGGGAGCTGGGCGAGGATCCGGACGTGATGTTCGAGGAGGCGGTGAACGCCGACAACTTCTGCCTGGAAGGGGCGCAGCGGCCGGGCGCCACCATCGCCATGCACATCTGCCGGGGCAACAACCAGAGCAAGTGGTACGCCGAGGGCGGCTACGAGGCCATCGCGGAGCGGCTGTTCGGATCGCTGGCGGTGGACCGGTTCCTGCTGGAGTACGACACGGAGCGGGCCGGCACCTTCGAGCCGCTGCGCTTCATGCCCGATGACAAGATGGTGGTGCTGGGCCTGGTCAGCAGCAAGGAGGCGGCGGTGGAGTCGCGGGACTACCTGCTGGAGCGCATCGAGGAGGCCAGCGGATACGTTCCGGTGGAACGGCTGGCGCTCAGCCCGCAATGCGGGTTCGCATCAACCGCCGCCGGCAACCTGCTCACCGAGGAAGACCAGTGGCGGAAGCTTGAGCTGGTGGCTGAGGTGGCGGGGGAGGTTTGGGGCAGCTGAACGCAGTACAATACAAGGGCGAGATCGGTAGGGGAATCTATCCGTCGATTGCAACTCGCTCAAATGTTGAACATCCCTTCGTATGGACTACCGGACGGTATACCTAAACGCTCAACAAGCAGGGTGCAGATTGACGCCTGGTACTGAAGCAATACAGTCCGCTTACCCATGTGGAACAATTCAAGAGTAATCCGGCTATCGAACCCGGGATCGATTTTGGGTGCGGTGAGGTGAACTCTGACTCCCATGCGCGCCAGTCTGCTTCTACCTTCCACCCTACCGGAGAGTAGCCTGCTCAAGTGCACTCTCTCAAAAGTTTCGGTGATTATGAAATCCCCCGGCTGGAGAAGAAATCCGCCAGTCGTCACAATGTCGGTTTGCTGGGTGTAGTTCGCCATGTATTGGTGGAAACCCACTTCGCTGAGATCGTTGATCGCGCCGCTATTGGGGTCCCCATCCTCAGGCTCCCTTTGTGTCCAGATGGATCTACCCAATCTCAGGTCGATCGAAGCAGCTTTGAATTGATCACTGTCGTCTGCCAGAGGCGGGTCAATAATCAGCTCCGCTCTGGCGATGGCGAGCTTTAGTTCCCCGTCTGACAGAAGCATTTGGCTTCACCCTCTGATGACAGCGACAAGACGTGTTGGCTAGTTTGGTTTATGCCACCAGAATCTGTTGTACGGCTTCTTCCGGCACGCGCCAAGTCGGTCTACCCTCATTGGCTGTGGGTAGATAGAACACGGCCTTGCCGGATATTTTTCCCGCATACTGAGCAGGCACCCAACTGTTGTTTTCGCCGAGGGTATGGGAAGGGACCAAAGCTTCGAACGTGACGCCGTTGATGGTTTTCACGAGCACCACATCGTGCATGTGGGGGATTTCTCTGACTTCGCCGGGCTCCAGCTTGATTTTGACGTAGCCGGGACCTTCGTAGGAAGGTCGGACGAACGGTGTTCCGGGTAGCATGGCGCTGGGTCTCCTAGAGTGATTCACTAGCGGTCTGTCTGCTGAATGCGAGTGGCGGTCATTGTATACACGAAAATTGCTCGAAAAGCAAACATCAGTTCGTTTTACAGTTCCCATGAAAGCCTGAAGCGGACAGGTAATGGGGGCGGATGATCATCCGCCCCCACGAATACGTCGTGTGTCCCCGGGCCGCCTACAGGAAGGCGAACTGCTCGTAGTCGCCGTGGACGATGGGGATGGGGTCCAGTTCCAGCCAGCGGTTGAGGATGGTGGCGTAGGTGGAGCGGAAGTCGTTGGTGAAGTGGAGGTCACCTTCGGAATGGTCCTCGGGGCGCAGGGACGGGTACTCGCCGTAGAGGCCGCCGTTGACCGAGCCGCCGATGACGAAAGCCACACCGCCGGAACCGTGGTCGGTGCCGGTGCCGTTGTCCTTGATGCGCCGCCCAAACTCGGAGAAGACCAGGATCAGCGTGTCGTCAAGCATGCCATGCTCATCCAGGTCGCTGGTGAAGTCGGCGATGGCGGTGGACACGTCGGTCCATAGCTTGGCGTGGGCGGGCAGCTCGTTGCTGTGCGTGTCGAAGCTGCCGTGCTGGGTGTAGAAGATGCGGGTGCCCAGATCGGCGGACATCACCTGCGCCATGTTCCGCAGCGACTGGCTGATGGGCGTGTCGGCGTATTCCACGGTGGAGGAGTACACCTCGGGCGCGCTGCGCAGCCGGTCGGCGCCCTTGAGGGCGTTGGAGCCGGTCTCGGAAAGCACCTGGGCGACGACGTCCTTGCTCTCGGTGGGACCGTAGATGCGGCTGAAAGCCTCCAGGGCGTACTGGCGGGACTTCTCGTCCTGGATGTCGGGCATCAGGCCGTAGGTCTCCAGGTTGGACACCGACGCCACGGGAACGCCCTTGCAGACCATGGCGCGGGGGAGGCCGCGGCCGAAGTTCACGCCGGTGAGGACGTTCTCGCCCCGGGCGTCCAGGTCGCGGATGGCGGCGGCCAGCCAGCCCTCGGCGCCGATCTTTTCAGACTCAGCGGTGTACCACACGTCCCGGGAGCGGAAGTGCGACCGGTTGGGGTTCGGGTAGCCGATGCCGTTGATGATGGCGAAGTTGCCCCGGTCCCACAGGTGCTTGGCGGGCGCCAGGCTGGGGTTGAAGCCGACCTCGCCGTCCAGGTGCAGCACCTCGCCCTCGGGGATGCCGACGTTGTTGCGGAAGTCGTAGTAGAGCGGATTGTTGTAGGGGATGACGGTATTCAGGGCGTCGTTGCCACCCTGAAGCTCTATCACCACTACCGACCTTTCCTTCTTGGTGGAAGTCATCGAGCTATCCTCCTGTTCGGGTTTGCTGGGGGCTCTTTCTGCTGGTACGGGATTGCCGCGCTGCGCTCGCAATGACTATGCGGACGCTTGGGCGGGCTGGTACACTTGGATGCGGTGCCGGTTGCTTTCGGTTACGTACAGGTTCCCGTCACGGTCGAGCTTGACCGACACGGGGGACCAGAAATACTTTTCGATGTGGGACGATTCCTCGTGGGGGTCGTCCACGAAGTACTCGATCTCGGGTTCCAGATTGGCACGGGAGCGGGCCTCGCCCTCCTCCACGTTGATGGTCAGGAAGTTGGCGGCCCAGGCGGACAGGGTGGCATCGCCGCGCAGTTTCTGGACGAAACTGCCGTCGGAGTCCAGTATCTGCACGCGTTCGTTGCCCCAGTCCGCCACGTAAATGTAACCAGCGCCGTCTACCGCCACGCCCGAAGGCCGGTGGAACTGGCCGTCGCCGCGTCCGCTGGTTCCGAAGGACGCCAAGTGTTCGCCGTCGGAGGAGAATTTCTGGACGCGGTCGTTGCCCCAGTCGGCCAGGTACACGCATCCATCTGCGCCCACCGTGATACCCCAGGGGAGGCTCAGCTGGCTAGGACCGGCGCCCTCGCCGCCAAAGGCGAGCAGGAACCGGCCGGCGGGGGTGAACTTCTGGACCCGGTTGTTGTAGGTGTCGGCGACGTACAGGTTGTCATCGGCGTCGAAGGCGAGGCCGGACGGGGTATCCAACTGGCCGTCACCAGACCCGTGCTCGCCCCAGACGGACAGCAGAGCGCCCTCCCGGTCGAACACCGATATTCGGTGCGTGGCCTCGTCGCTGACGTACACCCGGCCCCGGCTGTCCAGGGTGCAGGCGGAGGGCCAGATGAACTGGCCGGGGGACTGACCGTATGCGGCGAACGTGCCGTAGTACTCGCTGTCGATGTCGCACACGGTCACGCGGACACCACGGGTAACGTTTTCCAGCGAGCGGTTGGCGACGTACATCCGCCCGTCGTCGGCGATGGCGGTGTCCATCGGATAGTAGAACCCGCGCCCCTCCATCGTAGTCATACCCAGGGTCATGCGGTATTCGAGGAGCTTGATCTCCGGTATGTCTTGTACTGAGGTCATGGTCTTTTCATCCTTGGCATTCGTCAGAAGCAGGATTTTCAGGATGATGAGATTGACAGGATTGGAGCAATCCTGTGGTGAAGAACACCCAATCCTGTAAATTCTGCAATCCGGCAAATCCTGCTTCTGACAATCCTTCTAGGCCCGCTGGAACTCGTGGGTCGACGCCACCATCTGGAGGACCTCGGCGACGCGGCCCTGGCCAGCGTCGTCGGGTGAGCCCACCACGGAGGCGAAGTCGACCAACTCGCGGCGGGTCTCCTCGGACACCTGGATCGCGCCCACCTGGTCGAGGCATGCGTCCACCAGCATTTCCGGCGATACGGCCGATGGTGTCTCGGCGATGCGTTCCACCATGGCGCTGACGCCGGGCTTGTCGGTGTCGCCAAGCTGCTGGGAGGCGAAGTTGATCCGCTCCACCAGAGAGCCGGTGTCGATCCAGTCGATGCCCTGGTGCCAACCCTCGACGCTGGGCGGGTTGTTCAGGAACTGGCCCATGAACACGGCCTGCTGGTAGCGGTCCAGGATCTCCTTGCGGGGCCGGTCAAACTCGCCGGTGAGGCGCAGCACGCCGGCCACCAGTTCGACGGGGCTCTTGACCTTGCGGTACCAGACGGCTTCGTCCTGGAAGAAGTCGGCGTTGAACAGGGCGCGCAGCATGGCGGCGATGTTGTAGCCGCTGTCGAAGTAGGCTTTGACCAGCAGGTCGATGGCCTCGGGATCCTGGGGCTCGGTGTACGGCCATTCCGGCACCGGCGGCTCGTCAGCCACGAAGAAGCTGTACATATGGCGGGCGATGAACCGGGCGGTGGCTTCCTGCTGGCAGATGATGTCGACGATATCGTCGCCGTTGAACTGCCCGCGCTGGCCCAGGAACTCCTTCTCGCCGAAGTCGTGGTCCGCCTCCTGGAACTCGAAGTGCCAGGAGATGCGGCCGTAGGGCCAGTCGGAGTCGCGCATGGAGCGCAGTTCCATGTACTCGCGGTTGCCCAGGGTCCAGCCGGTGAAGGCGCGGGCGCACTCCTGGACGTCCTGCTCGGTGTAGTTGCCGACCCCCATGGAGAAGAGTTCCAGCAATTCACGGCCGTAGTTCTCGTTGATGGCGTCCTTGTGGTTGTCCTGGTTGTCCAGCCAGATGATCATGGCGGGATCCCGGGACAGCTCCACCAGCAGTTCGCGGAAGCTGCCCATGCCCCGGTACCGGAACATGCGGACCTGGTCGGAGAGAGCCTTGCCGTGGATCACCTTGGGGTAGCCGGTGGCGAAGATTCCGTGCCAGAACAGGGCGACCTTCTCGCGCAGGGGCGTGCTGGTGGTGGCCATTCGGTAAAGCCAGTTCTCGCCGGAGCCCAGCGTGCCCATCATGCCGGACAGCTCGGGGTGGAAGCGGCGGATCAGGTCGTCGCCCATGCGCTGCTCACTGCTGTGATCCAGGAGCCGGTCCACGGTGGCTTCGTAGCCCTGGGCGGCATACGACTCCAACTGCTGGCGAGTGGCGCCGAAGCCGGCGCGGCGCATCAGATGGCCGATAAGTTCAACATCGCGGTTAGCCATGGTTGCCTCCTCTAGTTGCCCTGGAGGATGAGTTCGGAGACGCGCTCGCCGATCATCATGGTGGTGACGTTGGTGTTGGCGCGGATGCAGTCGGGCATGATTGACGCGTCAACCACGCGTATGTTCTCCAGCCCGTGGACCTTGCCGTACTGGTCAACCACCGCCATGGGGTCGGAGGCCGGGCCCATCTTGCAAGTGCAGGAGATGTGCTGGGCCGTGGAGACGTTGCTGCGCAGCCAGTGGTCCAGCGCCTCGTCGGATTCGAGGTCGGAGTCCAGGGGTTCGGTACGCTCCTGGATGATGTTGGCGAAGTCACTGTGGTTGCCGAGTTCCACGGCGATGCGCACACCGTCCCGCAGACGCTGACGGTCGAACTCTTCCCGCAGGTAGTTGTAGTCCAGGTAGGGCTGATCGTGGGGGTCGGTGGAGTTCAGCTTCAGCTCGCCGGCGCCGACAGCCAGGTAGATGGACACCGAGGCTCGGACGCCCAGCGGCTCCATGCGGCTCCCGCCCCGGATCACCTGCTCAGTGGCGAAGGACGAGAAGATCATGATCATGTCGTTGCGCAGATCGGACCCGTCAGCAGTGTACTTCAGGCAGGTTTGCATCCGGGGCGCGAAACCGTCCAGCTCGAATCCAGGCTTGGTGCGCCAGGTAACGGGCACGATAGGGTGGTCGCGGAGGTTCTGGCCGACGCCAGGGCTGTCGTGCACTACGGGGATGCCCAGGCTACGCAGGTGCTCCGCGGGGCCGACGCCGGATAGCATGAGAAGTTGGGGAGAGGCGATGGCGCCGCCGCTGAGGATGATCTGATCGCCCTCGACGGTGAACACCTCGCCGCCGCTTTCCACCACCACGCCGGTGGCCTTGTTGCCGTCAAACACCACGCGATGCACGGTGCAGTTGGGGCGCAGGGTGAAGTTCAACCGGTGACGCGCCAGTTCGAGGTAACCCAGGGCGGTGCTCCAGCGGATGCCGTTGGGGTTGTTGAACGGCGTGGGCCCGATGCCGGTGGAGTCGGGGCTGTTGTGGTCGTCGGTATGCGGGAAGCCGTAGGCCCGGGCGGCGTTGTAGAACGCGTTTTGCGCCGGCAGCCACTCCTCACGCTTGAAGCGACGGGCCACGATGGGGCCGTCGTTGCCGTGGAAGTCGTCCGAGAAGTCGGTGTCGGTCTCCAGGCGGCGGAAGCAGCCCAGCAGGTTTTGGAAGCTCCACTGGTCGTTGCCCATGGCGGCCCACCCGTCGTAGTCCTCGGGGACGCCGCGCAGGAACATCTGGCCGTTGATGGCGCTGGAACCGCCGGTGACCTTGCCGCGCGGCACCATGATCTCGGGGTTTTCGGGGGTGCCGTAGCCGGTGAACTGCCAGTTGTGGTCGCTGGTCATCACGTCGGTGGCGGTGGCGTATCCGAACTTCACCTCATCGGGCAGGTGCTCGAAGTTGGGATAGTCGGGGCCGGCTTCGAGGAGGAGCACCGAAGTGTTGGGGTCCTCGCTCAGCCGGGTGGCCATAATCGAGCCGGCAGAGCCGGCGCCGATGACGATGTAGTCGTACTTCAAGGCTATCCTCCTAGTTCAGGAGCGTTCGGTTTCAGGAGAATGCGAGTGCAGTCTGGTGGGTTTCCGCAATGATACTGGAAAAGGCTGGGCAGTTCCAGATTGGCGGGGCGTGCAAGCCCGGTGCGATGTGGTTTTGTATAATGGCGTTATCCGCACCGCCGGGCCGGAAAGGGGGATCTATGAAAGACCTAACCGTGAGCTTTGACGACCTTCTGCTTGAGGCCGGGCGTCGTAAAGCCGTGAGGGAAAAAACTACGTTGCACGACTTGTTCCGCAAGTGGTTAGAAGACTACGTGGGAGACGAGCGGCAAGAGCCGGACCCCGAGGAAGGCAAACGACAGGCGGAACGCGCCATGGCTGCCATCCGAGAACTCCGCAAGTACATTGACACCAGCGGCCCCAAACCTACCCGAGACGAGATGAATGCCCGCTGAAAATTTCTTCGACTCTAATGTCTTCGTGTACCTGTTTGAACGAACTGACCTGCCCAAATACTCGCGCGCGGAGATTTTGGTACGGGAAAATCTGGAAACGCAGACAGGTTGCATCAGTTATCAAGTGGTTCAGGAAACGCTGAACGTGGCAATCAGAAGCGCCGGCGCAGGTTCGGAGCGAGTGGCCCGATTGCTGGAAGAAATACTGATACCCTTGTGGCGCATCAACCAAATCATCCCAACGCCGGAACTTTACCGCAGTGGTCTCCGCGTACAGGCCCGCTACGGGTTCAGCTTCTACGATTCGCTCATGGTGGCCGCGGCCTTGGAAGCCGGTTGCACCACCCTGTACAGCGAGGATATGCAGGACGGCCAACAGATAGAGGGGTTGACCGTCAGGAACCCCTTTGCGGAAACCCCCGCGGCGTGAACGGAGATCGATCTATGCGGCAAGTGATCCTATATCCCGGCGAGGACGGCTACTGGGTGGTCGAATGCCCCAGCCTGCCCGGCTGCATCAGCCAGGGGGAAACCAGGGAAGCGGCCATCGCCAACATCAAGGAGGCGATTGAGGTTTACATAGCCGCGCTTGAAGAGGACGGGCTAACGATTCCGCCGGTCACACCGTAGAGTCGGTCGGCACGACCTGTCCGCGGGCGTGTGGCGAGCCGTCATCTGGCAATCCGGCCGGAACGTCGCAGAATTCGGCCAATTGTTGTAACTTGGGGCCTACGAAATGCAATCGTGACAACCGGAGGTGTTTCATGCCTCAAACTATACGACCTGACGACCCCCGGCTAACCTGGCAGGGGGCCATTTCATTCCACGACACCGCCGAGTGGCGGATGCCGTGGCGCATCCCCTATGAGGACCGAGCCCTCTTTCCGCCGGATGCCCTGCGCGAGCGGGCGGCCATGCCGGCCGGCGTGCGGATTTCATTCCGCAGCGACACCGAAATCGTGGCCGGGTCGGTGGTTCCGGCGGTGGAGACCAGTCCTATCGACCTCTACTGCGACGGGGAGTTTCACGGGTCGGCCGCGCTGCAGGGCCGGGATGGCTTCTGTTTCGACGGACTGCCGGCCAGCCAAAAGCTGGTGGAGCTATGGCTGCCGCAGCACGGCGAGTTCCGGCTGCGTCACCTGGAGGTTTCGGACGGGGCCGGGCTGGCATCCTACGACGACCGGCGGCCCCGGTGGATCGCCTACGGCAGCTCGATCACCCACTGCCGGACTGCGGCAAGCCCCAGCCTGACCTGGCCGGCCGTGGCTGCGCGGGCGGTCGATCTGAACCTGACCTGCCTGGGCTACGGCGGAGGCTGCCATCTGGAGCCCATGGTGGCGCGGATGATGCGCGATCTGCCGGCCGACTATCTGTCGATGAAGGTGGGTATCAACATGTACAACGCAGCCAGCATCGGGTTGCGGACGTTCATGCCGGCCGTCATCGGCTTCGTGCACATCCTGCGGGAGCAGCATCCCGACACTCCGCTGGCGGTGATCTCGCCGATTTTCTCGGCGTCGCGGGAGAACACGGAGAACCCCGTCGGGTTCACCCTGTCGGCCATGCGCGCCGAGGTTGCCGAGGCCGTCGCCTTGATGCAAGCCCGCGGCGACGCCAACCTGCACTACGTGGATGGGCTGGAGCTGTTCGGGCCGGAGATGGCCCACATGCTGCCCGACGACCTGCATCCCGACGCCGAGGGCTACCAGGCGATGGGACGGAACTTCGTGGAGAAGGTGGCCGCTATGGTGTTTGGCCGGGCGCCGGTGCCGGCGTGATGTGCTCGGAAAGAGGGCACCCGGGCTCGAGCTTGCGGGGGAACTCCCGGCAGACGCGGGGCCGCTGCTCGTAGATGCGGCAACCGGAAGTGGCCGTATCCAGCAAGGGGCAACACTCCCCCCGCTGGTCAAGGAACAGCACGTTGCCGCCGCCGTCGGACGCACGGCTGATCCTGGCCTCCGTGCCCAGATCGGCCGCGGCCCGGTAGAAGCCGGCCACTTCGTCCGGGTCCAGCCGCAGGATGATGGGGCCACGGCAGCACATGGCGTGGCACTCTTTCATGCAGATGCGGCTGGCTTCCTCCGCTGAGACGGCAAAGTCGGGCACGGGACGAGCGACCGGCGGCTACTTGCCGTCTTCGATGCTGACGGTGATGATGGCGTTGGCGATCAGGGTGCCGTCGCTGCCGTCTTCGTTGAGCAGTTCGAGCCCGCCCACGACGACGTTGACGTTGGCGCGGCCGTGGGGCAGCGAGTCGGCGACCTCGTCGGCGTTGACCTTCTCGGGATGGGGCGCGCCGATGGTCACATCGACCGTCATATCGTCAGCGGTGGCGTCCACCAACCGGGCAAACCCCAGACTGCTGTGGTGAATGGCATCAAACACGGCCCGCTTGGCCGCCAGGGTGTAGTCCAGGCCGTGGACATCCACGCCCATGCCCATTTCGGTAACGCAACGCACGAGAGCCATATGGTGACCTCCTGAACGGTCGAGTGGTCTGTCAAAGGAAAGGCGGCAGCCCGCAGGTTCGGCGGCGCCGTTTGGTCATTTAACGGCAGCGCCGGCGGCAAGTCAAGGCGGGCCCGTTGCTATAATTCACCTCTATGAGTAACCGACGAGGATCGGCAGTCCAATGAAACTCAGTTTTCTGGCGCTGACGGCGGCGGCGTTAGTCCTGGCGGTCGCGGCCGGCGGGTGTGCCGCCGCCGCATCGCAGGAGGCAACGCCGGCGGACACGGTGACCGTGTTCGCCGCGGCGTCGCTGGCGGAGCCGTTCCGCGCCGTGGCCGACGCTTACGAGGCCGACCATCCCGGCGTCGAGGTGACCTTCAACTTTGCGGGGAGCCAGGCGCTGCGCACCCAGCTGGAACACGGAGCGCGGGCGGACGTCTTCGCCTCGGCCGACTGGGATCAGATGGCGGCGGTGGGGAAGGCCCACTTGTTGGGAAACACCCCGGAATACTTCGCCACCAACCGGATGGCGGTGGTCGCGCCGGTTGGCTCCAACACCGTGCAGAGCCTGGACGACCTGGCGCGCCCGGGAGTGACCATCGCCATCGCATCGCCGGAGGTGCCGGCCGGATCCTATGCCCGCGCGACGCTTGAGTTGATGGCGGAGTCTGGAGATTTTCCCGACAACTTCGGCGAGCGCGTGTTGGCTAATGTGGTGACCAATGAGACCAATGTGCGGGCTGTGGCGCAGAAGGTTGCCTTGGGCGAGGTAGACGCCGGCATGGTCTACGAAACGGACGCGCGAGCGGCGCAACACGGGGATGCGTTTCGCGTGATCGAAATTCCGCTTGAATTCAACCCGGCGGCCGAGTATCCCATCGCGACGCTGGGGGAGTCCGCCAATCCGCAGGCCGGCCTGGACTTCATCGCGTTCGTCCAGGGCGACGATGGGCAGGCCATCCTCCGGGAATACGGCTTTGCGCCGCCGGCTAACGTGGCGTGCCCCTGCCACGATGGCATGCCGTCCGGGAGCGTCGCTCCCACGCCGCAGTGATCGATGATCGCAAGGTTCCTCCTGGGCAACGGCCGCGTTGACGGCGGAAGACAGCAGTCGTCTCTGGGGGCGCTGGCTCCCGCCGGTGTCGCGGCGACTGTCGTCTACGTCCTGTTCATCGGGTTGCCCATCCTGGCGCTGCTGGTGCAGGCCAGCCAGCAGGAGGGCTTCCTGGCCGGCCTTACCGGCGACATGGTGCTCCAGGCGCTCCGCCTCACCATTATCACCAGCGTCGTGAGCATGTTGGTGGTCGTAGTGATTGGGACGCCCTTTGCCCTGCTGCTGGCCCGCCGGCGGTCGGCGGTGCTGCGGGTCATCGACACCTTCGTGGAGCTGCCCATCGTGCTGCCCCCAGTGGTGGCCGGCGTGGCGATGCTGATGGCTTTCGGGCGGAACGGCCTGCTGGGTCCGGCGCTCTCGGCCATCGGGGTTTCCCTCCCCTTCACCATGGCCGCGGTGATCTTCGCGCAGGTGTTTGTGGCCGCGCCGTTCTACATACGAGCGGCGCGGATCGGGTTCGCCGGCGTGGACCCGACCTACGAGGAGGTGTCGCAGACGCTGGGGGTCTCGCCGTGGGCGACGTTCTGGCGGCTGACGCTTCCGGTGGCCTGGCCGTCGCTGCTGACCGGGCTGACCCTGGCCTGGGCTCGGGCAGTCTCGGAGTTCGGGGCGACGATCATGTTCGCCGGGAACCTGACCGGGCGTACCCAGACCATGCCGCTGGCTATCATGACCGCCATGGAGTCGAGCCTGGGATCGGCGTTGGCGTTGGCGGTGCTGCTGCTGGCGATGTCCGCGCTGGCGCTGGCGGCGTTGAGCGTGCTGTTAAGGCGAACCGGGTCGACGGCATGAGCGATCAAACCGGCGGCAGCGGCACATCGGGGCGCTTTGCGGTGAACATGGGCGGCTTCCGCTTGGAGCTGGAGTTCGAGGTGGACGCCGGGCAGGTCCTGGTGCTCTTCGGTCCGTCGGGGGCCGGCAAGACCACGGCGCTGCGAACCATCGCCGGCCTGGTCCGGCCCGACGCCGGCCGTATCGTCATCGCCGGCCGCACGGTGTACGAGGACGGGAACGGCGCGGGAGGGCAGCCGGTCTGGGTGCAGCCGCACCGCCGGGGCGTGGGATACGTGACGCAGCAGAACCACCTGTTTCCCCACCTGACGGTGCGCCAGAACATCGCTTACGGCCTGCGGGACAGACGGGGAGAATCCGCCCGGCATCGCGTGACCGGGCTGGTGGAACGGCTGCGACTGGACGGGCTTGAAGACCGGCGGGTCTGGCAGCTGTCGGGCGGGCAGCAGCAGCGGGCCGCGCTGGCCCGGGCGCTGGCCCCGCAACCGGACCTGCTGCTGCTGGACGAACCCTTCGCCGCGCTGGACATGGAGCTGCGACGGGAGCTGGGGTCAGAACTGCGGTCAACGGTGCGGCAATTCGACGTGCCGGTGATCCTGGTGACGCACAGCCGGGAGGAGGCCCTGGCGTTGGGCGACGAGGTACAGATCATCGATTCCGGCGTCACCGTGGCGCAGGGACCGCCGTTAACGGCGTTGGAGCAGCCGGGCCGAGGCCGCGTAGCGCGGCTGGTGGGGGTCGAGAACCTGCTGGAGATGCGGGTGGCGGCGCGGCTGCCGCAGGACGGCACTATGGTGTGCGCGGCGGCGGAGCACTTGCTGGAGACCCCGCTGGCGGACGGCTGCACCGTGGGGGATCCGGTGACCGTTGGCATCCGGGCGTCGGACATCATCCTGGCGGCGGGGCCACTGCCGCAGTCGTCGGCGCGCAACACCTGGGCCGGCGTGGTGTCGGCGGTGTCGCCGAGGCCACCGGGCTACGAGGTGACGCTGGAGTGCGACGGGGTGCCGCTGCGGTGCCACATCACCGGGACTTCATTGGATGCCATGGGCATCGAACCCGGCCTGCCCATGTGGGCGATCTTCAAGGCATCGTCGTGTTTCCTGCTGAGTGAATAGAGGGAAGTGCAATGCTGGCAGACGCGTTGACAGACGTTCTGGCCGTGACCGCCTTCCCAGTACTCGCTGGCAGAAGCTCCGGTCCAACAACCCGCTGGAGCGGCTCGAAAAGGAGATCCGTCGCCGTAGGGCGAGTCCCTGTCGGGAACATGGTGGGCATCTTCCCCAACCGTTCCGCGACGCGGCGTCTGGTCGGCAGGACAATAGCTGAGCAGCACGACGCATGGGTGGAAAGCCGTAGTCACCTCACCCTGGCGAATGACCTCGACGCCGGAGTCTTGCCCACGAGCCACATCCTGGAAACCGCGGCCTGAACCGCATCAGCAAGGATGACGACTGTCACACCAGTCGACGGGACTTTGCTGGTGAGGGACGCAACCCGGGGGTGGACTTTGAAGGGCAAGGAAGCGAAGCTATGCTTTGGGGCGCACGTGCTGATGGACAACCGGGAGGGATTGGTGGTGGACGTACGTCTCACCAGCGCCCACGGGGCATGGGAACGGTCGGCAGCGTGGAGACACTGGGGGCGGTACCGGGCGCCAGACGGGTCACCGTGTGCGCAAATCGGGGCTATGACACCACCGGATTCGTCACCCCGGAGGTTCAGATCATTCTCGTCGGGGTAGGTGCCGGTCTGTATCACCGTCCGGACGAACGCCGCGCAAAGGGCGTCGGGCTTGCGCTTCGAGGTAGGCATGGCTCGGTTTAGGACAGCGCTCCGTGCCCCATCCCGCGCACCATTTTTCGTGGATTGAGCCGGATGTCACGGAATTTCGCTGGTCATAAAAATAGCCGTTTCCTACTTGACGCGAGTAGGAAACGGGCGTTTTGACCAATGATTTACGATGTATAAATGGCGGAGAGAGCGGGATTCGAACCCGCGATACCCCAGAGGGGTATACCGGTTTTCGAGACCGGCGCCTTCAACCACTCGGCCACCTCTCCGTTTCGTACCGGGCCTGCCGAAGTACGGTCGGCGGAGCCCGTATAGCAGCGTTGGTTGACGCCCATTTATTGTATCAGACATCAGTCTCGCTCCGCCTTTGGCTCTTGGCTTCGCATCGTCATGCGTTCGGATGACTTTCTTCCGGGCGGCCCATATAATGCAGCCACATCGTTTTTGAAACCGCGACACCACTCAGGAGGGCCAGCATGGCAACCGCAACCAGGTTCGAACGCATCACCCAGCCCCTGGTCAAGATCACCGAGATGGACCACATCGTCCTGCGCACCAGGGACGTGGAGGAATCTCTGCGCTTCTACACCGAGGTGCTGGGTCTCCAGGCCGAACGCGTCGAGCAGTGGCGTGCCGGCGAAGTGCGCTTCCCCTCGGCCCGGATCAACGCCGACACCATCATCGATTTCTTTGCGTCCGATGAGATCCCCAACGGCCGCGACGACGTCCGCAACCAGGACCACTTCTGCATGGTCATCGACCAGACCGACATGGACGCGCTGAAGGCCCGCTTCGAGGACGCCGGCATCGACATCCAGGCCGGTCCCGGCAAGCGCTGGGGCTCCCACGGTGACGGCATCTCCCTTTACATCTACGATCCGGACGACAACGTCGTCGAACTGCGCCACTACTGATCGCCCATGTCGCTCCAGTCCAGTTTCTCTGAAACCGCGCCGGCCCGTCATGATGGGCCGGCGTCGTCTCCTTACTGGGAGGAACCGGCGTCGTCGCCGTACTGGGATGCTCCGGAACTGGCCGACTTGGACACCGGAACAACCCAACCACAACCCCAGTCCGGCGGCGCTCCGGCCATCCTGCAGGGTCTGAACGAACCGCAACAGCAGGCCGTCATTACCACGGACGGCCCGCTCTTGATCGTAGCCGGTCCCGGTTCGGGCAAGACGCGGGTCATCACTCATCGCATTGCGTATCTGGTCGGCGAGCGCGGCGTCAACCCGTGGCAAATACTCGCCGTCACGTTTACCAACAAGGCCGCCCGCGAGATGCGCGAACGCCTCGACCGGTTGCTCCTCAGTCGCAGCGAGGACGTGACCATGGGCACGTTCCACGCGGTTTGCGCCCGCATCCTGCGCCGGCACGGTGAGCGGGTGGGTCTGGACCGGAACTTCACCATCTACGACCAGGACGACCAGATCGACTCCCTTAAGTCGGCCATGCAACTGGCCGACGTGGACAGTAAGCGGTACAACCCACGGGCCGTGCTGTCGCGCATCTCGGCGGCGAAGAGTGTCCTGCAGGACTCGCACGCCATGGCGCGGGCCGCTTACGACAGCGACGACGAGTACGGCGCGCACTGGATAGACACCTGCGCCCGCGTCTATCGCTACTACGAGGAGGCGTTGACCCGGCAGAACGCCCTGGATTTCGACGACCTGCTGGTACGCACCACGCACCTTTTGCAGCAGGACCCGGAGGTGCAGGAGCAATACCACCGGCGCTACCGTTATCTCCTAATCGACGAGTTCCAGGACACCAACGTCGCCCAGTATCGCCTGGCCCAACTCCTGACCGGGCCACATCAGAATCTGTGTGTCGTTGGCGATCCGGACCAAAGCATCTATGCCTGGCGCAATGCCGACATCGGCAACATCCTCAGCTTCCAGAGCGATTTTCCCAGCGCCACGGTTATCAGCCTGGGTGAAAACTATCGCTCCACCAAGAACATTCTGCGGGCTGCGGACGGCGTCATCGCCAACAACGCCGAGCGCATCGAGCGGGAACTGTTCACCAGCAATCCGACCGGCGACCCTGTCACCCTGCACGAGGCTTTCAGCGAAGAGGACGAGGCCCTGTGGGCCGTGGACGAGGTGTCGCGGCTCAGCCGCACCGGCCGGTTCCGCAACGGCGACTGCGCCATCATGTACCGGATCAACGCGCAGAGCCGCGCCTTCGAGGACCAGTGCATGCGCCAGGGCATCCCCTACCGGCTGGTCGGCGGGGTACGCTTCTACCACCGCAAGGAGATCAAGGACACCGTCTGCTACCTGCGCGTCATCTTCAACCCCGACGACGAGGTCAGCCTGCAGCGCGTGATCAACCAGCCGCCCCGGGGTCTCGGCGCCAAGTCCGTCCAGCAACTGACTGCCTTCGCCGCCCAGCGGGGCCTGACCAGCCGGCAGGCCATGCGCGAGGTCGCCGCCGCGCGAACTGAAAAGCTGCCGTGCCCCATTGCAGTCACCGCCCGCGCCGCCCGCGCCATGGCCGACCTGTCCGTCACATTGGACCGGCTCACCGAGGCCTCCCGCGAGCTGGGCGTCGCTGATCTGCTCGACCGCACCCTGGACATGTCCGGCCTGGCCAAGCACATCCATGCCCAGGACGACGGCGACGAACGCTGGGAGAACATCTTGGAGCTTCGCGGCCTCGCCGAAGACTACGGCCCCTCTGGGGATGGCTCTGCCGATGGCCTCGGCGCATTCCTGGAACGGGTCTCGCTGGTATCCGACGTCGATACCTACGAGCAGTCCGAGGACTCGCTCACGCTGATCACCCTGCACCAGGCCAAGGGTCTCGAATTCCGAGTGGTGATGATGGCCGGGATGGAGGAAGGTCTGCTCCCCCACAGCCGTTCCATGGACACGCTGGCCGAAATCGAAGAGGAGCGTCGCCTCTGCTACGTGGGCATGACCCGCGCCAAGGAGCGGCTCTATCTCCTGCGCGCCTTCCGCCGGCGTTATCCGTCGTCGGGCGGGGTATCTCTGCCCTCGCGCTTCCTCGAAGAGCTCCCTGAAGAGGTGCTGGCTTCCCCCGCTCTGGACCGCCCGCCTGGGTCCCGCGCCGACACCTATGGGTTGAACTCGTCCCGGTCCTCCCGCAGCGGCGATGTGGTCATCGGCGGCGCCTACGCACAGGAGCGGCGTGCTTCCCGCACCCGCCTCGGCGACGGCTCGGGAACCGGCGGAGAGGCCACGCGGGGACGGCTGCGCGGCAACATCGACGAACGCCTCACTGAGTGGACGTCCAGCCGCCGTCCATCATCGGAACCGGAACCGGAGCGCGTGCCCCTGGCGGTGGGCGAAATCGTCCGCCATCCCACCTTCGGCGAGGGTGTCGTCCAGGAAGTCGAAGGCAGTGGTGACACGGAACAGGCCACCGTCAACTTCCCCGGCGCCGGTTTGAAACGGCTCCTGGTGAGCCTGGCCCGCCTGGAACGCGGTTAGCCTTTACTGGCTTAGCGCCCTTTTCCTTTGCGTTCGCCCTTTTGGGCAACGCTTTTGCGTGCTCGTTTGTCTGTATCGTGCCCGTGTCCGGGATCAAATTGCGGATACGGTCATTACGCATTTCGTGATAATAGTACGATGTAATTATCAAAAGCGTCGCGGTTGTCCCGCACGCATACCATCAGGCTAGATCGTAGTGCAATCGCCAATCCATTCGAATATAATGCGGCACTGTGTCCCGCCCGGACAGGCATGCGGAAACCGTAGGCCGTAGCACGCAGAGTGGCGGGTAGCATTCCTCAGGAGGGATTATGGTGCTCAAACCAACGATTGTGCTGACCGTCGCTGCCTCACTTCTCCTGATAGTGGGCATCGCCTGCGGCGGCGCTGCCGAGGAACCCGCGCCCGCCGCTCCCGCTGCCACGACCGCGCCGGCTGCCCAGCAGTCCGGCGGTGGGTCCGCTCCCGCGGCCACGACCGCGCCGGCCCAGGCGGGTTCTCAGGAAGCGACGGCTGTTCCCACCATCGTAGCAACCGCCACCCCGCGGCCCACCAACACGCCTTCGGTCGCCCAGCAGTCCGCAACCGTCGGTGGACGCCTCAAGATTGCGGTGACCCCACCGGTCCAGGAACTGGTCCGAGGATGGCTGGGCACCACCACGTCAGCCAACGCTCAGGTGCGCCATTTTGCTGAACCGCTGGTGCATACCGACCGCTTCGACGGCTCCCTGCAGCCTGGCCTGGCGACGGAATGGGAAATCTCCAAGGCTGACGGCACCCAGTGGGTGTTCCGCCTCCGGGAGGGGATACCATTCCACGGTGATTGGGGCGAGTTCACCGCGAACGACGTTCCCCACTCCGCCGCCTTGATTATCGGTGAAGAGGCCATTGCCACCGACACCGGGCTGTTCCGCGGATTGTTCGGCCAGACCGTTGACGAGCTTTTCGAAAACATCAAGGTTATCGATGACTACACGGTGGAGTTCAACCTGCTGCGCCCCGAAGCTGCAATGGATTTCGTCGTCTCTGCACAGCAGGGCAACTACTTCATATATAGCAAGGACCAATGGGACGCGGAAGGTGAGCCCGGATACATCGACGGTGCGGTTGGCACCGGTCCCTGGCGGTACGAAAGCCGTCAGCTTGGTGTTGGCGGGAATCTCCTTTACTCCCGAGTCGAGGATCACTGGCGCCAGACCCCGCACTGGTCCGAAATGGAGCAGATCAACACGCCGGAGCCGGCCACCCGCCTGGCCAATCTGCTGACCGGTCAGGTACAGATCGCCGAGGTCAACCGGGACCTCCATCCTGAGGCCAAGGAAGGCGGAATGATCATCGTGGAGAGCGAACTGCCCTCCATCCAGGTCGCTTTCGTCATGGGTGGTATCTACTCCCCGCACAGCCCCTATCATGACCCGTCGGACCCGCACCTGGATATCCGGGTGCGAGAGGCAATCAACCGCGCCATCAATCGTGAGGAGATCAACGAGACGCTGTTCAGCGGATTCGGGTCCCCTCACCCCGTGTGGGGCTTCCACCCCAGCCTCCCCGGTTGGAACGACCGCTGGTCCCGTGAGTTCGACGAGAAGTATGGCTTCGATCCCGACCGCGCCCGCGAACTCATCAAGGAATCTGGGCACGAGGGCTATCCTCTCAAACTCATCATCACCCAGCTTTCCGGTGTGCCTGAGATGATCCCAATGGCCGAGGCCGCGTTCACCTACCTGTCCGACATCGGGATCGAAGTGGAAGCCGAGGAGATGGAGTGGGCCCGCTTCCGCGCTGATTTCTACCGCCCCGGCAAGACCCACGGCACCATCGCGCCCATCCGGGGCACCATGCGCCCCGCCGAGGTGACCCTGCGCTTCTACAACGTGAGCGGGCCCGAAGGGTTCCAGCGGATCGTACCGGATCCTGCGCTTGATGCGCTGTACGCCGAAGCCATTACCGCGGTCAATCCGGAGGTCAAAGCGAACGCCCTGCGCGCCGCTGGCGACATCAAGTTCGACCTGTACGCCGAGGTGCCCATCGTCTGGATCCCCAGCCAGATCGCCATCAACCCCAACGAGGTGGGCGAGTTCATCTGGCCCGGCAACATCAACACCGCCATCACCCACATGGAGTACATCACCACCGCCCAATAGCAAACTGCTATTTCACCTGGAACATCCGGAGGGGCGAATGGAAATTCGCCCCTGATCACCCACAAGGCGGCCGATAGTGCAACGCTATATCCTGATACGGATCGTTCAATCCATCCTCGCCCTGCTGGTGCTGACCGTCATCGTGTTCAGCCTCGCCCGCATTGCCGGCGATCCTCTGGACGTTCTGCTTCCCCTGGAAGCCACGGTGGAAGATGCCGAGCGCGTCCGCGCGGCCTGGGGTTTGGACAAGCCGGTCTACGTTCAGTATTTCAAGTTCCTGGGGAACGCGTTGACCGGTGATTTCGGTGAGTCCATCAAGCACCGCGACCAGCAGGCCATCAACCTGGTGTTTGACCGATTGCCGGCCACGGCCCAATTGGCCGGGTTGGCGCTGTTGGTGGCTACGCTCATCGCCGTGCCGGTGGGCGTCCTATCGGCGGTCAAGAAGGATACTGTCTTCGACTACGCCGGAAAGGTTCTGGCTCTGACCGGCCAATCCCTGCCTGCTTTCTGGTTGGGATTGGTGCTGATGTGGATTTTCGCCGTCAATCTGGAGCTTGTGCCCACGTCGGGCAAATCGGGCATCAGGTCTTTCATCCTGCCGGCCATCGCCATCGGCTGGTTCCAGGTCGCTGCCCTGATGCGCCTCGTCCGTTCGTCCATGCTGGACGTGCTGGACACTGAGTACGTCAAGCTGGCCCGCATCAAGGGTGTCTCCGAGCGGAAGGTGGTCTGGAAGCACTGCCTGCGCAACGCGGCCATCGCGCCGTTCACTTACTTTGCGCTGATCCTGGGCTCGCTGATGGTGGGCAGCGTCAGCATCGAGTTCGTGTTCGCCTGGCCCGGCGTCGGACTGCTGGCCGTGGACAGCACCATCGCCCGCGACTTCCCCGTGATCCAGGCGGTGGTCATCGTTTTCTGCCTGGTCTACATCACCGCGAACCTGCTGGTGGACATCGCCTACGCCTACGTCGACCCCCGGATCCGATACAGCTAGGTCGGCTCGCGAACCTGGCTTGTACCCGGCCGCCAGCATCACTTGAGGAGACCGTTCCCTTATGGCCGCTGAAGAACGCGCCAATACGATCCCAGCCGCCTCCGACGAGGTCGGTGAGGGCGCAGAGACCGGGGACCGGTCCCGCGTCGGCCTTTATCTCGCGGAAGTCCGGCGTCTCCCGCTGTTCCCCATTGCGATTCTTCTGCTGGTGCTGGTCATTCCGGCCATATTCGCCAACCAGATCGCCCCGCATGATCCCACCCGGGGAAGCCTGGGCAATCGGCTGGCGCCACCGGTCTGGCAGCAAGGCGGCAGCGCCGAGCACATCCTGGGCACCGACAAGGTTGGCCGTGACATTCTGAGCCGCATCCTTTACGGCAGTCGCATCTCCGTGGTCATCGCCATGATCGCCATTGTGGTCAGCGGCATCATCGGCACCGCTCTGGGGATCACGGCTGGATACTGGGGCGGATGGGTTGACGCGCTGATCATGCGCCTGGTGGACATTTCGTTATCCATCCCGATCATCCTCCTTGGGTTGGTGCTGGTGGCGGCGCTGGGTCCCAGGACCAGTACCGTCATCGGAGTCATCGTCGTGCTCCTGTGGTCTCGCTACGCCCGACTGGCTCGAGGCGAGACCCTGGCCGTGCGGGTGCAGGATTTCATCTCCCGCGCCCAGGTCGCGGGTTCCAGCCACGTGCGCATCATGTTCAAGCACATCCTGCCCAACGTGTTCAATAGCCTGGTGGTGCTGGCGACGCTGCAAGTGGGGTTCGTCATCATCCTCGAAAGCACCCTGAGTTTCCTGGGGGCCGGCGTCCCGCGACCCAATCCGGCGTGGGGCCTGATGGTGGCCGATGGCCGTGAGTTGGTGGCATCCGAAAAAGGCTGGTGGGTCTCCCTGCTGCCGGGCCTGGCGATCATGCTGGTTGTGCTCAGCATGAACCTGCTGGGCGACTGGCTGCGCGACCGGTTGGACCCCAAGCAACGGCAGGTTTGATCGGGTTTGTCCTGACCAGATCCTGCGGTTGCACTCAAGCGGCCCGCCATCGGCGGGCCGCTTTCTTTTGTCGACGCCTGCAGCCCGGCCCGGTTCTCGGGGCTTTCTCAGTCGGCACCGCGCATGCTTGCCTTGTTTGCGATGGCGAACCGCAAATGCGGGATCATTGGAAACTTCGAACCGGTTCAAATAGTCCGTGAGAGGTAAACATGCGTCATTGAGAGAAAATATACGAATACCGTCTTAATATTGTCAATATTTCGGTTGTAATCGTGAGAATTATCTGTATTATTTACGGAACATGCACACGAATGCTGCCGCTTCGCGTCGAGGAGCCTGACAGCGCAACTGACGTAATCCATCCGATATGCCACGCGCTACCCGATATGGAGGAGTGAAGATGTCGACACGCTCTGTCCTGGTCACCGCCGTCCTGACCATCGGAACTCTGCTAATCGTCGCTTGCGGCGGCGCCGTCGAGCAGCCGGCTGCAGAAACGACCACGCAGCAGCCGGCCGCCGCCGAACCTACAGCGGCCTCCATCCGGCCCTCGCCTCTGCCGCCCACACCAGCCGTAACCATCGTGGCCACTGCCACGCCGAGACCGACCAACACACCCACCGCAGCCCAGGCCGTCACCGAAGTGGGTGGTCGACTCCGCATCGCGTCCATTCCGCCGGTGCAGCAGTTGGCCGGCTCCTGGCTGGGGACAACCACCGCCGCCAATATGCAGGTCCGGCCGTTCACTGATCCACTGGTCCACACCGACCGGTTCGACGGGTCCCTGCAACCGGGCCTGGCCACCTCCTGGGAGGCCAGCGCTGACGGTACGCAATGGACGTTCCAGCTTCGGGACGACGTGCCCTTCCAGCGGGGTTTTGGAAACTTCAGCGCCCATGACGTTCCCCACAGCACCGGGCTGATCGTCAAGGAGGACGCCATCGCCAGCGATACCGGCACCTTCCGGGAGTTGTTCGGCGATACCTACGACGTCGTACAGGAAAACGTGGTGGCGCTGGACGACACCACGGTCCAGTTCAACCTCCAGGTCCCCAACTCCATCGTCGACTTCTTCGCCTCCGCCCAACAGGGGAACCTGTTCATGTACTCCAAGGCTCAGTTCGAAGCGGAGGGTCTGGCAGGCTACGACACCAAACCGGCCGGAGTGGGGCCGTGGCAGTTGGAGGAGCGCACCCTGGACGTGAACCTACTGTATTCTCGCATCCCCGACCACTACCGACGCTCGCCCTTCTTTGAAGAGCTGGAATTTGTCCTGATCCCAGAAGAAAACACCCGTTTGGCCCAGCTCAAGACGGGTCAGGTGCAGATCGGGGAAGTGAGCCGCGAGCTCCACGCCGAAGCCGTGGCGGCAGGATTGCAAGTCGTGCAGAGCCAACTCCCTTCCCTCCAAGTCACGTTCATCATTGGAGGCGTATACAACCCTGAGTTCGGCAGCGAGTGCCTGAAGGAATCCGACGAACCGCCCTGCTTCTATTATGCCGATGAGCCGCATCTGGACGTTCGGGTGCGGGAGGCCATCAACCGGGCCATCAACCGTCACGAAATCAACGAGCAGCTGTTCGACGGCATCGGTCAGCCCCACACAGTATGGGGTTATCATCCCTCTCTGCCCGGCTACAATCCCCGTTGGCTGGAAGAATTCGAGGACAAGTACGGGTTCGACCCGGAGCGGTCACGCCAGTTGCTGAAGGAGGCGGGATACGAGGGCTACAAGCTCAAGCTCCTGCTCACCGAACTCCCCGGCGTGCCCGAGATGATCCCCATGGGCGAGGCGACTTATACCTACCTCACCAACGTGGGCATCGATGTGACGTCGGAAGCCGTTGAGTGGTCAACTTACCGCGCCGATTACTACCGCCCCGGCAAGACTCACGGCACCATTGCCGCCTCCCGGGGAACGTACCGCCCGGCCGAGATCACGGTGAACGGCTACAACCGCAGTGGCCCCACCGGCTTCTGGCGGACCTCCGTCGATCCCAAGACGGACATCCTGTACAACAAGGCCACGCAGTCCATGGATCCAGTGGTGAAATCCGACGCTCTCAGGGAGCTGGGCGACCTCAAGTTTGACCTTTACTCCGAGGCCCCCATCGTCTGGCTGCCGGCGCAGTTGGTGATGGATCCTCGCGAGATCGGCGAGTACGTGTGGCCCGGCAACATCAACGCCAGCTTCACTCACACCGAGTACATCACTTCGGCCCGTTAGGGTCGGGCTCACGCCCGTGCGGCGTGTAATCCCGCCGTGGCGCTTCTCGGCGCTTCCGGATTGCACGCCGTTCCGTCTTTCACGAATTTCGCTGGATAACGTTGACTGTTGAAATGATTACACGTACCATCGGGCGAATTACGAAGCGTTAGCGTTGATCAAGTCCAATAGCCGCCGATTCGCGACAATGGGTGAATGCCATGCAGCGCTACATCATATTCAGAATTGGCCAATCCATTCTGGCCCTGTTGGTGCTGACAGTGGTGGTGTTCACCTTGGCGCGCATATCCGGCGACCCGCTGGATGTGATGCTTCCCCTGGAAGCCACTCCCGCCGACGCCGCCCGCGTTCGCGCGGCCTGGGGGCTGGACCGACCGATCCACGTCCAATATTTCACCTTCTTGGGTAATGCCCTCAAGGGTGATTTTGGTGAGTCCTTGCGTATCCGCGGCCGGACCGCCATCAGCCTGGTCCTGGAGCGCCTGCCCAATACGGCTGCCCTCGCGGGTGTGGCCGTAATCGTGGCGGTGGTCGTGGCAATCCCCATCGGGGTTTTATCGGCGGTCAAAAAAGACACCCCGCTTGACTACATCGGGAAAACCATCGCGCTGTTTGGCCAGTCGCTGCCGGCATTCTGGCTGGGCCTGATGATGATGTGGATTTTTGCGGTCCAACTTGGCTGGTTCCCCGTGTCCGGCAAGGAACACGGGGTGCTATCGTTCATCCTGCCCGCCGTTGCCATCGGTTGGTTCCAGGTGGCGGCGCTGATGCGCTTGGTGCGGTCGTCCATGCTTGATGTGCTCGACTCCGAGTATGTGAAGCTGGCCAGGATCAAGGGAATACCGGAGTGGAAGGTCATCTGGAAACATTGCCTGCGCAATGCGGCGATCGCTCCTTTCACCTATTTCGCCCTGATCATCGGTTCTCTTATGGTGGGGTCGGTGTCCATCGAGTTCGTGTTTGCCTGGCCGGGCGTTGGTCGGTTGGCCGTGGACGCAACCGCGGCGCGTGATTTCCCTGTCGTTCAGGCCGTGGTCATTACTTTCTGTCTGGTCTACATCGTAGCCAACCTGCTGGTTGATATCGCCTACGCCTACGTCGACCCGCGCATCCGCTACTCGTAGAACGGCGTGTTCGGCCCACTTTCCAAGGAGCGATTACCATGGCTGCAGACGACCGAATAGGCGGACCTGTTGTCGCTGAAGAGGCCGTAGCTCCCGTTGAGGATGCCGGCGGGCGCAGTGTCGGCAAGATTTTCGCCGAGGTTCGGCGCTACCCGGTCCTGCCCATCATGCTGCTGCTCGTCGTGCTGGTGATCCCCGCGGCTTTTGCAGATTTCATCGCTCCCCACGATCCGAAACTGGGAAGCCTGAGCGCCAAGCTGCTCCCGCCGGTGTGGATGGAGGGTGGCACCACCGATCACCTTCTCGGCACCGACCGCGTGGGCCGGGACATTCTTACCCGCATCATGTATGGGGCTCGCGTCTCCGTGGTCACCGCCGTGATCGCCATCTTCATCGCCGGCGTTATCGGGACCGGCCTGGGGATCATTGCCGGATATACGGGCGGTCTGGTCGATGGCGTGGTGATGCGACTTGTGGACATTTCATTATCGATCCCCATCATCCTGCTGGCCCTGGTACTGGTCGCCGCGATTGGCGCCAGCATGGGGACGGTGATCACCGTGCTGGTCCTGTTGATGTGGTCGCGTTACGCTCGCTTGGTCCGTGGAGAGACACTGGCGGTACGGGTGCAGGATTTCATTGCGCGGGCGCAGGTGTCCGGATCGTCCCATCCGCGCATCATGTTCCGCCACGTGTTCCCCAACGTGTTCAACAGCGTCATCGTGCTGGCCACGCTGAACGTGGGCTTCGTTATCATCCTGGAAAGCACCCTCAGCTTCCTGGGAGCCGGCATTCCGCCGCCGCAACCGGCCTGGGGTCTGATGGTCGCCGACGGCCGCGTGCTGATCACGTCCCCGGTGGGCTGGTGGGTGGCGATGTTCCCCGGCCTGGCCATCATGCTGGTGGTGCTCAGCATGAACCTGCTGGGAGACTGGCTGCGCGACCGCCTGGATCCGAAGCAGCGGCAGGTGTAACCCTGAGCTAACCCGTCCGCTGCGGCCGAGGCCGCAGCATAAGTTGCAGGTCTTGCTCTGCAATCGTGATGACGTCGTCCGCGAGTTGAACCAACTCATGGGCAACGCCTTGATTTCGAGGCGTCGCTACCACGACCCGAGCGCCGAAATCCTGGGCTGTTCGAACCGCTTCCGCCAAGTCGCGGCCCCCGGCGAATAGCACTGCGGTGTTGTATACCGGGCGTTGCGCCAGCCGCACCATGTCCCGCGCGATCAGCGTGTCAACGCCCTTCTGCTGGCGTATCGGGCGGAATTGCCACCGGCGATCGAACGCGTCCAGTAAACGCTCAGGTTCTATGCCCAGGTCCGTCGCAGTTTGTCGCAGTGCTCTGCGTATCATTGGCTGTATCGGGTTGGGATGTTCGGCGATGTGGCCGGTGCGGAGCTGGATACCGTGGGTGCGAGCGATGGCGTCGAACAGGCTCCGTTGGCCCGGGTAATCGTGGTGTGAAGGGTCAAACGCCCCGTCGTACCAGTAGGCTCGCAGAAAGGACGCGCCGCCCAGTCCCTCGTTGCCCAGCCGGCGCAGCCAGTTGACCACCTCTGCGGCGTTGGGATTGAGCCCTGACGCACGTTCCTTGAGTGCAACTGCTCCCGCGGCGCGCAGGAACCCGACATCCACAAACCCTGCGAAGGTTCCCGACGTCATCCTCATCCCCATGTAAAAAGGGCCCCGGAGGGCCCTGGCTAATCGGCTCCACAAGAGCCGCTCATCTATTCGGCCCCAACTGGGCCGCGCATCTAGTGTCCCAAAGGACAGTTAAAATATACCAACCCGCAACCCAGGTTGCAAACGCACGCAAACCCTCATGCGGGCCCACCTTTACTCGAACCGTAATGGCGAGCGCAACGCGTCAATCTCGTGTGGGCGTTTTCAAAGTCGTCGTTAGAATCAGGCAATACCGGATTTGTGGATTACAAAGATCGATCCGGCGATACTGAGCGCGGCCAAAATACCGAAAATCGGATAGTCCTGTGGATCCTGATTCAGACAGCGGATTACGGTCAGCCCCGGCATCCCATCCAATCCAATAGCGCCAATCCGCCCCGGTCTATACAATGATCTGGCGCTCGTGCGCGAAGCCCAACCAAGGAGCCAACACCATGCAACTCGGAGCCATCTTCCCCCAGACTGAAATCGGCGCCGACCCCATCGCCGTCAAGGATTTTGCCCAGGCCGCCGAGGCGCTGGGCTACGAGCACCTGCTGGTCTTCGACCACGTCCTGGGCGCAGATCATACCCAGCGCGCCGAGTGGAACCGGCCCTACAACAAGGACGATATGTTCCACGAACCCTTCGTGATGTTCGGGTACCTTGCCGCGCTGACCGAAAAGATCGAGTTCTGCACCGGCATCATCATCCTGCCCCAGCGCCAGACCGCGCTGGTGGCCAAACAGACGGCGGAGGTCGACGTGCTCACCAACGGCCGCCTGCGCTTGGGCATCGGCGTGGGCTGGAACGAGGTCGAGTTCGAGGCCCTGGGCGAGAACTGGGAGAACCGCGGCCGTCGCTCCGCCGAGCAGGTCGAAGTCATGCGAATGCTCTGGACCCAGGAGGTCGTGAACTACGAGGGCCGTTACCACAAGATCACCCACGCCGGCATCAACCCGTTGCCGGTGCAGCGACCCATCCCGGTCTGGTTCGGCGGCGGCGCGCCCCAGGTGGTGCGACGCATCGCCCGCATGGGCGACGGCTGGTTCCCGCAGTTCCAGCCCGACGGCGCCGGCCGCGAACGTCTGGAGGAGATGCGCGAGTTGGCGCGCGGTTACGGCCGTGACCCGGCCGCCATCGGCGTCGAAGGCCGCGCCTCGCTCGCCGAAAGCAACAACCCCGACGACTGGAACAAGCTCGCCGCCGATTGGAACGACGCCGGAGCTACCCACTTCTCGGTCAACACCATGCGCGCCGGCCTTAAGGGTCCGGACCAGCACATCGAGGCGATACGGCGCTTCAAGGAAGCGATGGGCTGACCCGGCGTCGTCCCAGCGCCTCCGGCCTCTCATTCGTACCCGGTTTGTCACCGCGAGAAGCACAGCCACGTGGCGATCTTGTTCCTGCGGCGGCCCCCATTGCCCTGACGAGATTGCCGCGCTTCGCTCGCGATGACGGTTCCAGCGAAACCGGGTACGCGTGAACTCCCGCCCTGGCCTGCTCCAAGGAGGTATCCGCCCATGACCACCACAGCGCGGCACCCGGCCGGCCTCCCCTTGCTGCCCGGCGAAGACCCGAACGCGGTCTATCCCGAAGAGGAAAAAGTTCCCGAATCCGAACTCCAGGGCAACGCCCGCCGTTACGTGCAAAGCGCACTGTCAATACGCTACCAGGACCAGCCCGACGTCTACGTTGCCGGCGACTTGTTCGTGTTCTACCGGATGAACGACGCCGAAGCGCGGCTGGCGCTGGATATTATGGTGGTGTTCGGCGCGGCGGAAAGTCCACCCCGGCCGTCCTGGCGGGTATGGCGGGAAGGAGGACTGACGCCGGACTTTGTGCTGGAAATCGCTTCAGAGGGAACCGCTGCGGACGACGCGGGATGGAAGCGGGACCGCTACGCCGCCATGGCGGTGAGTGAATACTGGCGGTTTGACCCGCAGGGCGGGGAGCTGATACCTGAGTTGTTGGTGGGCGAAGTCCTGAACGCGACAGGAGAATACCAGCCGTTGCCAGTGGCACGGGACGCCACTGGCACCTTGCGGGGCCACAGCGAGCTGCTGGGTCTGGATTTGTGCGTGGTGGACAGCGAGCTGCGGCTGTATGACCCGGCAGCGGATGAATGGCTCCGCAGCCACGCCGAATCCGAGGCTGCCCGGATTTCCGCCGAGGCCGCCCAAGCCTCCGCTGAAGCCCGCGTCGCACAACTGGAGGCCCGCCTGCGCGCCGCGGGTATTGATCCGATTTGACGATATTGCCTCTTACCTGTTATTCAGTGCCATGCGCGCCGGGCTGATAGAGCCGGACCTGCGTACTGAGGCGATACCGCGGTTCAGGGAGGTGGTGGTGTGAAGGAGTGCAACCGCTTCTGCATTGTTAGATATGCCATTGCCAGCGTCAACTGGTTCAGACGGACATACTGAGCACAGCGCTTTGGGGCAGATGTAAGTGCAGTTTCGGGTTCTTCAGCTATCTTTACCCATTTCCAAAGCCATTTCAATTCGTTCCAGATGGACATTCATCTTGAGCAGTTCCGTTAATGTTTGTATGGACTTGATGCGCAAATGCGAAATGGCTTGGTAAGTTTCAAATGCCAAGGTGTTTTGGCTCCATAACAAAGCTTCAGTCAGTGTTGCTGAGCCATCCTGGATTTTTTCTTCCAGCACAGACCGAACATCTTCTTGCGCTTCAAGAAAACTTTCGGTAATACGCTGGAAAGTTTCCTCAAAACCATGCAGTTCTTCGATCTGAGATTGAACGATCTCCAGCATAGAGGCAGTGCCCTCCGATTCTGAGAGACTTTGCAGTAGTTCGTTCATATTGTCATCTTGACTTTGAGTGTTCAATATTCCTCCAGTTGGTGATTTAAACCCGTCCCGCCAAATCCCGCAGCGCCAGCGGTCTTTGAGACCATCCGCCGAAGGGTTAATCCGCCGGCAGCGTGAACGTCGCCGCGCCATCCGCATCGTGGCCGTGGTTCGCCAGCGCGGTTACGACCTGGGTAAGCCGACTGACCTGGTTGTTCAGGTCATCAACGCGGCGTACCAGCATGATCAACGGCGGCATGAATACGGCGATGAGTGTTGCTCCCACCCCGATGATTGCGATGGTTTGAGCGTCCATACCGGACCTTTTCGTGGCGGTTCCACCCCGCATTTTAGCAAGGGCACGCAAAGCAGATACCCTCTCTTACCCAGGTCCTTCAGCGCCGCATACATCTGTACTCCAGTCTATTGGACTACACGGCAAACGCTTCAGCGACAGACATCCGCGGTTGCAACAGCGGAAGGAGTCTCTCCCGCATCCGACGCGCCTGACTTTGCGGCATGGAAAGATCGGATAGATAGATGGAGGCGTGTCCAATGTTATCCGGAAATGCCGTGTCAATTACCACGAAAATTTGACGGCCGTCAACCTGAATACTGCGCACAGTCTGGGCGCTGAACCGGGCCACGCCCTCAGAGTAGCGAGGCCGGCCGGCGAGCAAACGGTTTATGCCCTCGTTAACGAACTGCGGGGTGACGTGCGACAAGCGATTGACGGAGAAGCCACGCGACTGAAGGTCGCGCAGTGGTATGGCCGCGACTTGAAGTACGCCGTCTTTGATGTGGTCAGGATTGAACAGAGAGCGTAGCAGTTGCTCGTTATCCAGGACAACACCGGGAGACACGTCGGAGGCGGCGCTGATGGTTTCGTCAAGGTGCGGTGCCTGGCATGGCATACGGCATTACACCCGCAGTAAAAGTTCCAAGTCCGCCGGCAGCGGGCGACTCGCAAAAAGGTCGTCCCCGAAGTACTCCCGGCCGTCAGACCCACGGGCGTAGTAAGAAAATGTCCCCGTGCCATAAAAACCCAAGTCTATATGGAGACCCCCGCAGTCCCAGGCGAAATTCACTTCGCCGTCGTCGGCCAGTGATATGTGAGGCAGCGCCGCCATCGGGAAAGGCAGACGGTCAAGGAAGGCTCTGGCGTCACGAAACGCCGCATCATCAGGCGGTTCACTGGAAGGCCAACGCTCACCTTCCGGCACAGTGCGCAACCGCTCTAAATGCTGAACCAGTTGCCCAAGTTGTGCCGAGGGTGTCAGGGTGGCGGGCGAACGCTCTCTCATGGTGTTCCTCCCGTACCGGACTCGGGGGTACAAGCATACGTGTTTGCATCGTATTTTACACTCGTCCCACCAAATCCTTCAGCGCGGCGTAGGTGCGCGGGCCGGTCTCGCTGTCGCCTTCGCCGGCGAAGATGTTGGCCATGAAGTCCGTGGCGCCGCCAGCGGCGAAATCCTCCAGTTGGCGGCGCAGCGAGTCCTCGTTGCCTACTACGCACACCTCCGACGGGCCTTCAACGCCTTCGATGTCCAGCACGCGGCGGTAGTTCACCAGTTGGCCGTACCGCTCGTAGGCCTCGGCTGCCTGCCGCCGCCCCGCGCCCTCGTCGTCGCACACCGACGTGGGCAGGCCCACGCACACGCGCGGGGCATCGCGGCCGCTGGCATCGGCTGACCGTCCGATCCTCGGCGTGATGTGCTCCCGTATGGTTCGCGGCCCCGCCATCCACGTAATGGTTCCATCGGCCAACTCGCCGGCCAGCCGCAGCATGCGCGGCGCCAGCGCCGAGATCAGCACCGGACACTTGGGACGGTCCAGCACGTCCAGCTCGGCGTTCACGTTGTAGAACTCGCCGGAGAACTGCACGCGCCCCTCGTTCATCAGCGGGCGCAGCACCGACAGATATTCCATCGTGTGCAACGCCGGCCGGTCATAGGACAGCCCGAAACTCCCCTCGATGCCCGGCCGATGGGACGGGCCGAGCCCCAGCAGAAAGCGTTCGCTGGTCGCCGCTGCGGTGGTCAACGCGTGTTGCGCCATCGCCACCGGGTGCCTCGGATAGGTGGGCACAACGCCGACGCCCAGCTCAATCCGGCTGGTCTGCGCGCCGGCCAGGGCCAGGACGGTCAGGGCGTCATAGCCTCGCGCCGAGATGTGCGGCACCCAGAAGCTGTCGAACCCGTCCTCTTCCGCCTGCTTGATGCGCCCGATCAATTCGTCCAGGCTCATCAGGTCGGCCGTCGACGCCCCAACAAATACTCCGATACGCATTGTCGTCCTCCATGTACCGGTTGGCGAGGCAAGCCAACCCTGTCTACGAGATTACGCTCTCAGTATATTCTCCGCGACTTCCCGCGCCTCGTCCCGGTTGTTGACAAAACGGTCCGCCGGGACGCGGTGCAGCGTGTTCAGCGCGCGCAGGTTACGCTCCACGGGACCGGAAAGCCCCATGACGATGGGTTCCGTGTCCTCGTCCATGGCGACGTCGATCATCTGCTCCACCACCATTGCCGCGCTGTCGTCCATGTACGCGGTCTCGGTGAAGTCGAATATCACCACCTCGTGCTCCTGGATGTCCTGGCCGATGGTACTGACCAGGTTGCTCGAGGAGGCCACCGAGAAACGACCACGCATCGACACCAGACCGACCCGGGCGGAGAACGCGTCATCTTTGTCGGCGTCCAATTCCGGAGACAGGAAGGTCTGGTCAAGCAATGGCACGGACACCACGCTGTCGAGTTCCTGGCGCTCCAGGAGACGGGCGCTGGCCATGCCCGCCGCGATCAGCCCGATGGCAATGGCGGTGACCAGGTCGAGGAACACGGTGAGCACGAAGGTCATCAGCATGACCACCAGGTGTTCGCGCGGCATCTGGTGGAGGCGCGTCACGAACCGCCAGTCCATGATGTCCCAGCCCACCTTCATGAGGATACCGGCCAGAACCGCGTGGGGGATCGCCTCAACATACCGGCCCAAGCCGAGAACCAGCGCGAGCAGCACGCCGGCGCGAATCGCTCCGGAAAGTTGCGTGTTCCCACCGGACCGTATGTTCACCACAGTCCCCAGCGTCGCGCCGGCGCCCGGGAGGCCGCCGATGAAACCGGCGATCATGTTGCCGATGCCCTGGCCGATCAGCTCACGGTTGGGATTGTGCCGGGTCCGCGTCAGCGAGTCCGCGATCAGCGAGGTCAGCAGGCTGTCGATGGAACCGAGCAGCGCCAGCACCAGCGCCGGTTCCAGGGCGCCCAGGATGAACCCTACCGAGAACACCGGGATCTGCAGCTCCGGCAAACCGGTCGGCACCTCGCCGATTACCGGCAGGTCGCTCAGCCATAGAATACCCAGGGCGCAACCCACGACCATTGCCGCCAGCGGGGCGGGCAGGTACTTGCGGAAGGGACGCGGCCACAGGATGCCCACTACCAGCGTGACGGCGGCCACCGCCAGGGCGTGGAAGTTCACGCTGGTAAACGTTTCCTGCAGGGAGTTAACCGCCCCGATGACTCCTCCAACCGCCACCGGCGACCCCAGGAAAGGCGCGATCTGCACGATCATGATGATCACGCCGATCCCCGTCATGAATCCTGAAATTACCGAGTAGGGCGTGTATGCCACAAACCGGCCGATGCGGGCCAATCCCAGCGCTGCCTGGATGAACCCGGCCAACACCACGATGGTGAACGCTTCCGCCAGCGTGTTGGCGTGGGCCGTCACGATTACGGCCATGGCGATGGACATCGGGCCGGTGGGGCCCGATATCTGCGAGCGTGTCCCGCCGAACACCGCCGCGAAGAAACCGACGGCAATGGCGCCGTACATCCCGGCAGTGGGACCCAGGCCGGATGCTACGCCGAATGCCAGAGCCACCGGCAGGCCCACCACCGAACAGGTGAGGCCGCCAAAGATGTCGCCGCGGAGTTTGTCGAGGCTGTAGTCGAAATTCACGGTCTTAGCAGCGTCGCAACGCGGTCCAGTATCCTGTGGCCCACCTCGTACTTGGTGAGCAATGGCAGCCTTTCGACCTCCATCTCGCGGTCAATCAGCACCACCCGGTTCGTGTCCACGCCAAACCCGCTGCCTTCTTCCGTAATATCGTTGGCTACTATCAGGTCTAACTCTTTGCGCCGCACCTTGTCGGCGGCGTTCGCCTCCAGGTTCTCGCTCTCGGCTGAGAACCCAACGCGCACGAAATTCCCCCGCGCGGTCGCCAGTATGTCCGTCGTTTTCTCCAGATCAATGGACATCTCGTCCGCGGCCGTCTTCTTGATCTTCTGCTCCGCCATCACCGCCGGGCGGTAGTCCGCCACCGCGGCGGCCATGATCAGCGCATCCGACGTGGCCGTCTCCTCCAGCACCGCGTCGCACATGTCCTGTGCCGACATGACGCGCACCGTCCGTACCAGCGCCGGATCCGGGAGCGCCGTCGGCGCGGTGACCAACACTACCTCAGCGCCGCGATCCCGGGCCGCTTCGGCAACCGCGTATCCCATCCGACCGGACGAGTGGTTCGTGATCACCCGCACCGGGTCGATGGCCTCCTGCGTTCCGCCGGCGCTTACCACCACCTTGCGGCCCGCGAAGTCGCCGTCATTTCCCAGCGCCGCTGCGATATGCCCCAGCAGGTCCGCCGGCTCCACCAGCCGGCCTATTCCCATCAGTCCCGACGCCAGCCGGCCCGGCGCCGGCCCGGCCAGGAACACGCCCCGGCCGCGCAGCCGCGCGATGTTCTCCTGCGTCGCCGGATGGTCGAACATGTTGGCGTCCATGGCCGGCGCCACCAGCAGCGGGGCCTCTGTAGCGACCACCGTGGTCGTCAGCGGGTCGTCGGCGAGCCCGCCGGCCAGCTTGGCGATGCAGTGTACGGTCGCCGGCGCGATCACGACGATGTCAGCCCACCGTGCCAGCGCGACGTGCTCCACGCTGTGCTCGGAATCCGCGTCAAAGGTGTCGGTGATCACCGCCCGATGGGTCAGGCTGCGGAAAGCCAGTGGGGTGACGAATTGGGTCGCGCCGTAGCTGAGGATTGTCTCGACGTTCGCGCCGGCTTGGACCAGCTTGCTGGCGAGGTCCAGCGCTTTGTAGCAGGCGATGCTCCCCGTCACCCCCAGCACGATGTTCTTGCCGGCCAGCGCGGATTCCATATCAACTCACCCTGTTCCGGTTTTCGGCGCTGCTCGATCCGGGAGCCACCGCGACATTCTTGCGAAAGATGATGTCCAGCCCGACCAGCGTCAGTTCCTGGTTGATGTCATCAAACACCGGGGAGTGGTCCGCGATAACGGTCACCAGCCCGCCAGTGCCCACCACTTTGGAGTCCTCTCCAATCTCCGCTTTGAACCGCTCCACCATTGCTGTGACCAGTCCGGCGTAGCCCAGGACGATACCGGACTGCAATGACGTGGTCGTGTTCCGTCCCACCGCTTCTGCCGGCGCCACCAGTTCCACGCGCCGCAACTGGGAGGTGTTGTAGTAGAGCGCGTCGGCGGACAGGTTAATCCCCGGCGCGATGGCCCCGCCCAGGTATTCCCGGTCCCGGGACACGGCGTCAAACACCGTGGCCGTGCCCAGGTCCACCACGATCATCGGCGCACCGTACAACTCCACCGCCGCCACGGCGTCCACGACTCGATCCGCGCCAACGTCCCGGGGGTTGTCATAACGGATTGGCATCCCCAGGTCGATCTGCGAAGTGACCTGCAATGGGGCTACCCCGAAGAACCGTCGGCACAGGTCCTCAAACAAACCGGTCAGGGGCGGCACTACGGAGCAGATGCACGCGGCGGTGATGTCCGTCGTCGTGATTCCCCGGAATTCGAGCAGGTTTTTCAGGAGAATGCCGTACTCGTCCGCGAGGCGACGGGAGTCGGTGGCCATGCGCAGGGTTGTCACCAAGCGCTCTACCGGGTTGGATCCGTTTCCTGTCCCCTCGGTGGCGCTTCCGTCCCGGAACACCCCGATGGTTACGGCGGTATTTCCAATATCGATAGTGAGTAGCATGGCAACATCGGGCTTGAACGCTGGATCGATAGTATAACTTTCGCGTAATGACGTCAAAGAAGTCGTTTGGAGTGCGATAAGTGATGAAGGCCGATAGTTGCGATCAAATCTATCCCAGCCTTTCCAAGTCGTCCTCCGTCCATTGGGTTCCGCTCAAGATGCTGCGCAAAGTGCCTAAAGTGAGAGTATCGTTAGAGCGATGGTAATGGACGACGGTTCGTCGCCCGTCGCTATGACGGTACACGCGAGACGACCTCCGAGCACGCCGGTACGTGAACCCATCGCGTTCTAACGCGCCCACCAACTCCCGGGCTGCTACATTCCTGAGCCGCCTAGCCAAGTCCTGAGGACGGCTCATGCTGTAACTATCGGCGTCTCTGCTCCCGAATCGCCCGCTGGCGGATACTGCTCACCAGTCTCTTTCATATCCTCCAAGTAGGCAGCAAGGGCGTCCACAAGGGCAGCTCGCGCCTCATCTTGAGAATAGCCCCAAGCAGCACACCCAGGCAGTTCCTCTATCCAGGCGCTCCAACGACCATCATCCTCTTCTTCAATTCGCGGTTGGTAGCCAATCATGGTCACCTTGCCTGCCTCCTAACGATCAATGGCCTTGCGGACGCCGTCGGCATTATAGATACCAAACCCACTGCTCGCAAACGCTCCGAACTACGCCAGGTCCCTGCTGCGGGTCATCTCAAGTCATTATTGTTCCGATCCCTCTATCCCCACCTGGACGATCCTTGCCTGGTCCATGCCGGCCACGCCGACGTACTGGAACGGCTTGCCGTCGGCTTCGCGCCGCTGCAAGCCCTGGGTCACCACGTGCCGGTTGCCCAGCAGAAGATCTGCGAAGGGGGCTGCTTGGGTTCCCGCGTCCGGGTCCGTGGGGAAGGTGAAGTCCAGGCCCGACACGTTGGTGAACTCGACCCGACCCGTCTCGTCGCTGACCCAGAACTCCGTGATGATGCTGGTGTCGGCGATTTCCTTCAGGGTGGCGTTGATTTCGTCCGTAGACTTGCCCGCCGCCAGCGCGGCGTCGATGTAGTGGGCGGTCAATTTCGCCTGGGCGACCATGTGCGCGGTTTCCTCTTCGCAGATGGTGAATGTGACAAGGTCATCTTTCGGCCCGCATCCCGCCGCCAGGGCCATTGCCATCGCTGCTATTGCCAGTGCGTACAATGCTCGCATTTCGCTCTGCTCCATCGCTCGTGACATCTCGATCCGGGGCCTTATGCGGCGCAATTTTATGCTAAAATCGCCGCTGAATCCCTCACCGGAGACGTGTAAAAATGGCCGACATCGCACTGGTCCAGATCGTCAAGCAGGGGCGCGACGCCGTCGCCGCCTGGCGCGAAGAGCACTCCAACCAACCCATGGACCTCAACGCCTGCTATATGAGCCATGCCCGCATCCCCATGGTGAATCTGCGGGGCGCCGACATGCGGAGTGGCGACTTCATGGGCGCGATGATCCGTCGGGCTGACCTGTCCAACAGCTACCTCAATGATGCGCATTTCTACCGCGCCGACCTTCGTGAGGCCAACATGAGCCGCGCCATCGCACCCGGCGCCAACCTGCGGGGCGCCGACCTGCGCAACGCCGACCTCACCGGCGCCAACTTCGACCGCGCCACCCTTTCCGAGGCTAACCTCTCCGGCGCGGATCTCACCAACATCAACCTGGACCGCGCCAACCTGGACCGGGCCAACCTCACCGGCGCCAACCTCACCGGCGCCAGCTTCAACGGCACTAACCTGTCCCGCACCAATCTGTCTTCCTGCACCCTGAACGGGGCCGACTTCTACGAAGCCATACTCAACGACGTGGTCACCGGCGAGGCCGATTTCCGCAACTGCATCATCGGCTACACCGTGTTCCAGAACTGCGCCCTCGACGCGGCCGTCGGGCTGGAGGAGGTTCGCCACGACGCCCCCAGCACCATCGGCCTCGATACCCTGCTCCGCTCCCGCGGCGCGCTTCCGCAGTCCTTCATCCTGGGTTCCGGCGTGCCGGTGGCCGTAGTCGGATTGCAGGACAGCGTCGCCGACGCGCCGGTAACCACCCTCGAAGTCCACATATCCTGCGCCGACGCCGACGTGCCCTTTGCCCGCCAGCTGGAGGCGAACCTGCGCGCCCAGGGAGTGCGCAGTTGGGTCTTCGCCGAAGGTTTTCGGGGCAACCCGTTGGTCGACCGCCGCGCCACATCCGGCGAGGAGGAGATAGAGCGGTGGGTTCGACACTACGACCGCCTCGTCGTGGTGTGCAGCGCGGCGGGTTTCGATAGCGAGACCGTCCGCAACGATATCACCGGCGCCCACGAAGCGCAGCGAATCGCAGATAGCTGGACCATGTTCCTGGTCGATGCCGATGGCATCATGGGCGCTGGCCGCAACCGCGCCGCTCGCCTCATGGCCGAGGATTACCGCTTCTTCGACCTTACGGGCCAGTCCGAAGGCTCCGCCGAATACCAGGCCGCCCTGGAAGACCTGATCAACAACCTCCGCGAGGAGCAGCCCGTCAGCGCGGCGGCTCCCCCGCGCCGGGAGGTCGATCCCCGCACACTCCAGCTGTAGGCGTTCAGGTACATCAACGAACGCGGAGGGGCGACCAACCGGTCGCCCCTTGAATTTACATTGCGCCTGAGCCCGGCATCCTCACGGTGATTATTGCCGGTGGCTTGAAGCCTGTAGCTGGAAGATAAGTATCGTGGCGGTTCCTCTGATCAACCTTGCCGTACCCAGTTTGTAATCGCGAGGAGCGCAGTGACGTGGCGATCTCGCTGCGGAAAGAAACGCCGTTTCTATCACGCGATTGCCTCGCTTCGCTGGCAATGACAAGTGAAACCGGATGCGCTTGAACTGAGCGGCATCTTGACGGCGTTGCGTTAGATTCCGGGGGCGCTGAAAACACAATAAGGGGAGGGCATTTGCCCTCCCCTTGATTGGACCGTTCCGAAGAACCGACCGATTTGGCTGGCTACATCGAATTAGATGTAGTCTTCCTCCTCGTACATCATGTCGACGTTGTCGGTGCTCTGGTTGAGGCCGCGGACCACCTGGGCGCGGAACTCGTTGAGCATGTCGTCGGTGATCTCGTTGCCGTTGGCGCGGGCGGCGTCCTTCAACGAATCGAAGGCCCATTCGCCGGTGTCGCCGTGAGGCATGTCGAAGAAGCCGGGCTCGAAGACGGGGAGCTCGCCGGGGCCGAAGTAGCCCTTGCCCTCGATGTTGTAACCTTCGAGGTCGTGGGTGCCCTTGCCGAGGACCTGACCGGTGGCAGCGTAGTGCTCCATGGTGGCCTTCATGCCGTACTTCTGGATCGGGCAGACCTTCATGCACACGCCACAGCCGAGGTAGCGAGCCATGACCGGCCGGCAGCGCTTGAAGTAGAGCTTGTTCTTCTCGATTCCGCGCCACCAGATCTTGTCGCGCATCAGGGCGCGGCCCGGGCAGCGGTTCACGCAGACCTGGCAGACCTGGCAGAAGGCGTGGATGCCGTAGTCGACGGGCTCGTCATAGCTGACGTTGGCGTCGGTGGTGATCATCATGATGCGGCAGCGGGAGCCGACGTGGGGCGTCAGCAGGTAGCCGCAAGCGCCCAGCTGGCCGAGGCCGGCGGCGACGAACATCGGGATGTAGGGGCCGGTGTTGTCGTTGGGGCTGTGGACCTGGGCGCGATAGCCGAGGCCGCGAATGAAGTTGCCGAGCTCGAGGCCGGCGGCGCCTTCGGTGCGGTACGTGCTGGAGTGCACGATCTCGGCGTCGATGCTGGGGATGGTCTGGGTGGGCTCGAAGTCCTGCTCGTAGGCCAAGCAGACGACGTGGGGGAAGCGGACCCAGTCCTTCTTGCTCTGATAGACGTAGCGGATGTCAAAGGCGGTGATGCCGACTTCGACGAAACCGAGCTCGCGGGCCTTCTGCTTGATGGCTTCGCTGACGTCGTCGCCGCTGGCGTCGGACGTGGGCTCGAGGTCGCCGGTCAGGCGGGCGGCCATGACGAGGTTGCGATTGAGCTTGTCATGCTCCTTGCGGATCTCACGCATCTCGGCGTGCTGGTCGCGCAGAGTGTTGGCCCAGTCGCGGGAGGCGCGCTCGGTGATGTTCATGGTCTCGATGGGGTATTCCCGGGAGTACCAGTCGACCTCGCGCTGTTCCATTGGGATGCCGGGAGTGGTCTCCAGCTCCTCGGGCACCGGGATTGTGACAGGAGCGTCGCCCAGGTACTTACCGGGTCGGCGAACCTCGTGACCGATCGTTAGCATATCCTCCTCCTTGGTTGGACTGCGTAGATACGCCTAATTTGCCGGGAAGGGTACTTGCCCGGTTCAATAATGTCAATACTCGGGCCTCAAAATCATCATATTCCGTTGCTTGATGATAATTATTTTCAGCAGTCCGTACCTTTTCCAAATAGTTGACCAAAGACCATCGCGCCGAAGGTTCAGCTACGAGGAATCGCGGTTTATTTCACCGGCTGTAAACGACGGTGATACACCGTGGCCTGACGCGAAAAATGGGAACTGCCTGGAGGCCAATGAGCCGGCGCTAATCCGCTACCCCAACCTGCGCATCGGCGCCCAGAGCGTCCCGCAAGTAGCGTCCGGTGTGGCTCTGCTCGACTTGAGCCAGGGCCTCGGGCGTGCCGCACGCCAGCAGGTTGCCGCCCAGGTGACCCGCCCCGGGGCCCAGGTCGATGACCCAGTCGGCGTTCTTGATTAGGTCCAGGTTGTGTTCGATGAGGAGCACCGAGTTGCCCTGGTCAACCAGCCGGTGCAGCACGCGCAGCAGGGCGGCGCAGTCCTCGAAGGAGAGGCCGGTGGTGGGTTCGTCCAGGAGGTACAGCGTGCGGCCGGTGGCGCGGCGGGATAGCTCGGTCGCCAGCTTGACCCGTTGGGCTTCCCCGCCCGAGAGCGTGGTGGCCGGCTGTCCGAGGCGAATGTAGCCTAAGCCGACGTCGCGCAGCGTTTGCAGCCTGCTGCGGATCCGAGAGTAGTTCCAGAAGAAGTCCAGCGCCGTCTCGACGGTCATGGCGAGCACGTCGGCGATAGACTGGTCGCGCAGCGTTACCTCAAGGGCCTCCCGGTTGTAACGACGGCCCTGGCAGATTTCGCAGGGCACGGTTACGTCCGGCAGGAATTGCATTTCGATTTGGATGTAGCCCTCGCCCTGGCACGCCTCGCAGCGGCCGCCTTTGACGTTGAAGGAGAAGCGGCCGGGCTTGTAACCCCGGATGCGGGCCTCGGGCAGGGTGGCGAACAACTCACGGATGGGGGTGAACGCGCCGGTGTAGGTGGCCGGGTTGCTGCGCGGGGTGCGCCCGATGGGAGACTGGTCGATGTTCACCACCTTATCGATGTGCTCTATGCCAGTGACGTCGTCGTGGTCGCCAGGACGGTCACGGCCTTGGGCGACGGCCTGGGCCAGACGCTTGTAGAGGATGTCGTACACCAGGGTACTCTTGCCGCTGCCGGATACGCCGGTGACGCACCCCAACAGGCCCAGCGGGAACTCCACGTCGATGCCCTTGAGATTGTTCTCGCGCGCCCCCACGACGGCGATGGATTTTCCGTTGCCCTCGCGCCGCTCTTCAGGGATGGGTATCCGCTTGCGGCCGCTGAGGTAGGCGCCGGTCAGCGACGCCTCGTTGGCCATCACCTCGGCCACATCACCGGTGGCCACGATATGGCCGCCGTGCTCGCCCGCGCCGGGCCCGAGGTCAACGATGTGGTCGGCGGCGCGCATCATGGCGTCGTCGTGCTCGACCACGATCACCGTGTTGCCCATGTCGCGCAGGCGGGTCAGGGTTCCGATGAGACGGTGGTCATCGTGGGGATGCAGGCCGACCGTGGGTTCGTCGCACACGTACAGCACGCCGGTGAGCCCGCTGCCGATCTGGGTGGCCAACCTGACACGCTGGGCTTCCCCGCCGGACAACGTGCGCGCCGTGCGGCCCATCGTCACGTAGTCCAGCCCGATACTGTCCAGGAAGTGCAGACGGCCCTCGATCTCCTTGAGGATCTGATCGGCGATGACCATTTCGCGTGGAGTCAGGTGGCTGGGCGAGTCGGTGACCGGGGAACGGCGCCCGTTACGACGAGTGCGCCGGCCCTTCCCGTTGGCGCCGTTGGCAGAGGGCTGGATCTCATTATCGCCAAGCGTTTCCGGAGCGTGATGACCGTTGCTGCTTCCGTTGACGGGGGATTGGTCCGGTGAGTCCGCCACCGGCTTGATGCTGCGAACCCAGTTCAGGCCCTCTCCGATGGTCAGACCGGTGACCTCAATGATGTTCCGACCGCAGATCAGCACGCCCAGGGCTTCCGGGCGCAGGCGCGCACCGGTACAGGACCGGCAGGCCCGCTGGGCCATGTACCGTTCGATTTCCCCTCGGGTGTGGTCGGACTCGGTGTCCCGGTAGCGGCGTTGCAGGTTGGGGATCACCCCTTCGTAGGTGGTATTCCAGGAGTAGGTGCGGCCGCGGCCGGTGCGGTGACGCACTTTCACCTGCTCCTTGCCTGCGCCGTAGAGCACGATGTTGAGCTGCTCCTCGGTCAGCTCGCGGACCGGAACGTGGGGCGAGAAATCGAACTCGCGGGCCACCGCCTCCATCATGCTGGCGTACCAGGCGTTGGCGGCCCCGGAACGGGCCCAGGGCACGATGGCGCCTTCCAGCAGGGAGAGCGAGCGGTTCTGGATCACCAGCGACGGATCGACCTCCAGTTGGTAGCCCAACCCGGTACAGGTTGAGCACGCGCCGTGGGGACTGTTGAAGCTGAAGGTGCGCGGTTCGATTTCGGGCAGGCTGATGCCACAGGCGACGCAGGCGAACTGCTCGCTGAACACCAGGTCGTCACCGTCCTCGCGGCCCACGGTGAGCACGCCTTCACCCTCGCGCAGAGCGGTTTCCACCGACTCGGTGACGCGGCTGGATTCCGTGTCGCTGCGAATGATGAGGCGGTCAACCACGATGTCGATGTAGTGCCATTTCTGCTTGTCTAGGGCCAGCGTGTCGGTGTCCTCCACCAGCATGACCTCGCCGTTGACGCGGACCCGGACGAACCCGCCCCGGCGGGCGGCCTCGAACACCTCCCGGTGCTCGCCCTTCTTGCGGCGAACTTTGGGAGCCAGCAGGGTGATGCGGGAGGATTCGGGCAAACCCAGGATGGCGTCGACGATCTGCTGGACCGTCTGGCGGGCTACCGGATTGCCACATTTTGGACAATGGGGTTTGCCCACCCGGGCAAACAGGAGACGCAGGTAGTCGTAAATCTCGGTGACGGTTCCCACCGTGGAGCGGGGGTTGTGCGAAACGCCCTTCTGGTCGATTGAAATGGCCGGGGACAGGCCCTCGATGTAATCGACATCGGGCTTGTCCATGCGCCCCAGGAACTGGCGGGCGTAGGCGGAAAGCGACTCCACGTAGCGGCGTTGGCCCTCGGCGTAGATGGTGTCGAAAGCCAGGCTGCTCTTGCCGGACCCGGACACGCCGGTGATCACTACGAGCCGGTCCCGGGGGATCGTCACGTCCACGTTCTTCAGGTTGTGCTCGCGAGCGCCCTTGATGAAGATGGTTTCCTGCGGCATAAAGTGGCCCTATTGCATGAGGATGTTGAAACCGGCCTGGGTGAAATCACGGTCTGCGGTCAATACGTCGGTGATGCCACGCTCTTGCATTGCGATAAAACTGGCGCAATCCGTCAGGCCCCAGCGTTGGTCAGGGCGGGATTGATAGTAGTCTACGGCGATCCACACCCGGTCAGATTCCTGCTCAATTACTTCGACCTGGCGGCTAACGCGGAGCTCCTTTACGAAGCTCGCGGCTCTATCCCGGTAGTAGGGGCCGTAGCGGCTTATTCCGTCAAGCAGCTCAATCAGAACCAATTCGGTGGTTACTACCTTTCGGCTGCCGATGGCGCGACGGGCGCGATTGGCAGCATCATGCCACTGGTCGTTCCGAAGCATCAGGGCAAACCAAAAGGACGTATCGGCGAATACCTCCCTCATTCCGCTGCCTTTTCCTCCCGCTTGGGCCAGCCGTACATGTAGCGCTTGTAGTTTGCTGAGAAATCCGGCGGGATTTTGGCGAGTTCTTCCTCCGGGATGCTGTCGGCGATTGCCGCCAGACGTTCCCAGATAGATAGTTCATTCGGATCTTCGGGTGGTCTCACTTGTTCCGACTTCTTGAGGTCAATGCTGACGATCCGTTGCAAGCGCCCGTCAGCGTAATCGCCCTCTCCGACAATCTTGATGCTGTACCGTCCGTGGTTGTGCATGCCCTCAATGTGTCCCCACTGCAAGCCGGTAAAGTCAGCCCGCACCGTGGAGCCGTCTTCCAGCAGCAGTTTGTATGAACCGTCGTGGTTCAAATCCAGTTCCATGGACTGAACTTCGGCGATTACTTCGACGGGATGGCGGCCGTTTTTCTCAGTCATGGCGGGCCGTCCTGGGGGGGCGAAAGGTCATTCCAATTCTACCAAAGGGTCGTTGGCGTTGACGGAATCGAGGGGTTGAACGAACACGGTCTTCACCACGCCATCGCGGTGGGCCAGGATGCTCTGTTCCATCTTCATCGCCTCCACCACGCACACCTCGTCGCCGGCGCTGACCGCATCGCCAGGGCGCACCATGACCGACATCACGCGGCCCGGCATGGGGGAACGCAATATGTCGTCGTCGATGGGAGCGCCGGAAGACGCTGCGGCTGTTGTAGGGGCTTCGGGTACCGTCAGGCCGCCGGCGGGTCGTCCCCGGCGCGGCGGCGAAGGGGCGCCAGCGACGTCGATGTCGACGTCGAAGGTCTCTCCGTCAACCGTGACTTGAACGGGCGACCGGGTCAGGTCGCCCACTTCAACGGTGTACCACCGGTCACCGACGCGTACCCTGATGGTGGTCAACTTACCAGGATCCACTGCCGAGCCGCGACCGGAACAACTCGCGGCGGCCCTGCGTGCGCCAACGCGAACCGTCACCGCCGGCAGACGCGCCCTGACCCTGAGCGGCGTACACCGCGGCGGCGCCGATAGCTGCCGCCAACGCGCGGGGATCCATCCCAGACGCGGACGTTTCAAGCATAACGCCGTTGGTTTCCATGCTCACGTTGCGGTTCCCGTTGGATTTTGTGCCTTGATTTCGCAGCCGCCGCTCAAGAATGGCGGGCAGGGTCCCGGTATGGTATCCGCCCGAATTGAACTCCGGACTGGCCAGCACGTCCCGCAGCAGCGGGATGTTGGTCTTGACGCCTTCCAGCCGGAAATCCGCCAGGGCCGAGTCCAGGGTGGCAATTGCCGCATCCCGGTCGGGTCCCCAGGCCATCACCTTCGCGAGCAACGGCTCGTAGTGTAGCGAAACCTCGTAACCGACGTAAAGGGCGGTATCCACGCGGACGTTGTCGCCTTGCGGGAGATGCACGTCGGTGACCATGCCGACGTTGGGAAGGCAGGTATCCGGGTCCTCCGGATACACGCGCGCCTCTATGGCGTGGCCGGTGGCGTGGATGTCGCGTTGACTTAGAGCGAACGGTACGCCGGCCGCCGATTGTAACTGGAGCTCGACGATGTCCTGCCCGGTCAGGAGCTCGGATACTCCATGCTCCACTTGCAACCGCGGGTTCATTTCCAGGAAGTAGAAGTGACCGTCCGGGGTGACCAGGAATTCCACGGTTCCGGCGTTGGTGTAACCGACTTCCCTCCCCAACTGGCGGGACAGCCGTCCAATCTGCTCCCTCACTTCAGGCGGTAGCTTGGCCGAAGCCGGCGTCTCTTCGATCAGCTTCTGGTTGCGGCGCTGGATGGAGCAGTCCCGTTCGTGCAGGTGGAGCACATTGCCGTACTGATCGGCAATCAGCTGTACCTCGATGTGGGACGCTCCCTCCAGGTACCGCTCGTAAAACAGGCTGGAATCGGCGAAGGCTGCTTGGGCCGTTTTGCGGGTCCGCTCGATGATCGGTTCCAGCTCGGCCATCGAATGGACAACATGGATGCCGATGCCGCCGCCGCCCGCGGTGGCCTTCACCATCATGGGAAAGCCCAGTTCCCACGCTCTGGCGATGGCCTCGTCGTCGCTGACGGGTTCCTCGGTGCCGGGCATGACCGGCAGGCCCGATTTGCGGGCAACACGACGGGCGGAGAGCTTGTCGCCCATCTGGTTGAGCACCTCTTCGCCCGGGCCGATGAACGTCACTCCTTCCGTCTTGCAGCGTCGCGACAGTTCGCCGTTCTCGGAGAGGAAACCGTATCCCGGGTGGATCGCTTCGGAGCCGGTGGTATGGCAGGCATCCAGGACAGCATCAACGCTGAGGTAGGAATCCCTTGCCGCGGCTCCGCCGATGCACACCGACTGGTCGGCCATGCGGGTGTGCATCGCGCCGGAATCGGCTTCGGAATACACGGCCACAGTGGCGATGCCCATGCGCTGGCACGTGCGGATGATACGAGCGGCTATCTCGCCGCGATTTGCCACCAATACCTTGTTGAACATACCTGTACTCCCGAACCACTCCCAACACGCCTCGCCGGCGCTGGAAGCTCGTCATCGCGAGCATTGAAAATTATTTGCGGTCGGCCCGATCGTGGGCTGCTGAACCAGGAAATTCGTACCAAGAAAACCGCTTCGAATTTCTGCGGCAGTTTGTTTATGCACCCAAGCGGATGGAGGGTATTTCACACAACCTGTTGTGACGGTTTTTACGCCATTGATGGTTGACGGGTCAACACCCGGCGAAACGACTTTCACGCAAATTTTGCAGTTTCCAAAAATTCCTGAGAACGGACCCTGCGGTCCAGCCAATACTGGATGGTCACGTTCAGCGTCTCCCGCACTTCGCGTTCCAGCGGCGGCGGGACCGCCAATTCGGGAAGGGCTCCAACCGATTCTGTGCGGTGGAGCAGCCGCAGCAGTTTCAGCGCCGGCAGCGACAGCGGGCGCACGATCACGTCAGACGGGCCACATTGCGTGCACAGGGTTCCGCCGGCGCCGGCGGCAAAACGATGCCGGTCGGGTTCCAGCTCCTCGCCGCATTCCACGCAGTTGTAGAGTTCGGGCAGAAAACCGGAAAGGCCGAGCAACTGCAGGTCGAAGTAGCGCAAGGCAAGGTCCGGATCCCGCGCTGCTCCCAGAGCTTCGAGGGTCTGCACCGCGAGACTGAACAATTCTGCGTTGGCGACGGACAGCGCGCTGAACCCGTCGATGAGTTCGGCGACGTAGAGGCCGCGGGCCGAGTTCTGGTACCCGTTCTTGACGGCGGGGAACGCCTCGACAACTTCCGCTTCCGTGATCTGGTCCAGGGAGCGGCCCCGGGACACGGACGCGCGCACCAGGGTCAGCGGCTCGAGGTGGCCCATCAACTTGCTGGTCAGGCGCTGTGCGCCACGGGCCAGCAGTTCCAATTTGCCGTGCTCGCGGGTGTATATCACGGAGAGCAGGTCGGCTTCGCGCACCGGCGACCGGCGCAAGGTCAGGCCCAGGGCACGGTAGGTTCGCGGTGAGGTCATTGCTCGGTCCGCCGCGCTAGTCCAGGGCGCTGCGGCCGGCCAGGGCGCGGCTCAGCGTGGTCTCGTCGGCAAACTCCAGCGAGCCGCCGACGGGCAACCCCCGGGCCAGACGCGTGATCCGGATGTCGGCGCCAGCCAACCGGCGGTTGATAAAATCGGCGGTGGCGTCGCCTTCCAGCGTCGGGTTGGTGGCTACGATCAACTCCTGGAACGGGCTGTCGGTCCCGCTCAGCCGGTCAAAGAGTTGCGGCAGGTGGATGTCCTCCGGCCCGACGCCGTTGAGCGGCGAGAGCACGCCGTGGAGCACGTGGTACAGCCCCCGGTAGGAGCGGGTCCGTTCCAGGGCCACGAGGTCGCGGCGCTCTTCGACCACGCAGATCTGGTCCCGGTTGCGCTGAGGGTTGGAACAGATCTCGCACGGCGAGGCATCGGTCAGGTTCCGGCACACGTCGCAAAACACGAGGCTGTCCCGGGCCTCCAGGATGGCGTCGGCCAGCGATCTGGCCTCTTCGCCCGGCAGGCGGATGACGTGGTCGGCGATGCGTTGCGCGCTCTTGGGGCCGATGCCGGGCAGTCGGTTGAGCTCGTCGATGAGCCGGCTGAGGGACCTGGCAGTGCCGGGGTTGTATTCGCTGACCATGATGCTTGCGCTGATGCCCTTGTTGCCGGTTATCCCCTGCCGACCGGCGCCGACCGTGGCCAGGCGGCCAGAACCGGCGCCAGATACACCGAGGCCCGCCGCAAATCCACTGCCACCACGTCCCATTCACTCCCATCGTCAAACCACTGTCGGTAACTGACGAAGTCGCCGTTGTCCACCACGCGATAATCTGCGTCAGGCTTGTCGCCCAGCGTCAGCGTGTCGGTATCGGCGTCATACCCCCGCTCTGTGTCGAGCGGAAGAAAACGGGTTGCGCCATGGACGTCGACTCTTGTGACGTTCTCATCACCTTCATCTTCGCCGTCTATAACGAAGATGACTCCAAAATCGTCTCGTAAAGTGCCGCCGCCACCACCTTGCGACGACGCTATGAGTATGAGTACATCGTCTTCAGGGTAATAACTAACTTGCATCTCTCACCTTCAGGTTCTGGCGATGGCGTTGAAACCAGGAGCGACCTTCTTGATTGACCCTTCGGGCGGCTCTGCTGTCAAAAGTGGCGGTTATGATGTCTTCGTCGTCCAGCGAAACCGGAACCCTCAACATAACTCGCCTACCGGGAACGAATCCCCATTACGTCATGGTTGTACTGCCCTCGCTGTTTGTACACCGTCCACGGACAACCCAATGCTCAAGGACGTGTTGAATCCTGGCGGCGGTAACCCCGTCGTGCGGGTTCTCGCGCAAGTGTCCGGTCAGCCATCGGGTGACGCCGCCGGCGGCGATAGTTTCCGGCAGTCTGCGCCTCTCCCAGGACTGGCGTCCGCTCCCCTGGCTGGTCATCCAGCGGATCTAGAACAGGCCGGGGATGTTCATGCCTCCGGTGACGGCGCCCATCTTCTGGGCGGCGAGTTCCTGGGTGCGGTTGAAGGCGTCGTTGACGGCGGCGGCCACGAGGTCCTGCAGCAGGTCGATGTCTTCCGCCGCTTCGGGCTCGATGACCACCTCGGTAACTTCCTGCTTGCCGGTCATGGTCACGCGCACGACGCCACCGCCGGCGGAGCCTTCGACGCTCATCTCTTCCAGTTCCTGCTGGGCCTTGGCCAACCGGTTCTGCAACTGCTGGGCCTGGCGCATCATCTTGCGGTTCATCATGGTAGGTACGGAGCCTCCTGCTAGTTTTCCTCGATTGGACGCGCTCCCAGGCCGATGGCGGTGCGGTATAGAGGGCTGTCCTGCATGGAATTACGCGCCGGGCGGTCGTTGTCGCCGTTCGCGCCCGCCAGGGTGACGGAGAACGGGTGGCGTTCGCCGAAGCACTGTTCTATGGCCTGCTCAATGGTATCACGAACCCTTGGATCGTTGAGTTCTTCCTGCATCCGGTCCAGATTGGCGGAGTTGGTGAAAGGCAACACCAGTGTCGTGGCGTCATCCGACAGGTGAACGCTGTTGGGACGGCAATCGCGCAGCAGGGCGCCCAAGTTGTATTTGCTGCCCTTGACGCGGCCCAACTGCCTCACCGCATGCTCCCATTGCCCCTGGAAGCTGTCGGCGGATGCGGCTGGCGCATTGGACCGGGCCGGAGTCTCGGGACTGGCCGGAGGCGACGGCCGGGCGGGTGTCGCGGGAGCGGGTCGGGAATCGCGAGCCGGCGGTCTGGAAGGTGGAGCTTCGCGTCGCGGCTGGCGGGACGGTGCAGGCGGCGGCGGGGCGGGCGCCGGGGGTTGAGGCGTTGCCGCGACGACGTCCTTCCGGCAGATCTCCGCCGCGGCGATTTCCAGGGGTAGCGTGGACGGCGCGTCGTACCTCAGGTTGGCCTCGCCCCAGATCCGGACCGCACGCAATATTGTCACGGCGTTGTGTTTCTGCGCCTCGGCCTGGAGGCTGGCCAACACGTCCGGCGGGAGGTCCAGGGTCTCGCCGGCGTCCCACGACAACAGCAGAATGGAGCGCAGGATGTCCAGCGTCTGGCGGTGCAGCTGGCGCGGTTCGCCGCCTTCCCAAACCACCTCGTTGATGGTTTCGAGCGAACCCGAGGTGTCTCCGGCCAGCATCTTCTGCGCGAGTATGAGGTAAGCGTCGCTGCGGACCAAGCCCAAAGCCTCTTCGACATCGGAGAGCGTAATTTCCCGACCGGCGGAGACCGCCAACTGCTCCAGCATGTTCAGCGCATCGCGCATGGAGCCGCCGGCGTTGCGCGCCACCATGCGCAGGGCGTCGGGTTGGATCGCCACGCCTTCTTGGTCAGTGATGTAGGCCAGGCGGTCGTAGATGGTCTGGCCGGGCAGACGGCGGAAATCGTACCGCTGGCACCGGGAGAGGATGGTGGGCAGGATGCGGTCGGCCTCGGTGGTGCAGAGGATGAAAATGACGTGGGCGGGAGGTTCCTCCAGGGTCTTGAGGAAGGCGTTGGAAGCCTCCCGAGTCAACATGTGGGCTTCGTCGATGATGTAGACCTTGCGCCGGTTCTGGGCGGGCTGGAAATGGACCTTGTCCCGGATCTCCCGGATCTCTTCAACGCCACGATTGCTGGCCGCGTCCAGTTCGATGATGTCCAGGTTGCGGCCCTCGTTGATGGACACGCAAATGGCGCACCGGTCGCAGGGGTCGCCGTCCTGCGGGTCCAGGCAGTTGACGGCTTTGGAAAGGACTCGGGCGGTGGTGGTCTTGCCGCTGCCGCGGGTGCCGCAGAACAGGTAGCTGTGGCTGACCCGGCCCTGCATCACCGCCTGGCGGAGCGTATTGCCCACGTGCTCCTGGCCGGCCAGGTCAGAGAAGGTGCCGGGCCGCCACTTGCGGTAATAGACTTGGGTTGAGGTGGTCATAGTTGCCGCCGGCAAGCGCAACAGGTAGGTCCGGGCGCGGGTTAAATATAACGTCAACGGCCCCGCCGATGCCATAGCGGGGCCGTTGATAGTTGCGCGGGCTTTGGCGCGCCGGCTGGTTGGCCTAATCGACGCCGGGAGTTTCTGATTCGGTGGCTTGAGCCAATTCCTCCGGCGGCGTCAGTTTGAGATTGGGGAAGCGAGCGCGGTAAGCTTTGCTCCAGTCCACGTAGTCCGGGGAGTCGTGGGTTTCCCAGAAATGGCGCTCTTCGGCTTCGGTTTCGAAATAAGGGATGGGTTTAAGTTTCTTACTGAAGTCGTTCATAGGCGGTATTAAGAGTCGGCCCAAAGGGTGTGATGACGGCCCCATTATAAATGCAAAGCCGGCGGGTATGGCAGCACTGAACTACCTGCATTGACACCCGCCGGCGCCCTGCATAGACTCACGGCGACGCGCCAGCAGCCTTCGAAGGGGCATGGCGAGGAGGAACCGGCGATGCCCGACCTAACTGACCTTTTCCGCCAGGTTGACCAAGCCGAAAATGACATCGTTGCCCTCGAACAGGCGCTGGTGCGCATCCCGTCGGTGAACACGGGTTTCATGCCTACGGGCGATGAAACACCGGTGTGCGAACTGGCGGGCGACTTCCTGGCCGAAGACGGCATCGATTCGGAGATCCTGGAGTCGGCGCCCAACCGGGGCAACCTGATCGCGCGGCTCGAGGGACGGTCGGGCAAAGCGGGCCTGATGTTCATGTCCCACACCGACGTGGTGCCGGTGGAAGACGAGTCGAAGTGGCGGTTCCCGCCCTTCAGCGCGACCATTGCGGACGGCCGCGTGTTCGGGCGCGGCGCGACGGACTGCAAGGGGCTGCTCACGGCGCAGCTGATGGCCGTCCGCATCCTGAAGCGCAACGGCATCGAGCTGGAGGACGGGCTGATCCTGGCGGCCGGGGCAGACGAGGAACACGGCGGGCGCTACGGGTTCGGCTGGCTGGCCGACAATTATCCGGAAAAGCTGGCGGCGCCCTTTGCGGTAAACGAGGGCGGCGGCACGCCCATCGAGGCGGCGGGAGCTCTGACCTACGTGCTGGGCGTGGGAGAAAAGGGCCGCCTCCAGGTGGAGATCGACGTGAAGGGGACCAGTTCCCACGCATCGGTGCCGTGGCAGGGGACCAACGCGCTGTACCGCCTCAGCCGCGCGCTGTCCTCCATCGAGGGCTTTGAGGCGGATCGGGACACTTCGGGAGCCATTTTCGACCATCTCTCGACCTTTGCCATTGAGCACAAGCCGTCGGCGGAGAACGTGGACGACATCATCGCGGAGATTGAGACTGATAACCCGCGTTTTGCGTCCATGCTGCGGGCACTGTCGCGCATGACGTTGACTCCGACCATGGTCCGGGGCGGCATCAAGTCCAACAGCGTGCCGGAATCGATCCGCCTGACCTGCGACGTGCGCACGCTGCCCCACCAGGATGACGACTACGTGAGGCAGCAGTTGGACGAGGTGTTGGCCGATGTACCGGGCGTGTCGTACGAGATTGACTACATGGCGCGGCCAAACTCTTCGCCCTTCGAGTCGCCTCTGTCCGACAGCATCCGGCGTGTCACCGGGCAGGCCCTGCAGCGGGACAACATCCAGTGGGTGCCGGCGATCAGCAACGGGTTTACCGACTCGCGGTTCACCCGGCCCCTGGGCACGGTGACCTACGGCTTCTCCGGCTCCCACCCGGACGACGACCCGATGCTCAACTACACCCACGGGACCAACGAGTCGGCGGGCATCAAGAGCCTGGTGAGCGGCACCAAGATCATGCTGGGCCTGGCTTGCGACATGCTGGCGGTAAAATAGCATGGAGTACGCCAACCTGCGGGTTGACCGCGACGGCCAGATCGCGCTGGTTACGCTGAACCGGCCCGAGAAGCTCAACGCCATCGACCGTCATCTGCACCACGATATGATGGCGGCGTGCGAAGAACTGCGGGACGATGACGACGTGCGGGTTGTCGTCTTCACCGGGGAGGGTCGCGGGTTCTGCTCCGGCGCCGATCTGACGGGCGCCCGTCCCAACAACGAAGATGCTGGTCGCGGCGAGCGTCTGGACGAATACAACTGGGTGGGCCGGCAGGCGCTGATGGTCTATCGGGACCTGAACAAGCCGACCATCGCTGCGGTGAATGGCGTGGCCGCCGGTGCCGGCATGGGTCTGGCGCTGGCCTGCGACATGCGCGTTGGTTGCGAAAACACCCGCTTCAAGACGGTGTTCATCGAGCGCAGCCTGAGCCCCGATTCTGGCCTGTCCTACTTCCTTCCTCGCATCGTGGGGTCGAGCCGGGCGTTCGACCTGGTGTTCACCAGCCGCACGGTGGACGCGGCAGAGTCATACCGGCTTGGGTTGCTGGACCGGCTGACCACGTCGGAGAACCTGTTGGGCGAAGCTATGGGGCTAGCGAAACAGATCGCGATGTGGCCGCCGGTTGCCATGCAGATGTCGAAGAGGGCCATGCAGCGCAGCCTGGACACCACGCTGGACGATCAGCTCCAGTACGAGACGCACAGCATTGTGTTCGCGCGGCGCGCGCCGCACGACGTTGCCGAGGCGGCGGCATCGTTCCGAGAGCGACGACCGCCTGTTTTCACGGGCGAATAACGATGACCACTCCCATTGTCGATATAACGCAAGCCGCACCCGTCCGCGCGGGACCGGACGCCAGGGCATTGGGCGTCGCCAAGGCATTGCGGGACGCTATTGACGTTGAATGCGTCATCCTGTTTGGCTCGCGGGCGCGGGCTGACTGGACTGACCGCTCCGACATCGACCTGATGATTATTGAGCCGGAACTTTCCGAATTGAAACGGCGGATGAGTGACATTCAGCAGACTGCCAGGGAACTGGCTCGCTTGACCTATCAGGACGATGTTGACATTGACTTCGTTTATCTGTCGCGGGCCGAATACGAACGGAAAAGCCTGCACACCCTGAACCACGTCGCGCGGTTTGCCCGGCGGGAAGGCATCGCAATGCCCCGTAACCCGGACATCTTTATCAGAGACGACGGGATGAACTACGAAATTGATTCCAGCGACGAGCCGGACGAGCGCGCGCTCCGCATCGCCCATGCGAATATGTACTACCGGGCCATGCACGGCATGATGGACTTAGGCATCACTGACAGAATCACGGCGTACAATGCTCACCAAACGCTGGAACACGCGATGAAGGCTCTGATTTCGGCGCAGGGACACGAATACCATCACACCCACGCGCTTGACTTGCTGCTGGCGCAAATACGCGCCAACGCCGCCAACTTACAATGGCAGCCCGTCAGCGACCTGGGCCAACTTAACAACTTCGCCGGGGCCAGTCGGTACGGCCCACTGCTCACCCCCATTTCCGACTACACCGACATGGCCAACCGCGTCACCGACGATCTTAACCGCATCTACGACGAAGTTTCCCGGCTGACCGGCGAAAACCCCTGGACCGTGCCGCCGGAAGGCAGCAACGACCCAATCGAGCCACGCCACCGATAGGATGATACCGCCAAAAGGAGCCCAACCATGACCACCGCCGATTGGGGAAACATTTACAAGGAACTGGGAGCGGTGCCGGTAATCAACGCCACCGGCAGCGTCACGATGCTGGGCGGTTCCACACCGATCCCAGAGGTGCGGGAAGCGATGGCGCAGGCCGACGGCGCGTACATCCCACTGATGGAGTTGCAGGAGGCGGCGGGCGCGGCCATTGCCCGCATGACCAACGTGCCGGCGGCGTACATCACGTCGGGCGCGGGTTCGGCGCTGATGCTGGCTACGGCCGCGGCGATGGCCGGCGACGACGATGATCGCATCCAGCAGTTGCCCAACACCGACGGGATGAAGAACGAGATCCTCATCCAGACGCGGCAGAGGTATTGGTACGACCGCTGCCTGGAGTTGGCCGGCGCCAGGCTGGTCATGTTCGGGTCGGAAGAGCAGACCACCGCCGAAGACCTGGAAAAGGCCATTGGCCCCAACACTGCCGCCGTGCACTACTACGCGGTGGAGCAGGAGTACGACCCCAACGCGCTATCCCTGGAGGACACCATTGCCATCGCCCACGCCCACGACGTGCTGGTCACAGTGGACGCGGCGGGTCAGATTTATCCGCTGGAGAACTTCGGCAAGTACGTGCGGATGGGCGCGGATTTCCAGTGCATCGCGGCCAAATACATGGGCGCGCCGCAATCGACCGGTCTGGCCCTGGGTTCCGAGGAGATGATACGGAAGATCGGGCTACAGGCATTTGCCAGTTACGAGGGCCGGCGGGTGCGCGGCGTGGGGCGGCCGCAGAAGGTGGACCGGCAGGAGATGATGGGCGCGGTGGCGGCGGTGCAGGTCTGGATGACCATGAACCACGAGGATCGGCTGGCCGACGCTGAGCGGCGGACCCGGGTCATTTTCAGCGCTATTGACGGCGTAGCGGGACTGAACGCCGAGATGATGGACAACGTCATCGGCCACCAGCCCTACGGGCTGAACATCCGGGTGGACGCAGACGTGGCCGGTTTCGACATTTACGATCTGCGGGACCGGCTCAAGGAGGGCGACCCGCCGATCTGGACGCGGGTGCGGGACGGAGAGGACTGCATCACCATCCACATGTTCGGGCTGAATGAGGGAGAAGACCAGATCGTTGGGGAGCGGATTGCGGCCCTGTTTACCAAGTAAACGGGTGGCGAGAGGATCATGCCTTCGTATTCGGTAGCGGTCGATGTCGGTGGGACTTTCACCGACATCGTTCTTTGTGACACGGCCTCCAACGCCCAATGGGTCCATAAAACCCCGTCAACGCCCGGCGACCCGTCGGTCGGGTTCATGATTGGGATCAGCGAAATCCTGGCGGCCAACGGGGTCGATGCGAAAGACCTGGCGCACATCTTCCACGGCACGACCATCGCCACCAACTCGGTGCTGGAGAACCGGGGAGCGCCGGTGGGATTGCTGGTCACCGAGGGCTTCAGGTACGTGCTGGAAATAGCGCGGCACGGCACGCCCCGCCTGGCCAACCCGAACTCCTGGGTGAAACCCGAGCGACCGGTTCGCCCTCGGGATTGTATTGAGGTGAACGAACGAACCGCTTATGACGGCGAAATCCTGGAGCCATTGGACGAGGACGGAGTGCAGCAGGCGGCCAGACATTTCGCTCGCGAGGGCGTAGCAGCCGTCGCGGTCGCCTTTCTCCATTCCTATGCCAACCCGGCCCACGAACGACGGGCCAGGGAGATATTGCAGGAAGGGCTGCCGGGGGTGGCGGTGTCGCTGTCTTCCGAGGTGCTGCCGGTTTACCGGGAGTACGAGCGCGCCATCACCACGGTGCTGAACGCGTACGTGACGCCGCGGGTTAGCACCTACATCGAGAATTTGCAGAACTCCCTGAAAGCGTTCGGAAGCTCGGCATCGTTGTCCATCATGAAGTCCAACGGGGGCATCATCGGAGCGGACACCGCCGTGCAGCAGCCGGTGTACACGGCGCTGTCGGGGCCGGCGGCCGGCGTAATGGCTACGTTGCAGATTGCCGAGGCCACCGGCGTCGCCAACTGCATCTCCTTCGACATGGGCGGCACCAGCACCGACGTATCCCTGGTGCAAGACCGGCAGCCCGGCCTGACCCTGAACGGCAGGCTGGGGAACTGGCCGGTGCAGTTGCCCATGCTGGACATCGCGACCATTGGTTGCGGCGGAGGCAGCATAGCGGAGGTTTCGCCCTACGGGAGCCTGACCGTGGGGCCGGCCAGCGCCGGCGCGGACCCCGGGCCGGCCTGCTACGGCCGGGGCTCGAACCTGCCCACCGTGACCGACGCCAATCTGGTCCTGGGGCGGGTCAGTCCCAGCATCGCCGGTGGTCAACTCACGCTGGATGCCGAAGCTGCGGCCGGCGCCATCGGGGACGCGGTAGCCGCGCGGTTGGGGATGGATGTGGCCGGCGCGGCCAGCGGCATCCTGCAGATCGCCAACAACGCCATGGTCGGGGCAATCCGCAACATCAGCGTGGAGCGCGGCTACGACCCGCGGGAGTTCGCGCTGGTAGCCTACGGTGGGGCCGGGCCGATGCACGCCATCGAGGTGGCAAACCTGCTGGGCGTGACGACGGTAGTGGTGCCGCCGCACCCGGGGATCGCCTCGGCTTATGGGCTGCTGGTGGCGGAGTTCAAAAACGACTACGCCCGGACATCGTTGCAACAGCCGCCGGACTACGATTTGCAGGCTATGGCCGAGATTTTCGGCGGGCTGGAGCGGGAAGGACAACGCTGGCTGGAAACGGAAGGCGTCGCCAGTTCAGGCCGGTTGCTGTCCTGGTCGGCCGACCTGCGCTACGAGCACCAAGGGTCGGAGCTGACCATCCCTTACGGCGGGACAAAGGTTGACCGTCAAGGATTGGATGCGATGCTCGAGGAATTTCACCGTCGGCATTCCCAGCTGTACGGGTTTTCGCTGGACCAGTCGGTGGAGATCGTGACGCTGCGGGTGACTGCGTCCGGCCTCCTGGGTGATGTGTCCATGCCCGTGTTGCCGTCCGGTAACGGGGATCCCGTGGATGCCGTGGTAGACCGGCGCCGGGTGTACTTTGATGAGGTGCCGGGTTTCGTTTCGTGTCCCATCTACCGCAGAGAGCGGTTGCATCCGGAAGCCACCATCGCGGGGCCGGCCATTTTGGAGGGGATGGACTCGACGGTGGTGATCAACCCTGGCTGGGAATCCCGCATAGACCGATACGGCAACTGCATCATGCGTGCCACCGGAGAGTGAAATGACTATCACCGAACGCCACACCGACGTTCTCTCGAACCAATCCGACAAGGCCCAGCCGGTCAACCCGGTGACCCGGCAGCTGATCCGCGGTTCGCTGCGGGCCGCGCGGTTGGAGTGCGAGCTGATCATCGAGCGCACGGCGATGTCGGCGTTCATCCGCGAGAAGAAGGACTACACCGTGAGCTTCCTGGACGCCGGCGGAAGGGAGATCTACGGGGACACCATGGGCAGCGACATTTTGGGCTGCGTGTGGGACTACTATCCGGTAGAGCAGATGAAGCCCGGCGACCTGTACTGGTACAACGACCCGTACCTGTCCCAGGGCAGCATCACGCACACGCCGGACATGGTGTTCATCGCGCCGGTGTTCTTCCACGGAGAGGTGGTGGCCTACTGCCATTCCTTCGCCCATTTCTGGGACCTGGGCGGTTCTCGGCCCGGCAGCATCGGGCCGGCCAACACGGAGATATTCCACGACGGGACGCTGGTGCCGCCGATCAAGATCATCGACGCCGGCAGGTTGAACGAAGAGGCCTACCGCATAATCCTGCGCAACTCCAGATACCCCGACCTGTTGGAGGGCGACTCGCGGGCGCTGATGTCGGCGGCCAACCGGGCCCAGGAACGATTGCTGGAGATGTTCGACCGGTTCGGGCGGGACACGATGCTGGCGGCCATCGCCGAGGATCAGGCTGACACCGGGCGGCTGGTGCGGGACAAGACGCTGGAGATGATCCCAGAGGGCGAGTATTCGGTGCGCGACTACATGGACCACGCCGGGGTCGGCGAGGAGTGGCACTCCTTCCACATCAAATTGATCCGGCGCGATGATGAGATACTGCTGGACGCCACCGACAGCGATGACCAGGCGGACGGCTCGATTAATTTCATCGCCAGCGACGGTGCGCTGAAGGCCTATTTCGGCCAGTATTTCCACCAGTTCGACACCTCGCTCATGGCCAACCACGGGCTGCTGGCGGGGATTGACAAAGTGCAGTTGAGACAGGGCAGCATCCTGCGGCCGGAATGGCCGGCGGCGTTGGGGTGCCGCGCCCACACCTTCACCAAGCTGAAGAGCGCGGTGCGGGCGGTGGTTGCCCAGGCCACGGAGGGCCAGGTGATGGCGGCCGCGGCGGTGTACGTGATCGCGTACTGGCGCATGAAGGAGAGTGGGACCGGGAACTGGCTGCTGTGCACGGATGGGATCGCCGTGGGGCACGGGGCGCGTCCCTTTGGCGACGGGCTGGACGCGATTTACCAGCGGCACAACGAGAACTATCCCGGCGAGTTCATGGAAATGGAGTACCCCTTGCGCCTGGAGAGATACGCCATCGCCACCGACTCGGGAGGGCCGGGCAAGTACCGGGGCGGCTGCGGCGTCGTGCGGGACGTGCGGTTGCTGGCCGAGGAAGGGACGTTCGGGCTGCGTGTGGAGAACAACCGGTTCCCGGCCTGGGGCGTGGCCGGCGGCAAGGGCGGCGGACTGTCAAGGGTGATCCTCAATCCGGGGACACCCGAAGAGCGGGAGATTCGTGCCTTCTCCGACGACAACCACTGGAAACGCGGCGACCTGGTGCGCATCTGCACGGCCGGCGGTGGCGGGTGGGGTGACCCCCTGGAGCGGGAGGCCGGGCTGGTGCTGGACGACGTGAAGGACGGGTTCGTTTCGCTCGAATCGGCGCTGGACGACTACGGCGTCGTGATCGATGCGGACGCCATGGCCGTCGATGCGGCGGCAACCGACGCCAAGCGGGCAGAGATACATAGCGCCCGGGGGAAGACCGGACTGTTCCACCGCTTCGGTTACTTCGACTCGGAGGCGGAGGAACTGGAATGGGTCAACCGGAACATTCCGCGCTGACCCGGCTGCTGCAATAGCGGTGTCCTCCGCGACCTAGCGCCGGCGGTCGCGGGGTGGGTCCTCGGAGTAGTCCCACGAACGGATGCGCACCGGGGTGACCCTGATGTACGCCGCGCCCGGTCGGGGTTCCGTGGGCAGGTCGGCTTCGGGCACCCCGCGACGTTTGGCCGCCTCCCGGGAGTAGTGCAGTATCTCGTCCGGTTCGGTGTGGACGGTGGCCGTGCCCTGCACCATTAGACCCTTGATGTCCTGCATGGTGCTCCCGGTCTCCAGCAGCAGGCTGACGTTGGGGTTGCGCTGAATGTTGTGCTGCTTGTGCGTGTTGGCGCGCACGCCCATCAATATCTCGCCTCCAAGGCGAAAGTAGCCGAGAGGAACGGAGTGCGGGAAGCCGTCGGGGTCCAGGCTGGTCAGTACGATCCAGCCGGGTTTGCTGTCCAGAAATTCGTGGGCTTCCTCGGTGGTCAATGGGCGGGGCATGGCAGTTACTCCTGGCGCGGGCGGTGCGCTACGGCTAGGCGTTGGTAGCCTGGGCCTGCGGTGTCTCTCGAATGCGCCCATTTTGGCATCCCAGGCCTGGCGCCGCAATTTCTGCGTGGCGGCCGGGGCCTTTGGCCAGTCAAAGGCGGTTCATGCCTCATACATACCCACTTGTCTTTTACATCGATAAACAGGATGGACAGGATTTGATTGCTGGAAACCCCCGCACTCTGGACGGTGTCATAAGTGGAGCAAAGAGCCGTCGTTGCCGGCATCCCATGCAATCCCGTTCATCGATGTAAGTTTGCTTTCGTCGTCAAACTGGGTACGCCTGAGCGGTTCACGCTCCGCGCATTGCGATGAGCCGGACCGGTGTTGGCCTGGTGTCAAAATTCGGTGGCGACAGCAGCACAGGCGATGGACTGCGGTCGCCGGAAATGGTGGTCAAGGTGTTGCGATGGCCGATCTCCTGGGGTTGAGGGTGTGCAGGCGATGTTTTCCAGAGTGTTGACCAGGTTCCGAGCGGTTATCAGCCCTACGGCCGGAGGATTTGCGCTTTGGTTTTTTTGCTCTCATTGCCCATGCCTGGAGCATGGCGGGCTGTGGCGGGCCCGGTGGCCGAGAGACTGCACCGGATAAGATGGTCGGCGGCAGTCCACTGCGAAGGCCGTTAGCGACTTGGATGCTGATAGGGTTGGCCGTGAACGCTGGGAACCTGGTCGAAGGGTACGGATATTTTCGCCTGCAAAATCATGATAGATCACACGTTCTGAACGCGTCAATGCGATGGTGTCACCAATGCCCGGGGATTTGGGGAGCGGGCAAATTTTCATGGATGCACAGGATTAGCGTGATGGACGGAGTTGCGGATGGGGCAAGGGAACCGGGGCGATGGCCAGAGGCTTTTCAAAGTTAATCCGTCATTCCCGCGGAAGCGGAAATCCAGGCGGTCGTTGTGCTCGGAATGTTCTGGATTCCGGCTTTCGCCGGAATGACGGTTCGGGGCGAAAGTCCGCCAACCGGGACTTTGGAAAGGCGCAACGCAATGGCCGACGGCCGGTGTGTGTCTGGTATATTCGTGCCCACGGAAAAGAGCGATTTCCCGCGCAAGGAGGACTGACATGGCCGGAACCAAGAGAATCTACGTGGGAATGCACGACGGAGTATGCACCGTGTCCAGCGACGACGGCGGCAAGACCTGGAAACAGGGACCGGTGACGCAACTGGCCCATGCGGCGGCGCGCCTCAGCGCCAGCCCGGTGGCGCCGTCGCGGGCGTACCTGGCCGCCTACGAGGCGGGGGTGTACCGGACGGACGACGGCGGCAATACCTGGCAACACCTGGGTGCGTACCCGACCGATTACGCGCACAGCGTGCTGGCCCATCCCGATGACGCCGACTCCGTGTATGTCGGTAGCGAGCCGGCGGAGATCTGGCGGTCCGCGGACTGCGGGGCGACCTGGGACGAGTTCGACGCGTTTCGCGCGGTGCCTGAGGCAACCCAATGGGGGTTCCACGCACCCACCCGTGACTCCCACGTGCGAGACCTGCGGGCGGCGCCGGGCTCGGTGAACGACCTTTACGCCGGCATCGAGGTGGGCGGCATGGTGCGTTCGGGGGACGGCGGCTCCAGCTGGAAGCAGTTGTCCGGCCTGAACGACGACATCCATTGCGTCAACCTGAGCGCGGACCGGGCCGACCGGCTCTACGTGGCGACGGCGGTGGCGCCCTATCGCTCGGATGACGGGGGAGAGACCTGGGAGATGATTAACGACGGTCTGGACCGGCGGTACACGCTGCACATCTCGGCCGCGCCAGACGACGCGGACCTCGTGCTGGTGACGGTTTCGGAAAACGCGCGACGCGGGAGCCCGAAGTTCTATCGATCGACCGATGCCGGACGCAGTTGGGAGTTGGTCCAGGGCGTCGGCGAGGGCGACGACCCGACCGACATGATGGTGGCTTTCGAATGGGACCCCCAGGACCCGAACACGGTCTATGGCGGAACCGACGGCGGAAAGCTGTACCGCAGCGGCGACCGCGGCGTCACCTGGGAGCCGTTGCCCATTGAGGTGGGCACCGTGGCCGTGGGAGCGCTGGCGGTGGCGAACGCATAATCCGGAGGCGATCACGGGCCGTGTTATCATCGGCCCGATAACCCCAGAACGAGTGACTGTTCAGAGTTGCGGGGAAGTGTCATTGCGACCCCGTACTTGATACGGGGGCGGCAATCCCGTTGGCGCAGCGGATACCTTCGGGGCAGACATTGCTGCTACGGCGTCGAGATTGCCACGGCGCAAGCGCCTCGCAATGCCAACCTCCTGAATTCTGAACAGTTACCTGAACGACACCGGAGCCGGAGGTGCGATTATGCCGCCGAGTGGCAACGAATGGCTGGCCCTGACGACGGAACCCATCCTGGAACCTGAGATCCCCATCTGCGACCCGCATCACCACTTCTGGGTGCAGCGCCCGGAGCCGGTGGACTACCAGCAATACCTGCTGCCTGATTTGGCGGCGGACATCAACAGCGGACATAACGTGCGATCCACGGTGTTCGTCGAGGCGCGTTCGGAGTACCGGACGGATGGCCCTGAGGAGTACCGTTCCGTGGGCGAGGTGGAATTCGTCCAGGCCATCGCCGACGAGAGCGCGACAGGGGCCCACGGTGAAGGCCGGGCGGCCGCAGCGATCATTGGGCGGGCCGATCTGAAAATGGGCGACGGCGTCCGGCCGGTGCTGGAAGCGCTGCAGGCGGCGAGCCCTAATCGCTTCCGAGGGATACGGCACTCGGTGGGTTGGGATCCCCATCCGGACGTTGAGAACCGGGAGGTTGAGGGTCTGCTGCAACGGGACGACTACCTGGCCGGGGCGCGGGTCCTGCAGGACATGGGCCTGATCCTGGAGACGTCGGTCTATTTCCCGCAGTTGCCGGAACTGGCCGACTTTGCCCGCCGCGTCCCCGACCTGACCATCGTGCTCAACCACATCGGCGGCATGATGCGCACCGGGCCCTTCGCTAACCGGGACGATGAAGTGATCCCCCAATGGCGCAACGGCATCGAAGCGGTGGGCGCGGAACCCAACATCATCATGAAGCTGGGTGGGATCGGGATGCCCCGCATCGGGTTCGACTGGCACACCCGGGAGACGCCCGTGGGTTCCGAGGAGATTGCGGATTCCGTCGGCGATTGGATGCGGCACTGCCTGGACAGTTTCGGTCCGGATCGCTGCATGTTCGAGAGCAATTTCCCGGTGGACAAGGTGTCGTTCTCGTACCACGTGATGTACAACGGCTTCAAGAGACTGTCGGAGGGATATTCCGCCTCGGAGCGCGCGGCGGCGTTCCACGACACCGCGGTGCGGGTGTATCGGATCGAGGCGTAGAGTAGCGGCCCACGCTTGGCGATCTGTCCCGTTGAACTGGAGATGCCGTCTATGGAAACATCGGCCGCGATGGTACAAAACGCAGTCGAAAAGGCCGCTGCCACCTACGGAGAATGGTATAGACCCGATCAACCATCGCTGGGAGAGTACCAGACGCGCTATGCCTTGGTTGACCCAATTCTCCGTGCTCTTGGTTGGGACACTTCTGACCCCAAGGTGTGCTATCCCGAATGGAGACTCAAAAACCAGCGTGTCGACTATGCTTTATTCCCGCGCGCCACTGCCGAAGACATTGTCGACGGCCTCGCGGTTCCTGCCATCATTGTTGAGGTCAAAGCGGTGTACAGAACGGACCAGCCCAAAGGAGAATACGGCCAAGCAATTTGGGAAGATGATGTGCAGCAACTCCAGGACTACATAGACGCGGAACCTAGGATGGACGAAGGCCTTGCCGTGTTCACGAACGGACGTAAATGGCTTTTGTACATTCTTGGCGACGGGTTTCGACTACGTGACATTGATGCGGTTGAGGCGGATCTCGAGCTGGATCGCGCAGAGTTTTTCGCCCAAACGCTGGACCAGCATATGGGTCGTCATCACTGGTGATTTGCGGCGGCGATTTCGTTAGCTAAGAAATCATCAACATTTCAATAGAACCCAACGTTTGACTACCAGGGGCGTCCACCATGGGCGCCCCAACTCAAAACCGAAAGGAGGCTTGCCATGGAGCCCTTTGAGATTGCGATCAGCGACGAGGTGCTGGAGGATCTGCGCCGGCGTTTACAGCACACCAGATGGCCGGACGAGATGCCCGGCTCGGGGTGGGAGTACGGTTCAAACCTGGACTACATCAAGGAATTGGTGGAGTACTGGCGCACGGATTTCGACTGGCGGGCGCAGGAGAAGAAGCTCAACGCGTTCAATCACTACAAGTCGGAGGTCGATGGGCTGAACATCCACTTCATCAAGGAGAACGGCACGGGGCCGAACCCGATGCCGCTGGTGATCACCCACGGGTGGCCGAGCACGTTTTTCGAGATGACGAAGATCATCCCCTTGCTGGCGGACCCGGGCGGACACGGCGGGGATCCGGCCGATTCCTTTGACGTGGTAGCGCCGTCGCTGCCGGGGTTCGGGTTCTCTCAGGCGTCCCAGGAGCCGGGGATGCAGGTGCAGAAGGTGGCCGACCTGTGGGCCAAGCTGATGACCGAGAACCTGGGGTATCCGAAGTTCGCGGCCCAGGGCGGGGACATCGGCGCCGGAGTCACCTCGCGGCTGGGGTATGCACACTCGGACAAGATGATCGGGGTACACCTGACTTCCATCACGCGGCCGACGCCGTACCTCGGGCCGGGATCGCGACCGCTGACCGAGGCCGAGCAGGCGCACTCGGACCAGCGCGAGCGATGGCAGCAGAGCGAGGGCGGGTACAGCCACATCCAGGGCACCAAGCCGCAGACGTTGTCCTACGGACTGAACGACTCGCCGGCCGGCCTGGCGGCATGGATCGTGGAGAAGTACCGGACGTGGAGCGACTGCAACGGCGACGTGGAAAGCACCTACACCAAGGACGAACTATTGACCACGGTGACTATCTACTGGGTGACCAACACCATCGGGTCGTCGGTACGGATGTACAAGGAGAACCAGAGCTCAGTGTGGGAGATGGCAGAAGGGGAGAAGGTGCCCACGCCGGCGGGGATGGCGATGTTCCCGCAGGAGATCGCCAAGCCGCCGCGCGAATGGGCCGAGCGGTCGTGGGACGTCCTGCGGTGGACGCAGATGCCCCGGGGCGGCCACTTTGCCGCGCTGGAGGAGCCGGAACTGCTGGCCCACGAGGTGCGCGAGTTCTTCCGGCCTTTCCGAGGCTAGCCACGGAGCGACCTATCCGGTGACAAAGTGGGGGCGGATGATTATCCGCCCCTGTGAATTTGCACCGACGGGTTTTGGCTTCTCTGCGTTGGCGGCGAGATTGCCACGCTGCGCTCGCAATGACAAGCGCTGTGCGGTGGCCGTTCCAGCGGCCAGATTGCCGCCCCCGCATCAAGTGCGGAGGCGCAATGACAGGTGGCTCGGCCGGGTTCAGCGGGTCAGGAACTTGATGATTTTCGGGTTGACCTCTGCGGGCCGCTCCTGGTGCATGAAGTGGCCGGTGCCGGGAATGATCACCTTTTCCAGGCCGCCGGAGAAATAAGAGTACATGCCCGAGCTGAGGAAGGACTCCAGCCGCCTGGGTCGGTCGCGGGTGCCATGGAGGGCCAGGGTAGGGACGCGGATGGGGCCGGCCGCGATGACCGCCTGGTCGGCGCGCACCTGGTCGTCCACCTGGGAGGCGTCGTAGCGGGCGCGATAGTAGCCCAGGGCGGCCTGGACGACGCCGGGCTTGCGGAAGGTCGACCGTATGCTCTCCAAGGACTCGGCGGGAATGTCCCATTCGGGTGATGCCCAGCGCCACCACTCTTCCACGAAGGCATAGTCGTTGTGGGCAACGACTTCCTCAGCGTGGGGCATCTGGAAAAAGAACCCGTGCCAGGTGCCGTGGAGGTACTGGAACTCCATGCTGAGCTCGCGGTCGACCCGACCGGAGGCGATGGTCACCAGCTTGATGACCTTTTCGGGGGCGAGGGCGGTGGCGCCGACGACGGCCCCGGCGCCCCAGTCGTTGCCGATCAGGTAGGCGCGTTCGGCTCCCAGCGCGCCGATGAGTTCCACCGCGTCGCGGGCCATTAGAGCCGAATGGTACCGGCCGTCTGCCGGGGCCTCGGTGGGCGCGTAACCGCGCATGAACGGGGCGACGGCGCGGAATCCGGCAGCGGCCAGGTCCGGCAGTAGGTGGCGGAAGGAATACGCGTGGTCGGGGAACCCGTGGAGGCAGATGGCCAGGGGGCCGTCACCCATCTCGATGTAGTGGAAGTTGATGCCGTTGGCGCGAACGCTGCCGGTGTTGAAGTCAGCCATGATGATCTCCGGGTTATTGGATCGTGAACATTGCGGGGATAACGACCCTAACGTCTTTTTCCACAGCGCGCTCTCGTTGTTGCGGCTGAACTCTTTCGCCGATCACGGCGGCGATGGTCTCGTTGTTGGTGATCACAGCCAAGCTACGAGCCCGATCGTACGCACGGTCGATATCGCGGTTATTGATCGTGCGCGACACCTCGAACACGGCGTAGACTTGCTGCTTGTCAACGTTGCGACGAGCGCGGATGATAATGTCCGCAACATGCAGGTTGTCGACCTCATTTCCATCAATCAGTCCCTGCGTTTCGGCCTGCTCCGCAGCCTCGCGCAACTGCGGATCCATATCGCGGGAACGGCCAAGGAGAATCCTTCCCCGAGTCAAACCCAGCTCATCCTTGGCGATGTTGAGGATATTTTCGCGTGCCCGGCGTTCCGTATCGCTGCCCTTGAGAGTCGCCACATCGTCTTTGAGGACTTTAACGTCACCCTTGAGGACTTTGACGTCGTCCTTAAGGGTTTTCACGTCCGCTTCCAGAGTTTCGAACCGGCGATTGGTGGCGGCGACAAATTCGTCAAACTTGGCAACCAACTCCGCGAATTTTGCGGGCAGCGCAATGAGTTCCGGGGTGAGCAATCGCACCCGGAGCGCCTCAAGGTATTCAGGGTTCCTGTCCAGCAGGTTCAGTAAATCCTGAAATGTACTTATTTCCGCCATCAGATGATCAATCGCTCCTACCTGCCATTATAGTCCAGTGACGGCGGGGAAGAGGCGTCAGAATTCGTGGATGCGGGGCAGGACCTCTCGGCCGAAGAGTTCGATTTCGGCCATAACGTCCTGGTGGTTGAGACCGGGTTGCTGGAAAGCCAGATCAACGACGCCCACGCCGCACCGTTCGTGGTAGGCGCGGAGCTGTTCCGTGACGGTGTCGGGGCTGCCGACGAAGTTGAGCTGGGTCCGTGGGGCGCCGCCGGACGGCGTGGGAGACGCCGGCGCGTCGGGCGTCGGTGACAATCGTCCGGAGCGGGCGGCTTGCACCGCCTGGGCGAGGGAGCGGCCGATGTTCATTCCTCGTCCACCGCCGGCGGCGTGCACCCGGTCGCGCAGGGCGTGCGCCTGCTCGTCGGTCTCGGCCAGGCATATGCCGCCACGATAGACAATGTCGTCGGCGTCGGGTTGCCACCCGGCCGTTTCGCACCAGCGCCGGTAGTCATCGACGACTCCCGCCATATCGTCGGGATGCTCATACGAAACGCCCAAACCCAGACGGCGGGACGCTGCAAACTGGACGGTATCGGCGCTGCGGGTGGCCACGAGCAGCGGCGGCAGCGGGCGTTGCACCGGCCACGGCCAGACGGACACGGTGCGGTACTGGTAGTAGCGGCCCTCCCAGGAGAAGGGTTCCGGCTCGGTGAGGGCCTTCAACACCAAGTCCATGGCCTCGATCAGACGTTCCCTGCCCTCCGACGGGTTAAGGTCGTACACCTGGTCCTCGCTGGGGGTGCCGCGCATGAACGCCGCGACCAGGCGGCCGCCGGTGAGATTGTCCAGCATTCCGATTTCCTCGGCGACGCGAACCGGGTTGTTGATGGGAAGCAACTGGCCCAGCAAGGCGATCCTTGCCGTGCGGCAACGCTCGGCGACCGCGGCGGCCATCACGGCGGGGTTGGGCGTGGTGCGGTTGCCCGAGTAGTGATGCTCGGAAAGGCTGATCCAGTCGAAGCCGAGGTCTTCGGCGAGTTCGCATTCTGCCATGCCTTCCTGATAGGAACGCAGGGAGACCTCGGGGTCGTGAAAGGCCGGCGGCACCGGCCAACCGGCGGGGAACCGATCTCGCTCGGCGTAGCCCATACAGCCGAAATACGAAGCTTTCACGTCGTCCCTACAGTAGGCTGGGAGTGTCTGGTGTCCGAATGGGGCGATGGTAGGCGGACGCACTGGGGTTGTCAACGCGAGGGCGCTCATGCGAACTCTATTCGCGGTGGGAAGTGGTCAGAAGCAGGATTTGCTGGATTCGCGGATTATCAGGATTGAGTAAATGGCGCTGAGTATGACCACAATCCCGTAAATCCGGTAATCCTGTGAATCCTGATTCTGACGATTGACCGCCGTCGGTGAGGACTTTGAAGAGACCCTGGTCAGCCTCGCGGTCTGCTTGACCGAACGCCGGGCAAGGCTGTACCGTCGCATTGAGAGTATCGGTGTGGCTGAGGCGCGGCGAGACACGACGGATTCCCCAACGCGGTTAGCAAACGCTGCGCAAGTCCCGTGTTCGACCGATTTGCCGCTCGGCCGGATATTACCCAACCAGGAGAGGCATTATGCAGACCAGAGAGATGACCGCCAGCGCGTCGCGCCTGATGGTCGAACAGATGGTGGCGTCGGGCGTCAAGTACGTTTTCAATAACTCGGGATCTCGCGAGGCGTTGTTCTTCAATGAGCTGCACGCGCGGTCGGACATCCACGGCATCCTCGGCCTACACGAGGGCGCGGTGACGGCGATGGCCGGCGGGTACACCCAGGCGAACCTGGCTCCCGGCGTGATGGTGGTGCACCTGGGCGCGGGACTGGCGCAGGCGATGGGTCAGCTGATCAACGTGTGGACGGGCAGCCTGCCGGTGGTGGTGATCACCTTCGCGGGGGACACGGGCAGCTTCGCCGGCAAGATCAGCCTGGACGTGAGCCACAACGCCGGCCCGACCGCCATCGCCGCGCCGATGATGAAGGCGAACTGGACGGTCATCGAACCCGAGGGACTGCCGGCCGCCCTGGAACGGGCGTTGCGGGTGGCGATGACGCCGCCGGTGGGCCCGGTGCACCTGGCGGTGTACGACCGGCTGCTGGGGCCGGCCGAGCACACGGCGAACATCATCGACGGGCAGCTTCCCGAGATTCACGCCGGCTATCCGTCGGACGCGGACATTGACGCCGTGGCGCGAGCGCTGCGGGACGCCAAGCGTCCGCTGATGTACGTGGGCGACGGGGTGTGGAAGAGCGGGGCCATCGCGGAGGTCACCGCATTAGCCGAGCGTTTCGGGGTGCCTGTAGTGGGGGACCCCCGGGCGGTGTCGATCAAGCACCCGCTGCACGCCGGCGGCCGTCGGTTGGAGCAGGCTCCGGACATCGACCCGGACCTGATCCTGTGCATCGGCGTGACGCACAACGGGGCCGGCAACGCCAGCGACTACACTGCGTTCTTCGACGCCGAGCGGACCATCGCCATCGGCGCGGACGCCGAGAACCTGGAGAACATCCCGGGGCTGGACCTGGCCGTGCTGGCCGACGAGAAGCGGGCGGCGCAGGCGTTGCTGGATGCCACCGACGGTTCGTCCGACGATTTGTCCGACCGACGTAGCCGAGCCCGGGAAGAGGTGGCGGCGCTGCGGGCCCAGCGTCGGGACGCTGCGTGGCGGGTCCCCGCGGAGCAGGGTAAGGTCCGGGCGGTGGCGCTGGGTGATGCGCTGGACCAGGCGCTGGAGAGCCGCGGCGGCGGGCTGGTGACCATTGAGCAGTTTGCCGTGGCGCAGGACATCCTGGCCAACAACGACGAAGCGGGCCGCAACCAGTACATCCGGCCGGCCGGCGGCTCGGAAGGCTACGGCGTGGGCATGGCCATCGGGGCCAAGCTGGGCGCGCCAGACACGCCGGTGGTCGGCCTGGTAGGCGACGGATCGCTGTACTACTCCGATCATGCGCTGTGGACGGCGGCCAGCCACGGGGTTCCGGTGCTTTACGTGATCTCCAACAACGGCGCTTACGGCATCGTCGCCAGCTCGTTTGCCAATGCCAACGCCAACATGCGCGAGACCGGAGAGTACCGGGGCGTGGTGCTGGACGGCATAGACCCGGTGAAGCTCGCCGAGGGCTTTGGAGTCGAGGCGATGGACGCGACGGACGAGGCCAACATCGGCGACGCCATCGAGCACGGGCTGGGTGTCGTGGAGCGGGAGAAGCGGCCGTTCCTGCTGAACGTTCACCTGCCGCTGGGCCTGCCGGAGGGCGGGCGCCCAGGGGAGATTTACGACATGAGCGCGGATCTTGGTTAGTCTGGAAAGACGGGCGGGAAATCTCCCGCCCGTCGCCTTTTGGACCGGAGCCGCGCCGTGGGCCACGTGCGCTAAAATAGGCACAATTTCAGGCTGAATTGATATGGCCAGAGCAGGTCGGGGTTATGCCACACAATTTCTGGATGATCAATTGCAACGAGGAGAACTATAACGTTACGCGACGGCTGGGGTTCACCGGACAGGGGTTGAAGGCAGAGTACCGGCGGAAGGTGCAGCGGGTCGAACCGGGGGATCGAGTCATCTACTACGTGACGGGGTCTCGCGTGTTCACCGCGACGGCCACCGTCACGCAGGGGTACGAAGAGGTCGGTTCGGGGCCCTGGATCAAAGAGGGCAAAGCGACGTGGCCCTATCGCATCGGTATCAAGCCGGACGTGGTACTGGAAAACGATCAATACATCAGCGCCGGACTGATCGCCTACCGGCTGGAATACGTGCGCAAGTGGGCGCCGGAAGACTGGTACATGGCGTTCCAGGGCAATTTGCACCTGCTTTCCAAGAGCGACTTTTTCCTGCTGGAAGGGGAGATGCTGAAGCTCCGATACGGCCGGGAAAAGGCACTGGAGCAAATCGACGCCGCGTTGGCCGCAGAAGAGGAACGGGTAAGCGCACAACGCGAGCGGCGGCGGCGCAATGCGACCCGCAACAATGCCCGCCCGCAGCCGCCTCGGGTTCCGGCTGCGTCCGATGATCCGCCGGTTACGGTCGAGGTTCCCGAACCGACCGTTGATGCGGATACTGAACCGACGGAATCGGAAACCTCTGATGACCAGGGCCGGAATAGCGGACGCGGGCGACGGAACCAGCGGAACCGCGCCAGCAACCGACGGTCGGGTCCCAGGCAATCGCCGCGTTACGACAACGAATAGCCCTCGTGGTCCAGGGCCGGCCTGATTTCTGACAGGACCTCCGGGTCAGCCTCGCTGTCCAGGGCAAGTTGCAGGGCGGCGCGGGCGTCGGCGCCGCCGATGCGGCCGAGGGCCCACGCTGCGTGGGCTCGTACCAGGGGCTGGGCGCTCGTCAGGGCACGAGTCAAACCGGGGACGGCGTAAGGGTCGCCGGAATTGCCCAGGGCGACGCAAGCGTTGCGTTGCATACCCACTTGCTTGGCGCGCATGATCGGCGTTCCGGCGAACCGGTGCCGGAACTGCGCTTCGGTCATGTCGAGGAGTTCCACCAGGTCGATTGGGGAAAGATCAGTGCGGCCGAAATTGGGGTCACCGGTGGCTTTCGCTTTGCGGTTGACCGGGCAGACTTCCTGGCAGAGGTCGCACCCGAAGACCCAGTTGCCCATGGACGCGCGCAACTCGGTCGGGATGGCTCCCTTGTGCTCGATGGTCAGGTAGCTGATGCAGCGGCGATTGTCGACGACGTAGGGGGCGACGATGGCGTCGGTGGGACACGCGGGTATGCAACGGGCGCATTGCCCGCAGGTTTTGGCGAGCGGCGGGTCGGCGGCCAGCGGCAGGTCGGTGATTATCTGGCCGAGCAGGAGCCATGAGCCGTAGGTCGGGTTGAGGATGTTGCCGTTCTTGCCGAACCAGCCGAGGCCGGCGCGGGTGGCGGCGGCGCGGTCGAGCATCGGGCCGTCATCGACGTACCAGCGGGCGGTAAACCGGTCACCAATCCGTTCGGTGAGATCCAGGACCATCCGGCGCATGCGGCGTTTCATGACCCGATGGTAGTCGCGGCCGCGGGCGTAGCGCGCGATCAGGCCGTCGCGATCAGTTGCCGGCGGGTCTGCGGGCGGGTGGTAGTTCCAGCCCAGGGAGATGATCGAGCGGGCGCCGGGCAGCAGGGTTTCCGGATCCGTGCCACGTTGCACGCGCTGGGCGTTGAACCAGGGCAAGCCGTCCATCAGGCCGTCGTCAATGCGGCGGAGGGCTTCGTCACGGTCGGAGGCAAACGCATCGGCGGACGTGACGGCAACTAGGTCGAAACCGGCATCGCGCGCCGCCTGGTCAACCCATTGGCGCACTTGCGCGGGTTCCACGGCAATGTCTGGGCCAACGTTCACAGGTTTTCACGCTGGTAGTGCCCGTCGTATCCGCGATTATCGGGAGCGCTCAGGGGAAAGAAGACCAGTTGAGCGATGCGGGCGTCCCGCTGCAGGCGGAACCCGCCGGCGTTATGGACAACGAGCAGCCCCTGGGAGCGCCCGCTGTAGCCGGCGTCCCACACGGCGGTGTGCAGGGTGACGCCCATGCGCAGCAGGCTCGACCGCGGACGACCCAGCGCCATGAGCCACCGGGGCAGGTTGACCACCTCGTTGAAGGTGACCAGGTAGTGCCCGGGATGCAGAAGCAGCCAGCCGTCGCATCCGAAGTTGAGATCGGTGGAACCGGGCAGCGCCCGGTCCGCATCGGAGACGCCGATGGCGCCGGCGCCGGCTTCTGGAGAATACGACGCGACCGAGCGCACGGTGATGTCGATTCCGTTGGGCTGGAGTTGCCGGTATGGGTCGGGGCATTCTTGCAGCAGGGGAGGATGATCGGCCAATAGCGACGCGATGGCGTCCCGATTGAGCGCGCCTGATGACGGTGTGTCGTCAACGTTCATGGCGCAGAAGCAATTGTTCGGAGTTGCGGGGAAAGTGTCATTGCGAGCGAAGCGCGGCAATCTCGTTGGTGATGGGTAGTCCTTCAGGGCAGACGCTGCTGCTATGGCGTCGAGATTGCCACGGCGCAAGCGCCTCGCAATGACAACTTCCTGCATTCCGAACGGTTACGAGCAGAATGCAGTTCACCCGCCGGCGTCGTTGCACAGCACGCGCGGCGGGTGAATTTACGTCGTCGGTGCGGGTTAGTCGTGCATGAAGTCCTGGATGTCGGCGGGCAGGGGCTCGTACTTGGGGATCTCGGTAACCACCGCCTGGGTGGTCAGCAGCATGCCGGCGACCGAGCCCGCGTTCTGGAGGGCCGAGCGTGTGACCTTGGCGGGGTCGATGATGCCGCGGGCGACCATTCCAGTGTAGTCGCCGCGGTCCGCGTCGAAACCGTAGTCGTTATCGCCGTTGCGGACGTTTTCGACGATCACAGCGCCCTTGTAGCCGGCGTTATCGGCGATGGTGGTAAGAGGCGCCTCCAACGCTTCGCGGACGAGGCGGATGCCAACGGCCACGTCGCCGGACGCAGCGTCCACGATGCCATCCAGGGCAGCCTGGGCGCGGAGCAGGGTGACGCCACCGCCAGGGATGACGCCCTCTTCCACGGCGGCGCGAGTGGCGGCCAGCGCGTCCTCGGTCCGGCTCTTGCGCTCATTCAGCTCGGGCTCGGTGGCCGCGCCGACCTTGATGACGGCGACACCGCCGGCGAGGTTGGCGAGGCGTTCCTGGAGCTTCTCGCGGTCGTAGTCCGAGGTGGTTTCCTCGATCTGCACGCGGAGTTCGGAGACGCGGCCGGTGATGTCGTCCTCATGGCCGCGACCCTCAACGATGGTGGTCTCGTCCTTGGTAGCCACGACGCGGCGGGCGGAACCCAGTTGCTCTATGGCAACCGCATCGAGGCGCATGCCGGTGTCGCTGGTGACCACGGTGCCACCGGTCATGATCGCCAGGTCCTCCAGCAGGGCCTTGCGCCGCTCGCCGAAGCCGGGAGCCTTGACGGCGAGGCTGGTGATGGTGCCGCGCAGCTTATTGACCACCAACGTGGCCAGCGCTTCGCCCTCGATGTCCTCGGCGATGATGACCAGGGGACGACGGCCGCCTTGGGCAACGGCTTCGAGGGTGGGCACCACGTCGGCGGCGGAGGAGAGCTTCTGATCGGTGAGCAGGAACAGGGGCTCGTCGATGGAGCACTCCATGCGGTCGGTGTCGGTGACGAAGTGAGGTGACAGGTAGCCGCGGTCCAGGCGCATGCCTTCCACGACGTCAAGCTCGTCGCTGAGGCTGCGGCTCTCTTCCACGGTGATGATGCCTTCGCGTCCGACCTTATCCATGGCGTCGGCGATCAGGTCGGCGATGGCCTCTTCGTGGGCGGACAGGGCAGCGACGCGGGCGACCTGTTCTCGACTCTCCACGGCGGCGGCCTGGTCGCTGATCACGCTGCACACGGCGGACACGGCCTGGTCGATGCCGGATTTCAGCGCCAGGGGATTGGCGCCGGCCGCAACGTTCATGAAGCCGCCCTGGATGATTGAGCGGGCCAGCACGATAGAGGTGGTGGTGCCGTCGCCGACCACGTCGTTGGTCTTGGACGCGGCTTCCTTCACCACCTGGGCGCCCATGTTCTCGTAGGGGTCAGGCAGTTCGATTTCCTTGGCGATGGTAACGCCGTCGCTACACACCACGGGAAGGGTCCAGACGCGGCCCAGGATGACGTTGCGGCCGCTGGGGCCGAGGGTCAGGGCGACTGCTCGCCCGAGCTGGTCAACGCCGCTCATCAGGCTCTGTCGAGCGTTCTCATCGAAAATCAACTGCTTCTCGGGCATGGCGGGGATCCTCCGCAAATGGGGTCAATGTAGTGGCAAACAGGAACAACGATACTGAAAAAAGCGCCGTGAATCCGTTTCCGGGTGTGGCTTTCAGCACGACAATTTTCGGGCAACAGGGCCGAAATTGTCAACCTGAACCGATGGGCGGTGGTTGGCGGGCTGAAACCCGGGAAACGGCGGATGACAAACGGGGAAGGGGTTTGGTAACATCTTGTCCTCCGAAAACAGTCCTTGGGAGTAAGAACATTGCCGGCTCAGAAAGCCCACCGCCAATCCGTCAAGCGAAACGCGCGCAACATGAGCGCGCGCCGCGCCACCCGAACCGCCGTCAACCGCGCCCGACGCGCCGTGGCGGCTGCCGATCCTGATTCCGAAGAAGCGGTGCGCAATGCCATGAGCATGCTCGACATCGCCGTGCGCAAGGGGATACTGCACAAGAACAACGCATCCCGTCGGAAAGGCCGCTTGGCGGCAGCCCTTAACCGATCCCGCGCCGGCTAGCTCCCGGGTTTGCCGATGTAGCGGCTCGTGCGGTAGCGCCGTTCGTGTCCTCCAGTGCCGCTGCCGGATTGCGTGATTGCTCAGTAGAGCGGCGGTCTCCGACGCAAGGGAAAATTCCATGAGAGACGCGTGTTGACAACCCGCCGTGTTTAAATTAGCATATCGGTGCCGAACATTAGTTTGCGATGCGCAGAGTACACAAGATGTGGAGGTAGCCCGTATGCCACCGAAAAAAAATCTGAGGCCACGACAACAGCAAATCCTGGATTTCATCGGGCAGTTCCTGGACGATAACGGCATCCCGCCGACGGTGCGGGACATACAGCGCGGTTGCGACATCAGCAGCACTTCGGTGGTGGATTACAACCTGCGTCTGATGGAACGGGACGGGTATCTGAAGCGACGCTCCGAGGTGGCCCGCGGGATCGAGTTGCTGGACGAGACGGGCCTGCCGGTGGCCAATGGCGCCGCGCGGGTCCAGATAGTCGGCAGCATCGCCGCGGGCGAACCGATACCGGCTTTCTCCTCGGAAGGGGTCGGCTCAGCTGCGGAATTCGACATCGTGGAAGTGCGCCCGGACCTCAAAAAGCGGCACGGCACGCTGTACGCCCTGTCGGTCAAGGGCACGTCGATGATCGACGCTTTGATCGATGATGGCGACGTGGTGGTCATCAAGCCGACCAACACGGCGCGTAACGGCGAAATGGTGGTGGCCTGGCTGAAAGAGGAAGAAGAGGCGACTCTCAAGAAGTTTTTCCGCGAGGGCGACCAGGTCCGGCTACAACCGGCCAACAGCACCATGGACCCGATCTACGTGTCGGCGGACAACGTGGAGGTGAAGGGTCGCGTGGTGGAAGTGTTGCGGCAGTTCTAGGCTGCTCAGCGCCTTCAGTTCCGGCTGTTGGCCAACGCTCCGTAGGTGGCTACCAGGAAAGGAACGCAGTAGGTCAGCGGAATTTTCCATGCCAGCGCGCCGGCCAGATTGCCGGCGAGGATGGCGTCACCCTGATTCAGCGCCGTGAGGGCCGTGCCCACCACGGCGCTGGCGATTAACGACCGGCGCAGCATGGGCCAGTGCCGCAGGGCGCAACGAAGGCACTTGGTTATCCCGGCAGCCGCGCCGCGGGGACGGAAGGTGAAGCTGGCGTTGGTGGCGGCGGGCTGTCCGCACCGATGGCACGGTATTTCGGCGACTGTCATAGCGCGCAGGGTTCAGACGGGAACGGCGTTGGGAGCGTAAGGGGAAGGTTCGGGAAGGTCGAACACTCGGGTCGGCGCCAGACGACCCTCGGGCTCAGAACGCGCCAGGGCGAGGAATACTCCATCGGGGTCGTAGATGCGCCACAACCCTGGTTCCGATTGGTCAATTCGTGCGGGTCCGACGGCGATGGTCTGGCCGTTGCGCACGGCCCAGGCGCGGCCGGCATCGACCTGCGTGGCCGGCAATTCCCGCAATGCCCAATCGATGGGATGCAGGTGGCGCGTCCAATCCCCCGAGGCGGCGGCCTGCTCCAGAGCGTCCGGGGTGATGCCTTCCGTGCCCTGAAACCGGCCGCAGGAAAGACGGGTCAACTCGGTCACGTAGGCGCCGCATCCGAGGGTTTGGCCAAGGTCGTGGGCGATGGAACGGAGATATGTCCCCTTACCGCATTCAACAGTAAACGTGGCGAAAGGCAGGTCGATGTCGTCGATGTCAATCGAGCGGACGGACACGGGGCGCGGGGAGCGCTCAATCTGACGACCGGCGCGGGCGAGGTCGTACAGCCGGCGGCCGTCAACCTTGACCGCGCTGTACATGGGCGGCAGTTGGTCGATTTCGCCGACGAAATCATGGAGTGACGCAGCGATGTCTTCGCGGGTGAACGAGGATGGGTCGGCGATTTCCGCGATCTCGCCTTCGGCATCGTAGGTGTTGCTGACGGCGCCTAGTCGGACCGTCATGCGGTACCGTTTCCAACCCGCGACCACCATCTCCATGAGGCGCGTCGCCTGTCCGAAGCAGATGGGCAGTACGCCCTCCGCCAGGGGATCCAGGGTACCGGCGTGGCCGACTTTGCGACGCTGCCCGGTGACACGCTTCACGCGCCGGACGGCGTCCATGGAGGTGATGCCGACCGGTTTGTGGAGGTTAAGGAATCCGTTGATAGCTGGACGCCGATGTTCACCAGCAGGCATATCCACCAGCAGGCATAGGCTCACGCGCGACTCGCCCAAGCCTGGGCGTCGTCCGCCGATTCGTCAGGGACTTCAAGATCTTCGATAAGCTGCATCAGGCGATCGGCCTCAAGCATGGCATCGTCCAGCTGGAAGGTGAGGAACGGTACGTGACGCAGGGAGACGCGACTGCGCAGCTCCCGCCGCAGGTAGGATGCGGAGGACTGGATCCCGGCCAGGGCTTCCCGGCGCACGGCTTCGGCGCCCATCACGCTGACGTAGACTCGGGCGCTGCGCAGGTCCGACGCGGTGCGCACCTGGGTAATGGTGATGATGCCTTGCAGGCGAGGGTCGTTGACCTGTGAAGCCAGCAGGCCGGAGATTTCTTCGCGGAGTAGGCCATTGACCCGCTCCATTCGTCTGCGGTCCGCCATGGGTAAACCTCGCAGTGTCCGCCAGATCGCTAGTTGGATCGCTCCATGCGGTAAGCCACGATCAGGTCGCCTTCCTCGAAATCGTTGAAACCGTCTAGGACGATGCCGCACTCGGTTCCGGCGGTGGCCTGGTTGACCTCGTCGCGGAAGTGGCGGAGGCTGCCGATCTGCGTTTCCGTAACGACATCGTCATCGCGCATAACCCGGATGTTGCCCTGCCTGACGATACGCCCGTCCAAGACGCGGCAACCGGCGATGCGGACGCCGCGACGGCCGGGGAAGATTTCCCGGATCTCAGCGCGACCCACGACCACCTCTTCGTACTCAGGTTCCAGCAATCCCTGGAGCGCGGCTTCCACGTCTTCCAGGAGGCGGTAGATGATCTGGTAATTGCGGACCTCGACGCCCAGACGTTCGGCGGTGCGCTCGGCTCCCACCTCAAACCCTACGTTGAAAGCCAGCACGATGCCGCCGGACGCGGCGGCCAACTGCACGTCCGAATCGCTCACGGAACCTGAACCTGAGTGAATTACCCGGGCTTTGACATCACCCTCGGACAACTGCTCGATTGCATGGACCGCCGCCTCGACGCTGCCCTGGACATCGGCCTTGAGGACCAGCACCAGTTCCTTGACGTCGCCGGCGTCGATCTGCTTCACGACGCTGTCCAGAGTGAGCACGGTTTCCAGGTTGCCGGTGCTGGAACGATGCTCGCGGCGGCCCGCCATCTGGCGAGCGGCGCGTTCGCCGGTGACCACCGTCAGGATGTCACCGGCTTCCGGCACCGCGTTCAGCCCTGTCACCACGCCGGGGGAGGCGGGAGCGATGGCGTCGATGCTCTGTCCCTGTTCATTGGCGATGGCGCGGACTCGTCCCCAGGCGGTTCCGGCGACGATGTAGTCGCCAACGCGCAGGGTGCCGGCCTGGATCAGGACGGTGGCGGACGGGCCACGGCGGCGGTCAAGGGTGGCCTCGACGATGACGCCGGCAGCGGAACGGTCGGGGTTGGCCTTGAGCTCAAGGATTTCCGACAACGCCGAGAGGTTTTCCAGGAGGTCATCGACCCCGTCGCCCGTCTGGGCGGAAACCGGCACGGCGATCACGTCGCCGCCCCATTCTTCCACCAGCAGGCTCCGTTCGCTGAGCTGACGCTTGACCACATCGGGCTGGGCGGTGGGAAGGTCCATCTTGTTGATGGCGACGACAATGGGCACGTCAGCGGCCCGGGCGTGATCGATGGCCTCGTCGGTCTGCGGCATGATGCCGTCGTCGGCGGCGACCACCAGAACGGCGATATCGGTCACTCGGGCGCCCCGGGATCGGATTGCGGTGAAGGCGGCGTGCCCCGGAGTATCCAGGAAGGTGATGGGCTGCCCGTCCTGAACGACCTGGTAGGCGCCGATGTGCTGGGTGATTCCGCCCGCTTCCTTGTCAACCACCGCGGTGTTGCGGATGTAGTCCAGCAGGCTGGTCTTGCCGTGGTCAACGTGGCCGAGGATGGTCACCACCGGCGGGCGCGGCTGGAGCGCTTCGTCCGCTCCCTGTGATGCGGCCCTGATTGATGCCGTGTCCGCGCTTTGCTCGGCCAGCCGGGTGCGGACTCCGTAGGCAGCGGCAGCCACGGCGGCGACCTGGTGATCAACCACCTGGTTGACGTTGACCATGATCCCGTGGCGCATCAACTGTTTGATGACGTCGATAGGCGACTGGTCCAGGAGTTCCGCCAGGTCCTTGACGGTCAGGGAATCGGGCAGGACCAATGGGCGCGATGAGCTGCGACGGGGCTCGCCGCGTCGAGGGCGGCGGGCGCCGGAGCGTTGTTCGGTTGTCGTAGTCATGGGTAGCACCTCCTCCAGCGGAATTGCTGCACACGCGAGGTCGTCCCCCGCGCGGGATCAGCCTTCCGTTTCCCGAACCGCACCACTGGCGGTCCCGGGCCCGGCGTGGTAGATACCGGGCGCGACAGTTTCAATGAAATACCGTTTCAGAGCGTCAAGGTCAGTGTTGGAAACCGGGTTACGCAGCCCGCGCTCCAGCGAACGGCGAGCCAGACCTTTTTCCCAGCACGTTGCCTGGTGGCACAGATAGACGCCCCGGCCGTTGGCGCGTCCAGTGGTATCGGGCCGCACTTCACCGTCAGGCGTGCGGACGAGCCTGATCAAATCGCCTTTCGGTTTCTTGTGACCGCAGGCGATACAACTGCGTTCGGGGATGTGGCGCTGTTTCGGAATTTGCGATTACCTGGCCAATGCATAGCGTAGGACAAGGGTAGGATTGGGAGATCGCCGCGGCCTACCGGCGACGCGGTCCGGGTCCGCGAGCGCCCGGAACGTTGCCACCGCGACGGTTGCCGCCGCCGCGCCGGCGCCGGCGGTCGCCGCCCCTGAAGTCTCCGACGATGTCTTCTGCGAACCTGATCTTGCCGGCATCCGGCGCGAGGTTGGGAAGACCGGCGAGGAGTTCGGCCATTTCGGGGTCTGCTTCTTCCTCCTCGTCCTCGAATTCTTCTTCGTCTTCGTCGAACTCTTCCACAACGTCGTCGATGGTCAGGCTATCCAGGGCATCGACGCTGAGACCGACCGATTCGTCGTCGGCAGCGGCGAGTTCAGCAGCGGCCGCCGCTGCTTCCTCTTCGGCCATCAGCGCCTCCAGCAACGCGTCCTCGTCAATCTCTACATCCGGAACCTGGTCCGGCTCGGGTGAGGTTTCGGCGACAATTTCCTGGGATTCGACAGCGACGGGCTCCGCCGCGGGTTCCGGTTCGGCTTCGGCGGGAGCAACGACTTCCTCAGGGATGAGACTTTCGATTTCTGCCTGGACGGTTTCGGAGACGGGCGCCGGTTCGAGCAGGGCTTCGGCCTCGGCGACGACATCTGCCACGGGAGCCAGTTCCACCGTTTCCGGTTCCGGATCCACCGGCGCTGCGACCTCAGCGGCGGCGGCCTCGGCTTCGGCGGCGATGCGGGCGGCTTCCTCGGCGGCTTCGGCCTGGGCGGCGGCGATTCGGGCCGCCTCGGCAGCGCGAGCCGACCGCAGGGCCTCCCATTGCTCCACGTTCTTGATATCCAACCGCCAACCCGAAAGCCGCGCGGCCAAACGCGCGTTTTGGCCGTCTCGTCCGATGGCCAACGACATTTGGCTTTCCGGCACGACCACGTAGGCGGTGTTCTCGTCCGGGTCAAGGTCGACGCCGCCAACGTCGGCGGGGCTCAGGGCGCGGGAGATCAGCACGCGGGGGTTCGGATCCCACTCGATCACGTCGATCTTTTCGCCCTGGAGTTCGTTGACCACGCTCTGGATGCGGTTGCCCCGCAGGCCGATACAGGAGCCGACGGGGTCGACGCCGTCCTGGTGGGAGGACACGGCGACCTTGCTGCGGACGCCGGGGTCGCGGGCTATGGCCCTGATCTCGACGGTGCCGTTGCCGATTTCGGGGACCTCGGCCTCCATGAGGCGGCGGAGCAGATCGCGGTGGGCGCGGCTGACTACAACCTCGGGGCCACGGGTGGTTTGCTGAACCTCCACCAGGAGGACTTTCAGCGACTGGTTCTTGCGATACCGTTCGCTGCCGACCTGGTTGTCCGGACGCATGACGCCACGGGCGCGGTTCTGGCTCTGGGCCTGGTGGGGGTTGAGGTTGATGAATACGGTCGGGCCTTTCTCGATGCTTTCCACGCTGCCGCTGATGATTTCGCCCTGGTACGCGGAGTATTCCTCGAAGATCTTTTCGCGCTCCGCTTCGCGCAGGCCCTGCATGAGCACCTGTCGGGCGGTCTGAGCGGAGATGCGGCTGGTGTCGTAGGAGACCGCAACGGTTTCGGCAATCTCTTTGTCGATCTCTGCGCTGGGCTCGATTTTCAAAGCATCTGCCAATGCGATCTGGGTCTCCGGGTCGTCAATCTCCTCAACGACGGTGCGGAGGGGATAGATGTTAATTTCCCCCGTATTGGGGTTGAGTTTCACCGAGAGGTTCTGCGCCCCTGCCACTTGATCCCGCCGAAATGCGGTGGCCAGCGCCGCTTCCACCTTTTCTAACACCGATTTTTGAGGCAGCCCGCGCTCAGCGGATAACTGATTCAACGCCATCATAAAATCGCTTTTCATGACCGTCCTCCGCTGGCTCAGCCGCTGACAGTGGTCTGACGTGCATCTTATTCACAGCAATAAAGCGGGTATCCGCCCCGCTTTTTGATCCCGTGAACCGCTCGCTGCCAAGTTGGTGAGGGTCTCTCACTTTGCCCGGCAGCGGGGCGTGATGTGGCGGCATTATAGCATCGGGGCAGGGGTGGGGCAAGGGCGATAATCGTGATCTGCCGGGCCGGCACAGTCGGTTCGACCGGCCGCTACCACCAGATCTTGCCCTGAGCCTCCTGGGCGAGGGTTTCGTAATCGCGGGTCCACAGCTGGCTGCTCAGGTACTTCCACCCGCCGTCGGCGAGGAGACAAACCACGTGTCCGCTCTCCATGCGCTCGGCGTGCTTGAGAGCGCCGGCGATGACGGAACCAGAGGAAATGCCGGCGAAAATCCCTTCCTTGTCCATCAACTCCTTGGTCATATAGAAGGAGTCGAAGCTGTTGACCAGGAGGCGGTTGTCCAGCAGGTTGATGTCGAGGATTGGGGGGATGAACCCGTCCTCCAGCCGACGGAGGCCGGAGATGAAATCGTCCGGTTCCGGGGCGACGGCGATGATCTTGATGTCGCTGCGATGCTCCTTGAGACGGCGCGCGTTGCCCATGAGCGTGCCGCCGGTACCCAGACCGGCTACGAACACGTCGACTTCGGGCAGTGCCTCGACGATCTCCTGGCCGGTGCCTTCGTAGTGGGCATCCGGGTTGCCGTCGTTACCATATTGGTAGAGCATCAGGTAGTCGTGGGGGTTTTTCTCCACCATTTCCTGCGCCATGACGACGCTGCCGTTGGTGCCCAGGGTGCCGTCCGAATAGACGATCTCCGCGCCGTAGGCTTCCAGGAGTTGGGTGCGCTCCACGGAGACGTTTTCCGGCATCACCACCTTGACTTTATAGCCCTTGAGGCGGCCGATCATCGCCAGCGAAATGCCGGT
>CBDBDS010000012.1:0-291485 GCA_965203985.1 Dehalococcoidia bacterium
CCAAACCGATTCGCGAATTGCCCACTTGTCACGCATGGTGTATCCCACCGCTTGTTTAGAGTTGTGCTCGGACGCAAGATTACAACAAACAGGCGCGAACTATAAGGCGTAACCCAGGGCACTTTGCAATGCCCAGATCGCGACCACCAAAATACTTGCCCTGGCCGTGGATTCCGAGTCGAACGCTTGCCTGACCGCGTGCACCTGTACCGCTATGCCCCGCAGGATTGCGGCCGCGAGCCCGGCTACGAGGATGGTCAGACCCTGGCAGATCGCTCGCAGGTCAAAGAGGATTTCCCGGCAGGTGTCCCGGTCGAATAGCGCGACCCTTGCGGCCCGCCGTAGAGTTTGCATGATCAATCGCGATGACAGCGGGCCGGCCATCCAGTGGCCGGCCCGACAAATTCCCGGAGAGGGAGGGTTTGTCCGCAGTTACGCTACAGCAGCGCCCACTGGACGATCACGATGATGATCCACGGGATGAACCCGATAACCGCTGTGAGCAGGACCACGGCTATGGCCCGCCCCGTCGATTCGAAATCCAACGCCTGTCGCACCGCCACGGTCACTGCCGCCAGCGTCCAAAAGAATGCCACCACCGGGAACAGCCAGCCAATGAACGGTATGAAACTGAAGATGGAGATTACGCCGGGGGTATAGGCGAAACCAACTACGCGGCCGATCTCTGCCCAACTGGTGTTCGTGCTGGCCGTGCGCAGCATCATCCCGCCCACCAGGCTCAGCACGGATACCCAGATCGCCCAGCGCACGATGCCGAACACCAGGCCGGCGATCACACCCAGCAAAATCTTCAGCGCAGAGGCGTCGCCCAACAGACCGCCGATTATTCCGCCGACGGCGCCGCAGAGTGTCACCAGCAGCACTACCAGTATGGCCTGCCCGATTGCCCCCGGATCGGCTTCGATTTCCTCGTATGTCTCGGCGTTGAACAACGCCGCCCCGATCATTCTCTGGATCATCAATTCACCTCATCTGATTCGCTTGCTTCCTGTATCAAACGATCCCCGACTATGGCGGGCAAGATTAATTGGACCGAGTCTAAACCTTTGTGTTGAGGCATGACATCGTACATGATCGCAAAGTTGGGGCGGTTTCGCTTTACAAGCACGGCTGGCGGACATACAATTTGGTGATAAGGGAGCAGGCTGGTCTGGCCTCTCCCCGGTTTGTTGTCAGGGATGGGTGCGGATACGGACGCCATTCCTGGGTCGCCTCGACGACCATTTGCCTCGCCCAACTACTATGAATCAGTCGCCTGAAACCGGCCAGGACCTCGCCTCCGAAAATCTTGGCAGCCTCCAGGCCAACCTGGAAAGCCGCCGCGCCAAGTTGCAACGAATCCGGGAACGCGGCGTCGACCCGTATCCGCCGCGGTTCAACCGCAGTTGCACCGCCGACGAGGCGATCAAGCTTTTCGAGGCTGCCGAGACGGAAGAAACTCCGGAGAACGCCAACGGAATCAGCGTCGCCGGGCGCGTCGTGTCCATGCGCGTCATGGGTCGGGCGGCGTTCCTGGATCTGCGCGATTCGTCGGGAGTGTTGCAGGCCATGTTGCGCCAGAATGTGCTGGGCGACGAGTACGCGGTGCTGCAGGACCTCGACCTCGGCGATTTCCTCGGGGTGGACGGCGATATGATGCGGACTCGCACCGGCCAGCCAACCATAGAGGCTCACTCCCTGACCATCCTGGCCAAGGGCATGCGGCCTCTGCCCGAGAAGTGGCACGGGTTGAGGGATGTCGAAACCCGCTACCGCCAGCGCTACCTGGACCTCATCGCCAACCCCGAGGTCGCGGGCACCTTTGTCCAGCGCAGCCGGATCATCAGCGGCATCCGGCGGTTCCTGGACGGCCGCGGTTTTGTCGAGGTGGACACACCAATCCTGGTGCCGATTCCGGCCGGCGCCCATGCCCGCCCGTTCATCACGCACCACAACGCCCTGGACGAACAGTTGTACCTTCGGATCGCCACTGAGCTGTACCTCAAGCGTCTGATAGTGGGTGGGCTTGACAAGGTTTATGAGATCGGCCGAGTGTTCCGCAATGAGGGCATCGACCAGGACCACAACCCCGAGTTCACCCTGCTGGAGTCCTACGAGGCCTACGCCGACTACAACGCCGTCATGGAGATGGTGGAATCGCTGGTTTCATCGTTGGCCCGGGACGTACATGGCTCGATGCAAGTCGCCATGGGCGACGCCATCATCGACTTCACCCCGCCCTGGCCACGGCTGTTCCTGCGCGAAGAGCTCCGGCGACGCAGCGGCGTTGACATCGAGGACTACCCCGACGCCGAATCGTTGACCGGAAAGTGCGCCGAACTGGGCCTGCAACCCGGCCCACGGGAGGCCCGCGGCCGCCTCATCGATAAGATGCTGTCCGTGTACGTTGAGCCCAACCTGGTGCAGCCCTCCTTCCTGATCGATTACCCCGAGGACATGTCGCCCCTGGCCAAGGGCCATCCGGACAAGGCGGGATACGTCGAGCGCTTTGAGGCCTTCGCCGCCGGCATGGAGATCGCCAACTCCTACACCGAGCTCAACGACCCGGAGGTCCAGCGCGCCCGCTTCGCCGCCCAGGAACACCAGCGCGACGCCTACGACGATGACGAGGCCGACCGCACGGACGACGATTTCCTGACCGCCCTGGAGTACGGCATGCCGCCCACCGGGGGCCTCGGCATCGGCATCGACCGCCTGGTTATGCTGCTCACCGGGCAGTCCACCATCCGCGATGTGCTACTATTTCCGCAGATGCGCTCGCTATCCAGGGAAGAGCCCGGCGATAACTAGATATGGTGATTACGATGACGACGGTTATCCCTGAAACCCAGCCCAGCGTGCAACATCTCTCCTGGCCCGCATTTGATGCGACTGATTTGCTTGAGCTGTTGCCTATCACTCTGCGGTTGCCCGAAGCCGTGATAACGGCCGGCTCCGATGCCTGCGAGGAATGGTATTGGGCCCTCGTCTTGGCTAATCAGGAATGTCATTGGGGAATGGAATTGAATTCCATGGGGGAGTTGGAACTGATGCCGCCCACTTACCCGCCGTCCGACGAACACGAAGGAGAATCCTTTGGGGCGTTGTACGTCTGGAATACCACAGCCGGTCGCCCGGGCACGGCAACCGGGCCGACCAGCGCTTACCGCCTCGCAAATGGGGCTATCCGCAGCCCTGATGCCGCGTGGGCGCCGCGGGAACAAGTCCTACCGCCTTCGCAGGACCCGCCCCGCGCACGGCCCTATTGCCCCCATTTTGTAGTCGAAGTCCGTTCTACTTCCCAGCGATCACTACGACCGCTGCTCGCCAAAATGCAGGAGTACATGGAGAACGGCGCTCAGCTGGGTTGGCTTATCGATCCCATCGAACGCACGGTGCGCATCTATCGCGCCGGCGTCGCTGAGCCGGATCTACTGCAAGACCCGAAGACGCTGGACGGCGAGAACATCCTGGCTGGTTTCACCTTCGCCGTCGGAGAACTCATCTTTGACCTGGCGTAACTAGATTTGCTTATGCTATCCCTTGAACAAATCCGTAACGACACCGACACCGTGCGTGCTGCCCTGGTCCGCCGCGCGGAAGACGAGGACTGCCTGGACGATATCCTGGCCATGGACGCCCAGCGGCGCACCGCCATCACCGACGGCGACGAACTCCGCGCCCGTCGCAACGCCGTGTCCCGTGAGATCGGTCAGTCCCGTTCCCAAGGCGGCCAGCCGGATGAGGCCATCGTGGCCGAGATGCGCGACGTCGGCCGCCGCATCAGCGAGCTCGAAGACCTCGTCCGCGACCTGGACACCCGCATCAATGACGCCATGATGGCTCTGCCCAACCTGCCCGACGCCAGCACCCCCGAAGGATTCGACGAGACCGCCAACCTAGTGTTGCGCCACTGGGGCGAGCCGACCACCCTGGATTTCGACGCCCAGCCCCATTGGGACCTGGCGGAGAACTTGGGCATCATCGACTTCCAGCGTGGCGTTAAGTTATCGGGCAGCCGCTTCTACACCCTGAACGGCTACGGCGCGCGGCTGGAACGGGCCATCATCTCCTGGATGCTGGATCTCCACAGCAGCGAGCACGGCTACACCGAGGTCGCGCTGCCCATCCTGGTGCGCCGCGAGATCATGGAGGGCTCCGGCAACCTGCCCCTGTTCGCCGACAACCTCTACCACGACGACGAGGACGACCTGTGGCTGATCCCCACCGCGGAGGTACCGGTCACCAACCTGCACCGGGACGAAATTCTCTCCGGCGAAGACCTGCCCCTGTACTACGTGGCGCACACCCCCTGCTTCCGCCGCGAGAAGGCCGCCGCCGGGCGGGACACCAGAGGCATCAAGCGCGTCCACCAGTTCAACAAGGTGGAGATGTACAAGTTCGTCGAGCCGGACACGTCCTTCGATGAGTTGGAGGCGTTGCTTGCCAACGCGGAGGCAGTGTGCCAGCGTTTGGACCTGCCCTACCGCATCCTGCAACTCTGCGCCGGCGACATCTCCTTCCCGTCAGCCAAATCCTACGACATCGAGGTCTGGGCCGCCGGGTCGCAGGAGTGGCTGGAAGTGTCGTCCTGCTCCAACTGCACCGACTTCCAGGCCCGCCGCGCCAACGTACGTTACCGGCCGGGAGTGGGCGAGCGCCCGCGCTTCGTCCACACGCTGAACGGATCGGGTCTGGCCCTGCCGCGCGTGATCATCGCCATCCTGGAGAACAACCAGCAGCCCGACGGCTCGGTGGTCATCCCTGAGGTTCTGCGCCCCTACACTGGTTTTGACGTCATCCCGGCGTCGTGAAGATATTTGTCTCCACTTAGTCGTACTGTGAGGCAAACTCATGACATCAGCTCGCGACACTGATCAGACTGCGACTGGGAACATGTCCGGCGAGGTTTATGAAATCCTGGTGTCCCGTTGCGATGACGCGGATTTCGAGGGCGATTGGCGATATTCAGCGTTTTGTCCGGACATTGATACTGCAATGGACGGCCGAACTCCCGAGGAAGCTCTGCTGCGCGTCAAGGACGCCATTCGCGTCAAACTTGCCGATTACCAAGCCGATCAAATTTTGGTATTGTCCCCTGAGGCGCGCGCCGAGGCAGTGGCAGACTTTCTCAGCGACGGTCGGCTGGTAGATAAGACAAAAGTCTTATTGGAACGCGAGTAGATACCGGGGTTGCCCAGAAATGTCAAAACGACGGACGTAGTGAGAGCATTCAACGTCGCCAACGCGCATGGGCAGAATTGGGTATCATCCACCGAGGGCCGGGAACCGAGAGTAATGCGGTGGGCCGGTAGAACCGTGCCAATTCCGGACCATCCTCGGGATATTCCTCCCGGCACCCTGCGGAGCATCATCAGACAAGCCGGCTGGACGGTCGATGAATTCCGCTATCTGGCCGGATTTGTGAATCGCAGAGAACGACAGAGTTGGCTGCGCCTGCATCCGGAATGGCGCTAGCTGGTAGTACCCCGCATAGGAGGTTTTCAATGTCTGGCATCTGGCCCAACGACATCCGGTGTGTCGCGCTAATCACCTTTGACGTGGACGGCATCACCTCCTGGCTGAATCGGAACCCTGATTTCATCAACTACCCCAGCCTGCTGTCCATGGCGGAATACGGCCCCAGCGTGGCCACGCCGCGCATCCTGGACATGCTGGACGCCCAGGGCATTCCGGGCAGCTTCTACATCCCCGGCTACGTGGCCGAAACCCATCCAGACCTGGTGCGCGAAATCGCCGGTCGCGGACACGAAGTGGCGCACCACGGCTACATCCACGAGCCGCCGGCCACCATGACGCCTGAGAAGGAAGAGGAAGTGCTCGTCAAGGGTATCAGCATCTTGGGAGAACTTACCGGTGACGCGCCTGTTGGCTATCGCTCGCCGAGTTGGGAACTCAGTCCGGTCTCCCTGGACCTTCTCGCCAAGCACAATTTCCAGTACGACAGCAGCCTGATGGGCGACGACGCGCCGTACCTGGTGCAGGGTGGCGACCCGCCCCGTGACTTAGTTGAACTGCCCATTCACTGGCTTCTCGATGATGCACCGCACTTCGCCTACGCTCCATCGGCCAACCGGTTGGGCCCGATGCGCAACCCCGACGAGGTGTTCGAAAGCTGGGCGGCGGAGTTCCGTGGCATCTATCGCTATGGTCGCTGCTTCAACCTCACCATGCACCCGCAGTACATCGGTCGTCCCGGCCGCCTGCTCATGCTGGAGCGACTGATCGAGTACATCAAGACCTTCCCCGGCGTTCGCTTCATGCGCGCCGTGGATGTAGCCGACATGTGGGAAAACGGAGCGTAGCAATGGCTGATGACAGGCCCAGGCCCGCAGCACACGACCGGGGAGGCTGGCCCGACGACACCCCCATCGACCGCAGCGAGCACGAATATTCCGATTGGGAGCGGCGGGTCGACGCCGTCCACCAGGTGCTGGGGGCCCAGGGCATTCGCACCACCGACGAGATGCGCCGCGCCATCGAGAGCCTGCCGCCGGAACGCTACGAGGCGCTGTCTTACTACGAAAAGTGGACCGCCGCCCTGGAGATCCTGCTGATCGAGAAGGGGATACTGACGGCGGAGGAAATTGATGCCAAGGCGGCGGAGCTGCGGGAGCGGGGGTTGTAGAGGCAGACACGCTTGGCATCGTAGGATATACCCTAGATAGGGGTCGGACTGTCGATTGTCTGCATTGGCTTGTTTGGGCTGGTGTCCGAGGCCGTGTCTGATGAATGGGACAATGTCTTGGGTACCATTTTGGCTATAGTCGTCGGTGTAATACCGTTAGCTTCCGGGCTGGCGATTCTGCTGTTCGTGGCGCCCAAATAAGAAAGATGTTTGGTCGACAATCCGCACTCCTCCTAGTAACAAATAGGATACGAGCACAAAGCCCGCAAGCGCATGGTCGCGAAGAATTGCCATGGCCACTACAAGAGACAACACCCCAGCCATCAACGCCAACTTCGCCGCAGCCGTAATCAACCGGGCGGCGGACATTATTCTCGATGCCACGACAACACCGGGGCAAGGGTGCGATGCTTTCAGCGCGCTCCAGCAAGCCAGGGATGAGTTCAAAGCCGGCGAAATCCGTCAACAGGCAAAAAGCCGAACTTACGGCTGGGCACTGCTGATGAAGGACGTGGGGCAGTACATCAAAAGCCGCGAGCCTGAGTTTGCCCACTCCCGCACGCCCATCGTCGCTTGGAGCGAGGTAACCGATCCCATCGCCGTAGCGCAAACCCTGCGGGAGATCGCGGTACCCATCGCCGACCTGGTGGCGGAAAGAACCCGCGCCGTCAGCAAGCTCGATGCCATGACGCCTCAAGAAATTGCTGAATATGACCTCATGCGGAAAGCAGCCGCTTTCCTTACTCAGCAGGGTTTGACCGTCAACGTCGCGTGGGACCGTGCGGACATAAACGATCCCATCGACTACCGGGCTAAGGTGGATGGCAGAGAATGGGCCTTCGAGCTCACCGAACTGCGCATCGACGCCGAGGGTTCGCACCTCACCGTCGGACACCCCAAAGAGCGCAAGACCATCCGTGAGCAATTGGCAGAACTGGCCGCGCCGCTGCCTCAAGTACCCGACGGTCCCAACGTGCTCCAAAAGGCACTCAACACTGCGGTAAATCACGGCCGCAAGGCGAGCAAACTCGAGGCGCTGAATGGGGCCAGGTACTGCCTCGTGCTGCACAACCGGCAATTTCTGTATGGGCCAGATTGGGAGGCAATCACCCTGCCCGATTTCAGGGTATTTGACGCGGTTTTAGTTCTGCACCAGGAAAACTTCCCACCGGCGCAAACGTGGCAAGTTCTCCGCAACGGCTTCGGCAAGACGCTGCGCAGCAGTAACGCCAAGGACTTGGGCGACATCATAGCGTTCAGAAACTCCAACAGGACGCGCCGGAGCGATCCGAAACTGGTCAAAGCGGCTTTGCGACGGCTTCAAGCCTTGGAACTAACCGAGGAGGATGTTCGCGCTGCCATAGCGGACGCCCGGGCGAAAAGAAGCAGTCAATGATACGGCCGGTGTTGGACACCAATACGGTGTTGATGCCAATTACCAGAACAGGCACCAACGACATATGGCTTCGTGATGCGTGGGAACAGCAACGCATTGTGCCGCTCGTCAGCGATGAGACCGAGGCAGAATTAATCCGAACTCTGCACAGCCTCAGGTTCGAAATTGAGGAAGACCAGATACTGAACGTCGCTGCCGCCTACCTAGATTACTGTGAAAGGATTGTAGTACCCGACACGCCACCGAAAACACCGGAATGCCGCGACCCCAACGACCAGATGTTCCTAGTTCTCGCCTACCAAGCAGGAGCAGACTATCTGGTTACTCGGGATGACGACCTCTTGGTGCTGAAGGACGAATCTGAAATCCCGATTGTCACGCCATCCCAACTGAGCGTTATACTGCAACAGCACCTTCAATAGCGCAATCCTAATTCACTGGATCAACGATGACCACCCCCGCCGAATCAGTCCGCTACCCCGACGGCACGCCCGTCCGTGTCCGCGTCGGATACCCGGCGCACCATTTCCGCACGCCGGCCTACATTCAGGGGCACACCGGCACCGTTGACGCCCTCTGCGGGGTTTACCCGAACCCCGAGTCGCTGGCCCACGGCGGCGACGGCCTGCCCCGTCAGCCCCTCTACCGGATCCGTCTGCGCCAGACCGATCTCTGGGCCGACTACGCCGGCAACCCGGCGGACACCCTGCTGGTGGACGTTTACCAGCACTGGCTTGAGCCCGCCTGATTTGTGCTACCCTGCCCGCCAGCGCCGCAATTGAGAGGTAGATGAACCATGGAGCGACCGATATTTCAGCCCATTGGCTCCCCCGCCGAGGAACTGGATACGCCGGCCCTGGTGGTTGACTTGGGGGTGATGGAGCAGAATATCGCGGTCCTGCACGACGCAATTGCCGGCGCGGGCGATGGGTCGGGCACGGGTCGGGTCTCGGTTCGTCCTCATGTTTCCTGTCATGGCTGCCCTGAAATAGCGCAGTTCCAGCTCGCTGCAGCAAACAACTCCGGCGGCGTGGCAGTCAGCTCACTGGCGGAAGCCGAGGCATTCGCCGCCGGCGAGGATATATCCGACGACGCTGGGGTTGAGTCGCCTCACCGCGCGATTGACGACATCCTGATAGCGGGCCGGGTGGTCACCACCGCCAAGATCAGCCGGCTGGTCGCCCTGGCCGGCCGCATCACCCTGAGCGTCGCCGTGGACAACGCCCGTAACGTCCAGGACCTTGCCGAGGCCGCGCAGGCCGCCGGCGTCACTTTGGGCGTATTGGTGGACATGGACTCGGGGTATGGGTTCGGCGGTGTGGCGTCCGTGCGAGATGCGGTTGATCTGGCGCGAACGATTGCGGGCGCGCCCGGATTGTCCTTTGAGGGCATAATGACCTACGAAGGCCCGTTGCCCGTAACGGATCGTGCGGAACTGGAAGCCGAAACCCGTCGCCGGTTGCAGCCGGTTCTGGACACGCGAAGCGACCTGGAGCAGGCCGGGTTTGAGATTGCTACGGTAAGCGCGGGCAGCACCTATAACTACGATACGGTCTCCCAACTGTCGGGGATCACTGAGGTACAGGCCGGTGTGTATCCACTGATGGATATGGAGACCTTGCGAACCCGTCCGGAATTTCAGCCGGCGGCCAGTGTTCTGGCTACGGTCATCAGCCATCCAGTGGCCGGCCGGGCAGTGGTGGACGCCGGTCACAAGACCACCGGCCCGGATTTCGGTGTGCCCGTTTTGGAGGCATTCGAGGGCGCCGTCGCTTCCAGGTTCAGCGCCGAGCACGGGATCCTGGATTTGGAGGGACCGGCCACCGAGCGGCTGATGCCCAATGACAAGGTCCACCTGGTTCCGTACAACCTGGCCCTGTGTGTCAATCAGTATGACTACATCCGCGCCGTGCGGGATGGCAAGTTGGTGGGCTACTGGCGGGTCGCCGGTCGGGGACAACTGGGGTAGTCCCAACTCCCCGATCAGTGTTCGCGACAAGTTTAGATCAGAGATGCAGGAACCTCGGAGGTACGTCCATGCCGCAAACCCATGAACCCCAACCCGGCACTCCGATCGCGGAACTGGATACCCCATGCCTGATCCTGGACATGGATGCTCTGGATCACAACATGGATGTGATTGCCGATTTCTACGGCGATCGCCATAGCAAGCTGCGTGGGCATAGCAAGAATCACAAGAGCCCCGCCATTGCACTGCGTCAGATCGAGCGCGGCGGCACAATAGGCGGGGTGTGCGCCGCCAAGGTCGCTGAGGCGGAGGTGATGGTGCAGGGTGGCGTGGCCAGCGTGTTCGTGACCAGCGAGGTGGTTGCGCCGCCAAAGATCGCCCGGCTCTGCGCCCTGGCGGACCAGGCCGAGATCCTGGTCGCGTGCGAAAACGAAGCGAACGCCCACGATCTTTCCCAGGCCGCCTCCTCACAGGGCGTCAACCTGGGCGTGGTGATCGAGCAGGAAACCGGCCTGGTCCGGTGCGGGGTGCAAGAGGCGGAAACCGGCCTGGCACTGGCGCGATTAATTGACTCGCTGCCCGGCCTCTCCCTGAAAGGCGTGATGAGCCACCAGATGATGGCGGAACCGTCTGGGGACCTGGAGGACCGGACCACTGAAGCGCACCATCTCATCCAGCCGGTTTTGGATCTGCGGGAAGCGATGCTTGCCGACGGCTTGCCGGTCGAAATCGTTTCGACGGGCGAAACCTGGAGCTACGATATCGCCGGGGATATGCCCGAGGTCACCGAAATCCAGGGCGGCTCTTACCTGGTGATGGAAACCTCGTACGAATACATGGAGGATTTTCATTTGGCCGGCAAGGTGCTGTGTTCCATCATCAGTGTCCCACGTCCGGGAATGGCGATCGGCGATGCTGGAGCCCGGGCCGTGGGCGGCATGAAGGGGTTGCCGCGAGTGGAGGGTCGTCCGGGAGTCGAAGCCGTAGATATGAACACCGACCGCACGGTGTTCCGGGTGGCGGAGGGGGCCGAGCTGGCAGTTGGCGATCAGGTAGTGCTGCTTCCCGGCCAGCAGGACGCCATGGTCAGCCGGTGGGATCGTTTCATCGGCATACGCGACGGAATGGTGGAGACGGTTTGGGAAATCGAGGCACGAGGCTGTCACAACTAGAGGTTGTATTTCCAAAGGTGGTTGCCCGCCAGTACAATCCGTTGTGACCCATAGCGGCTCCCGCATGACATCGGAGAGAGAAATATGACCGCAACCCACGTTGTTGACCACATCCACGACGAGCCCATGAGCGAGGTGGCTCTGCGCTCGGTGGCCATTGAAGCCCTGCTCGCGGAAAAGGGACTGCTCACTGCCGATGAGGTACAGCGACAGGTGAATCTGATGGACGGTCGCACGCCGGCTGACGGCGCACGGGTCGTCGCTCGCGCTTGGGCCGATCCTGCGTTCAAGGCCCGCCTGCTGGCCGACTCCCGGTCCGCGTTGGCCGAGATGGGCATCGCGATACCCGAGGAAACACCGCACCTGACCGTGGTCGAAAACACTGATGACGTTCACCACATGGTCGTGTGTACCCTTTGCTCTTGCTACCCGCGGATGCTGCTCGGTCGCCCGCCGGACTGGTACAAGAGCCTGGCTTACCGCGCCCGGGCGGTCCGCGACCCCCGTGGCGTCATGGCGGAGTTCGGAGCCCAGCCGCCGGATGATGCCGAGGTCCGCGTCCTGGACAGCACCGCCGACGTGCGTTACCTGGTGCTGCCGCGTCGGCCGGAAGGGACCGAAGGCATGGGCGAAGAGGAACTGGCCGCCCTCGTGAGTAGGGACAGTATGATAGGCGTTACCGAGGCCCTGGCCCCCTGACTCCTGGCTTGTTTCCAATAGATTGGGGGCGAATGATCATTCGCCCCCAATTGTTTCTGTCGCGGTTCCTTTTCGGGATTACTAGGTGAGGCGTTGCGGGTCCTCGTCGATCTGGTTGATGCGCCGGAGATGCCGGCCGCCCTCGAACTCCGTAGTCAGCCACACGTCCACGATCTCACGCGCCGTTTCCCACGAAACCAATCGCTGTCCCATGGAGAGCACGTTGGAGTCGTTATGCTGGCGGCCGAACCGGGCTGACTCGGCGTTCCAGCACAGCGTGCATCGGACCCCCGGCACGCGATTGGCGACAATGGCCTCGCCGTTGCCGGACCCTCCCAGGACTATGCCCCGGTCAACCTCGCCCCTGGCAACCGCCTCGGCGACAGGACGTATCCATTCCGGATAGTCGGTGGACTCGTCTGAATAGGCGCCGTAGTCCAGGGCCTCGTGCCCCAGGTACGCCAGCAGGGACAACAATTTCCCCTTGTACTCGAACCCCGCGTGGTCGGAACCGATAGCAATCTTCATGGTTGTTCCCGCGACTATCGACGTGTCGGTTTCTTATTCCTGGCAGCAGTGTATCACAGCGCACGCCGGGACCTTTCCGCCCTTACTGATCCCTGCGGCGTATGCTAGGATACCGGCCATCGACACGGTTTTCACGCTCGATAGGAGGGACCAGCATGAAAGGACGCATCGTAGTCGTTAAGGAATACGGCAAGCCTTTTGAGATCGAGGAGTACGACGTTCCCGAGCCCGAACCCGGGGCAGTGCTGCTCCGCATGACCCAGGCGGGCATATGCGGGTCCGACCTGCACACGTGGCGCGGCGACCAGACGCAGGAGCACAATCCGTTGCCTCCAACCGGCCGTGTCATGGGACACGAAGGCACCGGCGTCATTGAACACTTGGGCGACGGCATAACATCGGACTACTGGGGAACCGACGTGAAGGAGGGCGACCGAGTGGTCTACGCCGCCGTGTTCCCCTGCTACCAATGCCACATGTGCCTGCGGGGCAACACCAACTGGTGCGCCAACCGCCAGTACCCGGCCGCCGGCAACTGGCCCTACTTCACCGGCACCTACGGCGACTTTCTGTATCTCCCGCCGCGCCACCCCTTCTTCCGCGTCCCCGACGAACTGCCCGACAATCTGCTGGGCCCGGTCAACTGCGCCATGGGCACCGTTACCACCGGGTTGGAGCGTGCCGGGATGAGCCACGGCCAATCGGTGGTTATCATGGGCGCCGGTGGCCTCGGAATCCACGCCACCGCCATGGCCAAGGAGCGCGGAGCGGACCGGGTGATAGTGCTGGACCGGCTGGAGAACCGTTTGGAACTTGCGGAAGAATTCGGCGCCGACCACACGATCAATATCGAGGAATTCAACACTCCTGAAACCCGCGTGCGCCGGGTCCGCGAGTTGACCCGAGGGCGCGGCGCCGACGTGGTGATGGAGTTGGTCGGGCGCGCCGATCTGCTGCGGGAAGGCATCGACATGCTGTCCAACGGCGGCACCTTCGTGGAAATAGGCGACATTGTGCGCGGGCAGGAAACGTCCATCGACCCGTCCAAGTTGCTCCAGGGCAAGAACATCGTGGGTAGCCTGATGTATCGTCCGTCCCTGCTCCCCGAACTGCTGGATTTCCTGGTTCGCAACCAGGACCGGCTGCCCTTCCACAGGTTGGTGTCCCACACCTTCCCGCTGGCCGACGTCAACGAGGCCTTCGCGGCCGCCGAGTGGAGCCAGCGCCAGACGGAGATAACCCGCGCGATGTTGGTCCCGTAGGGTCTCCAACCTTGTGGCAAAAGTGCAGCCCGCCAACAGACGGCGGGCTGCACTTTTTACGGGGAGCAGCAGGAACCTCGGACGCTCCAGCGGTGGATTGCCTTCAAGCAAGCAAAGTCCCGATCTTGCCGATGACCTCGCTGATCACTCCGCTACTGCATTTGGATCCGAAACGCGTTCCCCGGGCGCGCCAGTCCAGGCTTTTCACCTGGTCCGCAAGCACTACGCCTTTGATCGGGCCTGTTGAAGGCAGCGCGACTTCGAAGGGGTACCCCTTTGCCTGAGCAGTGATGGGGCAGCATAGGGCAAGGCTGGTGACCGCGTCGTATTCACGCGGGCTGACCACCAGCGCTGGTCTGTGCCCTGCTTGTTCGTGTCCGGCTTGCGGTGTAAAGCTCATCCAGACTATGTCGCCACGACCGGGGACGTATTCGTCGGCTACCATGCCTCTTTCCCGTGCGGCGCCCCGGTGTTCACCTCGCCGTGAAGATTGTCGGGCGTCACGCGGTCTAGTAGAGATGCGAGGTCGAAAGCCTGCTTCTTGAGCATCAGGGTGTCGCCGTCCGGCACTATTTCGATGGCCGAACCTTCCTGCACACCCCATTGTTCGGCAATTGGTTTGGGGATGCGTACCGCCAGGCTGGAGCCCCACGTCGCGATCCGTGTTTTTGCTGCCATCGGGAATCCTCCATTTCAATATCTATATTGTATATATTCACAGGGGCATTTCAAGAAAAGCCGACGCAGCGCCCGCCCGCCTCGTCTGTACGCCGGGCAATTCGCGCCCTGTGGTAACATTCGCGCCAGATAGACGCCGTATCCCAGACTCGTCAAGCTGACCGTTTGGTCAGAGGAGTACACGCTATGAAATTCGGATTGATGTACGAAATCCAGGTTCCCGAGCCGCACTATCCCGGTGTGGAGGCGGAACGCTACAAGCAGGTCATGGCTCAGGTGGAGCTGGCCGACGACGTGGGGTTCGACTACTTCTGGACCGTCGAGCACCATTTCCTGCGGGAGTTCTCCCACTGCTCCGCGCCGGAGGTTCTGTACGGGGCCATCTCCCAGCGCACCAAGCGCATCAGAATCGGTCACGCGGTGGCGCTACTGCCCGGCGCGTACAACCATCCGGTCCGCGTTGCCGAGCGCGCCGCCGTGCTGGACATCGTCAGTGATGGCCGCATGGATCTGGGGACGGGACGGTCAACCACACTCATTGAAATGGACGGTTTCGAAGTTGACCCGGAGACCACCAAGTCCCAATGGCGCGAGGCCATCGAGATGATCCCGCGCATGTGGACCGAGGACCCCTTCTCCCACTCGGGAGAGTTCTACAATATCCCGCCCCGTTCGGTAATTCCCAAGCCGGTTCAGGACCCCCACCCGCCCATGTGGATGGCGTGCAGCCAGCCGGCATCCTTCGGCGAGGCCGGCCACCTGGGCGTGGGAGTGCTGTGCTTCAACCTGGGCGGACACGAACAGTTGGTGGAAAGGGTCGAGATCTACCGTGACGCGGTGAAGAACGCAAACCCCATCGGCCGCATGGTCAACGACAACATCGCCGCCCTGTGCATGGTCCACGTCGCCGAAACCGACGAGGAGGCCTACGAGTCCGCCGCTCGTGAGGGCGAGTGGTTCGTTGGCAAGGCCGAGGAGCTCTACGCTCCGTGGGCCGGCCGAAGTGTGCCCGACAGCTACCGTTTCGCCGTCAACGCCGTCCAGGAGGAGCGCGTCGACAAGACCGCTGATGACCATATCGCCTCGGGAGCTTTCGCCATGGGCTCTCCCGAGACGGTGATCAAGACCCTGGAGAAGTACCGGGAAGCCGGCGTCGACCAGATCCTCTGCTTCATGCAGATGGGCAATCTGCCCCACAGCAAGATAATGAACAGCATCCGCATGTTCGGGAAGTACGTGATCCCGCACTTCCTGTAGGCCAACTACTGGGACACTGTGGACCAAAAACGGGCGGGTGTCTCACCCGCCCTAATTTCGCATTCCGAAGGTGTGGCGGGACGTCAGTCCGAGGACGGCAGTTGCTTCGCTTCCTGCAACTCCATCGACTCGCCGTTCAGGCGCAGGTCGCACTTGCCCGCCTTGGTGATCAACACGGACACGCTTCCGTCCGGCGACGTCAGCCGCTTGCCCATGGTTACCTCGGGGGCGTCCTCGGCGGTGGCCTCGCCGCCGAAATCGACGTTGGCGCCCTTGATCTGCAGGGGGATGTCACCGTCGGTTAAGTCGCCCTCTCCGCTGGCCTTGCTGACTATCATCTCAGCGCCGCCGGGGCCCACGTAACGTTGTCCAGTCTTCAGGTTCATTGCTGCCGCTACCTCTTCTGTCGTCGATTGATGTCCCGGATTATAGTGATCGCCGACCCGGAGCGTCAACGCGCTCGCCGTTGACCGTCGCCCGACCCGCAGGTAGACTCTACGCACCATGGTCTACTATGGCGACACGGCGAAGCGTCGAGCCAATCGAGAGGGCGGATTTTCCGCCCTTTTTGTATGGCTGTTGGTCTGCTGCTTGTCGGGAGGTCGTCTTTGCCCGCGCTAGCTCGCCGACTCCTTGCGGAGAGTGTCGGAACGGCCTTCCTGCTGATGGCGGTGATCGGCAGCGGCATCGCGGCCCAGCGACTTAGCCCCGGCGACGTCGGGCTCCAGTTGTTCGAAAACGCCGTAGCCACCGCCTTTGCGCTAATGGCGCTGATCTGGGCCTTCGGACCGGTTTCCGGTGCGCACTTCAACCCGGCGGTGACGCTGGCCGACATCGTGCTGCATGGTCGGTCGGTTCGGGAAGGCATCGCCTACATAGGGGCTCAGGTCATTGGCGGGATCGTCGGCGCCGTCCTGGCAAACCTGATGTTCGCGCTGCCGCCGGTTACGTGGTCGACAAAGGTGCGCAGCGGACCCGACCTGTGGCTCGCGGAGGTAGTCGCCACCCTGGGGCTCCTCTTCGTGATCTTTCTCATTCCAAGACACCGAGCGGCGGTTATACCGGTGGCGGTGGGCGCGTACATCGGAGCGGCGTATTTTTTCACTTCCTCCACCAGTTTCGCCAACCCGGCGGTGACGATAGCCAGGATGTTTTCGGACACCTTCGCCGGCATCTACCCGGCATCTGCCCCGATCTTCATCGTGATGCAACTGGTCGGCGCCGGCCTGGCCATCGGTTTGGTGATTCTGCTGCGCGGTCGACACTCAGCCTGAGCCGTCCGGCTCATCGAGTCTCGGCACGTAAATCCAACCTTCCAACGCAGCATCGGCGAGTTCATCGCGGTTGGGGTGGTGAAATCGGGACGGATCCCTGGCCCATGCCGCCGCGCCCACCGCGGCAACTACCGCGTCCAGGCAGTCGTCATTGGCGCGGCAGGCCATGCGTACCCGGTCCAGGTTGGGTAAGCGAACCTCCGACGCCTCGGCCAGCCTGCCCAGGATTTCGTCGCGCCTTTCCAACGCGGCGCGCCCTTTCTTGTAGCCCTTGTACGGTAGTCTAACCGATTTCAGGAATGCTCCAGGCATGAGTTCGAGGAGCGTGACCCTCTGCGATGGTGGACCCGTGGGCAGCAGTGGCGGCACGTGCCATCGGTCGGGACGCTCGTGGTGCCACCGATGCAGCATCCTGATTCCCTCATAGGTCATCGGCAGCATGTTCGGGTTGACGGTATGCAGGGGCGAATAACTCTCGCGGTGGTAGGCCAGGTCGCCGGCGCGCTTGGGCTCCCGTTCGGACAGGGGCAGCCCAGGCCGCCGGTTCACGAATTCGTCGCGCCTGTCGACGAACTCGGTCGCAGTCAGGTCCGATACAACTCGCCAGATGTCGGCCATATCACCAGGCGGTAGTTTCGTGGACAGGAATTCGGCGAACGCCCTCGGCACGCCAAAGGGGAAGTCCAATGCTGCTACCGCCGGCGTCGGCACATCGCACAGCGCGACGTAAAGGTCGTCACGCCGCACCGGTTGCACGGTGTCCAGCGCCAGCGCACCGTCGCCGCTGAGTTTCCCCGACGCCATCCACGTGTTGCGGTCTTCCCGATGGCCGCTGAAGTCGACGCCGATTATCGTGGTCATGGTATCGCTGGCGCCGTGCTATCGCCGGCCGATGCTGGCGGCTCTTTGCAGCACAGCCCGCAGGTTGCGCCGCCGCACGAATTGGTTAGAATACACGGGACGGATGGTAGCATACCGCCGAACGACGCAACCAAAGGAGCCAAAAGCGTATGGACTACACCAAGCGACGGGAGCGGTATCGAGCCGTTCTGGCCGGCGATGTCTGCGTACATCCCGGCTCCGTGTTTGACCCGATTTCCGCCCGTATCGCGGAGGACCTGGGCTTCGAAGTCGGTATGTTCGCCGGCTCCATCGCCAGCGGCACGGTGCTGGGCGCCCCCGACTACGTCGTGCTTACCCTCAGCGAATTCGCCCAGCAGATCTATCGCATCTGTCGCGCCGGCCAACTGCCCTTGATGGTGGACGCCGACCATGGCTACGGCAACGCCCTCAGCGTGAAACGTACCGTAGAAGAGTTGGAAGCCTCCGGTGTCGCGGCGTTGACCATCGAGGACACCGTGTTGCCCATGCAGTTTGGCGACGGCCCGCGTTACATATCGCTGGAAGAAGGCGTGGGCAAGATGAAAGCGGCGCTCTCCGGCCGAACGGATCCGAACCTGGTGGTCGCCGGTCGCACCAGCAGCCTGAGCGAGGGACTGGACGAGTGCATCCGCCGCGCGAAGGCCTACGAGGCCGCCGGCGTCGATGCCCTCTTCCTGGCCGGCGCAAGCACCAAGGCGCAGGTCGAGGCCGTCAACACCGAGCTGAACATTCCACTGCTTCTGGGCGGAGCCGGTGGCGAGCTCTCCGACAAGGCATGGCTCGGCCAGAACGGCGTGCGTGTGGCCCTGCAGGGGCATCTGTCCTTCCAAGCTTCGATCAAGGCGGTGTACGACACGCTGAAGGCTTTGCGCGACGGCGTCGCCCCTGGCGACCTGCGCGACCAGTGTGCCTCGCCGGAACTGATTGCCCAGGTCACGCGAAAGGACGATTACGACCAGCAGATCGCTGATTACTTGAAGTAGTCGGCCCGCTGGGATTTTCAGTCACCACTAATCAAGGAGGAAAGCGACCATGGCTTTTGTTTGTAACCACCTGCACCTGCGGAGCGAAGACCCCGACAACGCAGCCAAGTTCTACGTTGACAACTTCGGCGCGGAGATTGTATCGACGCGGCCGCTGTCCAACACGATCTCCCACACCCTGGAGTTGAACGGTCAGCCTCTGCTCACCGTTTCGGGTGAGGCCGAGGGCGAGAACGCCGTGCCCGGGTCCACCCACCCACGCTTCGGCCTGGACCACTTCGGCTTCCAGACCGACAATATTCAGGAGGCCTTTGAGCGGTTCAAGGCCAACGGCGCCAATATCATCTGCGATCCGTGGACCATGCCGTCCGGCTCCCAGGTGATGTTCGTGGAGGCGCCCGACAAGGTCAGCCTGGAGATCATCCAGCGCCCCGACTAACCCGTCGAACCCCTGATGCACAAAGCCGCCGGGATCTTTTCAGACCGGCGGCTTCTTGAATTCAGAACGGGTATTGCAGTTCGCCTTCGGCCAACTCCTGCGGCCACACGACCACCTTGCGGCCGTTCTGACGTTGGATGAGCGCAACCGACCTGCCGATCTGGCGGCCGGATTCGTCAATCTTGAAGCGTCCGTAGAACGTCGTGAAGTCCGCGTTCACCGCCGCGTCCAGGAGCGCATCGTCGTCCAGGTCCCCCGCCAGCGCGACGCAGCGCTCGGCGACCAGGCCGGCCGCCATGGCCTGCGCCATCGGGTAGTCGATTGCTACGCCCGCGGCCTCGGCCGCGTCGTTCAGTATCCGCAGCGCTTCGGCAGCGCCGGGCCCCACGTCCGGCGTTGGTAGGCTGAAAGCCGGTTCCCATTGGCTTGGACCCACGAACCCGTCAGCCGCTTCGCCCAGCAGTTCTTCGAATCCTGCGATGGGTGTCGCGATAACGGCGGCCAAACCGATGTTGTTGCGGTTCGGGAGCCGGGCCAGCGCCCGGGCCGTCCCAATGTCGTGGCGGATGCGCCCGACGGTTACCACGAGGTCTGGTTCCTGCTCGGCCACGTGGCGGGCGATCTCGGTGAAATTGACCTGCGTCGGCCGGTAACGTAGATCCAGCACCGTGGTGAACCCCAACTCGTGAGCCGCTGATTCCGCACCGCGAGCCACGAGCCTGGCGAAAGCGCCCGTGTCGATGCGCAGTATAACCAGCCGGTTGGCCTCGGGGTTAGCCTGGCGGACCAATGCCGGCGCCCCCACCAGGTACTGGTCGGCCGGGGTCAGCACGCTGATCACCTTGCGAAACCCGCGGGCGTAATGCGCGTCGCCGGCGCCGCCCTGGTTCCACACCACCTTGCCGTGGGTCTCGGCGACTTCTGCGGCCGCCGTGGTGAGACCCGCAGAATACGGCCCGAACAGCAGGTCAACCTGGTCGCCCGTGATCAGTTGTTCCGTGGCCCGTCGTGTCGCTTCCGCCGTGCTGCCGTCGTCGTATCTGACCAGCGTAACCGGACGTTTTTCTCCTCCCACGGTGAGGCCGCCCTGCTCGTTGACATAATCAACCCACGTGGACAGCCCGGCTAACGCCTGCTGGCCTTGCGTAGCAAATTGGCCGGTCAGCGACGCTGATATCCCGGCTTTGATCGTTGCCGCCATCGCCCTGATCTCCTACGCGCGTGGGCGGAAAATGCCGAAACTGCTGGTGTATCCGTGGAGGAACGTGGTCCCGCTCACCGGCCCGATTTCTCCGTTGCAGAAGAAACCGCCTAGCGGCACTGCGGCGCCAACCTTTTCGTGGAACACCTCGGTGTCATGATTGGATCGGCCATAGAGGTACTTGCCCCTTCCCAGGCACGAAAACAGCAACGCGCCGTGAGCCGGGTTCTCCCGGTTGTCCACCGCGTAGCGTTCCAACACCGCCGACAGATCATCCGCGGAGGTTTCCGCGTCCCGCAGGTGAAACTGGACCAGCTGACCTTCCTTCAGCATTTCGCCGATGGCCAGCACGCCGCTCCGCTGGTCCATGCCCATCACGTTGCGGATCAGGAAATCCCCTTGCTGGGGCTCGTCGATCAGCGCATCCATGACCACGCCCAGGAACAGGGAGTGCTGCATCAGGTCGCGGTCGCGTTGCTCGGCGCCCTGGAACAAGGAGCGGAGCACGTTCAGCGGCGGCTGCCCGTCGAGCTCGACAAGGAAATTGCGGTCGCTGCGGGTGATGTGCATCGGCGATCCAATGGGCCGGCATCCCTGGGCTACCACGGTTTCAACAACGATGTTGCCCGTCAGCGCGACGCCGACGGCTCCGGAATCGTGGTAATCGCGCCCCAGGAACAAACCGTTTTGGCGAGCTCCCTGCGCCGCGCTGGCCAACCCGCCAATCTTCGCGGCGGCGGGATAGGCGTAGTCCAGTCCCAGCAAAAGGTTTTGCGCCGGGAACGACATCGGATCGGCCAGCAAGACGAACTGTGGCTGGTCCCCCGGGTCCACTCCCAGGGCGGTGTGCCAATCGTCCGGCGCCGCGTCCAGGCTGGGGAGGTTGTCGCTTTCCAGCCGGATGGAGTGAATATTGACCCCGGGCAGGCTGGCGGCCGTCACGGAAACCGCGGGTTCCTGCTCGACCTCGCTGCCTCCGCCGATGATGCCGCCGCCGGAGCAACCCAGCACCAGAGCCTGGTGCCCCAGCAGTTCGGCAACCAGTTCGGGAAGGTTGGCATAGTCCGAGGAATATTCCGAAGACGCGAAGACCACTGCCAGGTCTGCCGCCGTGTCTCCCATGTTCGCGCGGATGGACGCCGCGCATTCGGAAAGGGCGGCGCGCAGGCTGTTCTGTTGAGATAGCGCAGAAGCCCACTGCATAGTAAACACCTCTACAGGGCCAATTTCAGCCCCAATTTGCAGGCTGTCTCGTTTGGCGCGAGTATAGCATAGGGCAGACGGCGGGACGCTGGCCGGCTCCGCGTGTGGGACCTGTGCGCGGGCCCGGGGCCTCTCTCCCGCACTCCGGTCTCAGATTGGTTTGGTCGGTGGGCGGTACCGGCGTAGAAAGCGTCTCAAATGGACGCCGGGGAGCGACTTTGCTAAACTTCCGCGCACTTCCCGTTTCACGCTCAGGAGCGTCAGCAATGAAAAAAGTCGTCAGCGAAATCAGTGGCGTGGTGTTCAGCCTGCCCTGGCTGGTTGCCCGCGACGAGGGCCTGTTCGAAGCCGAAGGCATCGACATGGAATTCGTCACCGCGCTGAACAGCGGTAGAGTTACCCCCACCGAGAATCCGGAAGAAGTGAACCCGGTCCTCGGCCACGTGGCGTTTGAGGACGCGCAGGTATCGATCTACCGCGCTTGAGAGGAAGGTCAGGTCCGTCGGGCCTATGAAAGCAAGCAGGGCGCACGCATCATCGCCCTCCGTTCGGCAGTCGCCACCCAAGCCATCCTGGTGCACCCCGATTCTCCCCACTACTATCCTGGGACGCTGGGCAACCAACCGGTGGCGGTGCAGTTCCACGCCGGTTCCCACTACGTCGCGCTTCGGCTCCTGTCGGGTTATCTGCCCGAAGAGAAGATCAAGCTGGTTCATTATGGGTCTCCGCAGTTCCGGTTTGAGGCCCTGATGAACGGCGAAGTCGCGGCCGCCGCCCTCATGGAACCCTGGATCACCCTCGCCGAAAAGCTGGGTTGCCGGCCGGTCTGCGAAGGCCATTACCTGGGCGCCGAGAACGCCAGCGACAACATGGACGAGGCAACCTTCGCGGCCATCAACCGGGCTGTTGCGAAAGCGGTGGACCGGATCAACGCCGACAAGCGCAAGTACCTCTGGTATCTGATTGACGAGCCGCGGTTCGCTGCGGTTGCTGGCCGCTTCGGTGGAATCACACCCGAGGACTTCCACCTGCCCCGCCTGCGCTACTCCTACAACACCCCTTACACGGACGAGATCGTGGAGGATACCTACCACTGGATGGTTCGCTGGGGTCTGTTGGATGGCGCCGCATGCAGCGCCGACCTGGTGGACAACCGACTGGGCGAACCGGCCGTCGCAGCCGACGATTAGCCGGGTGGCTGCGACGGCCCGGTAGGTCGTTTCCATACGCCGAACATCTTTCAATATCAAGCGTCTCCGGTCTCCGCGGTTGACGCAAAAAAGCGCGCCGGGTATACCTGTTGACGGCAACCCGGCGCTCCCGTTTGCCCCAAACATTTCGAGGCAGGTTTCACCCATGGCCGAATTGAGTCCCGCCCGCATCCTGGCGGAGTTGAAAAACAACGGCGCTACCCATGTAGTCTGGCTTCCCGACAGCGAGACCAACTTCCTCTACGTGTTGATGAGCGAGGAGCCCAGCATAGACCTCGTGCCGGTCAGTCGCGAGGGACACGCTTTCTCCACCGCCGCGGGGCTAGCCGCCGGCGGCAAGAAGCCCGTCATTCTCATCCAGAATACCGGCATGATGGAGTCCGGCGATTCGCTGCGTGGCTGGGGCCTGGGCATGAACGTGCCGGTGGTCATGATGGTCGGGTATCGCGGCTGGACGCGCCACGGCGTCATCAATGACACCGCCGCTTTCTACACCGAACGCTTCCTCCATGCGTTCAACATCAACTACTACCTCGTGGAGTCTGATGAGGACGCCGACCGCATCTCCATCGCCTTTGCTGAGGCGCAGCGGGAGAAACGCCCCGTTGCCGTCCTCGTCGGCGACGAGTACCACGGCTTCAACGTCAGCCGCTGATCCACGCAGATAACGGAAGTGACCACCATGATGAAAACGGCGGAAATGCTGGAAATTTTCAACAAGCATCGCGGCGACGCGGTGGTAATACCCGGGCGTGGCGGGCGGTTCTGGGTCGAGATGAGCGATCAGCCCGATCGGGACCTTCCTTTGGGCGATCCTGCCATGGGCGGCCACGCCTCTTTTGCTCTTGGCCTGGCCCTGGCCATTCCGGACCAGCGCGTTGTGCTGTTTGATTCCGAAGGGGACGTGCTGATGGGAATGGGCGCTCTGCCCACCATCGCGGAGAAAGCGCCGTCCAACCTCTACCATTTCATGCTGGACAACGGCGTGTACGCCACCACGGGCGGCCAACCCGTTCCCAACGCCGAGCAGATGGAATACGACGTGGTCGCCCAGGGATGTGGCTATCCGTCCACCTACGCCATCGACAACCTGGAGGATTTCGCCAGCCAGATCGAGGAGATTCTGAGCCGGCCGGGCCCGGTGTTCGTCGCCCTGAAAATTGACCCCGAAATCATCAACGAGCCCATCAATGCCCGTCCCCAGTGGCAGCGAAAGACCCGCAACCAGGCCGTCGCAGACATGCAAGCTGAGCTGGGCATCTCGGTCGGCTGACGTATTCCGCGGAGCGCTGGCGACCGACGGTTAATTGACATAAGTCGCGGTCGGTGATGGATCGCGCATCGAGCCCATGCTGGTATCATGGATTCAGGCTCGATCCGATCCGCCACGATTGGGTCGTATAACATCAAGATTAATGCCGCGCCGACGACGCCTATAGCCGGGTCGTGGCGCCAGGAGGTGGGTGATGCCGAGCAAAGGCAAACGGGTGGCGGCCCGACAGAACAACCTGCGTCGCCGACGCGGCGGCGCCAACCGCGCGGCTCCGGTGCGAAATCCCGCCGCCGCCTCCCCGGTGGCGTCCGCTGTGGCTGAAGCCGAACCGGAGCGTCCGGTTTCTGCCGCAACCGCAACTGCCACCGCGACGGCCCCGGCCCAATCTCGGGCCACAACCGCCGTGGGTCGGCCGGCTTCCGTGCCCCGGGGCCGACGGTTCGACCGACCGGCCGCATACAACCACGTCGGCTCGGAACTCAGGCGCATCGGCATCTTTTCCGGCGTGCTGGTGGTGGTGCTCATCGCCGTTTCCTTCGTGCTGTAGGCCCGCGCATGAGGCTGAGATCGGATCGTGGTTCGGCAGGAATTCGACCACCGCCTGTTGGTGACGCCGGAACGTCCCGGCGTTTACCTGATGAAGAACGCCGCGGGAGCGGTCATCTACGTCGGGAAGGCCGCCGTACTGCGTAACCGGCTTCGTTCCTATTTCGGGTCGCCGGCGGGCCTGGATCGCAAGACTCGGCGCATGGTCAGCGAACTGGCTGACTTCGAGTACATCGTCACCGACACCGAGGCCGAGGCGCTCATCCTTGAGAACACGCTCATCAAGCGCCACCGGCCCTATTTCAACGTCCGTCTCAAGGACGACAAGACCTACCCCTACCTCAAAGTAGACCTGTCCGAGGACTTTCCCCGCGTTTACATCACGCGGGGCGTGCACAAGGACGGCGCGCGGTATTTCGGGCCCTTCGCCAGCGCGGGCAGCGTCCGCCAGTCCATGGACCTGGTCAAGAAGCTGTTCCCCTACCGTTCCTGCACCAAGAGGATCACCGGAACCGATCCGCGCCCCTGCCTGGAATACTACATTCACCGCTGCGTCGGCCCCTGCGCCGGCCTGGCCAGCCAGGACGAGTACGCGGAAGTAGTCAAACAGGTCATCCTGTTCCTGGAAGGGAACACCGAGGTCGTCACGGGTCAGCTTCGCGACAAGATGGAAGCGGCTGCCGAGGAACTGGAATTCGAACGCGCCGCCGCCCTCCGCGACCAGATGGCCGCCATCCAGAAGTTCGAGGAAGAGCGCACCGTCAAGGTAGATTCCGGCCGGCAGACCGACCTCGACGCCATCGCTGTGTCGGTTGCGGCCAACGAAACCTGGGTCGAGGTGTTCTTCGTCCGCCACGGCAAGCTCATTGGCCGCGATCATTTCTTTATGGAGGGTCCACAGGACGGCGAACCCGGCGAGATCATCGCCCAGTTCGTTCAGCAGTTTTACGCCACCGCCCTCGAAGTGCCGCCTATCGTCCTGGTGCAGCACGATCCGCCCGCCGAGGACGCTCAGCTCCTGCAGGACTTCTTGCGCAGTCGCCGCGGCGGCGCGGTTCGCATCTATCGCCCCCAGCGCGGGGAGAACCGGAAGCTGATGGACGTGGTCGCCGCCAACGCCTCAGAGGGCCTCGCCCAGCATCGGGTCAAGTGGCTGAACCGCTCCGACGCCATCCAGGGCGCGTTGACGGAACTGGAGGAGGAACTCAGTCTGCCCACGGCTCCACGGCGCATGGAGTGTTACGACATCTCCCACATCCAGGGAAGCAACCTGGTGGGCAGCATGGTCGTATTCGATGACGGCAAGGCGCGTACCCGGGATTATCGGCGGTTCAAGATTAAGGCCGTCGACGGGGTGGACGACTACGCCAGCATGAAAGAAATGTTGACCCGCCGCTTCAAACGCCTGAGCCAGGCCATCGCCAACCCCGATCCCGACGGCAGGGTCGATAACTGGGGCGTGGTGCCCGACCTGGTGGTCATCGACGGCGGCAAGGGCCACCTGTCAGCAGCCCGGGAGGTGATGCTTCACCTGGGCCTGGAGCAGATTCCGTTGTGCTCCCTGGCCAAAGAGAACGAGGAGATCCTCGTCCCCCATACTCCTGAGCCCATCGTCTTGCCCCGGGATTCGCAGGCGCTCTACCTCATGCAACGCATCAGGGACGAAGCCCACCGGTTCGCGATCAGCTTTCACCGTAACCTGCGCTCCAAGAGCAGCCTGAAATCCCCCATCGACATGGTCACCGGTATCGGCCCCAAACGGAAGCGCATGTTGCTTCGCCGGTTCGGCTCTCTCCAGGGCATCAAGGATGCCAGCGTCGAGGAGATTGCCGCCGTTCCCGGATTGACCAGATCGCTCGCAGTCAGATTGAAACAGACCATCTAAGCGGACCGGCGCGCAGGGTGTCGGTCGCCGAGGTACCTCGGTGAACCGCCAGACCGCCCCGGACCTTCCACTCCGTTGACGACATCGCAGCCGGTCTGCTGCCTGGATGTGATCATTGCCATCGAGATGGCGGGGAAGCTGCTGGTCGCCATCAGAAGCCGCTGTTGCTCCGGCGATTGAGCATCGATCCTGCGGTATCTTCTGCCGTGTTCGTGACCACGTTTACCGATGTTTTCGGATTCCTGATTTTCCTCGCTGCCGGGAGCTTCCTTGTGCGGGCGCTGGGCTGACGGATTGGCCCAACCGCGCTGGTTTTCCGCCTTGCCATAGATCCCGGAGTTACTTTACTATTGAAGCTGGCGCAGTCGCGTCATCGGGTGTGGCGGATGAATAAGCTCAGCATCACATTGCCAGCCGGCGGTCAGATATGCATTGAGTCTGACGATGCGGGACTTGTTCGCGAAGTCCTTTATTCGTTCATGCCGCAGCTCACCGGGGCCAACGGGGCATCAGCTGACGCAGCCATTGCCAAGCCGGCCGAACCGCCCCCGCATTCCAACGGGCATTCGGCGCCCAATGGCTCAATCCAGCATGTGACCGAGCCGCAGCGCGCCGCGGTTGTCGCCGCGGAAATCAACGGAGCGCCCCCGATCACACCTGCAGCCACCGTCGTGCAAATTGCCCCGCCCCCACCGTCGGCCACCGCCGCGCCGAGTGATGAACCCGCACGGGCTCCAACTCTGGCCGCCGAAACGATGACTCCATCCGAGCACGAATACATCGCCTTTTGTCAGCGAGTCAATCCCCTGGGCGACATGCGCCGGGTAGTGGTCGCCGCCGAAGCTGGGCACCGATACCTGAACATCGCCAGCGTCGATCCCGACAGCCTGGCCCACCTGTTCACGCTGGCCGGTTGGCCGATTCCGCACAGCTTCGTGCAGACGTTGCGCAACGCCGCCCGCACCAAGTTCCGATGGCTGGAGCGCATACCCGGTCTGTCCGGCCACTACAAGGTGACCAACACCGGGCGCAGCATTGTCCTCGGCGAGGGCGAGGTCAAGACCGAAGCCGAATAATCGGGCCCGGGCTCGTGTAGTACAATGGTCGCGGCCGCCGCGCGCCAGGCGTGGGCGCGCTTATTCCGGTTCCCGCATCAGGAGTTTCACCATGCGCATGTACATCTGCGGCGAGTGGGTCGACCGCGATGAAAAGATGCCTGTCATCAATCCCTTTGACCAGTCGGCGTTCGACACCGTCCCGCGCGGCTCAGCCGCCGACGTGCAGGCTGCCATCGCCAGCGCGGTGCGCGGCGCGGCCGTGATGGCCAAACTGCCCGCCCACCGCCGATACACGATTCTCAAGCGCGCCGCCGACCTCATGGAAGAGCGGGCCGACGACCTGGCTGAAACTATCACCCGCGAAGAGGGCAAGGTCATCGCCGAAGGCCGCGCCGAGGTCCAACGCGCCGTCCAGACCATCACCCTGTCCGCCGAAGAGGCCAAGCGCCTGCACGGCGAGACCGTCCCCCTGGACTCCGCTCCTGGCGTGGTCAATCAGTTTGGATTCACCATCCGCGTGCCCGTGGGGGTTGTGGCCGCGATCGCGCCGTTCAACTTCCCGCTGAACCTCGTGTGCCACAAGGTGGGGCCGGCCCTGGCCGGCGGAAACGCCGTCATACTGAAACCGGCCGGTGACACCCCGCTGTCCGCCTTGAAACTGACCGAGATCCTGCTGGAATCTGGACTCCCCGAAGAAGCGATCCAGACCATTACCGGTTCCGGCGCTGAAATTGGCGATGCCATTACCGGTTCTTCGGACGTGCGCAAGATCACGTTCACCGGCAGCATGGAAGTGGGCGACCAGATTTGTCGCAACGCCGGCATCAAGAAGGTGACGATGGAGCTGGGGTCCAACAGCCCATTGATCATCATGTCCGACGCCGACATTGAGAAAGTTGCCGCAGCGACTGTCTCCAGCGGATTTGCCAATGCGGGCCAGGTCTGCATCTCCACGCAGCGCGTTTTCGCAGCGCGCACCATCTACGCCGACCTGCTCGATGCTCTGGTCAAGCCCACGCAGGAGTTCAGCGTCGGTAATCCCTTCGATGAAGACGTCAAGATGGGCCCGATGATACGGGAGACCGACGCCGCCAGGGTCGAGAGTTGGATCGCGGAGGCTGTGGGGCAGGGCGCCCGAGTCATCGCCGGCGGCGACCGCCAGGGAACGCTGCACACGGCTACCGTGGTGGCGGACGCCCGTCCGGAGATGCTCATTTCCCGCGAGGAACTGTTCGGCCCCGCCGTCGCGGTCAGCGCCTTTGACGACATCGACGATGCCATCGCCAAGGCCAATGATACGCGCTTCGGCCTGTCGGCCGGCATCTTCACCCAGAACGTGGACTGGGCCATGAAATTCGCCCAGGAAGTTCACTCCGGCAACCTGCACATCAATTCTTCGCCGCAATGGCGCGCTGACGTGATGCCCTACGGAGGGCTCAAGGACAGCGGCATGGGCAAGGAAGGACCCGCCTACGCCATCGAGGAGATGACCGAACTCAAGATGGTGGTGTTCCACCTCGGCGGTTAGACCGGGCGCATCCGCGCGGCGGGCACAGCCGGAATCGAGACGACCCAGGGGCGAATGATCATTCGCCCCTACCCATTCCAACACGACGGAGCGACGATATGACCAGCAGACCGCACGGGATCGATGGATGGGGATATCCCAATCAGGAGTACGCCCCCGAGCCTCGGGTGATGGCCGAAGCGCCGAGCAGCGCCCTGGTGGTTACGCCCCATCCCGACGACGCCGAGGGCGGGTGCGGTGCGACCATGGCCAAGTGGATCGCCGAATCGGGAACCAAAGTCGTCATCCTGATGTGCACCAACGGCAACAAGGGTACCGGAGACCGCTCGTTGACCCCCGAGTCGCTGGCGGCGACCCGTGAGATTGAGCAGCAAAATGCCGCCAACGTGCTCGGTGTCTCCGAGGTCGTGTTTCTCGGTTACGGCGACGGTGAGCTGGAGGACACGCACGCGTATCGGGGACAGGTCGTTCGCGAAATCAGGCGGCACAAACCCGAAGTGGTGTTCGGTATCGACCCCTATCGCGTCACGTCGCACACCCACCGCGACCACCGGCACAGCGGCCAGGCCGCGTTGGACGCCGCGTTCTCCTATGCCTGGAGCTGGCAGGATTTTCCGGAGCAGATCACGGAGGAAGGCCTGGAACCGCACCGGGTGCGGGAGGCTCTGCTTTGGGGGTCCGAGCGGCCCGACACGTTCATCTCAATCACCGAGGAGCACATACTCCGGAAAGCGGAGGCCCTCAGCCAGCACGCGTCCCAAATCAGCGCCCGCACCAGGTCTCAGCGCCTGGATCGCATGACCGAAGGTTGCCGACTACAGGGCGAACGTTGCGGCGTTCCTTTCGCAGAAGGGTTCCGACGCATCGACTTCAACCTCGGCACCGACGACTGGTGGCTGCTGAACCGTTAGCTTGCCCGTTTCACGTATAATGGAAGCCACAGGAATCTAATCGTGGTCATTATCCATACCAGCGACGACCTACTGCGCGTACTCCGCGAAAACCCGGAGTGGAAGGCGGAAGTACGGCGCGAAATCCTCACCGAGGAGCTACTCAGCCTGCCGGCCCGCTTCGACAGGTTCGTGGTTAAAACTGAGCAGTTCATTGAGAAGACTGATCGGTTCATTGAGAAAACCGATCAGTTCATTGACGAACAGCGGCAGTTCAATGACCGGGTGGAAGGTTTCATGGTCCGAACCGATCTGCGGTTTGGAAGAATCGAGGACGACATCTCCAATATGCGGGGTGAATACGCTCGGAACATCGCCGTTGGCGAGGCTGCGGATATCGCAGAGGATATGCGGTTCCGGATGCTGCGCACATTAACCAGGGATGACCTGAGGGAATTGCTCCGAACCTCAGATACGACCGGTATTGCCACGTCGGAGCTACAGAGTTTCCGCCGCGCCGATTTGGTCATAGAAGCTGCTGACGCGGACGGGGTGGTTCACTACATCGCCGTGGAAATTTCCAATGTGGCGGACGAGCGTGATACCCGTCGCGCCATCAGAAACGCCGGATTCCTGGCCCGCTTCACCGGCCAACCTGCCCACTCGAGCATCGCCAGCGTTCGTAACGACTACCGCATTCAGGACACCATCGACAGCGGGGAAGTGTACTGGCACGCATTGGCTGACCGCGATTCTCCCACGGAATAGATCGCATCGCGACCCGGACAACTCAGGCAGCTATCGCGGCTACCACCTCATCGGCATTCGCCACCCAGGCCATGCGCGGGAAGATGATGTCCATGCACACGTCGTGCTCGGCGGCGGTGCCGGCCGCGCAACAGTCCCGAACTAAGATGCAATCGTAGTCCTTGTCTCGGGTTTCTCGCAGCGAACCTTCCACCACGTCGGTGGTCGAATATCCCGTCAGGATCACAGTGGTTATACCGAACCGGCGCAGATAGACTTCGATGTCGGTGCCTGGGTATCGACGTCGTGGCCGCCGACGGTCCAGTCGGCGATGCGCTCGTTGAGGAGCGCGGTGTGGTCGAGCATCCACTTGGCTTGGTCAAAGTCCGACGGGACACATTCCCAGTTCTGATGGTGGGCCTTGAATTAGATCGCCCATTCGCAGGAGTTTCGCCGGTGAGCAGGCGGGGCAGCCGTGTGGTCGCGTAATGTCATGCTGTTATCAATGTTTCGACGGGTTGACCGGTTTCGTCGTCGGGGGTACTGCTCAGGAGCAGCGCCACGCCGGCGGGCGGTTGGCCGGCTTCACCAACACTCGGTCGGTGATCAGCAGGGGCATCATCTTCTGTTCCGTACCGTCTTTGGCGAAGCTTCTGAACTGTTGGGTGGTCATCTCATCTCCTTCTCGGTACGGTCGCCGCCGTTGTGGGCTTCTTCGGGTAAGGTTAGTCCATATAGGGACGCGCCGCGGTCGTGTCATTGGCGGCTCACGGCGGGCTTCGTGTTCGTCTTGGCTGCCTGGTCCTACGGCCCCGCCACGATGTCGGAGACGCTGTTCGACAACTTGCGGGTGATGGTCTCGATTCCATCCACAGGATGGCTGATGCCGCGGGGCAGCTGTGACGGTTGCGCACTCGATAGCGGTTGGGGTGTCAAGGGCGGAGCAAAACTGTACCACCTGGGCGGAGTAAAGCCGGACCACCGGGGTGGTGCCTGACGGCCCGGGGCGGGGTGGGGCACGCCCAGTGGGGCGGGCGTCCGGTAGCGGAGACATTCGTGGTAGCAGTTGGCCGTGTAGGGCAGCTCGGCTGGCGTGGTTCGCAGCTTGCTGGACGCTGTCGGTTGATCGAGCTCTTCCCGGATGGCGGCCTGCACGTCAGGCCGGTTGGCGAGGATGAGCAGCCACCATTGCATGATCGACCTGGTGGCAGGGTTGGTGACCAGCAACATGTCGCTGCACGACGTCTCGACTGCCTGCTTAGAGATGCCTTGTTGCTGTTTCAGCATGAAGTCCGCGATGCAGGCGTTCTCGCGTTGTGCGAACGACGGACGTGAGCGCACGATGTCGAACAGGTCCCGCAGGATGCGGCTGCGCGCCTTCTTTCGGGTTTTCGCCCGTTTTGTGTTCCGGTCCGGAATGAACCTCGGCCACGGGATGACTTCGCCGGGACTCAGGAGGACGGCTGCTTGCTCGGCCCACTCGGTGTCCTCTCGCATATCGTCCTCGAGGCGTTGGATTTCCGGCGGGTCGTACGGTTCCTTGCCGAACATGGTCCGGAACGTGATGTCCATGCTGGCCGACGCCAGCATGGCATGCACGTCTGCGGGCCGCCCTTCATTCGCGGCCGAGGTGAGCCGGGCCACCAGAAGTTCGACGGCGGGGATTACCTGCCGGTCGTGGATGGACGCCGCGCCGCGCGGGCAGAGGAGGTTCTCTCTCGCCAGGTTGCTCAGGTTTTGCCACTTTGGCCCATGGGGGGCATGGAGACGCTTTCGCGTTCGGTCATAATTTCGAAGGTGCGGCTTACCCACCGGTCGTTGAACTCTGGCCGGCTGAACGCATCATGGAGAATCTTGGGGTTGCTGATGATGACCGTTGGGATGTTTCCCACCCGGATCATGCAGACGTCGCCCCACTGTTGGGCGATTTCGTTGATCGCCCGATGGGTGTCCCTGGCGATTTTGGTTATTGACCCCAGTACGGGCAACTCCCGTGGTCCTGGGGGTAACGGCAGGAGGCTCGGGACGGTTGCGTTGCTCAAGTTCTGGTTCCTCCATTGCTGTGCCATCTGGGTTTCACCAGCGGTGAGACCGCTCGGAGTACACCTGGTTCGGGAGCGGGTATGAGATGCCGTGCTCCTCCCGGGCTGGATCCTGGCTTCTGGCGTCGGCGTACCCCGCGACGTATTCGCTCGGCACATCCATGAGTCATCGGGGACCGGGGACGCAGCCGGCGGCTTGGGCTGGCGGCACGTTGGCCGGGTCGTCGAGGAACTCGTCAGGATCGACGTTGCCGGCGATTCCGAGCAGGCAAAGGATGGCTGCGGCGCGGTCCGCAGGGCTCATCTGGTCGAGAAGTTGTCGCAGGGTGACCGGTTCCCGGCTCCGGCTGCGTACATCGACGGATGCTTCCTGCTCCTTGGGGAAAATGAACTGTGGGGTGACCGGCAGGTCTTGGGCGTCGTCTCGGCCCTTGAGCTTCATGTAGCAGACCGCCTTGATGGTGATGGGATTGGATGTCACGGTGTTTATTCCTCCATCAGGAGCTTGATGGCGTCCTGTCCGGTGTAGCCGGAGCCGCTGGCCGTGTGGATGATCGCCAGCCAGTAGTTGAGATTGTTGTCGTCCGCCTCGGAAGTGATCGTCACGGTCTGGGCCACGTTCCAGTTTTCGGCCGTGAACGTCATGCTGGTGGGCGGGACCTCGATGGTGTCCGAAGTGGGTCCCGTCAACCGCACTGACACGTCGCCCTTTGCTCGGTCCATGCGCCGTCCACTTCGACGGTGAGGACGGACAGGATGAAATCGTGGGTCTCCACGGGCAGCGTGTTGTCTTCGATCAGGGATGCCAGGAGGCGGCGCATGCGCACGTTTTCGGTGAAGTTCACCGTGACGGTGGTTCCGTCTTCGCTGACGGATGCCGACGAGTAGGTGGGTAGGACACCGTCTACGTAGTAGATCGGGGCGAGGGAGACCCTGTTGTGGGTCAAGTTTGCGTCGGTTCCGTCCGTGCTCTGGATGGAGCCTGTGCCGTCGGTGAGTGAGCCGGCTTTGATCTCGATGCCGTCGGTGGCACGGTCGCCGTCATCGACGGTGTAGCTGAAGAGGATGGTTGCGCCGCCGGTGTCTTCGTAGGAGGCTGCTCCTGTAATGTTGGAGTCGGCGAACTCCAGCGTGACGCTGGGGGTGCCGGTAACCACCACGGGTTGGGTGAAAGTCAGGGCGACCCTGATCAGTAGGATTGTTCAAATAGGGGGCCTGATTACGAATTGCGTAATTGTTGATAGGGCTGATCAGCCGTATGGCTCGAAATGAGGGAACCTTGTCCCCACACCTGACATGGCGCTAGGCTCGGTTGCTGACCTGCTGCACTGTCGGGGTTGAGGATGCAACAATCAGTGGGAATGGGTGTTAGTGTGCGCCACGGCAGCGGCAGTGGTGTCGGTTGTTTCGGCTGTCGGGACCGGAGTGGTGCTGGCCTACAACGACACTGGGTCGAACGTCTGCAACTGGTCGTATGACGAAGATACAACGCTGGAGATCCCTTATGGGGCGACCCGCAGTTCCCGTCCACTGGGGCGTATGCGGTGGCGTGGAGCAGCGCGCGGCTGAACTGGAATGGTGCTGACACTCCGGCGGAGTTCACCTATGCGGTGGGCAGCAGTCGCACACTTTGGGTGCGACTGAGATGGGGATGAGCGCTGCCAACGGGGTGCTCTACGACTATTGCTGGAACTTCGGGAAGAGGTCGGCTACTCGGGGCCTGCTTAACGAGTCGAGGTTGGAGAATAAGAACGCGGTGTTCAAGCGTTCGGCGGCGTCTCATGAGCTGGGGCACCACATCGGGTTGTGGCACATTACGGTGACGCAGTGGATCATGAATTACAGCGGGAACTTCTACACCTACGGCATCCAGCAGCAGGATGATGAAAGCGGGGTGCAGGATATATCCTCGCACGAAGACTACCCGCTGGAATGCGACTATTGAGGGGAGGTCTGAATCATGAAGAACAAGATAATCGCGCTGGTGGCAGTGGCGGGGGTGGTGGGCATTCTGGCCGGGTTGGTGGTGGTTCCGCAGATGATGTGGGGAGGTGGAAGCTCCGCCTCCTGGCTGATTCATATTGAGGCGGAAACCTTGGTGGAGGGGTCGGATCGCATCGTGATCGCGACGTACGTTGATGGTCGGACCGAGAGTATCTCCAAGGGTGACGATGCGGAGGGGAACTCGAAGGGTTCCATCACTGAACGTTTCCGGCGGTTCACCGTTGTTGAGGTGTTGAAGGGTGAAGGTGCATCGGGAGATACTCTGCACGTGGTGTCTACGGAAGGAAACAGGCTTCGTTTCGCCGATGGGAAGAGTTCGGAGAACGAATACGAGGTGGTGGACCTGAAGAGCGGGGATGAGTACGTGCTTTTCGTGGAAGGCAGGAGCCGGCCTGCTGGGTACCCGAGCGGCTATGGGGATGTCTTGTGGACATCCCCGGGTGAGCCGAACCTGGCGAAGGTGGACGCTGACGGGAGATTGACCTTCCTGGCTACGGACGTTTACCTGGACCTGGTTGCCGAAGGCGGGTTGACGCCGGTGTCTGGTTCGGCGGCGCCGTTTGAGCTGACCAAGGAGGAGATCAAGCGGCTTGTGGCTGGCTCATCGCCGTCTGGATGAGTCGGTCGTGCGGGGCCGCGATGAACGCCGGCCCCGCTTTTTGGGGAGGCGGTTTCCGTCCGATCCGAATGAGTTGATGTGACCACCCGCGCCGGTGCCGGCGCGGATGGTTTTTGCGTTGGGCAAAGCCCATCAGGTCAGCATGGGATCTTTCTTGTCCAACTGCGGGGAGGGGCGGCCGGTCCGGCCTCCCCGGCGCGTCACGTCGGGGTCTCCGCAGGCCCTCACGCGGAGATTTCAGGGCAATTTCCAGGCCGAATCGTAAATTACGCATTTCGTTGGCAAATTGGTCGGACTCATGGACTTAAACCCGCTGCGCTACGTTTTGCGTTTTCGCGTTTCCTACTTGAACAATCCTACTGATCAGGTCGCAATTGCGGAAGGTGGGTCCGCTTTCGGGTGTGCTGACGATGGTCCAGGACCTGATCCGTGGGACGTCGCTCCTGACGGTTTGGTTTGCGTCGTCGGCGCAGTAGCCGTCGCCCGGAGCGGTTGAGGTGAAGCTGACGGATTGCACGATTGAGCGCGCCTCGGGGTCGATCTTGTGGCCGGGCAGGTTCGGGCTGGACTCGCAGTAGCTGCTGATGTAGACCTCGTCGTCGGCTGTTCTTGGCTTGGCTTCGCCGATGTATTCCTGTTCATCCTGGGCGTAATAGACGCTGATGCCGTCGGCGTCGAGCATGGTGTCGGTGACGGTGGCGTTGTCGCCGTTTTCGTAGTCGGTCGCGAGCGCGTGCCACATCCGGAAGTAGCGTTGTTCTTCCGGCTTGTAGATCGGGAACTTTTCCTTATCGGCGGCGAAGTTGATGTAGAGTGCCCGTGCGCCGGTGACGGGTTCGCTGAAGTGGACGCTGGCGGTCATCTTTTCGCCCAAACGGTAGGTGTCGCCGTAGGTGGGGCTGGAGGTCATCTCAATCTTGGTGATGTGGGCGTTGCCGATCACTTTCTGCTGGGGCTGACGCGAAGCGGTTGGTTTGATCATCGGTATCGTGTCGTCGCTGCCGGGGTAGCGCAGGCGTCCGGTGCCGCTGGTTCTGCCGAATGTGATGCCGTCTACGTCAAAGTCGTCCTTCTCGACGGTGTAGGTGGCTTGCAGATAGTTGGTGTTGCTGGGACCGCCAACTTGGAACAGAGCTTCCTTGCTGCCGATGTGTGCGCGGAACCAGAACTGAGCCCTGCTGTGGTCTAACGGGGCCGAGTAACTAACCCGGATTCGGATGACGTCGCCCTCGGTGTAGTAGACGTTATCGCCCGGGCTGGTTTCGAAAATGATCTCGATGGGCCGCGGGTTTTGGAGCCTCAAGACTTTCTGGTCCGACTGGTAGCCCAAGCCCTCGTACTCCTCTGACATGGCTGCGCCAGTGCTGATGCCGGTGACCGACGAGGCATTCTTGACGTGGATGTTGGACCGGTCGTTCACGTCAGTCTCGTGGTACTGACTGTGCGGGATCCAGATCCCGTTCTCCTGGGCATCATCGAATTTGGCGACCGTGTACGAGAAGACCAATTCGGTGCTGTCGCTCCCGCTGGTGTACGTGAGGTCACGCAGGTCTTCGCCTATCCTCATACCAATCGAGGGTACGGGCGACGCCTTCACGTTCACCGCCTCGTCGAAAGTGGCGGCCACGGTTATGACCTCGCCGCGTCCGTACTATTCGCCCAAGGCCGGGCTGGACGGTACGGCGAAGCCCGTGAGCTGCGGCGGTTTCGAAGACTGCGCCTGTGTGGACGCGACCAGTGTGGCCGCCACCAGCACGGCGATGCCGACTCCCAGCAAGGCTGCGGCCATTCCGAAGATCCGACCCCGGTTGCGTGTCTATTCTGCTAACTGTTTCATAGTCGATCAACTCCTGCTTTCCCGTTGGTATGCGCGGCCTCTCTGGAGCGGTCTGCTTTCGTTCGCCCCTGGCCTATTCCCGTTGGGTGAGCCGTCGCCGCTCCCCATTGCCCGTGTTCCTGCGAGGTTTGTGCCAGACCGGCTGTGACGGTCGTATTGTCGTGTGGCCGGCCCGGCTAGCGGTCCATGCGTTGCCATCTATCAGATGCGTGCGTTGGCTCCGTCCGCCAATACGCACAGGGTTCGCACCTTCTGGGCTGCTCTGTATGGGCGACGCCAGGCCGTACCCGGTGCGTAATAGCCGAGAGTGCCAATGCACTGCCGGGCGCTTCACTCACCGGCGTATGTGGTTCCTCACCACGACTGGAAAATGATAATCACCTAGCAAATAGCGGATCGCTAGTGGCAAATTTATGCCTACTGCGACGCCATTTCTGCCTAATCTGGGGCTGGTTGAAAGTTGATTATTACGCCGTCCGGACGGCTCCGGCAGTGCATCTCGCCACAGTTGGTCTCGCGTCTTGCAAACGGGCCGGGTTTGAGGATCATCCGAGCATTCTCGGACCCCGCCGCTGGCAGATGCCCTGTCGGGATTAGTGCATTGAGGGGGTCGGGAGGGTGCGTCAGGAGGTATTCGATGGTTTCGACCACCACGTTGGCGAAGCCGGTCCGACAGCTCGGGGATTGGCTCTGGGACGATGGTTTTGACCCGGAGGAGATCCGTTACGGGTCGAAGATCAACGTGTGGGCGCGGTGGTTTTGGGTGCTGGGCGGGCTGATCGAGACCAACTATCCTGCTGGCTACCTGGATCGGTATTACGTATTGAACACCCTGTACGTGCTGACGCCCGGCGTGGTCAACGCCTATCTCCATTACCGGCTGCGACTGGGGCGAACGATACCGGTCCGGTGGCTGCTGGCCCTGTCTGCGATGGACGTGTTTCTTGTCTCTTTCAGCGTCTCGGTTTCCGGGGGAATCGACAACAAGTTTTACCCCATCAATTTGGCCATGCTGGCGATGTTTGCGGTGATTTTCACCTCCGTACGGTTGAGTTGTGCCTGGTCCACCATGGTGGTGGCAATATACTCAGCCATTTGCTGGGCGGTGGGTGATGGCCTGGATCTGGCGGCCAACGAGGGGAAGGACTTATTGACCTACATCGTGGGGATGTACGCCATTGCGTTTGCGGTGAGCATGATCGCCCGTTACGAACGTGTGCAGCGGCGAGAAGCCGTTGCCCGGACGCAGCAGATCCAACGGGAACGGATCGAGTTGTCCCATACGATCCACGACACCGTGGGCCAGTCGGCCTACATGATCGGCATGGGCATCGACAACGCGCAGGCACTGGCGGGCGCGTCAAATCCTCAGCTCACGAGCAGTCTCGAGGCGACGGGCAAGCTGGCCCGTTCCGCGATGTGGTCGCTGAGACATCCCATTGACATTGGCGTGATTTCGACGGGCAAGGCTTGGGTACCACGCTAAGTTCACACGCGGCCGCCTTCGCGAGCATCACGTCGATTCCGGCGGAGGTCCGGCACGTGGGCGCTGAACCGTTGCTTTCCGTTGCGACCAGGAGCCTGTTGTTCTCAATTGCTCACAATGCATTGACCAACGTGTTCCGTCACGGGGAGGCGTCTTGTGAGGCAACTGCGGGAGAAGACGCTGAACTGGATTTGCGCCATATTCAGCCGGCTGCCATGCTTGGGTGTGTAGTGAAATTCCAGTCGTCAGGCGATGCGCCGGGCTTCCGCCGCCGGAAAGGTCTGATACAACGACGCCTTGCGATGGGTATTGAGAGCCTGCCCCGTACTTGATACGGCGTTGTCCAGGACCACGCGGATCACGGGGGGTTGGGATAGGAGGTGTCCGCCAGCCATTGCATCTGGTGGGCGAAGTCCTCGATGGTGCGGCGCTGAGTGATGGCCACATGGCGCCAGTCGGCCAGGGGCTCGCAAGTCAGGAAGAGGTTGCGTGCGCCCCGCCGGCGGCGCTGGTAGTCCTCGCGCTGCGGTTTTCCCGGCTCCACCGGAAGGGGCGGCCGGACATTGGACAAAAGTTGCGTGGAGGTGTCATCGAAGCAGGCCGCCGGCCTTTGGGTGTCATGGGGTTCGGCGTAGAGGTTCAGCGCGTCCTCCATAGCCTGCCCCGTACTGGACACGGGGACTACTAGAACCGCCGGGGCTGCACCCGCAACCTCTTCCTGTTCTGCGAGCCCTAGGCCGGCTGGCGCGTGCGTCCCTTGACCAATCACACCGTCACTCGGCACCGCACCATGCCGGACTTCGCCAGCCAGATACAATGGCTGGTGGACGCTGCCTATCCCGACGCGCCCGTGATCCGCGTGGTCTTGGACAACCCCGTATCAAGTGCGGGGCGCGCTCTCAACACCCACCGCATGGCGTCCCGGTACGAAACCTTCACGGCAACCCATGCCCGGCGCATCGTGAAACGCCTGGAGTTTCATCACACCCCCAAGCACGCCAGTTGGCTCAATCCTGTCCTGAGCTTGCCGAAGGGATGGCTGAGATCGAAATTAAGCGCGCTCAGCCGAGCCTGTCTCAAAGGCAGAGACCCCGATGCCAACGCCCTGGAACGCGCCGTTACGGCTTGCGAAACGCGGCGCAACACCGCGTGCGTCCCTATCAACTGGCGGTTCAGCACCGACCACGCCAGAACCAAACTCCAACGCTTCTATCCCTGCCTTTCCGAGATTGACTGAGTACTAGTTGTCGGCAGCCACTGCCAAGTCGGCCTGCGCGATCCTCGCGGAGATGACTTCCTTCATCTTGCGGATGCGGCCCAACTCGGGGTAGATGTTCCCCTCGGCCTTCTTATCAAAGATCTTCTCGCCGTCCACGAACACTTCCATGATGCCCTGGCCGCGCGGGGAGATGGTGATAGCGGCGTCGCCGCCGTAGGCCCGGAAAAACTCGTTCGCCATCCACGTGGCGGTAGCGTGGTGCTGTCAAGGCACGCAGTAGGTAATCTCGATCTGGACTTTGCCTTCCATGTTTCTCCTCCGAATGGAGCGTGTATTTTTTGGCGCCTGCCTTGAGAATTTTATCACAAATGAAAAGACGTTCCAACAACCGCGTTGTCACCCACGTACTGAGTTCGCGGCCGGGAAACGTCAGAAGCAGGATTGGAAGATCTCCGTCACAAAACGGTTCCAATCCTGACAATCCCCAAATCTTGAAAATCCTGCTTCTGACGATTTATGAAAGCGGATGCGCCGGGCGTACCGGGAGCGAATTGGCTAATCGGGCTGCGATATAATCGCCGGCGATAACTGATCCTCGGTGTGCGATATGGGCAACCAATCTGAAGTATTCTGGCAGGACTACGCCGTATCCAGGCGCGACCGGACCGCGCTGCTCGACCAGGATCCGTTGGTCCTCTGGTTCACCGGCTTGTCCGGCGCCGGCAAGACGACGCTGGCCAACTGCCTGGCCAAGCGCCTGTACGACTGCGGGTACGCGACCTACGTTCTGGACGGGGACAACCTGCGCCACGGCCTCAACCGGGACCTGGATTTCAGCGTGGCGGCGCGCCACGAAAACGTGCGGCGCATGGCGGAAGTTGCTGGCCTCATGTACGACGCCGGCCTGATCACGCTGGCGGCCTGCATCTCCCCGTTCAAGACGGAACGGGACTTCGCCAGGAGCCTGGTACCGGCCGGCAAATTCGTCGAGGTGTTTGTCGATACCCCGCTCTCGCTGTGTGAGCAAAGAGATAACAAGGGTCTCTACCGCCGGGCCCGGGCCGGGGAAATCGTCAATTTCACCGGTATCGACTCGCCTTTCGAGCGCCCGGAGGACCCGGAGATCGCCATCAACACCACCGGTCGCTCGCCCGCTGATTGCATCGAGGCCATCATGGGCTACCTGACTGCCCACCGGCTCATTACGGTCGCTGGACAGGAGGCGCGTCGTGAGAACCGACTCCAGGCATGACGGAGGCAGCGCCGGATCGAGGTTCGCGGCGGACGGGTTCTGCGTCTCCAGGCAGTTGGGTCTCACGCGTACCCAGTTTGAGTTGAGGGGTTGAAAAAGGTCGGTCTCTCCGGGTAGGGAATGGGTTACCCGCCACATTCCTGCCCTGGGGAGGCCGCCCATGTCATGGTATCACCGCATCGCCACCTTTCTGAACGACGCATTGCCGCAATTTCGCGCCACCCGTCGGACCAATCTGGCCCTGCTCACGGTGGCTATTCTGGAGCGTCGTGCCCTGGCCATATCGGTGTTGGTGCGGGCTTGGCGGACCCAATTACCCTATTCGCATCATCAGCGTAAGAAGCGACTGTTTCGCTTTCTGTCCAACACCGGCTTTGACACCATGGCGGTGCAGACGGCGCTGTTGGAACCAATCTGTCAGGCGGCCGGATTGCGGGGCCGGGTTCCGATGATGATCGACTGGTCCGATCTGGGTCAGGGGCGAAACGGTCTGTTCGCTGCGGTCTGTTTTCGGGGTCGGGGGTTGCCCCTGCTCAGCTGGGTATCCACGCCGGCAGAGTTGGATCCTTCCCAGAACCGAGTGGAGGAGTTCTTCATCGGGCGGCTGCTACGACACCTGCCCACCAACATCCGACCGCTGCTGTTGGCTGACCGCGGTTTCGGACGGGCCAGCCTCATCCACTTTCTGCAACGGATGCCCCGCCACACCGGCTACCCCGTGGACTACGTGGTTCGCCTCAGGGGCGATGTGGTGGTCCAGGGCGCCGACTATCGGGGTCGGTTACGAGACTATCGGCTGCGTAAAGGCCGTATCCTGTTCTGGCCTCGCACCCTTTACCGATCCGACGGCGCGGTGGTGATCAATCTGGTGCTCTACTGGGCTCGAGGACATCGGGAGCCCTGGTATCTGGCCACATCCTTGGCTGACCCTCGCCAGGCGGTGCGCATGTATCGGAAGCGGATGCAGCCGGAGCAGTACTTCAAGGATGGTAAGCAACGCTTCGCGCTGAACCGGAGCACCGTAACCACCACCGACCGGCTGCAACGGTTGCTGGTGGCCCTGCTTTTGGCCTGCTGCCTGCTGATATTGATGGGGATGCGGGTATCTCCAACCTTCCGACGCCAGGTGTGCTCCCGTGGGAAGTTGGGCATCCTGCACCTGGGTTACGAATTCTACCTCGCTACACCCGACCCACCTCACAACCTCTTCACCATCAAACGCCACCAAACCGGGTACGCGTGAGGCAGTTGGGTCGATTGGCAACACTCGCCGCGCGACGGTATAATGCCTCGAATTCTTTGCTCAAAGGGGGCATTACGTGACTACCAATGGCCAGGCTTCCTTCAATGCCGATGAACTGCAAGTGTTTTTCCGCGGGCAGTTCGTACCAGCCAGCGAGGCCAGGGTAAGTGTAATGACCCACGCCCTCCACTACGGGACGGGCGTATTCGAGGGTATCCGCGGCAACTGGAACGCAGAGCAGGGCGCGATCAATATTTTCCGCATGCGGGAGCACTATGAGCGGCTGCTGGACGGGTGCCGCATTCTCATGCTGGACATCCCTTACTCAGCAGACGACCTCTGCGACATCACCGTGCAGCTGGTCGAGCGCAACGCGCACGATACGGACATTTATATCCGCCCGCTGGCGTACAAGAGCCAGGAACTGGTCGCTAACCTCAAGCTCCAGGAGTTGGAGTCGGACTTCACCCTTATCACGGTGCCTTTCGGGAACTACCTGGGGAGCGACCGGCTGCGCTGCTGCACTTCGTCCTGGCGTCGCGTTGACGACCCGATGATACCGGCGCGCATCAAAGCCTGCGGCATCTACATCAACAGCATTCTCGCCAAGACCGAGGCCACCATCGCCGGTTTCGACGAAGCCATCCTGCTCAACCACGACGGGCATGTGTCCGAAGGGTCCGGCGAGAACATTTTCATGGTCAAGAACGGGGTGATCTACACCCCGCCCCTGGAGGACAACGTCCTCGGCGGCATCACCCGCGACACGATCATGCAGTTGGCTGCGGCGGAGATGGGCAAGGAAGTGCAGATGCGCACCATCGACCGCAGCGAGTTGTACCTGGCGGACGAGGTGTTCCTCAGCGGCACCGCCGCCCACTTGACTCCGGTGATTGAGCTGGACTTCCGGCCCATCGCCGACGGTCAACCCGGACCGATCACGACGCAGTTGCAGCGCATGTACTTCGACATCGTGGTGGGCAACAATCCCAAGTACCGGCACTGGTGCACGCAGGTAAGGCAGCCCGTAGCGGCTTAGGGAGACCGACCAGCCGGAGAAGCGGCGATGCTCGGGCTGTTTGGCGCAGCCGCGCTATGCGGCTACCTGCTGGGCAGCATTCCCACCGCCTACCTGGTAGTGCGCTGGGTCACCAGCGGCGCGGTTGACATACGTCAAGCCGGCGACGGCAATGCCGGGGCCAACAACGTCAACCGCGTCTGCGGTCGGCGGTGGGCCATTCTGGTCGGCGCGGTAGATATCGCCAAAGGTGTGGCGGCGGTGCTGGCGTTCAACCTGCTTTTCCGTCTGGTCAACCCCGCGCTGGCCGTCGGCCCTGCGGGTGTGCCCGACCCACTGGCTCCGGCCTTCGACTTGACCCCGGCGGGTATGCTGGCCGGCGCGGCCACCATGGCCGGGCAAATCTGGCCGGTCTGGTTGAAGTTTCACGGCGGTCGCGGAGCGGCCACGGCCCTGGGGATTACCGGCGCCGCGCTGCCGGCCGCGGTGCTGATTATGGCATTGCCCTGCATCGCGGTCCTGGTACTGACCAGAAGCACCATTATCGCGCTGCCCTTCATCTATCTCACTTCCATGGTGCTGGCCCGGGCGGTTCTTGGCCTCGGTTGGGGCGCGATTGGTTATTGCCTGGGCATCTTCATTGCGGTGGGAGCGGTGCACTTCTGGGGAGTGCGCTCCCGCCGGCCGGCCGGTGGCACTACGCCCGGCCGCAGATAAGGCGCCTTCGTCACAGCGCCGCCAGCATGGTCGTGCCGCCGACGATCATCAGGATGGCGACGCCCTTGGCCGCCAACGCCTGGGGTCGCAATGACTCCTGCATCATTCCGAACGTCCTCCAGCTCAGCAGGGTGCCTACGACGAACACGAACAGCGGGCGGGTGGCCAGGATCGCCGATGCCAGCGAGACCGACCCGAGGTCGAACGACCAGATAAACAGCAGTATTGCCAACTGCGGCAGCAATCCTTCTCCGATGACGAAGGTAGTCAGGGCGGGGCCGGAACCCAACCCTTTCCAAAGCCGCCTCCAGTTCGCCGGCCGACCGAAAATGGCGAACGCGGGTACCATACCCAGCATCTGCAATCCGGAGGCCTCCCACGGGGTCAGGTCGGTCAAGACCAGCTTGGCCAGGAAAAACGCCAGACCCAGGGTGATTGAGCTCCCCACCAGGGCGGTCAACCCGGGGGTCAGTTTCAGCAATCCCCGTCCGAAGGACTCCACGGAAACCAGCGCGACGCCCGCGACCACCAGCGCGATGGCCGCCCACTGCGGCGCGGAGATCGTTTCTCCCAGCACGACCATCGCCAAGACCGCCACCAGGATGGGGTTGGTTTGACTTACCGCGACCGCGCGCGAGGCTTCTCCCATTTTGAGGCCCAGGAACAGGAACAACAGCCCCGCGCCCAGGCTCACGCCCGACAGCAGCGCAACGAGCACCGTAGCCCAGGACGCAGTGGTTGGCCAGCCGACGGCCAGCAGCACAATCGCCGCGCAGATCGAACGGGTCAGGATGGAACCGGCGCCCAGAGCTCCCACTCCGTCCAGGTAGTTATCCAGCAACCGTTTGTGCGCGATGTTGGCGAGGCCGAGCGAAGCGGCGCTGCAGATGGCCAGGAAGATCCACACGGCGAATCAATTTACCCTGTTGGAGCAATTGCGTCGCCGGGTTCTATTTCCGATGAGGGAACAAGGGGCGGCGATACGCCGGCGCAGTATAACTTGCGCACGAGCCCGGTCCGTTCCCGCGCCCCTGCTATAATCGCGCCGGATTTGAAATAGCGGAGGTACACGAATGGGCTGGTCAATTCACCATCCGGTCGGGCTGATCCACCACACGCCGGCGGCGTGCCAACGGGGTTATACACTGTTTTCGACCACTCGCGGTGGGAAGGACGCGTACCTCATTGATATGGAGGGCAACGTCGTCCACCGGTGGCATTCTCCTGAGGGTATCCACTATTCCTACTTGCTGGACAACGGTAACCTGCTGTGCCGTACCTTACCGCCCGAGGACGCCGGCGGCATCGAGACGGTGGGCGGCTCGTCCGCCAGCATCATCGAACTGGACTGGGACAGCAACCTGGTCTGGGCTTACCGGGACAACACGCTGCATCACGACTACGAGCGCCTGCCCAACGGCAACACCCTGCTGCTGATGTGGGATCCCATCCCAGAGGACTTGGTAGCCCAGGTACAGGGCGGCTACGATGTGGATTTCGCCCCGGGAATGCTTGGCGACGTGGTTCGCGAAGTGACGCCGGACGGCGCGACCGTTTGGGAATGGAGGTCCTGGGAGCACCTGGATCCGACCGAAGACGTTCTCGGTCCGCTGGATGCCCGGCGGGAATGGACCCACGGGAATTGCCTGAACGTCACGCCCGACGGTGACCTGCTGGTAAGCTTCCGTTTGACCAGTACCGTGGGCATCGCCGACCGCGCTACTGGAGCATTCAAGTGGAAGTGGGGCCCGGGCGAGATCGACCACCAGCATCATCCCACCTGGCTGGACAACGGACGGGTGCTGATCTTCGACAACGGCTCCCACCGGCGCGGCACCAGTTACTCCCGCGTCGTGGAGGTGGATCCGGCTACCAACGAGATCCATTGGCAGTACCAGGGAATGCCCGCCATCTCCTTCTACAGCTACAACATCAGCAGCGCCGAGCGTCAGCCCAACGGGAACACGCTGATCTGCGAGGGCGCGCCGGGCCGCATGTTCGAGGTCACTCCCCGAGGCGAGATCGTCTGGGAATACATCAACCCGTTCTTCCTCTACAGCGCCGCCGCCGGCGGCGCGGGCGGCACGGAATACACCAACGCCACCTTCCGCTGCCACCGCTACAGCCCAGACCACCCGGCGCTGGTTGGCAGGGATTTGGACCCGGGGCGGCACGCGGGGTTGAACAACGTGATGCGGTAATGCGGGGCCGCTTGGTGTTGTCCGAACTAATCGGCGGCGTCCAGCATGTCCAGGAACTCGTGAACGCCGTCGAAGGCCGGACTGTTCCAGGGAATAATACCGGCTTCGATCGCTTGGCCCGGTTGCAAGGTGGGGTCGTCTGTATTGGAAGCGAGAAAAGCGTGCAACTTAGCCTTGCGCTCGTGTCGGACGGTTTGGCCCTGCGCTTTCAGGCACTCCATGTAGCTTTCAACGCAGGTCATGGCAGGGGTGTCTTGGACGGCACGGAGGCACAGTGATTCAAGGTCGCCCGGCGAGCCGTTGTCCGGCATGATATACACCGAAGATAGGATAGCAGCCCCATCGAGCATCCCATTTGCAGACACCATCGGCGCGGCGGGAGTGGGTAGACCAGCGCGACGCAAAGAATCGGCAACGCTTTGGAACGCACGCTCAAAATAATCATCGGCATCTCTAGCTACGCCGATGATCCGGACGATATCGGTGGCCCTGACACGAGGAACGAGAATGTCCGTTAGAAAATCACCTAATTTGTCCTTCCCGCCGAATTCGATGATCTGCACACCTTGGCTCCCGCGACGTTCGATGACCCGGCGGAAAAAATGAAAATCGTCGTTCCCCTCAACCAGAAGCAACCGAGGCTGTTCTATTTCAAAGCTCGCAGCCAACCTGGACGGGCTGACCATCAGCGCAACTCCCAGAAATATTCGATGTTGGTATTCAACGCCTTCTTCGTATACGTCATTGCTCTTACCGGTTCGGAGGGGCTTCGCCGGTACAGGTGATGCAAGTGCAACTCGTCAGATTCCGATTCCGTGAAAGCACTGTCAGCGGCGACGATGCACTCGTAGCTATGGGTAGTGGCAAAGACCTGGACGTTGAATTCGCGGGACAGCCAGATAAGCCATTGCCAAACCTCCCCCAAGACTGAATAATGCAACCCATTTTCAATTTCGTCGATAAGAATGACGGTGCCCCTAGCGTGCAAGAAAGCAAGCGCTAGGGTAAGCAGACGTTTTACACCTTCGCCCATAAGTGCGAACGGCGCTAATCTGCCTATGCCGGTGTCCGCGTAAATCAACGACTTACCCAATCGATTGGGAACCGCAGTTAGGCTTATCAACCGGGGTTCTAACACTCTGATGATTTTTTCAATCATCGGCAAATGCCCCTCTCGTAACGCTTGCCCAAACCCTCCTGCTAACTGTTGATCATCGAGACGGCCTAGAGTAGTTAGAATCAGAGACCGGGTAAATTGCACCCCGCTATCGGAAATGTCCCATTGCAACGGGCCGGGGCTGGCTGCAGCAGACGCTGATTCGGGTTGTACCCACATCCGTGCATCAGCGAGATTTCCGTTTTCATCTTGATATTCGAACACTAACTCATCGCGGAACTCGCTATCAAAAATCATACGAGCAGTCTGCGGTAATTCCGTGGGAGTTTGTACCAGAGGGATGCTGCTCACTGCACGCGGTTGGCGCCGGACCGTTAGCGCACGCGGAGCGCAATCCCAGTCGCCAGTCGCTTTGAATTTTATGTACCCATCGGTCTGATACTTGTGAAACAGGTCGGAGAAAAACTCGCCTGGCTCAATCCCTGGCAAACCGCGCTCGATACCCATAGCCCACGCAATTCGTGGTTCAGTGGGCGTAGAGTGTAAGGAAATCGCTTCCAGCAGCGCCGTTTTGCCGGCGTTGTTTCGGCCCGTGATCAGGTTGACGCGGGCCAGGGGTTCCACCGTCAGCTGGTCAAACAGGCGGAAGTTTTCGATGCTGAAGGAGGTGTACATCGTTCGCCGTAATGCTACGCCGGCCGCACCCGCATTTCCCGCAGGTCGTCGGCGATGATCAGCTTGGCTTCGGTCTGCTCCTGGATGTCCTCGGGGGACCAGCCGGGGGCGTGCTCGCGCAGGACGAAGCCGTCCTCGGTGATCTCGAACAGGCCCAGGTCCGTGGCCAGCAACTTGACCACACCCGGCGCGGTGATGGGCAGGGTACACTGCTTGAGCACGCGGGGCGCGCCGTTGCGCTGGTTGTGTTCCATGGCGATGAAAACGCGCTTGGCGCAGGCGGCCAGGTCCATGGCGCCACCGATGCCGCCGCCCTTGCGCACCGGGATGCGCCAGTTGGCGAAATCGCCGTTCTCCGATACCTCGTAGGCTCCCATCACCGTCACGTCCACCATTCCCTTCCTGATGATCCCGAAGGAGTCGGCGTGGTGCACGATGGCCATGCCGGGCAGGGCAACCACGTTCTGGCCGCCGGCGTTGACGAGGTGCCGGTCTTCTTCCCCGGCCGGAGCCAGCGGACCGAAACCGATCACTCCGTTTTCGGAATGAAAAATGATCTCTTTGTCCGGCTCAGACTCCAGGTAGTTGGAGCAAAGAGTTGGCATCCCCACGCCCAGGTTCACGATCCAACCGTCCTGGAACTCCATGGCGAGGCGGTCGCACATGGTTTGCCGGGAGAGGCGGGGCTTGTCCTCGGTAGTCATCGCAGTACTCCTTGTGTTCTTTATCGCGTACCCGGTCCGGCGCCGATGGTGGCGTGAACCAACGTCCTCAGTCCCAGATCCCGTCTTCCGGGATCTTTACCAGCCGGTCAACGTAGATTCCCGGGACGTGTACGCAGTCCGGATCGATCTCCCCAGGTTCGACGATGCTGTCCTCGACCTCGACCACGGTGATGTCGGCGGCCATGGCCATCACGGGGTTGAAGTTGCGCTGGGTCAATCGAAACTGCAGGTTGCCGAAGGTGTCCGCCCGGTAGGCACGAATGAGGGCGAAGTCCGCCGGCAACGGGTACTCCAGCACGTAGGTGCGCCCGTTGATTTCACGGTGCTCCTTGCCTTCGGCCAGCTCGGTTCCGACGCTGGCCGGTGTGTAGAAGGCGCCGATACCGGCGGCGGCGGCCCGCATGCGCTCGGCCAGGGTGCCCTGCGGGACCAGCTCCGCGTCCAGTTCGTCGTCGTTGTACATCTGCACGAAGGGCGTGATCTGCGACGGATGCGTCGGCGCGGTGAAGGCGCAGATCATCTTCTTGACCTGGCGGGCTTCGATCAACGTGCCGACGTCCACGCGGTCGTCCAGCGAACCGGCGTTGTTTGAGATGCCCGTGAGGTCCTTGACGCCCAGACGGTGCACTGCGGCGAGGAGATTGCGGGCCAGACCCACGTTGCCAAAACCGGGCGACATGAACGTCATGCCGTCTTTCATGTCGGCAACGGCGGAGTCGAAATCGGGGAAAACCTTGTTCTTCATTGGGGTGGGCTCCCATTTCTGGTGTCGCCGCCACTAGCCTGCGGCAATGCCGTCGTCGCCATCGGCGCGACGAGTGTCGCCATTATACAAGTAACATAACCTCTGGCAACGCGATTGATGATGCTGGCTGCAAACAGCGCGGCCGACTCGGGGAATGCCTCGCGCCCGTCAACTCTGCTCGTTCGCGCCGGTTTGCAATCTGAGCGGAGCAATTGGGTTGGCGTCATGAGGCGGCAGCGCCAGGTCTCGGGTGCGGCCGCGCCAACGATCCGCCAGGGGCCAGGACAGCAACGGCGATTGACCCGCATCGCCGCCGGCATCGGGAAGGCTGGCATTCCCGATGTCCTGGTCGTCGTTGGGGTTGTCAGCGTCCGGGCGCCAGGGCCACGGCAGATGCCGCCGCCAGGGATCGGACCCGCCGTACCCATTCGCCTCCGCGACCACGGCCATCACCTGGTGGGGACGGTACACGCGGTGGGTGGGCTGCTCCGCCAGGATCGCTTCCTGGTCGATGGTCGCCCAAAGGGCGGCGACGGAAGTCGCTCCGACGCTGCGGGCGCAGGCGATGTCCTGGGGTCCGTCACCCACGTACATCGCATCGGCCGGATCGACGGCCATTGTGTCCAGGACGTCCAGCAAGCCGTCTGGCGCCGGCTTGTAGGGTCGGTCATCGGTTTTGAAGTTGGCGTATTCCACAAGCGAGGCGAGGCCGGATTCGCGAAGCTCGATCTCCCCAAAGTACGGGATCTTGTCCGAAAATATGCCAACGCGTATCCCGCGCCGCCGGAACCCGTTCAGTAGCGTAGCCACGCCCGGATAAAGGTAACGGCGATGCCCATCAATCGCGTGGTAATGGCTCAGGTATATGGGCAGGATGCCTTCCAACTCCTCCTCCGCCTCGGGATGGCTGCCGAAGAACCAGAGGAGATGTTGGCGAAAGGGCCGATGGAACTCCGCGGCGACCGCTTGCGCGGTCGGTGGGACCTTGCCCAGTTCGGCTGCGGTGCTTTCCATCAGCCCGAGGTGGATGCCCCAGCTGTTCCACAGGGTCAGATCCCAATCGAAAATGACCGCCTGCATCGCTGCCTCCCGCGCTCCGAGCAGAATATGCCGAATACGAGCGCGAATCCCGGTAGCGCCTCTAGCAGTGACCCGGGTGAGTCTGCCCGCCGCCCTGGTAGTCGATAGCGCTGGGCATCACGGCCGTGCCCGGGTGATCCGCCCGCCCGAGCTTGACAGTAACCGCTCCGCTGGCATAGTGCAGCACCCCGCTGACTTCGAGGGTGGGAGAATCGGCAAGGTAGGTGATGTCACCGTTGGCTTCCACCCGGAAGGGACGGTCGTGGCCGGGATAGATGGTGTTGGCTGCGGACACGATTTTCTGGATGCTGGCCCGGGCGTCGGCCTCGCTCCAGAAAATGATCGCCGGCGTCCCTCTCCCGATTGCCCCCGCGTCGGACATGGCGTCGCCGCCGATACACACCGCGCCGGCCTCGGTTTCGACCACGACGCTGATGTGCCCCCGCGTGTGGCCCGGAGTTTCGATGATCTTGACGCCGGGCTCAAGCTCCGTTTCCCCACTGACCGCGTTCACCTTCTGCTGCAACAGGGTGTCCGCGAAATACCTCGCGGTAGCAAGGTCGCCGACACGGGGGTTTCGACTATATTCCAATTCGTCGGCATGGATCACGATTTCCGCGTTGGGGAAAAGGTCGGTATTCTGGGAGTGGTCCCAGTGCGAGTGGGTCAGGATCACCCGCCCAACGTCGTCCGTGGAAATCCCATGCGCGGCCAGCTCATCTACCAGCATGTTGCGGCGGCCAAAGTGAGCGACGTCGACAATGGACAGCACCTCGCCTCGGATCAGGGTCACGGTGCACAGCCCCAACCGCGTTTGGTCGGTGTTGATGGAATACCCGCCCATGATGATTTCCAGTTCCGGCATAATGTCCCTCCGCCAGAAGTCGCAACTCGCTGCTGAATAGCCTGGTCGGCGCGATTATAGCACCGCGCTAACTGCGACTCGGCGAATCCACTGGCCAGCTACGATCAGATGACGCCTTCCGCTGAAATCGTTTTGCTCAACGGGAAATTTCCCGTCGGAGTGGGCAACCGTACGGCGCTGGCCGTAGCCGGCGGACTGGTCGTGGCGATTGGGGACGACCGTGAAATCCGCCGCCTGGCGACGCCGAAGTCGACCATTCTGAACTGCGGCGGCCGCACCGTGATCCCGGGCATCGTCGATGCACACTGCCACCTGTTGGCAACCGCCGCCATCGGCCTGCGGGTGGACTGCCGGCCGGCTGTAACGCGCGATGTCGCCGCAATTGTCCGCGCGCTGCGCAACTCCGCTGCCTCCAAAGACGGTTGGATACGAGGCCACGGGTACGACGACTCTCCCTTCGGCTTGGGCCGGCATCTGAACCGCCACGACCTGGACCGCGTTGCCACGGACCGATCCGTGCGGGTGGACCACCGCTCCGGACACGCCTGTGTGTTGAACAGCCGCGCACTGTCTTGCGTCGGCATCGACTGCCGGACACCGGACCCGCCGGATGGGGCGATCGCTAGGGATGACGACGGCGAGCCGACCGGCCTGCTGCTGGAGATGGACGATTGGCTGCGGGACCGCGCCCGAGAATCCGAGGATCCGTCACCGGGGCAGATTCGGCAGGCTGTTCGTGATTTGGGCGACAGGTTGCTGGCCTACGGCATTACCGCCGTCACGGACGCTGGGGCGAGCAACGGCCTGGAACGTTGGCGGTACTTCGAGGAGACAACGGCCGACGGCACGTTGCCCCTGCGGGTGACCATGATGGCCGGCTTCCACCGGTTGGAGGAAATCCAGGCGGCCGGCCTGGGTTACGGGGCCACCACCAACGGGGGTGCGCTGGTCTTGGGCAATGCCAAGATCATGCTCACCGCGTCGACCGGGCAACTGCGCCCCGACCCGGCTCAGTTGGCGGAGATGGTGGCGCACGCCCACGGACTTGGATTTCCCGTGGCCATCCACGCGGTGGAGCGCGACGCCATCGTCGCGTCGGCTTTGGCAATCAGCGACGCTCCTCCGCTTATCGCTGACGACGGCAGCCGCATCCTCGACCGCATCGAGCACTGCGCCGAGTGTCCGCCCGACGTTCTCGAGCTGGTAGCCCAGAGCGGCGCTATGGCGGTGCCCAATCCGGGGTTTTTGCACTACGACGGCGAGCGATACCTCAGTACCGTTTCAACCGATTTGTTGCCGCACCTCTACCCGGTGGGAGCGCTGGTCGCTCGGGGAATTTCCACCGCTCTGGGCTCCGACGCACCGGTTATCGAGCCCAATCCGTGGGCGTCGATGGCAGCCGCGCTGTCTCGCCAATCGGCCGGCGGGACTGATATCGGAGGGATGGAAGTGCCGTCGGCGGCCGAGGCCCTGGCGCTGCACTCCGGTCAACGGCGCATTGCGCCGGGAATGCCGGCGGACATGGCGGTGGTGGAACCTGACCCGTTGGCTATCCCGGCGGCGGAGCTACCCCTGGTTCGCGCCGCGGCGACCATAGTTGCCGGCCGTCTGGTTTGGCGCGACGAGCCACTCAGTCGATAACCACGTCGCCGCCTTCCCACATTTGCACGGTCAACGTTCTGCCTTCGATCAGGTTTGTACCCAGCAAGAATTGGTCTGCAGATTCCATTACTTGAACTGTGCGCTCCCCTCCTTCCCAAAGCACAGTCGCTTCATAGTGGTGGTATGAGTTCGTTTGCCCATCTGCCAGCATCACCTCGATTAGGCCATACAACCGCAATCCCATTTCCCGGATTGTATCCGCCGGCAATGTAAGGTCTCCGTTAAACCCAGTGTCAACGACTACTTCTTGACGCCAGCGGTGACCATTGTCGCCCATGACAATGACCGCAACAATTGGATCCAAGTTCCGGTTGACGTAACCGAAAATCACGGCCGGTTTCGGTGGCGTGCACCCACCATTTTGACGGCGGCTGGGTAACCGACCCTCAAGGTGAAGAACAGGGTGGGTAATGGATGCCTTGCCCGCATTTTTTGGTTGGCAGCGACAATGCTATCTGCGATCTCATAATCGCCGGTTTCGACGTCCAACGCCAAATAGCGGCCGTGTTCATGCGGTTCCAGCTTGTGCCGCAGCTCTGCATCGTAGATGGCGTGGGCGCGGGTGGCCAGATCGCTGCGCTGGTGTTTCCCGGTTGCCATTGTCTTCCCCTTACCCAATTTAGCGCGGCGGTGAAGGACTGCCGGCTTCAGCGCCTACGCCGGAGCCGGCAATATCAACGTCTGCTGGGATCATTCAGTGCCCCACGCGGTCCTGGAATTCCCGCTCGGTGGTGGCTGCTTCCACGGCCTGGTACTCGGGCAGGCTGATCAGCGCCTCCACCTCGGCCCGGCGCTGGGCAACCTCCGCGGCTCCGATGCCGATGTGGCCGGTATCCCGCAGGCTGGTGTACGCCTGCTGAATGCCCTGCACCGCCGCGATGGCCGGCGTGGTGGCGTAGATGATGACCTTGTATCCCAACTCTTCGTATTCCTGCACCGTGATGTCGTCGGTGCCGGCGATGACCAGCAGCGGCACGTCGGGGACGCCGGCGCGGAAGGTCGCCAAATCTTCCCGCTGACGCACGCCCCGGGGCATGACCACGTCCACTCCCAGGTCACGCAGGGCGTTGCCTCTTCGGATGGCATCTTCCATGTCGCCCTCGACGGCGGTGAAGGAGTCGGTGCGGCCGATGATCAGGAAATCGGGGTCGCTGCGGGCCTCCAGGGCGTAGCGCATCTTTTCCAGGAACTCGTCGATGGGGATAACGTGCTCCAGGCCGGCGTGGTACGACGCCCGCTTGGGGAACACCTGGTCTTCGATGTGGATGCCGGAGATGCCGGCACGCTCGAAGGTGCGCACCGTGTGCATGGTGTGGACCGGATCGCCGTAGCCGGCGCCGGCGTCGCAGATCACGGGCAGCGGCACTGATTTAGCGACACGCTGGGCGACGTCGACCTGCTCGGTCAGCGTCATCAACGGCTCGGTGACGGCCAGGTGGGCGCCGCTCATGTAACCGCCCACGTACACGGTATCGAACCCCAGGGACTGCACCACGCGCGCGGACATCGGATCGTAAGCGCCGGGCGCGAGTATCGTTTCGCCGGCGGTTAAGCGGTTTTTCAGGTCGGAACGCAGAGACATTTGAATACACCTCCGGTCGGGCAGGGAAGATGGTTGGTATCGCGCCGCAAAGCGTACCATACCAGGGCCCGACTCATGGCCCGGGTACCGGTGTGTCCACCGGGTTACCGACTCCGCGCTAGATGGGGAATGCCCGTTCCAGCGCCTCACGCTGGTCAGCGGTCAGGCTCCACCCTGAGGCCGCGCAGTTGGCCTCCGTTCTCTCTACGCTGTTGGATTTGGGGATGGCGATGATCCGCTCCTGATCGGACACCCAATTCAGCGCGACCTGGGCCGCCGTTTTCCCGACATTGCCGGCAACTTCTTCCAGCACGTCGTTGTCACGGTTTCTGCCCAGCGCCCGGCGCAGGCGGCCGCCCCGGTTGCCCACCAGCGCCCCTTCATGCAAGGGCGAATACGCTATCACCGTGATGTCGTTCCGCCGACAGTAGGGGATCACGTCGCGCTCCGCGCTGCGGCGGCGCAGGTTGTACAGGATCTGGTTGGAGACGATGGGCACGTTGGGCATGGCTGCCTGGGCTTCCCGCATCTCGTCCACGGAAAAATTGCTGACGCCGACGTGCGTTACCGCGCCGTCGGATACCAGCCGGGCCATGGCGCGCATGGTTTCGGCAATCGGCACCCGGGGGTTGGGCCAGTGGATTTGGTACAGGTCGATGCGGTCCACGGCCAGCAAACGCAGGCTTTTCTCGGCCGCCTTGAGCACTTCGTCGTAGCGCAAATGGCTGCCCAGAACCTTCGTCGCCACGATGACCTGATCGCGGATACCGCTAATCGCCTCGCCCACCGCCGCCTCGGTGCGGTACATCTCGGCGGTATCGATCAGGTTTGCGCCCAGTTCGACCCCGCGCCGCAATGGTTCGGGTCCGCCGGAGTATCGCCAGGTGCCCAGGCCAATCTCGGGGACCATCAGGTCCGACGATCCCAGGGGTTCGTAGTTCATGCCGATTGCTTCCTCGTTTCGGTATCCGGTGTTGAGTTCGAGGGATGGCCCGAGCCACTACCCGGTGACGTTGAGTTGCACCTCGGCGATCTTCCGGCCGGACTCGTAAATGTAAATCCAGTATCGACCCGCACCCCAACGCAACGGGGGGATCGGTCCCACCGAGAGCCACTGGGTGCCGCCGGCGAACCCTGATTCGAACTGTACAGGTACTCGAAGCCGGCTATTGGTGAAACCATCCTCAAAATACTCGACCACCTCGAATTGCAGTTGCTTGGGATCCCCGGAGATCGAGTAGGAGTATTTGAGCGTCAGGTAAACCCAACCCTCCACATCCGAGGTCGAAAATTCGTTGATCGGCTGACCGTCCACGCTCAGCGCGACGTAAGCCTGGTCAACGCGCCCGTTGACTGCCGGCAGGGACGGATCTACCGGGGCTGGATCGGGGACTCCGTCGACCACGGTGGACGTCCGGCCCCGGTACCACTGGTCCCAGATGTGCTCCAGGTCAGGTTGCATCTGCATGCCTCCGGACCGGATCCACTCCACGCGGATATCGGTCTCGGTGAACTCCTGCTGTGACGGATAGGATGGGTCTCGCGCCAGCCGGGCGTACAGCGCCCGCCAAGCCTGGAGGAACCGTTCTTCGCCCAATTGGCGATACAACGCCAGCAACAGCCGCTCGCCCAGGTAGTAGTTGCAACGCCACAAGCCCGGATCTGCCTGCGCCTCCTCGACGTCGTCCGGTGACCGGAGTTCGAGTTCGCTGAGGGACGACGCGCCGTCGCAGGGATAGTTGGTCGACTCCAGGGGAGCGCCGGCGGTGACATGGCGGGCGTAGGTCGCGGCTAAATCGGCCCCGCCTTCGGCGAGCCAAACGGGTTCCGCATAGAGGTAATAGTGCGCGATCTCGTGAAAAACGGCATGGGGCGCGAATTCCGGTTTGGAGTTGTCATCGATCTCCGGCAACAGCGTGACGTGCGTCTGGTAGTTGGTGCCGGCCGCCACTCCCGCAACGTAGTCGGTGACATGGATCACGATGGCCGGGCTTGGGAAATCGGCATCGAACATTTCCTCGAAAACGGGCACCGCCGCTTGGGCGACGTCCATCACCGGCGAACCGGCCGGAGTGGGTCCGGAGCGCAATATCGCGATGGGTACAATCGACCCGCTCCGGTTGGTTGCGGTTCCCAGTTCCACGTTGAGGGTTCCGGGGTCGGCCACTGTCGCGTCGAATTCGGGCGACAGGAACCGGGAACGTTCGTAGAGTACCGCCACAATCGCGGCTTCGGCAGTGGTCAGACCGTCACGGAACCAGCCCGCGCTGGCGAGCTGGGCCAATCGTTCCGGTCTGTCCCGGGCCATGCGTTGCAGGGACAGTAATGCGGTCAAATCCATCGGTCGCAGGCCGTTTTGGAATTCGTCGGACGCCAGCAACGCGCTCAAGGCCTCGGGCGCGTCGAGACCCACGTTGACCATGCGTTCGGCAGCGTTGAATTCGTCCACGGTCTGCAAGCCGTCCGCAATCCAACTGACGCTGCGTATCTGAGCGACGGCAACGGGATTGGCCTGTTCCGCGAATTCCCAGTTTCGCACCTCGGCAAAGCTGAAGGCTGGAGGCCCCGGGGTCGCTGTTGGAGGTTGGCGCGGTATCGCCGTGACCGGAGGCGATGGGGAGGTTGCCGGCCGCTCGGTGGGCGCGGCGGTGGCCGGCCGCGGGGTCGCAGTGGGCGCAGCCCCGGTTTCCGGCGATGCGGCGACTCTCGCCAGGGCCGCATCGATGGTCGCCTGCAGGTCAACGTCAGGTGGCTCGGTTGCCGGAGCGCCGCCAAAGAAGCAGCCGACGGAGGCCATCACCCCCACCAAGCCAAGAACCAACCAGGTCGGTGGATAACGCATGATCGAAAGTATAGAGTTCCCGGGGGCCATGTGCTATCAGGTACGCTATAATCGCCGCCATTGGGTTCAAGGCGCGACGCAAACTTCACCAGGAGAGTTGCTGACATGGGCAAGCTGGACGGCAGGGTAGCACTGATAACCGGGTCGGGCCGCAACATCGGCCGGGCCACGGCGCTGATGATGGCCTCCGAGGGAGCCAACATCGTGGTCAACGCGCGCAGCAACCGCGATGAGGCGGAGGCGACCGCAGCCGCCGTTGAGGAGTTGGGCGTGAAGGCTCTGCCCGTTCTCGCCGACGTTTCGCAGAAAGACCAGGTTGACGCCATGATCGATGCCGCCATGTCCACGTTCGGGCACATCGACATCCTCGTGAACAACGCCGCCATCCGGCCGCACCAGCCCTTCACCGAAGTGACGGTGGAAGACTGGGAGCATGTGCGCGGCGTAGTCCTGGATGGCGCTTTCTACACGACGCGCGGCGTCATCCAGCAGATGGTGGACAACGGTTTTGGGCGCATAGTGTTCCTGACCGGAGATGGGGCGTTCCGGGGCAGCCCGCTGCGTGCTCACGTGTCGGCGGCCAAGATGGGAATAGTGGGCATGGCCCGCAGCCTCGCCTCGGAGTTCGCGGGCAACAACATCCGAGTCAACGTCGTGTCCCCGGGCAGCATCGACACCAGCCGCGCCAACCCGGAATGGTACGCCGGCCGGGTGCCCGACTCCTCCGGCATTCCCCTGGGCCGACAGGGCAAGCCCGATGAGATCGCATCGACGGTGACGTTCCTGTGCACGGACGACGGCGGTTTCATCACCGGCCAGACTATCCACGTGAACGGGGGACAGGGCTTCTTCGGCTGACCTGCTGCGCGGCCGGGGCTACCACCATCAAAAAGAACGGCTCCAATCGGAGCCGTCCTGATTTGTGCAAGTGGAGCGGAAGACGGGATTCGAACCCGCGACCTTCTCCTTGGCAAGGAGACGCTCTACCACTGAGCCACTTCCGCCGGGCGTTATTGCCTACTGTGATCGTACCATAGGCCCGGAACGGATGTAAAGGAATACAGTGCGAAATGCCCCGCGCATCACCGCTCAAAAACGGCTCTTGAAACCGTCTGTGAGACCGGCGCGGGTCAACTTGACCCCCAATTTGCCCTGTGCTTTACTTGCCCAACCGTCGCGCCGATTTTTCTGGCACACCAGGCGCTTTCCCCGAGGGTAATCCATGCACTTCGGCATGTTCATGCAGTTTGAAACCCGCAACTGCGCGAGGAGCTCGGGCTGGACGGCGTCGTCGCGGAGCTCAACGCCGGCGGCATGATCCCCCACGACGTGGTAGTACGGAACATCCGCCTGTTGACCGAAAAGGTCATGCCGGCATTCAGGTGAGCCGGCCCGGCACGATTGAATTGACGAGGTGCCCAACCCATGAAAGTCGCTGTCCTCGATGACTACCAGAGCGTTGCCTTCAGCATGGCCGATTGGTCGAGCCTGCCCGATGGCATAGAGGTAACCTTCTTCAGCGATCACTTGGCAGACGAGGATGCGCTGGCGGCGCGCCTGGCGGACTTCGACATCGTCATGGGTATGCGGGAACGGACCGCATTTCCGCGCTCCCTGCTTGAGCGGCTGCCGTCGTTGCGCTGCCTCATCACCACCGGCGCACGCAACGCCTCGTTCGACACCGAGGCGGCCACCGACCTGGGTATCACCGTTTGCGGGACGCCCGGCGAGGGCGAAGGTCCCACCGAGCTGACCTGGGGCCTGATCATCGGCCTGATGCGCCGCATCTCCGAAGAGGATAGGGCCACCCGCGACCAGGGCAAGTGGGGTATCCACGTGGGCCACGGGCTGCGGGGGAAGACGCTGGCGCTGCTGGGCCTCGGGCACATCGGCTCGCTGGTGGCCCGCGTCGGCAACGCTTTTGACATGCGGGTCATCGCCTGGAGCCAGAACCTCACGGCGGAGCGCGCTGCTGAGTGCGACGCCACCCTGGTCGACAAGGACACCCTGTTCTCGGAAGGCGACGTCGTGTCCGTCCACGTCCGCCTCAGCGACCGCACGCGCGGACTGGTGGGAGCCCATGAAATCGGCCTGATGAAACCGTCGGCGATCCTGGTGAACATCTCCCGCGGCCCCATCGTCGACGAGCCGGCCTTGGTGGATGTGCTCCAGCGAAAGGCCATTGGCGGCGCGGCGTTGGACACTTTCGACGTGGAACCTCTGCCTGCTGATCACCCCTTCCTGACCCTGGACAACACGCTGATCACTCCCCACGTGGGGTACGTCACGCAGGAAGGGTATCGCGCCTTCTACTCCGGCGTGGTTGAGAACATCCGCGCCTTCGCCTCGGGAGAGTCGATCCGGGTCATCAACCCCGACGTGCTTCAGTCGCCCAATCTACGCGGCCCGGTCTAAAGCCGGCTGCGCATCAGGAGAATGCCCCAATGAAAGCCCTGCGCATCGAGGAATACGGCAGCGTCGAAGTGCTGGAGTGGAAGGAAACTCCGGAGCCTACGCCCAGCCCCCACCAGGTGCTGATCAAGGTCGACGCGGCGGGCGTCAACTACGCCGACATCATGCGCCGCCAGGGCAACTACCCCGGCCCCGACCTGCCGGCCACTTTAGGATTGGAGGCCGCGGGAACCATCACCGCGCTGGGCTCGGACGTGACCGATGGCCGGCTAGCCGTAGGTCAACGGGTCATGGCCATGGGGCCGCAGGGCCAGGCGGAATACGTGGCCGTCAATCACAACTTCGTCTTTCCGTACCCGGAGGGCATCGACTCGATTCACGCCGGCGGAATGCCCATCACGTTTCTCACCTCATACCATCTGCTGAAGACGCGCGGCCAGATGCAGCCGGGCGACACCGTGCTGATCCAGGCCGGCGCCTCCGGCGTGGGCACCGTCGCCATTCAACTGGCCAAGGAGTGGGGCGCCCGCGTCGTTGCCACGGCCTCTACCCAGGACAAGTTGGACCTGTGCCGGTCACTGGGCGCCGATGTCACCATCAATTACACGGAGACGGACTTCGAGGACGAGGTGCGGGACATGACCGATGGCCGGGGGGTCGCGCTGGTGCTGGAGTGCGTGGGCGGCCCGGTGCTCGAAAAGTCGGTGCGCTGCGTCGCATCGTACGGGCGAGTCGTCAGCTATGGCAACGCCAGCGGACAGCCGGCCAACCTGGCGGCTGCGGACATCACCACTCTCAACCGCTCCGTGATCGGGTTCAGCATGGGCCGGTCGCCCATTGGCTCCCTGGACCATCAGGGCGCGATGGATGACCTGGTTCCCATGATCATCGATGGTCGGCTCAAGCTGATCGTCGACCGCATCATGCCGATGTCGGAGGCGGGAAATGCCCATCTGCACCTGGCCTCGCGGGGCACTCGGGGCAAGGTGATCCTGACCCCGTGAGTTCCGCCGCCGAGCGTTACGCGGCCGTCCACGACGCGGCACTGGCGGCGGGCCGTTTCGCCGACCACCGCCGCCGAGCCGACCACTGGGCCGACCTTGCCGAACTGTTCCGCCTGGATCCGCGCCGCCAGTGGGATCAAAACCTCCGTGCACTGGCCGGCTATCTGGAACCAACGGACGTCCTGCTCGACGTAGGCGGTGGAGCGGGCCGGGTCTCCCTGCCGCTGGCAAGCCAGGTTCGAGAGGTTGTGCTGGTAGAACCCTCCTACAGCATGCGAGGCCAGTTCATCCAGTCGCGCGATGAGGCGGGCATAACGAACGCGCGGGTGTCGCCGGACTGGTGGATGGACTCGGTGGAAACCGGCGACGTGGCCATCACGTCGGACGTCGTCTACTTCGTACGCGACATCGTTCCCTTCCTCGCCAAGCTGAACAACTCCGCGTCCAGACGAGTGATCATATGCATCTGGCGACCCACGCCCGGCGACATGGACAACGAACTGCGAAGCGTCCTCTACGACGAACAACTCGCTCCTTGGCCTGGGCTGCCGGAATTGGCGGCCGTGCTGTGGGAGATGGGCCTTTTGCCGGACGTGCGGGTCATTCCGGCTGCGCCGTGGTGGATACCGGAAGCGGACGGCGGGCTGTCCGAGGCTCACGCTGTGGACCTGGCAATGGGCCGGCTGGAGCGTGACGATGAACCCACCCGTCGGCGCATCGAGAACAACTTTGACCGCCTGTTCGAACGCGGCCCGGCCGGTCTCAGCCCGCGCTGGCTGAGCGGGGCGCGCGAGGTGATGATTACGTGGGAGACCAACGGGCGGCGGCTGGACTGAACAGGAACTGTCGATTGCACGGGAGCACGCAATGGAGCGGATTGGAGTAGCCTTTGCCGGGGGCGGCATGACGCCGCCCGAGATCGTGGAGTGCGTTCAACTAGCCGAGGAACTTGGCTACGAGTCCGCCTGGGTCGCCGAAGGACACGGGGGTGATCAGTTTTCCATTCTCACCGCGTGCGCGTTGGCGACATCGCGGATACGCCTGGGCACCAGCATCAGCAGCGTTTACGTCCGGAGCGCCCCGACCATCGCCATGGCGGCGGCCTGCGTGGACCATTTCTCCAACGGCCGTTTCATTCTCGGGCTGGGCAGCAGCCACAAGGTTCAGGTCGAGCCCGAACACGGCCTGGAGTTTTCCGGTCCGATCCCACGAGTGCGGGACACGGTGGACATCGTCCGCCGATTGCTGCGCGACGGCGAGGTGACCGACTACCGCGGCGAGGCGATCAACATCGCTACCTTCGATCTGCATTTCCCGACCTTCCGGCCGGAAATGCCCATCTACCTGGCGGCGGTTTTCCCCAAGATGCTCGAAATCGCCGGCGAAATCAGCCAGGGGGTCCTGCTCACCTGGTGCACACCCGAGCACGCGCGGACCGCCAGCCAGCATATCGCTGCGGGCGCAGCGCGAGCCGGCGCAGCAGCAGGATCGGTTGAGGTGGCGACGCTGGTTTCCGTGTCCGCGCCGGGCGCCGACGATGGCGGCATGCGCCGGGTGGCCGCGACCTATGCCGGGCGATTCCCCCGGTATCGCCGGCTGATGGCCGAGGCCGGTTTCGCCGACGAGGTGGAGGAGGTGCGCCGCGCCTGGCGTTCCGGCGATATTGTGCTGGCCGAGCGTCTGGTACCGGAAGGGCTGATCGACCGCATGTCGTTGCCCACGGACTCCGGGGCCAGGCGGGAAAGGTTGGCCGAATACCGGGAAGCCGGCCTCACGCTGCCGATCATCGCTCCCCGGGTATCCGGGCCCAACGCCGGCGCGACCGCGAAACGGATAATCCGCGATAACGCGCCGGCTTAGCGTCCTGTACAGCTTGCCGTGGCGATTAGTCCGCCGGCAGCCAGGGCGACCACAGGGTGATGGGAATGGTCACCGAGATGCGGGGCTGGTCGCCAACCACGGCGGTGGTGTGACCTTGGCCGGTCAGGTCATCGGCCATCAGCACGTCGCCAGCCCCGAAGCGGCGCTTGGTGCCGTCGCCGATACCGACCTCCATTTCACCGGCCAGCGTGATGACGTACTGTCGCCGCGGAGCGGTGTGCCAGTCGGAGAAGTAGCCGGGTTCGAAGCGGCGGAAATTCACGCCGGGGGTGACCTGCATACCGCTGTGAATGGCGCGGTCGCCCGGCAGGTCGAGGTCCTGGAAATGGGTCTGGCCGTCATCGCCGGTGTAAATGCGCACAAATTCCATGAAAGGTGCCTCCTGGTTCGAAATAATGTTGACTGCGTTGGCCTGGGATGCAAGCCGGCCGTCAAGGCGCTCACATTCTAGCGCATCGCGGTGCGGATGGTGACGGCGTCGCGCTAGCGCCAATAGATCGAGCTGTTCAGGAAGCCGGCAGGAACCGGACGCACCCCTGCGATTTCAGTATCCCGCCAACTGCCGCCTCGACCCGCCCCGATTTTCCATACGCACTCCACGAGTACACGCTCATGCCTGCCCGCTTTCGCAAATCGTCAGAAGCAGGATTTTCAAGATTTGGGGATTATCAGGATTGGGACCATTCTGCGATGGAGATCCCCCGATCAATCCTGCCAAATCATAAAATCCCGTAGATCCCGATTCTGACGTTCCCCGCCGCAAACCGGGTAAGCGTGAACGAGGTAAACGTACTTGTAACAGCAGCCGGTATTGGGTAGAATCGTCGCCTGCTGTTCCCAAGGAGCCGTGCGGACCTGTTGCCCGGCCGGGGAGCCAATCCACACGGAGGAAAGGGTGATTGGATGTACTAGGTACTCACGTGCTCCTGGAACTTAGAGATTGCGACCCCCGGTTGCTGGACGATCTGGCCCATATCCGGCAGGAGATGCTAAGGGCGGCGGCGACGGTTGAAGCGCACGTGGTCGGGGAGTCGTTCCATCAATTTACGCCTCAGGGCGTAACGGGCATTCTGTCCATCGCCGAATCCCACATTTCCATCCATACCTGGCCGGAGCACGGCTACGCGGCGGCGGATATCTTCACCTGCGGCGACCACACGATGCCGGAACGCGCGGCGGGCGTCATAATCGAAGCCCTGCGCTGTCGGGATCCAGAAATCACACAGATTCGCCGCGGGCTCACGGGTGCGCGAGTTGTAGAACTGCAACCGGCGCACCGCCTCAACTGACGGCTTTCCACGCTGGAAACGCAGCAACGGCCGGCTCTTCCGGCCGGTTGGGTGGCGCGTGACCGCGTCAGCCAGCTCCCCTGTTGTCCAAGGAGTCCCGATGGCCAGCTACCCAATGGAAGAGATCACCGGCAAGTGGGTGATCGAGACCGTGATGCCCGACCTGGCGATCATGCTCAAGGTTGATGAGGTCCTTTATTCCGGCCACACGGGATACCAACGGGTGGAAGTGGTCCATTCCGAGGTGTACGGTCGCAGCCTGCTGCTCGACGGCAAAACGCAATCAACCGAACGGGACGAGCACATATACCACGAGACCCTGGTCCATCCGGCCATGCTGTTGCATCCCGACCCACGCCGGGTGTTCATCGGCGGCGGCGGTGAAGGCGGTACGCTTCGGGAAGCCCTCGCCCACCGCTCGGTGGAAAAGGTGGTCATGGTCGACTTGGACCAGCAGGTTGTCGAGTTGTGCCGCGAACACCTGCCCCATCATCACCGGGGAGCGTTTGATGACGGGCGCACCGAGTTGGTGTTTGACGACGCCCGCGGGTATCTCCAGTCCACCGACCAGTCGTTCGACGTGATGATCATGGACCTGGTGGATCCCCTGGAAGGCGGGCCGGCGTACCTCCTGTACACCGAGGAGTACTACGAAATCGCCCGCGCTCGGTTGAACCCGGGCGGAATCCTGGTTACGCAGTCGGGCCCGGCCGGGTTCCTGAGCCTGCACGAGTGTTTTACGACGATATACAAAACGCTGGAAAGCACCTTCAAGCACGCCGTCCCGTGCCAGGTCCACATTCCGTCCTTCATCACGCTTTGGGGGTTTACCATCGCGTCCGATGCTCCGCTGCCCGACCTGGCCGCCTCCGGTGTGGACCGTCGGATCGACGAGCGGGTCACGAAGACCTTGCGGCATTACGATGGGCGCAGCCACGAAGCCATGTTCGCCCTGCCCAGGCACATCCGCGATGGCATCGCGTCGGAAACGCGAATCAACCGGGACGATGCCCCCGTCTTCATGGTGTAAGCACAGGAAAACGCGGCCTGTGCTATGATGCGGATAACGGAGCTGCCACGGGCAATCTATCGGGCTATCAACGGCTGGCGGGTGTGGGTGACGCTGCTGGTCTTGGCGTCGCTAATCCTCAACGAGGCTGCGCTGGGAATCCGGGAAGGGCAGACGATTGTAGAAGCGCTCACGCGCATTTCGTACCTGCGGATGCTGCTGTTGGCTTTCGTATGCGGCGTAATCGCCCAAGCCGTCATCGGCACAGTGCCATTCACTATAGGAGTAGTCATGACGATGATAGATTTCGCCCTGCGTCGTCGCCGGGAGTGGCGCGAGGAAGGGCGCGAAGAGGGCCGCGAGGAAGGCCGTGAAGAAGGTCACGCGGCAGAACGCCGCCGGAATATTGCCGCTATTATGGCAGCCACCGGTCTGACGGACGCCGCCAAGTTGCAGGCTATAGCCGCAATCAACGGCGCGGAAGACGAGGAAAGCGGATCACAGTCTCCGTATCGCCAGGGCGAATGACACGCCGCCATTACCCCTGAGCCGCGGCCAGTTCCGGGAACCTTTCCAACGGCAGCACCTCTCCGGCCGTCTCCCAACTGTCCACCAGTTCCCGGATCGCATCGGGCACGCGCCTGGTTTGCCCGGTGTCCGCGTGGAAACCGACGTAGATCGCCTCAATGGTCGTGAGCGGGGAATCGTCAGGGGCTCCGCCCTCCGTGAAAATGGCGACTTCCAGCACCATGCTGGTGTTGCCGATGCGAGCGACCCGGGCCCGCAGGTCCAGCATTTCGTCCACTCTGACCGGCGCTTTGTACTCGATGGTGACTTTCGCTACGGCGCTGTCGAAGTATCCCGCCGCCGCGACGCGGTAGATGCCGAATCCCAGGTTGCGGAAGTATTCGGCTTGGGCGATTTCGAGCCAGCCGAGGTAGCTTCCGTTGAAAGCGATCCCCTGCGCGTCGCATTCCTGCCAGCGCACGCGGACGTCGAAGCCGAACCGGTAGTCGGAGCGCAGTTGCGTCATATCAGCCTGGTGCTCCGCTCCATCCCAGGCTCGCCAGGAAGACGCGGTCGGAATTGGTCAGAGGCGCGGTTTCCAGCAGATCGGGACGCAGGCGCAATGTTCGTTCCAGGGATTGCCGCCGCCGCCAGCGTTCGATGTCGGCGTGGTTGCCGGACCTCAGTATTTCCGGCACGGCCATTCCTCGAATTTCGGCGGGGCGCGTGTACAGCGGGTGTTGCAACAAACCGGACGTGATGCTGTCGTGCTCCACATTCTCCGCCGAGCCGACCACTTCGGGTACAAACCGGGAAACCGCGTCGATTACGACCATGGCCGCCAGCTCCCCGCCGGTGAGTACGTAATTACCGATGGAAACGTCGTGGGTGATCAAGCCTTCCCGGATGCGTTCGTCAACCCCGGCGTAGTGCCCACAGATGAGGATCATGCCCGGCGCGTTGGCAAACTCGTTCACCACATCCTGGTTCAGAATGGCGCCCTGCGGAGAAGTCAGCACGATGGGCGTCGCTACCCTGTCAGCGTCCGGGATGCCGGCCAGGGCAGATTCCACCGCGGCGAACACCGGGTCCGGTTTCATCACCATGCCCGGGCCGCCGCCGAACTGGTAGTCGTCAGCGGTTCCGTGACGGTCCGTCGCATACTCCCGTATATCGACGGTTTCCAGGGAGACCAAGCCGCTCCGCACAGCCCGCCCCAGCACGCTGTATTCTTCGATGAACCGGAAGGCATCCGGGAACAGCGTCAGGACGGTGAAGCGCATCTAAGGGACGGGTGGGCGGCGCTCGCAACTGTCGCCGTGGCCCGGGCCGCCAGCGTGCATCGGTTCAACCTGGCACGAACCTAGGCGGGCTGCAATTCCCGCGTGGCCAGGCGGTTGGTGTACGCATCGCCGCCCTTCATGATCAGGAGGAGACGCTCGCGGTCGCGCAGAACCGAGATGTTCTGCAACGGATCGCCGTCCACCACCAGCACGTCCGCCTGCTTGCCGACCTCGATAGTGCCCACCTCCTTGCCGATACCGCAGCACTCGGCGGCGTAGCCGGTGGCGGCCTGGATGGCCAGCATGGTGCTCATGCCCTTTTCTACCATCAGCTCCAGCTCGCGGGCGTTGTCGCCGTGCACGAAACCGCCGGCGTCGGTGCCGGCCACGATGCGCACGCCTTCCTTGATGGCCAGCTCGGTGCTCTGGATGTGGATATCCATCAGAGCCTGCGCGCGTACCCTGATGTGAGGGGCGCTGACCGTGCTGTGGAAGTCGTACACCTCGAAGGTCGGGGTGAAGAAAGTGCCCTGGTCGGCCATCATCTTGAGCATGTCGGGATCAGTGGCCAGGTAGCAGCCGTGCTCGATTGAGCCCGCCCCGGCTTTAATGGCAATGGGCAGGCCGGTACCGCCCACGGCGTGGCAAAGGGTGCTGCGTCCGAGAGCCGCGGCCTCGTCAACCAGAGCTTTGGCTTCGTCCAGCGCGTAGGCCTGGTCCAGCGGACCGTTGCCCGGGCGACCGGAAGCGCCGCCGGTGGTCGCGAACTTGATCTGGTCGGCGCCGCAACGGACCAGCTCGCGCACCTTGGCCCGCACGCCATCCACTCCGTCGGCCACGCCGTCAGGTGACAGTGGGTCGTGTCCCAGGATCACCTTGCGGTGGCCGCTGCCGCTGACCTTGTCCTCGATCCCGCCGGTTGGGGACATGATATTGACCGAGACAATGAGCCGCGGCCCCTTGATCAGGCCCTGCTCCACGGCCATCTTGAACCCGGCGTCCAGACCACCGGCATCGCGCACCGTGGTGTAGCCGGCCGCCAGCGTATCCTCGATGACCTGGGCGGTGCGGATGTTGAACAGCGACAGAGGTTCGTCCATGCCCCAACGACCCGTCAGGCCGTATCCGCCAGACGCCAGGTGGTCGTGCACGTCGATGAGGCCGGGCATTATCGTGCGGCCGCTGGCGTCCAGCACTTCGGCTCCTTCGGGAATGGGCACGGCGGCCCGGGGGCCAACCTCCACGATGCGGTCGCCGTCAATCAGCACCGCAGCGTTTTCGACCACGGGCCCGCCCGATCCGTCGATGAGATTCCCTCCAACTATTGCCAGCATGATCGACCTCTCATTTTGGCGAACGCGCAGCTCATCGGATAGCCTGTCCATGGCGCCGGGCTCCTGCTGCGGTGAGGCGATGCTAATTTGGGCCCCGACCGATGTCAAGGAAACATAAACCGCATAACTGGTCGCAGGAAGCTGAGTGTGCGACCGCTTCGCTACGTTATAATCGGCGGCAGGTAAAACTGCTCGATTGGAAAGGATTTTGATGGGACTGGTCGCGGGCAATCCTCGTTTTTTGTGCTTGATGTTCTGTTTTGCCGTGGCGTTGTCCTTGGGCGGATGTTTTGCGGGGAATCTGTTTGGCGGCGATCTACCCGCCATCGCTTACGTAGTATCGGACGACGATGGTGCCCAGGCATGGGTCCAGCAGCCCGGTGGGGATGAACCATCACGCATCTCATCGTTGAGCGCGGATGCAAGGACGCCTCGCTGGTCGCCCGACCAGACTAAAATCGCCTGGATATCGGTTGGCAATAAGACCCAGCTGATGTTGTACGACGTAGACGGCGAGGGGGTCACGTCCCTGGTGTCGAACGTGGCAGCCGATCAACCCCCGATCTGGGCTCCGGAGTCGGACCGCATCGCGTATGTATCCGAGCAAGACGGCGAGCCTGACATTTACATGGTGGCGCTGGAGGGCGGGCAGAAAACGCGGCTGACCTTCAGCCCGGAACGGGAACTCGTCGGTGACTGGTCACCCGACGGCGAGTGGCTGGTTTTCACGGAGCACGGAAAGGACGGCCTTTTCCTGCGCAACCCGAACGGCGTGAACCGCATTGAGTTAACCTCGGGTCCCGACACCGACCCGGTCTGGTCGCCCAAAGGGGACCGGATAGCCTTTCTGCGCAGCGATGATGGCGCCCGTGACGTTTATGTCCTCCGCCCAACGAAATCTGGCAACTGGGCCGACGACACGGATGAAGTCGCGGTGTCCGACTACCAGCACGACGAGTTTTCCGTAGCCTGGTCGGCCGACGGCAGGCGATTGGCATTCGTGGTGCGGTTCGACGACCAGTCGGAGATATTTTCCGTGCTGGTGGACGGCTCGGAGCGGCGTCAGTTGACCCAGAACACGGAGGATGACCTGATGCCGGTCTGGTCGGCTGGCGAAGATCGGATCGCTTTCGTTTCGCACGCCTACGGCAACGCTGAGATCCTCTACATGAATGCTGACGGCACGGAACAGATGCGGCTCACTGTCAACGACGCGATGGACACCCACCCCGACTGGTAACCGAGTCGGGCGACGTTCCGCATCACATGGCTCACCCCGCTCCGGAACTTGACCCTGCCGACGTGGGCCCGCTGCTGGGCGGCCTCAGCGCGCCGCTGGCAGCCATTTCGACGCGCTCGGGAGACGTCAGCAACGCCCAAATCGCGGTGGCCATCACCGCGGCTTCAATCGTTCCCCAGCGACCGCGGCTGATCGTCCAGATTTACCACACCAACTTCACCCACGGGCTGATCGCTTCCGCTGGTGTCCTGGCGATCAACTTCCTCGAAACCTCCCAACTACCGCTGATCTGGGAGTTGGGCATGCATTCGGGCCGCGACGGTGACAAGCTTGGGAGCGTGAGCTATACCACCGGCGCCACGGGCAGCCCGCTGCTTGAGGGATGCTATGGTTTCCTCGATTGCCGCGTGGTCAATGCCATGGACGGCGGCGACATGACCGCGTTCCTGGTCGAGGCAGCGGCCGCCCGGACCAACGGCGGCGAGCGCATGACCTGGCGAGAGGCCAGGCCGCGACTGCCGCGTCGATGGGCCGACGAATGGGACCGCAAGATCGCCGGCGAGATAGACGTGTCATTGAGCGCCATGGACGCGATTGACCCGGCTGCGTGGTCAGGCCGCCCAATCACCTGAATCCGATACAATGTTACAATGCGCTCATCGGATTTGCCCAACGAACTGATTGATCGGGGCATCTATTGGCAAGTGGGTGGGTTCACGCTGGCAGCCGTCGCCAGCGTCGCCATCCTGGCGGAGTTCTCCGGCTCGGAACTGCGAGCATTTATCTACTTTGAAATTGCGGTTACTAGGCTGTACTGGGCCCTGGTAATTCCGTTGGCCGGTCTGTTTGACGGAGCGCGCAAAATGTTTGAGAAAATGTCTGACATCAGAGCGAAACGCCGGCAAAGGTGGCTAGACGAAGGCCGCCGGGAAGGTCACCAGGAAGGCCGCCGGGAAGGTCACCAGGAAGGCCGCCGGGAAGGTCACCAGGAAGGCCGCCGCCAGGAGCGTGAGCGCATGCGTGCGGAGTTACAGCGGCTCGCGGCGGACCTTCCGCCGGAGGTTGTAGCATCTCTACTTGATGAGCCGGACCACCCCAGCGAGCAAAGGGGCGCGCCGAGTGTTTGAGAAAATGTCTGACATCAGGGCGAAGCGCCGGCAAAGGTGGCTAGACGAGGGCCGCCGGGAAGGTCACCAGGAAGGCCGCCGCCAGGAGCGTGAGCGCATGCGTGCGGAATTGCGCCATCTGGGCGTGACGCTGCCGCAGGAAGCCATCGATTACCTGGATGGTAAGGGCGATAAAAGTGAGCCGCAAAATGGATGCTGACATTGCTGAAATTGTAGCCCGCATCCACGACACGCCGCAGCAATCGGTGCTGGCCGTGGCCGGCGCCGGCAACTATGCCTTAGCTTGGCTCCTGGGAGTCGGCGGCGCTTCCCGCACTGTTCTGGAAACCCGGGTGCCGTATGGATACCTGGCGATGACCGACTTTCTCGGCGGGTACGCTCCCGAGCAAACCGTGTCCCCTGACACCGCGCGACTGATGGCCCGGTCGGCCTGGGCTCGGGGTATGTCGCTGCGCGAACAGGACGCCCCCATCGTCGGGCTGGCGTGCACCGCGACCATTGCCACCGACCGCACCAAGCGTGGCGACCACCGTGCTTTCATTGCAACCTGGGACGACGACTCTGTGACCACCGATTCTCTCGTCCTCGAAAAAGGTCTGCGTGACCGCGCCGGCGAAGAAGACGTGGTCAGCCGGCTGGTCATCGCCGCCATCGCGCGAGCCTGCGGCGTGTCGGCGGAACTCGACCTCGGACTGGTCGCATCTGAGCGGCTGGTGACGGACACAACGCGCCACGCCGAGCCGGTGCAACGCCTGCTGGACGGCGACGCCCGCTGGGTAACGGTCCATCCCGACGGCCGCATGGTCGTTGATGGAGACGCGCCTGGGGCCCTGCTCCCCGGCTCGTTCAATCCCATGCATGCCGGTCACACCGAACTGGCCCAGGTGGCGGGCGACGTGCTGGGCGCGCCGGTTGCGTACGAACTTTCTGTGTCCAACGTGGACAAGCCGCCCCTGGCCGCTGGCGAAGTACACCGCCGATTGCACCAGTTCCAGGGGGTCGGCACGGTGGTGCTGACCCGGGCGGAGACCTTCATCGAAAAGTCCGCGCTGTTCTCCGGATGCGGTTTCGCCATCGGTTGGGACACTGTGACTCGGCTGATTCAGCCCAGGTACTACGGGGATTCCGAACCGGCGATGCTGCAGGCGCTGGCCGAAATGTGGGGGCGCGGCACTCGTTTCGCCGTGGGCGGGCGCACCGATGACGGGGGCGAGTTCCGATCGCTGTCGGACGTCAATATCCCGGATGGGTTCCGGCCCATGTTCACGGAAATACCGGAGGCCGACTTTCGCCGTGATGTGTCTTCGACCTCTATTCGCGAGAGTCTAGGCCTCAATTGACACTTGTTAGGGCCGTTGCTACGATGACTCGGCCCACCGGAACCTTCCAATCCCTACCGAATCATGTTTAGCCCACTGCTGCTTCAGACCTTCAACCCGGCCGACTACGCTGGAAACTGGCTGGCGGTGGTGATTGCCATCGCCATAGCGCTGGCTGCCATCGGAGCAATGTTCGCGGGGTCGCAGTTGCTGTCAGCGCGGCGCCGTTCGGCCGTCAAGCTCACGACCTACGAATGCGGCATTCCACCGACGCCCTTTGCGTGGTCCAATATCAACATCCGTTTCTACATCTTCGCCATCCTGTTCCTGATATTCGACGTGGAGGCGGTGTTCCTCTTCCCGTGGGCCGTAGTGTTCATACAGGAAAAAGTCGCTGGCAACCCCATACCGTTCTACGCGATGCTGTTGTTCCTGGCCATGCTGTTCTTCGCCGTGATCTACGGGTGGCGCAAGGGGGTGCTGGATTGGCAGAAGTAGCGACACCCGGCAGCGACTATTTTGAGGTGGAGGAACCGCTGATCCTTTTGGACATCCATCAGACCTATGATCCTGCGGTAGATGTCCTCGAATCATCGCGTTGGGCATGGGTGCTGAACCCAAACCGGGCCAAACAGTACAATTTGGTGCTGGCCCATTGCAAAGGCAAAATAGTCGGCGTCCTTCGACCGATTGGGCAGAGATGGTTACGGAATGAGACCGATTATCCGGGACGGTGGGACTTGGTTGCCCAACATGGCGAACCTTCAGTAGAACGACTTTATTTGGGAAGGCGAAGGCCACCCGAATACTGGCAACGGGCAGTGGTGCGGTATGCGCATCCGCCAGGTGTGCATTGGAACGAAAAGGCAGGGAAGTTGGAATGGTCGAAATGATGCCGCCATCAGACGGCGATGCTGTGTCTCCGCTGGCCATGCCGCCCCGCGCCACCGAAATTGTCCTGGGTTCCGGCAACCGACCCGGCCCGAGTTTGCTTAATCAGGCCACCGACGGGCGGGTGCCCGGCGTCATCACGACCACCAGCGAGCAATTGTTCGCCATGGCGCGCAAGTCGTCCCTGTGGACGCTGAGCTTTGGACTGGCCTGCTGCGCCATCGAGATGATCTCCACGTACATGGCCCACCACGATTTCGACCGCTTCGGCGTGGTGACCTGGCCGTCGCCCCGGCAGGCGGACGTCATGATCGTGGCCGGCACCGTGGTCAAAAAGATGGCTGAACCCATACGCCTGCTCTACGAACAGATGCCGGAACCCAAGTGGGTCATCGCCATGGGGAGTTGCGCCACCAACGGGGGCCCCTACTACCGTTCCTACTCGGTGGTGATGGGCGTCGATCACATCATCCCGGTGGACGTGTACGTTCCCGGTTGCCCGCCCCGCCCGGAAGCGCTGCTGTACGGCATACTGAAACTCCAGGAAAAGATCATGGCCGACGCGGGAGAGGGCAATGCCCCGGCCTCGGCGTAACGCCCCGGAGGCGGACGCCGAACCGCCGCCGGACCCCATCGAGTTGTTGACGCCAGCGCGGCGCGAGACCCTGGATCGCGCCCTCGCGGTTCTGGCCGACTACTCCCCGGTGCCCGGTGCGTTGGGTGACCTGCCCCAGGTCACCGTGCCCGCCGCCGACATAGTCTCGGCGTGCATGGCCTGCCGCGACGACGCTTCCCTGGACTGCCGCATGCTGCTGTGCCTGGCGTGCGTGGACTACGAAGAGCGGTTTGAATTGGTCTATTTCCTCCAGTCCCTGGCCCGGGAACAATCGCTGGTAGTGAAGGCCGAAGTGTCCTACGATGGACCGGCCCTGCCTTCGGTATGCGGGGTGTGGCCGGCCGCCGACTGGTACGAGCGTGAGGCGCACGACCTGTTCGGCGTCGCGTTCGACGGGCATCCCGACCTGTCTCCCCTGCTCCTGTATCCTGAATTCGACGGGTTCCCCGGTCGCAAATCCTACGACTTCTACGAGTACCGCGAGTTCTAATGGCCGCCGCGCAGGAAATCAATCCCGGCGCGCCGGACTTCGTTGCTCCGGTGGAGTTGGTAGCTCGCGTGGTGTCTGAGGGCGACCAATTTTTGGCCACGGTAGACGGTCTCGATCTGCAAAGCAGCGGGCGCACCCGGGAAGCCGCGGAGAACGGGTTGGTACAGGCGGTGCGTGGATGGCTGGAACGACAAGATACCGTCGGCCGCCTGGGTCAGGCTCTCGGGATAGATGACTTAAACGAAGAAACCGAAATCGTGCTGCGGTTCGATGTAGATGAGCGTTCCGGCGAGAATTCAACCGGCGACTGACCCATGGACCGGATCGTATACGAAATCGAAGCCATGCCGGTCGCCTCTGGTTGGGAAGCACGGTGTCCGGAGCTTGAAGTGACCGCGTACGGAGACACCCAGGACGACGCACGCACCGCCCTCCGGCGGCAGGTGTCGGACTACCTGGAAGACTGCGAGGCAATGGGCGTCCTGGAGGATGTGCTCATCGAAGCCGGCTTCTACGACAACGGCGAAGCCTGGATGAGCGCCCGCGTGGACCCGCCACAGCCCAGCCTGCGTTTCATCGGCTCCCCGTTTCCTGAATCCCGCGAGCCGTCAGACTGAAGACCCGATTGCCGTTGGCGACCCGACTAACCATGACTGATCCAACTTTGATGACTACCCAAGTCCCGGAGGGCATCCCCGAAGGCACGCAGCCGGTGGAGATGCTCCTCAACATGGGGCCTCAGCATCCGTCCACCCACGGCGTGTTCCGCATGGTGCTCTGGGTGGACGGCGAGAAGGTGGTTGACGTTGAGCCGCACATCGGGTACCTGCACCGGGGATCCGAGAAGCTGTGCGAGGGTGAGCAGTACCATCAGGTCGTCACGCTGTTTGATCGCATGGACTACATCGGCAACTTCAATAACGAGCTGGCCTACTGCATGGCCGTCGAGAAGCTGATGGGCCTGGAGGTGCCGGAGCGGGCCGAATACATTCGGGTGATCCTGTGCGAACTGAATCGCATCGCCAGCCACCTGCTGTACGTTGGCACCATGGGCCTGGACGCCGGGGCGATGACGCCGGTGATGTTCTCCTTCCGGGGCCGGGAGCGGGTGCAGGCGCTGTTTGAAGCCGTGTCCGGCGCGCGCATGATGCACAACTATTTCCGCATCGGCGGCCTCAAGGAGGACGTGCCGGACAATTTCCGGCAACTGGTGGACGAGTTGATGCCGCTGCTCCGCGAGGACGTTGAACAAAGCGACCGCATACTGACCTTCAACGAGATCTTCCTGTCCCGCCTCAAGGACGTGAGCCCCATCGGCGCCGACGAAGCCATCGCCCTGGGCCTCACCGGCCCGATGCTGCGCGCCTGCGGGTACGAGTATGACGTTCGCAAAGCGCAACCGTACTCAATCTACGACCGTTTCGACTTCGAGGTGCCGGTAGGTTTGGACGGGGACTGTTGGGACCGGCACTGGGTGCGGGTCCAGGAGATGTACCAGTCCTTGCGGATCGTGGAACAGGCGATGGCGCAACTGCCCGAGGGGCCGGTTGCGTCGTCGCTGGGTCGTCGGCTGATCCGCCCGCCTGCCGGCGAGGCCTACGTGCGCGCCGAGAACCCCAGGGGCGAGATCGGCGTCTACCTGGTCAGCGACGGCACTGACCGGCCCTATCGCGTAAAGGTGCGCCCGCCGTCTTTCTGCAACCTGTCCGCTTTGCGGCGACTGCTGGCGGACACCTGGCTGGCGGACAGCGTGGTGGTGCTGGGATCGCTGGACATCGTTCTGGGCGAGGTGGACCGGTGAGTTTCCTCATCAGTCTGGCCTGGAGCGCATTGGGTCTGGCGGTCATGTTCGCCGTCCTGTCGGTGGTCGTTCTCTCGATGGTCTGGCTCGAGCGCAAAGCGCTGGGCCGCCTGCAGCTGCGTTACGGGCCGACCCGCACCGGATTGTTCGGGCTGATGCAGCCCATCGCCGACGCGGTGAAGCTGATCATCAAGGAAGACATCATCCCCGACGACTCGGAAAAAGCGATCTTCTGGATCGCTCCGGTCATCGTCGTGGTGTCGGCCTTCGTTATCTGGGTGACCATACCCGGAGGTGACAGCGTGGTGATCCGCCACCTGCCCCTGGGGTTGTTTTACATCATCGCCTTTGCGGTGATCGGGATACTCGGGCTGGTGCTGGCCGGCTGGGGTTCGGCGAACAAGTACGGCATCATGGGCGGGTTGCGCTCCGCCGCGCAACTGATCTCCTATGAGATCCCGGTGGTGCTGGTGGCCGCCGCCGTGGCGATACTGGCCCAGTCCCTGGACATGCGGGAAATCGTGGCGCAGCAATCCACCTATCCTTACCTGTTGGTGCTGCCCTTGGGCTTCGTGATCTTTTTCATCGCCGGACTGGCCGAGGTGGGACGCACGCCCTTCGACATCTATCACGCGGAGAGCGAGGTGGTGGGTGGTCCGTTTGTCGAATACAGCGGCGCCCACTGGTCGGTGTTCTTCCTGGCGGAGTACATTAACACCTTTGCCATCGCCGCGCTGACGACACTGCTATTCCTGGGCGGCTGGGGCGGCCCCGCGCTTCCCGACGTGGTGTGGTTCCTCTTCAAGACCTATGCGGTGGTGCTGGTGGTGTTCTGGGTGCGGGGAACCTTCCCGCGTCTCCGGATCGACCAACTGATGGCCTTCGCCTGGAAGGTGATGGTGCCGCTGTCGTTCTACACGGTGATCATCGCCGCCGTGTACCGGTTCTACGGCCTGCCCTGGTGGAGCCTGACCATCATGTCGGCCGTCGGGCTCGCGGTCGCCGGCTGGATCATCTACCGGCGCATGACCGGCCCGGCCCGCCGGGTTGCGGAAGTGCAGCGTCAGCTGGCTGCGCGTCGTGCGGCAACCCAATCCAGCACCTGACCCCCAATGCTGGTATCATATTGAAAACCTCTGAAGTACCTCGCCATGACAACCCGCACCCGCAAAATCACCGTCGACGAGTTCTGGGAGATGCCGGGTGAATTTAATCACCGCTACGAGCTGGTGGATGGAGAGTTGGTGGAAATAGGCCGGAGGCCGCGGCGTGGGACGCTGACGGGCGAGATTGGTGGGCTAATCCTAGGCCACGTGGAAGTCGCCAGGTTGCCGCTTTACGTTGGGGTAGCGGTAGGATTCCAAATCGACACCTACAATCTACGCTTCCCGGATGTTAGCGTAACAACTTGGGAACGTATGGCTGATTATGACGAGGCGCAAGGTCCTTGGCCACATTTTGCGCCCGACACCGTCGTCGAAGTGACAGACCGGAACAACCCCCTGGAACGCCTCGCTCATAAAACCATCGAGTATTTCGCCGGCGGAACGCAAGCCATCTGGGTCGCCGACCCCGACCTGCGTACGGTGACCATCCGCCGACCCGGCGTGCCGGAGCAGGTTTTCAGCCCTGATGATATCCTGTCCGGCGAACCTGAGATACCGGGCTTTCACTGCCTCGTCGCCGACATCTACGCCGTGCTGGACCGCCGGGCAACGTCGGCAACTGACGCCGCCCAGAGCGGGAGGCCCTGATGACCACTGCAACTTCCCCTACGATTCATGAAGAATCTGTCCGTGCCGAAAACGATTGGCGCAACCTGCCCGACGACCGGCGGTATGAAATGGTCGATGGCGAACTGGTGGAGTTGCCGCCAATGAGAAGAGCGGCATCAATAGTCACGGGGAAAATTAACCGCTTGCTCGAGGCGCACATCGAAGATGGGAATCTCCCTTTTTGGGTGGGGATCGGCGCCTCGTTTCGATTGGGATTGTCACGCGCAAACTTCAGAATTCCGGATTTAAGCGTAACTGCGGAACGTCCAGGAACGCCGGCTATCGAAGATGAACCCGGCGTGTGGGAAGGGACGCCCGACGTTGCGGTGGAAGTGATTTCAATTACCGATACTTACGTGGACGTCATCGAGAAAGCTCGGCTTTACCTCCGGCAGGGCGTCGCCACGGTTTTGCTGGTTGACGCTTACAACCGCGAAGTGACCGTGCGGCAGTCCACCGGCGAAATCCGCGTCCTCACCACAGACGATATACTTACCGGAGAGCCGGTCTTGCCCGGATTTTCGTGCTCCGTTGCCGAGATATTCTCCGGGCTGGACCGCATGGCCGCACTGCGAGCGGAGGACGCCTAGCTATGCTGGAAAGCCTGAAAGGGATGATGCTTACTCTCGCGTCCACGGTCTCCGGGTTCCGCCGGCCGGTTACCCAGCAGTACCCTAAGGAGCCAACCCCGGTGCGGCCGCGGTTCATGGGCTTCCCGGCGCTCACCTGGGATGGCGCAATCAGTGAGCCGTACTGCACCGGCTGCATGGTGTGCATCCGCAACTGCCCGACGCAGTGCATGTCCGCCAGCATGATGGACAACCCCAAGCACGCCGACGGCGAAAGCACCCGCCGCAAGATCGTCGATTACTTTGAAATCAATTTGAACCGTTGTATATTGTGCGGCATCTGCGTCGAGTACTGCAATTTCGACGCCATCGTTATGAGCCACGAGCACGAGATGAGCACCTACGCGCGGAACGGCGATCGGGTTGACCTCCCGGCGTTGCTCCAGATTGGCAAGAAATACCAGGACGATACCGCCTGGATCCCGCCAACCGTTTTGGCCAAGCAGAAAGCCGACGCCGCGAAAGCGGCGGCCGAGGCCGATTCCAAGGACTGAACCGAGGCTGACCGTGCCCCGAGAAGACGAACGTTTCCGTAATCTGTCCCCGCGGCATCCGCAGTATTGTACCTGCGTTGAATGCGTAGAGCAGCGTAAATCCGGCCAGGATGAAACGGTCGCCGGTAAGGTCGGCAAATTTGCCGGCAAGATGGCGGGCAAAGCGGCCAAAGCCGGAAAAATGGGCAAGGGCAAAAAGCGCGGCAACAGCGGCGCCTCCGGCAAAGCCCGGGGCCGGACGCAGTCAGTGTCCGAGCCGGTGCGCAAGCACAAGGCCAACTGCGAGTGCGCGACCTGTACGCTCCTTAAGTCAATCTAGGTGTTGGTCCCCAAGGAATCCAGGACCGGTTCGCCTATTCGCAATGCCGACACCGAAACCAAACCCTCAACACCGGAGCCGCCAGCGGGGCGGCTCATACTTTGGCAGCGTGCCGGGAATCTCCGTGCGGAACCCGGACAGCCGGGACGCATAGACCCGTGGCGCTGGCCCTCTTCACAATCGTAGCCATTTTCACCCTCGGCGGGGCCGTGGGCGTGGTGGCGACTCGAAACGTGGTCCACGCGGCGCTGTTCCTGCTGCTGTCCCTGCTGGGCGCGGCCGGCGCGTACCTGCTGCTGTTCGCCGAGTTCCTGGCGTTGGTGCAGGTGCTCATCTACGGCGGCGCGGTTACTATCGTCGTGCTGTTTGCGGTCATGCTAACCCGGTCCTCGGAGTATCCACGCATCACCGACAACAAGCAGTGGCCGCTGGGATTGATAACGGCCACGGTGCTGGCGGTGGTGCTGGGCGCGGCTTTCTGGCTGGCTCCCGACGTAGCGGCAGAACCCACCCCCCCAGATTTCACGGAACTGGGCGCCGCCCTGTTCACCAAGTGGGCGCTGCCCTTCGAGATCGCGTCTCTGGTGCTCCTGGTCGCCCTCATCGGAGCCATCATCATCGCCCGCACGCAGACCGTGACGGCGCAAACCGATACGCCGGCGGAAGGCGAGGGTTAGCCGTCCGATGGTGTCCCTTCTGTATTTCCAGCTTCTGGGAGCCGCCCTGTTCGGGATCGGTTTCTACGGAGTCCTCGCCCGCCGGAGTGCGGTGCTGATCGTGCTGTCCATCGAGTTGATGCTCAACGCCGTCAACATCAACCTGATCGCCGCGGCCTCCTACCTGAACGGCACGGGCCGCTTCACCGACTTTGACGGCCAGATCATCGCGATCTTTGTCATCACGGTGGCAGCGGCAGAGGTCGGTCTGGCGTTCGCTATCATCCTGCGGATGTATCGTAACCGCGGCACCGTCAACGTCGACGAAATCAACCTGCTCAAGTGGTGATATGCCGCTGGCATTCCTGATACCAGTCTTCTCCTTCGCCGCCTGCCCGCTGATCATCCTGTTCCAGCGTTGGCTGCCGCTGCGGGGCGCGCCGCTGGCGATCCTGGCCATCGGCGGCGGGTTCGTGGTGTGGGCGCTGACCACGGTGAGTTTTTTGGGAGCATCCCCCGACAACCCCGCCTGCGCCGTCAGCGGCATCACCGGGGCGTTGACCTGCCATTTCTCCACGTCCTGGTTCGAGGCGGGATTACCCGGGGTTGCCGCGAACGTTGACCAGGCCATTCACCTGGACTGGGGCATCATCATCGACCCGCTGACCGTGGTGCTCCTCGGGCTGATCACCTTCGTTGCCCTGGGCGTCCAGCTTTATTCGCTGGAATACATGAAGGGCGACCCGCGTTTCGGCTGGTACTTCGCGTGGCAGGCCCTGTTCGTTGCAGCGATGCTGACCCTGGCGCTGGCCGATAATTTCCTGCTGTTGTACATCGCGTGGGAACTGGTGGGCCTGTGCTCCTACCTGCTCATCGGGTTCTGGTTTGAAAATCCCGGCCCGCGCGAGGCCGCGAAGAAAGCGTTCGTGGTGACGCGCATCGGCGACGTGGGTCTGCTGGTGGGCATTCTCCTGCTATGGGTGAACGTGGGCAGTTTCAGCATGACCGACGCCTTCGCGGCCGCCGCGTCCGGCGAGTTGGGCAGCGGCGTCACCACCGCGGCGGCGATCCTGCTGTTGCTGGGAGCCATGGGCAAGTCCGCGCAATTCCCCTTCCACGTGTGGCTGCCCGACGCCATGGAAGGCCCGACGCCGGTCAGCGCGCTGATCCACGCCGCCACCATGGTGATCGCCGGCGTGTACCTGGTGGCCCGCGCCTATCCCATCTTCGCCGCGTCCCCGGAAGCGATGATGATCGTGGCCATTGTCGGGTTGATCACCGCCCTGGGCGCGGCGACCATCGCCCTGGTGTCCACGGACCTGAAGCGCATCCTGGCGTATTCCACCGTGTCCCACCTGGGTCTGATGATGCTGTCGCTGGGCGCGTTAGGCTGGACGGCGGCGGTGTTCCACCTGATGGCCCACGGGTTCGCCAAGGCCCTGCTGTTCCTGGGCGCCGGCAGCGTGATGCACGGCGTGGGAGCCCACGGTGACGTGGACATTCGCCGCGTCGGCGGCCTGCGCCGGGCGATGCCGGTAACCGCGGTCGTGTTCTCCATCGGCGCGTTGTCCCTGGGAGGCATTCCGATCCTGTCCGGCTTCTGGAGCAAGGACGAAATCCTGATCGCGGTGGAGCACAACCTGCACGTCATATTCATCATCCTGACCATGCTCACCGCCTTCCTGAGCGCGCTGTACATGGCCCGCGCCATGTTCGTGGTGTTCTTCGGAGCCGAGGGAGAGGACAGCCACCACGCCCACGAATCGCCGCTGCTGATGACCGGCGTGATGTCCGTGCTGGCGGTGCTGGCCGTGGGCTTTGGCTGGATCGCCTTCAACTGGCCGGGTGCATTCGACGGTATCGGCGGCTTCGTGTTCTACGACCACACGGAGAAGTTCCACTTCAACTACGTGCTGGGAGCGCTGTCGATAATCCTGGCGGTGGGCGCGTTCGTCCTGGCGTGGTTGGTGTACGTACGTCGGGCGATCTCCCATGAGCCCTGGAGGGCGCGCTTCGCCGGAATACTGCGGGTAGTCGAGCGCCGATACTACGTCGACGAGGCATACCAGTGGACCATCGATCGCATCGTGCTGACCGTGTCCGCGGCGTTGGCCTTCTTCGACCGCGCCGTGGTGAACGACGTAGGGGTGAACGGCCCGGCCGACGTCGTCCGCAAAGCGGGCGTCGCGCTGCGGCTGCACGTCACCGGTCACGTTTACACCTACGCGCTGGCGGTGGCATTGGGCGTGATCGGCCTGGCGATATTCTGGTGGCTGCGCTCGGTGTAGATCTTACTGGCATTATGCAATATCGCTATCCCCTGGCCATCTCGTCATTCCCGCGAAAGCGGGAATCCAGAGCCTCTTTGCTCAACAGGATCCTGGATTCCGGCTTTCGCCGGAATGACGGTCGCTATATTCGATGATGGCCAGTTTCGACCAGGTATCCCTGCTGCTGTTGGTGCTGGTGCCCCTGGCCGGCGCGGCGCTGGCCATGTTCCTGCCCAAGGACCGGCCGCGAGACGCGTGGCAGTTCGCCATCTTCGTGGCCGCCGTCAGCTTCGTGTTGTCGGTCATCGTGTTCCTGCGCTACGACTACGGGGCTGGCGGCGTGCAGATGGTGCGTTCATACGACTGGATCGGGCAGCCGGTCAACATAACGCTCCACTTCGGGCTCAATGGCATCGGAGCGCCCCTGGTGCTGCTCAACGGCATCGTGCTGCTGGGCGCGGTGCTGATCAGCCAGACCATCACCCGGCGGACGCGGGACTTCTTCGTGCTGCTGCTGGCCCTGGGCGCCGGCGTGTACGGCGTGTTCGTGGTGCGCGACCTCTTCTTCCTGTTTTTCTTCTACGAACTGGCCGTGCTGCCCATGTACCTGCTCATCGGCGTTTGGGGCAGCAGCACCGACTTCGGCACCTTCCTGCGCACCAAGGAATACGGCGCGATGAAGCTGATGCTGATGCTGGTGGCCGGCAGCATCCTGATCTGGGTCGGGATCCTGGCCCTGTACGTGGCGTCGTCACAGGCGGGCGATCCCACCTTCAACATCGACAAGCTGGCCGCGCTGCAGCAGGACGGGGCGGTCTCGCGCCTGACCCAGATGTGGGTGTTCCCCTTCTTTGCGCTGGGGTTCGGCGTTCTGGCCGGCCTCTGGCCCTTCCATACCTGGTCGCCCGACGGCCACGTCGCCGCGCCCACCGGCGTCAGTATGCTCCACGCCGGCGTGCTGATGAAGCTGGGGGCCTTTGGCATCATCCAGGTGGGGATGATCCTGACACCCCAGGGCGCGGAGGTGTGGATGCCGGTGCTCATCGGCCTCGGCACGGTGAACGTCATCTACGGCGCGATTTCCGCTCTGTCGCAGAATGACCTCAAGTACGTTATCGGTTATTCCAGCGTCAGCCACATGGGTTACGTGCTCATGGGCATCGCCACGCTGCACCCGGTAGGATTGGCCGGGGCGGTGCTCCAGATGTTCTCCCACGGCATCATGACGGCCCTCATGTTCGCCATGGTAGGGGCGATTTACGAGCGGGCGCACATCCGCGACAGCATGATCCTCAACGGCCTCATCAAGCGCATGGGCACTACGACGTTCTTCTTCGCCATCGCCGGCCTTGCATCGCTGGGTCTGCCCGGGCTGAGCGGGTTCATAGCGGAGTTCATGGTGTTCACCGGAGCCTTCCGAACCTACCTGCCGCTGGCGGTCCTGGGCGTCATCGGCGCGGCCATCACGGCGGTGTACATCCTGCGTCTCCTGGCCCGTTCCTTCTTCGGCGAGGGCGACCCGCGATGGGACCACCTCACCGACGCCAGCCCGGTGGAAAAGGGCGTGGGCGCGGCCTTCGTCCTAATCCTGATTGCGGTGGGCGTCTGGCCGGCGCCGCTGCTGCGGGTCATCAACACGGGCGTCGAAAGCGCGCTGGCCGTGTTTTAGGCGGTTATCGGAATGCCAATCGACTACACCGCCAACCTGCACCTGCTGACGCCGGAGTTCGTCCTAACGGCGCTGGCGTTTCTGGTGTTCACGGTGGACCTCTTCCTGCCCGAGAGCAGAAAGGAATGGCTGGCCGGCCTATCGGTGGTCAGCCTGGTGGCCGTCATGGTCATCGCGCTGGTCATGCGGCCGGCGGGGTCGGTGGAACTCTACGGCGGCCTGATCGTGGTCGACAGCTTCGGCCTGTTCTTCAAGATATTCTTCCTCGCCATCGGCGTGGGCATCATCGCGCTGTCCGTTGAGTACGGACGCGACCGGCTGGAGCATCGCGGCGAGTTCTACGGGCTGCTGCTATTTTCTATCCTCGGCATGAACCTGATGGCCATGTCCCGGGAACTGCTCACCGCCTACATCGCCCTGGAACTGCTCTCCTTCAGCCTCTACGTCATGGTGGCCTACGGATTGCGCGAGGCCCGCTCGAACGAGGCGGGGATCAAGTACATCATTATCGGCGCGCTGTCGTCGGCCATCATGCTCTACGGGCTGAGCAACATCTACGCCGCCCTGGGCACAACGTTCTTCGTGGAGATTGCCGAGGCATGGCCAACAGCGGATGCTGACAATCCGGTCCTGTGGGTAGGCGTGGCCCTGCTGGTGGTGGGCCTCGGGTTCAAACTCTCCGCCGTGCCCTTCCACATGTGGGCGCCCGATGCCTACGAGGGCGCACCGTTGCCGGTGACGGCCTACCTGGCCATCGGATCCAAGGCGGCCGCATTCGCGTTGACGCTGCGGCTGTTCGCCGAGGCCATCGTTCCCGCGGTCGACCGCTGGGACGAGTGGCAACTGGTCATCGCCGTACTTGCGGCCGTCACGATGCTCCTGGGCAACCTGGTGGCATTAGCCCAGCGGAACCTGAAACGGCTGATGGCCTACAGCAGCATTGGGCACGTGGGCTACGCGCTGGCCGGCATCGCCGTTTTGGGCAGCGATTTCGCGCTGGCCGCCAAGTCGGTGGTGTTCTACCTGGTGGTGTATGCCGTGACCAACCTGGTGGTGTTCGCCGGCGTCACCGCCTATTACAACCGCACCGGGCAGGACAACATCGCGGACCTGGCGGGCCTGGCCGACCGGCAACCCTTTGTCGCGGCCGCCATCGCCATCGGCCTGTTCTCGTTGGCCGGCCTGCCCATCTTCGCCGGTTTCACCGCCAAGTTCTACCTGTTCGCGGCCGTGGCCGACGGCGGGTTCCTGTGGCTGGCCGGCGTCGCCATTTTCGCCAGCCTGATCTCCCTGTACTACTACCTGCAGGTGCTCCGCCAGATGTACATCGAGCGCCCGCCCAACCCTGACCACGCGGCGGAAGAGCACGAACCCGCCGACGATCACGGGGACGCCCACGGTCATGGCGCCCACGACGAGCCGCCGGTTCCGCCGATGCCCCGCCCGTCGCTGCTGCTCACGGCCACCATGGGCGTGGGGCTGCTGGTAGTGACCTGGCTGGGAGTCTACCCGGCGCCGCTGCTGGGCCTGATCGAGGCGGCCAGCGCAGCTATCGTGCCGCTGGGATAGAACATTAGAAGTCAATTGAGGCTAGGATGCGGGGGCGAATAAACATTCGCCCCTGCCGTTCGCTGCCGGAACCGGAGGTACCAACGCCATGATCATCGCAGTAATCGGCAACTACGACCCGCCGCCCCACGTGTACGCCTTGGCCGAGGGGGTCGGCAAAGAGCTGGCCCGGCGCGGCATCGCGCTGGTCTGCGGCGGGCTGACCGGCGTGATGGAAGCGGTGTGCAAGGGGGCCAAGTCTGAGAACGGCACCACCATCGGGATTTTGCCGGGCGGGTCGCCGCACACCGCCAACGAGTACGTGGACTTTCCCGTCGCCACTAACATGGGCTTCGCAAGGAACGTGGCGGTGGTGAGCACGGGGCAGGCGGTCATCGCCGTCGGCGGCGCCTTCGGGACGCTGTCGGAAATCGCCTACGCGCTGAGCTACGGCATTCCGGTGGTCTCGCTGCACAGTTGGCCGCTGACCTTGCGCGGCGACGGCCTGCCGGTAGGCGACAATTACATCATCGCCGATGATCCGTCCGACGCCGTGGACAAGGCGGTGGCGGCGGCTCTCGCTCGCACCGACGAAACCCAGACCGTCGCCTTCTCGGAACCCCTGCCGGAGGTGCCCAATGGCTGATGCTACCATTGCATCCGTGATCGGTCGGGAAGCCCTGGACTCCCGGGGCAACCCCACGGTTGAGGCGGAGGTCACCCTGTCCGACGGCAGCGTGGGCCTGGCCCTGGTCCCATCTGGCGCCAGCACCGGCAGCTACGAAGCGCTGGAATTGAGGGACGGCGACCGGACCCGGTTCGGCGGCGGCGGCACGCTGACCGCCGTCGCGAATGTGAACGACCGCATCGGCCCCGCGCTGTCGGGAGCGTCGCCGTTCGATCAGGCGGCCATCGACCACCGGCTGAACGAATTGGACGGCACCGACGACAAGAGCGGCCTGGGCGCCAACGCGGTGCTGGCCGTTTCCATGGCGACCGCCCGCGCCGCCGCCGTGTCCGCAACCGGGGGGTCCCTCTGGCGCCACCTTGCCGATGGCAGTCCGGTGAGTTTGCCAGTCCCCTTGCTGAACATCCTCAACGGAGGCCGGCACGCGTCCAACTCCGCCGACGTGCAGGAGTTCATGGTCGCCCCTGCCGGGTTTGACCGCTTTTCGGATGCGCTGCGCGCCGGCGTGGAGATCTACCAGGCGCTGAAGTCCATCCTTCGCAGCGGTGGACACAACCTGAACGTCGGCGATGAGGGCGGATTCGCCCCGACCCTGCCGTCCAACCGCGACGCCATTGAGGTAGTGTTGCAGGCCATCGAGTCAGCCGGATACCGCCCGGGTGAGCAGGTCCACATTGCCCTGGACGTGGCGGCGTCGGAACTGTGGGACGCCGAGGCGTCCAACTACCATCTCGAACGGGAAGGAGTGTCGCTCAGCGCCGGGGATCTGGTGGACCTGTACGCCCAGTGGTGCGCCGAGTATCCCATCGTCAGCATCGAGGACGGGTTGTTCGAGGACGACTGGGCCGGCTGGTCAATCATGACCCAACGGCTCGGCGATTCGGTGCAACTGGTCGGCGACGATCTGCTGGTTACCAACATCGGCCGACTTGGGCGCGGCATAGATGGGAAAGCCGGCAATGCCATCCTGCTCAAACCCAACCAGATCGGCACGCTATCGGAGACCGCCGCCGCCCTGGGCATGGCCCGCGACGCCGGCTGGACCGCCGTGATGAGCCACCGCTCCGGCGAAACCGAGGACACCACCATCGCCGACCTCGCCGTGGCCTGGAACGTGGGTCAGATCAAGACCGGAGCGCCGGCACGGTCCGAGCGGGTGGCGAAATACAACCGCCTGCTGCGGATCGAAGCGGAGCTGGGCGATGCGGCCCGGTACGCCGGCCCGGAGGTTTACGAGAGGTTCGGATCGCGCTAGCTCAGCGTATCCTGGCGGTGTCACCGTCCGGCCCGGATTCGCCCTTTCGGTGGTATAATCGCGGGCGCCGGCAGGGTTGAATTGGCCGCAAATTCTCGGGATTGCCGGCCAGACAGCACGTATATCGCGTGCTTCGCCTGTCACTGCATTTGGCCACGTTTGAACGGATGGGAGGCATTCCACGATGGCGACGCGCATCGGTATCAATGGGTTCGGGCGGATCGGACGTTTGGTCGCCCGGGCGGCTCTTTCGCCCACGTATCATGAACGCCTGGACTTGGCCGCTGTGAACGGCTTGGGGGATCCCGATACCGCCGCCCACCTGTTCAAGTACGACAGCACCTACGGGCCTTACGCCGGCACCGTAGGAACTGACAACGGCAACCTCGTCATCGACGGGAAGCCCATTCGGATGTTTCAGGAGTCGGACCCGGCGAACATCCCCTGGTCCGAGATGGGCGTCGACATCGTAGTGGAATGCACCGGCCGCTTCACCGACGCTGCCAAGGCGGCAGCCCACATCGACAGCGGCGGCGCCAGCAAGGTCATCATCTCCGCCCCGGCCCGTGGCGCGGACGCCACCATCGTGCTGGGCGTGAACGACGAGGCGTACGATGGCGGGGAGCACCGGATCATCTCCAATGCCTCGTGTACCACCAACTGCTTCGCGCCCATGGTCAAGGTGCTGCACGACGCCTTCGGGGTCGAGCGCGGCCTGATGTCCACCATCCACGCCTACACCAACGACCAGAGCATCCTGGACCGCAACCACCGTGACCTGCGCCGGGCACGCGCCGCGGCGCAGAACATCATCCCCACCAGCACCGGCGCGGCCCGTTCCGTCGGCGTGGTGCTGCCCGAGTTGAACGGCAAGCTCCATGGCATCGCGTACCGCATCCCCACGTCCATTGGTTCCGCCACCGACTTCGTGGCCGACCTCAAACAGAACGTCACCAAGGACGAGGTCAACGCCGCCTTCAAGGCCGCGGCCGATGGTCCCCTGAAGGGCATACTGGAATACACTGAGGACCCCATCGTCAGTTCCGACATTCGCGGGAACACCCATAGCTGCATCTTCGACGGCCTCAGCACCATGGTCCTCGATGACAGCATGGTCAAGATCCTCGGTTGGTACGATAACGAGTGGGGATACTCGTGCAGAACCGCCGACCTGTGCTGCCTGATTTCGTAATGCTTCCTGGCGGTTGATGCGCTCACTGCCCATGAACGCCCAACGGCTTGGTCTCCTCGCCCCCCTGCGCAGGCTGTGGGGGCCTAATTTTCTGCTGCCCGTCCTGTTGGTCGCCGCGCTGGCCCTGCGCCTGTATGGCATCGACTGGGACCAGGGCCACGGATTCCACCCGGACGAGCGGTCGTTTTACCTGCGCGCTGACGACATGTTCCGTGTGCTCACCCAAGCGCCGGGACACGAGACCTGGCTGGCCGAATGGCCCGAAATGCGGGTCGGCCTGCCCAACATCGAAACCGCCCTGTCGGCGGAGCATAGTCCCCTCAACCCGCACTGGTTCCCGCTGGGCAGCATCCTGATTTACGCGCTGGTGCCGATCCGTTCCGTTGCCGAGTTGTTCACCGACTGGGGCGCCATGGACTTGCGGTTCGCCGGCCGCACCCTGGCCGCCCTGGCCGATACCGCGTCGGTGGCCTTGATGTTCGTGATTGGCCGACGGATGTACGGCCGGTGGACGGGGTTGCTGGCCGCCGCCTTGACCGCCTTTGCCGTAATCCACATCCAGCACGCGCACTTCTATCGCCCGGAACCCTTTACGGTTCTCACGTCGCTGGCGGCGCTGTGGGCCATGCTCCGGTTCGCGGACACCGCCCGGATTCGCGACGCCGCCCTGCTGGGCCTGCTGGTGGGCCTGTCCATGGCGCCCAAAGTGTCGGTGGCGCCCATTCTGGCGCCTCTGGCTGTGGTGTTCCTCTGGACCTGGAAAGACCGCGCCGGCGGGCGATGGTCCGACCTGACGGTGCCGTCGGCCGTCAGATTCGCGCCCACGGTGTCGGTCGCCGGCCTGCTGGCGTTGGCCGCGTTTTTCATCACCACCCCCTACGCCTTCCTGGACTTCGGCACGTTTCTCGCCGACATTCGCGCCCAGGCGGAAATGGCCCGGGAAGCCGGCCACTGGCCGTTCACCTGGCAATATGCCGACACGCCGGCCTTCTGGTACCAGATCAGGCAGACCTCGGTTTGGGGGTTGGGCATTCCGCTCGGCATCGTTGCCTGGCTGGCCGCGCCGTTCACCGCGTGGATGGCGTGGCGCGGCGGCTCGGCACAGCGCTCCGACCTCCTGTTGCTGGCCTGGGCCGTGCCCGCCTTCGTTTTCCTGGAGGTATTCGAGGTCAAGTTCCTGCGCTACGTGTTCCCCCTCATGCCCTTCTACATCCTGATGGGTGCGCGGATGCTCGTGGCCACCGTGTACTGGGCCAGGGAACGGCGAACTCGTGACGACGATGGCACTACCGTCCCGCCCGACGATGCGCCGTTTTCCGAGGAGTGGCACGCGACCCCGCCCACCGTCGGCGATGACCTCATCTTCGACGAACCGATCTTCGGCGAAGACGCACCATTTTCCGAGGAATGGCACGCCACGCCCCCCACCGGCGGCATGGTGGTGTCAGCGACCGGGCGGCCGGTGGATCCCGACGCCGTTGTCGACCGTCAGCCGTCCCTTTGGCAAACCGTTGCGCAGTCCACCCGTCGGTACGCTTACCCGGTCAGCATTGCGGTTCTGGCCGTCGTGGTAGCGTCCACCGTCCTCTACGCCATCGCCTTCTCCAGCATCTATAGCCGTCCCCACACGGCGGTCTCGGCCGCAGAGTGGATCAACGCCAACGTTCCGTTCGACCCGGCGATCATCAACGGGGGCTCTTATTGGGACGAGCGCATTCCGAATCTGGGCCGGTACGACGTCTGGACGTTTCCAGCCTACCATCCCGACAGTGACCGCAATAAAATCCCGGAGTTGGTCGGCCGCCTGTCGTCCAGCGATTACATCGTTTTCTATTCGAACCGGGCCTACGGATCGGTGGCCCGGCTCCCGGATCAGTACCCCCAGAGCTCGGCGTTCCTCCGCCTGCTGTTCGCCGGAGACTTGGGTTACCGGCTGGAGCGATCGTTCAAGTCGTATCCGTCGTTGGCCGGTTTCGAACTGCGTGACGACCCCTACCGACGCGCCGGCTTGCGCCAGCCGGTGCGCGCCGCGGACAGCTCACCGGAACCGGGACGTGGCATAGGGCTGAACCTCGGCTACGCCGACGAAAACGTCATCGGATACGACCACCCGCAGGCGCTGGTGTTCCGCAACGTCGACCGACTGTCCACTGGCGAGATACGGTCTCGCATCGATGATGCTTCAGCACACGGCGAGGAAACTCCACCGCTGATGCTGCCTCCCGATGCGCTGCTGGCACAGCAGGACGGAGGCACCTGGTCGCAGGTGTTTCGGGTGGATGGCTGGCCGAATCGCGTGCCCTGGCTCAGTTGGTTGCTGGCGCTGGAGGTCATTTGCCTGATCGCGTTCCCGCTCACCTGGTGGGTGTTGCGTCCACTGCACGACCGGGGATTGCTGTTCTCCCGGGCCGTTGGGCTTCTCCTGGTGGCGTGGGTGGCGTGGCTGCTGGTGAACTCAGGGTTCGTGCAATTTTCGACGGCCACCATAGGTTTGGCGATGCTCATCGTGGCGATACCATCGGCGGCAGTTTTGGCCGGTCACTGGCGAGAAATCGCGGCGTGGCTGCGGGAACACTGGCGCATGGTGGTGGCCGCCGAAGCGCTGTTCGTGCTGGCCTACCTGGCCTTCGTGCTGATCAGGGCCGCCAACCCGGACCTGTGGCACCCGTGGCGCGGCGGCGAGAAACCCATGGAACTGGCCTACTTCACAGCCGTTGCCCGCTCCTCGGTGCTGCCGCCGTACGATCCGTGGTTCGCCGGCGGCTATCTGAACTACTACTATTGGGGTTACTTCATCCTTTCGATACCTACCCGTCTCACGGGCATCCCCCCGGTGATAGCGTTCAATTTAGCCGTGCCCACGCTTTTCGCCCTGACCGCGACCGGCGCCGGCGCGCTGGCGTACTACTTGGTCAAAGCGGCTCGGGCGGTTTCGGGAGAGGCCGGGCCGTCCCCCGATTCAACGGCTAGTGGCTGGCAGCGAGTAATTGCAGGGAACCACATTCGACGGTGGCTGCCCGGCACCGCCGTTATGGCGGGGCTCATCAGCGCCGTGATGGTGGCAATCGCGGGGAACCTGGATGGCGTGATCCAGCTGTGGCACATCCTGTCCGAACGCATCAACGGTGTCCCGGTGCCCCTCTCAGCATTCGATTTCTGGCGCAGCAGCCGCGCCATACCGGAGATCCCGAACTTTGAGCCCAACGCGCTGACCCTGTGGCTGGAGATGCGCGATCAGGTCGACTTCGGGTTTCACATCACCGAGTTTCCGTATTTCACCTTCCTTTTTGCCGATCTTCACGCACACATGATGACGATGCCCTTCGCGCTGCTCGCGGTCGCCCTGGGTGTCGCCGTCCTGCTCGGCGTGTCGAGGAGCGGCCCGAGGAGCGTCTGGACCTGGGTGTGTGTCGCGCTGATGGGCCTGGCGGTAGGCAGCCTGTGGACCATCAACTCGTGGGAATATCCGGCTTACGCCCTGCTCATGGTCGGGTTCGCAGCGGCCGCAGCATGGATGATGCCCGGCGAAGTCCAGGGGCGCGTGGCCCTTGGGATGGCCCTGGCGTTGGTGGCGCTGGTGGTCAGCTACGTGGCGTTCCTGCCGTTCCATGGCGCAACTGAGACCTTTGGCACTGGCATCGAACCGACCCTTTGGCGCACCCCGTTGACCAACTACCTGCTCATCCACGCGCTCCCGCTCTTGGCGGCTCTGGCATTGCTGTCGGCGACGCTGCCCCGAGCCGGCGGCCCGCTGCTGGCCCGGATCAGAGCGGCGACCCCGGTCCCAGCAGCGCACCAATGGCTGCTGGCGGGGGTATTGGCGGGGTTGGGGCTGGCGGGTTACTTCTGGGCCGCGGGTTTCCTGACCGCCGGCGTGCTCATGGTACCGCTCACGCTGACCTGTTGGTCGCTGGCCGCGACGTTGCTGAACGACGAGGACCGGACATCACGATCCGATGTGGCGGGTCTGGGAATGCTGGCTGTCGCCCTGGCCATCGGCATCGGCGTGGACTTCGTGCGCGTCGAGGGTGACATCGCCCGAATGAATACCCTGTTCAAGTACTACTTGGTGGCATGGCTCCTGTTCGGCGTGGCCGGGGCGTACGGTTTTTGGCGAGGCTGGGCCGCGTGGCGTAATCGTCGCAACATCTACAGCAAAGCGGTGAGATACACGTTTGCCGCCATAGCTGCGCTCGTGGGCGTCGGGGTCATGGTATATCCCGCGCTGGCGACGCCCGTGCGTATCCAGGACCGCTTCCACTCCACGCCATTGACCCTGGACGGCGCGGCGTGGATGCCCGACGCCGTGCACTGGGAGCGCGACGAGCCCATCGAATTGCGCTGGGACGCCGACGCCATACGCTGGTTGCAGGACAACGTGGCCGGCTCCCCGGTGGTCCTGGAGGCCCACGGCGACCAGTACCGCTGGAACGGCCGCGTGTCAGTGTACACCGGGCTACCGACGGTGATCGGCTGGCCGTGGCATCAGACTCAACAGCGCAACAATTGGGAACTGATACGGGAACGCGCGGGGGATGTGTCAACCATCTACAACACCCAAAGCAAGAACGCAGCGCTGGACCTGATCGACCAGTACCGGGTGCGCTACATCGTGGTGGGTGACTTGGAACGGATCTATTATCTCCCCCACGGCATCGAAAAGTTCGACCGGATGGTGGACGACCGCACTCTCGAACTGGCTTACGCTAACGACCGGACCACCATCTACCGCGTGGTGGATCGGTGAGCGTTCGGGTCACGCTATTCGTCGCGTCCAGAGCTGAGTTGCAGCAGGCGTGTGAACCGCCCTCTGATACGATAGCCACAAAACGTTCCAGCTTGCGAGGTGCCCCATGCTCTTCCCGGACCATACGACGGATCGGCTGCTGGCCAATCTTGAATCGGGACAACCCTCCCTGTGCGCCTACGTGTTCAGCCACCCGAACATGGTGGAAGTCGCCGGCCTGGCTGGCATCGACTGCTTCATGGCCGACATGATGTTCACCGCACACGATTGGGACAACATCGCCCACCTGATACGGGCGGCCCGTGGCACGGGCATCTCTCCCATGATACGGGTGCAGGCTTTTCCATGGGCCACCGGTACTGACCGGCGCACCGTTTCCGACGCGGCCCGCGCTTTGGCCCTCGGGGCCACAGCCGTCACGGTTTCGGTGGGCTCCAGGGAGGAGGTCCAGGAACTGATGGGGTTGCGGGACGACTGGCACCGGCTCATTCACCTGAGGCGCTTCGACACCGCTGAGGACTTCCCGGAGTTCAGCCGCAAAACCCGGGACGGGACTTTGGTTGTGCCAACCGTGGAGAGCGAGGGCGGCCTCCGTGACTTGGACGACATCCTGGCGATCGACGGGGTCAGGTTGGTGTGGTTGGCCGCAGGTGACGTGACCAAGATCCTGGGCGTGCCGTTCAAGTACGAGGATCCCAAGGTAATGAGGTTGCTGGAGAACGCCGTAAGAACTGCGGAAAGCCACGGAGCGGCCATCATGTACAACATGGGCCTGGACTCGCCGGACTTCGACGCTATGGCGGCATCAGCCAGACGCTATTTCGAGGTCGGGGTGCGCGTGGTCGGTTTGGGAGCCATGGAGTGGCACGCGCAGATGGCACTTCAGCAAATCCGTCGCGGCGCCATCGGGTAGAGCCTCCGGGGCTCCAACGCCTCACGCCCTCCCATCCATGGTCGCGGGGAACCCGGCGGCTAGGCGACTTCGCGTACAGGCGAATATCCCTTGTCCAACGGGATTGCCGCGCTTCGCTCGCAATAACGGACGGACGGAAAGAGGGCCCGCATGAGGTTCGCCGCCGTTTTGACCCTGCTACACCCCTCCCCTATAATCCGTTGCGCCGCGCCCCACTTTCTCAGCCTGGCGCGCCGCCAAGTATCTTCAGGAGGTACCACTGTGGCACTCGAATCCGTGCGCGTCGGCCTGATCGGCGCCGGCCGCAACACCCGCGATCGACACATCCCGGGGTTCAACGACACCCCACGCGTGGAGATCGGCGCCGTCGCCAACCGTTCCCGCGAATCGGGACAGCGTGTTGCCGACGCCTTCAACATCCCGACCGTTTACGATAACTGGGAAGAATTGCTGGAGGACGAGAGCCTGGACGCCGTCTGCATCGGCACCTGGCCCTACATGCACCGCACGCTGACCATGGCGTCGCTGGAGTCCGGCAAGCACGTGCTGTGCGAGGCCCGCATGGCGATGAACGCCGGCGAGGCCCACGAGATGCTGGCCGCCTCCCAGGCCTCGCCCAATCTGGTCGCGCAGATCGTTCCTTCGCCCATGACCTTCGGGATTGACGACCTGATGATCCGCCTGATTTCCGATGGTTTCCTGGGCGACCTTGTGTCCGTGGACGTTCAATCGCAGACCGGATTCACCGATCTCGACTCCACGCTCCATTGGCGCCAGGATCGGGACATGAGCGGGTTCAACATCCTGAACATGGGCATCTGGTACGAAGCCATGATCCGGTGGGTGGGCCGCGCGACCCAGGTGATGGCCATGAGCAAGATCACGGTTCCCCATCGCCGGGACGACGACGGGAATTGGCGCTCGGTCACCGTCCCCGACACCGTGGACATCCTGTGCCGCCTGGCCAACGGGGCCAACGCCCATCTGAAATTCAGCGCCTGCGCCGGCCTGTCCCCCGGCAATTCGGTCTGGCTCTACGGCACGGAGGGCACCATCCACGTGGACGGCCGGATGCGCGTCTACGGCGGGAAGCGCGGCGACTCCGAGTTGCAGGAGATCGCCAATCCGCCCGAAGGCCGTTACTCGTGGTCGGTCGAGCAGGAGTTCATCGCCTCGATCCGCGACGGAGCCCCGGTGATGCGCACCCCGTTCAACATCGGCGTCCACTACATGGAGTGGACCGAAGCGGTAACCGCAAGCGCGCAGCGCGGCGAAGCCGTACATTTGCCGCTGTAAGGCGACAGCACTAACTCGCAAATCAGTGGGGGCGACGCATGCGTCGCCCCTAAAGGTTGCCGGTGTTTTCGGGTGGTGCCTATCTGTCCAGCAGGCAGGCAATCACCTGGGGCGCCGCCGTGGCTGCCCGCTCGGACAGCTCGGCGTCGGTCAACGTGATGATGGGGTGCTCAATAATCGCGAGGCCGTACTCCGGGTCACCGCGCATGCGGGACATGGCGTGGGCTTGGCTTACGAAGGGCCGGGTGGTCAGCACGGTAGACGGGATGCCCAGCAGTTCGGTTTCCATTGCGTCGTGCACACTGCACGCGGTGCAGGACCCTCATTCAGCCGTGGCGTGAATTGCCACATCGATGCTCCTGGCGGTGCGCTGCAGGTCCTCGATACGGGCCGGCCACTGCCATCCGCCCTTGTTGTGCTCCACGGTGCCGGCGATGTCGTACCGCTCGCCGATGATGGCAGCGATGCGGCGCAGCAGGTCCTCCGAGTGGGGTTTGTTGTTGGCGAACAGCCCGATGACCTTGCCGTCCAGGGTCGCGGGACGCTGCGCCAACCGCGACGGAGCCGGCGGCGCGTCGTCACGCGGGTCCAGCGTGACGATGGGAGTGGGTTGTGTTGTCATAGCCTTTCTCCTGGCGGTGTCTGGGCAGATCCGTTAGCCTGTCCTTCCTGCTGCTGGGTCCGCGGTAGTCTCCTTGATGACTTCTGATTTCGGCGGCGGCTCGATACAGTGCTGCCGCAAGACGGCGTCCACGAAAGGTTTGAGCGCTCCCTGGGCGCCGATTATGTGCATTCCTACGGCCAACGCGCCTGCATTGCCCGGGTCTTGGTCATAGAACATCGCTACACCATTGGCGATGGAATCACCGAAAGCCGTATCCTCGCCGTTGGTGATAAGCAGCACGTCAGCATCCGCGTCATAAGTCACCGTGATGTTCGGCAAAGTGGACCCCGGTTTCACTGGTTTCGTGTCCATGGTCGTCCTCCAAATCGGTCTTCCAAGTGATGGTCGAAATGGGCAGTGACGAGGCGCCCCTGCGCGCTGAGTATCACCTTAATCCATTGTGAAGCGTCCTCAACCCTCCCTGCAACAACCCGGGATATTCTTCCACTGGCATCGGTTTCAACCCATTCGTCATACGGATCCTCAATGATCCGCATAATCCATTCGGGACGCACTTCAGGGTGTCGTTTAAACACGTCTGTCGAGTGGATGGTTTTAGGGAGTTGGTCAAAAGCTCGCAGCAATCGCAAGTTATCGTCGGAGTCCTGGCGCATTGCACTTTAACTCGGCACGGCAACGCGCCGAACGACCGAGCGGCTGGAGCCCCAGGTGGCGATGAGGCTGACGAAAGCGCCGGCCATGCCGCCGCCGAGCAGCACGGTGATCCGGACGGCCTCGGGAACCACCGGAACCAGCCGGTCGTGGTCAAGCTCATGGCCCATCCGCTTCCAGCGCATCCATTCGGACGCGGGCAGCCGTGCCTTGTCGTGCAGGAAATCTGCCACTCGCTGCCGACTCCAGCCAGCGGCGGTCACATATCCCATCGCCTCAGGGCTGATTACGCAAATGACTTCCGGCATACCCGGGCCGAAGGCCAACATGGCGTGGGCAACGGTGGTCAGGAAATCGGTCGGGTCGCGGTCTCCGTGCAGGGTTACCTGCAGGGGCGCCAGGGTGGCGAAGGCTTGCACGATGGTTGCGTCGTCGCCGTAGCCCAGTTCCGACGCCAGCGATGGCCAGGGGCTGATGGCCAGGTTCTCGGGGAAGCTGAAGGTGATCTTGCCGGCGTGGCCGAAGGTGCTGTTGTCCATCACCACCGGAACCGAGCCGTAGAAGTTGGACTTGAACAGGTTCACCGCCCGCCCGATGGCGGCGTTGGCGCGGCTGCCGTTCCCCATCATCTCAACGCCGGCGTTCATGCCGATGGTCTCGGCGTAGGGCCCGCTGACCACCGTGAGCACGGTTGCGCCGTTGGTGGACGTGCTGCTGGCGTGGAGGTTGAAGCTTCGATCCGTGATCGCCGACAGCGCCGCCATGACCACCGGGAAATGTTCTGGCCGACAGCCGGCCATCACCGCGTTCACCGCCGCCTTGCCGGCCGTGAACCGCTTCTGCCGGATGATCTCCGTGCCCAGGTCGTGGTCGGCGCCGACCCCGGCGTAATCCAGCATGGCCTGCACCCGGTCGGGAACGGGCGGGACGATAGGCAAGCCGTCGGTGAGGCCGTTGGCGAAGAAGTAATCCTGGGCGTCATTCCAGTCGGTGAAGCTGAGGTTGGTCATATGCTTATCCTTTCATGGAATTATTCCCTTTGCGATAGTCAGGCCCGGACATGGGGACTCGAAGTACCACGTCGCGGTCTCCCAAGCGTGACGCTATTCGTGGACGCGACGACTCGATTTCGCCAAAATCCAACGACGTCGTGACGATAGTTGGCAATCGATCTTCGTATCGGTAGTTGATAATTTGGAACAATTTGTCCTCGGCAAATGGAGTGCTGCGTTCGGAGCCGAAGTCATCCAGGACCAATAAATCGGCAGTTTTGATGCGATCTAACAGGTCTTCGGGTAATGTCGGATTATCTGGCGCGTAGGCAGACCGCAAATGGTCCAGCAAATCGGAAGCCGTAGCAAAGAATACAGTATCTCCTGTCTCTTCGCGCTTTAGGGCTGCGGCAACGGCTAGGTGTGTCTTACCGACCCCGACCGGTCCCGTCAACAGTCTCCATTCTCTACGACGCCTATCCCAGTCTTGATCGCCGATGGGTCCTATCGACATCCGACTCCAGAACTCCATATTGTCATATGCGAACCCCAAGCTTTGACTTTCCTCATCTCCCAAACTGCCCCTGCCGGCCCGGTTGAACGAATCCATGGTCATGCGATTACGCATCCCGCTGGGTATCGATCCGAACTCTGCCCTTTGACCGGAATTTGTCCTTTCTAGGCGATGCGTCCGAGCAAATCCGTCTGCGGTATCCAAGCGGCTGCGCAAAAAATCTTCGAGGTGTCTGAACTCGCCCCGCACCGTGATAACAGTTGGTAAACGGGATGCGTGACGGTAAGCCAATAGCTGTAGCAACTTATCGTGTCCCCAAGGAGACGAGGGACGTGCGGGCAGGTCGTCCAGAACGAGAAGTTGCGCCTCGCGTACCTGACTGAAGAGGTCGATGAAGCTGTCTTCAGCGTCTGCATCAAATCCGCCTCGAAGGTAATCCAGTAGGTCAGCCGCCGTGACGAACAGAGCCGCTTTCTCCAACTCAATTTGCCGGTTGGCGATAGCCGCCGCCAACCACGTTTTGCCTGTACCGCTGGGCCCGGTGAAAGTAATCCAGCCGTCGGGCTCGTCGGCGTAGTCTTGTGCAGCCTTGAATGCGCTATCGAATGCTGCACGATCAACTGCCACATCGATGAACTGTTCGGGCCGACTAGATGCGAACGTGCACCGTCGCAAAGGACCCAAGTTACTGTAACGTTCGAGGGCTTCGATGCGCGTGTTTTTGTCGACACGAGAACCTTGACATCTGCATGGGATCGGTTGACCGAAATCTGAGTGCCATAATGGTACTCTTCTCGTCACCCACCCGACACCCGCGCAGATATCGCAGGATGCACTACGGTCGGATCTCGTCGGTCTCCCACGGTAGCCGTCCGTATCGCTCACGGTAGTCGTCCAAGTCTCTCTTGCGGCTATCCGTCGCAGTATCGTCCCGAGGCTTTCCATGCTCATGGCGTCCTTCTCTCATCCATCGCCGGAGAATGGAACTTACGTATCCCCAACTCCGTCCATTGTGTTCAATAGCTTCGGTTATCGCGTCCTCGATCCACGAAACCGGGTACTCCTCTTCCGCCGCCCGCAACTGCTCCGCAATGCTGTGGCCGTAGGGGCCGATGTGCTGCTCGTATAACGCGAATATGTTAGCACGCGGTTCCTCGGTTGTCGGCGGCCGCGGCAACCGTTCCGACGCATTGGCGTCCGCTGGTCCGGTCAGGTCTGCGGCGTTCAACTCCGTGACACCCGCGCTCTCCAGGTAGTTGCGACAATTCTGGTCGTTCAGCAGAACCCGTATGGCTCCGACGTTCCGCACCGCTGCCAGCGTGCGGCGATCAACCGCAGCCGCTAGGCCGTTGCGGATGCGATGTTCCGTGTGGTTGGACAGCGCCGCGCCCAACACCCGGTCGTCCAGCAGGTCTTCCAGGGGAATCGATGCTGGAACCGACCGGCGCCGGGGTTCGTCCGCCAACAGGGCCAGCGCCCGCAGCGTCACCTTGAGCTCGACGATGTCGTCAATGTCGGCCAGCCATTGCGCCATGGCCGCCGCCGGTATCGGGATCCGGCGTGCGTTGGCCGGCAGCGTCGCTTTGCCAGCGACATCGTCCATCTAGGCTACGGACTCCTCGTAGCGTGCCAATTCGTCGAACCGCATCAGGTTGTCCCGGAAGTAGAGGTGGAAACTTCCGGTGGGGCCGTGGCGGTGCTTGGCCACGATCAGCTCAACCAGGTTGCGCGGGTAGGGGCGGCCGGGCGCGTGCTGCTCCCACTCTTCCTCGGTGAAGTTGCGGTCCTCACGGTAGAGGAAGGTCACCACGTCGGCGTCCTGCTCGATGCTGCCGCTGTCGCGCAGGTCGGAAAGCTGCGGGCGATGTCCGGGCCGATTTTCCACCACCCGGCTGAGTTGCGAGCAGGTGAACACCGGCACGTTCAGGTCCCGGGCCATGCCCTTGAGGGACCGGGAAATCTCGCTGATTTCCTGCACCCGGTTCTCGCCATACCCCTGCCGCCGCCCGCCGCCCGTGATCAGCTGGAGGTAGTCGACCACCAGGAAGTCCAGGCCGTGTTCCAGTTGCAGCCGTTGCGCTTTGCTCCGCATGTCCATGGTAGTCTGGAACGGGGTGTCGTCTATGAAGATGGGAAGGCCGGAGAGCAGGCCGACCGCGTCCGAGATCACGTTCTGCTCGGCTTCCGACAACAGGCCGAGTCGCAGGCGGTGGGAGTCGACGCCCGACTCCGCGACGAGCATGCGCATGGCCACCTGCTCGCGGCTCATCTCCAGGCTGAAGATGCCGCAGGTCTGGCCGGCCTTTGCGGCATTGGTGCAGATGTTGAGGGCCAGGCTGCTCTTGCCCAGGCCGGGGCGCGCGCCCACGATGAGCAGATCAGACCGCTGCATCCCGCCCAGCAGGCTGTCGAGGTCGCTGTAGCCGCTCTGGAGAGGCGGTTCGTCGGTCAGCGAAACGTCGCCGATGTCCCCCTGCAGGTACACGTCCAGCACCGAGCTCAGTGGTATGAAGCCCCGGTCATCGGCCGCGGGGCGCACGCCAAACAAGACCTCCACCGACTGGCGCATGGTCTCGTCCACATCCGAGCTCTCGTCGAACCCCAGCTCGGCGATGCGGTTTCCCGCTTGGATGATCCGCCGCTTGGCTGCGGTCTCGGCGACGATGGCGGCGTAGTGCTCGACGTTGACCGACGTGGGCGTTCCGGCGATGAGCCTCCCCAAGTAGGGCAGTCCGCCCACTTGCTCCAGTTGTCCCTGGGTTTGCAGCTCCCGGGCGATGGTGATCTGGTCGATGGCCTCCTGGCGGGAGAAAACCGCCAGACAGGCGGCAAAACTGAACCGGTTCCACGAGTGATAGAAGTCCTCGGGCTTGAGCAGCGGCGTCACCCGATGCAGCGCTTCGCCATCGATGAGCAGCGCACCCAGTACTGCGGCCTCGGCCTCAAGATCGCGGGGCAATTGCCGTTCGCTGTACGGGTCGGCGTTCACGGCGTACCGGTCCTTTCTCAGATAGCCGCAGCAAGATACGCTGCGACGAGTTGGCGGAGACTAGCGAATTATTCTTCCACCGCCGCGATGACGTTGATGGTCGCGCGAATCTCGCTGGACAGGTTCAGCACGACTTCGTACTCACCGGGCTCGCGGATGGGTTCGACGTTGTTGGTGATGCGGCGGTCGATGTCGCGCTCCAGGGTCTCGCCCACGGCGTCCGCGATCCTGGCCCCGCTGATGGCTCCGTAATAGCGGCCGGTAGGGGTGATCCTGCCCGGGATGGTGACCGTGAGGTTGTCCAACGCCTCGGCCAGTTCCTCCACGACCTGCGTTTCCCGCGCCCGCTGCTGGTCGCCTTCAACCTTGATCTTGTCCAGGCGCTTCATCGTCTCGTCGGTGGCGATTTCGGCCAGGCCCTTGGGCAGCAGGTAGTTGCGGGCGTAGCCGCGCGAGACACGTTTGACCTCGCCGGCCCGCGCCTGGTCGGGAACGTCGTGCAGGAACAGCATCATCATGGGGAGGGCCTCTCTATACTTGCCGCAGCCGGCAGTGGTTCGTCTGACCACGCCGGCATTCGCAATCTGTCTGGATCCGATTGTAGGTTCAACATTATAGACCATCCGAGTTCCGGGCGGCACGGGCTGCTGTCACCGGAGCAGGGCCTGTGCCAAGTCATCGTCAGAAGCAGGATTACCAGGATTAGAGGATTTTCGGGATTTAAGAACATCCTGAAAATCTCAAAATCCGGCAAATCCTGCTTCTGACTGTTGCCGCCGGGATGGACTTTGCACAGGCCCGGCGTCACCGGAGATGCCGATGTGGTGCCGCGATCTCGTCGAGGCGCCCGGTGCGTTAGAATGGGCCGAAATCAACACCGCGCCAATTCGGGAGGAACCCCATGTCTTTCTGCGACGAGATCGAGCTAGAGTCCCAGCAACAACGCGACGCCATGGCGTTCCATCCGTTCGTGCAGGGTATCGGCGATGGCACCCTCCCCTTGGACCGGTTCAAGCACTTCATCACCCAGGACTACGTCTATCTCATCGATTTCGCCCGCGTCCTCGCCCTCGCCGCAGCCAAGGCTCCGGACCTGCCGGCCATGTCGTGGTTTGCCCGCGCAGTCGACTACATCCTGAACACCGAGATGGACCTGCACCGTTCGTACTGTGCCCAGTTCGGCATCACCGAGGCCGAGTTGGACGCGACCCGGCACGCGCCGACCTGTTACTCGTACACCAGCTACTTGCTTCGCGTCGCCCACCAGGGATCTTTCGGCGAGGTGGTTGCCGCCGTGCTGCCCTGCATCTGGGGGTACTGGCGCGTGGGCGAACGGTTGGCCGACCAGGGGCTCCCGGACCACGCCGGCTATGCGCAGTGGATCGAGATGTACGCCGCCGCCGAGCAGCAGTCGGTGGCGGAGGAGTGCCGCGCCATCTGCGACCGCATCGCCGCCACGGCCGGGTCGGCTGAGATCGCCGCCATGAAAGAGGCGTACATCACCTGCACCCGCTACGAGCAGGCCTTCTGGGAGATGGGCTGGACGCTGGAGGACTGGCCGGTCTAATCGCTCGAATGGTTCGACCGGGTCCGCCGGCACTGCGGGTTCCTGGTCGGGGTGGGCAGATTCGAACTGCCGATCTCCTGCTCCCAAAGCAGGCGCCTTGCCGCTAGGCCACACCCCGATGTCCTTGCCACCATCGGCCCGGCGATCCGACAAAGTACCCCCGCGGAGACTCGAACTCCGGTCTCTGGCTCCGGAGGCCAGCACTCTATCCACTGAGCTACGGGGGCACTTTTGATTTTAGCACAACTGCCCGGCGCGACAATTCGCGTTGCCGGATCAGTGATCATGCCGACCGTATGCGAACCTCCGCGGGCCCCGGCTGGCCAGGCTCGTGAGACGGTCAGCAAAAAACGGCTCACCAACGTGAGCCGTTTCAAGAATTGCAGTGGCGACCCGGAGCGGATTCGAACCGCCGATCTCTGCCTTGACAGGGCAGTATGTTAACCGCTACACCACCGGGCCACAAAACACGCGAATTCCTCGCGTGTGCAATTATTGTAGTCAGCAGCCCTTGGTATTGTCAAACAGATTTCCAAACTGTAAGTGTTCAGAATCCAGGAGGTTGTCATTGCGAGGCGCTTGCGCCGTGGCAATCTCGACGCCGTGGCAGCAATGTCTGCCCCAACCGACTCCCCTACGCCAACTAGATTGCCGCGCTGCGCTCGCAATGACAAGGGTGGGCGCTCGCAATGACCCTTTTCCTGCCAGTCTGAACAGTTACTCCAAACTTGTGGATATGCCCCGGTCAATCGACCGCGCCGATGGCCGGCTATAATTGCCGGAACCGATAACCAACAGGAGGAACCCCTTGATTCGCAGCATTGACGGCAAGTCGCCGCAAATCCACCCCAGCGTGTTCGTCAGCGAGGCCGCGTATATCGTCGGCGACGTGATAATCGGCGAGGGGACCAGCATCTGGCCGGGCGCGGTGATACGGGCCGACTATGGCCAGATCGTCATTGGCAAGAACTGTTCCATTCAGGACAACTGCGTCCTGCACACCGACGACTACCTGGAACTGGGCGACAACGTGCTGATGACCCACGGCGCGGTAATCCACGGCGGCATCGTCGGCAACAACGTGATGGTCGGGGTCAACGCCGTTTGCCTGGAGGACTGCAAGGTAGGCGACTACGTGCTCATCGGCGCTGGCGCCATCGTCACGGGAACGCCCATCCCCAACGAATCGCTGGTGGTCGGCGTACCAGGCCGGATCCGGGAACTGCCCGAGGTGCACCGGAAGCGACTGGAGAACCCGACCGCGCGCTACCAGGAAAACGGCCGGCGCTTCATCGCCGCCGGGCTGGGCCTGCAAATTCCCGAATCAGACTGAGCCTCCGCCTATGGCGAGGGCCGGCGAATGGCGAGTCTTACGCGGCTTTCGCCGGGTACTCCGTGCAGGTTTCGTCCTGAAGCAGCAGGTCCTGGACGCGCTGTTGCAGTTCGTCGCATACCGCGGTTGACACGGTGGGGATCTCCATCAGGACCTTGCGCCCTTCCTTGAGGTTGAGCTCCAGGTAAACCTTGTCTTCCCCCGTGTACTCCAGCATGACCCGGATGGCCTGACGCAGTCGATACCGGTCCTCGTCCGGCTGGTCGGTCTCCACCATCCGTATCAGCACTCCCGCTTCCCGGTGGCCGTTGGTCGGAGCGGGCGCCTCCGGGGAAGGAGTCGGTCGGTTCCCGTTGGATCGAGCCGGCTTGGGCGGAGCGCTCGGGCCCGCCGGCGCCGGCTTGCTGGCGGGTTTCGGCTCAGGCTCAGCCGCGGGCGCCATCGGGGCGTTCTCCGGAATCTGGAACTCCTGCGCGTCGTAGCACGCGATGGAGAAGTCGTCCCCGCGGATCTGGAGCCGACCCGTGACCCGGGCCACGCGACCCGTCTGCCAGAGATGGGCGGTCTTTTCCAATGAGTCGGGCCAGACCATCGCCTCAACCTGCCCGCCCACCATGGCCAGGTCCACCCGCAGGAACTTGCGGTTGTCGCGCGTGTAGCGCTCGGTGACGCCGGCGACATGCCCCAGCAGCGTTACCGTGCTGCTGATCATCTCCTCGTCCAGTTGGTCCACCGAGTTGTAGGCGTCGCCGGGGTTGATCGCGGCCAGCGACAGCAGCGGGTTGTAGGAAAGCGCGACCCCCAGGTACTCCTTTTCCAGGTTGGCCTTTTCCTGCGGGGTGTAGTCCGCGTACGATGTGTCCAGTTCCAGCAATGTGCCGCCGGTGCCGCTGTCCATCTCTTCTCCGAACATGCCGAATTGTCCGGAGTTGCGGTTGCGCGTTTCCTGCTGCGCCAGCGCCCAGATGCGGTCCAAGTTGCCAATCACCGTCGCCCGCGGCGCCAGGGAGTCGAAGGACCCGGCCTTGGCCAATCCTTCCAGCGTGCGGCGGTTCAGACCCGATACGTCCACTCGCCGGCAGAAGTCGGTGATTGAAGCAAAGGGGCCCTTGGCTACTCGCTCGGTCACAATGGGCGTGATGGCCGCTTCGCCGACGGTCTTGATCGCGGCCAGGCCGATCCGCACTTTGCCGCTTTGAATGCGGTCGGTTGGAGTGTCGATGGTGTAGTGGATGCCGGACCGGTTCACGTCGGGCAGTTCGATCCCGATGCCCATGCGCGTGCACTCGTTGATCGATGCGACGTAACGGTCGCCGTGGTCCAGCCGGCAGTTGAGCACCGACGCCATGTACTCCAGGGGGTAATGGGTCTTGAAGTAGGCGGTCCAGTAGGAGATCAGGCCGTAGCTCACGCTGTGGGCCTTGTTGAAGGCGTACCCGGCGAAGGGCTCGATCAGGTTGAAGATCTCCGCGCCCATCTGCTCGGAGTAGCCCTTCTGCACCGCGCCGGACACGAACCGTTCGCGCTCCTCGGCCATCAACTCCGGTATCTTCTTCCCCATGGCCTTGCGCACGGTGTCGGCTTCGCCTAGGGAATAGCCGGCGAAGTTCTGCAGGACGTGCAGTACCTGGTCCTGGTACACGATGACGCCGTAGGTCTCGTCCAGCAGTTCCTTCATGCTGGGATGGGGATAAGTGACCTGCTCCCGGCCGTGCTTGGAGCGAATGAACCGGTCGATGTGCTCCATCGGGCCCGGGCGATACAGCGCGATCATCGCCGCAATGTCGCCCAGGTCGGAGGGCTTCAGTTCCTTGATGTACCGCTGCATCCCGGCGCTTTCCAGTTGGAACAGGTCTGTGGTGTTCCCGGTGCCCAGCAGATCGTAGGTGGCCTCGTCGTCCAGCGTCAGCCGGCTCAGGTCGATGCGGATGCCCCGTTCCTCGTCCAGCAGCTTGATGGTCCGGTCCAGGATGGTGAGGTTAGTGAGGCCCAGGAAGTCCATCTTGAGCAGGCCCAGCTTGGCCACCGGGTCCATGGAGTACTGGGTCATCATCACCGGGCTGCTTTCGTCTCCGCGAGAGGGACGTTGCAACGGGACGGTTTCGGTCAGAGGCTCGTCCGCGATCAGGACGCCCGCGGCGTGGGTACTGACGTGGTGGACGATGCCCTCCAGGGCTTGGGCGTTGTCCACCAGCTCGCGAATCGACTCGTCGCGGACGTACGTGTCCGCCATCTCCTGGTTCGCCGTCATGGCGTCCGAAATGGTTCGCGACTTGAACGGCACCATCCGCGCGATACGGTCGACATCGCCGTAGCTCATTCCCAAGCCTCGGCCCACGTCACGCAGCGCGGCTTTAGGCCCCAGGGTTCCGAAGGTGATGATCTGCGCCACCCGGTCGCTGCCGTACCGGTCAATAACATAGCGCAGCACCTCGTCCCGCCGGTCGTCCTGGAAGTCCATGTCGATGTCCGGCATTTCCTTCCGTTCGAAGTTCAGGAACCGCTCGAACACCAGGTTGTACCGCATCGGGTCGATGTCGGTGATCCCCAGGCAGTAGAGCACCACGCTGGCGGCGGCGCTCCCCCGCACGCCGAAGAGGATCTGCCGCTTGCGAACGAAGGAGATGATGTCCCAGACGACCAGGAAGTAGTTGGCGAAACTGGTCTGCCGTACTACTTCGAGCTCATATTCCATGCGGGCGCGGGCCGCGTCGTTATTGATCCCGTACCGCTGGTTGAACCCTTCCCAGCAGATGCGCTCCAGGTATGAGTCGGCGTCCTCGTCGTTGGGCGTCGGATAACGGGGCAGGTGCATCTGCCCGAACCCAAGGGAAACGTTGCACTGTTGCGCTACCTCGCCGGTGATGTCCACGGCCTGCGGGAAATCGTGGAACAGCGTGGCCATTTCGGCGGCCGACCTGATGTAATAGGAATTGTCCTCCATTCGCAGGCGCTTGTCGTCCATGACGTTGGTGCCGGTCTGGATGCAGATGTACACGTCCTGGTACTGGTAGTCCGACTGCCGGACGTAGTGGGCGTCGTTGGTGACCAGCAGCGGTATGCCCGTGTCCCGGTTCAGGCGAACCAGACCGTCGTTGATCCGGGGCAACTGCTCGATATGCTCGTGGCGCTGCAGTTCCAGGAAATAGTTCTCGCCGAACAGCTCGCGATACCAGCCGGCCATTTGTTTCGCGTCCTGGTAATTGCCGTCGGCCAGCAGGATGGGCACCTCGGCTGACGGGCACCCGGACAGGCAAATCAACCCGCTGCGGTGCCGATCGATCAACTCCTTGTCAATGCGCGGCCGGTAGTGGAAACCTTCCAGGTGGGAGAGGGTCACCAGTTGCAGCAGGTTGCGGTATCCGGTGTTGTCCCTGGCGATGAGCACCAGGTGGTTGGCGGTGCGCTCGTTGGGAGTGCGATCGTGTCGGCTGCCGTGAGCCACGTAGAACTCGCACCCGATGATCGGCTTTATGCCCGCGTCCTTGCACTCCGAGTAGAAATCGACGACGCCGTACATCGATCCGTGGTCGGTGATGCTGATGGCGTCCATTCCCAGCTCGCGGGTCCGGCTCACCAGGTCCGGAATGCGGCTGATGCCGTCGAGCATGCTGTATTCGGTGTGAGTATGCAGGTGAGTGAACACGATCAGCGAACCTGTTATTGATTAGGAATTGAAAATATGGCAATTGGGAAATGATAGCAGCGGGCCGCCCGCCGTGCCATTACCCGGAGCAAATTTTGCCCGCTCCGCAGCGCCGATAACCCATGCCAAAGTATGGCCCGCCGCCGGGTGACGGAACGGGCCACGATACGACGGATGCTCCGGTCGGGCTACCCCGGAGTTTGCCGGGCGAGGTCGGCAACTCGGGCTACGGTGGAGAGGGGTGGAATCACGCCGGGCGGCGTTGGCGTGTTGGCAACCCGGAGCAGCTCCGCAATCGGGATGCGGAGGTGCCGGTGCAGAGTCTCCGCCATCGCCAGCGTCATCTCTTGTTCGCCGGCCAGCAATTCTTCAATATCGCCCTGGTCGCCCAACAGTTGATTTATAGCCTGCGCCGTCCAGCCCTTTTCCTCAATCCAGAATGCTATAAGAGCGCTGCCTTCAGAAATTGGCATCGGCACGTTGCGGTATTCGTAGAGTTCCACCAGGTCAATCAGCAGGTTCAGCTCATCATCCTCCGGCGTACCGGGCTCGGCATCCATCAGAACCGCAACGCGGGCCAGCGCTGCCTCGTATTGTTCCTCGGTCCGGATCGGTTTGATGTTGCACATCGGCTATACCTCCACGGCATTGATACGGTCGTACTCGGCGTGGCTGCCGATAAAGCGGATGTAAATCGCTCGCCGCCTGTAGTTGATATTGACCACCAACCGATAGTCATTGCCTTTGATGTTGAAGACCACCCGATTGTCAGCGATGATGCTGGCGCTAGGATACCGAATTTTCACCTGGTCCGGCGTATTCCAATCGCTGCGACGGGCAACTCTGTACCAATCTTCCAGCGGCACTCGCGCATTGGGATGGCTTTCCCAAAATTCCCGCAACGTCCGTTTGGTGATGACCCTCATACGAAGGCCATAGCCCAGCAATGGCATCACGCGATGCTATATCGCTGTGAGACAACTTCTCCGGCAGGAACTAGCCCGGAATTTCGATCTTCTCCGTCACCACCCGGGTCACTCCCCACCCGGCCAGCCAGGCGGAGTGGCGTCCGTCGCCCCCGGCCACTACCACCACGATGTCGTCCGCCTGGAGCGCGATGGGAACCATGGTGTTCGGGTCTTTGTCGTCGACCCAATCCGGGTAGTTGCGGTTGCCCCAATGTCCCAGTCCGGACAAGTCGGCGATGGACATGCGCGCGTTGGCGAACACGTACTCGCGGACGTCCTGCTTGGTGAACCCGTCCGCCGCCATTTCTGCCGCGTGCTCGGGACTGATCACCAGCGTCACCTGCGCCCCCGTCCCGATCTGGTAGAAATTGGAGAAACCCGTGGCCCGCGTTGCCTGAACCAGCGTGTTGAGCACGTCCGTGCCCCGCGACACCGTGGTTTCCATGACCGGGTAGAAGGCCCGGATAGCGTGCAGGGTCACCATGCTGTCTTCCGGGTCCAACCCCAGTTCCACGTGTCTCGGCTCCCACGGGCTCCGCGCTTCATTCTCGGCGAAGCAGAAAGAATACCTGCCCGGCATGGCCAGGGTGGCCTTGTCCATGTCGCCAATGATCAGCCCGGCGACGTTGCGGACGAACAGGCGCAGCGCCCGGCCGATGGTCGCATTGGCCCGGTAGCCGGGACCGAACGCGCCCGAGTCGCCGTTGATGCCCAACCGCTCCGTGATGGGGCCGTTCACGATCACCACCGGGGCGGCGCCGCCCGTGGTAGCCTGGCACCCGGCCAGGTTGAATGGCGTCTGCAGGGCTGCTTTCACGCAGGCCACCACCACCGGAAAGTACTCCGGCCGGCAGCCCGCCATCACCGCGTTGATGGCGACCTTCTCGATGGTGACTTCCGAGTTGGAAGGCTGCGCTATGCCCAGGGACAGCGACGGGTCTTCGCCCCAGGGGCCGAGCATGCGCTGCACGGCCTCCTCCGTAGCCGGAACCACCGGCATCCCGTCGGTCCATCCCTGTTCTTCGTAGTAGTCCTGGATTGCGTCGTAGGTGTCAGGCACGGTGATACGGCGCGAGTTCAAGGCTCGACTATTGGTTGTCATAAAAATCACTCTTCTGCGGTGGATTTTGCGGTGCGTCGCTTGTGTACAGGTCGGCAACCACGCCGAAATGGTCGGACAGTCGCCGGTCGCCATCAATGTTGTCAATCGTGGTCAGGGATACCGCGGATAGTTCTGGGCTGATAGCGATGTGGTCGATGGCGCGCCGTGCCCGCAATCCCAGCCCGGCAGTCGCTATCGTCAGACCGGGCGGCCCGCCGGCCTGCATGGTTTCCTGCAACTCCGCACGCACCGGGTGTGATACTGGAGGGTAAGGCCTCCGCCGTTGCCCGATTTGTTGGTTGAAGTCGCCCATCACGATGAGCGGTCGGCTCGGCTCGTGTGTCAGAATCGAAGCGAGTCCCCTGAGATAGGCGGAATGGTCTTTCCAGAGCGCTTTATTCTTGGCGCCCACGTTCACGTTAGCGTTGTGCCAAGGGATGCAGACTCCGATTACCGTGACTGAGCCCGAGGGAGTCTCGGTGGTGCCAGCAATGAACCGGCCGGGCGGCAGTGCTGCGTCCCCAAAGTCATCCACATCCGTCCATTCCCGACGGGACCAGAGCATGACCTTGCGCTGGTCATTGGTCGCTGTTTTACGCGGATCAGGGCGGGCTGTAATAGTGTGCCCTTCCCATGCCGACAGCAGCCTGCGGTCCGTTTCGGTGAGGCATACGATGTCGGCTGAGTGCTCGGTAAGGCTGTCCAAAATGTAAGGGCTACGCGCCGCACCGGGCGTAGCCCATTCAACATTCCAGTTGACCACTTTCATGGCGAAAGCGGCGCCTCAGCCGGAGCGACTACTTGCCGTTGGTCAGCATTTCGGCGATCCGGCCGGCGAAGTCGTGGGCCAACTGCTGCACTTCGGGTATCGACCGGGAGGCCAGGGGGCTGGGCAACGCCAGGATCTGGACACCGGGCATTCCCAGCGATGAGGCGCGGGCGTGCGCGGCCCGGGTGAAACTCTCGGTGATGACGCTAACGGACGGAACCCCGCGGGTTTCGGTAACTACTGTGTCGTGGAGACCCCACGCCGTGCAGCTCCCTCAATCCGCAATTCCGTGCACCACCGCATCGCATTGCTCGATCAGCTCGTCGATGGTCTCGTCAGAGCAGGGGGCGCTGAAGCTGAACTTCCGCAGGTAGACCACCTTCTCGACGGCGTATTCCTCCTCCAGGATCAACTGGAGTTCCTGCAGGAAGTTGTCGGAGTGGTACTTGCGGTTTTCCAGCAAGCCGATGGTCTTGCCGGCCAGGCTGGGCAGGCGGCCCGCGGCATCCCGCTCCTCGGTCTTTTGCTCTGGACGCGGGTCCAGGATCTGGATGGTTGCGGTCGTCATGCTTCCTCCGTTTCTTGGTCAACCGTCGTTCCCGTGAAAACGGGAAGCCAGCGTTTATCCGAGCATCTGATAGTGCTTGCCCTCGGTCTTGATCGCCGGGGCTATGACCATTTCAGTCTTGTGGAAATCGCGCACGGTGTACGCGCCGCACATGCCCATCGCCACGCGCAACGCGCCGACGAGGTTCTGCGTGCCGTTGGTGACGCTGGATGGCCCGTGCATCAGTTGCCTCAGGCTTCCCTTGGTGCCCACGTTGATCCGGGTTCCCCGGGGCAGTTCGGGGTGGGCGTTGGCCATGCCCCAGTTGTAACCCCGTCCCGGCGCCTCGGCCGCCTGGGCAAAGGGCGTGCCGAGCATGACGCCGTCGGCTCCGCTGGCCATGGCCTTGCATACGTCGCCTCCCGTCCGCAGCCCGCCGTCGGTGATCACGCTGACGTAGCGGCCGGTGCGCTGGAAATAGTCCTCGCGAGCCGCCGCGCACTCCAGGGTCGCGGTCACTTGGGGCACGCCAACCCCGGTCACCTCGCGGGTGGTGCAGGCCGCGCCGGGGCCAACCCCGACCAGCACGGCGTCGATGCCGGTCTCCATCAACTCGCTGGCCACGGCGTAGCTGACGCAATTGCCTACCACCACGGGCACATTCAGCGATTCGATCAACTCGGAAAAGATGAGACCCCGGTAACTGCGCGACATGTGCCGCGCTGTGGTCACCGTGGACTGCACCACGATGATGTCGGCGCCGGCCTCCACCGCCATCGGGCTGAGCCGCTTGGTGGTCTGGGGGGTGAACGCGATGGCGGCTATGGATCCCGACTGTTTGATCTCCTGGACGCGCTCGCCGATCAGGTGATCCTGCACCGGCTGGCTGTAAACCTCTTGCAGGTACTCCGTGACCTCCGCCTGGTCCATGGAGATGATCTCTTCCAGCACGGAGTAGGGGTCTTCGTACCGGGTGTAGAGGCCCTCGCCGTTCAGCACGCCGAGACCGCCCATCTCGTGCATCAGCGTCGCGAATCGCGGCGACACCGAACCGTCCATTGCCGAGGCCATCACCGGGGATTCAAAGGAGTACTGGCCAATGCTCATCTGAGTGGAAGTCATTTCCGGGTTGATCGTGACTTCGCCGGGGACGATTGCGACTTCGTCAAATCCGTAGGACCGTTCCAATTCTTTGAGCAAACGCCTGGCCATTGTGTCACCTCACAGCCTGCCGTGAAGAATGCCGAACTATAGTAGGAGACTGAAATAACCGTCAACCCAGACGAGGGGTTGGACACTGGATTCAGTGCCTGGGACCGCTCCAACCGACCCCGTAAATTGTAGCATTCGGGGGCGCCTATTTCTGGGCGCCCCCGATGCTCGTTCGTCGGTAAATCTCGTGCTAGGCCACAGGCAAGGCGGCCATTTCTCCTTTCCGCACTTTGATGCAGATCTTGCCGTCTTCGTCCATGTCGACGATCGCAGTGTCCCCTTCCTCGAACTTGCCTCCGAGGAGTTCGTCGGACAGCCGGTCCTCAACCTCGTTCTGGATCAAGCGGCGCAGCGGGCGCGCTCCCAGCACCGGATCGAAACCATTTGCCCCAAGGTACTCGCGAGCCGGCTCGGTGAGCTCGATGCTGATCTCGCGTTCGCTCAGCTCTTCGCGGACCATGTTCATCATCAGGTCAACGATCTGGTGGATTTCTTCCCTGCTCAGGGCATGGAACACGATGGTGGCGTCCAGCCGGTTGAGGAACTCGGGGCGGAAGAAGCGCTTGACCTCGTCCATGACCTTGTCCTTCATCCGCTCGTAAGCCTGGTGGTCCGTCTGCGACTGTTCGGACTTCACGGCGAACCCCAACGAGGTGTCGCGCTTGATCAGGTCCGACCCGAGGTTGCTGGTCATCACGATGATCGAGTTGCGGAAGTCTACCCGGCGGCCCCGGGCATCCGTCAACTGGCCGGCGTCGAAGATCTGCAGCAGGATGTTGAAGATCTCCGGGTGGGCCTTTTCGATCTCATCCAGGAGGATCGCGCAGTAGTTCTTCTTGCGCACGCCTTCGGTGAGCTGTCCGCCCTCGTCGTAGCCGACGTAGCCCGGAGGCGCGCCAATGAGACGGGCGGTGGTGTGGCGCTCCTGGAATTCCGACATGTCCAGCCGGATCATGTTGTCCTCGTGGCCGAACAGGAACTCCGCCATGGCGCGCACCAGCTCGGTCTTGCCCACGCCGGTGGGGCCGAGGAACAGGAAAACGCCGATGGGATGGCGCGGGTCCTTGAGGCCGGCCCGGGCCCGGCGCACCGCCTTGGAGATGCCCACGATGGCTTCGTCCTGGCCGATGATCCGCTTGTGCAGTTCCTCCTCCATGCGGAGCAACCGCTCAGTCTCTTCCTGCGCCAGCCGGGTTACCGGGATACCGGTCCACATGCTGACCACCTCGGCGATATCTTCCTCGGTAACCTGCGTGCGTTCCTTGTTGCGGTCCGCCTTCCACTCCCGCTCCATGTCGCCCACGTTCTCGGACAAGTGGAGTTCGCGGTCGCGGAGTTCCGCGGCGACTTCGTATTGTTGCGAAGCGATGGCCTCGTCCTTTTCCTTGCGCACCCGCTCCAGGACTTCCATCGCGTCTTTGACTTCCTGCGGAGCGTGGCTGCCGCGCAGGCGGACGCGTGAACCCGCTTCGTCCAGCAGGTCGATGGCCTTGTCGGGCAGGAAGCGGTCGGGGATGTACCGGGTCGACAGCGTGGCCGCCGCCCGAACCGCGTCCTCGGTGATTTCAACGTTGTGGTGGTCCTCGTACTGAACCTTGACGCCACGCAGGATGTCCACGGTCATCTCAGCGTCGGGCTCTTCCACGCGCACGGGCTGGAGCCGTCGCTCGAGAGCCGGGTCGCGCTCCACGTACTTGCGGTAGTCGTCCAGCGTGGTTGCGCCGATGCACTGGATCTCGCCACGGGCCAGGGACGGCTTCAGGATATTGGAAGCGTCCACGGCGCCTTCCGCGGCTCCGGCTCCGACCAGGGTGTGGATTTCGTCGATGAAGAGTACGCAGTTGCCGGAGGTCTTGATCTCCTCAATCACTTTCTTCAACCGCTCTTCGAACTCGCCTCGGTATTTGGTGCCGGCGACCAAGGCACCCATATCCAGGGTGACCAGGCGCTTGCCCTGCAGAGTGTCCGGGACGTCGCCCGAGGAGATCTGCTGGGCCATCGCTTCCACGATGGCGGTCTTGCCGACGCCGGGCTCTCCCACCAGGACCGGGTTGTTCTTGGTCCGGCGGCTGAGGATCTGGGTCACGCGCTCGATCTCGGTGTCCCGGCCGATCACCGGGTCCAGCTTGCCGCCCATGGCCGCGTTGGTCAGGTCGACGCCCAACTGGTCCAGGGTGGGAGTGCGCGTGGACGAACTCCGGCTGGTGGAACTCCCCGTGCCCGAGTTGCTGAGGATCCGGTGGGTCTCGGCGCGGACCTTCTCCAGGTTGACGCCCAGGCTCTCCAGGACGCCGGCCGCGACGCCTTCTCCTTCCCGGAGCAGGCCGATCAGCAAGTGCTCCGTTCCGATGTAGGTGTGGTTCATCCTGCGGGCCTCGTCGACGGCCAGTTCCACGACCTTCTTGGCCCTGGGGGTGAGGCCGATCTCGCCCTGCGCCGGGCGCTCGCCCCGCCCGATGATGAACTCGACGGCCGAGCGCACCTTGGTCAGGTCAACGCTCAGCCCCGACAGCACTCGAGCGGCTACGCCCTCGGTCTCCCGTACCAGGCCAAGCAGGATGTGCTCGGTCCCGATGTAGTTGTGGTTGAACCGCTGCGCTTCTTCCTGGGCCAGGGACAAAACCCGCCGTGCCCGTTCTGAGAACTTCTCGAATCTGCTGCCCATGAGACTCTCCTGGGTTGAGGTCAGGCCAACCGGTGCGTGCTGGCGGCGCTATTTTACCGTATTCGGGCAAAAATAAAAGCGGCCCTGCCCCCGAATCGTAACGGGGAAGCCGCTCGGTTGATGTTTCAACCTATCGCGTTACGTGGCCTACAGTCGCCTGCGATTCCTTGCTGCGCCATCACGCCCGCCCCGACTACTTTGTGAGTTTTGGTACTTTCCGGCGGTGACCTATTTTCCCACTCCGTCACCAGAGCAGTATCGTCGGCGCTGGGGCGTTTCACTTCCGTGTTCGGGATGGGTACGGGTGGGACCACCCCGCTTGAACCACCAGAAAGTAACGTGGCAATTATGCCTCATATCTCGAGGCTTGGCAAGGGTAGCGCGGCCCGAAATTATCCGGTGATTTCAGGGCCTAACCGCCCCTATGCTATACTGGGGCACGACCCGCGGAGCGCCGCGCGAGGGGGCCGTTAGCTCAGCTGGCAGAGCACCGGACTTTTAATCCGGGTGTCGTGGGTTCGATCCCCACACGGCCCACCATGGCTCCCCAATTCCCACGATTTGCGTTTGATCTTGTCGCGTGCGCCACACCCGTAGCCGGATAATGGCCGCGGTAGCCCCCGCCGTGCCGAAGCGCAAGGGTTCCCGGCCGGTGTAACGCGAACCGGAGTGAACGTCATGGCCGATAAGGTTCCGTCGCGGCCGCGCAAGCCCTCAACCAAACCCGCCGACAACTCCACCGGCGAGGTCCGGCTCCTCTCCGGCGGCAACCCCCAGATCGCCAAGGCCGACGGCGACGCTCCCGTGCAGGCGTACATCGCGGCCATGCCCGAGTGGAAAAGCGATGTTGGCCGCCGCCTCGACGAGCTAATCGTGCGCACCGTTCCCGAGATACGCAAGGCGGTGCGGTGGAACTCGCCCTTCTACGGAGTCGAAGGTCAGGGTTGGTTCCTCAGCTACCACGTTTTTACCCGTTACGTGAAGGTCACCTTCCTCAACGGGGGTTCCCTGGACCCCCTTCCCCCGGTGGAATCGAGGGACAAGGACACCCGGTACTACCACATTTACGAGGACAGCGCGATCGACGAGGAACTCGTCGCCAGTTGGACCCGGCAGGCCGCTGCCATTCCTGGTTGGCACGGGTTCTGATCCATGAGATGGAGGATTTCGCGGAAGCGATGACGCCGGAACTTCAGGAGCAGGAGGAGCGCCGGCGTGAACGCACCGGGGGCTGATGTATGTATCCCGAATTTTCCGTGGGCGGCCGTATCAGCGGCTGCTCCTTGCTGGTGATCCGATGACTACTGTCCGGGTGGCAACGAGCGCAGATCGAGATGCGGCCATTGACCTGGCTCGCAGGCTCCTCACCGAACTGGGTGGTACACCGGCCCCGGCAGAGGCGATGGCGCCGGTGTTTGAGTCGTTTGCTGACGATGGTCCGGCCGGTTTCGTGGTGCTGGGAGAAAACGAAGGCCAATTTGTCGCGGTGTGCACCGTTTCCTTTGTCGATGCCCTGCGCACCGCGGGCCGCTACGCCATCATCCAGGAAATGTACGTCGATCCCGGCGTGCGCAGTTCGGGTGTCGGCATGGAAGTCCTCCAGTTCGCCCTTTACCATGCGATCTCCCGCGGTTGCGCCATGGTCGAGTTGGGCACTCCGTTCCATGGCGACCGGCAGATCCAGTTTTACCAGCGTGCCGGGTTCACCAACGTTGGCGCCCGCCTCCGCTGGCGTCCGTAACCGGGAGCGTGTCCACCCTTATTCTCCTCCGGCACTGCCAGGCAGCGGGCCAGGAACCGGAGGCGCCGCTCACCCCCGTCGGTCAGCGCCAGGCCCGTGACTTGGCTCAATTCCTGTCCGCATATCCGGTCGATGTGATCGTCGCCAGCGCCTACGTCCGGGCCCAGCAGACCGCCCAACCGCTGGCCGACCTTTTGCATCTTAGCGTTCAAGTCGATCCCCGGTTGAACGAACGCAGGCTGTCACCGCACCCCATCGACAACTGGCGTGAGGTCGTGCGCGATTCCTTTACGGACCGCGACCTGCGGGCGCCCGGCGGAGAATCGGCAAATGACGTGCTGCTGCGCGCATGGTCCGCCTTGAACGACTTGCTGATTGGTTCGGCGCTACAGCCGGTGGTTGTCACCCACGGCAACCTGCTGGCCCTGTTGCTGCACTCGATTGATCCCGGTTTCGGCTACCTCGGATGGGAAAACCTGTCCAACCCGGACGTGTACCGGGTGGAGGTCGACGGCGATGGCCGGATGAGTTTCCGACGCCTGTGGAACCCGTCCCGCATTCGCTGAGCGTTCGGTTGCGCCCGATTGCCAAGCCATATAAAGTTGCCGCAACCCGATATTCCGAGCATCCAAGACCCAGGAACAGGAGGCATCATCATGGCCAGGTTGGAAGGCAAAGTGGCGCTCATCAGCGGCGGCGCGCGTGGTCAGGGCGCAATCGAGGCCCGCATGTTCGCTGAGGAAGGCGCAAGCGTCGTCATCGGCGACATCCTCGACGATCAGGGTCGCCAGACCGAGGCCGAACTGCAGGAACTCGGCTACAACGTCACCTACGTTCACCTCGACGTCACCAGCGAGTCCGATTGGGAAGCGGCGGTCCAGGCCGCCATCGACACCTACGGCAAGCTCGACGTCCTCCTGAACAACGCGGGCATCCTCATCCGCAAGAACATCGAGGAAACCACAGAGGATGACTGGGACCGCATCTTCGCCGTCAACGCCAAGGGCGTTTTCCTCGGCACCAAGGCGGCAATCCCCGCCATGCGCGACGCCGGCGGCGGTTCGATCATCAACATCTCCTCCACCGCCGGTCTGGTGGGCAGCCCCAACGGCTCGGCCAGCTACACCGCCACCAAGGGCGCGGTGCGCCTGTTCACCAAGTCAACCGCCATCCAGCATGCTCGCGAGGGCATCCGTTGCAATTCTATCCACCCCGGCCCGATTGAAACCGACATGATCGCCGATACCCTCAACGACCCCGCCAACATGGCCTTGCGCATGCAGCGGCTCCCGTTGGGTCGGGTCGGGAAGCCCAGCGAGATCGCCTACGGCGCAATCTATCTGGCCTCTGACGAATCGTCCTTCGTCACTGGTTCCGAGGTGGTGATCGACGGCGGGACTACCGCTGCCTAGGGAGAGGATGCCATGGCTACCGTTATCGACACCCATTGCCACGCCTCGCCCTACTGGTTCGAACCGGTCGAAATCCTCCTCGATGAGATGGAGCGGGCCGGCGTCGACCAGGCCGTCCTGACCCAGTTCTTCGGCGTCTTCGACAACACCTACCTGATCGAGGCGGTTAAACGATTCCCCGGTCGGTTCGCCGTGATCGCCATCGTCGACCACACCCAGCCCGATGCGGTCGACCGTGTCGCCGAACTCAAGGACCAGGGCGCAGACGGCCTGCGTTTCCAGTGCTCGTGGCGGTCTCCCGGTGACGACCCGCTGGCCCTCTGGCGCAAGTGCGCCGATCTTGGCGTCGTTGCCAGCGTGATGGGTCCCGCGGAACACTACGCCGCGCCGGAGTTCGAGGAGATCATCCGCGAACTGCCGAACCTGAACATCGTCATTGAGCACCTGGCCGGCGTCGGCGCGTTCTGGGGCCCGGGCCGCGCCGACACCGAAATCCCCATGGACGCCTACCGGAAAACCCTCGAGCTTGCCAAGTATCCCAACGTGTACATGAAGATACCGGGCCTTGGGGAGTTTTGCCCGCGGCCCCAACCCTTCCGCCAACCCATCCCCTTCGATAACATCCCGCCGCTGATCGAAATGGCAGTCGAGGCTTTTGGCGGCGACCGCCTCATGTGGGGCAGCGACTTCCCGCCCTCGGCCAACCGGGAGGGCTACCGCAACGCTCTGCGTTTCCCCATGGAGCTGATCGACTACCCGAGCACGGAGGCGCGGGACATGGTCTTCGGCGGCACGGCGGCCAATCTCTGGGAGTTTCGTTAAATTCCCGCCCGCCATTCCGACTCTGCCGGAATTCATCGGGATTTTCTGGACTGCGGCTTCCGCCGCCGCGACGGACTGTCAACGACAGGAGGTTTCACGATGCCAAGATTCGCAGTTGACCTGAACACCGCAGACGGGCGCGCCAAGGTCGGCGGACAACCCTGGCGGGTCGCTCCCGGCCTCGTGCCCGGCGAACCCAACGAAGGCCTGACCGCCCAGATTCTCGCCACCCCGGCCCGCCTGGCCGACTATGACGACTCCGGGTGGGACGTCTGCGACAACGTGCGGCAGAGCCTGTCCGTCGGTTTCACCTTCGCCTGGTACCGCATCGCCGTCACCCTGCCCGAAACCATCGACGGCGCCAGCGTCGCCGGCTCGCGCGTCTGGTTCGAGACCAACTTCGACAACTACGGCGAGGTCTGGGTCAACGGCGAAATCGACCGCGCCTACGGCAGCATCGTCGGCCTGAACACTCCGCACCGGGTCGAGATCGCCGAGGTCGGCGAACCCGGCTCGCAATATGTCATCGCCTGTCTCTGTCTCAACGGGCCGCTGGCCGCCCCGCGCGGCGGCATCTTCATGCGCTTCGCTACCCTGGCCTTCGAGTCAACTGACAACTAGAGCCGCCGCGCGTTGTGCTACGATGACAGGGGCGGGTCGCAAAACCCGCCCCTGCTGATTACGTGTACAGGGAGGCCTTACGATGGCGAACTGGCAGCACTGCCCGGCGGTAGAACGGCATGCGCAGCGGAATGGCGGGCTGTGGGTTTTCAAGGGAACCGACGTGCCACTGTACCGGCTGTACGAGCGTTGGCGTCGGGGATGACGGTGAGGGATTTTGCGGAGCGGTTCGGGGTAGCGATTGAGCGGGTAGTGGAGGCTTTATGCTATGAGGCCAACGAACTGCACGACTACCGGCTTGACTATCCCGAGGGAGTGCCCCGGATGCGTAATCCGGAGAGCAGGCAAAACGGGCCGGACGACGCTATTTGGAGAACTTGCCCGTTGGTTGAACAGAACCCGGGCATATTCGCTGGGGTCTGGATATTCAGGCGCAGTCGATTCCCGCTGTACACAGTGCATGACAACCTTGCGTCGGGCACGACGCTAGACGAGTTCGATGAGTGGTACGCGATCGGACATAGCGAAGGTAAAAGCCATGCTGGAGCACGAATCGGCGACGCTGCGGGAAGTGCCGGTGGTCTATGCTGATACTGTTTGATCACTCAACGCCGAGGGCATTGCGGGGATTTTTAACGGGGCACACAGTCCACACTGCTGAGCAACTCGGCTGGGAGCGACTGGCTAACGGCCTTCTGATAGTACAGGCGGAGGAATCTGGATATGAACTGCTGATATCTCCCGACCAGGGCATACAACATCAGCAAAATCTCGCCATTAGACGGATTGCCGTAATGGTTCTGATGAAAAACAACTGGGGTCTTATCCGCCCGCACGTCGGCGACATCATCACCGCCGTGAACCGAATTCAACCTGGCGAGTATGTCGAGATCGATTTTCCCATGCCGCCGCTCGAACCCTATATCCGCGGCGGCAGTCGATAATGAATCATCCAAAATGAGAACTGGGGAACGGACAACGATGAGGGCGGGTCAACTGGACCCGCCCTTCGTTTTGCGACCGTATCAGGTGGTTTCTACGACAGGTGCTGCGCGTAGAACTGGAAGATCCTCGGCCAGGCGGCGTTGGACGCTTCCACGGCGTAGCTGGGCCGGTCAACGGCGACGAACCCGTGGCCGGCGTTGGGGTAGATCTCGTACTCCCAGGACTTGCCGGCGGCCTTGATCGCGGCGTCGGTGGCCTTCACCTCGTCCACCGAGGGGCGCGCGTCATCCTCGCCAAAGATCCCCAGCAGCGGGCAGGACAGGTCGTTGACGAACTCGATGGGCGCGTGGGGCATGGCTGCCGTGGGAGGCTCGCTGTCCCCGCGGGGTCACGCCGCCGCCCCAGCAGTCCACCGCCGCGCTGAGGCCCTTCAGCTTGCACGCGGCCAGGAACACCTGCCGCCCGCCGGAGCAGAACCCGATGATGCCAACCTTGCCGTTGTAGTTGGATAGATGGCGCAGGTAGCTGATGGCGCCCTCGGCGTCGCCCAGCGTGCGGTCGTCGGGCATACCGCCCGCCTCGCGAATGCTGTTGCTGTTGGCGACCGGGTCGTCGTGGCCCTGTCGGTAGTGCAGGTTCGGCATGATGGCGATGTAGCCGTTGTGCGCGAACTTGCGGGCCATTTCCTTGCTCGCCTCGTCCCAGCCGGGCATGTGGTGGAACAGCATCACCGCGCCAAATGGGCCCGCTCCCAACGGACGCGCCAGGTAAGCGTTGATCGCGTCGCCGTTGTGTCCTTCCACCCAGATGTGTTCGGCCGTCATCCCTTGGTAAGCCATGGTGTGGTACCTCCGATGCGAAATGTTTTCTCGGTTCAGTGCGTCGACGCAATGTGCTTCGCCCGTAGCGCCGCCTGCGTCACGCACGCACGAAGATTACTATTCGCCCGGCTGCAAGTCAAACGAGAAACGCCGTCGCAAGTGTTCAGGATCCAGGAGGTTGTCATTGCGAGACGCTCGCGTCGTGGCAATCTCGACGTCGTAGCAGCAGCGTCTGGCCCAACGGACTCCCCGGCACCGACGAGATTGCCGCGCTGCGCTCGCAATGACACTTGCCTCGCAAGTCTGAACGGTTACACGCCGTCGCTCCTGCTGGAAATCATGACCCCTACCGGAGGCCGGCTTGCCCCAGCAGCGCTTCCAGCATCCGTCCCATTTGCGCCTCGTGATACGGCGCGAATGCGGTGAATTCGCGCAGGTTGCGGGCCGCCTCTTCCCTGGGATCAAACCGGTCGCCCATCAGCTCATAGTCGCTCGCCAACTCGCGATTCCAGACCTGCAGTTCATCCAGGGTCAGCTGCGGCTCAAACTGGAACCCATAGGACGTGCCATAGCGAAAGGCCATCGGGAACCGCACGTAGGCGCCATCCCGCCGCAGCATCGTTCCCTGGGCCAGCAGCGTCCCGCCCGCCGGCACGGTGAACTGCTCCCCATGCAGCGTGGGCACCAGCGGGACGGCGATCTCGCCGAACACCGGATCTCCGGCGCCGTCCGCGGTGACGTCGATCTTGCGCAACCCGAACTGGTATCCGCCGGTTGGGGCAACGGCTCCCCCCAGCGCCCGCGACAGCAACTGCGCGCCCAGGCAGATGCCAACCACTGGAGTCACCCGCTGATTCCCCACGTCGCCAGTGGCCGCCGCGCGCAGGTAGGCCATCTCCTGGATCAACGCCGGGTAGTTGTCGTTGGCCGACATCGGCCCGCCCAGCGCCACCACCAGGTCAAGCTCGGACAGGTCCGGCGCGTCGAACTCTGCGAAGCCCGGTGCGCCGTCGCACACGCGCACATGGTGCAGATCGAAACCTGCGTGCTTCAATACACCGGTGAAGTTGCCGCCCAGCGTCTCCACGGGGTGATGCTGAATGATGACTGCGCCTTTCGCCATCAGGTGGTTACTGGTTTGCCGGCAAGGTCCGTCAGCACCAACCGGTCCGTTGGAAACGCCAGCGGCTTCGGCGGGTCCGACGGCGCAAACCAGCCCACTTCGTCCAGGTCATCCGACGCGGCGGCCTGCCCTGCGACAATGGTTGCATGGAACCAGACCCCCACCGTCAGCGAGGCCGCGTTGTGAAAGTTGGAATGCACCGCGCACACTTCGCCAATCTGCACATCCAACCCCGTCTCCTCCGCGAACTCCCGACGCGCGGCATCACGGATGTCCTCGCCCCACTCGACATAACCACAGGGGATGCACCACTCACCCACGTTCCCGCCTGCCGACCGCCGGCCCAGCAACACCCTGCCGCATTCGTCCAGCACCACCACCGCGACTCCAACCGCCGGATTGCGGAAGTGTACAAACCCGCATTGCTCACACGACGGCCTGGGCAGCCCGCCGCGGACCCTGGTACCCAGCGGGTCACCGCAGCGCGGACAAAATTGGTAGTCGGGGGAAACCGAGTCCGCCATGGGTGCCGGTTACGTCGCCGCCCGGCCCCGACGCAGCGCCCGACCCGCCAGCGCCCCGGTGTTCTCGCCCTGCTGGATCACCACCTGCCCGTTGACGATCACGTACTCGATGCCCACCGGGTACTGCTTGGGGTTCTCTTTCGTCGCCAGCGCCTTAACCGTGTCCATGTTGAACACCACGATGTCCGCCTTGAATCCGTCGCGCAGCAGCCCGCGGTCCGGTATGCCCAGCCGCTGCGCGGGGAACGACGTCATCTTGCGGATTGCCTCCGGGAGCCGCAGGTGCTTCTCCGCCCGCACGAACTCGGCCAGCACGATGGGGAAACATCCGTAGGTCCGTGGATTGGGATACTCGCCAAACAGGATGGCGTCCGACGCGATCATGCCGTAGGGATGGGACACGAAGGCATACAGCGTCTGCGCGTTGGTACCCAGCCCCACTGTGCTGATGCCCAGGTTCTCGTCCAGCAGCAGGTCGAACAGCGTATCCGCCGGATCCTGGCCGCGCATCTCCGCGATGTCGGTGATCAGCCGTCCGTCGTAGATCTGGTTTTCCGGCTTGGTGAAGTTCGTCAGCCAGTTGTTTTCCAGCCGGCTCGGCGTGATCTCCCGCTTCATCCGCGCCCGGTCGTCGGCATCCTGCAAAGCGGCGATCAGGCGCTCCGGCCCGCCGTCCTTGGCCCAGTGCGGCAACCCGATGGTCGGCGTCGTGCCGGAGTACGGGTAGGTGTAGCAGTCGAAGGTGCAGTCGATCCCTTCGGCTCGGGCGTCTTCCACCAGCCCCAGGTGTCCCAAATGGCTGCCCACGCCCGACACCGATTGTCGGTAGTGTGTCAGATGCACCGGTATGCCGCTCCGTCGGCCGATCTCCACCGCCTCGTGCCACGGCGCCAGGTACCCCTGGCTCAGCAGGCTGGCCCGGGTGTGGGTATGGTAGATGCCGCCCAGCGCCGCCGCCGTCTCGGACAGCGCCACCAGTTCGTCGGTGTCCGCGTAGGCGCCCGGCGGGTAATCCAGGCCGGTGGACAGTCCCCACGCGCCTTCTTCCATGGCCTCCCGCACCACCGACTGCATGTCGGCGATCTCGCCCGCGGTGGCCGCCCGCTGGTCCCAGCCCACGCTCCAGATGCGCGCCGGCGAGTTGCCCAGGATGTAGGCCATGTTGATGGCCACGGTATTGTCGTACTTGCCCAGCAGGTCGGCTACCGTGAGCCAGTCCGCCGGCATGGGCGGGTAGCCATTCAAGCCGGCGTCCAGCCAGATGTAGCGGTGCAAATCCTCCTGGGTCTTGAACGGGGCGTGGGAGATGCCATCGATCCCGACCAGTTCGGTGGTGACGCCCTGGCGCACCTTCGGGTCGTGGTGCGGTTCACCGAGAATGGTCAGCCCGGCGTGGGAGTGCAGATCGACGAACCCCGGGCAAACCACATGCCCGGTGGCGTCGATCACCCGCGCGGCGTTTTCCCGCAGGTCCGCATCGTCCCCCCGGTGAATCGTCACCGTATCGCCCGTAACCGCCACCGCCGCCCGGAACCCGGGGCTCCCCGAGCCGTCAATTACCTGTCCGTTGGAGATGAGTAGGTCTATCATGGCCGGATGATAGCACGCGCACGAAGGAGCGCACGCCATGCTGGATGTCCTTTCGCGATTGTTTCGGAGACTGTCCTCCGGGGAACAGCGGCAACATCATGCCCCAGAATTCAGCGTCCACCCGCGCGGGTTGACCTTCCTGACGGAGGTATCCGCCGGACGCTGGGTGGAGGAAGGATTGTCCTCCGATTTCGCGTCCGTCGGCGCGCTGGTTCCGGGCGGATATGAAGCTTACGCGCGCGTCCTGCACCCGGCGTGGGACGCATCTGACCGGATGGTGCCGTGGTCTTCTGTGGCCGCTTGGTCCGGTCGGGTCTATCACCCGCAGATGTCCTTCGAAGGCATCAGTTCCCCGCTATCCGGTCACGGAGGAGTTGTTGCCCCGTGGTGTGAGGACCCCGACCACGGCAGCATGGACGAGGCGACGGCAACGGAGTTGGCCGCTTTCCTATCGCAATTCACCCGAACGCCGGAGGAGTGCTTTTTCGGAGTTTGGGAGGGCTACGGACTGTACTCCAGCGGCAGCGCGATGCTCACATCGGATGGAAACGGTAGACCGCTGCCCACGCCCCGTGACATCAGGAGGGCGCAGCGGATCCGGGGCTGTGGTCGCCACTATCTGCTCTACACGGGCGAATTGCAGGACATCACCGCGTTCTACAACCACTTCCTGTCCGAGCCGCCCAACATCTGGTGGCCGGCCGACCGAGCCTGGCTCGTGGCCACCGACATCGACCTCGATTCAACCTACGTCGGGGCCAGTCAAGAATTGGTCAATGCCCTGCTCCGACATACGGTGCTGGAAGCTGTGCCCGCCGAATATCTCGCTTCGGTCGCCATGACGGCGGACACCATCAACCTGGGCGATCCAACCTGAGCGCGGCCGGGCGACGCGAGGCCGCCGCCGCTGGCTCAGTCCTGGCGTAGCGCTAAGCTGCCTCGCCGGAAATCGTAATCCATGCGCATCTGGTTCAGCAGGTCGCGCCCCAGCAGCGAATCCAAGCCGTCGGTGAGAGGCCCAGGTTTGGCGACGGAAATGTCGATCTCAAACTCACAAGTCTCACCGTCGCTATCGTTGAAGGAAAGCACGGCCGGCTCCATGTAATATAGCAAAGCGCCACCTGCGCTGATGAACTCAGCGGGGTGGTCCAGCAGGTCGAACGGGCAGTCAAGGTCTGCCGCTGCATCGGAGTGCAGGATGGTGGTGTCCGAGCCGGTGTCAATCAAAAAGCGTACTCGTCCCCTGACCCCCAAGCGAGCCAAGGTTACGAAGCCACCAATGTAAGGCCGACCGTCGTCGGTAAATTCGCCGACGATCATCCCGTGCGCTTACGCCAGACGGTCGGGATGCGCCGGGGCGGGTTGGTCTCCAACCGCTGCACCACCGAATGGGGCGAATATCCTCCAGCGGCCCTCAGTTTCTCCAAAACTTCCGCGTGGGTGTCTGCCGCCACAATTTTCCAGTTGTCGCCGAAAGCAATCCATTGGTCAGGGTACTTGACCTGCAATTCGCTACGGTAATCGCGCATAATTTTAGAGCGAGCCGCGCAATCGCGTAACACCGCCGATGTTTCTTCCTTGCTCTCCGTCGGCCGCTGAGGTACGACCGGTTCTCGCGGTGTGATGGTTTCCAGTGTTGTGGTTGTCATCGTTAGGTTCCTGTTTGGGCCGGCGATTTCCGGGTTCACTTTAGCATCGGGGTGTCACCGGCGACAACGCGCCGCGTGTCCGCATCGCCCCGCCTTCTGCTACACTGCCGCCGACCCTGAGGCGCAACCCTGTTGGAGGCATGACATGACTGAACTCGATGATCGCTACGAACGCGGGCAGGAAACCCGGCGCATGTTCGGCGGCGGGCAGATCACCGGCGGCTCGTCCCCCGGCGCGTGGGACATCGCGCCGGACCTGGAGCGAATACTGGGCGAGGCGCTCTTCGGCACCATCTGGAAGCGTCCCGCGCTATCTCCCGCGCAGCGCGAGATGATCACCCTGTCGTGTCTCATCGTGCTGAACCGCGAGGTCCAGCTCAAGCGCCACCTGGGCAACGCCCTGAACATCGGCCTGACCCCGGAGCAGGTCGTCGAGCTGATCATCCACGACACCTGGTACGGCGGCGCCCCCGCCGGCATCCAGGCCCTCACCCTTTGCAAAGAGGTGTTTGAGGAGCGCGGCATCGATTTCACGCCGGCCCGCATCCACGACTCCAATGAGGACCCCGACAGCCTGTTCCAGCGCGGCGACGAGTACCGCCGCAACTACATGGGAGGCGGAGGCGGAGCCCGTCCGGCGCCCCCAACCGAGGCAGAGCGGGAGCTAGGCCGCGTCACCGGCGAGTACTACTGGGGCGCAACCTGGACCCGCCCCGGCCTGGACCTGCCCAGCCGCAGCCTGTGCACCATCACCTGCCTCGCCGCCCTGGGACGCGAGGGGCCGCTGCGGAGCCATATCCGCGGCGCCCTCAACATCGGCTTCACCAAGGACCAGATCATCGAGATCTTCGGTCACATGACCCTTTACGCCGGCATCCCATTCGCCCGCGGCGCTATGGACATCGCCAACGACATCTTCAACAACGGTTAGCGCGCGGCCGGGACGTGCTGAATCAGCAGGGGCGACTCACCGGTCGCCCCTGCATTGGTTCCGTTCGATGCCGCACAGTTGGCGATAGTCAGATACCGTATCCCACTTCCACACAGCCCGGCAGCCAGCGCCGGCTGTCGCTCCGCAGCAGTTCCTCGCCGTTGGGCGGCCCGTCCATCCCGGGCAGGTACCGGAAAGGCGCAGGAGCGCCCGGAAGGTCCAGCCCGTGAACGATGGGGTCGATGATGCTCCACGCCAGTTCAATTTCGTCACTGCGGGTGAACAGGGAAGCGTCGCCTTCCAGCGCGTCCAGCAGCAGCCGCTCGTAGGCGTCCGGCAGTTCCACCCCGGCGAAACCATCGTGGTAGTGAAACTCCAGCGATACCGGCTTCATCTCCAGGTCCGCATCCGGCACCTTGGACTGGAACTCCAGCCGCATCCCCTCGTTGGGCTGGACGCATATCGACAGCGTGTTGCCGGGTATGTCCACGTCGTCCGGCACCGGGAACAGCATGTGCGGCGGCGACCGGAATTGGATGATCATCTCGGTCGTCTTGCGCGAAAGTCCCTTTCCCGACCTCAGGTAGAACGGCACGCCGTGCCAGCGCCAGTTGTCCACGTACAGGCGCAGCGCGGCATAGGTGGGTGTGTGCGAGCCGGGCGACACCCCGGGTTCGTAGTGGTAGCCGTCATACTGCCCGATCACCACGTTGTCGCGCACATCCCGCAGTGACAGGCGGCGCACCGCGCTCAGGGCCTTGACCTTCTCGTTGCGCAGCGCGTCGGCGGCAAAGGCATAGGGCGGGTCCATGGTGATCAGCGCCAGCAGTTGCAGCAGGTGGTTCTGGAACATGTCCTTGAGGACGCCGGAACGGTCGTAGTATTCGCCCCGCTCGCCGACCAGCACGTCTTCGGCCACCGTGATCTGCACCTGATCAATGTAGTTCCGGTTCCAGATCGGCTCGAATATGGAGTTGGCAAACCGGAACACCAGCAGGTTCTGCACCGTCTCCTTGCCCAGATAGTGGTCAATGCGGTAGACCTGCTCCTCCCGGAACACGCTGTGCACGTGGCGGTTCAACCGCTGCGCGGTCTGGAGATCGGAGCCAAAAGGCTTTTCGATGACGATGCGCCGCCAACCCGGTGCCTCGTCCGCCATACCCGCATCCGACAGCGCGTGGATCACCGGTTCGTACAACCCGGGAGCCAGCGCCAGGTAATACAGGCAGTTCAACGTGTCGCTCTGCTCCGACGCGGACTTGGCGATCTCCTGGTACACCCGCTTCAGCGCCCCGGTGTCAGTGACGTCCGCCGACACGTAGGTCAGTCGACTAGCGAATTCCTCCCACTCCTCGTCGCCGGCATCCTCTATCGACTCGCGCAGTCGTTTCCTGAACTGATCGTCATCGATGGCATCTCGGGCTAGGCCCATCACCCGCACATCGGCGGGCAGGCGTCCCTTTCGGTACAGGCTGAACAGCGCCGGGGCCAGCTTGGTGCGCGTCAGGTTGCCGCTGGCTCCCATTATCACGACGGCAGTTACCCCGCCCGTGTCACCATCGTCACGCAGCAGGTTCGGCCCGGACGTCATCATTGCGAGCCAGCCTCACGGACGGCGTGCCCTCCGAACTGGTTGCGCAGGGCCGCCAGCAGGCGCGCGCCGAATGGCTCTTCCTGGCGCGACCGGAACCGCTGGTACAGCGCGGCGGTGATGGCCGGCGTCGGCACCGCCAACTCCACCGATTCGTTCACCGTCCAGCGCCCCTCGCCCGAGTCGTCCACGTAAGCCGCCAGGCTCTCCAGCCCCGGATCCTCTTCCAGCGCGCGAACGGCCAGGTCCAGCAGCCAGGAGCGCACGACGCTGCCGTGCTGCCACGTCTTGGCTATCGCGGTCAGGTCCAGGTCGAACTCCTCCTGCTTGGCCTGTAGCAACTCGAACCCTTCGGCGTAGGACTGCATCAGGGCGTACTCGACGCCGTTATGCACCATCTTGGTGAAGTGACCGGCCCCGGTGGGCCCAACGTGCGAGTAGCCCTTGTCCTCGCCCGGCGCCAACGCCTGGAAGATCGGTTCCAGCCGCTGGTAGGTGTCCGTGTCGCCGCCGACCATCAGCGAGTAGCCTTCGGTCAAACCCCAGACCCCGCCGCTGGTTCCCGCGTCCATCAAGTGGATGCCGCGCTGCGCAAGCGTTTCGCCTCGGCGCAGCGTGTCCTTGTAGTTGGCGTTGCCGCCGTCGATCACGGCGTCTCCCGCAGCCAACAGCCCGGCCAGCTCGTCGATTACCCCGTCCGTTACTCCGCCCGCTGGGAGCATGATCCACACGGCGCGCGGCGCGGCCAACTTGTCGACCAGGTCGGCCAGCGACACGGCCGCAATCGCTCCACCGGCCCCGCTGGCCTCCACAGCGGCCAGGTTTTGATCGTAGACGACGATGCTATGCCCGGCCAGCAGCAGGCGTTGTGTCATGTTGGCGCCCATCCGCCCCAGTCCGATCATCCCAAGTTCCAAGATTCTCTTCTCCTTAGTTCTTACCGGCGGCAATCAATCGTCAGAGCCAGGATTTGGGGATTATCAAGATTGAGTAGATGGTGCTGAGTAATGACCACAATCCCGAAAATCCCATAACCCGGCAAATCCTGATTCTGACGATGACTTCGGAAAGGCCCCTGGTCACACAGCATCGACTATGCGTTTTATGCCTCCGGCAGGATCGTTGCCCAGGTGAACCGACACGGTGCGCCGGCCGAGATCGTCCAGGGCCTGTAGATCCCCGAGGGCCTGGGCGTCGGCCAGCACTCCGAAGCTGAGATCCCACCCGGGTATCGTGATGTCCGACTGGTGGTCCTGGGTCAGTTGCAGGAAGATGCCGGACCCCGGTCCTCCCTTGTGCAACTGCCCGGTGGAATGCAGGAACCGCGGCCCGTATCCCATGGTGGTCGCAATTCCGTATTTCGCCATGACCCGTAGGCGCAGCCGGTTGACGGTTTCGCGTATCGCATCCGTGTCCGGCAGATACGCCATGATCGCCAGGTAGTCCCCGGATCGGCTGGCTTCCAGCAGCCGTGCCAGTGCGGCGCCGTCATCCGACCGCGCGGATGGCAACTGTCCGTCCTGCTGCCACTGTTCCAGCACGCTGACCGTGCGATCCTTCGCGCCCTGCACGTCCGGCTGATCGAAGGGGTGGATGCCCAGCACGTGCCCGGCCACGGCGGTGGCATACTCCCAGCGGTAGAATTCCGCGCCCAGGTCGTATTCGTCTGCCAACTCCAGGACGGCTACCGGATGACCCGCCGCTTTCAGTTGTTCCACCGCGCCGTCAGGTACCGTGTTGTCGTCGTTGGCCAGCCTCAGCTGTACAAAGAAGCGGTCATCTCCGTAGCACTGACCTGCGTCGTCCGGCAGCGGTTCCGCCGCCACCGGGATCACTCCGGTACTGTTCTTCCCGGTGCTCTCCGCCAGCAGTTGCTCCACCCAGAGCCCGAAGGGAGCCATGCTGTCGGTGGAGATCAGCGTGAGCTTGTCCCTCCCATGCTTGACCATCGTCCCGATCACGGCTCCCAGCCAACCGCCCGGGTTTTCAGAAGCCGGCGCGTCGTCCAAACACCGCGCTTGCATCCGCTCGGCTGATGCCAATAGTCGATCGAGATTCACCCCGGTAAGCGCAGCCGGCACGAGGCCGAAGAAAGACAGCACCGAATAACGGCCGCCGATGTCCGGGTTGTTCAGAAACGCGCGTCGAAAATTTTCCGACTCGGCTCGCTTGGCCAATGGGGTGCCTGGATCGGTGACGGCGATGAAGTTGTCACCGGCAGCTTCCACTCCCAGCGCAGCTTCTACCAGCCCGCGGAAGTACGCGTAGAAGGTCAGCGGCTCGGTGGTGGTCCCCGACTTCGACGATACTGCGAACAGGGTGCGCGCCGGGTTGACCTGCCCCGTTGCGGCGGCCACCCAATCTGGGACAGTGCTGTCCAGGGTGAGCATCCGGGGGTATGCGCCGTCAGCCATAGTGGAGCCGATCACCTGCCGGATCACCTCCGGCCCCAGGCTGCTGCCTCCCATTCCCAAAAGCGCGACATGACGGTATCCGGCCGAGCGGACTGCGTTGGCGAATTCGTACAACCCGGGCAGCGTCGACCGCATATCGGTCGGGAGCGTGAGCCACGCCAGGCGGTCTGATATCTCCGCCGGATCATCGCTCCACAGGGTGTGATCGTGGTCGCGGAGCCGCGCCGGAACGCGGTCGGAATCCAGCTTGGCCGCAGCATGCGCCACCAATTGGGAATAGTCGCCGAGGTGATAGCGTTCGGTCATGGCAACTCCCTCGCCCGGCGTCTGGACGCTGTGCCGCGATTTTAGCATACTGAATTTCTGCTCCTGCTTTCGCTAACCGGACCGATCCCGGCGTATAATCGCCGCCAAATTCGGGAGCCAATGTGTCGATATGCCTGACTCGCAGTTGCCTCGCAGTGACAACTCTCCGCGCCCCGCCGTCGCCTCGATGGGCGAACTGGACGTGCACTATCTGGATTGGGGAGGCCCTAACGAACCGCTCCTTGCCCTTCACGGTCTGGCCTCGTCCGGTCATTGGTATCGTCGTCTCGCGCCGTTCCTTTCAGATCGGTACCGCGTCATCGCCCCCGACCAGCGGGGACACGGCGCGACCACCCAGGCGCCCGGCGGCTACGACTGGCAGACCCTGGCGGAGGACGCCATCCGTCTGCTGGACCACTTCGGCATCTCCCGCGCCCCGGTGTTGGGCCACTCGTGGGGCGGACACGTGGCCAGCAACCTGGCGATGCGCTTCCCGGACCGCGTCAGCCGTGTCGTGATGATCGACGGCGGTTTCCAGGACGGCGGCCTGTTGCCGAACCCCACCTGGGAGGCGTTCCGGCAGCGGTTGGCTCCGCGCCTGGTGGCGGGTACCCGCGACGAGTATCTCGAACGCCTGGCCGCCAACCTCTCCTTTTGCTGGGGAGACGACCTGGCGGAAATCGCGCTCACCATGGTCTACGAAGGCGAAGATGGTCAGATGTACGACAACCTGCGCCCCGACAACCACGCCCAGGTACTGGAGACCATGTGGAACGAGCCGCCTTCGGTGGTGCTTCCACGCATCATGATCCCCGCATTGGTGGTTGCCGCCGGCCCCCGCGCCGACCGGGCCAATTCCCAGTTTTCGCGCCAGCGCGAGGTGATGGTCGCCGCCGCCGAAGCCGCCCTGCCCAACGGCCGCGTCCACTGGATCGCGGACACCATTCACGACATCGGGTACCACAAGCCCGAAGAATTGGCGGCGGTGATCCGCGATTTTTTGGCCGGTGATTAGGCTAGCCAGGCGCGAAAAAAGAGCGGCCATTGCGGCCGCTCCAACGAGGCGCGTTCCTATTTCGCTCAGTCAGCCGCCGCCGGCGACAGGCCGTCCGCTCCGATGACCTCGCCGCCAACCGGCGCAACGTCGACGCTTGGCCCGGACAATCCGTAGTTGATGGCGTAGAGCTGGGCGTACACACCGCCGGCTTCCAGCAACTCGTCATGCGAGCCTACCTCGGCGACGCGGCCCCGGTCCAGCACCACGATCTTGTCAGCGTTGCGTATCGTGGACAGGCGGTGTGCGATAACGATCGAGGTTCGGTCCTTGAGGATCCGGTTCAATGCTTGCTGGATCAGCAGTTCTGTGTGGGTATCGATGTTCGCAGTCGCCTCGTCCAGCACCAGTATCCGCGGATTGCCGACAATCGCCCGGGCGAAGCTAATCAACTGCCGCTGCCCGATGCTCAGGTTGACCCCGCGTTCCGCAAGTTCCGATTCGTAGCCGCCGTCCATTTCCATGATGAAGTCATGGGCTCCCACGGCTTTGGAGGCGGCGATCATTTCCTCTTCGGTAGTGTCCCCATTTTGATACCGGATGTTCTCGCTAACCGTGCCGGAGAAGAGGTAAGGCTCCTGCAACACCATGCTCATCTGGTGCACCAGCGAATTTCGGGTCACGTCCCGCAGGTCGTATCCGTCAACGGTGATCGACCCGCCCGTAACGTCCGCCGACCGGTGCAGCAGGTTCACCAGGGTGCTTTTGCCCGCGCCGGTCGATCCCACCAGCGCAACGTTCTCGCCGGCCTTGATGTGCAGGTTGACGTTCTTGAGCACGTCGGTGCCCTCCACATAGTGGAAGGTCACGTCGTTGTAGCGAATCTCCCCTTTGACCTCGGGCAACTGCGCAGCGTCCGGCTTGTCCATGATGTCCGGATCAAGGTCCAGAACCTCGAAGATACGCACGCCGGCTGCCATCGCCCGCTGCAACTGGCTGTACTGCATGGTGAGCTGGCGGATCGGCTCGAAGAACCGCTGGATCCAGAGGGCGAATGCGGCCAGCGTGCCCACCTCCAGCGCGTCCCGTTGCAACAGGAACCCGCCAAACAGCACCACGCCGATACCGATGCCCAGACCGATCAGCAACTCCACCAGTGGTTGCAGCATTCCCGAATACCGCGCCGCTTCCAGGTTCGCGTCCAGGTATTCCTGGTTCAGGGTCCGGAAATGCGCCAGGTTCTCGTCCTGGCGGTTCAGGCTCTGCACCACGCGCACGCCGGTGATGTTCTGGTTGTACTCGCCGTTCACCATGGCGATGGCCCGGCGGATGCGCATGAACGAATGCCGCGCGAACCGTTGCCAGTACATCATGATCAGCGTGAGAATGGGCACCACCAGCATGCACACCAGGGCTAATTGCCAGTCGATCACCAGCATCAGGATGATGATCGCGCCCACCGTCACCAACTCGGCTAACGCCAGCGCCAGCAGCTCAAAGGTTTCCTGCAATTGCAGCACATCCGACTGCATGCGGGACATGATGCGGCCGATCGGCGTCCGGTGGTAGAACGCGTTGGATTGGTTCTGCAGGTGGCTGAACATCCCGGAGCGCAGGTCGTACAGGATGTGCTGCCCCGTCAACGATATGAAAATGAATTGCAGACGGTTGGACAGGAAGTGGATCACGGTGATGACCATGAACGCGGCGCCAATGACGTGGACCCGGTTTACGCTTCCTTCAGCAATGGCCCAGTCGATGCCGTATTTGATCAGCAACGGTATCGCCGCGTTAACCGCCGCGTAGGTCAGCAACGACACCAGGGCGATGAGCGCGAATTTGCGGTAGGGCTTGATGTAGGTCGCAAAACGCGTCACCACCCGGTTGTCGTACACGCGCCCGACCACGTCCTCGTCCGTCAGGTTGTCGTTGGTGGGAGCGAACATGCTGTCGGCGGAGGTGCCACGCATCCCTCCCATCATGCCGCCGCCCATTCCGCTTCCGCGCATCATAGGGCAGCCCTCCCGTAGGCCGGCACCGCTGCCTCCAGCAACACTTCTTCCTGCGGCCGCAGTTGCAGTTCGTAGATGCTCTGGTATATGCCGTCATTGCGCACCAGCTCATTGTGCGAGCCTCGTTCCGCAATGACGCCCTTGTCCAGGACCAGGATCTGGTCCGCTTCCCGCACGGTGCTGAGGCGATGGGCGATCACGAAGGTGGTCCTGCCTTTCATCACCTCGGTCATCGCGCGGTGAATTTGCCGCTCCGTTTCGACGTCCACGCTCGACGTGGAGTCGTCCAGGATCAACACCGGCGGGTCGATCAGTATCGTCCGCGCGATGGACAGTCGCTGACGTTGCCCGCCCGATAGCGTGGTTCCGCGCTCGCCGACCCACGTGTCGTAACCGCCGGGCAACGACATGATCTGGTCATGCAGCTGGGCCACCTTGGCCGCGCGTTCCACGTCTTGCTGGGTGGCGCCCACCACGCCGTAAGAGATGTTGTCGCGAATGCTCGCGCTGAACAGGTACACGTCCTGGTGCACGATGCCCACGTTGTGGCGGAGGGATTGCAACGTGAAATCCCGGATGTCCGTGCCGTCGATGGTGATTTCGCCCGACGTCACGTCGTAGAAGCGTGGCAACAGGCTGACCACGGTGGTCTTTCCGCTGCCGGGCGCGCCCAGGATCGCCGTTACCTGTCCTGGCCTGGCGTCCAGGTCCACTTGCCGCAGCGCCGGCGCCCGATCTTCATAGGCGAACGCGACGTTGTCGAAGCGAACGTGACCGTTGGCCCGACCCATGTCCTTTGCGTTGGCCCGCTCCGTAACCGGTGACACCGTGTCCAGCACGTTGAACAACCGTTGGCCCGAGGAGATCGCCCTTGAGAAAGTGTTGATGATCTGGGCAGAGGCCCGGATCGGGAAAGTCAGCTGGTTGAGGTAAAGGAAAAACATCGCGAGCTGACCAGGCGTCAGGTCTCCGCGCACCACCAGCCAGCCACCGATCCAGAGGATGACGCCCAGCGCGAAGGTGAAGTAAAGCGTCATCCACGCGCTGTTGGTGCCCTGCATCCGCTCGGCGTCGTAGTACTCGACACGCAGTTCCTCGGCCTTGCGGTTGTACTTCGAACGCTCGTAGTCCTCGGAGGCAAATGCCTTGACCACGTGCATCCCCGCCAGGTTTTCCTGCAGAACCGTCACCGACTGGCCCATCACTTCCTGCACGTGCAGCCACTTGCGCCGCAGCGCGCGCATGACGAAAGAGGAGCGCAGGACGATGGCCGGCACGAAGATCATGCTCAGCAGGGCCAACTGCCAGTTCACCACGAACAGGATGATCGGGATCGCAAGGATCCGCACCACTACGTCCAACGAGCGGATCATGCCCATGTTCACGAAGCGGCGCATGGCTTCCACGTCGGCCGTAGCCCGGGACATCAGGTCTCCGGTGTGCTCCTTGTCGTGGAAGGCGAAGCTCACGTTCTGGAGCTTGTCGTACAGCAGGTTTCGGCAGTCGAAGGCGACCTTCTGGGAAAGGGACTCCGTCGTGTAGGTGCGACCAAAGTCACAGAAGCCACGCCCCAGGCTTACGCCAAGGATGCCGAGGCCGAACATCAGCAGGGCGGTCAGCGTGAAGTCCTTCCCGAAGAACTCCTTGGTGACCGGGTCCTGACCCACCATCAGGTCGATGGCGCTGCCGAACAGCCACGGCAGAGCCAGGGAGAACCCGATTGACACCAAAGCGGTTATGTAGGCGAGGGAAAGCCGGGACGGATAGTTGCCGGCCATGCCGATGATGCGCCAGAGGATGCCCATTATCGACCTTTGCCTGCCGCGCGACCGCCCATGTTCCTGCTCAGAGCGTTACAGGCCGGGCTACGAGAATCGCAAGGGCGCACGGCATCCGCTACGAACCCGGATGCGATTATGAAATCGGATAGCATAGGCCCTGCAATATACACCCGACGGCAGTGCAGGGCAAGTTATACGGCTGCAATTATTACCGAATTCAGCGGAATACCCTGACCAGCGTCACCATTACCGCTACCGTCATGCCGGCGAACCCCAGCAACGTCAATGAAATCTCCCGGTCATCCGGCAAGACGTACCGCGGTGATTATTACCGCCGTCGCCATTCCCGCGTAGTCCAAAATCGCGGCCGCAGCCAGGGCAATCATACCCTTGATAATGGTGGAGTGGTAATCTGCCATGCACTCGCGCAATGACATGGTATCCACCGTTCTGTTTGCTTTGCGAGAGCGCTTTGTAATTCCCGGCATTGTCAGGCCCCCGGCGTCGTTGTTCTGCGGTCGCCGGCTTGCTCTGTCACCGCTCCATGCGCTCCGGCGCGGACATGCCCATGAGGGTCAGGGTTCGGCGGAACACGACCTGCGCGGCGGCCACCAGTTTGAGCCGTGCCAGCGTCAGCTCATTCTCCTCCGGGTTGGCTGAGATGACCCGGCAATTTTCGTAGAAATGGTGGAACGCGGTTGCCAGTTCCATCGCGTAGTGGGGGAGGTGGTGTGGCTCCAGATTCTCCGCCACCTGCACGATCAGCTCGGAGAGCCGCAACATCGTGCGGATCAGCGCCAGCTCATTGCGGTGCGTCAGCAGAGAGACGTCACCGGCTGAGAAGTCGATCCCGCGTTCGGCGGCCAGGCTCAGGATGCTGGCGTTGCGCGCGTGGGCGTACTGCACGTAGTACACCGGGTTCTCCGACGATTCGCGGGTGGCCAGCTCCAGGTCGAATTCCATCTGCGTGGACGCCGCCCGCGCCAGGAAAAAGTAGCGGCAGGCGTCCATGCCCACCTCGTCCACCAACTCGCGCAGCGTGACGAAATCGCCGGTACGCTTGGAGGCGCGCACCGTTTCGTCACCGCGTTTCAGCGTCACCATCTGGGAGATCAGCACGGTGAGATTTTCCGGTTCCACGCCCAGGGCGGAAACCGCCGCTTTCATCCGGGGAACATGGCCCTGGTGGTCCGCGCCCCAGATGTCGATCACCCGGTCGAACCCGCGCCCGCTGAACTTGTTGTAATGATAGGCAATGTCCGATGCGAAATACGTCGGTTCGCCCGACGAACGCACCACCACGTTGTCCCGGTCATCGCCCAGCGCGATGGAATTGAACCAGAGCGCTCCGCTCCGTTCGCCGAGGTGGCCGCCCTCCCGCAGCCGGGCCATCGCCCGGTCGTAATCGCTGGTGTTCGTGTCTTCGTTCTGGAACAGCCACCGTTCGCTGAACCAGTTGTCGAAATTCACGCCGATAGCGTCCAGATCATCGCGGATCAGCGCAACCATCTTCTCCCGGGCGATGTCGCCGATCCGGCGGATGGCCGCCGGCTCCGCGAGTTCCAGCAGGCCCGGCCCCTCGGTCCCGATGATCTCCCCGGCGATGTCGGCAATGTAGTCTCCCTGGTATCCGTTTTCCGGCATCTGCGCGTCCCGACCCAGGGCCTGCTGATAGCGGGTCCAGACTGAGCGATAAAACGCCTCCATCTGGGAACCGGCGTCGTTGATGTAATACTCCCGGGTAACTTCGTACCCGGCCGCCTGCATGGTGTTCGCCAGCGCGCTGCCCAGCACGGCGCCCCGGGTGTGACCGACGTGGACCGGGCCCGTCGGGTTGACGCTGACGAATTCGACCATCACCTTTCGCCCGGCGCCCGCTTCAGCCGACCCGAAACCTTCGCCGGCGGCAATGACGGTCTCCACCTGCCGCTGCAGCCATTCGTCGCTGAGTTTGAAGTTGATAAACCCGGGCGGTGCCGGCTCGACGCTGTCGATCTCGGGTCCCGGTTCGATCCGCTCTGCGATCAGTTGCGCCAGTTGCAACGGATTTGCCCGAGCCGCCCGGGCCAGGCGCAGGGGCAGATTGGTGGCGAAATCGCCGTGCTCCGGATTGTTGGGCCGTTCGATCTCGATGTCCGCCGCTGCGTCGACGTTGATCACGCCGTCGCGGTTGGCCTGCTCCAGGGCGGCGGCGACAATTGCGGCTACGGTGTCTTTCACGAGCATGATGGTCATCCAACTGGGAAAAGATTGGGCCGGGCTTTACATGGTAGCATCCGAGCGTATTTCGCGTCCCGGCGACAGTCACCGCGGTAACTGTTCAGAATTCAGGAGGTTGTCATTGCGAGGCGTTTGCGCCGTGGCAATCTCCACGCCGTAGCAGCACCGTCTGCTCCCAAGGACTCCCTTGCGACAACGGGATTGCCGCGCTTCGCTCGCATTGACACTTTCCGGCTACCCTTCGGCAATTTGGAACGGGTAGCCCAACGCGCTGGCGGCGGCGATGTTGGCGGTCATGTATCCCTCCGCGCTGCGGGACATGCCGTTTTCGCCGCGCATCTCGTTCCCCTTGCCGGAAAGGGCGGCGGCCTTGTCCGCGATGTCGGACACGCCAAAGGCCAGATGGTACGGGCCCGGCCCGAATGTCTTCAGGTATTCCCCCATGGCCGAATTCGGATCCAACGGCTCGGTGAATTCCACGTTGGTCTGGCCCACCTTGTACACGGCGTTCTTCATGCCCCGGGCCGGAAACACCTCGATCTTCACCGGCGTCATGCCGAAGTTCTCCTCGATGTACTTGGCCATGGCGTCGGCGTCGTGGACAAGGATTCGGACGTGATGTATAAACTCGAACATCGCCAGTTCTCCAAGGGTCATAATAAGCTGGTAGCGAGGGTGCAAACACGTGGTGAGGCGTATTCTACTGGTTGGGGGTGACGAGTTCCGGGCGTCCTGCGCCGGCATGGATAATCATGTCCTTGAGGCAACCGGAGAGGCGCCCCCCCGCGTCGCCATCGTACCAACGGCCGCTGCCTTTGAGAACCCCGGACTCGCCGCGAACAACGGCGTGCGCCATTTCACCGGCCTGGGCGCATCCGCTTTTGGTGTGGACGTTGTCCGCCGCGAAGACGCCGAGAATCCCCGTATGGTGGCGCAACTCGACGGCGCCCACGTCATCTACTTCACCGGCGGCAGTCCGGAGCACCTGCTTTCCGTGCTTGCGGGGTCACTCCTGTTCGACGCGGTCAAATCAGCGTGCGATGCCGGCGCGATATGGGCTGGCTCCAGCGCCGGAGCAATGGTATTGGGTTCGGTGATGCGCCGCCCGTCGTCCGGCTCGCCCGTCTCCCCGGCGTTGGACATCGTGCCCAACGTGATGGTCCTGCCCCACCACGAGCGCAGCGACCCCAATGTCATTACCGGGCAACTGTCCGGCTCAGCAACCTTCGGGCTGACGGTCCTGGGCATCGACGGCGGTTCCGGCGTGCTCCTGGATCCCGGCGGGGCAACCGCCCTGGGGTCCGGCAACGTCACTGTTTACCGGTCCGGCCAGTGGCGGCGTTACGCCGCTGGCGAGAAGGTGCCCGACTTGACGGTCAACGGCCCCGCGTCCTAGCCGCGCCGGGCCCGCAACTCCTCCCACACTGCGTTAGGCGACACGCCGGCGGATGCCATGAGAGTCAGCGTGTGGTACAGCAGGTCGGCAATTTCGCCCGGCAGGTTTTCCGTTTCGCCCGTGGCCGCCGCCAGGGCCGCCTCGCCGGCTTCTTCGATCACCTTCTGCCCCACCCTGCTGGTGCCCTCGGCCAGCAGCCTGGCGGTGTAACTGCCCTCGGGCATTTCCCGCTGCCGGTCCCTGATCACCGCGAACAGTTCGTCAAGCACCCGTGGCCCGCCGTCGCTGCTCGTATAGTCATCGGGCAGGTCTTCCATCCGGGTGTAGAAGCACGAAACTTCCCCGGTGTGGCAGGCCGGGCCGTCGGGCTCCACCTTGAGCAGGATGGTGTCGCCGTCGCAGTCGACGTACCACTCGCGCAGATTCAGGTAGTTTCCGGACACCTCGCCTTTATGCCACAGGTCTTCCTGACTGCGGCTGTAGAACCACACCTGGGTGCCTTCCACCGTCCGCTTGAGCGAGCCGGGGTTCATGTACCCCAGCATCAGCACCTGGCCGGTGTTGATGTCCTGCGCAATGGCGGGTACCAACCCTTTGTCGTCCAGTTTCACTTCGCTCATCATGTCCTCCGTTGGGTAGCGGCTACCCGAGTTTGGCCAGGACGTCGGGCAATTCCAGCAGGTCACGGATCTGCGCGTCTGGGGTGGGCAACGCTGGGTCCTTCGACTGACCTGATCGGTTGATCCATATGGCGGTCATGCCCACCGTCCGGGAACCCATGACATCCTCGAACTGCCGGTCGCCCACGTACGCGCACTCCGAAGGATGCACCGCGAGTTCTGCCACGGCCGCGTCGAACAGGCGACGGTCGGGTTTGTAGCACCGAACGGCCTCCGACGATATGACAGCCTCCAGCTTGGCGGGTATGCGTGCCACCACGGGGTCGAGATACGCGTCGTCCGCGTTGGAGATCACGGCCAGCCGGTGGGTTTGCCCCAGAATCGACAGCGCCTCGGCCGAATCCGGGAACAAAGGTCGCGTTCCCAGATCGTCTATCGACTTTTGGGAGGCCGCCATGCCATCCCCGGCAACGCCCAGCTCGACGAACGCTGTTGCGAATGCTTCGGCCCACCCGTCCAGGTAGGAAATGAACGGGGCTCCCGGGGCGGTGCGTCGGTCTCGAAAATTGCCGGCGCCGTAGTCCCATGCGTGCCGCAATTCTTCCGGCGTCGTATCCAGCTCCTGTTCCTCGATGATCGCGGCGAAAGTCTGCCGCCATAGGTCGTGACCGTCCTGCGCTATCGTGTTGAACATGTCGAAGATTACGGTGGTGATAGCGCTCATCAGGTTCCTTTCCGTTGGTGCCGGTTGGCGATCAGATTCTCATGGGAACGCCCCGGGCGTCCAGGTATTCCTTGGCCTGCGCGATGGAATATGTGCCGAAGTGGAATATGCTGGCTGCCAGCACCGCATCGGCCTCGCCGTCGGTGAAGGCGTCATGCAGATGTTCCAGGGTTCCGGCGCCCCCGCTGGCGATCACCGGAACCGGCACCGCCCGGGATATGGCGCGGGTCAGCGGCAGGTCGTAACCGTCCTGCTGCCCGTCTTCGTCCATGCTGGTCAGCAGGATTTCGCCGGAGCCCAGCGCGACGGTTCGCTCTGCCCACTTGACCGCGTCCAGACCGGTGGGGTTCCGGCCGCCGTGGGTGAAGACCTGCCACCCGGAGGCGGCGTCCACCGCTAGCGAAGGATCTCGCGGAGCCGGGAACTCTTCCCCCGGCACAACCCGGCGAGCGTCGATGGCCGTGACGATGCACTGGCTGCCGAACTGTGCCGCCCCTTCGGAAACCAACTCAGGCGTGTTGATCGCCGCGGTATTCACCGAGACTTTATCCGCCCCCGCGTTCAGCATGCGGCGCACGTCCTCAATGGACCGGATCCCGCCACCCACCGTCAGCGGTATGAAGACCTGCTCGGAAACACTGCGCACCACGTCAACCATGGTGTCGCGGGAATCGCTGCTGGCGGTGATGTCCAGAAAGACCAGCTCGTCCGCGCCTTCCTCGTCGTAGCGCGCCGCCAGTTCCGCCGGGTCGCCGGCGTCCCGCAGGTTCACGAAGCTGGTGCCCTTAACAACGCGGCCGGCGTCGACATCCAGGCAAGGTATGATGCGGCGGGTCAACACGAGGGAATTGTCATCCGATGCGATAGGGTCTCGGACGGTCCAAAGTCAGCCGGACGCATTATTCGGATTCGCGAGTCAAGATGGCGACTTGTTCGGGAGTAAGCGGCATTCCCTGCGCTGCCAACTCTCGCTGGATTCGCTCGCGTTCTTCCTTTCGACCTTGGGCTTTGGCTCTTTTCTCGACCGCTTCTTTGGCAGCAAAGAACACTTTGAAACCTCCGTATAGCGCCGCTGTGGTGGGGAACAGCAGCAGCGTAGCCACTATTATAATTCCGTCTTCCCGTTCGGTCAGCCCTTTGAGCCAGCCCAGGCCCGGCAGTTGGTCGCAGAGCGCGCAGTCGCTGACGAGTACGGCCACCAGCATACTGATGCTGATTGACACCGCCCCGTCGAAGAACCGCCAAATTGATCGATTGCCGTCGTGGTTTTCTGTCATAACGTCCTTGCTCACCTGATCGCCCGGGTGCGTTTCACCTGGGACTGAGAGAGTCATGCCCTTCGATGGCGCTGCGGTTGTTATCAGTATCCTTGCCCAGAGTCCGGGCGGCATCTATGATGTTGCACTGATTACCGGCTCAGGCCGATTGCACACAGGAGGCAAAACATGGCAATCTCACTCGCAGACAGCAACCGGATCATGGCGGCGGCCATCGCCCAGGCGAACGAACTCAACATCAAGATCAGCGTCGCGGTGGTGGACGCCGGCGGTCGGCTGATCGGCGTGCAGCGCATGGACGGCGCTATCTGGGCGTCGGCCTACGGCTGCCAGGGCAAAGCGGTCGCGTCGGCGGCCTTCGGACGACCCAGCGGCGAGATGCAGGACCGCGCCACGGCTCCCACGCCGGCGGGCATCCGGGAGCGCTCCGGGTCGGAGATGATCTTCGGCCAGGGCGCGGTGCCCATCGTGCAGGACGGCGCGGTGGTCGGAGCCTGCGGTGTCGGCGGCGGCACCAGCGAAGAAGACGAGCAGTGCGCGTCGGCGGGAGCGGGAGCCCTGTAACCGTCACATCCCGGTGAAACCGGATCCGCCTGTGGTCGCGGCCTTCGCGAAGACGCCCGGAACCACAGGCGGTTTTTCGTGTCGGTCAAGGCGCCAGTGCCAGAACCGACGCCGGGCTCCCGCTCCCACCCACCAGCGGCAACCGGCCGATCACCAGCGTCGCGCCGGTAGCCGGTAACTAGTCCAGGTTGTTCAGGCATTCCAGCGCGATGCCGTCCCGCTGCGCCACCGTCCGGCTGACTCGTAGCTCGGCGTCGATTCCGGGGTCGACTCCGTGCGTGTCGATCCCGATCCCGGCCGCTGCCCGTTCTTCCAGCAGGAACGTCACCGCCTCTCTGCTGAACCCCGGCGTATGCATCAGGCCATCGGCCCCCAGGTTGATGAACCGTTCCGGGTCGTCCCAGTATCGGTGCCAGCCGGTCAGCAATAATACCATGGCACCCGCTGCGATCTTGCCGTGCCTTCGCTCCCAATCGAAGATTTCTTCGACCGTCAGCACATGGTCCGGGTCCATCCCGGAGCTGCTGCGGGAATCGATCACCACGGCCGGGGTAATCAGGGCCTCGGGCGAGATGCCGTCCGGCCCTGAGCCCTGATCATGAAGCGCCGATGGCGTCGCAATGTGCGTGCCGCTGTGCTCCCCCATGCTGAACCGTCGCAGGAAATAACCTTCGGCCGCGAGGCTGGCCGTCGTTTCGAAATGCACCGGTGGATCTCCCGGCCAGATGGGAATGCCCGGCTTGATCGGATGGGTCAGGTCGACCACCCGGCGGAAGGCAATGGTCCTCTTCGGTTGCTCCATGGTCGCTAACGGTTGCTCAGGCCGCGGCTCGCAGCGTGCGGCGCGCCGGCGGCGGTTCGCTTCCGGGCATCCCCGCCGGTAGCATTCCCCGCATGTTCACCAAGTGTTTGTCGACCCAGAGCATGGCATCGGGGAAGCTGCGAGTTGCGCCGAGTTCGGTCAGTTGTCCGAACCCGTTGCGCCCGTAGATCACATAGCAAATCGACGGGACCTCTCCGTGGATGAGGTATCCCCGGTAGGATATTCGCCGGCCGCCCGCCGGGATGCGGGAGGTGGCTACGGCGTGGGTGGCGTCGATGATGCCGTTGCGGGTGTCGGTGCTCATTTCAACTCCTGCCGCGCTGGTTGCAGCGCATTTGTGTTGAGCACATGTTCTAACAAACGATTGTTCTATGTCAACAATCGGGCTGTCAGATTTGCGGATTTTTGTTCCAATAATTTCCCCTCCTGGCAATACAAAGGGCCGGCGATGTCGCCGGCCCAATTTTTGTTCGGGTGAACCCACTGCCTTATCCCACGCTGGCCTGCTGCAGGAACCGTTCAACCGATACGGTCTCCTGGCTGGAGGTTCCCATGTCCCGCACGACCACGGTCGCGTCTCGAACCTCATCATCGCCGATTATCACGGTGGCTTCGACACCCAATGCGTTGGCCTGGCGCATCTGCCCACGCAAGGCGCGGCCGCCGTTGGCCAGGATCGCGCCGACCCCGGCGTTGCGCATGCGGCTGGCGAGCCGAACGCCCTCGACCCGGGCGTCCTCGCCGATCGTCGCAATCAGGTAGCGCGGGGAGGGCTCATCAGGAACCGGGGTTTCGGCCCGCCGCAGGTTGAGCGCCAGCCGTTCGATGCCACTGCCGAATCCAATGCCGGGCGTGGGCCTTCCGCCCAACTGCTCGATGAGGCCGTCGTAGCGCCCGCCGCCGCAGATCGTCGACTGGGCGCCTTCCACCGCCGGCTGGATCTCGAACACCGTGCGCGTGTAATAGTCCAAACCACGCACCAGCCGGTGGTCCACCCGGTTGGGAATGCCCGCCGCGTCGAGGTATGAGCGGACCCTATCCCAGTGCGTTTGGCACTCCCCGCAGAGGCACTCCACTGATTTCGGAGCCTCTTCGCCCAGCGCGCGGCACGTCTCCACTTTGCAGTCCAGCAACCTGAGCGGGTTGCGCTCCAGCCTTTGCCGGCAGTCCGGACAGAGGTTGGAGGTCTGGCCCTGGTAATAGGACTTCAGGGCCCCTATGTATTCCGGGCGGCACTGCCCGTCCCCGATGCTGTTGATTAGCAGGGTGATGTCGGAGAGACCGATGTCGTGCATGAAAGTCCAGGCCAGCTCGATGACTTCGGCGTCCACCGACGGGTCGCCATCCCCGATGGCCTCCACGCCGAACTGGTGGTGCTGGCGGAACCGGCCGGCCTGCGGCCGTTCGTAGCGGAACACCGGGCACAGGTAGTACATCCGCACGGGTTGTGCCTGGTTGTGCATGCCGTGTTCCAGGTAGGCGCGGCACACCGGCGCCGTTCCTTCCGCCCGGAGGGTCAAGTGGTCGCCGCCCCGGTCCTCAAAGACGTACATCTCCTTTTCGACGATGTCCGTCCCCTCGCCGACGCCGTGCACGAAAAGCCCCGCGTCCTCGAACATCGGGCTGTCGATCCGGCCGTAGCCGAACCGCCGGGCCACGTCAGTCGCATGACCCTCGATGTAGCGCCAGTACTTTTGCTCTGTGGGCAGACGGTCGGCGGTGCCCCGTGGGGCCTGAAAAGTTGGCATTTTGTAACCATCCAGCGCCTAGAACAGGCGCATCGTCAAAATGGACTATGCTGCGCCATCCGTGGCCGGACAACAGTCCGGGCAGCCGCAAGAACAGCCGCCGGGCTCACCGAGCAGGGCGCGGCGGGCCTCTACCGGCAAAGACAAACTATGTTCCTCTATCACACGAGCGACGCGCTTGCGCTCCTGGGTTAGAGCCGCCGCGCGAATCGCTGCCTCCCGTTTTTGCTCACGGAGTTTCCGCTCGCGGGCTGCCTCCGCGGCTTTTTCTTCACGCTCCATCTGCTCAAGGGCCATCTGCCTCTTATAGTCCCGATAAGCGGAAAATACCATCGTTCTTTCCTTTGCCAGCAATGAACCGGTCGCCTGCGCCCGGATTGTGGCGCCCATGCCTCGACGGGGTCATTGTGAGGATTGGTTATCCGACTCGCCGAACAGGATTTTTTCGGCCTCCGGATCCAGCGACAGGCCTCGCTCAGCAAGCTCGCGCCTCTGGCGGGCGCGCTCAGCCTGTTGGCCCTCTTGACGTCCCTCTTCAAGCAGCTCTTGCTGCCAGGCTTCTCGCCATCTCTTGTATTCCTTGTAAGCCGAGAAAACCATCTTGACCCCCGAGTAGAAAACCAGCGCTGTGGGAAACAGCAGGGCCATGCCTGCTATGATCACCCCGTCTTCCTGTTCGGTCAGTCTCTTGAAAAATCCAACTACCGGCCAACCGCCGCAGTGTTCGCAACGAGCAATGGCGGACGCCATTATGATGCTGGCGCTGACCGATATTGACCCCTCAACGAATAGCCACGGCCCGCCGCCGGGCTCCTCTCGCAGTATATCACCCGATATTCTCCGGGGACTGTCGCGTCTCCGCCATCTCCGCCTCATGCCTTGCCTTCGGCTTCCAGCTGGGCCAGTTCGTCCGGCGTCAGCCCGCCGATGCTGCAAAGCACGTCTCGATTATGTTGGCCCAGCGTCGGCGGCGGATTCAGGGGTGTGTCCATGCATCCAGTTAGCTGCACCGGCGTGTTCACCGTCCGGAAGGAGCCTCCGTAGGTGTCACCGCTGTCCACGAACATATTCCGCGTCTCCAGGTGCGGGCAGCTGTCCAGATCGGCGGCATCTTGGACAATGCCCATGGAAAACCCGCAACCCAGCAGGTGCTGGTTCAACTCCCGCTTCGGGATGTGTTGGGACCATTCCTCGATGGCCGGCACGATGTGGCTGGAGAAAAATGGGCCGGTGACGCCCCGTCCCAGGTAGCGCGGATCATCCGCCAGTTCGGGGCGCCCCACCAAATCCCACATCGCCCGCCACTTGTCGTCGGCGTCGCCGGCGCCGGCCAATACCACGTAACCGTCCGACGCCCGCAGCGTCAGTTGCGCCGAAAACATGTTCTCGCGGGCCGTGGTGGTCACCTGCCCGGTGGATTGGAACAGCGGCATGCTGCTGGTGGTGTGGGCCGCCATGCAGTCGTACATCGACATGTCCACGTGCTGCCCCCGACCGGTCTTGCGCCGCGACTCCAACGCCAGCATCACGCCCAGCGCGGCCCATACCGCCGGCACTGAGTCTCCCATGTTGTCGCCCACCATTTGAGGCCCGCTTTCCGGCGTCCCCGTTGTCACCATCCAGCCGCCCATGCCCTGGACGCAGGGGTTGTTGGCTGGCCAGTTGGAGTAGGGCCCGCGCAACCCGTCGCTGTCCCCGTAGCCGGAGATGCTGGCGTACACCAGACCGGGGTTGATCTCGCTCAGCCGCTCGTAGCTGAAACCCAGGCGTCCCATGGCTCCGGGCCCCCAGTTGTCCAGAAGGACGTCCGATACCTTGAGCATGTTTTCGAAAGCGCGTTTGCCGACCGGGTCTCTCAGATCCAGGGATACGCTTTTCTTGTTGCGGTTGACCCCAAGGTAGCGCGCGCTGATCTGCGAGCCGTCCGGACCCTCCACGAAAGGCTCGTTCCTGCGCGCCTGGTCTCCGGTTCCCGGCCGTTCGATCTTGATCACCTCCGCTCCCATGTCCGCCAGGATCATGGAGCAGAACGGCCCGGCCACGATGTGCGTTGCATCGAGCACGCGCAGGCCTTCCAGTGGCAGCGGTTGCAGGTTTGGTCCAGCGTTGGCAGATGAGGTCATGATCTTGCTCCGTCCCCGTTCAAGGCATGAAACAGCGCCACGTCGATGCGCTCGCCGCAACTATAAGCCATCAGCCGCTCGCGCGCACCGTGGCGGCGTCCCGCCTTGGGACCTCGGAGTGCCACCGCCCGTGCTGACGCCGGCCACCGTCGGTTCCGCTTGTCGTGACGCGCGCGTCTAGCGCGACCTCTCGCGGATATAGTCGACCATTTCCAGTAGCGAGCGTCGTGGAGCGCATTCCGGTAGGTCGTCCAGGGCGGCAGCGGCTTGGGCGCAGTAGTCACGGATCACCGCGAAGCAATCGGGCACGATGCTGGAACCCTCTATCATGTCCAGCGATTTCTGCAACAAATAGTCGACGTCCGCACCGCCGTTTGTGATGGACGCGAATAGCCGGTCTATCGGGTGGTCGTCAGGATATCGTTCCATCAGCATGATGGTGGGCAGCGTCAGCACCCCTTGCAGCAGGTCGTTGCCCACGGGCTTGCCGATTTCGCTGGCATCGCCCTGTATGTCCAGCAGGTCGTCAACGATCTGGAAGGCCATGCCAACGTTGTATCCGTACGTGCGCAGCGCCTGCACCTGGTTCTCCGGCGCCCCGCTGAGTATGGCTCCGGTTTCGGCGGAGGTGCAGAACAACGATGCCGTTTTGCGGTAGATGCGCTCGTCGTACAGGCGGCGGGCTTTGGACGGGTCGAAAGTGGTGAAGAACTCGATGAGTTGCCCGCTGGCCAGCTCCATGATCGTTTCCGAAAACCGGCGAATGACCCGCACCACGCCGGTATCGCACACGAACGTAGCGGACGTAGCGAACAGGTAGTCTCCCAGCAGCACCGCGACGTGATTGCCGTACATCTTGTTGATGGTCGGCTTGCCTCGCCGCAGGCCGGCGTTGTCCACGGTGTCGTCGTGGATCAGCGTCGCCAGGTGCAGCAATTCCACCGCCGCCGCCATGATCAGGGACCGTTTCCGCTCGTGCTCGTGGAACTCCGCCGCCAGCAGGGTCAGCGCCGGGCGTACCCTCTTGCCTCCGGAACGCAGGGCATAATCCAAAAGTGGGTCCAGGTCGGCGATGTCGGTTTGGCAGAGCTCGTGCAGCTGCTCTTCGACCTGGGCCAGTTGGTCGACCACCGGAGCGTAAATCGATACGGTTTGCAGGTCCAGCCCGGTCTGCACGGTGGATCGCTCCGGAACCGGCGGGATCAGGCGGAGACGCCCAACTGGCCGGCTTCCTGCTCGGCCACCGCGTCGTCCAGCTTGGTGTAAAGGTTCGACGGGTTCCGCAACATGCCTCCCGGCTTGATGGCCCCGACCAGCGCGTCGAAGTCCCACGGCTCGTCGGTGATTTCCCCGTCAAATCCGAGGAAGCCATGCAGCTTCTGGCTGGTGAACGGGAGATACGGCGCCAGCATGACTTTCAGGCAGTTGAGCACCTGGATGGTCGTGCCCAGCGAGCGGGCGGCGTGCGCTCGGTCTTCCTTGATCGCCTGCCACGGGGCCCGGGCGTCGAGATACCGGTTGCACTCTTGCGCCAGACCGAAGGCCTGGCTGATTCCCGCCCGGAACCGTGTGTGCGCCAGGCTATCGTCAACCGCCGTCATCGCCTCGCGGGCCGTGCTCAACAGGCGGAGTTCCATGTCCTCGGGAGCCGCCGCGTCCAAAGGCACCTGGCCGTCGAAGTTGCGGTAGGTGAACCGCAGCACCCGATTCACCAGGTTGCCGTAGGTGGCCACCAGTTCGTCGTTGTTGCGTCGTACAAACTCGCTCCAGGTGAAGTCGGTGTCCCCGCTCTCCGGCATATTGATCGACAGCAGGTAACGCAGCGGATCGGGATCGTACCGGTCCAGGTAGTCCGGCACCCACACCGCCCAGTTCTGGCTCGTGGAAAACTTGAGGCCCTCCAGGCTCAGGAACTCGTTGGCCGGCACGTCGTAGGGCAGGTTCAGGCCGCCGTACCCCATCAGCATGGCCGGCCAGATGATGCTGTGGAAGGGGATGTTGTCTTTGCCGATGAAGTAATAAGTCCGGGTGTTGCTGTCCTTCCAGTAGTCCTGCCACCCGTCGGCGTGCTCGTTTTGGGAAGCCCATTCCACCGCTGCCGAAAGGTATCCGATTACCGCCTCAAACCACACGTAGATGCGCTTTTCCGCGTAGCCTTCCAGCGGCAACGGGACGCCCCACGTCAGGTCACGAGTGATCGCCCGGTCTTTCAGCCCGCCCTGCAGGAAACTCCGCGTCCCGTTGGCCACGTTGGGCCGCCAGTGATGTTGCTGATTGATCCACTCCAGCAACGGCTCCTGGAAGGCGGACAGCTTCAGGAAGAAGTGCTCCGAATCGCGGAAAGCGGGCGTGTCCCCGCAGATGCTGCAATACGGCTTCACCAGATCGATCGGGTCCAGCGTATGCCCGCAGCTATCGCACTGGTCTCCGCGAGCCCGCTGGTTGCTGCAGTGCGGACACGTTCCCTCCACGTACCGGTCCGGCAGGAACCGGTCGCATCCCGAGCAGTGGGCCAGCAGCATCGTGTCCGGGTAGATGTAGCCCTTTTCCTGCAAGCGCAGGAAGAAGTCTTGGACTACCCGCTGGTGATTCTCGGTATGAGTGGTGGTGAACAGGTCGAAGGAGATACCCAGCCGTTCCCACGTATCAAGGAATTGTGCGTGGTAGCGTTCCAGCACTTCCTGCGGTTCCACACCCTCCTGGTCGGCACGGATGGTTATGGGCGTGCCGTGGGCGTCGGAGCCGGATACCATCAGCACGTCGTTGCCCTTCATGCGGTGATAGCGGGCAAAAATATCGGCGGCGAGGTAGCAGCCGGCGACGTGTCCCATGTGTAGCGGGCCGTTGGCGTACGGCCACGCGACACCTATCAAGATGCGCTCGGGCACGGTTACCCTCCATAGTTCCGATGACTGAAATCGCAAGCCAATTCTAGCATAACGCGTGCTCGGCTTACGCGCGGACGATGCACTCCGACCGTCATTATTCCGCGGGTCTGTAGTGGGGCGTTCGTCCGGCCCGTGTCAAGGGAGGCCGGGCATGCTGGTTTGTTGCCATCGATGCGTTAGAATACTCGCTATCCCTTCACCTCCCGTTACGGTCGTCTCGCGCAGGCAGGATTGCCCATGACTGAACCCATCGGCCCGGACCTCTTCCGTCACCTGAAAAGCGTGGGAGACCCCGCGGTCTCTCCCGACGGTGCCCGGTGCGCCTACGTGCTCTCTTGGATCGATGAAGAAACCTCTGAGCCCCGGGCGCGTATCTACCAGGTCGTCCTTGACCTCGATGGCGCAGAGTCGTCCCACCGGCCATTCACCCAGGGCAACAACGACGGACATCCACGCTATTCCCCTGATGGCTCAACCCTAGCCTTTCTGCGTGCGGGATCCAAAGACACCGACGCGACCCGCCAGGTCTGGCTGATGCCGGCCTCAGGCGGAGAGGCTGCCCAGCTGACTAACCTTCCCGGCGGTGTCCGGGAGTTCGCTTGGTCGCCCGACTCGACGCGGTTGGCCCTGGTGTCCGACGTTGAGCCAACCGAGCGACCCAGAGAGCCGGACCAGCCGGCGGCCAGGGAAGTCCACCGGATCCGTTACCGCCACGACGCCATCGGTTGGCGCGGCGACAGCCATTTTCACCTCTTCTTATTAGACGTCGCTACCGGCGAGCCATGTCAACTGACCTCCGGCGATTGGGACGACATGGCGCCCGCATGGTCGCCGGACGGACACCGCATCGCGTTCATATCAGGTCGATCCGGCGGTCGGGACGTCACCGCCACCAACGAGGTATACGTTCTGGACGTCGCCGACGGGGCCGCCACGGGCTCAGAGTCTTCGGAACCGGATCTGTGGTCCCTGGGCCTTATCGACGCTGCCGCCGTCTCCTGGTCGCCCGACGGCAAACGGCTTCTCGCCGCCGGGGGAACCGGGGATGGACTTATGGTGTTGTGGCAGGCGTACCTGTACGTGCTTGAGCCGGATCACCCGCCCCGGCAATTGACCGACGACAGCCTGCGCCCGTGCCTAGGGTATCCAGGCATCTATCCGCCCCTGGAGTTGCGATGGCTGCCGGGCGATGGTGACGGCGGTTGCGTTGTTTTCCTGGGCGACTCCCAGGGGGAAACCAGGCTTTACGAAATGGCAGTGGCGTTGGGCGGAGGCTCCGTGCCAACGGCGATTACGGGCGGCGGCGAACTCCTGTCGGGTTTCGCCATGGACGCCCGGGCGCGGCGGCTCGTCGTGACCGGCTCAGACCCGGCGAGTCCCTCGGATGCCTACGTAATGGACCTTTCCGCGAAAACGGGTCAACCAAACCGCCGCCGGATCACTGCTCACAACGACCCTTGGCTCTCCCAACACGTGCCCGCTCCCATGGAGAAGTTCCTGCTGGAGCGGGAGGACTGGGACATCGAATGCCGCCTGTACCATCCGCCCAACTTCGATCCCGCCCAACGCTACCCGTTGGTGCTGGAGATTCACGGCGGCCCCAACGGAGCCTTCTACGACTCTTTCGTGCCGTGGCACCAGGTGTTGGCCGGCGCCGGCTACCTGACCCTCGCGGTCAATCCCCGCGGCTCGTCCACCTACGGCGAGGAGTTCGTCAACGCGGTTCTGGGTGACTGGGGCGGCGACGACTACCGCGATCTCATGGCGGCCGTGGACCTGGTGTGCCAGCGCGACTACGTGGATACCGACCGTCTGGGCGTCCACGGGTACAGCTACGGCGGATACATGACCACCTGGATGATCGGCCACACCGACCGGTTCCGCGCGGCCGTGGCCGGCGCGCCGTGCATCGACCTGTGGACCATGTACGGCACTTCCGACATCGCCACCAGCTTTGGGGAGGCGCAGTGGGCCATCCGCCTCGCCGGCGGCATGCCCATCAGCCGCCCCCTGGTCAGCGAACTATCCGAGGGCGTCGATACCCTGGCTTACCGCTTGCTTCAAAGGTCGCCCATCAAGTTCGCGCCGCAAGTAGAAACGCCGGTCCTGCTGCTTCACGGAGAATCCGACGCCCGGTGCCCGATAGGTCAAAGTGAGCAGTACTTCCAGGTGATGAAGCGACTGGACAAAGAGGTGGAAATGGTCCGCTTCCCCGGCTGCGGCCACGGGTTCCTCCGCACGGGGCACGTCGCGTTGCGGCAGGAATATCTCCAACGTATGGTGGATTGGTTCCAGCGTTGGCTGTAATGAGCCGGCCGGACCCGTGTCTGCGCCGGCAATAAAGACGTTGCCGAACTTCAGCCCCGCCGGTTCGCACACTTTATATGGAAGGACACAACCATGCCTGACCCCGATCTCAGCCCGGAACAGGTACGCAAGATGGCCGACCTGGTCGGCGTACCCATCGACGACGCCGACCTGCCCGAGGTGGCTAACCGTTTCGCCAGCCTGATGCAGGAACTTGACCGCCTGCGCGACCTTGACCTGGAAGGCATCGAGCCGGTTGCCATCTTCCCCGATGCGGACGCGCAGTGACCTGATCGGTCTGCTCTGCGTTATAGAGATCGCTCCATGCCGCTGAATTTAGCTGGTTTTCGTAGCGCAATCGGCAGTCTCGCGGCGGTCATTGAACGCAGCGAGGACCGGACTGCCATGGACCGTTTGGATCCCATCATCCGGATGGCGGTCCGAGCGGGAGCCAACAAGCATTTCGAGTTCACTTACGAGTTGTCGTGTCTATCAATCAAGAGATGGCTTGAAGCTAACGTGAGCCCAACCACTGGGGATGGCGTGACGCGCAGGGAACTGTTCCGGCTGGCGGCGGAGAGCCGTTTGATAGACGACGTTGACCGCTGGATGCGCTATCACCTCGCGCGCAACCGCACCTCCCACACGTATAGAGAGACTACGGCCAACGAAATTTACGACGTAATACCGGAATTTCTGGCTGATGCCAGATTGCTACTGACGAGATTGGAGGCCAACAATGATTGATGCGGCCCCGCACCAACTGGCAGAAGTCAAGTCCATCTTACGCAAGCATGTGCCCGGATCAGAGGTGCGTGCCTACGGCTCCCGTGTGACCGGAAAAACTAAACCGTGGTCCGACCTGGATCTGGCGGTGATCGGCGCTTCCCCTATGGGTTGGCAGAACGTGGAGCTATTGATTGAAGCCTTCCAGGTATCCACCCTGCCATTCCGCGTTGACGTCCTGGACTGGCACGACGTGTCCCCAGAATTCCAGGCAATCATCGCCGAACGGTACGCCGTCATTCAGCCGGGCCAACCCGCCGGAGCTTCACTATGACCTCTTCCAGCACCCACGACGACATCGTCTTCCTCTCCGCCGAGGCCACTACTTCCGCCATCCGCAACGGCGATTTCACCGCCACCGATGCGGTCAACGCCTACCTCCGGCGCATCGACGCCATCGATGGCGACATCAAGTCCTACATCACCGTGACCCGCGAGGAGGCTTTGGGCGCTGCCGCCGACGTCGACGAAGCCGTGCGCCAGGGGAATGACTCGGTCATCGACAGCCCCCTGTTCGGCGTCCCCATGGCCATCAAGGACCAGTTCAACACCGAGGGCATCCTCACCAGCAACGGCTCCCGTGCCTATGCGGACAACGTGCCGACGGAGGACGCCACCGTGGTTAGTCGTCTCAAGTCCGCCGGCGCAATCCTGTTGGGCAAGCTGAACCTCAGCGAATTGGCCATGGGCGGCACCGCGGATCCTCCCTACGGTACCCCCGATAACCCTTGGCGTCACGGCCACACCCCCGGCGAGTCCAGCAGCGGGTCCGGCGCGGCGCTGGCGGCGCACCTCTGCGCGGCGTCCGTCGGCGAGGACACCGGCGGCAGCGGACGCGGCCCGGCGTCCTACTGCAACGCGGTTGGCCTCCGTCCTACTTTCACGCGCATCAGCCGGCACGGCATCACCCCGATGTGCTGGTTCATGGACGCCGCATCTCCCATGACCAAAACCGTTGAGGACTGCGCGCTGGTTCTGGGCGCCGTGGCCGGGTACGACCCCATGGATCCGACCACCAGCCGCCGACCGGTGCCCGACTATCGGGCTATGCTCGACGGCGATATCCGCGGCATGAAGATTGGCCGCATGACCGAGCTGTGCGACGCCCCCGATATGCACGCCGACGTGCGGCGCGCCACCGACGCCGTCCTGGACACCCTGGCCGGGTTGGGAGCCGAGGTGATCGACGTTTCCCTGCCTCTAACGGAGATCGCCGGCGCCATCTTCGTGGGCATCGCCGATACCGAGGGAGCCGGCGCCCGCGACGGGCTCATGCGTCGAGCCCCCGAGCTGTTGGACCGCGCTTCCCGCACCCGGCTGCAGAGCGCCTCCCTCGTGCCGGCCAAGGTCCAGAACCGGGCCATGAAAGCCCGGGTCCTGCTCCGGCATCAGTTCGAGGAGGCGTTCCGGCAGGTGGATGTCCTCGTGTCGCCCACGGCTCCGTATCCCGCTCCCCGGCACGACGCGCTTACCGCGCCTTTTGAATCGGCCGACGACGTACGCCAGCGGTTCTTCTTCCGCCGCTCGTACACGGGTTGCTACCCTCTGGCCGGCATGCCCGCCGTGTCGATCCCCGGCGGATTCACTGAGGATGGACTCCCCATCGGCGTTCAACTGGGCGGCGGCCCCTTCACGGAAGGGACCATCCTGCGGGTTGCCTACGCCTATCAGGAAGCCACCGACTGGCACACCCGTCGCGCGCCGGTTTAGCCGGTTCGGCTTCCAGGCAGGGCCTTCCAGTTGTCATTGCGAGGAGCGGCGACGTGGCAATCCCGTTGGTCTAGGGACGGTCCTGGCCGCAACGAGATTGCCACGCGGCGCTCGCAATGACGAAACTGAACGACCTTGGGCCTCCAGGTCCGGGGGTTAAGTGCGGAAGGTCACCCTGCGGAACGCCTCCGCCAGTGTCAGGCCGCTGAACTCCTCGTCGGGATAGTCGTTGCCGGCTGCGGCGGCCTCTTTGGCCCGGGCGCGCACGAACCCTTCCAGTTCCTCCCTGGTGCGCTGGCGGGCCTGGGTGCGGTGCGCCATCACCGCGTCCATCTTCGTGTCGAAATCGTCGGCTATGTCCACGAAGGTGTTCGGGTTTTCGGATCCCCAAAACATAATTGTCGCGGTTTTGTGGGGTTCGATCCCTTCGTTGGCGAACAGCTCTCCGAAGTGCAGATGGTCCCGAGCGTACGGGAACACCGCGTCCAGGGCCACCTGACCGGCGATGCGGTGGTCTCGGTGCCATTGCATGTTTCGGCGGTAGGGCTCGCTTGCAAGCACGACGTCCGGTTGGACGATGCGAATCTGGCGAACCAGGTCCCGGCGAAAGTCCGACGTGTCTTCCAGTTCGCCGTCGGGCCGTCCCAGCAACACCACGTTCTTGATGCCCAGGATGTCCGCGGCGGCCAGTTGCTCGCGGCTGCGGGTGGCGGCCAGTTCCGTCGGATCGATCTCGGGATCATCCGTGCCCTTGCTCCCGTCGGTGCACAGGACGTAATGGACTTCAGAACCTCCGCGCACCCAGCGGGCTATGGTGCCGCCCGCCCACACCTCAGCGTCATCGGGATGTGGAATGACCACCAGGGCGCGTTCGGGTGTGTAATCCATGGGCTGCTCCTCCTGGGATATGATCTTTGGCGGGATAAACGAATTCTGCGGAAAATGCCCGGCAAGCGCATGGAAAAAACGCTAATCCTGGGTTTCCATAATCGTAGGAACCAAGTCCGGCGCCGGGCTTGGCCAGGAAGGCGGAGGCGCGGAAAGTACGCTGACATCACTTCCCCAGAGCCAGTGAAAAGTCGGGGACAACGTCTCACTGCCATCAATGACGACGCGGTCAGAGAAGACGGATCCGGCCAGGATGCCACCCGAAATGATGATGCGCATCGCCTCGTCCACCGTGATGTCCGTCGGCGTCACCTTGCTGGATGCCACAACTACCAGGTAGCCGGAAGACGGCACGGGCGTGGTGGGCACGTAGATGGACAGATACTCCTCCACGCCGTCCAGTTTGCCCAGGTTGGACGTGATCAGACCGATGGACATTACGCCCAGACGGGGAAACTCGATCAGCACTACCCCGCGGTATTGCTGTTCCTGCGTATCAGACAGGAAATCGATGCCCACCCGCGTCGTGTTGTACACCGCGCCGATCACCGGAATCCGCCCGATCAGATTGTGGATCTGGTTGATCAAAAACTTTGCCACCGCCCAACTGATGAGCAGTCCTACGATGTAGATCACCACCAGCACCGCGGCTACACCCGCCAGGTCGGTCCAGTCGAACCCGCCCATCTCGGGAATGTTCAGCCAGCGGACGAACGGCTCCAGCAATGAAACCAGCACGTCGTAGAAAAATTTGAAGACGAAATAGGTCACCAGCACCGGCAGGAATACCAGCAGTCCGGCCACCATCCGCCTTTCCAAGTGGCGCAGCCCGGATGCGAACGGCCGCCGGGGGCGCCTCGGATTCCGCTCGCCGTACCCCGGGTAATTGGGGAACCCGAATTCGTTCGGCGGCAGTCGGTTGCCACTCGGCTCCATCACCGCACCGTCTCCTGATCCGCTCCGGCCGATCCGAGGCGTTCGTATAGAGCCAGCAGGCGGCCCGCCACCTGGTCCCAGCTCAACGTCTCCGCCCGGTTGCGGGCGGCCCGTCCCATGCTATCCCTCAGGTCCTCGTTGGCCATGATCATTTCCAGCGACTGCGCGAAGGCTTCGGGACAACGCCAGGATTTCAAGTACCCGGTTCGGCCGTGCTGGACGATTGTCGAAAGCCCGCCCACGCGGGATGCGACCACCGGCGTCCCGCAGGCCATGCTCTCCAGCGCAGCCAGCCCGAAGCTCTCGTAGAACGATGGGACGACGCACACGTCCGCTGCCGAGTAGTAAAGCGCCAGCCGCTCCTGTGGAACCCGTCCCACGAATTCCACCGCGTCTCCCAGTTGCAGGTCATCCGACAGTTGGTGCAGCCGCTCGATCTCACCGCTGCCCTCGGCGTCGGACCCTACCACCAGCACCTGGACGCCCTCTTCGGACTCCAGCGACGCGGCGGCATGGAGCAGCAAGTCGGCGCCCTTGAGTGGTTCGATGCGACCCACGTACAGCATGACCTTGTGCCCGTTCAGACCCAGTTCCCGACGCGCGGCCGTCCGTCCAATGGGCCTGAACCGACTCAGATCGACGCCGCACGGTATCAGCTCCACGCGGTTTCCGTCGGCCCCGTACAGCCGCACCATGGCGTCCCGCTCGTGCGGGCTGAACGCCACCACGCAGTCGGCCTCCGCGATGATCCGCTCCTCGGTTTCCTGCCGCACCTCCGGCTCCTGCTCCCCGGAACGTGACTGCAACTTGATGCGCGACAGCGTGTGGAAGGTCACGACCTGGGGCGTACCGGTCGCGGCAGCCAGACGCCAGCCGGCCCAGCCGCTCAACCAGTAGTGCGAATGGATTGCCCGGTACCGAACGTTGTGGCATTGCCGGTATTCCCCCACTCCGGCCACAAATTCATCCAGATAGCTGGGCAAATCCCCCAGCGGCGCATCGTGAGGCCCGGCCGGTACGTGAACGTAGTTAACCCCGTCGCTGCCCGCTTCACAGCCGTCGCATCGGTAATCGTGCTCCCGCGTGAACACGTCGACCATCACGCCCCGGTTCGCTATTGCCTTGGCAAGTTCGCGCACGTGCACGTTCATCCCTCCCGCCTTCCCTTGCCCCGGCGCAGCCAGCGGGCAGGTGTGGTAGGAGATCAGAGCGACCCGGGATGTACAGTCGGATATCAAGGCAAGACGCTCCTGCGGTGGTCGACACGCACAGACATGATAGGCGCGATCGCTATGGTTCGAATATTAGCGGTGAAGTGTTTCTGTTTCGTGTCGTCAGCCGCTGCGCCCGCCGAGCGCATCCGTGCGCTGGAGCGTTATGCGGTAGAGATGATGGTCCCGACCGCCGAGCCGGTATTTGTAGGGTTCGTTGCCGCGCAGAAAGTCAAAGCACCGATAGCCGCTTTCCAGCGCGTCGCGCAGGCACAGCGCGTGCAGCAGCAGGCCGACGCTGTAGTAGCGGTAATCGGTGTCGTGTCCGCTGTTGTACAGCATCCGCACGCCGTCGTAATCCAGGCACAGCGAGGCGGCCACCGGCTTGTCGTCCATTTCCATCAAGAACAGCCGCAGCACTCCTTCCTCCGCGGTTGCAGCGATGAGTTTGCGGAAAAAATCCTCACGCTCAGGAGTGAGAAACTCGGCTTTCGCCGGATCGCTGCCCCGCATCAGGTTCAGGAACGTGTCCGTTCGTTCGCTGGCCTCGCCTGGATCCGAGACGCAGTACCAGCGCCAGTTCTCGTGGCCTTCCAGCCGGCGCAGCTTCCGGCGCAGTTCGTGCCGGTCCTTTTTGCTCAATCCGGCCAGGTAGTCATCCCAGGTGGGTGGCAGGTCAATGCGCGGCGCAACGTCCTCTTCAGCGATGTCAACCGCATATCCCCGCTCGCGCGCCAGGTCGGGCAGCATCGCCAGCGTCGGAGAGTCTTCGCCTACGGAATAGAGGTCCAGCTGTTGCCCGCCGCCGGAGTCGATCTCATCCAGCAAGGCCGGGAAGAACGCCGGCTCGGTGCCCCGGGCGATGACGAAGTCGTTGTAGTCGAAGGTGTCGCTGTTGCCAACGAAGGAAAAATTGTCGCCCCAGCGCGATAGCGACGCCAGGCCCGTCAGTTGACCGGCGGCGTCGGTCAGGTAAAACCCGGCCAGTGAGCGGCCGTTGTGGAAGGCGTCCCACCACAGCTCCTGCCACGCCGGCGTGATGTACAGGTTGTTGACCACCGACCGGCCGAGCAGTTCCTGCCATTTCTGGCGGACTTCTTCAAACGAAGTGATCGGGGTTGCTGGGGTTGCGGATTTCATGTCACGGCGCCGGCTGCACCCGGCTGTCCAAAAGGCTCAGCAGTTCACTTGCGGAATACGATGGCGCGGAACCGTTGTCCCCGCCGGGTTGCCCGTGTCGTATCGCGGTCGTAACGACGCGATGGCCCGGCTTTTGGACTCCCCGCATCGACATGCACAGGTGCTCAGCCTCCACGCGACACGCCACGGCCAGCGGCCGCACCCGCGACATGACCGCGTCCGCGAGTTGGGCGGTGATCCGTTCCTGCACCTGCAGACGCCGGGTCGTGGCGTCCAACGCCCGAGCGATTTTGCTGATCCCCGCAATGTGCCGGTCGGGTACGTAGACCAGGCTGGCCCGCCCGAAAAAGGGCAGCAAATGGTGTTCGCACATCGAGTAGAAGGGCAGGTCTGTCACCAGCACCGGATCGTGGGTTACGCCATCGGAAAAGATCGCGTCAATCTCCGCCGCCGGATCCGTCCCCACTCCCGAAAACAGCTCCGTGTACATTTCCGCGACGCGTTCCGGCGTTCGCCACAACCCTTCGCGCCCGCTGTCCTCGTCAATGTACTTGAGGATGGTACCCACCGCGACCTCAACGGCCGCCAGGTTCATTTTCGGTCCGGCGACGGTCATCTGGAGGGCAGCGTCTCCATGATGGCGTTTTCGATGGCCTCCAGGTTGGGCTGTACCTCTACGGTGTCTGCCTGGGCGCTGCTCACCGCCATGTCCGGGTCCTTGAGGCCGCTGCCGGTGATGATGCAGACCACCCGCTTCCCCGTCAGGTCCAGGCCATCGCGTTTCATCTTCAGCAGGCCGGCAACCGATGCGGCGGAAGCCGGTTCGCCGAATATCCCCTCTCGCGACGCCAACAGCCGGTACGCCTCGAGGATCTCGTCGTCGCTCACCGCGTCGATGACGCCTCCCGATTGGTCCCGCGCGCGCTCGGCAAACTTCCAACTCGCCGGGTTACCGATGCGAATCGCCGACGCTATGGTCTGGGGGAACGGGACGGGCTCGCCGCGCACAATGGGCGCCGCGCCCTCCGCCTGGAAACCCATCATCCGGGGCAGGACTTCGTTCCGCCCCAACTGGTGGTACTCGACGAACCCGCGCCAGTACGCCGTGATGTTGCCCGCGTTTCCCACCGGGATGAACAGGTAGTCCGGCGCGTCTTCCAGCACGTCCGATATCTCAAAGGCAGCGGTCTTCTGCCCCTCGATCCGGTGCTGATTGACCGAGTTCACCAGCGTGATGGGGTTGGTCTTGGTGAACTCGCGGACCAATGCCAGCGCCGCGTCAAAGTTGCCATCCACCAGGAGGATCCGCGCGCCGTAAGCCATGGCCTGCGCCAGCTTGCCCAGTGCCACTTCGCCCTTGGGGATCAGGACCCACGCGGCCAGGTTGCAATAGGCGGCGTAGGCTGCCGCCGACGCGCTGGTGTTGCCCGTGGAGGCGCACATCACTCCGACGCTGCGCTCTTCGAGGGCCTTGGCCATGGCTACCACCATGCCCCGGTCCTTGAAGGAGCCGGTGGGGTTGCAGCCCTCCAGCTTGAAGTACAGGTTGGGACAACCCAGTTCGGGACCCAGTTGACGGGACCGGACCAGGGGCGTGTCCCCCTCACCCATCGAGAAGATGGGTGTCTCTTCGTTGACCGGCAGCAGGTCCCGGTACTGTTGTAATACGCCTACGCCCATGTTCTACCGGGTTTGGGAGGCTGGTGCCACGGTGTTGCCTGGTTATGCCATCGGTGGGCCGGGGTTCAGTTTGCAGTCGCTCTACTGTTCAATACGGATCAGATTGTCTACGCTAACCACCACTCCCAGTTGCGCCACGGCCGCCAGTGCGGTTTGCACGTCGGCCTCCCGGGATGGATACGTGGTGATCACCAGTTGGGCGGTGCCGCTGCCCGGGTCGGTATCCTTCTGGATCACGGTGGCGATGGAGATGTTGCCGTCGCCCAGCAGCCGCGCTATCTGGGCCAGGACCCCGGCCTGGTCTGCGCACGTCAGTCGCATGTAGTACGCGCTGGAAAGTTCGTCGATGGGTCGAATGGTGTCGCCGGATGATTGACCGCCACCGTTGGCCGTGGGCAGCAGCGCCGGCGCTCCGCCGCTGTCGATGAACCTCACCACGTTCAGGATGTCGCCCATCACCGCGCTGGTAGTTGCGTCGCGCCCGGCTCCCTGGCCGTGCAGGATAATCTGACCACACAGGTCGCCGGTCACCTCAACGGCATTATACACGCCGTCAACTTTGGCCAGCAGGTGGTCTTCGGGAACCAGGGCGGGGTGAACGCGGGCCTGGATCGCGCCGCCCGGCTGCGCCTCGGCGATCGCCAGGGATTTTATGGCGTAACCCAGCTCGGCTGCGTACCGGAAATCCTCCGGACCCAGGCGGCCGATACCCTCGGTATGGATCGCCCCGTGGGGAATCGATTGATGAAATGCCAGGCTCCCCAGCACGGACAGCTTGTACGCAGCGTCAATGCCCTCGACATCGTTGGTGGGATCGGCCTCGGCATAGCCCCGGCTCTGAGCCTCGGCCAGGGCATCGGTGAACGGGGTCTGGCTGCGCGCCATCCGCGTGAGGATGTAGTTGGTAGTCCCGTTGATGATCGAACGAATCGAGCGGATGTCGTTGGCCAGCAGCTGTGACATCAAGCAGCCGACGATGGGTATTCCACCGCCGGCGGATGCCTCGAACAGTAGATTGACGCCTTGGGACTGCGCCAGCGCTAAGAGCGATGCGCCGCGCCTGGCCATCACTTCCTTGTTGGCGGTGACCACGTGTTTGCCGCCGGCCAGGGCGCGCTCCAGGTAGTCGCCCGCCGGCGTGTCGCCCCCCATCACCTCGACCACCACGTGGATGTCGGGATCGGTGAGGATGTCTTCCGGATTGGTCGTCAGCACACCCGGCGGCGGGGACGGCTCGCGGGTCTTGGTCGCGTCGCGCACCAGGGCCCGCCGCAGTCGCACCGTGCGCCCCGTCTTCCTCCGGATCTCATCTGCGTTGTCCGACAGAGCCGCAGCGACACCGCCCCCGACGGTCCCCAGACCCATCAGGCCGATGTTGATTGCTTCCGTTTTAGCGGGCATCTGATAGTGCTGCCGTGGAGTTGATGCGACGTTTCGCGGTCAGTCGTCAGGGATTCGGAACGTGGCCGGAGCGTCCTGTGTTTTTCGCGGACCTTACTGCTGGGGCTGCGGGGTGACCCGCGGCGCGGTTAGCCGAACCTGGTCGGTCACCCACGCGTAACGATTGCTGTCGAAGTTGATCTTTACCCAGCCCTCCTCGGAGCCGCGGGCCAACTGGTCGTCTTTCCATTGTTCGACGCGCGCGCTGGCCATCTGGAAAAGCATCTGCGCCGCGACCTCGCGTGTCTCCGGGCCGGCAATCGCCTGGATGATGAATATCGTTTCGTCATCGTATATTGGCGTCGATATCTCCCCGGGTTCCAGGGTGGGCGGTTTGCGCGTTTCGGTACCGTCCTCGGCCACTTCGGTCTCGCCGAACAGGTAGCGGTCAAACTCCGGAAACGCTCCTTCGGGCACCCATCCGATGTATCCGTCGGAGCCGGAAATCTCCCGGGACACGGATCCGAAATCCTGGCCCAGGGCCAGGCGTTCGCGCACCGCCTCCGGCGAGGCCGAGGAGTTCAGGCCCATCGCAATGGCCTGCAGTTCAATCTGCGGCGCCTCTTCCGGCAGGGAGCCCAGCATGATGGCGAATAGCGTGCTCTGATGCAGTCGCTCCTGCATGATCCGGCGGTAGGCGTCGTCGGTGAGGTTCACCTGGGTCAGGAAGTTCTTGTAGATGTTGTCGAACTCTGCGTCCAGTTGCGCTTCCAATTGCGGGTCGCCGGCTTCCTGGCCGGGTTCCGGCTCGGGGCGGAACTGGTCCCGGATTGCCTCGTCAATCTGTGCGTCGGTGACGTCGATGCCCAGGCCGGGCGCCGCCTGGCGCAGTATCTCGGCGTGCAGCAGGTCGGTCAGCAGCTGGAATGGAATCCGGCTGAAATCCACCTGTCCCCCCTGATAGCGGTTGATGCCTTGCAGCACCCGGATCCGTTCCACCAGGTCACCCATGGTGAAGCGGACTCCACGCACCTCGCCGGCCATCACGCGCGGCGGCAGAATGAACTGCTGGTACACCCCGGCCAGCACCACGCCAACGATCACCAGGATCAGAACGGCCCCGACAATGATCGCGATCCGTTGCCGGCGGGAATCCAGCCGCCGGCGTGCGCGTGCCGCCTGGACTGCGTCCGCGCTGGTCGCGCCCAGCCGACGACTGCGGCCGGCGGCGCTTCTGGCGGGGCGGCGCCTGGCTGGCTGCTCCGGAGCCTCCTCTGCCTCTGCGGCGCTGCGTTTCCAGGGCAGCGAAAGGTTCAGCATCTGGGGTGGGCCGATCAGCGACCCGAACGCATACCGACGTTGATGCTGTGTTCGGGCGCGTAGGGCAGCAGGGCGAGGTAGCGGGCCCGCTTGATGGCCTGGGCCAATAGCCGCTGGTTCTTCGCCGAGGTGCCGGTCTTGCGGGTGGGTTCGATTTTCCCCTGCTCGGAAATGTACCGCCGCAGGCGGTCCACGTCCTTGTAATCGGGCGTGACCCCCTCAACCGTGAAGGCGCACACTCTCCGACGCGGTCCGTACCGACGTCCCCCGCGACCTCCGCCGCGTGGCCCGCCCCTTCCCGGCGGTCGTCCTCCCGGACCACCCGGCCGTCCGCCTGGCCCACCGGGAGGGCCGCCTGGCCGACCGCCCGGACCACCGGGAGGGCCGCCACCCGGTCCACCCGGAGGAGGACCACCGGCGGCAGGAGGCCCGCCGGCCGGAGCGGAAGGCGCCGCGCTGGGAGGCGGAGTTGCAGGTGCGGGTTGTGGCGTAGTCATTGCTGGAGGTTCCTCCGGGTTGCTGGGATTCAAATCCTGTCGTTCAGAAGGGAAGGTCGTCTACGTCCATCGGGTCACCGCCGCCGCTGGCTCCGTAGCCGGCTCCGCGCCGGTCATCGTAGCCACCGCGCTGCTCGCCATACCCGCCGCGTTGGTCGCCGTACCCGCCGCTGTCGCCTCGATCGCCGTAACTGCGTTCAGATTGTCCGCCGTAGCCGCCGCCGTCCATGTCGTCCCGTCGGCCCAGCATTTGCATGTCGGTTACCGTCACGTCCAGCGAAAATCCTGGCGTTCCGTCTCTACGGTCGTACTGCCGGGAACGAAGCCGACCTTCGATGTAGACCTGTTGGCCGCGGGTGAGGTACTGGTTGCAGGTATCCGCAAGCCGCCCGAATGCGGTGCAGTTGAACCATTCGGTTTCTTCGCGCCGTTCCCCGGCCGCAGTCGTGTAACGGTGGTTGCTGGCAATGCTGAACGACGTCATTGGATTGCCGGATGTCGAGTACCGCATCTCGGGATCCCGACCGAGGTTGCCGATGATGATGATCTTGTTCACGGCAACTTACGCCTCTGCGTCGCCATCGGTTTCTGCCGGTGGCTCGGGTGCTGCTGCCGGCTCCGTAACCACCGGCTCGGCGCTGGCGGCAGGTTCGGTGGCCGCGGCCGGCTCAGGGGGCGCTACGGCCCCAGCGCTGGCGTTCTCCGCCGCGGGTGCAGGCGCCGGGTCGGCAGATGCCGGCGTGGCCGCCGGTCCGCCTGGAGGCGGCGCTCCCTCCGCCGGCGGAGCCGCCGGCGCGCCAGCTCCAGGCGGAGGTCCGCCCTGACGGCGGTCTCCGAAGCCTCCGGGCGCTTCCGGTATCGGGCCGCCGCCGTCCTGGCGCCGTCCCCGTCCCGGCGGGATGTACCGCGATGGGGCGGTGAGCGGCCCTGGCGGCGGCTTGTCGGGCAACGGCCCCTCGCAATTGAGGATCAGCGATCGCAGCACCTGTTCGTCCAGCCGCAGGTAGTTTTCCAACTCCCGGTTGAAGGAATTGTCCACCGTGAAGGTGCTCAAATAGTACGAGCCTTCCAGGAAATTGTAGTTTCCTTTGCGGATCGGGTAGGCCAACCGGCGGGTGCCCCAGATCTGCTCGGCGGTGATTTCGCCGTCCCGGTTGGCGATGAACGACTTGATCTCGTCCCACTTGGCCGATGCTTCGTCCTGATTCAGCATCGGGCTGAGAATTGTTACCAGTTCGTAATGACGCAAGTTCGAATCTCCTGAATTGGTGAAAGCGCAACGGCGATTATAGCACCCGGCGCCTTGAGTGTCAGCACGCCCTGCGCCCTCACGCGTACCCGCTCTGTTGAGGCTGAGGCGGAGGAAATTTGCATGGAAACACAGGATGGACGGGATTGGTTTGCGCTGATTTGATGCGGTGCTCCGTTCCGGTTCAAAGCCAGAGTAGGCCGACGGAGGAAATTAGCGTCAAAATACCCACGAAGGGGCGCCCATCAAGCTGGCGCGTATCTTTCATCCAACAAATGCCATCCCGTTCATCCTGTTTATCCATGCAAATTGCTTCTCCGATAAATTGGTACGCGTGACGCCAAATCCAGTGGTCAGTAGTCGAAGTACACTGCGCTGACCATGCCGTGCAACCGCCGGCTCAGGTCCGCGATCAGGATCAGCAGTCTCGGTTTGTCGTCAGAGTCCGGCCACTCGTAACGCACCAGCGACCGGAGCCGGCCGGCCATCCGGTTTGCCGCCTCGGTGGATGCCCCGTCCGGCCCCGCGCCCACGGCGCCCAGTTCGCCCGACACGGTTGCCAGCGCGCGCCGCATCGAGTTGGGCAGCATCGGGTCGGTGACCAACAGGTCGAGCACCTGCTCCGGCCGTATCTCCACGCCGCAGGTGCGCATGTACGCCTCCTGGGCATGGAACACTCGGAGCAGCGTGGTCCAGTCCGACTCGGTGTGTTCCCGGGATTGTTTTTCTTCTTCCAGTTGCGCCAACAGCAGTCCACTGGCCAACTGGGCGCGTTCGATGAACCTGCCCAACTGCATGAAATGCCACCCCTCGTCGCGGTACATCGTCGCCCCCGCCACCCCCATGAAGGTCTCGATGTCCTCCGCCGTTTCCGTGTAGAACCCCTCTGGCGATGCCAACCAGATATCCAGCATCCTGATCCGTTGCAGCTTCAGATAGGTGAGGTTCAGCGACCGCCACATCTCCGCGCTGATGCAGTGTCGCATCTGCCGCGCGTTTTCCCGACCCAACGCGAAGCAACTCCACAACGAGTTCGGATTGGCGCGCTCGAACGTGAGGTCGTCGGCCAGGGTGAACGAATCCGCCAGGGTGTACTCGTCGCTGATCCGCCGCTGCGTCTGCGCCTGCCCCGATCGCGCTTGCGTCTGCTGGAACTGTGGTGCGGCCCCCTCGTGCGACGGTTCCAGTTCCAGGCCGCCCCCCGGCGGTTCGCGGTCCAGGCTGCGGTAGATGCGACGCCAGCCCGAGTAGATTTCACCGGTGGGGCGGTCGACCAGAGCCTCGGCCTGCAACCGCAGCATCCGGCTCAGATGGTCCGCCCGTTCCAGGTACCGGCCCATCCAATACAAGCCTTGCGCGCTTCGAGAAAGCATCCCGGCTACCCTTCCAATACCCAGACGTCTTTGCCGCCGCCGCCCTGGCTGGAATTGACCACCAGGCTGCCCCGTCGCAGCGCGACCCGGCAGAAGGCTCCCGGGACGATGCGGGTGGTCGTCCCATGCAGAATGAACGGCCGCAGGTCCACGTGGCGAGGCTCGAAGTTGCCGTCGATCAGGCACGGGGAGCGCGACAGCGCCAGCGTGGGCTGGGCGATGAAGTCCGCCGGGTTGGCCCGAACCTGCTCCGCGTATTCCGCCCGCTCTGCCGGGGTCGCGTGCGGCCCTACCAGCATGCCGTATCCGCCGGATTCGCCAACCTTTTTCACCACCAGTTTGTCCAGGTTGTCCAGCGTGTACTCCAGTTCTTGAGGCCGTCGGCAGAGGTAGGTCTCCACGTTCTGCAGCAGGGGTTCCTCGCCCAGGTAATACCGGATCAGGTCGGGCACGTACGCGTAAACGCTCTTGTCGTCGGCCACCCCCGTCCCGGGCGCGTTGGCTAGGGCCATGTTGCCCCGAAGGTAAGCGTCCATCAGACCCGGCACTCCCAGGACCGAGTCCGGCCGAAAGACCGTAGGGTCAATGAAATCGTCATCGACTCGGCGGTAAATCACGTCGACTCGCCGCAGTCCCGTCGTCGTCCTCATGCAGACGAAACCGTCGTCAACCACCAGGTCGCGCCCCTCAACCAACTCCGCTCCCAGCTCGCCGGCCAGGAACATGTGCTCGTAGAACGCGGAGTTGTACACGCCCGGCGTCAGCAGGGCGATGGTCGGGTTGGTTTGTCCTCCGGGCGCCAATTCCCGCAGCGTGTCCAGCAACAGTCGGCCGTAGTTCTCCACCTCCAGCACCCGGGACGCGCGATACAGCCGGCGCAGGCTCGCCTTCACCGCCTTGCGGTTGGCGATCATGTAGGACACCCCCGAGGGCACCCGCAGGTTGTCTTCCAGCACCCGGAAGCCGTCGTTGGTGCGCACCACGTCGGTGCCGCAAATCGCCACCCATGTGCCCTGCGGTGGCGTGAAACCCCGCATTTCCAGACGGTATTGCGGGCATCCCCGGACCATGTCCTCCGGTATGACGCCGTCCCTGGTCACGCGCGACTCGCCATACACGTCCTGCAAAAACAGGTTCAGCGCCTTCAGCCGCTGGGTCAGGCCAGACTCCAGTTCGCGCCATTCTGCTTCAGCCAGCAGGCGCGGCACACAGTCGATGGGAATGATCCGCTCGTCGGCTTCATCGTCTCCATAGACCGTGAAGGTGATGCCTTCGTTGGAGAACGACCGCGTTACCCGTTCCTGGATGGCGTTTAACTCTTCGCTGGACAGGTCGGTGAGGGTTTGCTGCAATCCCTTCCAGTCGTCCCGCGTCCTGCCGTCGGCGTGAAACATCTCGTCAAAGATGTCCGCGTCGATGCCGTAATTCCCGAACCGGTCTGCCGTAGTCACGTGGCTGCCTCTCGCTTTTCCGCTAGCCGCACAGCGCTGGCCGAACGGCGCTCACGCCGCGGCCAGCGCCGGTATCACGTGGTTGCCGAAGGCCCGCACCTCGGCTTCCGGCGGGGCAAAGGTCAGACACGGCATCAGGTACAGCTGTTTAACCCCGTGTTTTGCCATCTCCTGGATTCTCGCGGTGCAGTATTCGGGAGTTCCGATCAGCCCCAGGGCGTCGCAAAGCTGGCCGTTGACCTCGTCGTCCACGAACCGGGTCAGCTCGATGGCTTCTTCCCAGTTTGGCGCATGGCCCAGGTCTGGATAAACGTCGCGCACCGCCTGCGGCACCTCGTAGTCCGGGATGTCCAGCCCGGAGTAGGGCAGCCAGTTGGGCCCGCCCCACAGCAGCGCCCAATGTACCGCCACCGGGCGCGCCAGGCGACGGGCCTCTTCGGTGGAATCGGCCACGCATGTGCGCACCGCGAACATCACGTCCAGGTCGTCCAGAGTCCGGCCGCTGCGTTTCGCCCCGGCTTCCAGGTGTTCCAGCGCTCGCCCGACGATGCCCGGCGTGTACCCCACCAGTACCAGCGCGCCGTCGGCCACCTCGCCCGCCAGTTCCAGCGAGCGGGGCCCCGACGCCGCCATCAGGACCGGCACCCCGTGGCCTCCGTCGCTGCCCGCGAAGTCCAGGCGGTTGGTCATGCCGTCGTATTCCACCGACTCCCCGGCCAGCAGCGCCTTCACCTCCATGATGCAACGGCGCATCTGCCGCAGGGTCGCCGGCCGTCGGCCGATGGTGCTCGCCGAGGTGTATCCGGTCCCAATGATGAACTTGGTCCTGCCGGGTGCAATTTCCGCAACCGTCTGCGCCGCTCCCGCCAGCACCGATGGGATACGCCCAAAGGGGTTCGTTACCGCTGGGAACAACCCCAGCTTGGTGGTGGCGTTGGCCGCCATGCCCATGGTCACGAAGGTGTCGCGGCAAATCATCTGGCTGTCCAGGATCCCCGCTCCGTCAAAGCCCGCGTCCTCTATTTGCCGGATCATGCGTAGCAATTCCGGCATCGGCGATGTGCCGGGCACGCGCATCGAAATCTTGATGGACTCGGCCATACGGGTTCCTCCGTCCTGAATGGGATCGTTCAACTCGGTCGCGGTAGTATAGCAGCGCGCCCAACGCGCTTCGCAAAACGCATCCATCGTAGCGCCGGGCAATGGCGATGTTGCCACCGCAAGCGCCACGCGGTTAAACTGCCATTACCAGTTCAGGGGAGGAACTTTTGATGGTCGCCGTCCGATACGCTTTGGAAGATTTCGTGAACGACATGGAGGATCTTCTGGTTTCTCAGCCAACTAATGAGAAGATCTTTGACAAGGGCTCCGACTGCCTGTCGCGCCTTATCGCCAATCCCGACGCCATCCCCGAACGCTTCCGCCGGCCCGTCGGCGCGGGAAGCCGCTCCAATCACGGTTCGTGGCTGCTCCACCACAGCCCCGACAGCGGTCTCCTGGTGACGGCCGTCGTGTGGGGCCCCGGCGATCACGCCGCTCCCCACGATCATCGCACCTGGGGCATGATCGGCGTGATGGACAATGCCCTCACCGAGACCCGCTTTCGGCGTGTCGATGACCGCCAGCGCGAAGACTGGGCCCAGTTGGAACGGGACCGTTCCGCCGTGGTCAAGCCGGGCGAAATCAGCCTGCTGATCCCTGAGGTTGATGAAATCCACCAGATGGACAACTTCACCGACCGGCCCACCGTGGAGATCCACGTCTACGGCCAGGACCTCCGTGGCCTCGAGCGCGTCCGCTACAACCTGGAAACCGGCGCCATACGGCAGATGATGACGGAAAGGTACGATAACTGCTGACACCAGCCGTTGCGCGCGGCGCGAGGGCGCGTCCTGCGTGTATAATCAGCGCATAGCATGTCGATATCACCGGCCTGACAAACCGTCCGCCGGTCCCAGTCATACCGATACACTGCCGTTTCCTGACTGCTTGCGGCGCATGGATAGGATGCGCACGAGTCGAAATATGTCATGTCCGGTGCCCTCTTTCTTCTGGTCGCCGATCGGTCAACCTTAATGTGAATCACACGGACCTCGATCACGGAGATGCGCTGATGGCTAAGTCGTTCAACTCGCAACAGCTCGCCGAGCTGTTCAACGACACTTCCCCCTTTGCCCTGATTGATGTACGCGAGCCCGGTGAGTTCAACTCCAGCCACATCCCGGGAAGCAGCCTGATCCCCCGACGCAGGTTGGAGTTCGACCTCCATGACGCCGTACCCCACGCCGGCACGTTGATAGTGCTCTGTGACGACGATGGACGCCGGGTTTCCCAGGCGGTGGCAACCGTCGAGGCAATGGGATTTTCCAACGTCGCCTGGCTGGACGGCGGCATCAATCGCTGGGTGAGTTTGGACTACCCGACGGAATGGGGCGTCAACGTCCCCAGCAAAGACTTCGGCGAAAAGGTCGAAGTCGTCCACCACGTGCCGGAAATCGATGCCATCGAACTGCGCGCCCGGATGGACCGCGGCGAAAAAATGGTGATTCTCGATACCCGAACTCCCGAGGAATACCGCCGCTTCTGCATCCCCGGCGGGCGCAGCGTGCCCGGTGGCGAGCTGGCCCTCCGCATTACCGACATCACGGCGGATCTCGATCCGGATACCACCGTGGTGGTGAACTGCGCCGGGCGAACCCGCAGCATCATCGGGACTCGGGTTCTACAACGCATGGGCCTGGACCGTGAAGTCGTCGGCCTCAAGAACGGCACCTCCGGCTGGGTGCTGGCCGGCTACGAATTGGAGTCCGGCGCAGATAGGGACCTCCTGCCCAGAGTGTCCGAGGCAGGCCGGGCCGCGGCGGAAGCCTACGCCGATAGGTGCGCCGCCGAAGACGGAGTGCGCTTCCTGGACGTGGCCGGCCTCGACGCCTTGGCCGACCGCAGCGTAACCGAAAGCATCTATTTCATCGATGTCCGCACCTCCGAAGAATACGACCTGGGCCGTATCCCCGGGTTCCGCTGGTTCCCCGGAGGACAGTGTGTCCAGCGCAGCGACGACGTCGCCGTGGTGAAGAACGCTCCCATAGTGTTCTGTTGCGATGGCAGGGCGCGCGCCGCCCTGACCGCCTCCTGGTACCGCCAGCTCGGACACGAAGAGGTCTACGCCGTTGATGGCGGCACGCAGGCGTGGTTGGCCGACCACCGCCCCCTGGAATCGGGCATGAGCATCGCCGCCTTGAACGACGGTTCCATCGCCGGTGAAACGGAATCCGAACTTTTGGTGGAAGCTCGTCGCGCCGTGCCCACCGTTCCGGCCAGGACTCTCGACCAGGACCCGGCCGACGTGACTATCTTCGTCGACACCAGCCAGGAATTCGCCCGCGCTCATGTTCCCGGTTCCCGCTGGGTCCCGCGCGGGTGGCTCGAGTGGCAGATCACTGACCATGTTCGGTCCAATGAGGCCAGCATCGTCGTCACCTGTGTCGACGGGCGGCAGTCCCTGCTGGCGGCGGCGACGCTCCGCCAGATTGGTTATCCCAACGTTCGGGCCCTGGCCGGTGGTCTCTCTTCGTGGCAGGCGGCGCGGCTGCCCGTGGAGGAAGGATTGAGCGGCGTTACGCGCACGCCGTCGGACATTGTATTCAGCGGCCCGGATCGCACCTACGCCGATATGCAGAACTACCTGCGCTGGGAGACCGCGCTCGGCGAGAAATACGCACCGGGCGCATAAGGACCGTTGCGTTCAACGGAGGCAGCGTTATGGCCACGCAAGCGCCAAAACCAACCCTAGTTGGCCCGGCGACGGATAGCGCGGACGACTTTCCGCCGTTCCCCCTGGTTGGTCCGCTGCGCTTGAAGTTGGCCGCGCTGGGAGTTGACGGCAGCGCCCCGGATTTTGGTGAACGGCTATGCCTGCTTTCGCGGGACAATGAATGTTATGAGTTTGAATACTCAGCAAAAGGGGAACTGATCATAATGCCTCCGGTCGGCGCTGAGGGTAGCCATGGCGAGCAGGGGATTAATTACGCTCTGTACGGCTGGGGATTGGAGAGTCCTGGGCGTACCTACCCGCAAACCTCATTGTTCCGCCTGCCCAGTGGGGCGCAGTACATGCCCGACGCCGCCTGGATTTCCCAGGAACGATTTGAAAACCTCACTGCCCAGGAACAGCGCGGCTCCATTAACGGAGCGCCCGATTTTGTGATTGAGTTGCATTCGCGCTCCGACAGCCTCAGGGCCGGCCTTGCCAAGATGCAGGAATGGATGGATGCCGGCGCGAAGCTGGGCTGGTACATCCAGCCATACCAGCGTCGGGTCTATGTGTACCGTGCCGGCCGGGACGTTGAAATACTGGAGAACCCGGAAACTCTGTCCGGTGAAGATGTGGCGCCCGGCTTCGTGCTGGAGGTGCGGCGGCTGGTTTTTGACCGCTACGAATAGCCGTCGCCGTCGATTGCCACCAGGTCGCTTTCTTCCGGGTTGGGCTCGATCCGTAGCGTCTGCACAATTCGGTTGTACGTGGTTTCCGACCCGTGAGTCCGGCTCATGTGGCCGGTCGCCGCGTCCTCGGCGCGTCGCCGGTCGTCGAATATGTCGTACCAGTCGCACTCCGCGCAGTCCACGCGCCACTCCGTTCGCCCGGTGGGCACCTGCTCCGTAATCTCGACGATGATATGCAGCGTGGTCAATGGAACCTCCTGGGCGTTCCTGCGGGATGCGATACGCCGCGATTGTTTATGCGGCCGCGCTTGGTGTCAAATCCCCGCGCGTACCCGGTTCCGCAAATCGTCAGCAGCAGGATCCACGAGATTTAATGATTGTGCAGGGTGGTGAGAGCTCCATCACCGAGCGGCTCCAATCCTGGTAATCCCTGAATCTTGAAAATCCTGATTCTGACGTTTCCCCGCCACAAACCGGGCACCCGCTCAGCCCCATCCCGCACTTGTCGCCGCGCCGCCGGCATGGGAAACTGGCACATCGCCGGCCAGGGGCCGGCCATCCAAACTTGGAGACGCACATCGAATGACTACCCAGCAGAATACACCGGAGAATCAGGCCGAAGACGCGGCCCGGCCCGACTTTTTGCAGATGGACGGCTCCCAGTCTTCGGACGCCGTCGAAAACACCGACTCTTGGTACGGCTGGCCCCACAAGAAGGTCGAACCCGTCACCCTGCTGCGTCCCGACGGCAAGACCGAACGGGTTCGCACGCCGGTCATGGACCTCGAGGGCCTCATCACGCCCACCGAATTGCACTATGTCGTCCAGCATTTCGGCGTACCCGACACGATGGCCGTCCGCGACTGGTCTCTGTCCGTCGACGGGGAGGTCAAGAAACCCCTGCGCCTGACCTACGACGACGTTCGCCGTTTTCCGTCCCGCTCGGTTCGCACCGTGATGGAATGCTCCGGCAGCGACGCCACCTACTTCGAGTACTTCAAGGGCGAGGGCCCGCGCCCGTCCCGCACTCAGGAGCGCATGATCCTGTCCGGCAGCGAGTGGACTGGAGTGCCCCTGGCCGCCATACTCAATGAGGCCGGCCTGACCGGCCGCGCCACCCACATCCGCGCCGAAGGCTGGGATGAAGGCGTGCCCGCCACCGCCGAAGAGGGCACCGAGCCGTTCTTCTACGACAAGGGCCTCCCCCTCCAGAAAGCGCTCCATCCCGACACCGTTCTCGCCTACGCGCAGAACGGTCAGGTGCTTGAGCACTTGCATGGCGCACCCATCCGCCTTCTCGTGCCCGGCTGGTCCGGCAACTGGTCGGTGAAGTGGCTGCGCCGCCTGGAAGTCCTGGATCACGAGCCCGACTGCTGGTACCACTACAACTTCTATTACTACGGCGACTCTCCCGACGATCCCAACAAGGAACTGATCACCACCATCGGCGTCAAGTCGCTGGTGTCCCAGCCCAACGACGATACTTCCAACCTGCCCGCGGGCCAGCACGTCGTGCGTGGATACGCCTGGAGCGGCGGCGGCGCCATCACCCAGGTCGACGTCAGCGTCGATGGCGGCAAGTCCTGGCAGCCCGCCCGCCTGGAGGAACCGGCAGAGCGGTGGATGTGGAGGCGCTGGTCCTGGGTCTGGGACGCTGCGCCCGGTCAGTACACCGTGATGTCTCGTGCCACCGACAGCGTCGGCAACGTCCAGTCCCACGAACCGCGCTACAACAACATGCGCAAGAACTTCAGCGCCATCGTCGGCTACGACATAACGGTGGAGTAATCGCCATGACAACCGCTGCAAAAACTCCCGACGTCGTTGTTCCGGTGGATAGCGACGACACTACCGCACTGCCCTTGGTAGGGCAGTTGCGGCTGAACCTGTCGGCGTTGGGCATCGACGCCACTGCGTCCGATTTCGCCGAGCGGTTCTTTCAAATGGAGAAAGACAACGAACTCTACAGGCTTGAATTCTCGGCGAAAGGGGAACTGATCGTAATGTCGTCCGGCCACGAAAGCAACGACGGTGAGCAAGGAGTTAGCGCTCCGCTGTTCTTTTGGGGGTTGGACAACCCTGGACGGACGTACTCCCAAACGGTTCAGTTCCAACTCCCCAGCGGAGCCATGTACATGCCTGACGCCGCGTGGATTACTCAGGAGCGCCACGACGCACTGCGCGCCGGTGAGTACACCAGCACCGTTCCCGGCGCGCCGGACTTTGTAGTGGAAGTCCGTTCCCGAACCGATAACGTCGCTATCGCCCTGGCCAAGATGCAGGAATGGATGGATGGCGGCACACGCCTGGGCTGGTTCATCGATCCCTATGAACGGCGCGTTTATGTCTATCGACCTGACCAGCCCGCCGAAATCCTGGATAACCCTGAAACACTGTCGGGCGAGGATCTACTGCCCGGGTTCGTACTCCAAGTGCGCCGGCTGGTGTTCGACCGCTACCCGGAGGGGGGATGACTACGGCTGAACTCGCCTTGGCTGCAAAGCCGGCTGTCGTCGAGGGCGATTTGCCGGAGCTGCCTCTGCTTGGCCAACTGCGCCTGAACCTGTCGGCCTTGGGAATCGATCCCAACGCTCCCGATTTCGGCAAGCGTCTGTCTCGGTTGGCCGTTGACAACGAGCCTTACGGCTTCGAAATTTCCGCGATTGGGGAGTTGATAGTGATGCCGCCACCGGGCCCGGACGGCAATCTTGACGAGCGCGATGTCAACGATTCGCTGTCCGATTGGAGGCGCAGCAACACCGGCGAGAACTATACCCAAACCGCCCTGTTCCGGCTGCAAGGGGTGGGCCGCCGGATACCCGACGCCGCCTGGATCACCCAGGAACGCTACGACAACCTCACTCCGCACGAGCGCAGCGTTGAGATCGTCGGCGCGCCCGACTTCGTGGTTGAGATCCGCTCACGCACCGACAACCTTGCTGACGGCCTCGCCAAGATGCAGGAGTGGATCGACGGCGGCGCACGTCTGGGCTGGTATATTGACCCTTACGAAACGCGGACGTACCTATTTCGCCCGGGCCAGCCCGTTGAAATCCTGGACAACCCGGAAAGCCTTTCCGGTGAGGACGTGCTGCCCGGCTTCGTGTTCGAGGTGAGGCGACTCATATTCGCCCGCCACGGCCGGCTGTCCGGCAACGGAGACTAGAAGAATGACGACCATCGCATCCATCCTGGAACAGGCTCCCGTCGTGGCGGCGGAGTGGGCCGAAGAGCGGGCCGACCGCCAGCAACGCACCAAGGCCGACCCGGCCGATTACGCGCGCCTGGCCCAGATCGGCGTGCCCCTGATGGCAGTGCCCACGGATCTGGGCGGCACCTGGGAGAGCATCGAGCAGTCGGCCCGGCCCATCTGCTCCATGCTCCGCAAGCTGGCCGTCGGCGATCCGTCCATCACCCTGGCCAGCGCCATGCACCACCTGGTGCTGGCCTCCTGGCGGCTGCCCACCGTCCCCGAACCCTTCACCGCCGGGTGGATCAAGCAGCGCAACGCGGTGTTCGACAGTGTCCACGGCGGTTGCTGGTGGGGCACCATCGTCAGCGAACCCGGTTCCGGCGGCGACACCTCCCGCACCGCCTCCGTTTGCGAACCCGATGGCGAAAGCGACTTCGGCTATCGCATCTCCGGTCAGAAGCACTTCGGCAGCGGCTCCGGTCTCACGTCGTTCATGACCACCCGGGCCCTGGCCGCCGGCGAAACCGCTCCCGACCTGTTCTTCATGGAGGTGCGGAACCATCCGTGGGACGGCACCACCGGCCTGAAGCTCACCGCCGAGTGGCGCGGCCACGGCATGAAGTCCACCAACAGCCACGCTTTCGAATTCGCGGATTTCCCGGCCACCCGCGTAGCCTGGCCCAACCACCAGGCCGAGCTGATGGGCGCTAACGGCGGATTGGGCGCCGCCGCGTTTACCTCGGTGATCGTCGGCGTCGTCGACGCGGCGATGGATCACGTGCGCCCCCGCATCAAGAACGGCATGGCGTCCGACCCCGGCCTGCGCGCGTTTCAGCAGGTGGAATGGGCGCACGCCGAGCAGGAGGCCTGGCTGATCGGACAGGCGTGGGAGGGCGCGATCCGCTGCCTGGAGACCAACACCGGCCGCCGCGAGCTTCTCCTGGCGAAAGAGAGCGTGGCCCGCCTCGCCGAGGACTGCATGGGCCGTCTCTGCAAACTTTCCGGGGGCAGCGCCTACACCCGTTACTCCCCGCTGTCCGTCTGGTACGACGACGTGCGCGCCCTGGGCTACCTGCGCCCCCCGTGGGCGCTGGCCTGGGACCAGGTTTTCCAGCAGAGCCTCGCGGAGTGAGAGGTACAAATCTATGCCAACTCGAACCTTTCGCGACATCCTCGCTGAGCTGGACTCCAGCGCCCAGAACACCGTGGAACAGGGCCGGAAGTTCGAGCGTCTGGTGAAGGCGTTCCTGGAATGGGACAAAGCCCAGGCCGGGCGTTTCTCCCGGGTGTGGTTGTGGGGCGACTGGCCGGGTAACCGCGGGCAGCGCGACGTAGGGATCGACATAGTTGCCGAAGAGCGGGATAGCGGCGAATTGGCAGCCATTCAGTGCAAGTTTTATGGCCCTTCAACCCGAATAGTTCGGGAACATGCCAACAGTTTCCTGGGCGCTTACGGCGCCGAAGAATTTGCCAAAGGCATTTTCGTATCCACGTCGGACAGATGGACCGGGAACGCGGAGGACGCCGTTGCCAACTTCGGCAAGCCAGTGGCGCGTTGGGGGCCAGAGGTGTTCGAGAATTCGTCCATCGACTGGTCAACCTTCGATCTGAATAGTCCCGGCGACCTGATCCGGCGACAGACCAAAGACCTGTACGAATACCAGGACGCTGCGTTGCAGGACACTTTAGCCGGCTTTGAGGAACACGACCGGGGCAAGCTAATTATGGCCTGCGGTTCCGGCAAGACCTTCACCGCTCTCCGTATCGCCGAGCGAGTGGCCGGCATTGGCGGAACCGTGCTGTTCCTAACCCCGTCTATATCCCTGCTCTCCCAATCGCTGATTGACTGGGCCAACGACGCCGACTTGCCCGTCAAACCCTTCGCAGTGTGTTCCGACATTCGCGCCGGCAGGCGCAGCAGCGACGACGAAGATATGTCGCCTTACGACCTCACGGAAACGCCGTCCACCAACCCGGAGCAGCTAGCGGCGAGATTCCGGCGGACGGACCTGCCGAACAACATAACGGTAGTGTTCTCCACCTACCAATCGCTAGACGTGGTATCCGCGGCACAGAAGCAAGCCCGCGGCCTGCCCGAATTTGACCTCATCATCTGCGACGAGGCCCACCGCACCACCGGCGTCAGCGCTAAACGTTTGACCGGTCAGGACGAATCCAACTTCCAGCGGGTTCACGACAACAGGTTTATCGCCGGCAAGAAACGTCTGTACATGACCGCCACGCCGCGCATCTATGGTGACCGGGCCCGGCGCAAGGCCAACGACAGCCAGCTGATGCTGGCCTCGATGGATGACGAGCGTCTCTACGGCCCAGAGTTCCACCGTTTGGGGTTTGGCAAGGCCATCGAACTGGGCATCCTGTCCGACTACAAGGTAGTCATCTTCAACGTTGACCAGGAACAGACCGGCATCGACTTGGACGTCCTGCTATCCGATTCGGATAGTGAAGTCAATATGGACAATGGCGCGCGGATGGTGGGCTGCTGGAACGGGCTAGGCAAGCGGGCCGCCGCCGGCCTGGATTTTGGCGGCGACGACCGGCCGGCCAAACGCGCCGTGGCTTTCAGCAACGCCATCCGTCAGTCCAAGCAGTTCACCGACTATTTCCCGCAAGTGATTGAAGCTTGCATTAACGCGGGCGGCGACAATTCCGAAAACACCCTGCGCTGTAAAGTTGACCATGTGGACGGCACCCAAAACGCGTTGCACCGCGCCGAGCGACTGGCCTGGCTGCGCGCCGAACCCGAGGAAGGGTTCTGCAAAATACTATCTAACGCCCGCTGCCTTACGGAAGGCATTGATGTGCCGGCCTTGGACGCAATTCTATTCCTCCACCCGCGTAAGTCGGAGATTGACGTCGTGCAGGCCGTGGGACGGGTGATGCGCAAGGCGCCGGGCAAGCAGTTTGGCTACATCATCCTGCCTATCGCCCAGGCCCCCGGTTCAACCCCGCAGGAAACCGTCAACGACAGCGCCTATAAAGCCGTTTGGCAGGTCATCAACGCCATCGCTGCCCACGACGACCGCTTTGAGGCCAAAATCAATCAACTGGCCTTGACCATTGAACGGCGCGCTCCCGACGACTACACGGCCGACGGCGACTTGGCGAATGCCGGTGGAACGGATGCCGACGGCGAAAGCAGAAGGGAAAAAGGAATCCAGGATACGCTGCTCATCGCCGGCTCACCCGAACTGCGCGACGCCATTCTGGCCAAGGTTGTGGACAAGTACGCCGACCCCCGCTACTGGGAAAAGTGGGCCGATACCATCCGTGCCATCTCAACCCGTCACGAAGCCCGTATCCGAGCCTTGGTGGGCGGCCCTGACCCGGTGGTGCGTGAAACCTTTGACGGTTTTCTGGAGGGCATCCGCAATAACCTTAACGATGGCATTACCGAAGACGACGCTATCAGTATGCTTTCCCAGCACTTGGTTTCCCGTCCCGTGTTTGACGCGCTGTTTGAAGACTACGCCTTTACTCAACTCAACCCAGTTTCCCAGGCGATGCAAGACACACTGGACAGCCTGGAAGAGCGGGGGCTGGAGAAGGAAACTGCTGACCTTGACGGTTTCTACCGTGACGTGCGGGTTTGCGTGCAGGGTCTGACTTCGGCGTCGGCGCGACAGAAAATCATCTCCGAGCTGTACCAGCGGTTTTTCCAACTGGCCTTGGCGGATGTTGCCAAGCGCATGGGAATCGTGCACACGCCCACCGAGGTAGTGGATTACGTTGTTCGCAGCGTGGAGGATGTGCTGCAAAGCGAGTTCGGTGTGTCCGTCAGCGACGAGGGTGTCCACGTCATTGACCCCTTCGTGGGCACCGGCACATTCATCACCCGCCTGCTGCAAATCGGCCTGATTAACGACGCCGACCTGCGGCGGAAGTACGAGAGTGAAATGCACGCCAACGACATTATGCTGCTGGCCTACTACATCGCCGCCGTCAACATCGAGGCCGCCTACCACGACCGGGCCAACGCGGATGAGTACGCGCCCTTTGAAGGCATCGTGCTCACCGACACTTTCCAGTCCGCCGAGGAAGGCGACCCCATGGACGAGGCGTTGTTGCCTCGCAACAACGCCCGCATCGAGCGGCAGAAAGCCCTGGACATCCGCGTCGTCATCGGTAACCCGCCGTGGTCCGCCACCAACACCCGCCGGTATCCCACCATCGACGGCAAGATACAGCGGCGTTACGCCGAGCCGTCGGCTACCAAGCATTTGTCTGCCCTGTACGACCCCTACGTCCGCGCTATCCGGCAGGCGTCTGACCGAGTGCAATCCGGGGCAGAGGGTGGCATCGTTGCCTTCGTCACCAACGGCGGGTTTATTGACTCCAACGCCTTTGACGGCTTCCGCAAAGCCTTGGCCGGGGAGTTTCACGCCGTCTATTGCTATAACCTGCGCGGCGACCAACGAACCGCCGGAGAAAAGTCCCGGCAGGAGGCCGGCAAGATATTCGGTTCCGGCAGCCGCGCCGGTGTGGCTGTTCTTGTCCTAGTCAAAAAGCCCGGCCTCTCGGATGGGGCCACGATTTACTACCGCGACATCGGCGACTACCTCACCCGCGAGCAAAAGCTGGACATCTTGGACAAGTCCAGCCTAGCAACTACGGATTGGCAGGTCATCACGCCCAATGAGCACGGCGATTGGATCGGCCAGCGTAGCCAAGACTTCCAATCCTTAAGGCCGCTGACACCGGTCAACGACTCGGATCAAGACACCAATGAAAACGCCGCAATTTTCAGCGAGCAAACACTAGGATTACAGACAGGACGCGACGCCTGGTGCTACAACTCCTCGACCACAAGGTTGAAAAGTCAGATTGCCAAGAGCGTCGCTTTCTACAACGACCAAGTGGATGGGTTCTTGAAAACAATGCCCTCCGGCACGGCCGCTAAATTGAATGATCTGGCTAGGAATTTTGCGGCGACTGATCCATCAAGATTCCACTGGAGAGAGGAAATCTATCGCGACTTGGCTAGGGGCACGAAATACAACGTTAACGATTCTGATTTCGTGACAGGTGCCTACCGTCCATTTTTCAAGCAACAGCTATATTTCAGTCGCCAACTGAACTGCCGAGTTCGGGAATTCCCACGGATTTACCCTGGCAAAGGAACTGAAAACCTCGGCATCAGCATCGTAAGCCAAGGGTCAAACAACGAGCTTCACGCTCTGATGACCGACGTCATCCCTGATAGTGAACTGACGTCGCACACGGTGTACTTCCCCCGCTACCGCTACGTTCCCGCCCAAGTGTTGACCAAACCGCCCGACCCTGCCAATCCCGAATTGGAACGCATCAGCAATATTAACCCGTTAGCAGTGGTCGAGTTTCAGGAGCATTACGGGGACGACGGCATCACCGAGGATGACCTGTTCTACTACACCTACGGCGTGCTGCACTCCCCGCAGTGGCGGGCCGCTTTCGCCGACGACCTGGCCAAGTCGCCGGCCCGCGTTCCCATGGCGCCGACGGTGGACGACTTCCACGCTTTTGTTGACGCTGGCCGTCAGCTGGCCGACCTGCACGTGAACTACGAAACCGTTGAACCCTACCCGTTGGAGGAAATCTACGCGCCAGGCTGGGACGGCAACTCTCCCAATGCCTACCGGGTAGAAAAAATGTCCTATCCTGGCCGGCGGTCGCGAGAGAACTTGGACCCATCGCGTATCATCTACAACGCTGGCATCACCCTAGCCGGCATCCCGGAGCATGCCCACGAGTACCTTCTAGGCAGCCGCTCCGCCCTAGACTGGCTTATTGACCGCTACCAAGTAAGAACTCACACAGCTAGCGGGATTGTCAATGACCCCAACGACTGGTGCGCTGAACAGGGCAACCCACGCTATATTCTGGACTTGGTGAAGCGGGTGACAGCGGTAAGTGTACAAACGATGGCTATTGTACGGGAGCTGCCATATCTGCGGTTTGACGACGAGGTACCTGTGCCTGACTCGGAAAACTTTCAAAAGCTAGCCAACGAGTGGGAAGAAGATACGATGTTCCTGTCGAATTTCCACCAGATGACGCAACACCCGGCCTACCAGGAAATCATCAGTATGGGCGCATCTACAGTGCCGTTGATATTCAACCGACTGGAACAGCGAGGGGGACACTGGTTTGCAGCACTGCGGACACTCACCGCCGCCGATCCCGTAGCACCAGAAGACAGGGGCAATATTCCGGTGATGACGGCAACGTGGTTGGAATGGGGTCGGCGCAATGGCTACGCCTAGCGACCGTGCGCGTCTGATCCGAGAGTTCCCCAAACTCGCGAATGAAGATTTCGAGATTATCTGCCCACGGTCGGACATATACAACTGCATTGCATACGCCGCAGGCGATACCACCGATTGGTGGAGTTACGTGACAGCATTTTACTGGCCTCCGGATGTGGAACGAAGCCCGACAATAGACGGCCTCAGGGCACTCTTTGTCAAAAGGGGCTACAGAAAGTGCCATGGCCCCAAATTGGAGCCTCGCTACGAAAAGGTCGCGCTCTACGCCGAGTTTGGAGCATGGACACACGCCGCGTTGCAAATGTCAAATGGCCGTTGGCGCAGCAAGCTGGATGTGGGGGAACTCATTGAACACCAATCGCCTGATAGCCTCGTCGGTGGACGGTACGGACGTCCTCAAGTCTATATGAGAAGGCGCAAACAAGAATAATATAAACCCGTCAATCGCAATATCCTGTCCATCCATGCCAAACTGACCGTTGGCGTCCCCGCCGCCGGAGGAGTACAATTGCCGCTTATGGTTGGGTACGCCAGGCGCAACTTCGCCCTGTTGACCTCCGTCGGCGCGATGGTGGTGACCATCATGTTGATCATCTTCTTCGGCGCGTGGGCGGTCGCGGCATCCGGCGACTCGGATTTTTCCAGCCTCGCCAACACTGCCACCGCCGGTTTTGCCGGCGCCTCATACCAATCCGCGTCGGTTCCCGCCGCCGCCGAGCCGGATACCGTGCCCCGTCTGGCTTCCGCTACTCCCGCCTCCGAAACCTGGTGGGGCAAAGCCTTGCTCGGCGCCTGCCCCCTGCACTGACCGAAAGGCATCCCTCCTTACAGGAGTTTCCTCTGAATGGCCACACCTGACCGCGTTCGCCGATCCGACGGCGGATTTCACTACGCCTGGATAATCATCGCAATTCTGTCCGTGGTCCAGATCTTCGGCCAGTCCATTTCGATGTCGGCCGGCATCATGGTCCCCGAACTGCGCACGCCCCTGGATGAAGGCGGCCGCTTTGGATGGTCTCCCGCGATCATCGGCTTCGCGCTGGCCGGATATTACTTGGTCGGATCGCTCACTTCGCCGTTCAGTGGACGCTTTGGAGACATTCTGGGAGCCCGAAAACTCCTGATGGCGGGCGGGGTTCTGTTCGGGGTGAGCATGATCCTGATCGGGTTCATCACCCAGGTCTGGCAATTCTTCATCGTGTACAGCGTCATGCTGGCGCTCACTTCTTCGATTGCCATGGTCCCGTTGATGGCCGCGGTCAACCCCTGGTTCAAGCGGCGGCTTGGACTGGGCATCGGCCTCATGTGGGCGGCCGGTGGCGTCGGCGCCGCCGCCCTGGCTCCCGTCTACTCCCTCTTGCTGGTCAATTTCGGGTGGACGGCCACGTTCGTGGTGATCGGCCTCGTGGGTGGTGGTTTGACCCTGGGCCTGATGCCGTTCTTCCGCAATCAGCCGTCCGAAAAAGGGCTGCTGGCATACGGCGCTTCGGCCACCGATCCGCCGCCCGTCAAGTTCAGCCCGGAAGCCTCGAAACTCCGTCTCAAGGTTTTCCAACGCCAGATGAAGCACACCCGCGCTTTCTGGAACCTGCCGGTGATCCACGGCCTGGGCTGCGCCGGACACGGAATCGTCCTCATCTTCGTCGTCGACTTTGCGGTGACGCGCAGCATCGAATTCACCACCGCCGCAGTCATCCTCACCCTCATCAACGTCTTCAGCATCGCCGGTCGTTTCCTTGTACCTATCATCACCGAGCGCATCGGTGGCAAGCTCATCATGTCCGCCGCGTTGGCTATCCAGGCCGGTTCGGTTGCTATCCTCCTGGTGGCAGGGGACGTTTGGGCTTTCTACCTCTTCGCCTGCGTGTTCGGGCTGGGTTTTGGCGGTGAGATGTCGGCGTACCCGGTGGTCAACCGCCAGTACTTCGGCACGGGGCCCGTAGCCACGGTGTACGGCTTCCAGATCTCCGGCGCCATGATGGGACACTTCATCTCAACCCTCGTGGCCGGCATCATCATCCAGTTCATCGGCTATATTCCGGCTTTCATCCTGTCAATGACCTTCAGCGGTCTCGGCGTGGTTATCATCATGACCCTGGAAACCACCAAGCGGCAGTTGATACCGGATTGGGAGGACCAATTGCCTCCCGAAGCGCGCACGCCCACCGTCAATGCCGCACCGGCTATCGTGCCCCCGGCCGCCGCCGCCACCGGTGTGGCCTTCGGCAGCGCCGGCGGCGACGGCAACTAGGGCGCGTTGGCATATACTGTCACTCCGGCGAAAGCCGGAGTCCGGTTACGCATGACCACTGATCTCGCTTTCCTGTGCGACTCCGCCCTGGAGGACCGGGGCAAGCTGCACGCCCTGGGCGTCGGCATCGATGGGGTGTCCGGCGCCTCCCTGCCCATGACCCACCCCCGGTTCGTGGTGGTTTGCGTCATGCGCTATTCCGTCGTGGAAGCGGGCGACAAACGCATGGTGATCCGCCTGTTGACCCCGGACGCCCGCGACGCCATCCCGCCCATCGAGCAGGACATCGCGCTGCCTTCCCGGGACGGCGTTGTGGACGCCACCGCCCGGATCATCGCCGAGGTCAACGGGGTCACGTTCAGCCACTCCGGCCCCCATGCCTTCCACGTCGCCATCGACGGCGCGGAAGTCGCCCGGCTGCCCATCAACGTCAGCGTCCGCGGTTCCTGATTGCGGACTCCCTTTGCCGAACTCCCCTGGCAGGTTGCCGCGGTGTCCGTTCCCGACATACTGCTGGCCACGGGCAACCGCGACAAGCAGCGTATGCTGGCCTGGCTCCTGGAGGATGCGCCGGTGCGGACAGTTGCGCCCGCCGATCTGGGCGTGAGCGCCGACCCCGATGAGAGCGGCGACACCCACGAAGCCATCGCCCGCGCCAAGGCCGAGGAGTGGTCGCGGGTCGCCGGCATGCCCGCCATCGCCAGCGACGGCGGCCTCGTGGTTCCGGTCCTGGGCGCGAACTGGGAGAGCCGGTACACCCACCGCTTCGCCGGCCCGGCTGCCGACGACGCCGAGCGGCAACGCCGGCTCATGGACCTGATGGCGCCGTATTCCGGCGACGACCGCCGCGCCGCCTTCGTCGAGGCCCTGGCCATCGCCGACGCCGGCGAGACCGTCGTGTCATGGGAGGTGTCCGGCGCCACCGGCCGCATCGTGGATACCCTGGCGCAGCGGGGCGGCGACACCGACGGCGATGGTTTCTGGGTCTTCCCGCTGTGGCACTTCCCCGAGTTCGGCCGCACCTACGACCGCCTGACCGAAGCCGAACGCGCCGACTTGGGCGATCACTGGCAGACCCTGCGTGGGTTGGTGCGGGAGTTTATGACGAGCCGGCCGGGATAGCGTAGCTGCATGGCTCACGGCACTGACCCCGGCGGCGATAGATCCGGCGTCACCGCCCCTGTCGCCGCCCCCTCCGAATCCGGCCCCATCGCGGAAGGCGGGAGAATAACCGGCCTCGACCTGATTCGCGGCGCCGGGGTCTTGGGCATCCTGCTGATGAACGCCGTCAGCTTCAAGTACGGGTTAGTCCCCTACTTGAACCTCAGCGCCGGCGGGTCGGGGACCTGGCTGGATTGGGCAGTGGGCATCTTCGGCGAGATTTTCGTTGACCAGAAGTTCATGGGGCTCTTCTCCCTGCTGTTCGGCGCCGGGGTGATGCTGTTTATCGAGCGCGCGGAAAGTCGGGGCGACCGGCCCATACTGTTGAACCTCTGGCGCAATGCCCTGCTGTTGGCCATCGGCTTGCTGCATTCCCTGCTTTGGGATGGCGACGTGCTGATGGTTTATGCCCTGTGCTCCGTGATTCTGCTGGCCCTGCGGAAGTGTCCGCCCCGGGTCCTCATCGTCGCCGGCGTCGCCGTTTATCTGCTGCCCATCGCCAACGATTTCCTGTTGCAGTACATCGCCAACGTAACCGACGCTCCGCTGGTCGGAATGTGGGCGAAACCGGGGGCGGACATCGAGGAGGCCCTCGGCCTGGGGGTGCTTCTCAACTACTTCTTGCGGGCGCTGGGGATGATTCTGCTCGGCGCCGGACTGTACCGGCTGCGGTTCATGCACGGGGACCTGCCGCCGGCGATTTATCGCCGGGTGGCTGTCGCCGGCATCGGCGTCGGCCTGCCCCTGGCCGCCTTGGGCGTCGTCTTTGTAGCGGTGAACGGATTCTCCAGGGAGGTCGCCTTCACCGGAAACACGCCCAACAACCTGGGAGCCATTCCTGCCTCCCTGGGTTATATGAGCATCTTGATCCTCTGGAACCGGGGGGCGGACAATTGGCTCAAAAGGCGTCTCCGGGCCGCCGGCAGGATGGCGTTGACCAACTATCTGGCGCAGACCCTCCTGGGTATTGTCATACTATCCGTATTGCTGGGCGACTTTACAATCAACCGGGCCGGGCTTCTGCTGTTCGTGCTGGCGGTCTGGGCTTTACAGTTGTGGTGGTCGTCGGCATGGCTCAATCGCTTCCGCTTTGGTCCTGCGGAGTGGCTGTGGCGGGTTGCCACCTATCGCCGGTGGCAGCAATTGCGGCACGCCTGACCCATAAACGGGTTACAATGCCCCCGCGCTTATCCCGCCCAATGGAGTTTGTCCTTGACCGCCGTTCACACTGAACACGACCATCCGGCCCCGGCATCGCCGCCGTCCCCTGCGTCAGTGGAAGACGTCCAGGGCCTGCTGCGGGACCAGGCCTACGTTACCGACCGGGGCTTGGCCATCGCCATCTTCCTGGCGCTGAAACTGCGCCGTCCCCTGTTCCTGGAGGGCGAAGCCGGCGTCGGCAAGACCGAAATCGCCCGTGCCCTGGCCGCCGGCCTGAGCACCGACCTGATCCGGCTGCAATGCTACGAGGGATTGGACATCAACCACGCCGTTTACGAGTGGAACCACACCCGGCAACTGCTGGAGATTCGCTTGATGGAAGCCCGGCGGGAGGCCGGCAATGATGACGCCGCCGTCGATCTATTCAGTCCGCAATTCCTGATCAAGCGCCCACTTTTGGAGGCCATCGACGAAAGTCGGGATCGCGCCCCGGTTCTGCTCATTGACGAGCTCGACCGGGCCGACGAGGAGTTTGAAGGGTTCCTCCTTGAGCTCCTCGCCGACTACCAGATCACGATACCGGAACTGGGCACTTTTCACGCCGCCTACCCTCCCGTGGTCGTCATCACCTCCAACCGCACCCGCGAGGTCCACGACGCCCTGAAGCGCCGCTGCCTCTACTACTGGGTCGATTACCCCGACTACCAGAAGGAACTCCAGATCGTCAACGCCCGTCTGCCGGACGCGCCGCGGCAACTGGCCCAGCAGGTGACCGGGTTCATCCAGGAATTGCGCGAAACCGAGCTCTACAAGATCCCCGGCGTCTCCGAGACCCTGGACTGGACATCCGCGCTGATGGCGTTGAACATGCGTGAGCTGGAACCCGAGGTCATCGACGACACCTTGGGTATCATGCTCAAGTACCAGGATGACATCGAAGCCGTGCGCGGCGAGCCGGCCCGCGCCCTCCTGGAACGCTCACGAAACCGTGGCCCCCGGCGCGGCGGCCGGAGGGGCTGAGATGGACGTACAGCATGTCGTGGTAATCGGAGCGGGCATCGTTGGCGCTTCCATCGCTTTCCGGGTCGCTTCTCGCGGCGCTCGCGTCACCGTGATCGATAAGGATCAGCCGGGGTTCGGCGCATCCAGCCACAGCTTCGCCTGGATCAACGCCGGCGCCAAGGAGCCTGTCGGCTACCACAACCTGAACCGCCGCTCGCTGGAAATGTGGCCCAGATTCGCCGATGCCCTGGCCGAGGACGTTGGCCTCCGCTGGGGCGGCAAGGTCGCTTGGGAAGCCGAACCCGCGGCGGCCAAAGCCCTGGTCGCCCGCGTGGAACAGCTCCAGTCGTGGGGGTATCCCAGCCGTCTGGTCTCCCGCGAAGAATTGCAGGAACTCGAACCCGCCCTGAACATCGGGGTCGTCGCCGCGGCGGACTATAACGAGAACGAGGGACAGGTCGAACCCCAATTGGTCGTGGATGCCTGTGTCAACCGCCTGCAGGAGTTGGAAGCCTCGGTCATGTCGGGTGTGCAAGTCCTTGGGCTTCGCCAGGACACTCACAACCGCATAACCTCGGTCCAGACCACCGCCGGCGACATCGACGCCGACGTTGTGGTCGTCGCTGCCGGCACCGCCACCACCGCCGTGGCCAACATGGCTGGCGTCAACGTGCCACAAGCCGAGAGCCCGGGCGTCGTCATCCGTACCACCCCCATGCCGTCGCTGTTGCGCAGCGTGCCCGTGGTGTACGCTCCGCCGTTGGAAGATGGCCGCCGCGAGATCCATCTGCGGCAGTGCCCGGACGGCCGCCTGATGATTGGTGAAGGCGACCAGGAAAGCCTTGCCGAGGACGACACCCAGGGCCACGCCGACGATCTGTTGGCCCGCGCCTGCCGGCATCTGCCTGGGTTGAAGGGTGCTTCAGCCGTTCCCGTGCCCGTCGGCTGGCGTCCCATGCCGCTGGACGGCTATCCGGTCATGGGGTTCGCTCCGGAGGCTCCCAACCTCTACGTTGCCCTCACCCACAGCGGGGTCACGCTGGCCCCGGCCCTGAGCCAACTCGCCGCGCTCGAGATCTGCGACGGCGCCCGCGCAGACGCGGTGCTAGGCCCCTATCGCCCCGAGCGGTTCGCAGGCATGACGCCGGAAGCCGCGTCGCAGATGGAACACCCGCGCGCCCGCCACCGTTAGCCCTGCCGCTGCTTCCCCGCGTCTTATCGGCGGCACGGTAACGTCAGAATCAGGATTTTCAAGATCGGGGGATTACCTGGATTGAAACCGTTCCGTAATGGGTAACTCCCAATCCTGACAAATCATAAAATCCCGCAAATCCTCACTCTGACGATCTGCGAAAGCGGGCACGCGCGAGCGTAGGCGACCCTGTTCGCTTGCCCAACCCGGCCTCCCGGCGTAGAATGGCGAAACTTCATTCGTCAACCCGATTTACGCATTCGATTGAGGAGAATCTGTCATGCCAGAAGCTAAAGGCCCTCTGGACGGAATACGCGTCATTGACCTCGGTCGGCACCAGGCTGGCCCGCGCTGCGCCCAGGTATTGGCCCGTCTGGGCGCCGAAGTTATCAAGGTGGAACGCCTGGGAGGTGAGGAGACCCGCTACCACGCTCCGTGGGTTCGCAAGCAGTCCGCCTACTGGGTGCAGTACAACAGCGGCAAGAAGAGCCTCAGCATCGACCTGCGCAAAGAGGAAGGCAAGGAAGTCCTACGCAAGTTGGTCAAGGTCTCGGACGTCCTGCTACAGAACTTCCGCCCCGGCACCATCGACGTGATGGGCTTCGGGTACGACGTGCTGTACGAGTTGAACCCTCGCATCATCATGGTCAACGTCTCGGCATACGGCCAGTTCGGACCTTACCGCGAGCAGATTGGCTACGATCCCATCGGACAGACCATGTCCGGTATCGCCATGGTCACCGGCGAGGAAGGCATGCCTCCCATCCGCGCCGGCGTGCCCATCATTGACCGCACCACCGCGCTGCATGCTGCCATCGGAACCCTTGCCGCGTTGCACGAGCGCGAGTCCTCGGGCGTGGGCCAGACCATCGACGCCTGCCTCGCCGACACCGGCTATAGCTACACCGAGATCCCCATCACCGCCTACCACGGCGCTGGCATCGAGCCCCGCCGCGGGGAGTCCGCGGCTCCGCCGTCCGGCACCTACCCCTGCGCCGACGGTTGGGTGCTCATCTCCGCCGGCGACCAGCACCACTGGCACCGTGTCTGCAACGCCCTCGGCAAGCCCGAGTGGCTGGAGGACCCGCGGTTCACCACCCGCCACGAGCGCGGCAGGAACGGCGATTTGGTCAACCAGGCCATGCGCGACCTGATGGCCAACATGACCATGCAGGAAGCCATCGCCCACTTCACCCATCACGACGTGGTCGCCGCTCCGGTCAACACCATCGCCCAGGCCGCCGCTGATCCCCACCCTTGGGAGCGCCGCGCCATGGTCGAGGTTGATGACTTCCTGGCTGGTACCATTGCCGTCTCCGGCGACTTCTGGCACTTCAGCCGCACCCCCGCCGTGGTTGGAACCACGCCGCAGGTGGGCGAGCACAACGAAGACGTTCTGACAGGCATCCTCGATTACACCGAGGACCAGGTCCAAGCCATGTACGAGGCCAACGTCATCGGCACCTTCCACCACTACGATGAGGTCCCCGGCTAACCCCCGGCCACACGGCGCTCACCGCAGGGGCGAATAACCATTCGCCCCTGTTTTAGTTGACGGTCCGCCGACAGTACAATGAATATCCGATACGAGTGGGACGAAGACAAACGCCGCAAAACTCTGGACGAGCGCGAACTGGATTTTGCCGATATAGAAACTCTCTTTGAGTGGGATACCGCAATCATCGTTCCGAGCGACCGGCATGGCGAACCCCGCTGGGTGGCTTATGGCTACTTCAACGCCCGGTTGCACGTTGTGGTGTACACTCGACGTGGTGAGGCGGGTGAAATCAGACGCATCATCAGCTTCCGCCCCGCCAGCCAAAAAGAGGTGAATCAATATGGCTGAAGGTTATGAACCCAGCGGCCTTACTCCCGAAGAATTCGCCGCCTTGCCCCCTTACGATGAAATCGCCGGCAAGAAATTTTCCGAAGTCGCGGCCATTTACGGCGAGGAAATCGCAATCAACGTTATCATCGCAACCGACCCTGACTGCTGGGTGCCCACTGAGGAAGAATTCGCCCGAGCGCGCCCAGCAATCAAAGTCGACCCTGACCTCGTCAATGCATACCTCGCGGCTAAAGCCAATCGCCCGAACCGTGTCAACGTAGAGCTCAGCCTTGACCAGGAAGTCGTCACGTACTTCCACAGTAAGGGTGGAGATTGGAAGGCTCTCATCAACGACGTTCTTCGCCGCGCGGTAATTGAAGTGGATATCGAAACCGATTCCGTCGCCCCGGCTCCCACTCATGAGCAAGCTGAGTGACGCTGCTTGCGTTCGCCGGTTTCACGCCGGGTGTAACTCTTCGCTTATGGCATAATACCCCGCACCCATCCCATCCCCCAACGGAGGTACCTCCCCCATGGTTGACCTCAGGCGCGCTGCCGCCATCGTGGGCATCCACGAGCACGTCACCCGCTACGCCCCCGACAAGAGCGAACTCCAGATCCAGGGCGAGAGCGTCATCAATGCCCTCGCCGACGCCGGCCTCACCAAGGACGACGTTGACGGCCTGTTCACCGCCTCCAGCAGTGCCCGCAACAGCGGCATGAACCTGGCCGACTACCTCAACCTGTACCCCAGCTACGTCGACAACACCACCGTTGGCGGCGGGTCCTTCGAGTTCCACCTCTCCCACGCCCTCACCGCCATCGCGGCCGGCCGCATCAACGTGGCCGTCATCACCTACAGCAGTCTCGCCCGTTCCGGCGGCGTGTCGGTCGGTACCGGCGGCGTCGGGCGCTTCGGCCATCCCATCCTCGAGCCGTCACCCGACAGCTTCGAAGAACTCTACGGCATGACCACCGTGGGCCTCTACGCCATGATCGCCCGTCGCCACATGCACCTCTACGGCACCACCTCCGAGCAGTTGGCCGAGGTGTCCGTGGCGATGCGCCATCACGCCTCCATGAACCCCGAGGCCCTCTTCCGCGACCCGATCACCGTCGAGGACGTGGTCGGCTCCCGCGTCATCTCCGACCCGTTGCACCTCATGGACTGCTGCGTCATCACCGACGGAGGGGGGGCGGTGGTCGTTGCATCCCCCGAGGTTGCCCGCAACTGCCGCCATACCCCGGTCTGGGTGCTCGGAACCGGCGAGGCTATCGCCCACCAGGGGGCCGGCAAACGCGACCTCATCTACATCGCCGCCCACCAGAGCTCGCCCCGCGCCTTCGAGATGGCCGGTGTCACCCACGATGACATCGACATGGCCATGGTCTATGACTCCTTCACCATCACAGTCGTCGAAACCCTCGAAGACCTGGGCTTCTGCAAGAAGGGCGAGGGCGGGGAGTTCGTCAGCGGCGGCCGGCTCATGGTCGGCGGCGGGCTGCCCATCAACACGGACGGCGGCGGGCTGTCATCCAACCACCCCGGGATGCGGGGCCTCTTCCTGCTCCTTGAAGCCACCCGCCAGCTCCGTCACCAGTTTGATGGCACCGGACGCCAGGTTCCCAACTGCCAGATCGCCCTGGCCCACGGCACGGGCGGCGCTCTCGGTTCCCGCCACAGCGGCGGCACCGTCATCCTGGCCCGCGACTAACCAAAGCCAAAAGATCCTGTCCATCCTGTTTATCGATGTGAAAAGGAACCACCATGACCACACAATGGAACAAACCCCTGCCCACCGTCGCCGGGGAGACCAAGGCCTTCTGGGACTCCTGTCGCCGCGGCCAACTCGTCATCCAGTACTGCGACGGCTGCGATGAATATCAGTGGTACCCCCGCGGCATCTGCGCCGACTGCTGGGGCGAGAGCGTCCGTTGGGTCCAGGCCAGCGGTCGCGGTACCGTTTGGACCTACACGGTGACCTACCAGAACCGCACTCCCGGCTTCGCCGAGATGGTCCCCTACGTCCTCGCCCTCGTTGAGCTCGAAGAGGGTGTTCGGATGTTCACCAACATCGTCGAATGCAACCCCCGCGACGTGTACATCGGCATGCCCGTGGAGGTCACCTTCCAGACCGCCACCCCGCAGATCACCATCCCCTACTTCAAACCGGCCGGCTGACCCCGGCAGCTTGCCAGGTACGAGCCCCGCCGGCGCAACCGCCCGACGGGGCTTCGTCGTGCGGCCTACCCCCGTGGACGTATCGGGCGGCCGCGAGCGACGTGCCAGGACCACCTGTGAGAGGTTGGGTAAGCAATGTCCGCCGACTACAATTCGCCCCGCAACCCTGCTAGACTGGCGGCGTGAAATCCGGGTTTTATGGAGTTCGTGAGCACGCAATGACTACTACGCCGCAGCAGTTATATCAGCTGCAGGAACTGGACCATCGTATCGACGGTATCGACGCCGAGCGCAACCGCATCGAAAAGCGGTTGGCGGCCGGCGTCAATCGCCCCGACCTGACCAGCGAAGCCGAGCACCATTCCGCCCGGGCCGTCGCCGTGGGCGCAAATATGGAGTCCCGGCGCGAAGAGATGGAGCGGATACGCGAGCGCCTGACCGGTCTGGAATCGCGCTTGTACGGCGGCAATGCCTCCCGTCGTGACCTGTCCGCCATCCAGCGGGAGGTTGACTCATCGAAATACCAGATCGACCAGCTGGACGAGTTACTGCTCGAATTGGAAGAAGAGCAGCGAACTCACGAGGCCGCCGCCGTCGCCGCCCTTGATGAGATGGAGGCTGCCGAGGTCGAGTGGCAGACGGTCACCGAAACCCTGGGCAATCGGCTGACCGAGCTGGAGGGCGACCGCGAAACCGCGACGGTCGAACGGCAGGATATGGCCGTCACCTTTCCCCAGGCTGACCTTCAGCGCTACGAGCGGCTGCGCCGCAACAAGGCCGGCACCGCTATCGCGCTGGTGGACAACGGCCGCGTCTGCCTGGCTTGCCGCATGACCCTCACCAGCAACGTGATTCGCCAGTTGCGGGACAAGTCGAAGCAGGTTCTGTGCAGCACCTGCGGCCGCATACTGTTCCAGCAGTAGCGGAGTTAACCGCCGCCGGGCCCTCCCGGCCTTGACCAACCGGGCATGGAGAAGTGACCGATGAAACCGTTGCGCGTTGCCATGCTTCACTTGGCCCCAGAACTGGCCGACGTCGCCCACAACCGCGGGTTGGCCGAGAAGGGTTTGGCCCGCGCCGCCTCCCTGGGCGCGCAGTGGGTCATAACCCCTGAGCTGTTCATCACCGGCTACAAGTTCGCCGAAATGATCGGCACCGACTGGATACTGCCCCAGCCTGACGAGTGGATGCAAACCTTCTGCGGTCAGGTCCGAGAGCTTGGCGTGACCGTCTTCCTCTCCCACCCCGAGCGCGATCCCGACGGCGATTTGATGTACAACACCGTCTTTGTCATCGGCCCCGACGGCTCCATCATCGGGCGCCACCGCAAGGTTAAGGCCCTGCGTGGGCCGGAGGCTTGGTCGTCTCCCGGCGATGACATCGTGCCCATCGACTGCAGCGGCACCGCCGTCGGCGTGGTGATCTGCGCCGACGCTTATCGCAACGACGTTGCCGGCATTCTGAAAGACCGCGGCGCTGAGATCCTGGTCTCGCCGGCGTCCTGGGGGCCTGGAGACTGCGGTCCCGTGGGTGAGTGGGAGCAGCGAACGCTGGACACCGGCCTGCCCATCATGGTGTGCAACCGCTCTGGCTGGGAGGCCGACGACCTGGATTTCAACGAGGCGGTCAGCGTTGTAGCGGTCAACGGCAAGCGGGTGCTTCAGGCCTTCTGTGGCGAGGAATCCGCCGTCCTGTTGTTCGACTGGGATCTCGACGCTATGGCTCCCGTCTCGGCCAATTACGAAATCGCCTGGCTGTGAGTTCCCCTGCCGGCGATCACCCTGAAAGGCGTCGTTGGGAATTCAACGTCGCCTCGTGGGCCGCAGGACTGGAATGAAACACCGTGCCCGGCCCCTGCTCATGGTGTTGTGGGGGGCGGTTGGGCCGTTGCGCGATCTGGCGCCCATCGTCGCAGTCATCGCGTTCTTCCAGATCGTTGTCCTGCGACAGCCGTTTCCCGATTTGGGAAACGTTGTCGTGGGGTTGGTTTGTGTGTACCTGGGACTGACGCTCTTCATTCGGGGTCTCGAAACCGGCCTGTTTCCCTTGGGCGATGCATTGGCCCAGGGATTTGCGAACCGGGGCAGCCTCTCGGCCTTGCTGGCTTTCGCCTTTTGCCTGGGCTTCGCCACCACCGTAGCCGAACCGGCCTTGATCGCCATCGCGGGTGAGGCTGCCGAGGTCGCGGCTGAAGCCGGCGCCATCGCCGAAACTGACCGGGCCCGCTCTTCCTACGCTTTGACCCTGCGCCTGGTGGTGGCGGTGTCGGTGGGCGCGGCCATCGTGCTGGGCGTGCTTCGCATCCTGAAAGGCTGGCCCATCCATTACCTGATTATCGGCGGTTACGTTCTGGTCACCGCGCTCACCGTCTTTGCGCCCCGGGAGATCATCGGCGTGGCTTACGATTCCGGTGGCGTGACCACCAGCACCATTACCGTGCCCCTGGTTACCGCCTTGGGAGTGGGTCTCGCCACCTCGATTCGGGGCCGCAACCCCATGGTGGATGGCTTCGGGCTCATCGCCTTCGCCAGCCTGACTCCGATGATCTGCGTCCTGGCCTACGGCTTGGTGACCCGATGACCGAACTATTGGGTGTCCTGGTGGCCACGGTGCGGTCAACCATATTTGACGTGGCGCCCATCGTGGGCGCCCTGGTCCTGTTTCAGGTGGTCGTGCTGCGCCGTCGCCTGCCCAATCTCCGCCGCATGGCCGTCGGTCTGGTGTACGTTCTGCTGGGGCTGGCCCTTTTTCTGGTGGGACTGGAGCAGGCGCTATTCCCCATCGGCGAGACCATGGCGCGGCAACTCACGGACCCGGCGACCATCGGCGCGTCCAGTGTGGCCGGTGCGGTGGACTGGCGCGATTATCTGTTGGTGTACGCCTTCGGCGGGGCCATCGGCTTCGCCACCACGGTGGCCGAACCTTCGCTCATCGCCGTGGCCATCAAGGCTCAGGAGGTTTCCGGAGGCACGGTCCGCGCCTGGGGTTTGCGGATTGCCGTAGCCGTGGGTGTAGCGATCGGGGTGTCGTTGGGCTGTTTCCGAATCGTAACCGGCACGCCCCTCCCCTGGTATATCATCGCCGCCTACGTGGTCGTCATCGTCCAGACATTCCGCGCCGGTCGAACCATAATACCGCTGGCATACGACAGCGGAGGCGTCACCACGTCAACGGTCACGGTTCCCGTGGTCGCCGCCCTGGGATTGGGCCTGGCCGCCAGCATCCCGGGCCGCAGTCCGCTCATCGACGGCTTCGGTCTGATTGCGTTCGCCAGTGTTTTTCCTATAATGACCGTGCTTGGATATGCTATGGTAGCTTCATGGTGGAGTCGTCGCGGCGGTGCTGTGGGCGCCAAGGAGTCCGGTCATGAGAATGAAGCTGATCGTCGCTCTGGTCAATAACGACACCACTGACCTCGTGGTCGACGCTGCCCGCGCCGGCGGCGCCACTGGAGCGACCGTCATCACCAGCGCCCGTGGCGAGGGACTGCATCGGGAGAAGACCTTTTTCGGACTCGGTCTGGAGTCCCGTCGTGATCTCGCCATGTTCCTGGTGGTGGAAACCCGGGCCCGCGACATCCTGGAACGTATCCGCGATGCGGGCCGGTTCGAAACCCGCCACGGCGCGGGCATCGCGTTCCAGTTGGATATCGAGGACACCGTTGGGCTGGTCAGCCAATTGCCCGCCATACGCGAAGAGTTGGAAACCGACCTGTGAGCACGCCAAGGCCGGTCCGGGTCGCCGATGTGATGGCTACCCGGATCCACAGCATTGATGGGCTGGCCACCGTGGCTGAAGCCATTGCGTTGATGCGTGAACATGGCGTCAATGCCCTGCTCGTCAATCGCCGCGACGCTACCGATGAGACCGGGCTGGCGCTGATCTCCGACATCGCCCGTGAAGTGATGGCCCCTGGCCGCTCGCCTGATCGAGTTCACGTGTACGAGATCATGACGAAACCCGCGTTGTCGCTGCCTCCGGATATGCTGACCAGGTACGCCGTCCGGTTGCTGATGCGGTTCAACGCTTCACACGCCGTAGTCGCCGACGCCGACCGCAACGCCGTTGGCTTGGTCACGGTGCGCGACCTCGTACTTGGACAAGAGCCGCAAACGTAGCCGGCAGCACAGTCCGGCGCAATCTGGCAAATCACCGGAGCACATTAGAATGGATTCCATCAACCTCGTGGCAGAACGCCTAGGTATAGACCAGCAGCACCTGATCCCCTTCGGCAACACCAAGGCCAAGGTCAGCCTGGACGCCATACGGGAAAACGGCCCGCGCGGCAAGCTGGTGGTCGTAACCGGCATCACGCCCACCCCCGCCGGCGAAGGCAAGACCACCACCTCCATCGGCCTGACCGACGGATTGGGCCGACTGGGACACAAGGCTGTGGTCAACCTGCGAGAGCCCGCCCTGGGCCCGATCTTTGGCATCAAGGGCGGCGGAACCGGCGGCGGCAAGGCCCGCGTCGTTCCCGAGGACGAGATCAACATCCACTTCACCGGCGACGCTCACGCCGTCGGCTCCACCCACAACCTGCTCGCCGCCCTTGTCGAAAACGCCGTCTACCGCGACCAGGCCTGTGACATGGCGCCCGAAGGCGTCACCTGGTCCCGCGTCACCGATGCCTCCGACCGCGCCCTGCGGCAGATAACCAGCGGCCTGGGCGGCAACGCCAACAGTCCCCTGCGCGAGACCCGGTTCGATTTCATAACCGCTTCGGAGATCATGGCCATACTCGCCCTGGCTACCGATCTCGAAGACCTCCGTGCGCGCCTGTCCCGCATGGTGGTTGGAACCAACCGCAGCGGCGGCCCGGTGTCCGTCGATGACCTGGGCCTGACCGGCCCGCTCATGGCCGTCATGCGTCATACCGTCATGCCCAACCTGGTCCAGACCATGGAGGGTATGCCCGCCATCGTCCATTCCGGTCCCTTTGGCAACATCGCTCACGGGTGCAGCTCAATCATCGCCGACCGCCTGGCGCTCGGCTACGCCGACATCATCATCACCGAGGCCGGTTTCGCCTCCGATTTGGGCTTCGAGAAGTTCATGCATATCAAGACCCGCGACCGCGGCCTGCCCATTGCCGCCGCCGTCCTGGTGTCCTCGGTCCGCGCCATGCGGTGGCATGGCGGCGCGCTGCGTCGCAACCTGTCCCAGCCGGATCTCGAAGCCATGAAGGTCGGCGCCGCCAACATGGTGCATCACATCAACATCGTCCGCAGCTTTGGCCTGCCCGTGGTCGTCGCCCTGAACCGCTTCGAGGGCGACAGCGCCGAGGAGCTCCAGGCCGCCGCCGAAATCGCCAAGCAGGCTGGCGCCTACGCCACCGCCGAATACTCCGGCTTCACCGATGGCGGCGCGGGCGGGATGGCCCTGGCCGAAGCCGTCGCCCGCGCCGCCAACGACCCTGCGGCGGCTCCGGATAGCATCGACTACGCCTACGACCTCGACGCATCCATCGAGGACAAGGTGCTGGCCCTGGCCCAACGGGTGTACGGAGCCGAACGGGTCACCTGGACTCCCGACGCTCGCCGTCGCGCCCGCTTCTTCGCCTCCCAGGGTTGGGACAATCTGCCCATCTGCATGGCGAAAACCCACCTGTCCATCTCCCACGACCCCACGCTCAAAGGCAGCCCTTCGGGTTACGTCTTCCCGGTGTCCGACATCCGCGCCTCCGTCGGGGCCGGCTTCCTCTACACCCTGGCCGGCCGCATCGAGACCCTGCCTGGCCTCCCCACCCGCCCCCGCGCCGTAGACATGGACGTATCCTCCGACGGCGAAATCGTGAACCTGTAGCCACCGGCCCTCTCCCGGTTCAGTTTCCGGCAAGATCACCCGCCAATCGCCGCGATCCTGCTCATCCATGCCGAACCGGACCGGCTACGGCACACAGTAGCCCGAGCGCGGCCGATCCCACCCGGCTTTACACTCTCAAAACCGCCGGAATATAATCAACGGCGATATTAAGAATTTCGAAACATTCCAGGCGGTCAATACCGCCTACCCAGGGGTGCTACCGTGGCCGTGCTCCAGATGCGCGTTTTTCCCGATCCCATCCTGCGTCAGCGGGCCCGCAAGGTCACGCAGTTCGACGCCAAGTTGGCGCAACTCGCGGCCGACATGGCAGAGACCATGAACGCCCACCACGGCGTCGGTCTTGCCGCCAACCAGGTCGGCGTGCTGCAGCGTATGTTTGTGGTGAAAATGGAAGATTGGGAGGAAGCCCTGGTGCTGGTCAACCCGGAGATCATGCGTCGGGAGGGTCTCCGCGACGTGGAGGAGGGTTGTCTCAGCCTGCCCGGATACCGCGGCATGGTGAGCCGCGCCGAGCGCATCCGTGTGCGCTACCAGGACCTCAGCGGCAAGCAGCAGCGCCTCCGCGCCGAGTGTATGCTGGCCCAAGCCATCGAGCACGAGACCGATCACCTCAACGGCATCCTCTACATTGACCACCTCATCGCCCACGACCAGTTCTTCCGCATCCACGTTACCGAGGAAGGCGACGTCGAGTACCTTCCCACCGGCGAGCCGGACGCCGCCGAACTGGAGGCCGCGGCCCAGCGCATGAACAGCCGCAACGTCGTTCCCCAGTTCGATCCCAGCAACGGCCGGCCCGCCACGCCCCAGACCGACGACGCCACCGCTGCCGACTAGCATGGACTCCGCCGGCCTGATCACCCGGCTGGCCGGGTTCTTCGACGCCCAGATCAACACGCCGGCCTGGCTGGTCGGCGGTGTGGTCCGGGACGCCCTGCTGGGCCGCGAAGTCCAGGATATCGACATCGCTGTCGCCGGCGATGCCCACCCGGTGGGCCACGCCGTCGCCGAACACCTGGGCGCAACTGCCGTCCCCCTGCCCGAGTGGAATATCGTGCGCGTCGCGCTTCCTGCCTGGGCTGAAAATGGCCGGCCTTTCCTGATCGACATTTCCGGTCATGCCGGGTCCATCGAGGACGATCTCCGGTCCCGGGATTTCACCGTCGATGCAATGGCAATCCCCGTCGGCTGCTGGGACACTGACGAGCGGTTCGACGCCATCATCGATCCCCTGAACGGCAAGGCCGATCTCGCCCGTCGCGTCCTGCGCGCCGGCAACGATGACGTGTTCGCCGCGGATCCCGGCCGGATGCTCCGCGCCGTTCGACTCTCCCAGCAGGTCGGGCTCCGCATGGATCCGGACACCGCCCGCCTCATTCGACGCGACGCTCATTTGCTGCACCGCGTGTCCCCGGAGCGCGTCCGCGACGAGTTCATGACCATCCTCGCCGCCACCGGCGCGCGGCCCCAACTCGAAGTCCTGGATCGCCTGGACCTACTCTGCCGCGTGATCCCGGAACTGGAGGGTACCAAGCATTGCCAGCAGCCCCGGTCGCACCACTACTGGGACGTGTGGGGCCACCTGGTCCACTGCGTGGAGTACGCTGAGGAAGTGACCGCCGGCCACCGCAACAACGCTATCTACACCATGGCGCCGTGGACCGCAAAGGAGGACGCCTATTTCGGCGAAATCATCGGCGACGGTCACACTCGCCGCACCGTGCTCAAGCTGGCGGCCCTGCTGCATGACATCGCCAAGCCCCAGACCCGAGCAGCCGACGCCGATGGCCGGATCCGTTTCCTCGGCCACAGCGAGGAAGGGGCGGAGATCGTGCGGCATCGGCTGGCGTCGCTTCGTATGTCCCGCCGGATCACCGACCTGGTTGCCGAAATGGTGCTGCACCACCTGCGGCCCAGCCAGCTCCGACACGGATCCAAGATGCCCTCCCCGCGGGCGATCTTCAGGTACTACCGCGATGTCGGAGATGCCGCGGTGGATACGCTCTACCTCGCCATGGCCGACGTGCTGGCCGCCCGCGGCCCCGATCTTTCCCCGGAACGTTGGGCTAACTATGCTAGAATGGTTGCCGCCGTTCTCGAATCCGGGACCGAACAACCCGGAAATCGTAACCGCAACCCACCCTTGATCAATGGCCACGACCTGATGGACGCTCTCGACCTCCCTCCCGGACCCCGTATCGGATCCCTGTTGGCGCGCTTGCGCGAGGCCGAAGCGGTCGGCGAAATCTCCAGCCGGGAGGACGCCATGAAAATGGCCGCCAGGTTGGCTGAACTGGGTGCCCATTAGCAATACACTATGACCGTCGCCCTCGTGGGATCAACGTACATAAATCCATTTCGGTTCTTGATTTGCTCGACGCGCGGGTCCAAATCCTCGCGACAGTAGCCCCCGTATAATCGGGTCGAACGCCAACGGCGCTGGCTTGCGCCGTCCAATACCAGCATAGGGGTCTGGAATAGATAGCATGCGACGACGCACCGTTTTGCTGACGATTTTCATTCTGGCGGTGCTGGCGGTTTCAGCCGTCTCGCTCGCGCTACCGGAAATCCACGTCGGAATACCCGGCGTCCCCCGTCTCGACCGGGCCAATACCGGCCCATTGGGTCTCAAGTTGGGCCTGGACCTGCAGGGTGGCGCGCACCTGGTTTACCAGGCCGATACGGGAACCGTCCTGACCGTCACCTTCCCCGGCGATGCGGCGGCGGACACGCCCGCCGTGGAGGAAGCGCTCGCTGCCGTGGACTACCAGGGTGCGGTGAGCCAGTCAGACGACGGCCTGACCTTCCGGATCTCCGGCGAGTTCCTCGGCCCCGAACGCCGCGCCGCCGTGCTCCAGGCGCTGACCGACGCCATCGCCGAACCCGTCGAGATCATCACCGACGACACGCCGCCTCCCACCAACGAGCAGATGGAAGGCGTGCTCAGCATCATCAGCAATCGCGTCAACCTCTACGGAACCGAGGAGCCGATCGTCCAACGCTTCGGCGACGACCGTATCATCGTCCAGCTTCCCGGCACCACCGGCTCGGTTATTTCGGTCCGGTTCACCGAAGATGCCGACATCGCCAAGCTCGGCAGCGTAATCGCCGAGCAGGGTTACGGTGACGACGTGGAGAGTCGGGGATCAAATGAGTTCCGCATCACCACCGCGGCCACCCTCGGCGAGTCGGAACGCGCGGACCTCCGGACCATCCTCGAGTCCGAGGTTGGGGCCATCGTCAGCTATCAGATCACGAGCAGCATCGATGACGCCAAGCGGCTCATTGGTGAGACTGCCCAGCTTGAGTTCCTCCGCCGAAAATGCGCGGGACCCCTGGTCGCAGCCGGAGGCCGCTGCCTGCCCCCGTACACCGACAGCAGCGTCGGCCTCACCGGCGACGACCTTGTGGATGCCTACGTCGGCACCGAGCAGGCCACCGGCGCGTGGGTCGTGAATATCCAGTTCGACGACCGCGGCGCCGAGCTGTTCGGCCAGATGACCGGTGAAATCAACACCCGGACCAACCCTAATACCGACGAGGTGATCGCCGTTTTCCTCGATGGCCGCGAGCTGATCGCCCCTGTCGCCCGCGCCCACATCCGTGACGGCCGCAGCCAGATCTCCGGCGGCTTCAACCGCGAAACCGCCCGCACCCTGGCGATCCAGCTCAAGTCAGGCAGCTTGCCGGTGCCCTTGAACCTCATCCAGGAATCCGGCGTCGACTCGATACTCGGCAAGGAGTCCCTGGAACGCAGCCTACAGGCTGGTCTGGTCGGCCTGGGCTTGGTGCTGGTATTCGTCATCGCTTACTACCGCGCCGCCGGCGTGGTCGCCGCCGTCGCTCTGGTCTGCTACGCCATCGTCACCCTGGCCATCTTCAAGTTGGTGCCCATCACGCTCACCCTGCCTCACATCGGCGGTTTCATCCTGTCCATTGGTCTCGCCGTCGACGCCAACATCCTGATTTTCGAGCGCATCAAGGAGGAGATCCGGCTGGGCCGCTCGTTGGGTTCGGCGATGGAGGTGGGTTTCAATCGCGCCTGGCCCGCCATTCGTGACGGCAACGTCAGCACGCTGATCACCTGCGTCGTGCTCCTTTGGTTTGGCAATCGCCTGGGCGGTGGCCTGGTCAACGGCTTTGCTCTGACCCTGCTGGTGGGCGTCCTCGTCAGCATGTTCACCGCGGTCCTGGTGAGCCGCAACCTGCTCCAGGCCCTGCAAGCCACTGGACTCGGTCGCGCCGCCAACCTGTTCACGCCCGAGAAGATCCAACCCCGTTCCACGGGGCAGCGTCCTCAGTCGGCTCGGGGGGGCCAATAGCGAATGTTCAATATCGTCGGCAAGCGCGGCTGGTACTTCGTCATTTCGGCCTTGGTGATCATACCCGGGTTGCTGTCCATGATTGCCCCACCGGGCTGGATGTCCGGCGGCTCCGGTCTCCGTCCCGGCATCGACTTCTCCAGCGGTTCCGTGCTCACCGTGGCGTTCGAGGAACCGGCCAATCCCGACGCCGTTCGCAATGTGCTGTCCGCCGTCGGCCATCCCCAGGCGTTGGTCCAGTCCGTGGGTGAAAATTCGGTCCTGATCCGTACCCGCGTGCTGGAAGAGGCGTCGGGCAACGTGGTATCCGAGCGTCAGCGTATCGAGGACGCACTTGAGGCGCAGGTCGGTTTCATCGATGCCTCCGGTGTCGACACCGTGTCTCCGATCATCGCCCAGGAGACCGTGCGCAACACCTTCTTGGCCCTGTTGGTCGCGTCCGTCTTCATCCTGATCTACATCTGGTACGCCTTCCGGCGGGTTCCCCGGGCCTACCGCTACGGGGTGGCCGCGGTCGTCACCCTCGTCCACGATACTGTGATCGTCCTCGGCGTCTTCTCCATCCTCGGTCGCGTCCTGGGCATGGAAGTCAACGCCATGTTCATTGTCGGCATCCTCACCGTGGCCGGCTACTCGGTCAACGACACCATAGTGGTGTTCGACCGCATCCGCGAGAACACCATCCGCGTGCCCGACCGCAGCCTTGAGGACACCGTGAACCTCAGCATCATCGAAAGCGTGGGCCGGTCCGTCAACACCAGCTTCACCACGTTGATGGTGCTGCTGGCCATGCTGCTCATCGGCGGCGAGTCGATCCGCGAACTGTTGCTCGTGGTGGCCATCGGCGTGGTGGTCGGAACCTACAGCTCCATCTTCATCGCGGCTCAGTTCCTCGTGATCTGGGAACGCCGCGAGTTCGGGCGAGTATTTACGCTGGGACGAAGGCAAGCGACGGCGTAGGCCAAAGGAGCAAGGGCTGTCATGGCACAGTACGAGGTCATACTGCTCCAGTATCCCCCGGACGACGATATGCCCAACGGCTATTGGGTTGCCGATTGTCCGTCACTGGCCGGCTGCGTCACCGATGGCGAAACCCGCGAGGAAGCTCTGGCGATGGCCGCCGACGTGATTGACTTCTGCCTTGAGGATGACGAGCCTCTGGATACCGCCGCGGCGGAGCGAGAGAAAACTGCTGCGCTGCGGCAGGTGCAAGAAGAAGGCGTAGTCATCGCCATTGAGACCCACCTGGTGGAACCCAGGGCGATGACTGACGAGGAACTGGCGTCCTGGCCGACTACCGCCCATCTGGTTCCCGGTACAGCAGGCTAAAGGGCTGTGCCGAGTTATTTTCGCAATCTCAAAACGGCCGACGTGCTTTCAGCGTACTTTCGGATGGGATTTGTCCGCGTAAATAACCGAGGGCGGCATCACAAGCTCCGTCACCACCGTCTGAACTTGACGATGATTATCCACCGGCACCGGGGCGAAATACCGGAAGGCACCTTGGCCCGTGCCGTTCGTCGGTCGGGCGTAACCGACGAGGAGTTCCTGGCAGCATTGGCTGGGGAAACGCCGGAGCGGTTCCGAGGCTAGCGCAGCTACCCGTTCAGCGAACCGGCGCCCGTCGCTCGCTGCGCAAGCCAGTGAGTCTAGGACCGCGTTCCAGCCGTATATCCGGGGCAGTGTGCCAGCATACCGGCCGTAGGCTCGGTGTAGAATACACCCGCAGTTTCGCCGGGGTACGGTGGGACGGATCGCGCTATTTCCATTCGCCGGACGAACGGGCTGTATCGAAGGGACGACGGGGGCTCTGCGATGGCGATCGTATCTGACATCACTCGAAAAGCCGTCTGGGACACCCTTTGCGATCTGGAATGGCAAACGCGCTATTACCGGGCGATGGCGGACCGGCGGCAGCGCATCCATCGCTGGGTGCGATTGGCGCTGTTGGTAGGCATCGCCGTGGAAGGCGGCATACTCTACGGCGGAACCCTGTACCCCTGGCTGTTCTATGTGGGCATAGTGGGTGGCCTTGCGCTGGCCGGCCTGACCGTCTGGGACGCGCTGTGCAATTACGCCAGGGACGTTGCCGTGTGCCGGCTGGCGGCGGAAACGTGTAGTTTGTTGATGGATGACGCGGACGCCCTGTGGCGAAAGATCGAGACGGACCGGATTGAGGAATCTGAAGTCGAGGAAACCCTGGGTTACATTCGCCGGTGGTGGGACAACGCAACCCAGCGGGTTGATTTGGAAGTAGATCATTCGTTGAATTTGGCATCCGCGGAATCCGCCCATGAGGAAGTGGTGAACCGTTATGCGACCTGATCGCCGGTTTGCCCACCGTCAGCCTGGGCGCAGGTCAGCGGCGACAACCGCCCGGCGAACGGCTTTCGGATGATTTGTCCGACAAGAATCCACTCCCTCTCCCCAAACCAAGACCCCAGCCACCGCCGCGTCCGTCACGATAGCGCATGCGCTACGAGTGTCAGTCAGATCAGCGCCAAGACCATCCGCCCTAACGGCCTCCGCTCCCGTACCATCCGCACCGTCTCCTCCGCGCCCTCTGCGCTAAGGGGCAGTACGTCGGCGACTACCGGCTCCAATTCGCCGGCTGCTGCCATCTCGACGCAACGTTCCAGCGTCCTACGCGACACCCCGGACACGCCCGTCAATCGCAGATCGCGGAATATCACCTCGGCCAGCCGCACGGGCGCCGGCTCCCCGGTAACGTCGCCGAGTAACGCGATGCGCCCAAACTGCCCCGGGCACCGCATGCTGTCCGGCCACAGCGGAGGCCCCACCGTGTCGATCACCACGTCCGCGCCCTCGTCCTCCGTGAACGCCAGCACGATCTCTGCCAGACCCGGACCGTCTCCAACCTCAACCACCACTGACGCCCCTAGTTGTTCCAGCCCGGCCGTCTTGCCCGGTGATGATGTCACCGCGATGACCTGCGCTCCTCTGGCCGCCGCCAGTTGCACCGCATTGCTGCCCAGCCCGCCCCCGGCTCCTGTGACCACTACCGTTTCTCCTTCCGCGACCTCAGCGGCGTCGATGCCCGACAGCGCGACTCCGGCCGGACATGCCAGCAGCGCCGCTCGCTCCGGTGGAATGCTGTTGGGAATGGTCACCAACGAGGCCTCCGGCAGGGCCACGTACTCCGCGAATCCTCCGTCCCGCCCGTGCCCGATACCGGCCCCGTTCACGCATCGGTGTTCCCGACCGGCCAGGCACCGGGGGCAGGTACCGCACGCCGCAGTCAGCAGGCTTACCACCCGCTCTCCCTCCCGGAACATCATGGCGCCCTGCCCCAGCGCGACGACCGTCCCCGCTATCTCGTGCCCCAGCACAACGCCCGGCGCGACGCCCCGCCGCAGCGTTCCCGTCATCACCAGGTAGTCGTGGTGGCAGAACCCGCAGGCATCCACCCGCAGCAGAACCTCGCCCGGCCTCGGTGTCGGAACGTCGCGTTCCACCATCGCCAGTGTGGGCGGATTGCCGGCTTTGACCAGCGACAGCGCGGACATGGATTTAGGAACGGACAAATGTGTCATAGCCGTCATGGTAAACCACGACCCGTTTCTGCGATACTGTGCCAACTCCCGCCTCGCCGGAGATCCGACGGGCTGGTATCGAGGCAATCAGGATGATTATTGGCGCTCACGTTTCCGCCGCCGGCGGCATTGGCAATGCCGTGGACCGCGCCGTTTATATCGGAGCCGAAGCCGTTCAGATTTTTGGATCTTCCACTCGCTCCTGGCGTTTCAAACCGCTCACCGACGCCCAGGCGGACGGGTTCCGCGAGAAGAACGCCGATGCCGGCTTGGCGCCGCCCTTCCTGCACGCCATTTATCTGATCAACCTGGGCAACTCCAACCCGGAAAACGTCGATAAGTCTGTAACCTCGTTGGTCCAGTACATGCAACTGGCCGAACAGATCGGCGCCGGAGGCGTCATTTTCCATCCGGGGAGTCATGGCGGTGCCGGATACGAGGGCGTCTTCCAGCAGGTCGTCGACAGCGTCAACCGGGTGCTGGATCAAACTCCCGAGGGTCCGTTGCTTTGCCTTGAGAACATGGCCGGCATGGGTCAGCACATCGGCGCCAAGTTCAGTGAGTTGGGCGACGTGCTGCGCGCCGTCGACAGCCCGCGCCTGGGCATCTGCCTCGACACTCAGCACGCCTTCGCCGCCGGTTATGATCTCACCAACCCGGAGGGCGTCGCCGGGATGATCGACGAATTCGACCGCGACATCGGCCTGGACAGGCTCAGCGCCGTTCACGCCAACGATTCCAAGCGCCCCTGCGGTTCCGGGGTGGACCGCCACGATAACATCGGCGAGGGCCTGATCGGCGAGGAGGGCTTCGAAAACATAATGTCCCATCCCGCGTTCGCCGATGTGCCCTTCTTTCTCGAGGTTCCGGGCTACGACAAGGACAATCGCGGCCCCGACAAGCCCAACGTGGACATCCTCAAGGAAATCCGTGCCCGCGTGTCCGCTGCCTGAACCCCTTGCTTCCATGAGCCCCGACGAGTTCGAAGGTCTGGTCCAGCAGGCTTACTGGGATCTGCCGGAAAACTTCCGCGCATCCCTGGAGAACGTCGACATCCTCGTCGAGGACTTCCCCGGTCCAGAGGCCGCGGATGCCGACGATCCCCACGACCATGATCACGGCGATGCCCTCCTCGGCCTCTACGTCGGTGTCCCTCTCATCGACCGGTACGCCGCCGATCCCATGATGCCCGACCGCATTTACATCTATCGGCTGCCCATCCTCGATATCTGCGACACCCACGCGGATGTGGTCCGCGAAGTGCGCACGACGCTGCTGCACGAAATCGGCCACTACCTGGGCCTCAGCGAGCATGATCTGGACCGGCTGGGCTACGCCTGACCTCCGAAAAATGTCCTGGGCGGACCGCCTGGCCTGGTTCATCGGCAGTGGATTCGGCAGCGGCCTGTCCCCCCTGGCTCCGGGCACCGCCGGCGCCGCCGCGGCCGCCGGACTGTATTGCGTCCTCATGGTCCTGCTTGAGCTTGCCTGGCCCTCTGCCGTCGCTCCCCGGCTGATCGCCCTGGCGGTGATGATCATAGGCGGCGCCGTCGTCGGTATCTGGGCCACCGGCCGCATGTCCACGGCGGAGAATCCGGACCCTGGCTCCGCGGTGTGGGACGAGTTTGTCGGCATGTGGATTTCCCTGATCCAAACCGCCTGGGCCACTTGGCATCTGCCCTTAATCATCGTCCCGCCCTGGTGGCCCATCTGGTGGGTCGCAGTGTGCTTTTTCGCCTTCCGCGCCTTCGACACCCTGAAACCGTGGCCCTGCCGGCGACTTGAAGACCTTCACGGTGGCTGGGGGATCATGCTGGACGATATTGCCGCTGGCCTGTGGGCTCTAGCCGTGACCGTACTGGCTTTCTTCGCCATTCAGGCGGCGATGCTTTATTTCGCGCCGCCCACCTGACCCTGCCCCTCTCCGAACAGTGCGGCCATGGCCACCCGCTCCAGCGCCTGCATCGTTTCCCGCTCCCCGTCGTCATAGTGGTCGTGGCCGAGCAGATGCAGCGCTCCGTGCACTATCAGCAGCGCCAACTCTCGCTGTAGCGGAACCCCCTGGTCTTCCGCCTGTCGCGCGGCTTGTGGAACCGAAACGATGATCTCTCCCAGGGGCGGCGGCTCGTCATCCGGCAACGGCCATCCCTCCGGCGCGTCGTCACCCGACCTCGGCGCTTCGTCGTCTCCTTCCCAGTGACCCCAGTGTTCGAAGGAAAACGACAGCACGTCCGTGGTTCGGTCCAAACCTCGGTACTCCCGGTTCAACTCCTGAACGGTCGCGTCGTCGGTCAGCAGCAGGCTGATCTGTCCTCGGGTTTCCGCCGGCAGCGACCCGACCAGCCCATGCCGAACCGCCGCCTGAAACCACCGGTCATCGCCAACGTCAGGGCATCCTTCCGGCAAGTCGATTTGCACGCTTACGACGATATTGGGGGGCAACGTGTCCACCATCCTGAAATTATCGTCCCGGTGACCCCGTGATACAATTGCTGGCATAGCTTAGGGACGTAGGACGACGCAATGAGCGAAGAGCAGTTTACCCCCAATTCGGACCGCGGCGATGATCGTTGGGCCGACTACGCCCTGCCGGAAGAAGGCGTCGCCGACCTTGCCGATCGGTTGGTAGAGTTCCTCCCGGAACACGACGAAAACGACCCTCCGCTCATCATCGGCCAGGTCTTGGACGACTTCATCGACCAGTCCGGCGCCATGCCCGAGAACCTGCGCGAGGAGGACGCTCACGCCGTGATCTGCCAGATGCAGATGGCGGTAACCTTGGCTTACCAACTGGGCCGGCTCGAATCCCGTTCCCCGGAAATGGTGCGCCGGTTCATCATGGAGGCCATCGAAAAGTGGGAGGCGAAGCCCCTGTCCGACTCCCTGGACTTCGTTGAAGCGGATTTCCGCAAACCCAAGGAATTGGTCCTGCCGCGCCTCCGCCGTTGGTGGCAGGAAAACCTCTCCGCTGAGGACTATTACTGGGACGAAGACTAGCCCAATTCGCCAGTTTCGGCAGTGCGATGCAGTGACCGCCGGCGTTGATTGGAGGGACCTATCCGATGACCACAGCCACTTATGATCTGGTGCTGTCGGGCGGCAACCTGTTAGACCCGGCTCAAGGTATCAACGACGAGCCCCGCGATATTGCATTCAAGGACGGCAAGGTCGCCGCGGTCGCCGATCATATCGATCCGACCTTCGCCGCTCAGGCCATCGACGCCAGCGGCAAGCTGATCACCCCCGGTCTCATTGACCTCCACGGCCATTTCTATCACGGCGGCAGCGGCACCGCCGTGCACGCCGACCAGACCTGCCTCGGCAGCGGCGTGACGACCGGCGTCGATGCTGGCAGCGCCGGTTTCCTCAACTACGGCGCCATGCGCGACTACGTCTTTCCCGCCCACCGCACCCGCCTGCTCGCCTTCCTCCACATCGGCGCCGTTGGTTTGGCCGCCAACCGTGTCCTCGGCGGCGGACTCCACGACATGCGCATCATCGACGTGGAGCAGACTGTCCAGGCAATCAAGGAGAACCCCGGTTTTGTCTTCGGCGTCAAGGTTCGGATGCACCACGACGCCGTGGCTCGCTGGAACGCCCACGAAGCCATGGCCCGCGCCCGCGAAGCCGCAACCGAGGCCGGCGTCAGCCTCATGGTCCACGTTAGCGGCACGCCTATCCCACTGCCCGACGTGCTTGAGCATCTTGGTCCCGGCGACATTTCCACCCATGCCTTCAACGGTTTGCCCGAAAACATGCTGGACAGCGCCGGCAAGGTCCGCCCCGAAGTCCGGGCTGCCGCCGACCGTGGTGTCATCATGGACGTCGCCCACGCCGGCATCCATTGCGACGTGGAGGTGGTGAAGGCCGCCATGGATCAGGGAATCGTCCCCGATACCATCAGCACCGACGTGCACATCGCTCCGCCCGGCCGCGTCGTGTACCTGATGAACGACCTGGTCAGCAAATTCCACGCCCTGGGCATGCCCCTGGCCGACGCCATTACCGCCAGCACCAGCCGCCCCGCGCAAATCCTGGGTCTGCAGGACAGCATCGGATCCCTGGCCGTGGGCATGAAAGGCGACGCCGCGATCTGGGACAAACGCGAAGGGCGGTTCGTGTGGCACGACATGGCCGGCCACAACGTCGACGGCAAACTCCGCCTTGACACCTTCGCCACCGTCAAAGGCGGTTTCACCGCTTGGCGCGAGGGCCAACTCGTGCAGATGGGTGAGTGCTAGACCTGCCGGTTCCTGTATTTTCATCAACGCCCGGCCTGTATCAGATCAATTCAATGCCAACAGAGACCCAAGCGAGAGTCTCTTTGCAAGCCGGCGTTGCGGTGAGGACACGTTATGCGTATTGGTGAATTTGACATCGCCGAACCCGTGCCGGAGTTGCACGAGCCCCACATGCTGGCCGTGCTCCGGCCGTGGATCGACGTCGGAAACGTGGGCAGCCTGTCCCTGGGCAGGATCGAGCGCCACCTCCGCAGCCAGGAACTTGGCCGCCTCTATCGCCCCGGCCGTTACTATGATTTCACTCGCTATCGACCGCGTTCCTATCTGGTCAACGGTCGCCGCGAGGTCACCATCCCCAATACCATCATCCGTTACGCCAACCCGGAAGATGGCCCGCACCTGCTGACCGCCCACCTCCTGGAACCTCACCTCTACGGCGAAGACTACTCCGACGCGCTGCTGGACATCATCAACCACTTCGGCGTGAAGCAGTATGCTCTCATCGGCGGCATGTACGACATGGTCCCCCACACCCGGCCGCTGGTGGTGTCGGGTTTGGGGACCGGCGAAAACGTCGAACGCGACTACCGCATCGCCAACGCCCGCGCCAGCAGCTATGAAGGCCCCACGACCATCACCTACACCGTCAGCCAGACCGCGGCCCAAAACGGGGTCGAAACGCGCGCCTTCGTCGTGCACCTGCCCCAGTACCTCAACCTGGACGATGATCACCAGGGCGCGGCCCGCATGATGGACCTGCTGTGCCGCCTGTACAACCTGCCCGACTACATCGCGCAGACGGAGCGCGGTCAAAAACAGTACGACGAGCTCACCCCCAACGACGGGCAGATCCCCAGCGCAGACACGCTCATTCGCATCGAAGAGATGTACGACAACGAGTACGGCGGTGACGAGCCGACCGAGCCCACCACGCCTCTGCCGTCCAGCATCGAAGAATTCCTCCAGGGGTTGGGCGCGGACCTCGGCGACGACGAGGAATCTCGCTAGATTCCGCTTCACCAGCGGGGCTTGTGATCCGATGGTCTCCGCGTCACCTTCTGCGGAATTCCGCCTCCCTGTTCCTGAGGTGCTCCAGAAGCTCATCCGCTTCGACACCACCAACCCACCCGGAAACGAGAGCGATTGCGCCGCCTATTGCCGGGATGTCCTCGCCGGCGCCGGTATTCCCGCTGAGCTGATCGGCGACGACCCCAATCGCCTCAACGTCGTCAGCCGCTTGCCCGGCCGTGCCGACGCTCCTCCGCTCCTTCTCTACGGCCACATCGACGTGGTGCCCACCGCCGCGCAGCCCTGGGACGTCCCTCCCTTCGAGGGCCGCATCCAGGATGACTACGTCTGGGGTCGCGGCGCGCTGGACATGAAGGGCGGCGTCGCCATGATGATGGACGCCTTCATCCGCGCTCACCAGGAAGGGGCCAGTCTCCCCGGCGACGTGATCCTGGCCTTGGTCAGCGACGAGGAGGCCGGCGGCAACACCGGCGCTGCCTGGCTGGCGCGAACCCACCCGGAGCTTTTTGAAGGCGTCCGCTACGCCGTCGGCGAGTTCGGCGGCTTCAGCAAGACCCACCGGAGCCGCAAGTTCTACATGGTCCAGGTGGCCGAGAAGCAGGGTTGCCAGGTTCAGGCCGTGGCTCGAGGCTCCGGCGGACACGGCTCCCTGGTGCACCGTGACACCGCCCCCTCGCGCATGGCCCAGTTCCTGGTCAAGCTCGACCGCACCCCGCTGCCATTCCATGTGCATCCGGTCACCCGCATGATGATCGAGGCGATGGCCGGGCGGTTGCCCCTGACCGATGGCGCGTTCTTGCGGCTCCTCCTGAACCCTGCGTTTACCGGCCAGATGCTGCGTCGCATGGGGACCGTGGGCCGCGAGATGGAACCGCTGTTCCGGCACACCGCCAACGCCACGGTCATCGCCGGCGGCGAAAAGACCAACGTCATCCCCAGCGAGGTAACGGTCACGCTGGATTGCCGTATGCTCCCCGGCTACGACGCCGAGGACCTGCTCGGCGAACTGCAGCACATCGCCGGCCCCAACATCGAACTCCAGGCCATCCGCTTCGACCCCAAGCCGTGGGCGCTCAACATGGGGTTGTTCGACACCCTGTCCGTCATCATCCGGGAACAGGACCCCGAAGGCGTCTCCGTGCCCATGCTCATGCCGGCCGCAACCGACGGGCGCCATTTCGCCACCCTCGGCATCCAGACCTACGGCTGGATGCCCATGAACCTGCCCGCTGATTTTGACTTTCTCAAGACCATCCACGCCGCCAACGAGCGTGTTCCGGTCTCAGCCCTTGAATTCGGCTCCGAAGCCCTGTTCCAGTTGCTCCAGCGTTTCCACGAATGACCGTGCATTCCGTGTGGCTGCTCCGCGGCTTGCTCGTCATCGCCTTTTGGGCGATCGTCGCGTGCGCTACTGACCCACCGATTCCTGAGCCGACCGTGCCCGTGACCTCAACCGGCGCCCCTTCATCCATTGTCACATCTACCGAGACCGTCCGGCCCACGCCCGCCGTCACCATCCCACCAACCCTCGGGGTCACTGTGGCTACGCAGGCGCCGACGGCGACCCCTATCCCCACGCCACGCCTGCCGACACCCGAGTCCCAGCCAAGCCCTGCTGCGCTCGAGACTTCGGCACCAATGCCGTTTTTGATCCGCTTGCGGGATAACCTCGACGATCCGCTGGGCTACTGTATCGATGTCCGTGGGTTCGGCGCCGGGATCCGGCTGGACGCCGACTTGCAGGCCCACAGTTGCAAGTCCAACTCTCCCGACGATCAGTCCTTCGCCATGATGGATGACCGGGCGGTTGGAACCATCGTGCTCGTCGATTACGATGTCTGTCTTACCGCCGCTGATCCGAAACCAGGCGCATCCATTCTGCTGCGTCCGTGCGACGACCGCTCGGTTTCCCAGGGTTTCGAATTGCTTGCTGATGGCCGTCTGCGCCTTCAGGTGGAGTCCGGTGTTTCGCAACCGGAGTTGTGCATTGGCATTGCCGACGGCGCCGGCGAACCGGCTGGAGGCCGCAATCATTTGCGTCGGGACCTCATGCTGCTGGAATGCGACGAGGCCGATCCCATCTTGATCGCATGGGAAGCGACCCCAACAAAATAGGGGCGAATGTTCATTCGCCCCTCGCTCGTCGTGGAAATGACTCGGAGTCGACTATGCGGTGGCCGCCGTCGCTCCCTTGGCCACTTCGATAAGCCGCTCGAAGGCATCCGGATCCCGCACCGCCATATCCGCCAGCATCTTGCGGTCGATCTCTATGCCGGCGACATTCAACCCGTGCATGAACTGGCTGTAGGTCATGCCGTGCTGGCGGGTCGCCGCACCGATGCGGATGATCCACAAGCGCCGGAAATCGCCCTTGCGCTGCCGACGATGCCGGTACGCGTGGCTCCACGCGTGCATCACCGCCTCTTTCGCCCACTTGTAGTTGCGCCCCGAGGACGCCTGGTACCCCTTGGCGGCTTTGATGATTTTCTTGTGACGGGCGCGCTTGGTCACGCCCCTTTTGACTCTTGGCACGGTTACGGATTCTCCAGTCTAGACGTCATAGGGAACCAACCGGCTGAGACGCTTCACGTCCGCGTCGGCGAAGCCGATCTTCTGAGCGAATTTCCGCGTGACCTTCTTCGGCTTCTTGCGCCGGAGGTGGCTGCTCATCCGCTTGCGGCGGAGCAGTTTGCCTGAGCCCGTCACGTGTATTCGGGCCTTGGCCCCTTTGTGGGTTTTCAGTTTGGGCATGTGCGATTATTCCGTAGCTACTGCTTCCTTTCGTTCGTTGCGGGCAGCGACCGTTGGATTGGGTATCAGGACCATGGACATGGCCCGCCCTTCCATTGAAGGCTGCTGCTCCAGTCGGATGTCGTCTTTCAGCTCCTCAGCCACCCGCTTCAACAGCGACAGGCCGTTTTGCTGGTGCACCGCCTCACGTCCGCGGAACCTTACCGTCAGCTTGACCTTGTCACCGTTGCCGATGAACTGGCGCACCTTGCGGAGCTTGGCGTCGAAGTCGTGGGTGCCGATGTTGGGACGGAACCGGACTTCCTTCAGCTCGTTGCTTTTCTGGGATTTGCGGGTCTCGCGCTCTTTCTTGGACGAGAGATACCGGAGTTTGCCGTAATCAAGCAGCCGCGCGACCGGCGGGTCGGCGTTGGGCGCCACTTCCACCAGGTCAAGGTCATTCATCCGCGCCCTGGAGAGAGCGTCGGACACCGTCATTACGCCAAGCTGCTCGCCATCTTCTCCGATCACTCGTACCCGTGGGACGCGTATCTGTTCGTTGACCCTGTACTGCCTGGCTATGGCGTCACCTCCTTGAGGGTACGTAACGTATAGGGCTGGGACCGAACACAGCCCCAACCGCTCATCATGGCCCTATTCTAGCGGCGGCCCACCGGGCAGTCAACGATTTGGGAAGGGGTTTCAATCGTGGGTAGGGCCCCATCTTGCTCGCCGCCGCGGCCCTCCCGCAGCCAATTGCCACGGAGCCACGCGCGGTTTTTAGTCCAGCTCCTCGTCCTCGTCGTCTTCAAACGGGTCGTCGTCATCGTCGTCGAGGTCGTCTTCACCAAACAGGTCATCGTCCTCGTCATCGTCTGCGGCGAGAGCCTCGATGATCCTGCTCAACTGCTCGTCTTCGTCCGTTCCCGGGGCCGACAGCATGAGGACCGTGTCGGCAACCTCCTCGGGTTCTGGATCTTCCACCGGAATCGCCGCAAACCCGTAGAACACGTCGTTATCCAGCACCCTGGCCAATCCGGCCATGGTAAGCGTGATCGGTCGTATCGGTGTTGACCACTTGCCGGTAAGTTCGGCATGCAACTCCGACAGCGACATCGGTGCCTCTCCCCGCAGCAGCAGCGTGCGGAACACTATCTCCTGAAGCGGCATCGCTGACTGTATGTACTCGGTGTCTTCGGCGCAATGGGACCGGATTTCCCGTACCAGATCGGACGGGTCCGCGATTTGGGACGGCGTCTTGCCAAACGACGGGCACGCGGTGTTCAGCCGGGCCAGGAGCAATGGGATCGCGGACCGGTTCAATTCTTCCAACCGTTCCAGGCTGAACCGGTATTCAGTCCCTGCCGATCTGCTATTTCCGGTGACGGTGGTCGTCATGCGTTAACCTCTTCATTCCAGTCCAGCATTATGATCTTTACGGCTTGCCCGGCGTTCTTGCGTGGCAGGTCAGCCGGGCAAATCGCCAGGCCGTTGGCCTTTGACAGCGATGTCAGGATGTTCGAGCCCTGCGGCCCGGTCGGCGTGGCGTACCATGTCCTATCCCGCCTCTCGACCTCGACCCGCGCGTACACCCGCCGGCCGTCGTTGTTGAAAATGGGCCCGGTGAGCACGCCCTCAACCGCCGGCCGCTCCAACAGGTCCCGCCCCAACATGCGGCGCACCGCCGCCCGACCGAACATTTCGAACGCCAGCAGCGCGCTCACGGGGTTCCCGGGCAAGCCCAACAACGGTAGCGGTCCTCGACCGTCCCGCCGGATCAACCCGAACGCCAGCGGTTTGGCCGGCCGCATCCGCACCGACCAGAAGTTCATGTCCCCTCGCTGCTCCAGCACGTCCTTCACCATGTCGTAGTCGCCCTTGGACACGCCGGCCGACGTAACCAGCAGGTCAGCGTCCGAGGCGGCGTCGATGCAACGGTGCAGGTCGTCCAGGTTGTCCCGCGCGATCCCAATCATCTTAGTTTCGCCACCCGCCGCGTGGACGGCCGCGGCCACGCTGCTGCTGTTGCTGTCGTAGATGTGACCCGGGGCCAGATCTTCGCCCACCGTGGTCAGCTCGTCCCCGGTGGAAAGCACCGCTACCAACGGTCGCCGGATCACCTTCACCGTGACCAGTCCCAGCGATGCAAGCACTCCGGCCTCCGCGGGTCGAATCACCGTGCCCGCGGCCAACACCAACTCCCCGGCCCGCACGTCCTCGCCAGCCGGTCTGACGTTGCTGCCCAGCGGCAGGGCCTTGCGGATTTCGATCTCATCCAGCGGCGTGCCGGCTCGCCGGCGGTCCAGTTCGTCCGTCTCCTCGAAGGGAACCACGGTGTCCGCGCCGTCGGGCACGGGCGCCCCGGTCATGATCCGGATCGCCGTACCCCTGGTGACGGTTTGGTCCGAAACCTGCCCGGCCGCCACCGCGGAAATCACTGACAGCTTCGGCGCTGCATCGTTGGCGCCTGCGATGTCAGCGTGCAGCACGGCGTAGCCGTCCATGGCCGAGTTGGCCAGCGGCGGCAGGTTCAACGGCGAGCTGACGTCCTCCGCCAGCGCCAGCCCCAGACACTCCAGTACCGGCAGTTCCACCGCGTCCAGCGGGCCGAAGTGGGCAAGGATGCGCTCGAACGCCTGCTCCACTTCCAGCATGTCCTCGTGCCCGTGGCCGTCGTCGCGGCCGCGATGGTGTCCGCCGTGCTCATGTTCCCCGTGGCGTTGGTCGCGATGCCCATGGTCATGGATACTTTCGTGGTCCCCGTCGCCGTGGGCGTCGTGGGCATGCAGGTGTCGGGAGTGCTGATGTGTGGTCATAAGGCTGTCGTCCATTGCAGCGGGATGTGGCGCGCTCAAGTATCGTAACATAGCGTCGCGTTGCAAGCCGGCTAGTTGGTTTCGATGCGCAGTATGGATTCCAGATATACGGCACGGTCGTCCTCAACGACGGAGTACCACATTTCAATTACTGGAGGGCCAATGAGGCGAGGAAACGCAATTGAGTATAAATTGACCGGTGTGTCGGGCAGCTGCCGACCGGAGACCGGACGTCTCGCCAAGCGCTGTTTGAAATGGAGCAAATCGGCGGCGTCGGTCACCGGGTTGATGTATCCAAGCTCCACGCCTCGCCTCCAGTCGGCGGCAAACTGCTCCGTTTCTATTACGTCATAAGGATTTGCGGCGTTCGACAATGGCATCGGCTATTTTTCGGCCTCGTCTGATAGCGCTGGCGCTGAGGGGAGGAGCGATCATTCCGGCAGTTTCGTAAGATATTGGTTCGCCGTCTTCAGTGTCTCGCCAACTCAATTCCTGGTGCGAATGCTCCGAAATGCCGGCAGTATTGAACAAGGCGAACCGCTTCCGTTGTTCATCCAGGATGGCGCATTCCTCGGCAGTCAGCACCTCCGGTTTCACCGTTCGATTGGGCAGCATACGATAACGGTGGAAGCCGTCGTCACAATCCTCGTACACCACTTCCACGTCCCCGGCCGCTTGCATCTCTCTCCGCACTTTGTACCAGTGCTCCGGGTACGGGCCGTGGGGGAAATGCAGGTAGGTAACGCCGGTGATAGGCGCGCCGTGTTGCAGGTAGGCGGCGCAATCGGCGTAGTACAGAAGGTGTACCAGCTTGATTACGCCAAAATTGGGGTCGTCAGCAGAGCGCTCGCTCAGGTAGATTACGGCTTCAATCAATTTTTCCTTGTGCAGGTCGAACTCCCTTTCGGTCTCCATAGCCGTATTCTCCTTGACTACGCTCGCACCGTCGCCCCGGCTTCCCGTTCCAGAGCCCGCGTCAGTCCGTTCACCGCCCGGTTCACGTCTTCGGCGGTCAGGGTCCGGTCCGCGGCTCGGAACCGGATGCGGAAGGCCAGCGACCGCGTACCCTCGGGCAGACTCTCGCCGGCGTACACGTCAAAAAGCTCCGCCCGTTCCACCAGCCGCACTCTCTCGATCAGGCCCTGCACCCGGGCCGCCGGCACGTCCGCCGGCACCACCAGCGCCAGGTCCCGGTTGGCGGCCGGGAACCGCGACAACGACTCGAACCGGCCACCGTTCGTGCCAGCCTCCAGCAGGTCGTCCAGCCGCACCTCGAAGTAGACCACCGGGTCCGATCCCAGGTCGAACGCCTCCCTGATGTCCGGGTGCAGTTCCCCGATCAAACCCACGCCATCCGCGCTGCCCGCATTCACTACCACGCGGGCGCACCGTCCCGGATGGAACATCTCGTGGTCATGCGACTCCAGCGACACCGCGATCCCTACGCGCTCCAGCGCGGTCGCCAGTGTCCCCGATAGGTCAAAAAAGTCCAGGGACTCGCCCGCGCTCAGCCAGTTGGCGTCGTAGCGTGGCCCCGACATGACGCCCGCCACCGTCTCGCGCTCTACCGGAAGCCCCGTGCTCTGCGGGATGAAAGCCCTCCCCATCTCGAACAGCCGGAATCCGCCGTCGTTGTGCCCGCGGTTGTAGGCCAGCGTGTTCAGGATGCTGGCCGCCAGCGTGGGACGCATGATGTCCTGTTCGACGGACATCGGGTTTGCCACCCGCAGTAATTGGAGGGCGTCGTCCGCCTCGCCGCTCACGCTTAGCCGTTCCAGATCATCCATGCTGACCAGGGGGTAGCTGATCGTCTCCTGCATCCCCGCCGCCGACAGCGCGTCGCGCAGGCCGTCCTTCAGCGCCGTCATCGAGTTGGGCCGGTGGTACGGTATCGGCGACGCCAGCATGGTGGTCGGCACTTCGTCGTACCCGATGATGCGTATAACCTCCTCGATCAGGTCCTCTTCGATGGCAATGTCGCTGCGCCAGTACGGCGGGTCCGCCTCCAGGCTGTCCGGCCCCGTGCGCCGCGTCGTGATCCCCAGGCTCCCCAGCACCGTCTCTGCCCGGGCGATGTCCAGGTCCATGCCCAGCACCTGCCGCAACCTTGCCACCGTCAGCGGAACCGCCGGCGTCTCCGTGTCCCCGCCCGGGAAAACGTCGATGATCCCTGCCGCCGCCTGTCCGCCGGCCGTCTCCAGGATCAACTGTGTGGCGCGCCGCAGCGCGATGGGCGCCAGCTCGGGCCGCAGCCCTTTCTCGAAGCGTAGGCTCGCCTCGGTTCGCAGACCAAGGTCCGTCGACGTGCGCCGGTTGTTCAGCGGGTGGAACGTCGCCGATTCCAGCAGCATGTTGGTCGTGCTTGCCGTGATCTCGCTGTTGGCCCCGCCCATGACGCCGCCGATGCCAATCGCCTGCGCCGGGTCTGCGATCAGCAGGTTGTCGGTCGAAAGCTTCCGTTTTACCCCGTCCAGGGTCGTGAACTCCTCGTCCTCTGCGGCCCGTCGCACCACTACGTGGCGGTCGGTCACCGTGTCCAGGTCAAAGGCGTGCAGCGGTTGGTTGAATTCCAGCATCACGTAGTTGGTCACGTCCACCACGTTGTTGATGGGGCGCAACCCCGCGCGGTTCAGCCGTTCCTGCAGCCACTGCGGCGAGGCCCCGATGCTGATCCCGGTGATGACCGATGCCGTGTAGCGCGGGCACAGATCCGGGTCTTCAATGGTCACCCTTGCCAGCGTCTCCACCGGCACATCCGACTCCGCGTATCCGATCTCCGGCACCCGGACCGGCTGCCCGGTGATCGCCCCGATCTCCCGGGCCACGCCCAGTATCGACAGGCAGTCGCCGCGATTCGGCGTCAGCTCCAGCTCCAGGAACGTGTCGCCCAGCGCTTCGTCCAGCGGAGTGCCGACCACCGCGTCATCCGGCAGCACGATGATCCCTTCGTGCTCGTCGCTGATCTCCAGTTCCGCTTCCGAGCAGATCATCCCCTCCGAAACGATCCCCCGTATCGTCGCCGGCTTGAGCTCCTCCCGGCGCCCGTTGTGCATGTTCATCAGCATGACGCCGGGTCGCGCGAAGCATATTTTCTGGCCCGCCGCCACGTTCGGCGCGCCGCAGACCACTTCCATCGGCGGCCCGTCCCCCGGATCAACCTCGCAAAGCGTCAAGGTATCGGCGTTGGGATGCGGCCGCGTCGCCCGCACGTATCCAACCACGCAGCCTTCCCAGCCGCCGCGCGTGAACACGTCGCCCACCTCGATGCCGCCCATGGTCAGCCGGTGCGCCAACTCATCGGGCACCAGCGTGATGTCAACGTACTGGGAAAGCCAGGAGAAGGGAATCAGCATAACGATTATGCGCCTACTTCTACTTCGTAACGGGAGGGGAGAAAACTCTTGGGCAGCCATGGATATTCGCAGTCCACTGGTGGAATGATGGCGATATGCGCCCAGATGTGGCTGTCATCGGGAAGTTTGGCCTCGGGCCAGTCAATCCAACGACCGGGTTTGACCGGTGGGTAGCGTTGGCTCTCCCCGGTCAGGTCAATGACCACGCAAATGCCGATAGCGCCCGAATTAGCGGGAATCACCGCATCCTTGAGTGTCCTGATGTATTGTTTCGCTCTATCTTGATGAAACTTGCCTGTTTTGAGATCCACTGCAAGCAGCAGATTGCCGCCAACGTCCAGAACAGCCAAATCAAAGAAGTGGCCCGGCTGTCCATAGGAAACCCGCAAATTCAAACCCAACGCGTTGATCATCCCTTCCACACGCCGGCGTAAGACGTCAATTACAGACAGCCCGGTATCAACAACGTCTGCTTGGTAGCGCCAGCGCAACCCGGCCAACGCCGTTCCGAATATACCGAAGGCCAACAACGGTTCCTCGGCCATCCCTGCCCGTTCGCGTTCATCCCAGAGGATTTCCAATCCGATAACGTTGTCATCGCGGTCGTAGTCCGCGATGAAATCGTAGGCGAATTCCCCGCTGGTTTCGTAATCGGCGTAGTCGGCGAAGTACAGATTGATGCCTTCGTCATCACGCGTTATTCGGGCTGGCATGGGAACTCCCGATCAAAATGAACGGTAATCACGTACTCACGGCGATTCTCTGGGACTACCACCTTCAACATTTGTCGGCGCCCCGGTATACAACGCAAAATCTGGACGCGGTCTGGGTGCTTTGGATCTGATCGGACCACATCCGGATCATTTAGACAAAGCTCTACCCACTCTTCAGGATATCTGCGCTCCACCATCTTTTCTCGCGCGTGCCGGCTGTACTCAATCATATCAAAGCCGGCGCATCAGAACTGCCGCAAAAACCTCACATCGTTCCGGTAGAAATGCCGGATGTCGTCAATCCCATATTTCAGCATCCCGATGCGTTCCGGCCCCATGCCGAACGCGAACCCCGTGTAACGCTGCGGGTCGTACCCCACTCCCTCAAGCACTCTCGGATGCACCATCCCCGCGCCCATGATCTCGATCCAGTCCTCGTCCCGATTGATAGGTCTGCGGCCCGTCTCCGGGTCAACAAAGTTGGAGATGGACATGTCCACGCCCGGCTCGACAAAGGGGAAGTAGTCGCACCGGAAGCGGATCTGTCGGTCCTCGCCGAACATCCGCCGCGCGAATTCGTACAGCGTGCCCTTCAGGTCGGCAAAGGTGATCCCCTCCGCCACGGCCAGGCCCTCGATCTGGTAGAAGTGCCATTCGTGGGTGGCGTCCGTAGCCTCGTAGCGGTAGCATTTGCCCGGCACTATGACCCGCACCGGCGGATCCTGCGCCTCCATCACCCGCGCCTGCATCGGCGACGTGTGCGTGCGCAGCAGCATCGGTTGCTGCCCCTCTTCGTTGGCGTAGTCGATCCACAGCGAGTTCCACATGTCCCGTGCCGGGTGCCCCGCCGGAATGTTGAGCATCTCGAAGTTGTAATGGTCCAGCTCAACCTCAGGACCTTCCACCACGCTGAACCCCATCGCCATGAACGCCGCGCAGATCTCCCGCACGATCTGCGTCGTCGGGTGCAGCCGCCCTGTGATGACCGGCCGCCCCGGCAGGGTGACGTCCAGCGCGTCTTGCGATGCAAGGGCGGCCTGGGCGATCTCGCGGGTACGGCGCGCCAGCGCTTCTTCCAGCGCGTTTTTGGCCTGGTTGGCCCGCGAACCTACTTCGCGTCTCTGGTCCGGGGCCAACTCCGAAAGCGACCGCAGCAGTCCCGTCAGCGTCCCCCGTCGCCCCAGGTACGCCACCCGCCATTGCTCGACCCCGTCCGCCTCGCCGATGCCGTTCAGCTCGTCGAGCGCGTCGCGGGTCAATTGGTCGATGGATTCTACGGAAGGCGCGTTGGTCATGATAACGAATACAAGCGATTGCCGAATACGGATGGGCCTAAAAAATTATAGGCAGCGCCCCGCCGAAGGGTCAAGAAATCTCCACGCCCAAACGCGCCGCCAGCCAGGCCCCGCGCTCCAGACCATGGATGTGTCCTCCGCCTTCCGCCGCGCCGTCGTACACCCTGAAATCGCACTCGGGCAGCGCCTCCGCCAACTCCTCGGCAAACGCCAACGGGCACAGGCTCCGGTCGAGCCGTCCCGCGCTCATCAGGACCGGGCATCGCACCGCCGGCGCGGTGGTCACCGGGTTGATTGCCGACAGCAGCGACTCCACGGCGCCTTCGCTGCCCGGATTCGCCCGCAGGTAGTCGCCTAATTCCGCCAGTGGATAACCGAGACCAGGCTCCAGCGCGGCCGGATGACCCAGCGCCAGCGGTGTATCCGCCGCCACGGCCGATACTGCCGACCGGCGGGCCGCCGTCGCCAGTGCCAGGCTCGCCCCAAGGCCCGCTCCGGTCAGCGCCAACACACCCGACAACTCGACGATGCCCGGCATGCCCAGCACGTCCACCGCCCGCAACGCGTCGGCGTACGCTCCAAAGAGGGTGTATGCGTCGGCGCTATCGATGCCGTCCGTCAACAGACCCGGGTAGCTGGCCTGCACCAACCCGTCGCTGTTTCTCTGCCCCCGGTGGGTCGCGTTCATCACCACGGCCCGCTGCCGCAACGGCGTGTAGATGATGTCGTGCACGCTGGCGTAGTCCGGCATCCGCACCAATGCCGGAAACGGCCCGTCGCCATGCGGGACCGACAGCCAGGCGAACAGCCGGTGTCCGCCCGTGCTCGTATAGCGCATCCGGTACACGTCCCACTCCGGTTGCGAGTAGAACCCGTCCCGCTCAATGGCGATGTCGGCGTCGGTTTCGGCCAGTTGCGCCTCGATCCGTTCCCAGAATGCGGCGGAGCGATGTTGCGCGGACGTCATGACGTCGCCTCCTGCGCTCCGACCACGCCGATGCGCTCCTCCAGCCAGGCCCGCTCCCGCGCCGGATACTCGTGGGCGTTGCCGTGGCCCGACTCCGGGAACAGCCACAACTCCCGCTCGCCGCCCAGCAGCCGGTACGCCGCGTAGCTGGTTTCCGGCGGGCATACCTCGTCCTCCAGGGCAATACCGACCACCATGGGACACAGGATGCGGGGCGCGAAGTTCACCGCGTCGAAATACCGCAACGTGCTCAGCATTTGCTCCGTCCGGTCTGGATGCGCCCGCTGGTAGCACGAAAGCTCGTCATACGGGTAACTGCGCAGCATCCGCATCGACTCCGGAAAACAGCACAGGAACGGGTAGCCCGCAACACCGGCCTTGATCTCCGGCCGCAATGCCGACGTTATCAGCGTCAGGCCGCCGCCCTGGCTGCTGCCGCAGCAGAAGATCCGCTCGGCGTCGATCTCCGGCCGCGACAGCAGGAAATCGACCCCGCGCACGCAGTCCGCGATCACGCCCTTGTAGCTGTACGTATCCCGATGCTCCACGCCGCTGGTCAGCAGGCCGGGATACCCGGGGTTGAACTCCCCGCTGCTGGGCAACTTGCCCCTGACGGCCACCGACAGCACCGCGACGCCTTTCGCGCCCCAGTCCCGCCGCAACGCCGGCTCGGACTTGTACCCCGGCAGGTGCAGGATCGCGGGAAACGGCCCGTCGCCCACCGCTGGCAGCGCGTACCACGCGAATATCTCCAGCCCGCCCAGGCTGCGGTACGTCGCCTGATACACCTTCACGGCGTCTGTGCTGCGCATTGGGTCCGCTTCCGCCCGCGCTTCCAGCGGCATCCCGTGCAGTTCCGCCTTGACCTCATCCCAAAAAGCATCAAAATCGTCGGGACAGGTCACGTCCGTAACGAATGTCTCCAAGTCCTGTTGAGTAGCCATGCCTACGCTCCTCGGTCCGGCTGGACATCCCCATTATAGCCATGTGTCAACTCGGGAGAATAATGTCGTTCGCTGTCTCATGCGTGCCCACGTTCGTAATTCGCCAGAACACGGATATACGGGATTTTATGGTTGAACAAGATTGTTAGATCTCCATCAACGAAGGGTTCCAGTCCTGATAATCCCGAAATCTTGAAAATCCTGCTTCTGACGTTCCACCGTCACAGCCGGGTGCACGTGAGGCCGTGCCCGGCACCTACGAACCAGAAACCCAATCCCGTCCATGCCATTCATCCCGTCCATCCCTGCCAAACCGCAGCCCCCCAACCGTTCGCCAGGGTGCCCGGTGTTATAATTCGGCCACTTGCCGCCGGTAGCGCATCGGCGCGTTTCAGGAGCGAAAAGGTATGAAAGCTGGGTTTATCGGGGTTGGCAACATGGGCAACCCTATGGCCGCCAACATGATCAAGGCTGGGCATCAGCTCACCGTCCACGACCTGCGTCGCGAGTCCGCCATCAACCTGCTCGAAATGGGCGCCGAGTGGTCCGACAGCCCCGCCGGCTGCGTCGCCGGCAACGATGCCGTGTTCACCTCGCTGCCGGTGCCGCGGGACGTTGAAGCTGTGGTGATGGGCGAGAACGGCATCATGTCCGCCGCCGGCTCCGGCAATGTTTACGTCGACCTGTCCACCAACTCCCCGACGGTCATCCGCCGGATCCACGACGAGTGCGCCGCCCGTGGCGTGACCGTTCTGGACGCTCCGGTCAGCGGAGGCGTGTACGGCGCGGCCGCCGGCACCCTGGCCGTCATGGTCGGCGGCGACGAGGATACCTACAACACCGTCAAGCCCATGCTCGACGCCATCGGCGCCCACGTCGTCTATTGCGGCGAGATCGGCAACGGCATGGTCACCAAGATCTGCAACAACCTGCTGTCCATGGGCATCGGCGTCCTGATGTCCGAGGCCCTGACCCTCGGCGTCAAGGCTGGCGTCTCGTTGGAAACCCTGGCCGACGTCATCGCCAACAGCAGCGGCGGCAACCGTCGGCTCACCGAAAAGTTCCCGCGCTACCTCTTTGCGGATAACTTCGAGCCTGGCTTCGCCACCGCCCTGGCCGCCAAGGACGTCCGCCTCGCCACCGACCTCGGCCGCGAGTACGGCATCCCCATGGAACTCTCCAACCTCGTCGACCAGCGCCACGTCGAAGCCCTCTTCCGCGGCTGGGGCCCCGAAGACTCCGACGCCGTAGCCAAACTCCAGGAGGAAAAATCCGGCGTCCAGCTCCGCTTCGGTGGCGAGACGGACCGATAATGAGTTGCAAAGTAGGCCGGGTCAGTACATCGACCGCTGAGATTGGAGCACCGACAGGAGGGTACTGGTGATTACCCACGGCGTGAAGTGCCGCAAACCTGAAGACCATCTGAAAGCTGCTGACCTGGCGCTTGCAAATGGCGATTACGATACCGGATCGCTTCTCCTGTATCAGTCCGTAGAGTGTGCGTTGCAGCGACTGGCTGAAGCGTCAGGAATGCGCGTTGAATCAAGGTCGGAGTTCCGGGATTTCGCCGACCGGCTGGACCGCCAGTATGGACGTGATGGTTGGCACGCGCGTAAATTGCGGTTGGCAACCGTTTTCCGTGACAACGCCGCACACCATTTCGCGCCTTCGAACGATATCGTGCTCAGTTGGCCATCCGTTAGAGAGTTTGCCCAAGCGTTGATGGAGTACCAACCTGAGAACCTTGCGGATGGATAAGATCGACCATTTGGCGGTGGCGGATCGCCTTAATCAATTGGCTGCAAGACTGCGGGCAGATGGCGATGACATCGCCATGGCGGAAATGCTGTGGGGAACCGTGAACCGCATCACCAACGCTTTAGCCCTTCAGCACGAGCTGGCCTATGGGAATAGCTACCCGCGGGGTGGCCGCGTCATCAGCCATCTTGTCACTCATCATTGCAACGACGCGGAGCTACAGGACAATTGGCTGTCAGCCAGTGCTTTGCACGGCCACTTTTACACCAGTCACCTTGAGCCTGCGAATTTGGCTGGGCACGTGCAAGATACGCAAAACCTGATCGACGAACTCCTGAAATTGTGCGATGCTTCTATTGACGAGTGAATAATGGACTCGCCAACGCCCCCCGGTGTGTCCGGATACGACGACGTAAAAGTCAGCGTCTCCATGCACTGCCTTAGTAACACCGTTGCTCAAGCAAGCGCCAGGCCAATATAGAAGTGTGCCGCCCTCCCAACAAAAAACGTCACTAACTGCCTTCTAAACCGATGGTCACGAGTGCGTAACAGTCCAGTCTCAATGGAATGTCCCACTTCGCTCCATCATTCCAGAAACCTCATGTCCACCGAGGCCACACGTTGTTCCGTTCGGCCTACCCCGCCAAAGACCGGCCCGCGTACATCACCCGCTACGTGTACGCCGACACCACGTTGTCCACCCACGGCGGGACTGCGGGCAAGGTCAGCGTCACCAGCGAGGAGCACACCCGCCTCCAGCAGATGGCCGAGTACCTCGAACGCTGCTGCAACGACCTTGACGCCGCCGGCTACGACGTCATCTCCATCACCCCCGTCATCAGCGGCCGCACCGCCTACACCCACACCGAGACCACCGACATCTACCCCGGCCACGGCTACAGCGTCACCGACGGCCTGGTCGTTACCGGCCGCCTCAAGTCCCTGGAGCCCAACCCATGACCCAATCCTCTCCCATCGAACCCTTCGACGAGCCGGCCGCAGCCATCGCCGACTATCGTCAGCAGGCCCGCGAGTTCCTGGCAAAAAGCCGTCAGTACCTGGCCGACGACGACCTGCACCAGGCATCCGAAAAAGGCTGGGGCGCCGCCGCGTGGATGGCCAAAGCCGTCGCCGATGCACAGGGCTGGGAATATAAAAGGCACGCCCAGTTCAACGTCGTAATGTATAGCGCCCAGGACTTCGCCGGCGATGCCAGATTAGACGGCCTCCGCGCTTTGGCCAGTGAACTGCACGGCTACTTGTACACCCGCAAGCTTCTTCTGCGCTCCGACGTGATCAGTCGCGGGCTGGACCAGATGGGCGTCCTGTTGGACATCCTCGAACCCCTCACCGAAACCGACCGACACGCTGAAGGCGACCCATGACCCAATCCTCTCCCATCGAACCCTTCGACGTGCCGGCCACAGCCATCGCCGACTACCGTCAGCAGGCCCGCGAGTTCCTGGCAAAAAGCCGCCAGTACCTCGCCGAGGATGACCTGCACCAGGCATCCGAAAAAGGCTGGGGCGCCGCCGCCTGGATGGCCAAGGCGGCTGCCGAGGCACAAGGTTGGCAGTACAAGAAGCACGATCAATTCAATGTAGTGCTGAACAATGCCCGTCTTTTGACTGGAGATGGACGACTGCCCGGGCTGCGTGGCATCGCCAACGACCTGCACACAAACTTTTACAAACGCAGGCTATTGCTGAACGCCGACGCCATTGCTGTAGACTTGGACCACATCTCTACCCTCCTCGACATCCTCGAACCCCTCACCGAAACCAGCACAACCTAGGAGATCCCCATGACCAGCAGCGCAGAACGTCACGTCGAAACCGCCGACACCATCGAGGCCATCGAGGAGTGCTTCCGCCTCGGCTGGACTGACGGCCTCCCCGTCATCCCACCAGCCGATTACAAGGTCCGCGAGATGCTCTCCACCGCCGGCCTCACCGGCGAGGAGGAACTGCTCAACCTCGATATGCGCAGCCGCGTCATCACCTCCGAGAACGCCGCCGCCAACGCGGTCATGGCCGGCTGCGAGGCCGAGTACTTCCCCGTGCTAGTCACCGCCCTGCGCACCCTCGAGGAAGAGCGCAACTTCGTCAACATGGCCGCTTCGTCCACCAGTTCGCCCAGTATCCTGATGGTGCTCAACGGCCCCATCCGCGAGCAGCTCGGCATCAACAGTCGTGACGGCCTCTTCGGCCCCGGCTTCCGCGCCAACGCCAGCATCGGCCGCGCCGTCCGCCTCTGCTTCATGAACGGCTTCGACGCCTGGCCCGGCCAGCTCGACCGCGGAACCCTGGGCACTCCGGCCAAGTACACCTTCTGCGTCGCCGAAAACGAGGAAACCTCCCCCTGGGAGCCGCTCCACGTCAGCCGCGGCTTCGACGCCTCCGACAGCGTGGTCACCGTCGCCGTCGCCTACAACCCGGTCAGCGTGCCGAACAGCTACGCCCACACCGGCCAGGCCATCCTCCTCTCCATCTGCGACGCCCTCCGCTCCGCCGCCCTGGCCCATCGCTACCCCGCCCAGTGGGTCATCGTCATCGGACCCGAACACGCCCTGACCCTCCAGGGCGACGGCTGGACCCGCCGCGACATCCAGGACTTCCTCATTGAGAACAGCGGCCGCTCCCGTGCCGAACTCGTCCGCCTCGGTTCCAAGCAGGGCCCGGAACAACCCGGCGACGAAGAACTCATCATGCGCTGCGCCATCGACCCGAACGACATCCTCATCATGCACGGCGGCGGCACCGGCGGCCGCTACAGCGCCATCATCGACACCACCGGCTACCGCATCCGCACGCGCAAGATCGGCGGGGATTAGCATGACGACATCAGCCTTTCCAACAAGCCCGTTTCCAGGAATGAATCCTTACCTGGAAGACCCTGATCTTTGGCCGGGCATACACAAGACCTTTATCGCCGGTTTGCAGCGGCTCCTCAGTCCCCAATTGCGCCCCGATTACATGGTCCGGATTGAGGAACGGGTGTATGTATCCGACGAACCCAACGTCAGCGGGCAACGGCCCTTCCGCATACCCGACGTTATGATTGTGGACGAGGGTGGCGCCGCCGCCCGCGCCACCGCAATAGAGACGGAACCCCAACAAAACGAGGACGCCATCAACGTGGCGCTCCCTTCAGTTGAGCTGGAAAAAGACCGTTACCTGAAAATCATCAAGGTCAGCAATCGTGAGGTCGTTGCTGTAATCGAGCTGCTGTCGCCCTCCAATAAGACTGGCGATGGCCGCCAGGAATATCTGTCCAAGCGTGCCGAAGTGCAGTACAGCCTTTCTCATTTGGTGGAAATCGACCTGCTGCGCTCCGGATCGCCCATGCCAGTCGTTGGAGACGTCCCCGGTGGCGACTACCGAATCCTGATTAGCAATGCCCGGCTTGCGCCCGATGCGTCGCTGTACGTCTTTAGCATGCGCCAGCCGATACCCATCTTCGTCATGCCCCTGGCAGAAGGCTCCGAAGGCATAGCAATAGACCTGAAACCCGTCATCGACGAGGTGTACGTCCTCGGTTCCTACGACCGGGACATCGACTACTACCAGGACCCGGAACCGCCCCTCTCCGACCCCGACCGCGCCTGGATCGACCAACTCCTTCGCAATCAGGGGTTACGCAAACCGGCCCTTTGACGGTACAATCCGCGCATATCGTTCATTCCGACCACACGCCCAAATCAACGGAGGTATCGCATGACCACCGCCGAATCGAGCCGCCTCCGGCTCGTCAACCCCAAGGGCACCGAACTGCCCCAGACTGAGTTTCGCATGAACGACCGCTCCGGCGGCTTGGCCGGCAAGCGCCTGGGCCTCATGGAGAACTCCAAGGCCAATGCCGACAAGCTCCTGATCGAGCTCGGCAATATCCTCAACGAGCGCCACGGCTTCTCCGAGATCAAGTTCTACGACAAGGGCCACGCCAGCCTGCCCGCCAAGCAGGAAATGATCGACGAGATCTTGAGTGAGGTCGATTACCTCATCACCGGGGTCGGAGATTGAGGGTCCTGCAGCTCGTGCAGTGTGCACGACGGAATCGACATGGAAAAGCGCGGCGTCCCCACCGCTGCCATCATCACTCACGTCTTCCTCAACACGGCGCAGGCCATGACCCGCATGATGGGCGTGCCCGACTACCGCTACGTTGTCGCCCAGCATCCCCTGTCCAGCCTCACCGATGACGAGGTCAAGCAGCGTGCCGCCGACTTGGCCGACGAGGTGGAGTCCATCCTGACCGGCCAGCCTGTCGCCGCCTAGCAACCCGCGCGTCGGAGTCGCCCGTGGCGTCTCCCGGCACGTCGCAACCGTCTCGCCTGCCCATCGACCCGGCCATCCGGCCCGGTCTGGCAGGCGAAACTCATTTGACCGTCGCCGCCGAACACCTCGCCCCGCATACGCCCAAGTTCAGCACCCCGGCCATGGTCATGCTCATGGAGCAGGCGTCGTACCAGGCGGTCCTGTCCCTGCTCCACCCTGCCCAGACCGTTGTCGGCTACGAGGTCAACGTCAAGCACCTCGCCCCGGCTGACGAGGGTTCAATCGTCACCGCCCGTTCCATCCTTACCGACGTGTCCGGCAACAAGCTCCGCTTCGAAGTCGAAGCCCACCACGGCGACGTCCTCCTCGGCACTGCTGAACATAAAATGGCCATAGTGCCAACCCAGTGACCGTCTTAATACCCAATCATCCCGTCCATCCTGTGCATCCATGCCAAACCGGCCGCATCTCGAGCGGTTAGTATCAGGAGGCCATCATGTCCTGGATCCGAGAAACCGACGTCGCCGTCCCCTCGGTGATCAGTTGCATGTCCATCAACCCCGACCTCATGGCGGCGGTCCAGAACCTTAACGCCAAGGCGACCTTCGGCTCGTCCGCCCTAACCCGCACCCAGGAGGAAGCAATCGCCACCGTGGTCTCCCTGGTCAACCGCTGCCGGTATTGAGCCGTCGCCCACGGAGGGTTCCTCCGTCAACACTCCGGCGACCCCGAGTACTCCAGCCACATCATCCACGACTACACCCTGGCAGACCTGGACCCGCAGACTCGCGCCATCCTCGATTACGCCGTCAAGCTCACCCTGACCCCGGCAGCGATGACCGAAGCCGACATTAGTACCCTCCGCACTGTTGGCCTCACCGACGAGCAAATCCTGTCCACTGTCGCCATCACCTGCGTCTTCAACTTCATGAACCGCTTAGCCGATGGCCTCGGCGTCGAAATCCCCGAAGGCCGCGAGGCCATCATGGGCCAGTGGCTCTCCGACGCTGCCAAGCAAGCCCAGGACTGGCTCCTGTCCCCGGACGCCGTTGCCGTCTCCTGAGCCGCGGGTACTACGTCGACTGTTATTGCCAGGCGCAAAGCGCCGTGGCAATCTCGCCAGCCGGGCCACCGCCGACAATTCCAGCCAACCCAACCACCCGGAGGTCCCCATGACACTCCTACCATCCGGTCGTCCCCGTCTCCAGGACAAGGTCGCCATTGTCACCGGCGCCGGCTCCAGCGGCCCCGGCGTCGGCACGGGCAAAGCCGCTTCCATCCTGTTCGCTCGTGAGGGCGCTCGCGTCCTGCTGGTTGATCGCAACCTTCAGGCCGCGGAGGAAACCCTCGCCATCATCCACGAGGAGGGCGGCGAGGCCTCGGTAATCGCCGCCGACGTCACCTCTGCTGCCGACTGCGAGGCCATTGTTGACGCTGCCGTGGAACGCTACGGCGCGTTGCACATCCTTTTCAACAATGTCGGCATCACCGGTCCCGGCACGCCTACCGATGTCGACGAATCCGTCTGGGACAACGTCCTCGACGTGAACCTCAAGAGCATGATGCTCACCACCAAGTACGCCGCCCCCAGGATGATCGACGCCGGTGGCGGGAGCATCATCAACATGTCCTCCATCGCCGGCGTCCGCGCCGGCAGCGGCCTGGCCAGCATCCCTTATTCCGCCTCCAAGTCCGGCGTCATCGGCATGTCCGAGACCATGGCCGTCCACCTCGGCCGCGACAACATCCGGGTCAACGTCATCGCCCCCGGCCACATCTACACTCCCATGGTCGCCGGCGCCATGGCCGATGAAACCCGCGAAAACCGGCGCAAGGCCGGCCCTCTCGGGGTCGAGGGCAATGCCTGGGACATCGCCTATGCCGCGCTCTTCCTCGCCAGTGATGAGGCTCGTTGGGTCTCCGGCGTCGTGCTCCCCGTCGATGCCGGCCTCCTCGCCGCTACTCCCCTCGCCATGTACAACCGCATCCGCGACGAGTGACCGCATCAGACTTACGCAGTTGGGACCGTCATTCCGGCGAAAGCCGGAATCCAATGACTGAAATCGCTAAACATTGTCGGTTTCAGTCGCCATACCGACGCAGGACTCCTGCTTTCGCAGGAGTGACGGGGGTGTGGGTTCAAGTGCGTAACTCCTATGCCATTGCGAGCGCAGCGCGGCAATCTCGCCAACGGAGCAATGCCCCGCCATGCGCTGCCGTCTTTCATGTCATTGCGTCCCCGCGCTTGATGCGGGGGGCGGCAATCTCGCCGGCAAAGGTGTGTCGATCATAGTCAATCTGTCATCTGCGCTGATCATCGCCGTCACGACTGGTGCGTCGTTGCTCTACGTGCTGAAACGCCCCCATCTGGACGGCAGACAAAAGCTGATAGTTCTGGCGCTTGCCATGTTGGCCGCCGTTCCGGTGGGCTTTGTGCTTTTCGGGCTCCTTTCTATGGCGGCTATCATTCTCTTTTGGGATACCGGGGTCGGGAGCGACGCAGTGTTTCTATACCTCTCGGCGCCGATGGCCGTTCTGCTGAGCTTGATGCTTGCCCTGATAGCCACCATCGTCAACTCCGGCGCAGCCGGCAAATCGGAGACGGTTATGCCGGACACGTCCGTGACCGCCAGGCAAGGAGTGCCCGCGACGATTGACCGGGAAACGACCGCGGCGGGAACGCCCCGGACGACCGGGCCGGTTGCGCCGGAAACGGGCCGACTATTGCTGACGGGGACAATCGCCGTCGGGGTATTCTTTCTATTCATCGTCGTGGTGACCGTGGGTAGTTTCTTCTGGTGGGACACCGACCCGCGGGCTTCGCTCGCCACGTCAGTCGCGCTCTTCGTCCTGCTACTGGTGATGGTTGTTGCCACCATCGTTCACCGCTTTCGGTGAGCAATCCCACCGGTGCCCTAGCAGAGTGCCACAGGAACCCCACGAACCAACAACCGCAATCCCATGAAACCCCCGACCCGCAGTATTGCTAACATCATCCCGTCCATCCTGCCCATCCATGCCAATTCAGTCCCCGCCGCCCAACGTCAGTAAATCACCCCCGCTTCTTCCAACCGCTCGATCTCGCTGTCCGGCATCCCCAGCAACTGCCCGAACACGTAAGCATTGTCCTCGCCGATGTTGCTGTACTTGCCGAACGGTATCGGCGATACCGACATCTTCGCCGGTATCGACCACGAGACGCTCTCTCCCTCCGTCCATTCCGTCGCCTTCACGCCCCGTTCAGCTTCCCAATACTGCGTGTCCTGGTAAAACTCCCGCGATTGCAGGTGCGCGTTTTCGTTCAGGTCCTGCCCCTGCGACACCATCCCGGCCGGCACTCCTGAGGCTTGCAGCTTTTCCATCAGGGCCAGCGATTCGTGCTGGCGTGTCCACTCCGCGATGCCTTCGTCCATCGCGTCTTCGTTGCGCCGTCGACCCAATCGGGTTTCGTACTCGGCCGCCGCCGCCCATTCCGGATCGCCCATCGCCTTGCGGAGCCGTCCCCACTGCTCGTCGTCTGAAACCGCGATGGCAATGTACCGGTCCTCTCCCGCGCACGGGTACACGTTGTGCGGCGCCGCCCAGGCGTCCTGGTTGCCCCGGCGTTGCGGACCCCGCCCGTTCACCTGGTAATCCAGCAGCGCCGGCCCGCCGGTGGCTACTCCCGACTTGAAGATCGACGACTCCAGCGTCGCCGTCTTCCCGGTCAGGTTCCGCCGCATCAACGCCGCGATGATCCCCGCCGGCTGGAACACCCCGGTGTGGTAGTCCGAGTACGAGGTGTTGACCACACCCGGCGGCTCGTCCGGCAACCCGGTCATCAACGAGACCCCGGAAAGGTGCTGCACCAGTATCCCGAAGGACTTGTAGGTATAGTAAGGCCCGTGACCTCCCAGACCGGTCTGCCACATGATGATCGCGTCCGGCCTCTGCTTGCGGATTTCCGGGAAATCAATGCCCCATCGGTCCAGCACGTTCCGCCTGAAGTTGGTCATGAACACGTCGCTGATCCGCACCATCTCCAGCATCAGGTCCCGCCCCGCCTCGGTCCGAACGTCCAGCGTGATCCGCCGCTTGCCCCGCTGGTACTCCGGCTGGCCCGCTCCCCGGGACCAAGCCGGTATGAACGACATCTCGTCCAACACCTTGTTCGTCTCAACCTTGATCACCTCCGCCCCGAGAGAACCCAGGATCCTCCCCGTCAGCGGCAGCGCCACGTAAGGCCCGAACTCGACCACCCGTATGCCCGCCAACGCCGATGGCGTGTCGGAAGTGAATCCGGTCATGGTTCCTACTCCTCGTTGTGCCGGTCAAAAATCAGGCTACGCACCGCAAAACTGAATCCCGGCAGCAAATCCTCGCCTGAAAGGGTCTCAGGGTTCTCCAGGATTTCAGGCTCGGCCTGCCCGGCCCGGTAGACATAAGCCCGACGCTGTCGCGCGTCGATCCCCCAACCGAGTGTTGCGCCGCCCTCCATCCATTCCTGCATCTTGGCCAAAAATGGCGGGAGACGGTCGGTGCGAGAACGGATTTCGACCACGAAGTCAGGCGCGCCATGTATGGTTCCACGCCGCTCAATGGCGGTCAGGTTATCGTATCGTTCTCGTGTAATCCAGGCAGCATCGGGAATGCGCTGCGCCCCGCTGGGCAAGCGGAACCCGACGGTTGGACCGTAGCTCATACCTCCGTTGCCGCGATGCCAAACATACAGTTCACCGCTAGCTACGGCTTCTTCTCGGCTACTTTCCGAACCGGGTGGCGGCATGATTATCAACTCTCCTTGCGCAGAATACTCAAACTGCCAAGGTGGGTTATCAGTGGAAAGCTGACACAACCGCTCTCCGAAGTCGGGAGCCAGGTGGTCAACACCCAGGGCAGATAAGTTGAGACGGAACTCACCTGTCAGCGGCCAATCCGCTGCCGGTTCTGAGTCGTCTGGAGGAGCGATTAACGTCGGCTCCGGTTTGACTGTAACCATTTCGGTATCCTCTGGTGTCGTATAGCGACTAGATTATTCCATCCATCTGCAACGCGGCCAACTCTGCCGCAGTCAAGCCCAGCTCACCCTGGTACACCGCCATGTTGTCCGCCCCCAACGCCGGCGCCGGCCGGCGCCGCGCCGATACTTCCTCGCTGTGGAATATCCCCAGCGGATACTTGATCGTTCCGATTGACCCATCCTCGTGCTCAATGTCGTACCAGAACCCCGACTCCGCCAGCTGCGGGTCGGCCAGCAGGTCGGCAACCTCGTTCACCGGCAGGAAAACCAGGTTCCGCCGCTGACCCTCGTGGAACAACTCCTGCACCGTGAAGTTTTCCGCAAACTCCAGGAACAGCGCGGTGATGATGTCGATGTGCTCGGCCCGGTCCTGGTTCCCGCCCCGGTACGCCTCGTTGAGCACCTCGTCGTTACCGGTCACCTCGTGGATCCATTCTGCCAGCGCGTCCCATTCCCGCGGCGTGATGACCCCGGCCGCAATCCAGCCGTCCTTGCACGGATACGCCCCCAGCGGGATGACCAGCGTCGAGTTGGTGCCCACCCTAGTCACGTTCTGCCCCAGCTTTCGCCACAGCAGCGCCGGGTGCGCGTCCGTGTAGTAGGTGATCAGCGCCTCCTGCGACGACACGTCAATGTGCTGTCCCACGCCGCCGTCGGCGAAATCACGGTAATACAGCGCCGCCAGTATCCCCACCGCCGCGTACTGCGCTCCGGGATAGTGGCTGTGCTCGTTGCCCTGCCGCACCGGCGGTTCGTCCGGCTCGCCCGTGATCTGCATGTATCCGCTCGCCGCCATCACCACTAGGTCGTCGCCCGCGTAATCCGCCCATTCGCCGGTGGATCCGAACGGCGTTACCGACGCCATCACCAGCCCCGGGTTGTCGGTCCTTAGGTCGTCGTATCCAATACCTCTGTCGGCGAGGTAGTGCCGGCCGTAGCTCTCGATGATCACATCGGCGTCCGCAGCCAGACGCCGGAACAGCCGTCGCCCCGCCTCGGTCTCCAAGTCTAGCGTGATTGATCGCTTGTTGGTGTTGTAAAACAGGAAATCTAGGCTTTGCTCGGCGTCCGGCGTGTCCCCGGGATATGGCCCCAGCGTCCGCGAGCGGTCCCCCGATGGCGGCTCCACCTTCACCACGTCCGCGCCGTAGTCCGCCAGCAGCCGGCCGCAGAACGCCGCCCGTCGGTCGGTCAAATCCAGGACCCGGTAGGGAGGTATCAGGTGCTCGCCGGTATATTCGTCGAACCGAGGCATGGGCTGTAGGTCTCCGTCTGCATAATGCTGGACCCCGCGGGCCGCGTCCCGCCAATTTATCGCCGCCCAATCCCGGTGTCAAAAAGCGGACAGCGAATCTGCCCCCGCTATAATGTTCCCCACCCACATTCCTGAAGATTGAGAGCGCCCATGAGCACGATGCACCCCACCGATATCAACGCCGCCCTGGTCAACCTCGTCCGCAAGCGCAGCCCGGAACGCTGGCAGACCGTACCCATCGGCCTCACGCCCCTGTGGCGGCCAATGCTGGCCCTGATCGACACTCGTTCCCTGCCATTCTCCGATGAAGACCACCGCCCGACGGTCCTGCTCGTCGCCGGCTTGCGGGGCGAATCCATGGACACCCCGCGCATCCTCACGGCGCTCGATCTGTTCGCCCGTTCGTCGGCCGCCGGCTCCTCCGGCGTGGCCCTCAGCGCCCTGGCTGCCAGCAATCCCGATGCCCTCGCCGGTGGTGATTGGGAACCCACCGCTGGAGATCCGACCGACCTGACCCGGGGATTCCCGCCCGACGGCGGTTTTTACTCCGACGAGACCGGCCCGGAAAGCCGTTACCTGTGGCGGTGGGTTTGCTATCAGGCCCCGGACCTGCTCGTCGAAGTGGCGCTGTCTGACGACTCCGATCAGCAACCGCGTTGGGAGGCTAACGCCGTCGCTGCTGACAACCCGGTCACCTCGGCCCTGGGTGCCTCCCTGGTCCACGATGGCGACTCTCTGGTCGCCGCCCTCGGCCGCCCGTCCTCCGACAGTCCCGGCGTTATACCGGCCTTGCGCCTCACCACCCACTGGACCGGCCTCTCCGACGCCCTGCACTCCCTCTGGCGCGTAACTGGAAAGGACTCTAACGTCCCACCATCGCCGGCCCGCCTTGCTCTCGACGCTCGCCGTCGCCGCACTCCCATCGAAATCGCGCGCATCCTGGCCGGCCGTTACGGTCACACCCTGGATCCGGTCAACTACACCCAGGGCGTCGGCATCAGTGGACGCCTCCGCCTCGCCGCCCTCGACGACGCGCTGCCCAACCCCACCGCCGACATTGCCGCGATGATCGACCATATCGCAGCCGATCCGCCGGCCTACCTGTCCGATGCCGGCGGCGCGGCCCTGGCCGGCGTTGTCTGGGCCGCCCGTTTGGCCGATTACACCGGGGACGAAAAATACCGCCGCCTCTTCTTCTATGCTGCTGACCGGTTCGTCGCCCGCGGCCCCGGCGAAGCCCCCGCTCCGTGCGACCCCGACTTCCGTGTCGAAGATATGTTCATGACCGGCGCCATGCTCGGCCGCGCCCACCGCATCTCCGGCGACGCCCGGTACGCCGACCTCCTGGCAACCTTCCTCCTCGATGGCGGCGACGTTCAAGAGGCCAACGGCCTGTTCCGACACGCCCGTTCCGCGCCGTTCTACTGGAGCCGTGGCAACGGGTTCGCCGCCCTGGGGTATGCCGAAGCTCTGACCTACCTGCCGGACGACCATCCCGCCCGCGATACCCTCCTGCAGCGTCATCGCCGCCACCTGGACGCTCTGCTGCGCGTCCAGCAGCCCTGGGGCACCTTCGGCGAACTCGTCGACCTGCCCGGCGCGTGGGGCGAACTGACCTCCACCTCCATGATCGGGTACGCCCTGGCCCGGGGTCTTCGGCTCGGCTGGCTTCCCTCCGACGAGGCTGCCGGGTACACCGCCGGCCTGCAAGCCTGCTGGCGCGCCCTGTCCGAGCGTATCGACGAGATCGGCGGTGTTGTCGACGGCTGCATCAGCACCGGCGTCATGCCCGGCGCCCGAGCCTACCTGAACCGTACCGCCGTCAACGGCTACGACGACCGCACCGGCAGCCTGGCCCTGTGGTTCGCCTGCGAAATGGCCCGGCAGCCCTAGCGAAAGCCCGTGCTAAAATCGCCCAACTGCCGCTCCAACAACGCGGAGGGAGGCCATCATGCTGACCAGGTTGGAAGTCAACGGATTCAAAAACCTTGTGGATTTCTCCCTGGACTTCGGGCCGTACACCTGCATCGCGGGCCCGAATGGAGTCGGCAAATCCAACGTATTCGATGCCATCCGCTTCCTCTCTCTGCTCACGGAACACACCATAAACGATGCGGCGCTGCAAATCCGCAACGCCGGCGAGGAAACCGGCGATATCGCTGACTTGCTTTTTTACGGTTGCGGCGAAAGGACAGACCGGATGGAATTCGCCGCGGAGATGATAGTCAGCGAAAGCGTGCGCGATGATTTCGGTCGGGAAGCCAAAGCGTCTTCATCATTCCTGCGTTACGAAGTCGCCTTCCGCTACGAACCGCCGTCACCAACCGGCGGTCTTCTGGGCGGCTTGGCTCTGGAACGGGAAGAATTGCGGCCCATCATCACCGGACATGCGGCCCGGCATCTGAAATTCCCCCACAGCAAGAGCAAGTTTCGCGATAGCGTGGTATACAACAACCGCCACGCCCGCAGCGGATTCATATCCACCCAAATCGATCCGGAAACCGAACAGGCCGCCATTGTGGTGCACCAGGACGGGGGCTCCCACGGGCGAGGTCGGCCATCTCCGGCGCGAGGGGCAACGCGCACTATCATCGGCACCGAAAATACCTCCGCCACTCCGACGATACTGGCGGCCCGCCGGGAAATGCAGAGCTGGCGTGTCCTGGCCCTCGACCCGGCTGCCATGCGCCGCCCCGACCGTTACACGCAGCCCCCTGGCATCGCTGCCAACGGGGCGCACATAGCGGCGACTCTGCAACACCTGACGAATGTTGCCGAGGAATCCGGGGAACGTCCCGATGTCGTCCTCCAGATGGTATCCATCATTTTGTCGGAACTCGTTCCCGTCTACATGGTCAAAGTAGTCAAGGATGACGTGCGGCAACTCCTGTCGTTGCAGGTGGAAGAACAATCGGGAATCAAACTCCGCGCCAACTCCATCTCCGACGGCACGCTGCGATTCCTGGCATTGGCGACGATGACCGAAGTGGTTGACGAAAGTGCAGTGATTTGCATCGAAGAGCCGGAGAATGGCATTCATCCGGCTAAGATGGAAGCCATACATCGCCTGTTGGATGACCTGGCGGTCAACCCGCATGAACCTGTTGACACTGAAAACCCAATGCGACAGGTAATAGTCGCAACCCACTCACCCTACTTCGTGCAGCTACAAAACAAAGAAGACTTGGTACTGGCGAAACCACGCATGGCTCGCTCCAGGTCAGGAGCGCTGGTAGAGCATCTGGTGCAGTGTCAACCCTACCACGGAACTTGGCGCTGTTCCAATGAACGAGAAGGAATGAACCTGCTTTCGCTGCAATCTTACCTGATGCCTCCGAAAACGGCGCAAATCGCTTTCCCAAGGGAGTTCTGGGAATCGGTATGGCGATGAGGTTTCTCCTGGTATGTGAAGGCAATTCCGATGCCCCGCTTGCGTTTCACATACAGCGGTTATTCGAAAGTTGCGGCTACCCTCGGCCGGACTTCGACGTCTCCCACGAAGGCCGTCTGTTGGTGGACAAGATATTCGGCGGCCTCGCTATGGCGCCTCAGTATGATGTCTTGTTCATACATCGTGACGCTGACAGTGCCGTCGCATCCTACAGATACCACGAAATCACTGAGAGGGTGTGTGACAAATGGGTTCAGGTGGGTTGAAGCCGTTTGAGCATCAGGTTGACCATGGCGATATGCACCCAGGCTTCGCTGCTCTCGGTCCGTTCCTCATAGTCCTTGCTCAACCGTCGACATCGGCTCAGCCAGGCCAAAGTACGCTCCACTACCCACCGTCGGGGCAGCACTTCGAAGTGGTGGCTATCCGGTTTGCGTTTGACCACGGTGAGCAGCCAGCCGCCGGTGGCCCAGGCCCACGTCACCAGCCGGCCAGCGTAACCAGCGTCCGCCCAGATCAGCTGCAATCGGGGGAACCGGCCCAGCAACTTGGCCAACACCAACTTGGCGCCGTCTCTATCCTGAATGTTGGCAGCATGAACCACCACCGCCAGCAGCAACCCCATGGTATCCACCACGATGTGCCGTTTGCGTCCGGTTACCCGTTTGCCAGCGTCGTAACCCCTGGGCCCCCTTTTTCCGTGGTCTTCACCGACTGGCTGTCAATGATCGCCGCACTGGGAGTGGCCTCTCGTCCCGCCGCTTCCCGAACCCGGCCCCGCAGGGCTTCCTCCACCCGTTCCCACGTCCCGTCATCCCGCCACTTTCGAAAGTACCACCACACCGTGCCCCAAGGCGGCAGGTCATGGGGCATCATCCGCCAGGGTATCCCGCCACGCAGCACGTACAGGACGCCGTTGACCACCTCACGCAGGTCCGTGGTTCTGGGATGGCCCCGAACGGTGTCCGGCGGCAACAGCGGAGATAGTTCCTCCCACTGGGCATCGTTCAAATCACTGGGATAAGGCTTTCTGCTCATGCCACCAGCGTAACCAGCTTCCCATTCTCACCCCAAGAACCGCACGCGCTAGTTTAGCCCATTGTCACACACCCTCTGAGGCGGTTCAGCGAGCAGGATACGATGGTCCCTGGGTAGGCATAGTGCCCGTCCGCATGACGGAAAGCTGGTTACTTCTGGATGAGGCTGCCATCCGGAACGCCGTCGGCAACCCAAACGGGCGCGTACGGCTGGACTTGCCGTCGCCCACAGAAGCGGAACGCATGGCCGATCCCAAATCCGCGCTCCGGTCGGCCATAATAATCGGCGCGGAAGTGCAAGGCAGAAGGCGGAGAGCGTTAACGAAAAGACTGTCAAATATGCGTGACCAGATTCTTGAAACCCTCACCGTCGGCGGGCCTCTCGAACGGCTGGAATCCTGGACCCGGTTTCGCGATGACACCGTCGTCGCGCTCAGCCAGATCTTGGGTTAGGGCCTTTCCGCCATGCACGTCCTGATCGCCTACATATCCCGGCGCGTCCCCTTCTACTACGGGTGGATCGTTCTGGGAACCGCCGGCAGCAGCATGTTCGTCCGCAACGCGGCTGGCAGTTTGACCTTCGCCGTCTTCGTGCCCCTCATCGCGGACGAGACCGGATGGAGTCGAGCCCTCATCGGTGGAGCCGCTGCTGTCGGCGGACTACTGGCCACCGGAGCATCGCCACCCGTGGGCTGGGCCATCGACCGCTACGGCGCGCGAGCCGTGTTGGTGTCCTCTTTGATCATCATCGGCCTCAGTACGATGACCATGGCGTGGCTTTCCGTCCACATCGCCATCTTCTACTCGGCTTTGGCCGTTGGCCGCATCATGTTCAGCAGCCCGCTCAACGTGGGCGCGGCCACCGTCGTCGGCCGTTGGTTCGTCCGTCAGCGCGGCCGCGCCACCGGGCTGTTGTTCCTGTCCCATTCCGGTGGCATGGTGGCGTTCCCGCTGGTGGCCACGTGGGTCAGCGTTGCCTACGGATGGCAGGTTGCCTGGATCGTCCTCGGCTTGATGGTGTACGCCATTGCATTGGCGCCCGCCGCCCTGCTGGTGGCCCAACGTCCCGAGGATGTCGGTCTCCTTCCCGATGGCGACCCACCCGACCCAGCCGACCCGTCCGACTCGCCTATTGCTGCCACCACTGAATCCGAATCCGCCCTGGAGTGGACCACCAGGCAGGCCCTGCGCACGCCGGCGTTGTGGGTACTGGCCATCGGAACCGGCTTCCTCTTCCTGTTGCAGTCCGGAACCAACGTGTACCAGGCCGACTTGCTGCGTTCCCGTGGCATCGACCTCTCCCTCTCTCAGCTCAGTATCGTGGTGAACGCTGCCGGAACCGCGTTTGGCAGCCTCCTGTGGGGACGCCTGGTCGAGAAGATGCGGGTTTCGTACACCTACGCCATCGTTGCCGTGATCATGGCCGTGGCCTGTGGGTTGTTCGTCGTGGCAGACACCGTCGCGCTGGCTTTCTTCGCCGCCGGTCTGTTCGGGCTCGCCGTCGCCGGAATCCTGGTGGTCCCAGCGGTAGCCTACGCCAACTTCTTCGGCCGCCAATCCCTTGGCACCATCCGCGGCGTGACCGAGCCCTTCACCTCCCTGGGCCAGGCTATAGGCGCGGTGGCGTCCGGGCTGGTTTTCCAGCTCGCCGGGCGCTACGAGATCGCTTTTGTCATCTACGCGGTCCTGGGCGCGATCACCGCCCTGGCCCTGCTCCTCGCCCGGCCGCCGGTACATCCCGAGGGGTCATCTGCTTTGGCTCCGGAAACCGCCGACTAGCCCTCCAGGCCCACCCGCCTCAGCAGCAAAGCGTCTGACGACATGATCTCGTCCACCCGCGCCGGGATGTTCTCGAAAGTGTCCAGCGCCGCGCGTATGAGCCGACCGGACAGTTCTCCGCACGTATCGCTGCCCAACAGCACCGCCAGTTCCGCCGCCCTTTCAATCGATGCTCCGCCGCCCGACGTAACCTGCACGCCCTTCTCGTACATCTCCAGATCGCCGGCGGCCAAGGCCATGTCCCGGACCTCTTCCCACATTCGCGTGTGAATCGAGCCGGGACTGATGGCGTTCACCGTCACTCCCGTGCCGGTCAGTTCAACGCTCAGGTTCTCCGTCATGTTGACGATGGCGGTCTTGGCTGCATCGTACGATGTGTCGTTTGGCCCTCCAACTCCGGACATGTTGACGATACGACCGCTCCCCCGTTCCAGCATCGCCGGTATCACCGCTCGGCAGCCGTAATACGTACCCAGCACGTGCACCGAAATGACGTTAGCCCACCGATCGGGATCCAGTTTCCACAACGGGCCGATCTCGCCCGTGTTCCCGGCGTTGTTCACCATTACATCGATGGTCCCGAATCGGTCCAACGTGAGTGACACGGCGTTCTCCACCTGCGCTCGATCCCGCACATCCGTGATTACGGTGGCGACCTCGCTGCCAAACTCAGATCGTAGTGTCTCGGCGGTCGACTGCAATTCGTCGTCAGTCCTGGCGGCCAACGCCAGAGACGCCCCCTCGGCCGCGTAAGCCCGCGCGATTGCCCGTCCGATGCCCCGTCCGCCTCCGGTGATCAGGGCTACTTTTCCACGCATTCGTTCCCCGTCAGCCATTGGATCCTCTCCTTGCCAATCCGAATGTCACCACGGTGATGGTACAATTCCGGCACATACTACACGATGGGAGTACGCCCATGAGCGACGCATCCCAGGCAGCGGTGCCAACCGTCTCGTTCACCACCATGGCTGCCGGAACCCGCGAGGACTACGAACTGCTGGAACGTCTGGAAGCCCAGTTCGCCTCCAGCACCGCCGACCGTGTGCTGGAGCAACTGAAAGGTCTGGCCGGTTCCCTTGCCGGCTACAAGGTTGACCGTTTGGAGCATTCCTTGCAATCGGCCACCCGGGCGTATCGGGATGGCGCGGAAGAAGAGATGGTCGTCGCCGCGCTGCTGCACGACATCGGCGATCTGCTGGCTCCGCACAACCATAGCGAAATGGCGGCGGCGGTACTCCGGCCCTACGTTTCCGAGCGAACCTACTGGGTCGTCCGCCAACATGGCCTGTTTCAAAGTTATTACTACGCCCATCACATGGGCGGCGACCGCAACGCGCGCGACCGCTATATCGACCACCCGTGGTATCAGGACGCGGTGGATTTCTGCCATCGTTGGGATCAGTCGTCCTTCGACCCCGAGTACGACTCCCTGCCATTGGAATTGTTCGAGCCAATGGTTCGTCGGGTGTTCGCCCGTGAACCCTTCAGCGCCGGGAGGGAATAGCCATGAGCCTGGAAGGTAAAGTCGCTTTGATTACCGGCGCCGGCGGGATGCGCGGTGTCGGCCGCGCCACCGCTCTGAAATTGGCGTCCCAGGGCGCCCACGTCGCCATCACCGACGTGCGCCGGCCCGCGGAAGATCTGCCCCCCGGTGAGGTCCGCGCGGAGTGGCAGTCCATCGACAGCGTTGCCGAAGAGGTCCGCGCCCGGGGCAGTCAGGCCCTGCCCGTTTATGCGGACCTGTCCAACTCTGATGAGATTGAAGGGCTGGTGGCCGAGACCGTAAACCACTATGGCCGCCTGGACATCCTCGTCAACAATGCCCGCGCCATCATCGGTCGGGACAAGGTTCCAGTCACCGAATTGGACGAGGACGTATGGCAGCATTTCCTCACTATCAACACCACTGCGGTTTTCCTGTGCACCAAGTACGCCGGTCGCGAGATGGTCCGCCTGGGCAACGGCGGGCGCGTGGTAAACATCGCCAGCAACGCCGGCAAACAGGCCAGCGCCGATGGAGCCGCCTATTCAGCCAGCAAGTTCGCCGTGATTGGTTTGACCCAGGCCTCGGCCATGGATCTCGCTCCCCACGGCATCACCGTCAACGCCGTCTGCCCGGGACCCATCAACACCGACCGCATGAGTTACTGGGAACGCGATCAGGCGGCTGAACGAGGGTTGACCCAGGAAGAGTTTCGCGCCCAGGTGGTCGCCTCATCTGCCGACCGTACGCCGCTGGGCCGTATCGCCGAAGCGGAAGACGTTGCCAACTTGGTGGCGTTCCTGGCCGGACCTGATTCGAGCCTGATCACCGGCCAGTCCTACAACGTCAACGGCGGCATACTGTTTCACTGATCCGCCTCCACGCGATTTTCGAGGTTTAGTCCCATGCAGTACGGCATTACGTTACCCGGGCGCGGCCCGTTGTCCACTCCCGACAGCCTGGCAACCATCGCCCAACGAGCGGAAGCGCTCGGTTTCGATTCCGTCGCCCTCGGCGACCACATCCTGGTGCCCAAGAATATCGACTCCGATTACCCCTACACCGAGACGGGAGAGTTCCCGGGCTCGGCCTCAGGCCAGGCTATGGAGCAGATCACCGCGCTGGCCTACATGGCCGGGTGCACCGACACGATCCGACTGGCCACCTCGGTGCTCATCGTGCCCCACCGCAACCCGCTGGTGGCCGCCAAGGCCCTGGCGACCCTGGACGTCTTGTCGGGCGGGCGGCTCATCGTGGGCGTGGGCGTCGGTTGGTGTCGTGAAGAATTCGAAGCGGTGGGTTGCGAACCCTTCGACGAGCGCGGCGCCGTAACCGACGAGTACATTCGCGCCTTCAAGGAACTGTGGACCTCTGACGATCCTACCTTTGAAGGCCAGTACGTGAATTTCTCCGACATCTGGTTCCTGCCCAAGCCGGTGCAAAAGCCTCATCCGCCTTTCTGGGTCGGCGGCGAGAGCCGACCTGCCATCCGCCGCGCGGCTACCCTTTGTGACGGTTGGTATCCCATCGGTAACAACCCCGCATTCCCGGTGGGAACGCCTGAAGCGCTGGAGAACAGCATCGGCCGTCTGCGCAGCACCGCCGAACGGGCCGGCCGTAATCCCGACGAAATCCAGATCATCTACCGCTCCCACGACTACCGCATCAACGGAACCGACACCAGCCCGGACCGCGCCCGCTTTACCGGCAGCGGCGAACAGATCGCCGGCGACATCCGCCAGTACGAGGAGATGGGCGTCAGCTACCTGGTTATCGACATCGCCCGCCTCAGCGCTGACGGCAACCTCGAAGAAACCCTGGGACACCTCGAAGATTTCACGGCCCAAGTGGCCGCCCGGGTCTAGGCAGGTAACGGGAATCCGGCCACACGCGCATCCCGCCCGTCAACCGGAACGCGCAAATGGCTTACGCGCTCTCGGATACCAACGCGGTCGAGTACCTGCTTGGAACGGAGCTGATTTCCGCCAGCCAGGCCGGTTCGGCAACCGCTGTGGAGCTTGGTGGAGGGGTCTCCAATATCGTCGTCAGGGTGGATTTGGCTGACCCAACGGGCAGCCTCATCATCAAGCAGTCCCTTCCCCGTTTGCGCGTCCAGCAGGAATGGCTCGCGGACCAAGCCCGCATCCACCGCGAGGCGTCGGCGCTCCGCTACCTGGAGGATGTCCTGCCGGGATCTTCCCTGCCAGCCGTGATCCACGATGATCCGGAACATTTCCTGTTCGTCATGACCGCCGCGCCGTCCGGGTCCCGGACGTGGAAGGACGATCTCCTCTCCGGGCACGTCGATACCCGCGTGGCTGCGGAAGTCGGGCGCGTGCTGGGAACGATGCACCAACAGTCCGCAGTCTCCGGCGATGTGGTACCGCCCGCATTGCGGGAGTTCGCGGATCAACGTTGCTTCGTTCAACTGCGCATTGACCCGTATCACCGAGCCACCGGCACGGCCCATGCGGATCTTTCCGGAGCCATCGAGGCCGAAGCACAGGCTATGCTGGGCCGTCCCCTGTGCCTCGTACACGGCGACTACAGCCCAAAGAATATCATCGTCACCAGGACTGAAGAGGAACCGACCGCCTTCCTCCTGGACTTCGAAGTAGTTCACCTCGGCAACCCGGTCTTCGACCTGGCTTTCATGTTGAACCACCTTACGCTCAAGGCTATCCACCGTCCCGACCTCGTCGCACAGTACAATGCGGCCGGCACCGCCTTTTGGTCGGCGTACTGCTGTAATTCCCAAACTTTCGCCACCGACCCCGTTCGGCTCCAGTTGGAAACGATACGCCAGATGGGTGTGCTGCTTTTGGCTCGTATCGACGGCAAATCGCCGGCCGAATACATAACGACCGACGCACAGAAGTCCTTGGCCCGCCGTCTCGGCAGGATGATCCTTGCTAACGAGATTCAGTCGTTGCCGGACTTGCACGACGCTTTGCACCGTTAGCGCCCACCGGATGGTTCGCGGCTCCAGAATCTGGTGACACTGTCTGCGGCTCCGTAGTACACTCTTCGCGCGGGTATCCGGTCCAAGGTCCGGGCGCCTAGCTCCCGATCAGAGGAGATGAGAGCTTGCCGCAGGAACTGAACGCCGGGTTGGACGGGACCGGCCTTCGCGTCGCGGTGGTCGCCGCCCGGTTCAACTACGTGATCACCAAGAACCTGATGGAAGGGGCCATTTCGACGCTGGCCCAATATGGCGTGCGCGACGGAGACATTACCACCTCCTGGGTGCCGGGCTCCTTTGAACTGCCCGTGGTCGCCAAGTCCCTGGCTCAATCCGGGCGATACGACGCGGTGATCTGCCTGGGCGCCGTCATACGTGGCGAGACCAGCCACTACGACATGGTATGCAACCAAGCAGCATCGGGTATAGCCGCGGTGGGCCGCGAGACCGGCATCCCGACCATGTTCGGCGTATTGACGACCGAAAACATGGAGCAGGCTATTAACCGCTCCGGGGGCAAGGTCGGTAACCTCGGCGCCGATTGCGCGGTCGGAGCCATCGACTGCGCCCGGCTCTTGCAGGCCATCAAGACCGGCTGAGCCGGCAGGCAGGTGTGAACGACAATGCAGGCCACCGTAGAGTTCGACCCCAGTTACTCTCTACTCACCATTGACCTGACCGCGGGGGAGTCCGTCAAGGCCGAGCCCGGCGCGATGGTCGCGCAGCAGGGAGTCGCGATGACCACGGGCATGAGTGGCTCAGGAGGCCTGTTCGGCGGCATTCGCCGCATGATGGGCGGCGAGTCCTTTTTCGTGAACACCTTCACCGCCGAAGGCGCAGGAGGTTGGGTCAGCCTGGCTCCGCCCGCTCCCGGCGATGTCGGCTCATTCGACCTGCAACCGGGCGGTAACCTGTTCCTGCAGTCCAGTTCGTTCCTCGCCAGCACCGGGAACGTTCAAATCGACAGTCAGTTCCAGGGATTTCGCGGGTTTTTCAGCGGGGAAAGCCTGTTCTTCATCCGCGCCTACGCCCAGCAGGGCACCGGGACGGTGTATTACAACTCCTACGGTGCCATCAAAGAGGTTGCGGTGAATCCGGGCCAGGAGTTGGTGGTGGATACCGGGCATCTGGTGGCCTTCAGCGATGACGTCAAATATTCCATAGGAAAAGTCGGCGGCATCCGCTCGCTTATCGCCGGCGGCGAGGGCCTGGTCATGAAGTTCCGCGGCAGCGGAACCGTGTGGATCCAGACCCGTAACCTGGCCTCCCTGGCCGAAAAACTGAACCCGTTCCTACCCAAGCGCGGGCAATAGCGCTGGATCTGATCGCCGGTCGTATACGGCGCCGACTGCTGCGGCTGGCTGCATTCCGGTTGCGCTTCGGGTTGTCGCGTCCGACCTGCGTGCCCCAACAGGAGATCAAGCATGGAATTTGGCGCGACCGTACCCAACAACTGGGGCGTCGAGGACCCCCAGGCAGTCGTCAACTTTGGTCCGCTGGCCGAAGAGTTGGGCTTCGATTCCGTTTGGGTTATGGACCACCTTTTCAACAACGGATACATCCGCGAAAGGCTGGACGACAAGCCTTATTACCATCCCATGGCGACGCTGTCCCATATATCCGCCCTGACTTCACGGGTGCAACTGGGGACATCGGTGCTGGTCTTGCCGTATCACAATCCGGTGGAGCTGGCCAAATACGCGGCTACCCTGGATCAAATGTCCGGCGGCCGCGTCATCCTGGGCGTCGGTGTCGGGGCTATGACCCCGGAATTCGATGCGCTGGGCATACCAATGAGCCAGCGCGGGTCGCTGACCAATGAGTCCATGGACATCATGCGGGAGCTGTGGTCCAACGAAGACCCTCGATACAGCAGCGACCGCTGGGAATTCGAAGACCTCAAGTTTTCGCCCAAGCCGGTACAGTCCGTAGCGGGTTCGGCTCACGTACCCCTATGGGTTGGCGGCGGCAGCCCGGGGGCGTTGCGCCGGGCCGCTCGCCGAGGCAACGGCTGGCATCCCTCCGGTGTGACCGCCGAAGAATTTGCCATCGGCCGTCAGCGTGTCCGCGAACTTGCCGAGTCCGCGGGTCGCAATCCTGACGACCTCGTGATGTCTGCGCGCGTGGAAGTGGAAGCTCACGGCGGCCCGTCCAGCCAACGCGCTGCCGACCGTTCTCGCCTCCCCGGCGACGACCCGGCCGGGATGGTCGCCGGCATCGCCGCCTACCAGGAGGCTGGCGTGCAGCACATCGTGCTGGCTCTCAACACGGGAGACGTCGGCCGCCTCCGAGAGTTGATGCATTCCATCGCATCCGATGTGATGCCGCAGTTCAGTTAGCCAAGCCTGGCTCGCCCAGCCCGTTCAAGCCGGGTTGGCAATTCCCAAACTGAAAGGGGGGCGATTTTACTTCGCCCCCCTTCTTGGTGTCCGCTGCCCGAGCAGCGCTTGCGACTACAGTTTCGCTTCCAGCACGCTGCCCGGAGTGATCGGCAGGTTGGTCAACCGCTGGTCGGTGGCATGGCCCACCGCGTTGGCAACGGCCGCCAGCGGAGGAACTATGGGTACCTCTCCCACACCCCGCACGCCGTACGGATGGCCCGGATTGGCGACCTCCACGATGACAGTGTCAATCATGGGCAAGTCCAGCGAAGTCGGCATGCGGTAGTCCAGGAAGCTGGAGTTCATCATCTGGCCGTTGTCGCTGAAGTAATACTCTTCGTTCAGCGCCCAGCCGATGCCCTGGACCGCTCCTCCCTGGATTTGCCCTTCCACGTAGCTGGGATGCACTGCCTTGCCGGCATCCTGAATCGCGGTGTAACGGAGGATTTCGGTTTTCCCGGTTTCCGGGTCAACCTCAACGTCTACCAGGTGCACGCCGAAGGAATTGCCCTCGCCAGTGGGGTCCAGGCTCGCCGTGCCGGTGATGCCTCCTCCGGTGGTGTAGAGTTGACGGGCCAGTTCCTTGAAAGTGAAACTGAGCTCCTGTGACTTGTGCCGCACAACGCCGCTATCATATTCGACATCCTCGGACGGCACATCCCATATGGACGCGGCGCGTTCGACCATTTGCCCCTTGACGTCTTCCGCGGCCAGAATCGCAGCCCAACCGGTGGCAAACGTGGTGCGGCTCCCGCCGGTGACCATGGTGTACCCGATGGAGTCCGTGTCAACCACTTGGGGCTTGATGTCGTCATACGATATGCCAAGGGTCTCGGCGGCCTGCTGAGCGATTGACGCCCGGGAGCCGCCGATATCCACCGAACCCTCGATAAGGTTTACGGTGCCGTCCGGGTTTACGGTCATGTTGACGCTGGAATGGAAGCCACGGTTCATCCAGAACCCCGAAGCGATGCCACGGCCGCGATTTGGCCCTTCCAACGGTGTCCGGTAGTGCTCGTGGTTGCGGGCTGCCTCAAGGCATTCCACCAGGCCGATCTTTTGGAACACGGGGCCCTCAACTTTCCGTGAGCCCTCCGTGACGGCGTTGTTCAGCCGGAATTCCACCGGGTCCACGCCCAACTTTTGGCAGAGCTCGTCCACGACCTGCTCCACCCCGAACGCGGCCTGCGGTGAGCCCGGCGCGCGGTACGCTGCCGTCTTGGGCTTGTTAACGACCACGTCGTAGCCTTCGACGGTTCCGTTCTCCAGCTGGTAGCAGGCGAAGGCGCAGGTCGCGCCCTGCATCACCGGGGAACCGGGATACGCGCCGGCTTCGAAGGCAAGTTCGATTTCCGCCGCGGTGATTTTGCCCGCCGAGTTGGCGCCCATCTTGACCCGCATCCAACTGCCGGGAGCAGGTCCGCTGCCTTCGAATACCTCGGTGCGGCTCATCAGTACTTTGACCGGTGCCCCGGCCTTGCGGGAGAGCAGCGCGGCTACCGGTTCCAGGTAGAACGATACCTTGCCGCCGAACCCTCCGCCGATCTCCATGGGGGTAACCCGTACGTCGGAGACGTCGACCCGCAAAACGTCAGCGGTGTTGGCGCGAACGACGAATGCGCCCTGAGTGCTGCACCAGACATTGATCTGCCCGTCGGCGCGCCAGTGAGCGGTTGCGTTGTGCGGCTCGATGTACCCTTGGTGTACCGACGCGGTGGTGAATTCGCGCTCGACAATAACGTCGGAGTTGGCAAACCCGGCCGCCGTGTCTCCCCTCTCGAATTTCATGTAGGAAGCGACGTTGCTGGGTTTGTCGGATATTTCGCCCATCGCCGAGGTGTGGATCAGATCATCGTGCAGGAGCGGGGATCCGTCCTGCATCGCGGCTCGCACGTCGACGACGGGCTCCAGGACCTCGTAGTCAACGTCGATCAGGGCCAGCGCTGACTCAGCGATGTGAGCGTTGTCGGCGGCGACGGCGGCGACCGCGTGCCCCCGGTATAGCGCCTTGTCGCTGGCGAGGAAATTGTCGCTCAAGAACTTGAACCGGTTATAGTCGTTGCCCAAGTCCTCCTTGCTGAGCGCCGCAAACGGTAGATCGGCTGCGGTAACGATGGCGCGCACGCCGGCGAGGGCTTCCGCTTTCGACGTGTCGATGGCCCTGATGCGAGCATGTGCGTGCGGGCTACGCAACACTCGGGCATGCAACAGGCCGGTCAGTTCCAGGTCGGCTCCGTATTGGGCGCGACCCGTGACCTTATCCACCCCATCGGGACGCACCGGCCGCTTCCCAACTACGTCGTATTCGACTTCCGATAGCACTTGGTTTGCTATGGTCACTTTGGCTCACCTCCCTAACAATGTAGGGGCGAATGGCCATTCGCCCCTACCGCTGGAAACATCGTAATGGGCGCCGGGTCTGTGTGCCCGGCAACCCACAAGCGCTTATGCCTGCATGCGTTCTCCGGCGTCAATCACCGCGCGGACGATCTTGTCGTAACCGGTGCAACGGCACAGGTTGCCGGCCAGCCAGTGGCGTATGCGCGCTTCGTCCGCGTCCGGCTCGTCGTCCAGCAGCGCCTTGGCGGCCACGATGAAGCCCGGGGTGCAGATCCCGCACTGGAGGGCGGCGTTTTCCAGGAACGCCTGCTGGATGGGATGCAGACCGTCAGCGGAGGCCACGCCTTCGATGGTGTTGACCTCGGCGCCCTGCGCCTCGACTCCCAGGACCAGGCAGGAGGTGACGATGCGACCGTCCAAGTTGACGGTGCAAGCGCCGCAGTTGCCGTCGTTGCAACCCTCTTTGGAGCCGGTCATACCCACGACGTCGCGCAGGCATTCCAGCAAGCTCTGCCTTGGCTCACATAGGAAGTCGGTTTGGTTGCCGTTGATGGTGGTGGTTACGTGGACAAGTCCGGGCATTATTACTCCTCCCCTCGGGCGCGCCGGATGGCGATGTTCAGGGTGCGGCGGGTCAGCACGTCCACCAGGTGATGCCTTTGGCGGATCGTGCCGCGCATGTCTGTGATGGGGCTCGCGGCTTCGCTGGCAAGGCGTCCGGCCTCGGCGATTGCGTCGTCAGAGACTGCCTTGCCGGCCAGGCTGTCGCCGGCCGCCGTCGCAAGAATCGGCGTGGGACCCACGGAAGCCAAGGCTATGCGCGCGGACTGGATGGTCTGTCCGGACGCATCCAGTACCACCGAGGAGGACACGCCGGCGACGGCGATGTCCATCTCGTTGCGCGGAATGAAGCGAAGGTACGCGGTGCCGGAGTTAGCAACCGGCGCCGGGATCTGGATACCCACCAGTATTTCCCCGGGTTCCAGCACACTCCGTCCCGGTCCGGTGCAGAAATCCTCTGCGGCCACGGCGCGCCAGCCGTTGGGTCCATTGATGTGTGCCTCGCCGCCGAGCGTGATGACCGGCGGGATACTGTCACCGGATGGAGCGGCGTTGCACAGGTTCCCTCCGATTGAAGCCCGGCCTTGAATCTGAATGCTGCCAATAAGGCCGGCGGCGTCAATCAGGCCAGGATAGGCGGCGGCTACCTGCTGGTTCTGATAAATCTGGTAACAGGGCACGGCGGCGCCCAGGCGCAGCCCGCTGTCAGTCATTTCAATCTGGTTCAGTTCTGGGATCGTCTTGGCGTCCACCAGAACGTCCAGTTCTCGCCGTCCGCCACGCAACTGGACAATTATGTCCGTTCCGCCGGCCAACGGGCGGGCGCGATCGCCGTTCGCAGACAAAACTGAAACGGCTTCGCTGAGAGATGTAGGGGCAACGTAGTCAATAGCTCGCATGGGCACCTCCTCCGGCGCAGATTATAGCACGATCAGCGGCTTCGTCAGCCGTTGGTGGCCTCCAGCCAGCGCTTGCACCAGCAGAGGGCCGACCAGTGCAGCCGATCATCAAGGGACGCGCGCCATCATACCGTAACCGGCCCGGTCGCGCTACAAACGACCACTATCTGGCCAGAATCGCCTGCAGCCGAACTCGCACCGCCGGCCACTCACTGTCGATGATGCCGTAATACACCGAGTGGCGGTTGACCCCGTCGCGGGCGATCCGGTGATTGCGCAGTATGCCTTCTCGGATGGCTCCGATTCGTTCGATCGCGCGCCGGGACCTGAGATTGCGGTGGTCAGCCTTCAGGCAAACCCGCAGCGCACCCAAGTCATCGAAAGCGTGCCTCAATAGCAGGTACTTGCATTCCGTGTTGACCGCCGTCCTTTGGTATTCCGTTCCGTACCACGTCATACCGATCTCCAACGACCGGTTGGATCGATCAATGTCATGGTATCCCGTGGAGCCGATTGCCCGATCATCGGCAAGGTGCACTACGGTGAATTGGATGCGCCCCTCCCGTTCGTTCCGGGCGATGCAATCTCGGATCCATCCCTGAGTATCGTCCAGGCTCGCGAAGGCAGGTCTGGCCAGATATCGCCAGATTGTTTCGTCCGTCCCAACGCGAAACAGGTCCTCAGCGTGCTGCGGGCCAATGGGCTCCAGCCGTACGTGCTCCCCTTCAAGGGTAATTGGTTGCGCGTTCATAGGGTCTCCTCGTAGCTCGTTCTTTTGCAACAGCGAGACTGAGCCGGCAGCCCCTGACTGCTAATTATCCGCGCCTCCGGGCGACGGTACAGGTGTTCCGGCCTCGGTACAGATCCATCTTCTGCGGGTGCTGACCGGAGGGTCGGGCCGCGTGGCGAACAGGAAAGCCACGGCGCTAACGACGTATAACGGCGTGAACACCGCAAGCACCCAGTAGTAACTGCCCGTCCGGTCGAATACCAATCCGGACGCGTAAGGCGAAATGAACATCCCCACGTTCATGAACAGGCTCATGAACCCCATGAGGGTCGCGAATCGCGCACGGCCGTAATAGTCGGACAGCATCAGCCAATTCACCGATGTGATCCCTTCAACGATGGCGATACCAACCACGAACAGAAGCAAGCCGATGACACCCGGGCCGATCCACAAACCGCCCATGCCAACGGCTCCGATCACCATGCCGATGGCGAGGAGCACGTTGCCGCGGAACCTGTCCGAAGTAACTCCCATGACGAACCGCAGGGGTATTCCCAGGAAGAACATGGCTGCCACCCAGGCCGATGCTTCGTTCTCTGAGATACCACGCACCGCCATGATCGGAAACACGTGCACCAGCATCCCGTTGGTGACGGATACGCGCAATATTGCGCCCACCATGATCAGCCAATAGGTGCGCGTTGCGATCGCCTGGCGAAACGAAAAACTCACGTCGCCAGACCCCCGGGTGCCGCGCCCGTTGGATCCGGCTCCGACGCCCGTGTTCGTGGGGACGTCGCCATCGGGCAACAGGCCCATATCCTCCGGACGACTGCGGATGAAAAACGCCGCCGGCAGAGTCGCAGCCACGATGAAAACGCCGGTCCATAAGAGCGTGTCCCTCCATCCGATCTGTTGAATACCCAGATTCAGGAGGAGAACCACAAACGCGCCGCCGCCGGCAAACGCCGTCATGAGCGTGGACATCGCCACAGAGCGCCGGCGTATGAACCATTGATTGACGGCCGCCATCAAGGTCTGGCCGAACCCCGCACTTTTCCCCAGCGATATGATGCCTGAAAACAGGACGAGGAGTTCCCAGTAACTGTCTGCCCGCGAAAGCAGGATGGTTCCGATTCCGGCCATCAAACCGCCGGCCAGAATCATCGGCCGCGCGCCATACCGGTCAACGGCCCAGCCGACCAGGGGTCCTCCGGCGCTGCCTTCAGCCCGCGCGAGGCTGAAAACCAACGACATCTGCGCGGAGGTTAGACCTAATTCGGTCCGGATGGGTACAAAAAATCTCGGGAACCCCTGGGATATGGACCCGTTCCCGAACATGCCCAACAATGAGGAAACGACGACAACCCACCATCCATAAAAGATACGGGGTTGTCGCCGTCCGATGTCGGTTTCAGTTTCCGTCACGTCACGTTTTTATGCTTATGCGTTCGTAGTGCACTCTAACCAGAGCCAAATGTGATTTATCCTCCGGTATCCACGTGCCTATCAGCCCTCGGGGACGAACCACGGCTGGGCGGCCGCTTCGTCGGGCCACAGAAATTCGAACCCATTCCGCAGCGCATTCTGACGATCCAGGTCTTCCCGGTCGCCAATGTGGTAATAGGCTTCGGCGTCGAACCCAGATTTGACGTCCGACAGCAAGTGCTTAGCGACCGCGAAGTCCACGCTGATGTCGTGCTCTTCCCACATGGAGCGCTGGCTACTGGGCGGTCGGTCGGAACAACTCCCGATGAGGAAACCCTTGTCCTGGACGATCTTAACCATCTCCATGGTCAGTGGTCCCGGCGGGTCTCCCACTTCCAGCGTGCCGTCGATGTCAAAGCTGATGAGAATAGCCATGTGTCTCCTCTGGTGATTTGCCCGACGCCCGTACCCGAAAATTGGGCGACCCCGTGAGGTCGCCCCGAGCGACGATGTTACCCAAAGCCGGAAGGTGCGATCTAATCCGGCGTGGCGCTCCAGACGGTGAAGTTTCCGCCCAAGGGCATTGGCCCCCCGGAAACTGCAATTTCCGGCTTTACTCCGGTCAGTGACCGTGCGCCGGCCCGGCCTTGGATTTGCTGCATGCAATCGGTGTGCATCCAGAACCGGCTCCTGCCGCTGCCGATGTTGCCGCCGCTGGCCAGAATGGGGTTCGGCCCCTCGATGCTGATATCGGTCTGGTAGAAATCGAGCGCGTCGCCGGGCTGCATCCCGCGATAGCGCAGACCTTCGATGTGGAACTGGTGGAACTGGGCGAAACCGTCGTACATGTTCTCGAACGAGAGATCGTCGGCGGTGATACCGGCCCCCTCGTAGATCTTCCTACCGGTGGTGGCGGTTTCGGTTTCCACCTCTTCAAGGGTCGGGGTGATACTGCGGGCGACGCCCCGGCTGGAGGCATGGTTCAGGATGTACACGGGCTTTTGCGCCATGTCCTGGGCCCGGTCCGCGGTGGTGAACAGGTAGGCTGCGGCAACCATGATCGGAATGTCGTTGTCGAACAGGTTCGCCGGCTTGGCGATCCAGCGCGAGGACAGGTAATCCTCGGGGGTCAACTGTTCGGGCCGGTGCTGTGCCCAGTAGCCTTCGGGGAAGAGCAAGCCGTTGCGCCTCGAGTTCTGCATGAAAGGCGCCATCATGTCATGATGCTTGCCGTACTTGGTGCAGTATTGCGCGAACTGCAGGGCGGTGCCGTAACAGCCGGGAGCGCCCCACAGCGTGCGGCCCGGGCTGATGGCGAAGGTGCCGGGGACTTCGTCGGCGGCGCTGATGCCCCCGTGGTTATAGCGACCTTCCAGGTTGTGCCAGCCTTTCAGCACGAGACAGTTGCTGGCGAGGCCGTCACCCACCGCTTGCGCGGCAACCACAATTGCCGCAGACATGCAGCCGGGCGCGTACATGGTGAACTTGACGTTAGTCAGTTCCGGCATATTCTTCAGGAGCCATTCCGCGCTGAGCTGCCCTACGCCATCCAGAGGATCGTCCGTGGGATTGAAGGCGTTGACCACGTCCATGGGCACGGGTTGATCCGCCGGCCAATGGGCGCCCGTGGTGGTCACCGGCACCAGAACCAGGCCGTCAACCTGGTCCGGGGCAACGCCGGCATCGGCTATCGCCGTGCGCAAAGCCTGGATGCTTAAGGCTCCCACCGACGTTTCGGCCCGGCCATCCCAACGGCGGGCGGTGGGAGAGTGTCCAATACCCACGGCGGCTACCTTGCCCCGGTGTTCCCAAATTCCCAAGCCTTCGGTGGAGCGATACATAGATTCGGGAGCCATCTGGGTGGTCATAACAAACTCCTTGAGAATGCCGCGGCAGTCCCGACGCCAAGGTCGGGCCGCCTGGTTTTGTTTGGTGGGACGGTTTCGGGGGCGTCAGGACACAATTTCCCATTCCGGGACTTTTTGGCCGTTGGCCGTGGCTTCAAATATCACCCGCACGCTGGCGCCCACCGGGACTTCATCCGGCGCGGTTCCCGGCAGATGTGAATACATCAATATGCCGGGGTCCTCGTCCAGCATGATGACTGCCAAGTTGAAAGGGATGTCCTCTTTGAGGCTCGCCACCGGGCAGTCATACACTACGCAGTAGTTGTAGATTTTGCCTCGGCCGCTCATTTCCCTCCATTCCAGGTCTTCGGGCGAACAGCCTAATTCGGAGGCGGTCCGGGGCGGAAAGTACAAACGATCAGATCCCTTGCGAGCCTGGACTACAAGTCGTCCTTCGTTAGCGGCCTCGAAGAATGGCCTGGTCAAATCGTCGGGTACCACACCCTGCTTAACCATATCTCTCCTCACATGATGCGGACTTCCCCGCGCTGAAGCCGGGAAACCGATCAAACAGATGGGAATTTCGTACGGCAAAGAATATGCGGCAATCGCGCGCGATGTCAAGCAGAGCACCGCGCTGCGCCTTCTTCCCAGCGCCAGCCCGGCGGAGCGCGATAGGCCACTTAAATCCGCACTCGCTCCGACCCTTCACCATGGCTTGACCCTGATGTCGCTGCCATGAGGCTGACGACCAGCGTAGGCCAAATCAGGGGCGCACGGTGGTGGTCACCAAACCCGGATTGGGAGGAATCGTGACCCCAGACGGGACTACGACCGCAAACTTGACCGGGAAACTGATTACGCCGCGTTCCGTCTTGGCATGTGGTGAGATTTCCTGTACTTGAGCTTCTAACTCGACATCGGGTAAAGCTGCCACCGTCACCGACCCGGGCGTGCCGACCTCGATGCGCTCTACATTGTTGGCTTCGACCAGCCCTTGGATGGAGATCTTCGTCGGGTCGACTAGCTGGATCACCCGAGCGTCCACGGTAATGACGTCGCCTTCTTTCACGGTCACCAGCCGTACCATGCCCGAGAAGGGCGCACGTAGGTACGAGTCTTCCAGATCTTCTACGATCTCGTCGTAATCGGATTTCGCTTCGTTGAGATTGGCTCGCGCCAGCGCGACCGCCGCAGTATCCGGCCCGGCAGCGAGTTCGTCTCGGGCCTCGCCGGCGGTAACGATTTGTTGGTTCAGATCTGCGAGCACTGCCTGGTCGATACCCTCTTCGAGCCGGGCCAATTTTGACTCAGCCGCTTCAAGCGTGAGACGAGCGCTTGTTGCACCGGCTTCCAAACTCGCGAGTTTCAGTTGATCGATCCCCTGCTCCAACTCGGCCAAGTCTCGCTCAGCTCGTTCAAGCGTTTCGCGCGCAACCAGCACATTGGCTTCGAGGCGGTCCAATTCAGTTTGGTCGGGTCCGACCAATTCTTCGCGCAGTTTCCGGTTCAGCCTTTCCAGCTCCAACGTCAGCCTGGCGACGTCGGCCTGGACACCGGCACGATCGAATTCTTTGGGCCCAGCTTCCAAATCGGTCAGTTCTGTCCGCCAGAATTCAACATCCCTCTTGGCCGAGTCCACCGTGGCCTGTAGGGCTTCAAACTTCACCACGTCAAAATTTCGGCCGTCATCCAGGTTCAGAAACTGTCCCTCGATTACCATCACGTGAAACTCATCAAACGCGTCCTCTGCTGTTTCCAGGTTGGACTCCGCATCGGCCAATCGCACCCGCGCCATTGCCAAACGCTGGGCGTGGTCGACGTCGAAGTCTCGCAGCGCATCCTGCGCTTGGTCCAGGTCATTTTCGACCTTGGCTATCTGAGTTTCGAGCGTGGCAACCGCTTCGTTGTGCAGGGGAAGAAAATCGCTGACCGCGTCTTGAGCGTTATTCAATTTCGCACGAGCTTCCGAGCGTCGCGCCAACGCAGCAACAAAGTTTTCCCCGTGCATGTCGGCAAAATCGGATACGGCGTCCTCTGCCTGGTCCAGTGCAAACTTGGCGTCGGCAACCGCTTTGCGCCCGGCGCCAAGATCGACGTCGTACTGGAGGAGGTAATCCTCCAGCTCGTCCTCGGCCATCTGCAATCGCAACTCCGCCTTGGTGAGGTTGCCCTCTGCCTGCGCTCGGATCAGCGGGTCCGATGACTCCAGGCCCAGTACCCGGTCCAGTTCGTCCTGGAGTTTATCGATTTGGTAGAGGCCCTGCGACTCGGCGTACCGTAAATCTCGGATGGTTTCAGAATCTACAGTAGCCAGCACGTCTCCGGAAGAGACCATGTCACCGACGGCGACGTTTACTTCTCCCACCTCACCGGAGATTTCAAACGCCAAGTCAGCGGTTTCCCTAAAGACCAACTGGCTGGGCACGTCGAATCCTCGGGCTTCGACCGGGGTGGATGCACGGGCCGCAGGGCCCCCGGGCGGCGCGGCCGTCGCATCGGAAGACTGCCCGCACGCCGCGAAAACCAGGGCAAACGCTCCCAGCGCCAACATCAAGGAGATCGCCCGGCGGCGGGCTAATGACTGGGAACAACGTCTGATCAAACGCAATGGATTACCTCCGCGGGCAGCGTTGGTTTCTGGATGGAGATGAGCTTACGACCCGTCCGCCTGGGCGACGGGTCGACGCGTCAATCGTCGGACCGCGGACGACCAGGCTCCGGGTATGGCGTCGTGCAACAGCACGTAGGTCACCGGCACTGCGACCAACGTGAGGAATGTCGAGCTGATCAGACCGCCGATTACCACCGTGGCCAATTCCGCGCCTACCAATCCACTGGTATCGCTGAACGCCAGGGGGAACAGGGCGAGTATGGTGGTAAAAGCGGTCATCAAGATTGGGCGCAATCGTGTGCGGCCCGCAAGGATCATGGCGTCAAGGGCTCCAAGTCCCTGTGACCGCAGTTGAGCAACAAAAGTAATCAGCACAATGGCGTTAGTCACCACGATTCCGATGAGGAAAAGGAACCCCATTAACGCCGGCAAACTCAAAGCGCGCCCGGTGATGGTCAACGCGATCAGCGCTCCCACCACCGCCAGCGGCATGCTCAGCACCACAATGAAAGGATCGCGCAGGGAACCGAGGGTCGCCACCATAACCAGGTATACCAGGGCGAGGCCAATCATCATGGCCAGGTACACGTTGGTGAACTGCTCCTGGATATCGCTCGCGAAACCTCCCTGGCGGATCTCCACTCCGGCCGGCAGGTCTGAGTTCTCGATGATTTGATCGATGCGTGCGCTGATGGCTTGCGGATCGTTGCCCAGGAATTCTCCCGTGATCGTAACGGAACGGTCACCGTCGTAATGGGTGACGAGTGACGGTCCTACAGTGGTCCTGGCGTCGGCAATCGAACCGAGGGAGGCCGCGCCCAAGGGCCCGACGATGGTCAGGTTCTGCAGCTCCGCCAGCTCGTCGACGCCATCTGCCGGGCCGCGCACTACCACGTCGTAGGTATCCCCGAGGAGGCTGACGTTGGCCGCGTCAACGCCGTACACCCAGGTTCGAACCTGTCCCGCGACCGCGGCGGCGGTGAGCCCGTAGCGCCTCGCTTCGGAGGCGTCGACCTCAAACGTCAACTCTTCGCTTTCGTCGCTCAAGTTTGTCTTCAGGTTGACGACGCCTTCCAATGGTCGGATGCGATTCACCAAATCCTGCGCCACCCGACGCACCCGACTGAAGTCGCTACCTGTAACCGCTATTTCGATGCCGGCCTGTGGGGGACCCGCTGAGTCAACGAACAACTGAACTTCCACGTCATCCTTTTGCGGTAGCTCCGCACGCAACCGCTTGTCGAAATCTGCCGGAGCCGTGTCCGATAGGGCGATGAAAAACCCGGCCACGTCGTAACCAGTCTCGCCCAATCCTGGGCCGAAATCCTGGCTGGTTGAACCCAAAGTGGCCTGGAATGAAGTGATTTCCCCGGTGACCACGTAACGGTCGAGGATAGCTTCGACTTCCCTGACTTCACGATGGATCGCCGTTGGCCCGGTATTTTCGGGCATGGTGATGTCTATCCTCATGGACTCCGCTTCGCCTGAAGAAAACAACGTGATCGGCAGTACGGCGATCAGCGGAAGCGTGGCGCCCACCGCCCCGATACAGCCCAGTACGGTCAGGAGCGGATGCCTGAGCGCCCAGGTCAATATTGGAGTGTAAATGCGCTGCAACCAGGTGTCTCGCGAAACGGAATCATCCTCGTCCGCCATATCTCCGGCGCGGAGCAGCAACGAGGCAAGTACGGGTACGGCCGTCAGCGCAATGAACGTCGACGCCAGCAGTGAGGTACACACGGTCTGTGCGAACGGAAGAAAGAACTCGCCTACGATTCCGGGAATGAATCCCAAAGGAAGGAACACCGCCACGGTGGTTAGAGTAGAAGCGAGAATAGCGGGTCCGACCTCGCGTGTGCCGCGGATGGCTGCGGTCAACCCGGGGTCGTCACCCAGCGGCGTCAGGCGATACGCGGTGAACTCCGGGCCCTGCATCGGGTAACGAGTGGCTCCGGCCTGAACATGGCGGTAGATGTTTTCCAGGACGACGATGCTGTCATCGACGATGCGCCCGACGGCGATAGCCAAGCCGGCCAGGCTCATAAAATTGAGCGTCCAATCCATCGCCGCCATGACCAGTATGGTGGTCATGATGCTGAGCGGTATAGAAATCGCGATGATCACCGTGGGTCGGAGGGTTTGCAATATTCCCCTGATAACCGTCGGCCGCAGTTGGAGCAGGAAAAGGAAGATGGCGATCACCGCGATGATGAAGCCCAACCCGCCCTGACCGACCACGTTGGTGAGCTGCTCTTCAAGTTCAGGACCGTCGTTATAAAGCACGTCGACGCTCACGTCCTCCGGAAGCTCCAGGTTTTGAATGATGCCCAGCAACTCCCTGGTCACGTCAATCGTGTTTCCGTCCGGCAACTGCAACACCTGAAGTGAGATGCTGGGATGGCCGTTTGTGCGCGACACCGTTGCGGCTCGCGGAGTGTCCACTTGAACCGTTGCTACGTCGGTCAGCATGATCGGGGTGCCGCCGTCTTCGTTTAGAGGCGTGCCCACTGAGTTGAAGGTAGCGCGCCGATAATCGACTGGCAGATCACGTATGGAATCGAGATCGCCGTAACCTCGGTAGGTCCGCACGCCTAACGAGCGGTCGCCGTTATCCAAAGAGCCGGCATTGAGGTCAACCGAATTCCCGGATACCGCATTTACGACATCCTGGATGGCGAGCCCGTGTTCGTCGCTGCGGGACGGGTCAACTATCACCGAAACGCGCTCTTCGACTCCGCCCTCCACGTTCACGTCATATACGCCGTCAACAGCTTCGAGGCGCGGGAGAATTTCGTCGTCCACGATACGTTGCAGTGCCGGAATGTCTCGTTCCCCGCTAACGCTCAGCCACATGATGGGGAAAATATCCGAGGTCAGCCGCAGGACGAACGGGTCGCCGGCCTCTTCACGTAGCTGCAGGCCGTTCACCCGGCTGCGGATTTCTTCCTCCACCGATTCCACGTCCGCGCCGGCCGCAAAGTTCGCTGTCACCAGCGACACGCTGGAAGTGGAAATTGACGTGGTCTTCTCCAAGTCCGGCAGGCCGGAGATCGCGTCTTCCACCTTCGCGGTCACGTCCGTGGCGACGGTGTTGGGGTCCCCCTGCTGATAAGAGGTAGCCACGTAAATGATCGAGAAGCTGATTTCGGGAAAGAGTTCCTGCTGGATCTGGCTGTAAGAAAATACGCCGGCACCCAAAAGCAGGATCATTGCCATAATGGTTACCGGCTTACGGCGGAGGGCTAACGAGGTCAGGAAAGTCAAAATCGCTCCGCGTACGAACAGGTGAAATTATGCGCCGTCTGCTACGAGGGTCGGGCGATCAGCGCATGATGCCGGCCTAGAATCATACCAGACGTGTCTCAGCGCTACGGTGGGAACTAACGCCGCGCCGTTGCCCGCCGTTCCCCCCGTGTGTACACTTCCGGGAGTTTTGATTCGAGGAGCGCGACATGAAATTCGCCTTGTTTTCGCACATACCGTGGCCTGAGGGGAATACGCCGAAAGCCCTCTTTGCGGATTTGTTGGAGCAGGCCGTGGTGGGTGAGGAACTGGGTTTCAATGCCATTTGGTTGGCCGAACACCATTTCACGCGGTATGGTCTTGGGGCTTCGTCGCTGGTGGTCGCAAGCAACATTGCGGCGAGGACCGGCACGATTAGATTGGGGACTGCGGTCCTGATACCGCCCTTGCATCACCCGGTTCGGCTGGCTGAAGACACGGCTACGCTCGACGTGCTCAGCGACGGACGGCTGGACGTTGGGTTTGGCCGGGGCGCATCGGGCACGGAGTACGGTAATTTCGGCATCGACCACGGCGAGAGCCAGGCGCGCTACCGCGAGTCCATCGAGATGGTGGAAACTCTATGGACTACTCCCGACTGCACTTTCCGGGGAAACTACTATGCCACCGAGCGCCTCAACCTGGTGCCAACTCCGTTGCAACGGCCCCATCCGCCGGTCTACGTCGCGGCGACGCGCAGCGCCGAGTCGTTGGAGTTTGTATCTTCCACGGGGCGCCGACTGATCATCGGGGTTGTCCTCAATACGGACGATGCACTGGATTTGCTGCAGCGCTTCCTGGCGCAGGCTCAAGCCAGCGGGCACGCGGCTACTCCGTCCGAGGTACCTTTCTTTCGCTACTTCTATGTGGCGGACACCGAAGAGCAAGCTCATCGCGACGCGCGAGAGGCACTGAACTGGACACTGGACATCAACACCTGGAGACGCGAATTTTCGGTCGGGAGCGAAGTGTACGAAAGCATTGACGACTACCGCAAACGCCGTACTGAATTACCGCCGTCGTACGAATATCTCGCCGAGCACCGTGCTTTCATCGGCACTCCAGACCAGTGCGCCGCGAAGATTCAGATCCTCCACGACGCCGGGGTCCGCTACTTCGGCTGCAATTTCGCCTTCGGCGGGCTGGAACAGAAGAAACAACTGCGATCAATGGAGTTGTTCGCGCGAGAAGTGATGCCTCGCTTCTCCGACCTGTAAGCGGCGGGCGTCAGTCGTTACCCGCCGTCCTCGGCTGTGGCTCGGCAGCTATCGGCGGTCGCGGGACGGCGGAGCGGTTGGACAGCGCGCGGTAGAAGGCAATCGCCGCTCCTGTGGCGAGCGCCGCGCCCAACATCAAAAACGCCCAACGCAGCCCGGCGACGAACGCCGTTGCCACCTCGGGATTAACCGCCTCAAGCTTGGGCTCCACTCCGTAGGTTGCCATGGTCGACACCACGACGGTGGTGGACACGGCGACGCTGACCACGTTCGCCGAGTTCCTGACTAATTGGGTCAGCGCCGAAACCACCCCATATCGGCTACGGTCCACCACGCTGAGAATGCTGCTGCTGTTGGGGGAATTGAAAATTCCATTGCCCGAGCTCTGCATCATCATGGTGGCGATGACCAGCCAAACCGGGGACCGCTCCTGGAGCGCAAAGGGCCAGGACAAAAGCCCCCGCCGCGGTCAACGCCATGCCGCACACTGTCGGGACCCGCCATCCGAAACGATCAGCCACGCGGCCGCTGAACGGCCCGATCAGCACCATGCACACCGCTGGCGGGATCATCATCAACCCTACCTGCTCCGGTGAATATTGCAGCACGCGCTGCAAGTAGAATGGCATCATGAAACGCGCAGCCGACGAACCGAAGAACGACAACCACGCCGCGGCAACCCCCAGCCCGAATATCTGGTTGGTGAACAGCCGCAGGTCCAGCATCGGCGCGCGGACTCTCAGCTCCCACCAGATGAAACCTGCCATCAGGACCGCCACCGCGACAACACCCACGATGACCGGGGTGGACAACCAGCCCAACCCGTTGCCATTGCCTACCACCAGCAAAAGAACGAGGAGTATCACTCCGGAAACCGCGGCACCGGTCCAATCGAATGAGGACGCTCCTTGCCCCCGGTGGTACTGACCCGCACCCGGACCTCGTTCCAGCAGGAGCCATGCGAGCACCAGCACCAGGCCGCCCGCCGGAACATTGATGTAAAACACCGATTGCCAGCCGAACCACGCCACGAGGAAGCCACCCACGGCCGGACCGGCGATCGCTCCCATTCCTACGACGCTGAGGTGTGTGCCCAGGGCCTTGCCACGCTCAGAGTCTGGGAAGGCCGCGATCATCATGCCCATGCCGCAGCCCTGGACCATGCCTGCTCCTACCCCCTTCAAGACGCGCATTACAACCAGCATCTCGAGGCTGGTAGAAAGCGCGGCGCCCAGCGAAGCGAAGACGAAGATTGCCGTGCCCGTCACGTAGACCCTGCGTCGACCAACGACATCACCCAGACGACCCATGGGCAGCAGGAGAACGCTGATTACCAACGCGTACGCGACCACCACCCACTGAACCGATTCCAACGACGCGTCGAAATGGGACTCGATGCCGGGCAGCGCCACGAGCACGCTGCCGTGATCGACCACCGAGAAAAATGTGCCGGCGGCTATGGTCCAGAAAGCCCACCATTTATAGGACTCGCTGGACGTTATGCGTTGGATCAACTGCGTGACTGCCTGGGACCGGACCGTGCGGCGAATAGGATGACCATCATACTCCTTTCGGAAACCTGACGCTGCTACTCCTTGGTGACCGGGGCCATCAGGCCAAACGCCGCACGCGGCCCAGCACAAACCCAGCATACCGCCGAAGCGCCGAGGCCGAGAACCGCAATCATTGCCATGGCCGTGGACGACGATGTCACGTCTGAGAGGATTCCGACACCCAGGCTTGCCACGACCAGGAATCCCCGATCCAAAGCTCTGCAGGCTGGTCATGCGTCCGCGCAGGCTGTCCGGCGCCAAGGTCTGAATTAACGTGCCGCGGGCGGTCCGGAAAACTGCCTGGCTGAATGCCATAGCCGCGATGAAAAGGAATGCCAGTGCCATCCACTTGGAAAAAGCGAAAACCAGTAGCGTGGCGGAACTGCCGACGGCTGCTCCCAGCACCACCTTCCCCTTCGGGAATATGAACCCGAATGTGGCCATCATGAGCGCCGCCAGCAGGCCTCCGACGCCGGTCACTGCCAACAGATAGCCGCCCACGTCGGCGTCTCGATGCAACACCTCGGTAGTGAACACGGGAAACAGGAACCACGAAGGGTGCAGGATGATATTGGGAATGATCGACAAGATCATCAGTTGGAAGAAGGCTCGTTCCCCACTCCAAACGTAGCGCAGTCCTTCGATCATGTTGGACATCGCCGATCCGCGCTGGCGGGCATTTCCTGGCGTGTGGAACGGAGTGCGCAGCCTGAAGATCATCAGGACGTTCACCAGGTAGAGGCACGCTTCGATAGTGAAGTTCCAGAAGAACCCCAGAGTGAAAATCAGGATTCCGCCGACAAACGGGCCAACGGTTCGTGTACCCGTGATGGTCAACACGTTGGTGGCCAGCGCGTTCCCGAGCATCTCCCGGGGAACGGTGCCGGCGATCAACGCCTGGCGCATGGGCTGGACTGTAGAGTGACAGCAGCCCGCGAGTATCACGTACAGGTAGGCATGCCAAATCTGCACCTTTCCGGTCAGGATCAAAAGCGCGAAAGCCAAGGCCAGCACCGCCATCGCAGTCTGGAGGGCCATGACCAACTTGCGCCGGTCGAACCGGTCGCTCAGCACGCCGCCCCAGGGTCCAACCACCAGGCCGGGCAGCGTATTGATTCCGCCCACCGTGACCACCAACAATCCGGCTACGTTTGAGCCTTCGGATAACTCCCGGACCAGCCAGCCCACGCTCAGCAATTGCAGCCATTGAGCGTTGTTGGCAAAGAAATTGCCGAACCACAGGTACCGGAAGTCCCGGTAAGCAAGCCAGGCGTCCAGCGTGTGCAGGCGTGGCAACCGTGCGGTTCGCAAACGGCTCCCTCTTAACGCAGCGCCCGCACTCGCCGCAGCGTGGCGAAACACCCTAGCGTTACCGACAACCCCAGACAGCCAAGCGCCAGGATAGCCATCGATGCCGAAGTAAAATCAGCGAAAATGCCCACGACAACGCTCACACCGATCAGGAAAGAACGCTCGTAGGCCAACAAGGCCATGGTGCGCGCGCGGAAGCGGTCCGGCACGATGGTCAGTACCAGCGTCCCCTGCGTGGTGCGGAAGTAGGCCTGGAAGAACGACATCGCGCCCAGGACGGTGAACGCGGCCCAGGGCCACACGGAGAAGGCGAACAGGATGGTGGTCAGCGACGACAACGCCGCCGCGCCAAACAGGATGTAACCGCGCCGGAAGGGCAATCCCCAGGTGGCGATGGTCAGCGTGGAGATCAGGCCGCCCACTCCGGTGATCGCCAGCAGATAACCGCCCATGTTGGCGTGGGCCTGCATGACTTCGACCGTAAACAGCGGCAGCAGGAACCAGACGGGGTGCAAAATGGTATTTGGAACCACCGACAGCACCGCAATTTCCAGGACTTCGCGTTGGTTCCGCCAAAGGTGAAGCAGGCCGTCCTTGATGTCTCCCAGCGGGGTGAAGCGCCGCTGTTCCTCCGCCGGTTCGGTGCCTGTGTATGGCGTCCGCATTGGCAGCAACATCAGCACCACGCCCGGGTACAGGGCGGCTTCCAGGGCGAAGTTCCAGAAATATCCCAGAGTGAATATCAGGATTCCGCCGAAGAATGGGCCGAAAATGCGGGTCCCGGTCACGGTGAGAGTGTTGATGGCGTAGGCGTTGACCAGCGCATCACGAGGGACAGTATTGGAAATCAGAACCTGCTGCAACGGTTGGGTGATGGCCAGGCAAGAACCGGAAATCAAAACGTACGCGTAGGCGTGCCAGGGCCGCACGTAATCAGTGGCGACCAGGAAAGCGAAGCCCAAAGCCAGCAATGCGCTCACGGACTGTAATGAGATTGCCAGCTTCCGACGATCCAGGCGGTCGCCCAGTACTCCGGTTATGGGGTTGATCAGGAGCCCGGGCAGGGTGTTGAGGGCGCTAACCGACAGTACCAATAAACCGCCGATGCCGGAGCCCGCAGACAAGTCCTTAACCAGCCACCCGATGCTCAGCAGTTGGAGCCATTGGCCCGTGAAACCACAAAAATTTGCCAGCCACAGCAACCGGAAATCCCGGTAGGCCAGCCAGGCATCCAGAGTATGCAGACGCGGAAGTCGAAGCGACGGAATGATTGGGCTCTCGCTTGGTTATGGGTAGTTTTGCCTTGAATGCGATGGCAGGTGGGAAACGCCGTGGCATGGCGGAAGCGGAAACATGGTGCGCTCGCTCTGAATTGTTGTCAATACGACCGGCGCCGGCCGGAACCAACGTCGTTTCACCCCGAGGAATCGATGACCAGTGTACTCCGACCGCTATGATATGATGGCCGTCGATCCTCCGAGTTCCGACCCAACGGACGTTCTTCCGCCCTGCGACGGATTGGTTACAAACATGCGTTGGGCGTCGGCCCCTCCCGGTGAAAATATGCAAGTCGACTCCCAACGCGCCCTGATGGCTCATCTACTGCGCCGCGCCGGATCCGGCGCGACCCCGGTGGAACTCGATACCTATTGCGCCTGGGGCTATGAGGAAACGGTCGAGTGGCTGTTGCATCCGAAGGACCACCCCACGCTGGAAGAAGACATCATCGAGCGGTACTACATCGACTGGAAGGAGAGCCGCAACATCGAGGGAGCGCTGACCGAAACGGTTTATCGCATGAACTGCAACGCGGGCGTGAGACCTCTCCAGGAAAAGATCGCGCTGTTCTGGCACGGAGTGTTCGCCACCGGTTTGGCCAAAGTGCTGCACGAGAAAACGATGCTCAATCAGATCGACATGTTTCGGCAATACGGTCTGGGCAGTTTCCAGGATTTGTTGCGCCAATTGGCCCGGGACCCGGCCATGATTTTCTGGCTGGACAACAATTTCAATCACAAAGACGCCATCAATGAGAACTGGGGGCGGGAACTGCTGGAGTTGTTCTCCATGGGCGTGGGGATGGACGGCCAACCCAACTACACGGAAGACGACGTCCAGGAGGCCGCCCGAGCCTTCACCGGCTGGACGATTGACGACGATAACGTGGCGAGTATCCCATACGGAAAGACCCCCTGGCTGTTCCGTTACGATCAGGAAGATCACGACGCCGGGACAAAGACATTCCTGGGAGAAACGGGCAACTTCGATGGCGACGACATCATTGAAATCATCTGCCGCCAGCCCTCGACCGCGCGATTCATCAGCCGGCATCTCTATAACTTCTTCGTAGCAGACGACGTTCAGGTGCCGGCGTGGCAGAACACGCCGCCACCCGATCCTGATGCCGTCGCAACGCTGGAGTCCGAATACTTCCGGTCCGGCTACGACATTCGGTCCATGCTGCGCGTGATGTTCACCTCAGAGTTCTTCAAGTCGGAAAAGGCGCGCTTCGCCAGGGTCAAAAGCCCCGCTGAAGTGGTGGTCGGCACGCTGCACCTCGTCGGGGATTTCAAATTCCCCCGGGTCGGTTTCATGGATACGGCGCTGGAATGCCGCTACATGAACCAGGACCTGCTGAATCCACCGTCGGTGGAAGGTTGGCATACCGGCAGGGAATGGATCGACAGCGGCAGCATGGTGGAGCGCATCAACTACGTGGCCGACAATTTGGGAGACACTACCCATCCCGGCGTGAGAGCCATCGTAACGAAACTCGCGGACCGCAACCCAGACGCGCCAGAGATCGTAGACGGATGCCTGGACTTGTTGGGCAATGTCATGCTTCGGGAAGACAACCGGAACGCTCTGGTCGCCCAGGCTGAGGCCGCGATCGATGCAGGCGCCGGCGTCGAAACCGTTATCCTGAACGCGCTGCGAATGATCGGATCCACGCGGGAATACCAGTTCGCGTAGCCAGCCGTACCGCGACGCCTTGAACCGCGTTGCTGTCCAGCGGAAGCAAAGACCAGACTATCGAGCGCGAATTCGCTACACGGGGAACAGACTCCCTTGAGTATCAGATCGGAACCGATACCCGGTGCGGCTAGGCGCTGGATGTCTGATGCGCAATCGGCTTTGGTTGATGTGGCTGACGAACTGGCCCGTGAACGTTTTGGGCCGCGTGCGGCGCACTACGATGCCGAGGCGGAGTTTCCAATCGAAAACTACGTCGACCTGAGGGAAGCAGGATTACTCGCGCTGCGCGTGCCCCCCGCGTACGGCGGCAGCGGAGTTGACCCTCTGACCTTCGCAATGTGCATTCTGGCCGTCGCGCGCGGCTGCCCGTCAACGGCCCTGACGCTGACCATGCACACGAACGTGCTCGGCTCGTTCGTCGCCGGGTTGGGCACCCCGGAGCAGCGGCGGCGTTACTTTGCCGAAGCCGTGGAGGCGGGCAAGCTGTTCGCGTCTATAACCAGCGAGCCCGGGGTGTCCGCCAGAGAGCGGTTCGTATTGTCCACCACTTTCACGCCCCAGGATGACGGTGGCTACCGCGTTTCCGGCGTCAAGCATTTTTGCTCCCTGGCCGATGCTGCGGACTATTTCTTCGTTTCCGGCGTAGTGGAAGGAAGCGGCGGCGGCAGTGACAATATCCTGTCAGCGATGATCCGGAGCGATATGAGCGGCGTCCGCGTGACCGGCGAATGGAATGCGGTGGGTATGCGGGCCACGGCGAGCCACACGGTCAACTTCGATACCGTGGCGCCGCACGACGCGGTATTCGGGCCGCCGGGTCGATTGCTCAGCGCGGACTGGGGCAGTTTTTCACTGGGGTACGCTGCCGTTTACCTGGGAATTGCGGAGGCTGCGTACAACCACATCCGGGAGTACGTGACTGCTCGAACCTGGACGCCCGGTGGAGACGTGATGATCGGTCATCCGTCGACCCAGCAAACGATTGGACAGATGGGCCTGTCAATCCATTCCGGTCGGCTCCTGCTGGTCGACGCGGCACTGACGGACCGGGATGCGGACCAGACCGGAGCCGTCCTGGCGGTAAACCGAGCCAAGCAATACTGCGCCGAAGTGGGTTCACGGGTAACCGACGCGGCCATGCGGCTCGCCGGGGGTGGCGGGCTGCTCAAGTCATCGCCGCTGGAGCGATTGCGGCGGGATGCCCTGTCGGGACCGGTGATGCCACCGGCCAATGATCGATGCCTCGAAACCATTGGCAAGCTGGAATGTGGATTGCCCGCGGTCACAATCGAGCTGAGTTAAGGAATGGCATGACCACAACTGTCGAACATCCGGCATCCGTTGCCGGACTGTACCGGTACCACGACGTGATTGGCCTGCTATCGGCCGGAGGGCCGGGGTTCAGCGGACCGGTTTCGTTGGCGCTGGGACCAGACGGGTTGTTGCACGTGGCCAGCCGCGCCAACCCAAACCAACCTGAAGCGGTGAGGGTAACCAGATGCAGTTTCGAAGGGGACTACGTCGGCGAATTCTGCGGCTGGGGCGAGGCTCTGGGACAGTTCATCTGGGTCACAGCGATAGCCTTCGGACCCGACGGCAACCTGTATCTGGCGGACGAAAATACCCATCGCATCTCCAGGTTTACTTCTGAAGGCAGGTTCCTGGATCATTGGGGCGAATTCGGCAGTGGCTTTGGCCAAATGAACCGGCCCTCCGGCATGGCTTTCACTCCGGACGGCACGGTGGTGATCGCTGATTCGCTGAACCATCGTGTTCAACGCTTCACCATGCACGGCAGCCCGCTGACCGCCTGGGGCATCCATGGCGACGGGCCGGGTCAGTTCGATATGCCCTGGGGTATCGCTGTGGACTCGGATGGTGCAGTGTACGTGTCCGACTGGCGCAATGACCGGGTCCAGAAATTTGACCCGGATGGCCGATTTCTGGACGAGTTTGACGGGAAAAACGGTGGTGACGGGTTCGCACGACCCAACGGACTGGCCGTCGGCGGAGGTCGCATCTACGTGTGCGATTGGTGGAACGACCGCGTGCAGGTGCTGGACACTGACGGGCAAGTGATCGACACCTTGATCGGCCACTCAGGAACGTCCAAGTGGGCGCGGACGTTCCTCGATGCCAACCCGGACATCGAGGAGAAGCTCGATAAGGCGACGCAGAACATTGAGCTGAAGCGCCGCTTCTATCGGCCCACGGCGGTCACGTTGAGCGCGGACGGGTTGGTGTTCGTCGCTGACTGCTATCGGCACCGCGTACAGATTTATCGAAGACTTTAGCGGGTCTTCCAGAGTTCAATTTCCGATTCGACCGGTCCCAGTGGCTAAAGGAGGTACCATGACCAGCAGCAACGGCCTGAGGGCAAACCAGGAAGTCGGAACGACGGTACTCGTCGTCATGATGGAAGTAGACGAGGCCGACGACGAAGTGTTCAACAAATGGTACAACGAGGAGCACCTGCCGGAGCGCATGTCCATCCCCGGCTACGTCAGCGCCCGGAGGTTCATGCTGGATCCGGAGGACGACCAGGCGAACGGAGCGCTGCGGTATTTGTGCATCTGGGAAATGGAAAACGACAGCCCATTGCAGTCCCAGTTCTACAAGGACCAGAATGCGAAGCCCACCCCCACGAAAGAGGCCGCTAACGGCGTCGTGAAGCAGCGGGCTCGGGGGCTCTACCGGCAGATCTTCCCGGCCTCCGGCGGATACAACGACCGCAGCGGGTACACCTACCCAGACGGCACCAGGATAGGCGCATAGGCCCACGAGCCATGGTGCGCAATTCGAAGGGCTGTCCGACGACAGCCCCTCGTGCTTGTTGATTTTCAGATCCGGGTGAGGCGCAGAAGATCGCCGATGTCGGTTTCGTCTTCAAGATGCCACAGGCGGGTCAGCAATTCCTCGGTTTGCTCTGGTGAAAGCAGACCCTCGCACAGCCCTCGGAACTTGCTTTCGACCTCGGTGTCGGTCATGGGGTTGAGATGGTGACCGCGGAAGTGCGCGACCTCAGAGCTGTAGATACGTCCGTCTTTCATCCGCAGATCGAAGTTGCAGAGCATGGCCTCGGGCACCCGCCGGTTGGCTTCCTCCGACGCCTCGATGCGCGTGCGACCGATCAAGGCAGCGATGCCGGGGTCGTTGATGTGCTCGTCAGAAAAGTGGCTCTCGTTGAGGGTGTTGTAAGTCAATGCGATTGCGGTGGCGTAGGGCATGCTGTGGTCGGCTGACTCGCGGGTTTTGGGGTGATATTTCTCCTCGTCGCCGGCCATGATGTCGATGGCTTTCTGGAGCGTGCGAATGTGTATGTCCTGAACGTCCGCGACGCTAAAGCCGGGCACCTGGCGGCGAGCGTCCAACGCCGCTTCAACAACGGTTTGCGAATAGAGGCCCAGGGCAAACTGCTTGATGTTGCACTCGTGGACCTTGAACGGTTGGCCCTGGTCTCCGCCGAAGCGCTCCAGATGGTACGGTTCTTTGGTCACCGCGGAGAAGAATCCGAGTTCTCCTTCGAACACGGGGGTTGGTCCAGTCAGGCCACGCTCGGCCAGCAGAGCCGCGAACACTGCGTTGCGGCTGGCGTTGGCATAGGCGCATCCCTTCCAGTGGGAGAGTTCGCCTACCCGGGTTTGCCCCAAGGCCAGGTTCGGCGTGATCCCCAAGTTCAGCGTCTGCTCAGTTTGCGCGGCGGACAGTCCCATGGCACGGGCCGCCCCGACCGAGCTGGCGATGGCGCCGTTGGTCACGTGATCGAAGCCCAGGGCCCTGATGTTGCTGGCATCGCCGAAGCGGCAGAACGCCTCGTACGCGACTGCCGTGGCAGTAATCAGGCGACGACCGCCCGCGCCAGCCATTTCGGCGCCGGCGAGAGTGGCGGCGATGCTATCGCTGGGATGCCCGGATTCCTGCGTAGTGTAACCATCGTTGAAATCCAGGTAGCGAATCATCACCCCGTTGGCGAAGGTGGCAAGCTCGGGGCTGCTGGTCAGGCCGCTGCCGACGATGGTTACCGGCCGGCGGTGCCCGGTGACTTCTGCTGCCAGGTCGCGGGCGATTTTGCTCGGTTCCGAGGTGTAGCCGCCGATGGCGCATCCCACGGTGTCGATAATCATCCTTTTGAGCAGATGAACCGAATCAGATGGGATGTCGCCAAAGTGCAAATTGGCTGAGTAATTGGATACGTACTCGGCTATCGTGGTCATCAGAATCCTTCCTGGTCGCCGGCGAGCCCGGTCCGACGGTATGAATGCGGGGCGAACCTTCGCCCGCCCCGGTGAATAGCTTCGGCAGAGGGTAGGCGTTACTCCTTCCAGAACCTCTCTTCGGTCCAGCGCCATCCGGCGGCGGTCACGATCTCCCTGCTGGTTTCGATCATCCCGGGATGCCCGCAGGCGTAAATCAGAGTTTGGGAGCGGTCCAGGTCAAACTTCTCGAGCAGGTCGGCAACGATGTTGTTGAGACGACCGGTCGCACCTTCCCAGCCGACATTGCGATCTTCGGTCGGCCGGCTGATCGCAGGGACGAAGGTCACTACGTCGGGATGTGCGGCAGCCAACCGCGCCAGCTCGACATCGTAGACGAACTCGTCGCGATACGAAGCTCCTTCGATCACGTAAAAGTGATGTCCGTCGCGACCGTAGTGAAGGTGATCGCGGACCATGCTGACAAACGGCGCGACCCCGGTGACCGTGCCCAACATCAGGTGTTGGGTGGCCGCAGGATCCATCAAGAAGATTCCCTTGGGACGGGGACGGATCGACATCGTGTCGCCAATTTCCATGTGCCACATGCGCGGCGTCAGTTCACCTTCAGGCACCAGCTCGACGAAGATTTCCAACAGGGGTTCGTGAGGGGCGGAGACGATTGAATACGCCCGTTCGATGCCATCCAGACCCAGGGTGCAATACTGGCCGGGTTTGAATTTGAAATCGAAACCCTGGGGCTCCATTTTGATGACCATGAGGTCATCCGTGTAATCAACGCGTTCCACCAGCCTGGCGCGTGGCAGATTGGTGGTGCGATCACGGATCACGGTGGTGGATGGCGACGTGGTCATTCTGGCTCCAGTTGGTAGATTTGATCGGCGTCCGCTCGGCATCAAACGCAATCGGGGTTACACCAGCGAACACTCAGCTGTTTAAGTACATTCCTTGTGCGAGGTCATACCGACATAGCGGGGGACGTCAACCCGCCAGTTCGACTCGACATGCTTCGAGATGCAAGCCGGGCACGCGCGCCATGGGATTGATGTCCTCCGATGCCTGCAATTCCACCGCCAACTGTCCAAACAGCGTGGTGATCGACACGACCCCAGGCGGAACAGCCGGGTCGTAGCGGGCAATCCCGGTGACACGGTTGCCGGCCGTTACGACGGCCACGGCTGAAGCATCGGGAATACCCCAGGAGGCAGCGTCTACAGGATTGATGTGCACTTCCTCGTCACGAACGATGCGATTCAATTCGCCCGATTCGACCGTGATTTCTCGCTCGCTCTGGAGCAGCACGCGACCGGGGGCGAGAATGGCGGGAAGATCAGTTTCGGTGGGCGCCGGAATCGCACGGAACCGGGGCGCTCCCGGTTCGGCGCGTCCGTTTGGGAATCCGTTGGCGTACAGCACCGGGGACGAGGGACTGGTGGGAGTAGGGCAGGGCCACTGTATCCCGCGCTCTTCGCGAGTTGTGTACAGCAATTGGGTGGGCCGGGGAGATTCCATGCCCGTCTGCATTATCAATGCCGTTTCCTGGGCCAACCGCTGATAGCTGATCCCGCGATAATTCGGAGCAACGGAGGCTATTTCATCCATGACCCGGGCCGGGTCGTCGTAGTTCAAGCCCGCGACGCCCAAGCGATCAGCCAACTGGGCCAAGATCCACCCCTCCGGCATGGCGTCGTTGTTTCGCACGCTAATCGCCGGTCTCACACGCTGGACCCGCCGTTCCAGGTTGGTGAACGTACCGTCCTTTTCCCCGAAAGTCGCGCGGGGCAGGACCACATCGGCGACCTGGGCGACCGGCGAAAGGAAAGAGTCGACTACCGCCAGAAACTCCAACCGTTCGAATACGGCCACATCATCGACAAGGAGACCGTTGGAATAGTTCGGGCTGTCTCCAACGAGCAGCATTGAAGTGATGGCGCCGCCGGCGGACTCGATCATGGATGCGGCGCTCATGCCGGCGGACGCTGGCAGCGGCGCTCCCCAGGTTTCCTCCACGTGGGTACGGTGGGCGTCGTCGAAGGTGGGAGCGCCTCCCGGTAGACGGTCGGGCAAGCATCCAACATCGATTGCGCCCTGTCCGTTTGCCCCCTGCCGCATGGGGAAAATTCCGCCGGCGGGCCGGTCGACGTTGCCGGTGAGCAACGCCAAATCAGCCAAAGCAACCACGCATTCGCGACTGATCGCGGCGGACAGATTGTCCAGGCCATAGACTACGGCGCCGGTATCCGCCCCGCCGAACATCCTGGCCGCGCGGGCGATGTCTTCGAGGGGAACCGCGGTCGCGGCGATGGCTTCGTCGCTCAACCGTTCCAGCTCGTAAACGAGCGTGTCGTAGCTATCCGCGTGTTCAGCGAGCCATTCGGCGTCGATGAGGTCTCCCTGCAGCACCTGCTTCAAGATCGCGCCCAAGAGCAGCAACTCGGTCCCCGGCACGGGACGGAGCCACAGGTTGGCATACCGTGTAAGCTCCACCTCCCGAGTGTCGATCACGATGAGAGGGGTACCGTTGCCGGCGGCGCGCTTGATCGGCACGCCGACCACGTTGTGACTTTCAGTCAGGTTGGTGTTGAAAACCAGGATGCAGCCGGCTTTTTCAAGGTCCCAGATCGAATTCGTAGCGCCGGGGTAACCAAGAACATCTTCCAATGCGCCGGTCAGGGCGGATTGAGTGTTGCCAGAATGGTCGATGTTATTGGTATTCATCCCGATGCGGGCAAATTTCTGGGCCAGGTAAAGTTCCTCGTTGGTGCTGTCTGGGGCGGTGATCAATCCGAACCCGGCACCAGCCTGGTGGGCACGCAGCCGCTCGGCAACCAGGTCCAAAGCCTCATCCCAAGTGGCGTTTTCCAGCCGACCGTTGCGACGGATCATGGGCCGCCGCAGGCGCTGGCCGCTGGTCAAGTGCCCGAGCCCGAATTTGCCTTTGTAGCAGGCCTGGCCGCGATTGGCCGGGGAGTTGAGTTCGGGAACGGTGCGGATCACGCGGCCCTGCTCGTTGATCTCGAGATTCATCTGGCAGCCGACCGGACAGTGGGTGCAGATCGTGCGTTCCACACGAGCGGGCTTTTCCCATTTGCATTCGCGCTCGGTCAAAGCCCCGACAGGACACACGTCGATGCAGGCGCCGCAGAATTCGCACCCGGACTCCAGCAGAGAAGTCCCGAAGGATGTGCCCACCAACGCATTGCCGGAGCGCTCCGTGAAGCAGATGGCGTTGTCGCCACGCATTTCTTCGCAGGCCCGGACACAGCGGCCGCAGGTGATGCAAAGATTGTAGTCACGGTCGTAAAAGGGATCGCTGACCTCCAACGGGATGTCGCGGTACACATAGGACATGGGAGATTCAAGCTCCATGCCCAGATACCGGACCGTGTCCTTGAACTCGCAACGCTCGTTCTTCGGGCACGTAATACAACGATCGTTGACCGAAACGTGGCGGAGACAGACGTCCGAGGGGCCGCAGATTTCGACGCGGTGGCAGGTGAGGCAGCCATTGGGATGCTCGGCGATGAGCATCTGCATGACGGAGCGACGGAGCTCAATTACGTCGGGGGTCTCGCTCCACACGGTCATGCCGTCGGTTGCCGCCAGGGTGCAGGCGGCCGGGAAGCCCGGCACGCGGCCACGTTCGTTCTCCGCGACCACCACGCACATGCGGCAGGCGGCGTAGGGTTTCATGCCCGAGTGGTAGCAGAGATAGGGAACGTAGACGCCGGCGTCGATGGCGGCTTCCAGCACCATCTTCCCCGGCTGGGTCTTGATTTCCACCCCGTCGATGGAGATGGTGATGTCGTCAGGCATGGCGATTCCTAATCCGAAAAGCAAGCGGCGGGATCGGGCATCGGTCGGTCAGCGCCTGGTGAGGCGGGGAGAGAACACCTGGTCAGGACAATCTCCGGTATGGCGCTTATCGCGAATGTGGGCGTCAAATTCGTGACCGAAGTATCGGAGGGCGGAGGAGACCGGATTGAACCCGAGTTGGCCGTGTCCGCACAGGGAACCCGCCTGCATGTTTTCCCCGATGTTCCGCATCAGTGCCAGGTCTTCCTCGGTGCCCTCCAAGTTGCTGATACGCTCAAGCACCTCGAGCAGGTGGCTCATGCCCATGCGGCACGGGAAGCACTTGCCACAGGATTCGTACTGGCAGAACGCGATCAAGTTGCGGGTCAGGTCCACCACGCACGTATCCTCGTCGGCAACGATGATGCCGCCTGAACCGAGGATGGCGCCGGCGGCGCGAAAAACGTCGAAGTCCAATACGAGGTCGAGATTGGCATCGCTGGCTGAGAGCACACCTCCCAACGGGCCGCCGGTCTGGAGCAGCTTCATGGACTTGCCGTTGGGAACGCCCCCGGCCATATCGAAGAGCACTTGACGCAGGGTCATGCCCAACGGGACTTCGATCAAACCGGTGTAAGTGATATCACCGGACAGGCAGAGGATGGCGGTGCCGCTGCTGCCGTTGATTCTGTTGTCGGGATCGGGCGGTGTCCCGATGCCGGCGAACCATTGTCCGCCACGCGCCACGATCTCGGGCACATAGGCGAGGGTCTTCACGTTGTTGATGTTGGAAGGTTTGCCGAAAACTCCCACCTGAGCGGGGAAGGGAGGACGGTAGCGGGGCATGGACCGTTTGCCTTCGATGGCTTCCATCAATGCCGTTTCCTCGCCGGAAACGTAGGAGTCGCCCGTCAATGCGACCTCGACGTCGAAGGAGAAATCGGTCCCCAGGATGTTCTGGCCCAGGAGGCCGAGTTCGTAGGCCTGCCGGATCACGGCGCGGGTGCGGTCGATGGGCTGATTGTGGCCGTGGCGGATGAAGATGTAGCCGCGGTTGGCATTGCAGGCGTATCCCGCGATGGTGATCCCTTCGACGACGGTGGCGGGATCGCTTTCCAGGATGCCGCGATCGTTGAAGGCGCCGGGATCGCCCTCCTCGCAATTACACAGGATGTACTTGTTGGGATCCGGATTGCCGGCCAGGAACCCCCATTTGACACCGGCCGGAAAAGCCGCGCCACCGCGGCCACGAAGGCCGGAGGTACGCACCTCTCCGAGGGTATCGCCCGGAGACATTTCGGTGAGCGCCTTGTTCAGGGCCGAGTAGCCGCCGTTGGCGATGTACTGGTACAGGTCTGATGGATCGATGTTGCCGGCGTTGCGCAGGGCGATGCGCTGCTGCAAAGCCATCATCGGGTGGTCTTGTAGGTCAGAGATACCGACAGGCGCCTGGGCCGGCTCCCCGAGGTAGCCGATGGCGTGCTCCGGCAGGGGATTGCCACCGGCCACATGCTCACGGACGATGCGCTCGGCCAGTTCCGGCGTGACCTGACTGTAGAATACGCGAGGGCCGTTGGGCGTCTGGACGTCCAGCAGCGGTTCAGCAAAACACAGACCGAGGGTCCCGACTTCCGACACGTTGGCCGGTATCTGGTTTTGCTCCAGGGCAGTTTTGACTGCGGCGACGACCTCGAAGCCTCCGGCGGCCTCGCCGGCCAACCCGGTGCCCACGCGAATCCACGGCCAGTCACCCGCAGTCAGGTCTTCCCAACGGCGGTGCGCCTCGGCCAGGATGGCGTCGAACGGGGATTCAGTCGGTGCGGTCACGGGCCAGTCGCTGATCAGTGCGCCGGAGCGGACGCGAGGGCTGAGGCGATTCGCGAGCGGGCGCCGTCAGGGGTGATGCGGCCGGCCAGGTGATGGTTGATTGCCATCACCGGAGCGTGAGCGCAGGCGCCCAGGCAAGTGTTGTAGCGCAGAGTGGCTTTACCGTCGAGCGTGTCGCCTTCGTCGGAGAGGCCCAAAGCTTCCTGCGCGGCCGCGATTACGGCGGTTGCGCCCATTACATGGCAGGAAGGACCCCAACAGACCTCGACGCGGAGATCGGTGGGGGGATCGAATCGGAAATTCGGGTAAAAGGTGGCTACCGCCCAGACGTCGTTGACGGTAGCGTCCATCCGAGCGGCGACAGCTTCGACCGCCTCAGTCGGGATATAACCGATAGCGTCCTCCACCGCGAGCAGGGACGACAGGACGGTGACCGTGCTTTGCGGCTGGTCGTTGACCGCCCGATCAATCAGCTGGAGGGTGGCGTCGTCCATTTGTGAAATCCGTTACAAATGCCGATTGGAACGGCGCGAGTTTAGCACAGGCGACGGCGGGCGGGCAATGTGGGAAAGGCGCTACTCTCCGAACAACCGGTTGACTTCCAGAGTGATGTCAGGGAAGGCTCGGGGAGCGACGGTTTCGCCGGGGCCGAAGTAGCGCACGGTGGCGTATTCGTTTCCGGCGGGCTCCGTGTAGGCTTCGATACGATGCTCGGCGCGAGCGACAATCCACAATTCAGGGATGCCGGCGCGGGCGTAGGCCGCCAATTTGACAGTGCGGTCAAACTCAACGCTGCTGTCGGCAACCTCAATCAGCAGGAGCACATCGCCGGGAGTCGGGTGGCCGTTCCGGTAGAAGTCATCGCGCCATTGAAGGAGCATGATGTCCGGCTGTGGCTCGCTATGTTCGTCGAGCCGCACTGGGTCTTGAACTGCGATGATGGCGCGACCCTGCAAAGAAGGGAGTATCGTATTGTTGAAAAGCTTAACGCCGGCGCCGTGCCATTCTCCGATAGGGGGCATTACGATGAGGTCTCCGTCCAGCAATTCGACGCGGTCGTTTTCCGACAGGATGCCGGCGTCGGCCATCGCGTAATACTCGGCCACGGTGAAACGGCGGCGAACCGGAGTGGGCACAGTCGGCGGGGCGGATGCAGCGGTGGTTGTCGTCATGGCGAAAGCGGCTCAGTCTCCGATGATCCGGTCAACCGCCAGGGTGATGTCGGGAAAGACTTGGGGAGCGACGGTTTCGCCGGGGCCGAAGTAGCGCACGGTGGCGTACTCGGATCCGGCGGGCTCAGTGTAGCCTTCGATACGACGTTCGGCGCGGGCGATAATCCACACTTCCGGGATTCCAGCGAGGGCGTAGGCGGCCAGTTTGACGGTGCGGTCAAACTCAACGGTGCTGTCGGCAACTTCAATCAGCAGCAGCACGTCGGCGGGACTCGGATGGCCGTTCCGGTAGAAGTCATCGCGCCACCGCAAAAGCATCGCATCCGGTTGCGGCTCGTTGCAATTATCCAATCGCACCGGATTCTGGACGCTCACAATAGCCCGATTCTCCAGCAAAGTAGATGGGAATACTGCGACAATGCTGTTCACGCTGAAGGCGTGCCAGTGTCCGATAGGGGGCATTACAATGAGGTCTCCGTCCAGCAATTCGACGCGGTCGTTTTCCGACAGGATGCCGGCGTCGGCCATCGCGTAGTACTCGGCCACGGTGAAACGGCGACGGGCAGGAACGGCCGCCGCTGGCGGAGAGGCGACTTGCGTGGTCATTTGCGGGACGCACCTATTCCTGAGCGTCGGCGCGGTTCTCCAGCGCTTTGTCCATTACGCGCTGGAAGACCTCATAGGGCTGGGCCCCGCTGAAGAGCAGGTTGTCGAACACGAAGGTGGGAATGCCACGGATGCCGTAGCCCAACGCCTCGTGATACTGGTCAACCACCTTCTGGGCGTAATGCCCGGATTCGACGCGTTGACGCAACTCGGAGCCGTCGAGGCCGACACCGGAGCCGATGTCAGCCAGGACCGATGGGTCACCCAGATCGGCGCCATGATCCCAGTACGCTTCGTAGGCAGCGTGATGATACTCAAGGAACTTGCCCTGTTCCTGAGCGTACTCCGTTGCCTGCAGGGAGTAGAGACTGTTGGGAGTGTGCTTGGGCGGCCGCATCACGATGTTGGCTTCCCGGGCGTAGGTACGCAGCGGATCAGCCAGCTCGTCTTCGCTCTCGCCGGGGCGAGACTCGCGGACGCGGCCCTCCTGGGGAGTGTCGGGACGCAGCAGGTAGGCCCGACCCTCGACAGTGATGTCGTACTCTTCAGAAAGTTTGTCGACGCGTTCCAGGCCGACATAGCACCAGGGTCAAATGTAGTCGTACCAGACGATCACGTGGACGGGATTGGGATCGTCAGGATGGCTGTGGGCCGGCGGCTGGGTGGTCATGGCATCACCTCTGGGGGTACGGCGGTAGCGGAGCGAAGCCTGAGCGGCGGAGGGAAGCTTTGGATCAGCAGGACACCAATCGATCCAACAGGGGGTACAGTCCTTCCAAGCTGTCGATATGATCGCAGTTGGGAACGTCGGCGTGGAAGCCGCCGCGGTCAATCAGCACAGGCAAGAGGCCGGCCTCCCGGGCACCCTCAACATCCGAACGCGGTTGATCGCCCACGTGCATGGCCTGATCCGGGCGGAGCGCCATGCGTTGGAGGGCGGCTTCAAAGATAAGCGTGGCGGGTTTCTCGCCAGTTTCGCGGCTGGTGATGCAGAATTCGAGGTACTGACGGATCCCGAGGCGCTGGGTGAGTTCCTCCATATCGCGGCGGAGGTTAGTGAGTACGGCCAGACGGTAACCCCGGCCGTTCAACTCTTTCAGCACGGGACGGGTTTCCTCGAACTCCACGAATTCCTTGGGGACGGAGATGGCCATGTCCCAGATCTGCTTTGCCATGCGGAGAGAAACGGCCACGCCGGATTCCTGGAGGATGATCTGCTCGTAACGGGCGAAAAACTCATCGCGGGACGCTGGGTCGCGTTCACCCAGGGGCCAACGATGATTCTCCTCGTTGAAGTAGAGATCAGCGATGGCGTAGCCGTGGGATAGCCGCTCAGCCGGTACCCGGATACCCAGGTTCTGGCAGGCGGCATGCTGGATCTGCGGCAACGGGGGCCAGAAGCGCACCAGCGTGTTGTAAAAATCGAAAAAGATAGCCTCAATCATCTGCGGGGAGCGCAGGGAGGGCATTCAGTTTCGGCGGGTGACCCGTTGCTGCGCGAGGCAATGATAGCACAACGAATGCGGCGTGACGCGGGTCTCTGACGGGCGGCGAAACAGGATTGGCGGGTATGGGCGCCTCATGCGGACCTGGTTCGGCATCGCGCGGAGCGCAGCGGGGTGGCGGTCCCATTGGCGTGGCGGGGTCCGTTGCCGTGACGAGATTGCCGCGCTGCGTTCGCAATGACAGCTCTGGCGATAGGTGGCGTGGGAGAGGGTGGGGCAGAGGCGACGTCTACAACGTTACCAGTTCGACCAGGGCGGCGGAGACCTCTGCGGGAGAGGGCAATCGCCAGGTTGCACAGGTGGTCAGGCCGGGCGCCCCGACGAAAACCGCGACGCCTCCGGCGGACCGGACCGCGCCGAATGCATCCTCATCGGTTGCGTCGTCGCCCATGTAGATGGGGAAAGACTCGGGGGACAACCGGGCCCGGATCAAGGTGAGGGCTCGGCCCTTGTTCCAATCGATGGACGGGCGGAGCTCCAATGCCATCTTGGCCTCGGTTACGTGGCAGGAGCCGGACTGGACCAACGGATGGGCAATGTCATCGAACGCGGACACGACCTGGTCGTGATAGTAAGGCGGGGTTTGCCGAAAATGGGTAGTTAGGGTGTAGGTCTTATTCTCGACGAAGGCGCCGGGCACGCCGGCCAATCGGATTTCCAGATCGTGGGACGCCTGGCTGATGGTTCGGGAGGCAGCGTCAGCGTCAGGGTGGCGGTAGTCCAGACCGAGGCCGCGTATCTCCAGGCCATGGTTGCCGGCGTACACCAGGCCCGGAACGTTCACCCGCGCTTCGACATCCTGCAGGGAGCGTCCGCTGATCACCCCGACCACGAACTCGGGGCGGTTGGCGAGTTGGCAGAGGAGCAACTGATTGCCGGGGCAGAGGGTGGCCTGTTCCGGCCGGGGAGCGATTTCGGATAAGGTCCCGTCGAAATCGAGGAGCAGCAGGATAGGTTCCCGCCCGACGACCAGGTCTTTGAGTTCGTCGACGTTGAGATCAAGCATGGGGATTGGCGTTAGGCCGTAGTCGCGACGCTGAGGCGGGAGTGATCGGGGGTGCTCGCCTGCATGAGGTGCATCATGATGCGGCCGGCCCATTTGTAGATGTTGTTGTCGCGGACCGTGTTGCGCATCTGGCGCATGCGGATGCGACGCTCGGCGCCGCTCATGGTGAGAGCCTGGTGGATGGCCTCGGCAAACTGCTCCGTGGCGTAGGGGTTGATGATGAGGGATCCGGTGAGTTCCTGGGCGGCCCCGGCAAAGGCGCTCAGGATGAGCACGCCGTCCTCATCCACGCGGGAGGCCACGTACTCCTTGGCAACCAGGTTCATGCCATCGTGGAGGCTGCTTTCGGCGCAGAAACTGGCGAGACGGCGGAGGGCGGAGAAGGTCGACGACGGCAACGACGTGGGCCAATAGAGGACCGGCTGCCAGCCGTCGTGTCCGAAACGTTCGTTGATGCGGTTGACCGTGGCTTCGATATCTATGGTCAGCTGCATGTACGAGTCGATGTTGGTGCGGCTGGTGGCTCCAGCCTGGAGGAATACCAGCTGGCCACGGTACTGGGGCCATTTTTCAAACAAGCGCTCGACGGCACGAAGGCGATGGGGGATGCCCTTGGTGTAGTCCTGCCGGTCGATGCCCAAGCCGAGGATGCGGCCACGGTTCAGGCCCAATTCCCGGGACAGTCGGGCCATTTCGACTTCGACGTCCTCGGAGCGGGCCTCGCTGTCCAAGCTGTCGAAATCGATGCTGATGGGGAACGGACGGACCAGAGTGGTCTCATCCCGGTAGTCGATGAGTCCGTACTCGGAATCGACGTGGGCATCCAGGTTGGCGTCGACGCAGTTGAGGAAGTTCTGACAGTCCCCGGACAAGTGAAAGCCCAAAAGGTCGTTGCCCAACATGCCGTCGAGGATTTCGTCCTGCCACGGGCAAATGCGGAGGATGTCGGGATTGGGCCAGGGGATGTGCCAAAACTGACCGATGATAGCATCGGGATTGACCTCGCGGATGTACCGGGGCAGGAGGGCGAGATGATAGTCCTGGATCAGGACGATGGCCGGCTCGTCGTTGATTTCGTCGAGCACCAGGTCCGCGAAGCGCCGGTTGACGGACTGATAGAAGCCATAGTGCTGGGCGTCGAAAACGGGTTCGGTGTAGGCGATGTGACACAAGGGCCACAGGCCCTCGTTGGCGAAGCCGTAGTAAAACCCCTGGTTCTCTTCATCGCTCAGGGTCAGCAGGCGCATGGAGTAAGCGGGGTCATCGGTAGGCACGTGGATACGGCCGGTCTGGTCCATGGCAGCCAGATCGTCATCGCCGTTACTCTGGGCGATCCAGGTGCCGCCGCAGGCACGCATCAGCGGATCGATAGCGGCGGTGAGACCACCCGGGGGCATCTCCCCGCGAGGGATACCGTCCTGCATCGTAAACACGTACGGCTGCCGATTTGACACCACGACCAGCCGATAGTCGCTCAATTCCCGGCTTACCAAGCGTTGTAAATCATCGCCGGTCCACATAACAGGCCACCTCCGTCCTCGGGTGCGCCTCGCAGCATGAAGAAGTTATGCACCGCAAAAAACTATAATCATTATCATCAAGCAGGAATTGTGCCACAGGCGAGGCGTCAGGTCAATGGACGGAACGGGTAGCGTGTACCCAGTTCGTCATCGTGAGGAGCGCAGCGACATGGCCACGTCGTTGCCGGAAGAAACACCGTCGCCTCGACGAGATTGCCGCGCTGCGCTCGCAATGACAAGGGGTGGGGTTGCAATGGCAAAGGGGGTACGGGATGGCGATGGGGCGTTACCAGCGGACGTGGATGGTGTCGGGAAACTTGACGTGGAGGGTGTGCTCCAGGGCGCGCTGCTCGGGGAGCTGATAGATGTTCCGAAAGATGCGGACCCCGCCGTTGGAGATGTGGCCCTCGCCGTCCGGCATGACGAGCGCGCTGGTCAAGCGGCGGCGGCATGGGACGCCGCACGGGCCGGGGCGTTGGCGGCGCGGGCGTAGTCGCCGGCGTTGTGGTCGGAGCGGCCCAGCGATAAGAACCGGCGGGCCTGGGCCTGGTGATGCTGGACGCTGCTCATGGTGGATCACGCTCCTTGGCAGGGGTCCGTCCCGAGGGTTTGGCTTTTACATCGATGCACAAGATGGACAGGATGGATTTGACGATTGGGATGGCTCCTTTGGGGTTGGATTTTTTGCAGGTGACCGGCGGTTGGTTTTTGCAGGTGATTGGCGGTTGGTTGGTTGATTTTGACCAGGTTCCGGGAAGTGATCAGCCCCACGGCCGGGGGTAATGCGCTTGCTTTTTGCCCTTATTTTCCATGCCCACGGCATGGCGCGCTGTTGCGGGCGCGGCGACCCAGCAGACTACTCCGATTAAAGCGGTCGGGGACAGTCTACTGCGATACGGGTAGCGACTTGAATGCTGATCGAAATTGGCCGTGTGTTCTCGGAACCTGGTCGGTAAGGACAATCACCTGCGGGAGACAGGATAGCACGGGCGTTCTGTATGAAGCAGGGCGTGGGTGTCAGGAGTTTTCCTCGTTGGGGCGGAGTTTGAAATGGCAGGGATGGACGGGGCGATATTGACTGTGCAAGGAGATTGCCGCCCCCTATCGAGTGCGTGGTGATCCGGTGTCAGGCACGGGGCAGGCTGGTGCTTCGCTCGCCATGGCAGGGCGGGTGAAGTGAGTACGCGTGAGCGGCCGGGCTTTCCTTGACACTCGGGTTGGCGCGTACCATAATCGGGCGGTCAAAATTCGCACCATGCGAACCGACATATAACCCTTCCCGTTCAAGGGACAGGAGGATTTCGTTGACCACCGTTTCCTTCACCCTCACCGACGAGATGCGAGAGCAGGCCATCGGGGTCGAAAGCGCGCCCACCACGACCGATGTCGAGAAGGGGCACATTGCCCGTTTCGCCGAAGCCATCGGGGACGATAACCCGGCGTACACCGAAGGCACGCCGGAGACCGGAGGCATCGTCGCTCCGCCGACTTTCCTGCGGGCGATGCGGGCGGTGCGACCGGAGTTGCCCTTTGAAATTCCGTTCACGCGACTGCTGGACGGGGGCAGCGACTGGGAGTATTTCGAGCACGTGCGGCCGGGTGACGTGATCACGGCAGTGGGCAGGGTGGAGGACATCCGGGAGCGGACGGGGAGCATTGGGCAGATGCTCATCACGACAATCAAGGTTACGTATCGGAATCAGACCGGTGCGATCGTAGCCACCCAGACGAGCACGTCCATCCGCCACTGATGATTTCGGGCACTGGCTTCCGGCTTTCGCCGGAATGACGGATGGGGGACGGGAATGACGGTCAGAGTTCATGTGGACCCGGTTTGCCGCAGGGAAATGTCAGAATCAGGATTTTCAAGATTTGCGGATTATCGGGATTGAAACCGTTCCGTCGTGGATAGTTTCCAGTCTTGCGAAATCGTAAAATCCTGTAAATCTTGCGGCTGACGATTTGCGAAACCGGGCACGCGCGAGCATTGAGAGGAACAACATGGGCCAGCAGGTTTATTTCGAAGACGTGAGCGAAGGTATGGAACTGCCGGCGGAGGTCCGCGAGCCGACAACGCGGCAACTGGTGCAGTACGCGGGAGCGTCAGGCGATTTTTACGAGATCCACTACGACAAGCCTTACGCGGAGAGTATTGGGCTGCCCGGCATCATCATCCATGGAGCGTTGAAGAACGCGATGCTGGGATCATACGTGACCGGGTGGGCCGGTCCGGAAGGAACGCTGCGGCGGCTGACCTGTCAGTATCGAGGCATGGACTTTCCCGGCGAACCCATCACGGCCAAGGGACACGTTACGCGGGTGTACCAGGAAGGCGAGCAGAACTTGGTGGACTGCACGATCTGGCTTGAGAACCCGCAGGGTCAGCAGACCACGCCGGGAACGGCCACGGTGGCGCTGCCGGCACGCGGCGGGTAACAGATGCGCGCCGCGGATAGCGGCCGCCTGAGAAACCAATTCTCGGGATTGCCGCGCTGCGCTCGCAATGACAGTGAGAAACGAAGGATACATTGACTATGCCCAACAATCTGGAAGGAAAGGTAGCGATCGTCACCGGCTCAGGCCGCGGCGTGGGCCGGGGGATCGCGAAGCTGATGGCCGAGGAAGGAGCCAAGGTGGTAGTGGTCGATCCGGGGGTCAACGTTGACGGGACCGGGTTCGACCAATCGATTGCCGAGGTGGTGGTCGGAGAGATTCGGGATGCCGGGGGGACCGCCGTGGCGTGCACCGAATCGGTGGCGACCATGGACGGCGGCGAGCGGATCGTGCAGACGGCCATCGACAACTTCGGGCGGCTGGACATCGTGGTCTGCTGCGCCGGCATCCTGCGGGACCGCATGGTCTTCAACATGACGGAGCAGGAATGGGACGACGTGATTGCGGTGCACCTGAAGGGCACGTTCACGGTGGTGAAGCACGCGTGCATCCTGTTCCGGCAGCAGCGCTCGGGTCGGGTCATAACCTTCAGCAGCCAGTCGGGTTTGGTGGGCAACAGCGGCCAGGCCAACTACGGCGCGGCCAAGAGCGGCATTGCCGGGTTCACCAAGGTGGTGGCCAAGGACATGGGCCGGTACGGAGTGACCGCGAACTCCATCGCGCCGCGGGCGACCACGCGGATGATCGGGGCGATACCCGAGTCGGCGGCGGAGATCCGGGCGCGGGGCGGCGTGGCCTCGCTGTCGGGCGAGGACGGCGGCGAGATACAGGATCTGGATCCGGACGGGATTGCTCCGTTCGTGGCCTACCTGTGCTCGGACTACGCGGCCAACATCAACGGACAGACGTTCCTGGTGTACGGCAACACGGTGTCGCTGATGTCGCAACCGAGGCCGGAAAAGGCGATCTGGACGGAATCGGGACACTGGGAGATGGACGACCTTTCGGCGCAGGCGCGGGGATACCTGACGGCCGGGATTCCGAATCCGGCGCCGGCGCAACAGCGGTAACGATTTGGCGCGTCAGCTTTGGGAGATTGTCAGAATCAGGATTTGCGGGATTGAAAGATTTCCAGGATTGGTTGCTTACGTTCGCGGATGGCTCCAATTCCAAAATCCGTAAATGGTGAATACCCCGATTCTGACGGCGCATATCATATAAGGATTGAACAATGCCCCTACTGGAAGACAAGGTAGCAATCGTAACCGGAGCCGGGCGCGGCATCGGGCGCGGCGTCGCCAAGCTGATGGCGGCTGAAGGCGCGAAGGTCGTGGTCTGCGACCTGGGCGTGAATGTGGACGGCACCGGAGCCGACATCTCAGTGGCGCAGCAAGTGGTCAACGAGATCGGCGAAGCGGGCGGCACCGCGGTGGCGTGCACCGAGTCGGTGGCGACCATGGACGGCGGCGAGAAGATTGTGCAGACGGCCGTGGACAACTTCGGCAAGCTGGACATCGTGGTGACGGTGGCGGGGATCCTGCGGGACCGCATGGTATTCAACATGACGGAGCAGGAATGGGACGACGTGATCGCGGTGCACCTGAAGGGGACGTTCACGGTGGTGAAGCACGCGAGCATCCTGTTCCGGCAGCAGCGGTCGGGTCGGATCATCACCTTCAGCAGCACGTCCGGGCTGTACGGGAACAGCGGGCAGGCGAACTACGGCGCGGCCAAGGACGGCATCGCCGGGTTCACGCGGGTGTGCGCCCGTGATCTGGGACGCTACGGGGTGACGGCCAACGCGATTTCGCCGTCGGCGAGCACGCGGATGACGACGAGCGTGCCGGACGAGGCGCGGGCGTTGCGGTCGGCGCGAGGCATCGCGGCCGGCGGCGGATTGCGCGGCGAGGCGGAGGACGTGGCTCCGATGGTGACGTGGCTGGCATCGGACGAGGCTCAGCACGTGAACGGGCATGTGTTCCACGTGACGGGCGGCCTGGTGAGTCTTATGAACGAGCCGGAGCCGGTGAAGACGATCCGGAAAGACAGCCGGTGGACGGTGGACGAGTTGGCGGGAGTTTTCCCGGCGACCATCGGGGTCGAGCTGTACAACCCGGCGCCGGCTCCGCCGCCGAGCGCGTAACGGTTCCGACCGGCTCGGGTCGGTTCCATGGGCAGGAACGATGATGCCGGGTGGGTGACCGCCCGGCATCTTGCTTTGCCGCGTGTCCAGGGTAAAACGGCCTGATCCACCATGGTCGGCATCCCTTTGGTTACTTTAGTTGGGGAGCGCGTGATGCGTGAACTTCGGGTACTGACGATCATCGCGACGGTGATCGCGTTTTGCGTGCTGGCCGCGTTAGCGTTCGTAATTGCAATGGTGATCAGTCCCGGGGCGGTGGGAGTCGGTGGCA
>CBDBDS010000013.1:0-1514893 GCA_965203985.1 Dehalococcoidia bacterium
CGAACTGTATTTCTTCGACCCCAGCGGCAACCGGCTGGAACTCCGCGACCCCACCTGGACGGCGGGTATGCCCGAGCCGTCCTTTGAAGAGCTGGCCACTGCCTAGACGGTCACGCTGCCGCTAAGCACTGCGTACATTTTCGCAAGGAGCTTGAGCCATGAGCCTGGAAGACATTGAACGCCGGCTGCGCGCGCTGGAGGACGTTGAGGAGATCAAGCGCCTCAAGGCCCGCTACTGCGCCTACTGCGACGACAACTACGACGCCGACGCCATCGCCGGCCTGTTTGTCGAGGACGCGGTCTGGGACGGCGGCATCCGCGGCCGCGCCGAAGGCCGGGAAGGCATCCGCAACTTCTTCGTCAACGCGCCGAACCGGTTGCCCTTCGCCGTGCACATGGTCATGAATCCCATCATCGAGGTGGACGGCGATACTGCCACCGGGGTCTGGTACCTGTTCCAGCCCTGCACCTACGCGGACGGTAACCGGGCGGTCTGGGGTTCAGCGAGGTACGACGAGGAGTACGTGAGGGTCGACGGCGTCTGGATGTTCAAGCACCTGAAACTGACTTCCCACTTCTGGACTCCCTTCGACCAGGGATGGGTTGAAGCGCAATTCGTGTAGGCAAACTCACAACCGGCAGCAAACATGGAGCAGTCGCAACAATCCAGTGCGCAAGCGGCCAATTGGATTTGCGCCATCGGGAGAAGGTGAAATATGCGAACTGGGGCTGATTACAAGGAGAGCCTGCACGACGGGCGCGACGTCTGGGTGCTGGGCGAGGGCGGCGTGGAAGACATCACCACCCACCCGTTCACATCAGCCATGGTGGACGAGTACGCAACCTGGTATGACCGCCACTTCGACCCCGACTGGCAGGACACACTTCTGACCAGGCCGGACAAAAGCGGCAACCGCCAGCCCGTCCTGCTCACCCCGCCGGAAACCGCCGACGATCTCAGACACCTGGGCAAGGCCATCAGCGCAACCCATTTCGCCGGCGGCGGAAACGTCACCCACACCCCGGCCTACGGAGCGTTGATCTCCCTGGGGCTGTTGAACGTCCTTTCCAGGGTGGACGAATCCAATGAGGAAATCGAGGTGGCCCGGGACTACCTGGAGTCGCTGCCCAAGGGCGGCCGGTTCCTGACCTACGCCGGCGGCGGACCGCTCATCGGCACGCGCCTCCGTCCGGATGAGAACGACCGCGCCGCGATGCGGCTGGTCAGCGACACCGCCGACGGCATCGTGATCAGCGGCAAGATCCAGATGCACACCAGCACGGCCTTCGCCGAGGACCTGCTGGTATCGACGCGAAACGACATGCCGCCCGGAAGCGGCAAGTACCCCTGGTTCATCGTGCCGGTGAACGCCCCGGGCCTCAAGGTGGTGGCCCGGCGACCCGCCGCCCGGCACAAGAACCCGTTCCTGTCCCCGTTGAGCGGCCGGTTCGACGAGCTCGATTCCATGGTCTGGTTCGACAACGTCTTCATCCCTCGCAACCGCGTTTTCGGGGGAGAGCCCGCCAACCGGAACCGCCGCCAGGGGCTGGTGTGCTGGATGCTTTGGCATCACAGCTACGGCTGGCTGGCCAAGGCGGAACTGACCCTGGGCCTCGCCCTGGCGCTGGCCGAGATCATGGGTCTCAAGGACAACCCGCAAACCATTGAGCAGCTTGTCGAGCTGACCGTCAACGTGCAGACCACCCGCACCTGCATGACCGCGGCGGAGCTGGAACCGGAAACGACGGCCAGCGGGTACGTGCTGCCCAACCAGGTCCACGTGGCCGCCGCCGGCGTCAACACCCTCCGGGTCCGCCAGCGCATGGGCGAAATCCTGCGCGGCCTGCCCGGCTCGTCGCTGATCAACGCTCCGGCCGACACCGACTTTGAAGACCCCACGATGGCCGCTGAACTGGAGGACGCTTTCGGCGGAGGCGGGTACACGGCCATGCAACGGGCCGCGTTGCTCCAGCTCGCCTGGGACCAGGTGTCATCCGGGCTGGACGGACGCGAGGCGGCCTTCGAGCTCCACGCCAGCGGCGGGCTGGAGGCGTGGCGCCACCAACTGGCGGCCTGGTTCGACCGTCACAACGAACTGGCCAACAGCGTCCATGATCTTGTCCAGGTGGACATACCGCACATGGACCTGTCCAGCCTCCAGGAGGTTGCCCCGCCACCGCGCCGGATACCCCAGGTCAACAGGGGAATACCCAACCCCTAGTCGAGCGACGACACGCACAGGCAGGTCAACTATGGGACAGATGGACGGAATGGTCGCGATCGTCACCGGCGCCAGCCGGGGCCTGGGGCGGGCCATCGCCAAGGCGTACGCGGAGGAAGGCGCGAGCGTGGTCATCTCGGCCCGCAGTCAATCACCCACGGGTCTGCCCGGCACCCTGGAAGAAACGGCGAACGACATCAGGGATGCCGGCGGCGACGTCCTCGCCGTCAGTTGCGACGTGACCGACGAAGCGCAGGTCAACGATATGGTCCGCAAGGCGGTGGATAAGTACGGCAGGATCGACGTGCTGTTCAACAATGCCGGCATGATGGTGCTGGGTGAGACAATCATGGACATCGACGCCCCCCGCTGGGAGCAGCTGATGCGGATCAACGTCAACGGCCCTTATCTGTGCAGCCGGGCCGTGCTCCCGACCATGATCGAGCAGAGGCGCGGCAGCATCATCAACATCGGTTCGCGGATGGCCACCGACCCCAACCAGGGCGGCGGCGTCCTCTACAGCGCCAGCAAAGCGGCGGTGCACATGTTCAGCTACTGCCTGGCCGACGAGGTGCGCGAGCACAACATCGCCGTGAACATCCTCAGCCCCGGCGGCCTGCGCAGCGAGGGCTCGGCGGCAATCCCGTGGACGCAGCGGGACTGGCACGAGCGGGTAGATCCCAGCGCAATCGGCCCGCTGGCAGTGTACCTGGCATTGCAGGACGCCAACACCTTCACCGGCCAACTGGCATCGCGGTTCGACTTCGGTACGACATGGGGGCCGGGCGTCGACTCGTAACTTCCCTTCCCGACGCCATCGCTGATCCGGGCTGCTTGTTGACAGGCCCGGACAAGGACTCTAGGCTGGCAGCACATTCGAAGCAACGCTGGGGACACGGGTGACTCTATGGATATCAAAGACCTGATCATCGACGACCGTGAGCGGGGCGTTTTCCGAGTCCACCGGTCATCCATGACCTCAACCGATCTGTTCGAACGGGAAAGGGAGTTCATCTTCAGCCGGTGCTGGATCTACCTCGGCCACGAGTCCGAGGTGGAGAACCCGGGAGACTACCGCCGCCGCGTGGTGGCGGGACGGCCGCTGTTCTTCGCCCGGGGACGGGATGGACAGGTGCGCGTGTTCCTCAATTCCTGTCCGCACCGGGGCGCGCTGATCTGCCGGCGGGACGCCGGGAACGCCGACGTCCTGCAGTGTTTCTATCACGCCTGGTCTTTCAACACCAACGGCGAACTGATCGGCGTCCCCGACCAGGAAGCCTACGGCCCGTTCTTCGACCGCAGCGAACTTGGTCTGAAGGAACCGCCCCGTGTGGAAAGCTACCGCGGCTTCTACTTCGTCAGCTTCAACCCCCATGCCGAGGACCTGGTCAGCTACCTGGCCGGCGCGCGGGAGTACCTCGACCTGATCATGGACCAGGCCGAGGAAGGGATGCGGGTGGTTGCCGGTTCCAACAAGTACACCATGAAGGCCAACTGGAAGCTCTTGGTGGAAAACAGCCTGGACGGCTACCACCTGGTTCCGACGCACCAGACCTACCTGGACTACATCAGCGGTCTGGGCTCCGACGACAGCGGACAGACGGCGGCGTCCCGCATCGTGGGCAAGGCGCGGGCCCTGGGCAATGGCCACTGCGTGATCGAATCGCCGGTGCGCAACGGCCGCCCCATCGCCCACTGGCACCCGCTGTTCGGCGAGGAGGCGCGGGAACCCATCGCACAGGTGCGCCAGCGCCTGGTGGACAAGTACGGCGAGGAGCGCACTTTCCGCATGGCTGACACCTCCCGGAACCTGATCATCTATCCCAACCTGGTGATCAACGACATCATGGCCATCACCGTCAGGTACTTCGAGCCCCTGGCCCCCGACAACATGGAGGTCACCGCCTGGCACCTGGTACCGCGAGAAGAGTCGGAATCAATGCTGGCCACCAGGCTGGACAGCTTCCTGACCTTCCTCGGCCCCGGCGGCTTCGCCACGCCCGACGACGTGGAGGCCCTGGAATCGTGCCAGATCGGTTTCCGCGCCACCGAAACCGAGTGGTCCGACATCTCCCGCGGCATGCTCCGGCCGGCCAAGTCCACCGACGAACTCCAGATGCGCGGATTCTGGCGCCAGTGGCACGCCAATATGCAGGGCCTCAGCAAGACCAACGTGCAGGACGCGCCGGTCGAGGAACTGGAAGGCGCGCTGGCCCTGGCAGACGACTGACCCTTGCTCCATCAGGTGAACCATGACAACCGTTAACCGGCCAACGCTGCGGGAGCAGGTGGAGGACTTCCTGTTCCGGGAAGCCGCCCTCCTGGACGACTGGCTCCTGGATGACTGGGTGGACCTTTTCACCGAAGACGCCCGGTACATCGTGCCCACCACCGACCTGCCGGAGGGCGACCCCAAGCGGGACCTGGTGTTCATCGACGATGACATCACGCGCCTGCGCGCCCGGGCGGTGCGGTTGAACTCCCGCCACGCCCACCGCGAGTATCCGTGGTCGCGCACCCGCCGGTTCATTTCCAACGTTCGCGTTGCGGAAACCGACGACGGCGAGCTTGCGGTGAACTCCAACGTGCTGGTCTACCGGTTCCGCGCCGGCGAGGGCGCGCCCTACGTCGGCAGCATCGAGTACGTCCTGCGGCGGGATGGAACCGACCTGAAAATCGCCTACCGCCGCGCGGTGCTGGACCTGGAAGCGCTGTCCTGGCACGGAGCGGTCAGCATCATCTTCTGAGCCCGTGGGCAATTTCGTCAGAAGCAGGATTTTCAAGATTATAGGATTGGCAAGATTGGGGAAACGCAATCCAGAAAATCCTAAAATCCGGCAAATCCTGCTTCTGACAAATGCCGGTAACCGTCTGCATTCCACACGGTAGAGGTTGACGTTTGAAACTCGAAGGCAAAACGGCGCTGGTCACCGGCACCAGCCCCAACATCATGGGCGGCATTGCTGAGGAACTGGCCCGCGCCGGCGCCAACCTGGTCTGCGTGGACATCCGCCAGGAGTACGCGGAGAAGTGCGCCGCGTCCATCGTCGCCGAGGGGCACGACGCCATGGGCGTCGTGTGCGACGTGACCGACGAGGCCCAGGTGGTCGCCGCCATCGCTCAGGCCACGGAACGCTTCGGCGGCATCGACATCCTGGCGAATGGCGCCGCCCTGTTCAACTTCAAGGGCGTGCTGGACATGCCCCTGGACGAGTGGCGACGCCAGACCGACATCATCCTCACCGGCGCGTTCCTGTTCACCAAGCACGTTGCCCACCAGATGATCCAGCAGGAACGCCAGGGCAACATCATCAACATCATCTCCACCGCCGGACACCAGGGCGAGCCCGGCAACGTGGGCTACGGCACCGCCAAGGCCGGGCTGCTCAACTTCACTCGCTCGGTGGCCATGGAACTTTCCAAGTACGGTATCCGGGTCAACAGCCTGACCCCGACCGCCACCAACGCGACGGAGGGTCGGGAACGCGCCGAACGGTGGGGCGTGGAATGGCCGCGGCCACGCGGGGGCCAGCGCGCCGCCGGCCTGCTGCCGGATGCCAGCCGGGGCGCTCCGCTGCTTCGGCTGCCCGGCCCGTCGCACTACGGCAAGGCGGCCGTCTTCCTGGCTTCCGACGACGCCGAGATGATCACCGGGTTCGACCTGCGCGTGGACGCCGGGGCGGTCTCGAAATACTGGATCTGGTCTCCGGGAGACGCGTAAGCCCCGCTCGGCCGGCGCGTCAGCCGGCTTTGAGCTCCACCAGCGTCCGGTCCACGTCCTCCGCCTCCAGGGACAGCCGCTCCCACTCGTCCCACAGCGACTGCTCCTCTTCCTTGAGCATCCGGTACCGTTCGCCGGTATCCTCAAGCTGGGCCCGGTCTTCGAACTGATCGGGGTTGGCGAACATGGTCTCCAACTCCGATGTCACGGCTTCCCGTTCGGTGATGGCGGCGCCGATCTCATCGATCCGCGTCGCCAGTTGGCGGGCCTTCCGGCTCAGCGCCCGCTCCTCCTCTTCTCTGGGGGTCAGGGGACGCCGTGAACGTCGCCGACCCGAACCGTTTTCCACCGGGGCCGGGATCTCGTGCTCCGCGGCTGCGGCGGCGGGTTTCGCCTCCGCCTCCTGCTGCTTGCGGTACAGGTAGCCGTCGTAGTCGCCCGGGTAGACCCGAGGCAACCCGCCGTCGATCTCGATGATCTTGTTGGCCACCTGGCGGATCAGCGTGCGGTCGTGGGTCACCAGGCAGATCGAACCCCGGTAGTCGCCCAGGGCGTCGGCAAGAATCTCCCGCGACGTGATGTCCAGGTGGTTGGTCGGCTCGTCCATGAGCAGGAAGTTGCTGGGCTGCAGCAGCAATTTGGCCAGCGCGACCCGCGCCTTTTCGCCGCCCGACAGCACGGATATGGGCTTGAGGATATCGTCGCCGCTGAACAGGAAGCCGCCCAGCGTGGTGCGCAGGTTCTGCTCCGATTCGGACGGCGCGGCCTCCCGCAATTCTTCGAGGGGGGTATTGTCGGCGTGCAACAGGTCGAGGACATGCTGCGCGTAGTAGGCGGTGATCACGTTGTGGCCGAGCCGGCGCTCCCCGTGATCGATGGGCAGCACGCCGGCGAGTATTTTCAGCAACGTCGACTTGCCGGCGCCGTTGGGGCCGACCAACGCGACGCGGTCCCCTCGCTCCAGAGTCAGGTTCAAGCCGCGATACACCACGTTGTCGCCGTATGACTTGCCCACGCCGTCGAGTCGCATGATGTCGGAACCGCTGCGCGGAGGTTCCGGGAACGTGTAGTTGACCTTGCGAGTGGCCCGGGGCAACTCGATGATCTCGATCCGCTCCAATTGCTTCAGCCGGCTCTGCACCTGCCTCGCCTTGGTGGCCTTGTACCGGAACCGCTCGACGAACCGCATCTGCCGCTGGATCTCGCGTTCCTGGCGGGCAGCGGCGGCCTGCTTGATTTCCAGGGCACGTTCCCGGGCGACCAGGTAACCGTCGTAGTTGCCGTGATGGTGCACCACCTCTCCCGGCTCGATGGCCAGGATCCGGTTGGCTACCGTATTCAGAAAGGCGCGGTCATGGGACGTTATGATCACGCCGCCGGGGAACGACGACAAGTACTTCTCGAACCACAGGTTGGCCTCGAGGTCCAAGTGGTTCGTCGGCTCGTCCAGCAGCAGGACATCCGGATTGCGGAACAGCAGGCGAGCCAGTTCGGCGCGCATGATCCAGCCGCCGCTGAACTCGCGCATGTCCCGGGAGAAGTCGCTGTCCTTGAACCCCAGGCCCGACAGGATCGCCTTGGCCTCGTGGTCCCGGTCGGCGCCTCCGGCGGCTTCCAGTTCCCCGTCCAGTTGCGACAGCCGGTCCATCAACTCCTGCTGCTGCGCCGGGTCGGCGGCCAGCGACAGGGCATCCCGCGTGTCCGCAATCTGGTCCGTTAGCGCGACCACTTCGGCATCGGCGGCCAGCACCTCCTCCAGCAACGACCGGCCCGCGAATGAGCCCGGCTCCTGCTTCAGGTACCCGACCGTCGTGTTGCGCCGTCCGGCAATGGAACCCGAATCCGGCAGGGTATCGCCGGCCAGGATATCCAGCAGCGTTGTCTTGCCGGAACCGTTGGCGCCGATCAGCGCGATACGATCGCCGGCCGCCGTGGAGAGGTTCAGCCCGCTGAACAGCGTTCGTTCAGAGTAGGCCTTGCTGATGTCGGATGCGACGAGCATGGGCAGGCAATGGTGGAGGATTCGGCCGTCAATCGCCGCCCGGACGGGGCGGTGTCAGATTGACCTCACCGCACACGCGGAAGTCGCGCCCACCACCACCGGCGGCGGGCGCTGTTGCCAAAAAGGGGGCGGCGGTCGGTCTAGTCTTCGCGGATGTCTTCACCGGCGTCCACGCGGAACCCCACGCCCAGCTTGACCTGGTACCAGTTGGCGCGCCCATCGTCGATGGTGCCACGGATTTCCCGCACCTCGAACCAGTCCAGGTTTCGGATCGTCTGGGCCGCCCGCGCGATCGCGCCGTCAATGGCCTCCTGCAAATTGGCGCTGGAGGATCCCACCAGCTCGACTACCTTGTAAGTGCTTCCTACTGCCATTTTCTCACTCCATTATGTATGCGGATGTTGCCGTTTTCGCGCTTCCGTTTATCGCGCCCAAGTATAATATGCCCCGTGACCCGATTGGGCAACCGGGAGCACGGTCAGTTTTCACCCCGATTCCCTGGCTACTGCACCGGCACCCGCCGTGTTGCTGACTGTTTCCTGCCTTGGTACCGGCTGCGACGACCGACGCGCTTGCCTTGCTTGACGCCCGTCAACAAAACCTAACCTCTCCCTTATGATGGTCGACCCGCTCATGCAACGCAGCGAAACCCGCATTCTGACCACCCATACCGGCAGCCTGCCCCGACCCGAGGGCCTGGTTGAGATGCTGGGCTCGCTGTCTCGAGGCGAAGCGGTGGATCAGGCTGTGCTGGACACAGCCGCGCAGGAGGCCACCGTCAACGTCGTATCGGCGCAATTGGACGCCGGCGTGGACGTAATCAACAACGGAGAGCAGTCCCGGATCAGTTTCTCCACCTACGTGACCCAGCGCATGGCCGGCTTCGGCGGTTCGTGGACGCGTCGCGGGCATCGCGATCAGAACGAATACCCGTCCCTGGTGCGACCCCGGGTAGTGCAACTCATGCGCGACGTGCCCACCTGCGTGGGGCCGCTGAACTACGAGCGTCCGGATCTGGTCGAGCGGGAATGCCGCCAGTTCATCGACGCCGTCGCTGCCGCCGGCAGCCAGCCGCAGGACCTGTTCATGACTGCCGCATCGCCCGGCATCGTGGCCTTGACCCTGGGCAATCGCTACTACGACAGCCACGAGGACTACGTTTTCGCCCTGGCCGAGGAGCTCCGCAAGGAGTACGAGATCATCGTGTCCAACGGCCTGACCTTGCAGTTGGACTGTCCCGACCTGGCCATGGAGCGGCACATCTCCTACCAGGACGAGCCGCTGTCCGCCTTCCGCGACGTGGTCGCCCTGCACATCCGCGCCATCAACCACGCCCTGACGAACATCCCGCCCGATCAGGTGCGCCTCCATGTCTGCTGGGGCAACAGCGAGGGCCCGCACCATTACGACGTCCCGTTGGAGGATATCGTCGACCTGCTGTACGAGGCCAACGTCGGCGCTCTGGTCATGGAAATGGCCAACCCTCGCCATGCCCACGAGCATCGCGTGTACCGCGACCGCCCGCTGCCCGAGGGGATGCTGCTCGTCGCCGGCGTCATCGACACCAAGACCAACTACGTGGAGCATCCCCGGCTGGTGGCCGACAGGTTGCACCAGGCCGTGGCCGCCGCGGGCGGCGATCCAACCCGCGTGCTGGCCGGCACCGATTGCGGTTTCGACACCTCCGCCGGCTCCAATCGCGTTGAGGCCGGCATCGTCTGGCTCAAACTCCAGACCATGCGCGAGGGCGCGGATATCGCCAGCCGGGAGCTGTTCTGAACCAACCGACGGTCGCCTCCCGTGGCGTAGAATGACGCAAACCCTCCCGGCCCAACCACCCAAGGAGTCACCGCAATGATCATCGATACCCACACCCACGTGGTCAGCAGCGACCGGTCCGCACACCCGCTCCATCCCGACGCCAGCGGCTGGTCTCTCGAAGTCAGCAACAACGTCGAGGACCTCATCGCCGAGATGGACGCCGCCGGCGTGGAGTGCGCCACGCTGGTCCAGCCCAACGGCACCTACGGCCTGGACAATTCCTACCAGTGCGACAGCGCCCTCCGCTACGCTCCCCGCACCATCGCCGTCGGCATTCTCGATCCCGCCGCTGACGACGCCGCCGACAAACTCTCCTACTGGACCAACGAGCGCGGCATGTGGGGCGTCCGCCTGCAGAGCCAGGCCGAGCCCGACGACTCGCGATGCGATGCCCTGTGGGACCGCGCCGAGTCCCTGGGCATCCCCATCTCCATCGGCGGCGGCGGGACGGCCGACCGGGTCAACCGCATGCGCAACATCGGCTCCCGCCATCCCAACGTGCAGTTCGCCCCGGACCACTTCGCCGGCTGGAGCAACTCCGACGACAAGGCCGGCATGACCGCCGCCCTGGAACAGCTGGCCACGCTGCCCAACGCCCATTTGCGGTACTCCAGCACCAGCCTCGGCCCCTACGCCGACCTGTCCGACGACGAAAAGGACCTGTTCCGTCGCGTCATCGAGGCGTTCACCCCGCGCCGCATGATGTGGGGCTCCAATTTCCCGTCCTCGCGCGCCGGCGGATTCATCGGCCAGGTAGAACTGGGCAAAACCGCGCTCCCCTGGCTCTCCGCCGAGGATCTGGACTGGATGATGGGAGGAGCCGCCGCCACCTTCTGGCCCATGCTCCAGGCCCCGTAGTATTGGCCCACCAACAATACACAATAGGAGGAACACGCTCCATGACCAACAATGACGCGGACATTGATGCCCTGAAAACTTTGGTCGATGACATCGAAGATTTGGAACGTTTGGAAGCCCTTGCCGACCGCTTCAACATGTTCGAGGCTCTCGGCCTGGTCAGGCAAGAGATACGCCATTCGGCCTTTCTACGCTGGATTCTTGACCCTGCTGAGCATCACGGTCTTGGCGATTACCCGCTGCGCCAGTTTGTCCGGCAAGTGATCAAAGCCGGTGAGGCTGTTCCCGGGAACACGCCCTCGCTCTTCGATTTGGATGGCTGGAATCTCGCACGGGCCGAAGTTCGCAAAGAGTGGCGCCACATTGACCTGCTTATTGTCTGCGCAGACCAAAAATTCGTGTGCGCAATCGAGAACAAGATTGACTCAGGTGAGGGACCCTGTCAGCTCAAACGCTACCAGGGCGTTGTGCAGCAAGCGTTTCCCGGGTACCAGAAAGTCTTTGTCTTCCTGACCATATCTGGTTATGCGCCCGAACCTCCTTCTGATGAAACATGGATCCCGATGAGCTACCAAGACATCGCGACGGCCATCGAGAATGTCTTGGCGAGGAGGGAAAGCCAACTCAACGACGAAATCAAGCTGTTCGTCCAACAATATCTCGACATGGTGCGGAGGCATATCGTGGAAGATTCCGAAATGCAGGAACTGTGCCAGCGGCTTTACAAAAACCACCGCCGTGCGCTGGATTTGATATTCGAGCATCGGCCCGACCGCGCCACAGAGGTATACGACAACATTCAGGATTACATTGGTTCACGCAAGGATGAACTGATCCCACTTCCCAGCAACAAATCCTACATCAGGTTCATGCCGAAGAAAATGGATGTTCTTCCGCGGGTAGGTACAGCAGACGAGTCCCAACGATTGTTGACTTGCCTGCTTGGAAATAATGGGGGGCGAGTACGTTTCAAATTGGAACTCGGACCTGGACCTGAGGAAATCCGGAGGCAAGTGTATGAAAAATTGAGAGAATTGCCCGCAGTATTCGGAAACTCTACTGCTAAGCTGTCGCCGCAGTGGTTTTCCTTCCGCGGCTTGAGCGACACTTGGATTGGTCAGGACGAATACGATGACTTCAGCGATGAGGAAATTAAGGACGCAATCGCTCGCAGAATCGACTCCTTAGTTGCTGACAAGGTCAACGCGATCGCGGATGCGCTTCGGGGCATACACTGATTCGGACACAGACAGAAGCCGCCACGAACCAATGCCCGCACCAACTAACGCGGGGTCGCTCTGGGAGTTCGCCAGCGCCCGGGGCATGAACCGCCGCCGGTTCCTGGCGCTCATGGCCGCCGGCGGCGCCACAGCCGTACTGGCCGCGTGCGGAGGCATCGGTTCGCCGGATACTACGGGAGGTTCGCAATCTCTGGCAACAGGCGCCGAACCGGTGCGCGACGGTCCCTGGTTCAAGGACCCTTCGCCGTTCATCGTCCGCGGCGACAAGGGCCTCGAGGCGCGGCTGGAAAACATGCAGGGCGCCATCACGCCCAATCGGCTGTTCTTCGTCCGCAACAACTCGGTCAGCCTGGACTTGGACGTCACGGGCTGGCGTCTCACCGTGGAGGGCGATGCGGTATCGGAGCCGCTGGAGCTGACCTACGCACAAATCCGCAGCCTGCCCAGCCGCACCCTCACGTCTTACCTGGAATGCGCCGGCAATCACCGCGCCATGTTCGGGGTGATGAACGGTCAAGAAGCAGCCGGAACTCAGTGGATGACCGGGGCAGTTGGCAACGGCGAATGGGTCGGAGCGCAACTCCGGGATGTACTGACGCTGGCCGGCATCCAACCTAACGCCGTCTCCGTGTTGCTGGTGGGCCTGGACGTAGAATCTCCCGAGGAAGGCTTTCGCTACGTCCTGCCGGTGGAAAAGGCGATGGATGCGGACACCCTGCTGGCCTATGCTCTGAACGGCGAGACGTTGCCCCGAGACCACGGCTTCCCGTTGCGCGCCCTGGTGCCCGGGTGGGTCGGCACCGCCAACGTGAAGTGGCTGGGCCGCATCGTCGTGTCATCCGAGCCCATGTGGACCCGGAACAACACCACGTCGTACACGCTTATCGGCGATGCGTACCCACCAGTGGGAGAGTCGCTGGGCCAGCCCGTAACCGAGCAGATCATCAAGAGTGCCCTGGCCCTGTCGTGGCCGGCGGAATTGTCGCCCGGTCCACACCGGCTTCACGGCTACGCCCATTCGCCGCGAGGCCCCATCTCGCGCGTGGAGTGGAGCGCAGACGCCGGCCAGACGTGGAACGACGCGACACTGTCGGGTTCGCAGCCCGACCACTCCTGGGCGCGGTTCGAGTTCCAGTGGGACGCCGCGCCCGGCGAACACGCCATAATGACGCGGGCCACCGACACGGCCGGCAACACCCAGCCGGACCGCGTGCCCTTCAACGAGAAGGGATACCTGTTCAACCAGCCCCTGCGGCACCCGGTGCGAGTGGCCTAGCCTCGATTTCCCCAGGGCGGTCTCACGCGCGGGGTGCGTCTCGCTCTACGCGTGGCACGCCTTCTCGCAGTGGTCGCTGGGCGGCACGTCCAGCACCGGGTTCGTGTCGAAGAACCCCACCGGCTTCAGGCTGAACCCGCAGTAGGCCACCGGCGAAATGGGCCAGTCCTCCGGCCGCGGCACGTGATGGTAGCCCAGCGTGTACCAGACCACCACGTCCGTGTCCGCCACGTTGCGGTTGTTCCTGGTGTACTCCGGCAGACCCGCGCCGCCCGGGTGCTGGTTGGGATACGGCCCCGTGGCCGCGATCTCGTCCCGGTGGTATGGCGTCACCCACAGGTGCCTGGTCATGAACCCGGCCCGCTTGATGATGCTGGCGTCGGGATGGGCGAAGGGCAGGATGTTCTCGCCGGGCATGAGTTTGTAACTCACCGGCTGCCCCAGCGCGTTCTTCGCGGTCGAGCTGGACACCAGCCAGTACCGCCCGCTCATGGGGTCGATCACCCGCTGCGCCTCGTGCTCCGTGCCCAGCAGGGTTTTCTGCGCGTAGAAGGCGTTGTTGTGCGGGTTGTCCGGACCCGGCGGCTCGGCGACGGTGTTCACCTCGAACACCGAGTTTTTCTCGCCGTCCACGCTCATGTCCATGCGGAAGTTGAAGAAGTGCTGGTGGATGTGCGCGTTGAGTTGCGGCGCGACGATGGTACCGTACTTCGGCGTCTCGCCCTCGGCGATGCCGGCGGTGTTGATGATGCCGGTCAGCTTGATCTCCATCTGGATGGTGCCGTCCTGGTAGAAGTACCAGAAGAAACCGTACTCGTAGTTGCCCACCGTGGCCACGCTGGAAATCACCAGCCGCCGCGAGCGCCGCACCTCGGTCTGCCCGCTGCGCCAGTCGGTGTGCTTCCACAGGATGCCGTAGTCCTCCTCGTGCATACACACCGCGTTGGGGATGGTGAAGGGCTCGCCCTGCCCGTTGTTCAGCACTGCGTCGAAGTAGTAAATTTCGCCGAGGCAGTCGCAGCCCAGGGTCAGGGAGTTGGTGAGTGATCCGATGCCGTACTCGCCGGCGTCGAAGGCGTTCTTGCGGTAGTGGTCCTTGCCGGGGTCGCCGTAGGGCACCACCATATCCGACAGCGCCGCCCGGTACAGGACGGGACGCACCCGACCCTGGTCCTCGTACCCCACGGTGTGGATCACCAGTCCCTCCCGGGGCGTGAACCCGACCCGCAGGTGCCACTTCTGCCAGGTCACCTTCCAGCCGTCCACCTGGAAACTCGATCCCTCCGGCTGGGCGATGTCCAGCGGCTTCAGGTCCTCGCGGAACTTGCCCACGAACTCCGCGCCGTAGTTGCCGGGCTCCGGCGGAAGCGGAATCACGCCGTAGTCGTCGATGCGCACCACTTCCATCTTGTTCAAGTCCACCACGGCGGTGACGCCCTCGATGGGGCGGGCGTAGCCGTTGTCCGTGGGGCTGGTCCGGGCAAAGTTCCGGCACAGCACCAGCCGCCGGCCTTCCTCGTCCTCGTACCCGTAGTTGCCCGCCGACCAGGGGTCGACCATCACCAAGCTGGGGTCGGTGATGCCCCGCTTCTTGATGGCCGCCTGGAACCTCGCGTCCGCCTGCACGGCGGCTTCGCACTCCATGAACTCGTCGAACATCACCCGGGGCTGCACACCCGGGATATGCTCCCACGACACGACGCGCCGGTCATTCAGCGACACCACCGCTTCGTAGGTCGCCTGGGCGTCGTTGTCCAACACCACCAGGAACGCTTCGCGCCCCACCGGGTCGCCCGCCTTGAACTCCAGAACGCTGTCCTTGAGCGGCTCCCGCAGCACCACGGTTTCGAACCGCGTTCGCGGCCCCAGGTCGCGCTGGGACTTCAGTATCGCTGAAGCATCGGCAATCTCGTCCGGCGTGAGCGGGTCCAGCGGGTGAGAGACCACGGAGCGTGGTGCGTCCTGCGCGGGCGCCTTGGTGGAAATGGCCATGACGACCTCCTCCGGAGTTATCCTTACTTGATGAACGGTTTTCACGTCTGGTTTTCGGACGCTAACAGCGCCGTACTTTGAGGTCAAGCGGCGCGCCGGTCCGTGGGTACTCAGAATACAGGAGGTTGTCATTGCGAGGCGCTTGCGCCGTGGCAGTCTCGACACCGTAGCAGCAGTGTCCGCATCCAGGGACTCCCCTACGCCAACGAGATTGCCGCGCTTCGCTCGCAATGACACCCGCAAGACTGAACAGTTACGCCGGACGTTCTGCAACGAAATTCGCATCGGCATCCCGCCTCCGGTGCTACAATCCCGCTAAATTCGGAGCTATCCGAACGCGGAGGAAACGTCATGGCCATCACCGTTGGCATGGGCGAGTTCATCTATGAATACCAACCGGAATGGCCGCGCCTCCCGGTGGGCCAGGGTTTCCAGGGCATCAGCGGGGTCGCGGTGGACAGCCGGGACCGGGTCTACGTGTTCCAGCGGCAGGGCCCGCCCGTACTGGTATTCGACGGCGATGGGAACCCACTGGCCGCATGGGCACGGCCCGACGGCGTCCCCGCCGACGCTCACCACATCCACGTCGGGCCGGACGACTCGGTGTACCTGGTGGACCGGGACGCGCACCAGATCCTCAAGTACTCCAACGACGGTGAGCTGCTGTCCTCTATCGGCACTCGAGACCGCGCCGCCCTCCAGGCCCCGTTCAACCATCCGGCCGATGTCTGCGTGGCCCCTTCCGGCGAGCTGTTCGTCGCCGACGGCTACGGGAATTCCTCCGTACATCGCCTCGCCGCCGACGGTTCGCTGATCGCCTCCTTCGGCAGCCCCGGTCGCGGCCCCGGCCAGTTCATCGTGCCCCACAGCATCCGCGTCTCCGCCGACGGCCGGGTCTACGTCGCCGACCGGGAGAACAACCGCGTGCAGGTGTTCACCGTCGACGGCGAATTCCTTGACCAGTGGACCGACTTCAAATGCCCCATGGGCGTCCACATCGACGCCGACCAGCGGGTCTACGTCACCGACCAGGTGCCCCGCCTCAGCATCCTCACCCTGGACGGCGAGTTGCTGGCCCGGGGCCGCACCTTCGAGTATGCCCACCAAGTGTACACCGACTCTCAAGGCAACATCTACGGCGCCGACACCTCCAACCAGCGCGTGCAGAAGCTGGCTCGCGTGACGTGACGGCCAGCCAAATCTCCGGCACACGAAAGCGCATCAGGAAGCCCGGCATGCGATTTGCGGCGTTCACCACGGTAGCGGCGTCCGCCGGCGAGGCTGCCAGCGCCGCCGGCTTCCTGGACAACCTGCGGCAACAGGCCGTCCTCGCGGAGGCGCTCGGCTTCGAGGCCATCTGGCTGGGCGAGCACCACTTCACGCCGTTTGGAGTGGGCGACCTGCCCAATCCGATACTCCTGGGCGCGGACCTGGCTGCCCGAACCTCGCGCATCCGCATCGGCCAGATGGCAAACATCGCCACCTGGTGGCATCCCATACGGCTGGCGGAAGACCTGGCGATGCTGGACAGCATGAGCGGAGGCCGCCTGGAGGTGGGGTTCGGCCGGGGCATCTGGCCCTATGAGGGGCCGCAGTTCCACCCCAACGCCGACCCGCGCCGCGATGCCGAAAACCGGGAACTGTTCCAGGAAACCGTCGAGATTGTTCGCAAGATCTGGACCGATGAGTATTTCAGCCACCACGGAGCCAACTACACTTTCCCCGCCCCCGACACCGTCTTCTCCCACCCAGAGCTGGCGTCCGATTCGGCGTGGCAGGACGGCGACCGGGTGACCCGCCTGCGCGTAACCCCGCGCCCGTACCAGCAACCGCATCCCCCGCTGTGGATGACCGTGTCCACCGACCGCTCGGTTACCACCGCCGCCCGGATGGGGCTGAAAGCCTGCTATTGGCAGCCGCCGCCGCTGCGCATCCGCCAGCGCATGGAAATCTACGCTGAGGCGCGCTCCCAGTCGGAAGACCGCCCCTTTGTGCTGGGCGAAGACCAGGCCGTCATGCGGTCCACCTACGTCGCCTCGTCCATGGAAGAAGCCAGGCGCGACGCTGAGGCCGCCATCATGTCCGCCTTCATATTCAACGATCCTTTCCGCGGGCGGCAGGTGTTCACCAATCCGGACGAGGAGTTGGACCCTGACGTCAGGCTGGATTGGGACTTCCTCGAGCCGCGCACGCTGTTGGTGGGCTCGCCGGACAACGTCGCGGAGAAGATTCACGAGCTACGCGAGGTGTGCAACCTGGACTACCTGCTGGTGGAGTTTGCCCATTCCGGCCTGTCGCAGCGCCAAATCCTGCGCAACCTGGAGAACTTCGCCACCAAAGTTATGCCGCGCTTCGCCAATTAGGGAGCCCAATCAGTGGGATATCATGCGCGCCTAGAGGCAAATCATCCCATGCTGCGGTGCGCCCCTGGCCTCCTTGTCCCGCACCAGCAGGGTGCTCACCGTCGCGATAATCGACAGGGCCAGCATCAGCATGAAGGCGCGGTCGTAGCTGCCCCAGATGTCGAAGGACAGGGCGCCGGCCAGGGCGCCAAGTCCGCCGCTGACCTGGTGCACGCCGGAGATGGTTCCGCTGACCCTTCCCAACCGGTTGGTGCCGAAAATGTTGCCGGAGAACATGACCGTCAGCGGAGCAGTCATCAGGAAGGTGAAGCCGTACAGCAGCGCATAGATCATTACCGCCGGCTTGTCCTGGTTCAGGATGACCAGCAAGAAAATCCCGATGCGCATTACGAAGCAGAGCAGCGTCGGCCGGCCGGGACCCAATTTGTCGGCGAGATAGCCGGAAGCCATGACGCCCAGAAGGCCCATCACGCCCATGAGCGCCAGCAGGTACCCCGCGACCACCGTGCCCATCCCCCTGTCCAGGGCGAAGGCCACCACGTGGGTTTGCACGAAGAAGTCCTGGAAGCCGCAGATGGCGTAAACCACCAGGAGCAGCCAGAGCTGAACCGACGTGAGAAGCGGACCCTCCCTCCCTTGCTCATCGCCCGGTCCCGCCGGCGCTCTCGTGAAGGGCGTTCCCGAGCCTGCGGGCGTTGGTTGGGAGGACCGTACCGCGGCCACAACAATCGGCGCCAGCAACACGAGGTTGGCCAGCCCCAGCGCCGCGTAGGAGAGACGCCAGCCGAACCGATCCAGCGACTGGGCCAGCAGTCCGACTATCACCAGTTGGCCGATGGCATTGCCGGAGACCGCCACGCTGTTGGCAACGCCGCGGCGGTTTGGGAACCACCGGACGATCATGACGCTCACGATGGGGTTGGACATGCCGGCGTTCCCCAGCGCGAAGACCACCCCGTACACCAGGAACAGCTGCCACGGCGAGGATATGACGCTCATCAGGGCGAGGCCAACGGCGCCCACCACGGCTCCGATACCCATGATCCAGCGGAGGTCGTAGCGGTCCGCCAGGCGGCCCGCAAAGGGCATCGCGGCGGCCGAAACCAGCATGTACGCCGTGACGCCCAGCGACAGCACCGAGCGAGACCACGTGAGGTCATCGACCATGGGCTTCAGCATGAGCCCCAGGACAGAGCGCGACCCACCGTTGAAAAAGAGGATCGCGAACCCCGTGCCCAGTATGATCCAGCGATAATCAATCCGGCGCATTGCGGCTCCGGTTCGTCAGGGTGGCCCACCGTAGCATCGGGTTTAAATGGGAGTCAATCAGTCCTTCCGGATGCCGTCGCCCTGCTCACATGTACGCATTTTGCCGAGTAGGAACAATTTGCATGGATGCACAGGATGAACGGGATGGTAGGAGTTGGATGATGGAAACCGGCCCGTTTTCGGGCGCCATGCTATAGCCAACAAGATGAATGGTTCCTTCCCGTCGCCCTGCCGCCAACGGGGCGCCGTGGTTACCCGCTTCGACCCGGAAGCACTTTTGCCGACAGGTAGGCTTTGGATACGTCAATGCCGATGATTGTCGCCGTGGTCATGATGTTTTACACTCCCCGTACCTTTGGTTTGGCGTGGCTTGCCATTCCCTGACTGTCCTGCCTTGCAATACGGGGGCCGGTCACACAGCTCCGCACAACTGTTTAGGGTTAGCCAAGGGTGAACGGCGCGGCGACCCTGCTGCTTCACGGCTTCGCACAGCGCGCCCCGGGATTAACGGTCTGCCGCGTCGTGGCTTCTCCAAGGTACAAGGATTTACGGGATTATATGATTTGACAGAATTGGGAGCGCTACATCACGGAACGGTTCCAATCCCGGCAATCCCAAAATCTTGAAAATCCTGCTTCTGACAGATTGCAGCGGCCGTCGCCGAGGATTTTGAACAGGAGGTGAAGGATTATGCCAGCGCGCACCGGACAGGAATACATCGCCGGCCTCAAAGACCGCCCACGAGAGGTGTGGATCGACGGGGAAAAGGTCAAGGACGTGACCACCCACCCGGGCCTGCGCAACGGGGTCAAAGGGGTGGCCGCGCTGTACGACATGCAGCACGATCCCACGCTGCGAGAGGAGATGACCTTCGCCTCGCCCAGCACCGGCGACCCGGTGGGCCTGTCCTTCCAGATCCCCCGCACCGAGGAGGATCTGATTCGCAAGCGGGAGATGATGTCCCACTGGGCCTGGGCCAGCTGCGGCATGATGGGCCGCTCACCGGACTTCATGAACTCCATCTTCACCGCCTGGGCCGGCTCGGCGGACTACTTCGCCCAGGACCGGCCGGAGTTCAAGAAGAACGTCCTCAACTACCACGAGTTCCTGCGGGAGAACGACGTCACCCTCACCCACGCCCTGGTCAACCTGCAGCGCAGCAGAACGCCGGCCGCCGCGGACAACCTCACCCAGGAAGTGGCGCTGACGGCGGTCAAGCAGACCGACGCCGGCTTGGTGGTGCGAGGCAGCCGGGTGCTGGCGACCCTCGGCCCGATTTCCGACGAGATCGCCATCTACCCCGTGGCCAGCCACCGCCTGGCGGACGACGACTGGAAGCATTCTTTCTCCTTCTCCATCCCGTGCGACACTCCCGGCGTCAAGTTCCTGTGCCGGCAGAGCCTGGACCAGGGCCGGTCGCATTTCGACCACCCGCTGGGGTCGCGCTTCGAAGAGATGGACACCGTGGTGTTCTTCGACAACGTGCTGGTGCCGTGGGAACGGGTCTTCCTCCTCGGCGACGTGGAGCTGTGCAACAACTACGGCACGGGCACCATGTCCAACTCCCACACGGGATACCAAGTGCTGAACCGCTGCGTCGTCAAGTCCGAGTTCATGCTGGGCCTGGCCGATCTGATGGTGGAAACGCTGGGTTCCGGCTCCATCCCCCACGTGCAGGAGCAGGTGGCCGAGATCATCACCTACCGGGACATGCTGCGTGCCTGCCTGCGCGCCGCCGAGGCCGACGCCAGGCCCAACCAGTACGGGATGATGTGCCCGGCCATGGGCCCCATACAAGCGGGACGCACGCTGTTCGGCCGGACGCTGTATCCCCGCATGATTGAGATCGCGCAATTGCTGGGCACCAGCAGCCTGATGGCATTGCCGGCAGAGGCGGACTTCACCGCCGGCATCGCGCCGGAGGTCAACCACTACCTCGCCACCGACTCCACCAGCGCCTGGGATCGCTCCAAGCTCTTCCACCTGGCTTGGGATGCATCGTGCAGCTCGTTCAGCGGGCGGCAGGTGCTCTACGAGCGGATGTTTGGCGGCAACCCGGTGCGCAATGCCATGATGCTGTTCAATAACTACGACAAGGAACCCTTCCGCCAGAAGGTGCAAGCGTTCCTGGATCAAGAGTAATGGCGCAGTTCATCCGTACTCAAATGTCATTGCGAGCGTAGCGCGGCAATCCCGACAGGGTAACGACAGTTGCTACGGCAACGAGATTGCCACGAATGCCGGCGGCATTCTCGCAATGACAGGCAATCAGAGCCAAGAATCCAAAAGAGGAGGGAATGAAGATGTCGTACACACCCAAGCATCTCGGGCACCTGGTCATGCGGGTGCGGGACATGGAGCGGTCGCTGGACTTCTACACCCGCGTGATGGGGCTGACCATCATGGAGCGGTCCCCCAGCGGGACGGTGTTCATGTCGGCCAATACTGAGAAGTCCCACGAGCTGGCGATACGCGCCATCGGCATGGACGCCGGCGGGCCCGACCACAGCATCGTCGGGCAGGCCCACATGGCGTGGCAGATGGAGACCTTCGAGGATCTGCAGGAGTTGTATGACCGGCTCCTGGAGAACGACGTGCGCATCAATCGCATCAGCGACCACGGCGTCTCCCTGGGTGTCTACCTGCTGGACCCGGACGACAACGAGATCGAGGTCTACTACGAGATGCCCGCCTCCCAGTGGGAGCGGCATCCGGAGAAGGGCCTGTTCGGCGGCACCTTCCCGCTGAAGCTGCGGGAGCCGGCGGTGGCTGCCGACGACTGATCGGCACTCGCAACGGGTGATGCAAAGGGGCTGGACGCTGCTCAGGCGTCCAGCCCTTTTTCGTGGCTTCAGCTTCGGCCCGGATGGCGCAAAGCCAGATCAAGTTCCTATGTTGCCGCCAAGTTCTCGGCGTCGTCGATATAAGCAATGGTTTCCCTGATACGGCGCTCGGTCTGACTGTTGCAATAGCCGGAATAGAAGCACATGCCGTGCAGGTGGTATATGCGGCTGTAGTAGCGGCCGTGCAGCACTTGAGCCGGCGGCGTGATCCGGCAAAGGTCGTCGAGGAGATCGGTCGTGGCCGCCGTGGTTGGCGGTTCCTCGCTGGTGCGCGCCAGGATCAGAGCATCGGTGGCACGCTTGGTAGCGCACCAGGCCTTCTCTGCCGCATCCCGGACATCGCCGGCTTCAAGGCGTTCGATGGCTTGGGACTGGACCTGTCGGGCGTCGGTGAAAAGCTCCGCAACGCGGTCCTGGGTAGAAGTGGTGATCAAGTCTCGCTCCCTGGTGGCTTCGGTCTATGTTACCAGTCGCGGGTTGCCAGCGACCCCGGCAAGGGAACCCAAGGCTCCACACGAGTTAGGGCTAACCACCGTCAACCTCGACGACGCAGTCGCAGATCACGGCCGTGTTGCCGGGGAGAGCGCCCATGCCGGGGGCGGAGCGGGCGTGGCGTCCACGGTCGCCGTAGAGGGCCACGAAGAGGTCGGATGCGCCGTCGACCACCCGGGCCTGCTCGGTGAAAGTCGGCGCGCTGTTGACCATGCCCACCACCTTGAGGATGCGGGTGACCCGGTCCAGGTCGCCCAACTCGGCCTTCATGCGGGCCAGCAGATTCAGGGCAGCCCAGCGCGCGGCCTCATAGCCCTGGTCGGTGGTCAGGTCGGCGCCGAGCTTGCCGGCGATGCCTTCGCCGGTTGCCATGCGGGAGCCGACGCCGGCCAGCCACATGACGTTGCCGCTGCGGGCCAACGGCAGGTAATTGCCCACCGGATCGGGCGGGGGCGGCAGTTCGTAACCCAACTCGGCTAGCTTCGCTTCAACTTCGGCCATCTTGGTTTTGTCTCCTGTCAGGGTCAGTACAGCCGCTCGCGGTTGGCCTCGTCCTCGTCGGCGTCGATCTCCCGGGCGTCGGCGCCGGCGATCTGGTCGGCAAGCACCTGCCCGTAAGTGGGGTACGAAGAGCGGTCGATCTGAGCGTCGGCGTCCCAGATGCGGCCCCGGATCAGGGCGCGGCCGCAGTGCAGGAACGCCTCCTCCACGGTGACCTTCAGGCCTGAGAGGGGAGCCTTGCCGCCGACAGTGAGCGGTTCCAGCAGATCGGTGTCGGTGGTGATCTCGGCCTTGCCCTTCACCCGCAGCGTCTCGTTCATGCCCGGGACGAAGAACAGCAGGCCCACGCCCGGGTTGTCGACGATGTTCTGCAACGAATCCACCTGGTTGTTGCCGGGACGGTCCGGCAGCAGCAGCGTCTTCCGGTCAAGCACCTTGACGAAGCCCGGCGGGTCGCCACGGGGCGAAGCATCGGCCTGGCCCTGGGCGTTGCTGGAGCTGAGCACGCAGAAGGGCGACAGCGCGATGAAGTTACGGCTGTGCACGTCGAGATGGTCGAGCACCTTCTGCGCCGCCCGTGGCGCCGGCGGCCGGTAGACCTCTCGCAGTTCGGTATCGTTGGTTACGGCCATCACCCACACCTCCAGTTGGCCCAGGTCGGGTCGGCTTCCGTTGTCGCGGAATGGTATAGGTTCGGCGGCTGCCGTGGCAAGGCTCAGCGGGGATGCGGCCGTGGGTCAGCGAAAGGGTCGCAGGCGAAACTGCGGGAGCGGCTATGTTACGATGCGCGAAAACCTGCGGGAGGAGGACATCATGGCAGACAAGATTCGCCTGGGCATCATTGGCGCGAACATCCACCGGGGGTGGGCCGTGCGTTCGCATCTGCCGGCGGTGGTGGCGAGCCCGGAGTTCGAGCTCACCGCCGTGTGCACCACCCGCATGGAGAGCGCCGAGGAGTCACGGCAGATGTTCGGCGCGCGCCTGGCCTTCGACGATTACAACACCATGCTGGCCCACCCGGATATCGACGCGGTGGCGGTGAGCCTGCGGGTGCCGAACCACTACGACCCCACCGTGGCGGCCATTAACGCCGGCAAGCACGTGTACGTGGAGTGGCCGCTGGGCCGCACCACGGAGGAAGCCCAGGAGATGGCTGACCTGGCTCGGTCCGCCGGCGTCCGCAACATTGTGGGCCTGCAGGCGCGGGCCAACCCGGCGCTGCTGTACCTGCGGGACCTGGTGGCGGATGGCTACGTGGGCGAGGTGATGTCCTGCCACGTGCGACGCATCTCGGGTGGGTCGCTGTCACGCCAGTCGGACCGGACCTGGCAGCGGGAACGGGAGTTGGGCGCGCACACGTTGACCATCACCTTCGGCCACACCATCGACGTCCTGCGGATGGTGGTGGGCGATTTCAGCCACGTGTCCACCGTGGTGAGCACCCAGGCCAACCAGTGGTTCGAGACCGACACCAACCAGATGGTGGACGTGACCTCGCCGGACAACGTGCTGGTCAGCGGCCGTCTGGTGAACGGCGCGGTGGCCTCCGCCCACGTCGCCAGCAACCCCTGGATCGACAGCGGCTACCTCATGGAGATCCACGGCCGGGAGGGGACCCTGGTTGCGACCTCCGACGACACGCCGAACCATGAGGGTGTGAGCCTGCAGGGATCTCAGGGCAGCAACCGCCTTGAACCCCTCGAAATACCCGCGAAGTACACCTTCGTGCTGGAGGGCATGCCCCGCGGCGCTCCCTATTGCGTCGGCCAGATGTACTACCAATTCGGCGAGGCCATTCGCAACGGCACCGCCTGCGAGCCCGACTTTGACGAGGCGGTCCGGCTGCACCGTTTCATCGACGGCATCCAGGAAGCGTCGGACACGGGGCGGGAGGTTGCGTTGGGGTAGGCGGCGGCGCCGGTTGGATTAATTGACGACGGAGCGCCGGATGGCCGGCGCTCCGTGTGCATGGGTTCTGAGCCGTTGCTCGCGGCCAAGGCCGGGCGACCACGGATGACATCTTCCAATTGACGGGCGAAAGCTGGCTACGCTAACCTCATCGAGCAACACCCGAACGGAGACCCGAATGACGGACGTCAGCAACGTCAAATTGGCCCAGGCCGCAGACTTCATCCAGGCTGAGCTGCCCAAATACCTGGGCGACGACATCGTCTTCACCAAGATCAGCGGTGATATCTTTGTCGACGACAACGACGAGGAGATGAGCGTCATCTTCGTGTCGTTCAAAACCGACCGGCGCCCGCTGGACCCGCGGACGCTGATCGATTTCAGCTCCGAGACGTGGGACCGTTTCCTGGATATGGGCTTCGCCAGGCCTCCGGCAATCAGCTACGATGACCAGCCATTGACCGCGGCATGACATACATTTCCCAGATCCAAGGCTTTCCATTCTTAGTCTGCCTGATCTGCAATCTTTCCAACCGCTAAAACCACCATGCTGGAAACCGCTTCCGCGAACCAAAATCAACTTCGATCTGAAGACCGCGCGGTCCACGATTGGTACCGTTTCGTACAGTCTTTCCCGCCGCACCTCGTCAGGTCGTACCTGGACCGGTTCCGCATCGTGCCGGGTCACCTAGTGCTGGATCCATTTTGTGGATCAGGTACAACTTTGGTCGAGTGCAAGAAGCAGGGAATTGCCAGCGTGGGCATGGACCCGCACCCCATGGCCCATTTCGCGAGTTCCGTCAAGGTAAACTGGACCGTCGACAGCAGCAAATTGTCTGATTACACCCGGGCGGTGGAGCGATCTTCCGAGGCTATGCCATTCGGTGCCGGCGTGCCTTCACAACTTGGGTTCGATGGCGATGGCTTTGTCGCGAACTCAATAGATGGGCAACTAGGGCAGGACGTTGCTAAATTATTGATCAAAAACTCAATAAGCCCGGAGCCTGCACGCAAAGTGCTGGCTCTGTTGCTGAAGATAAACGAGCACGGAGACGATGAACTCTCACAATATGGCCGGCTGGCGCTCGCGCACTCTTTGGTCAACGAAGTAAGCAATTTGAAGTTTGGCCCTGAGGTGGGCGTCGGATCTGTAAAAGCCGATGCGCCAGTGGTGTCCTCTTGGTCCCAACGAATGGACTGCATGGCAAACGATGTTCAAGCCGTGCGTTGTCTTTCTGAAGTCCAGGCGGATGTCATGAATTGCGATGCGCGCAACGCGGGCCAATTTTTGAAGCCTAACTCAATCGACGCAGTTATCACATCTCCTCCTTATCCGAACGAGAAAGACTATACACGGACTACGAGGTTGGAATCGGTGCTTCTTGGTCTGATAAGCACCCGTCAAGAATTGCGGCACGTCAAGGAAAACCTGCTACGGTCCAACACTCGCGGCGTCTACAAGTCTGACGATGACGACCAAGCCGTTGCAAATTTCAAGAGTATCGTCGACATCGCAGATGCGATAGAACGTCGCCGCGTTGAATTAGGGAAAACCTCCGGGTTCGAACGCCTGTATTCCCGGGTGACGCAACTGTATTTTGGAGGGATGTTTAAACACCTGTCGTCGCTGCGGAGCGCCCTCCGACCAGGCGCGAAGCTCGCATACGTCGTCGGTGATCAGGCCTCGTATTTGCGGGTAATGATCCCTACTGGTCAGATATTGGCGGATATGGCGGTGTCGCTGGGATACCGTGTGACCGGTATAGACCTGTTCCGTACCCGATTTTCCACAGCGACGGGAGATCACCTACGTGAAGAGGTCGTCGTTCTGGAATGGGCACACGGCTGACCTGGAGGATCTCCAAATGCCGGAACCAAGCCGATACGAACGAATATTGACCAAAGTGTTTTTGGACAAATTCGTCGAAGGATCAGAACGGGTGGACTTCGTTCAGCAGGATCTGATTGACGCTGCTGTTGAATTGGGAATACGGAGACCCCGCAACATCTCAGACGTCACCTACAGCTTTCGGTATCGGAGGGTCAACCCGGCAGAAATCGCCCGAACCGAACCCGATGGCAAAAAGTGGATAATTCGCGGAACCGGTCGCGGCTCTTACCAGTTCGCATTAGTGTCCTCCACTCCAATCGCACCAAATCCCAACCTAGCGATCACCAAGATTCCCGATGCAACACCAGGCATCGTATTGTGGCACGCCGTCAGCGATGAGCAAGCACTGTTAGCGCGGGTCCGTTACAACCGTTTGGTCGACGTGTTCCTGGGTATAACCTGCTACTCTCTTCAAAATCACCTGAGGACTGCTGTCACCAACATCGGTCAAGTTGAAACTGATGAGGTTTACGTAGGGATAGATAAACGAGGCGCACACTTCGTGATCCCGGTTCAGGCGAAATCAGTACGTGACGAGGTCGGGCGAGTACAATTGGAACAGGATATGGCACTTAGCGCCGAAAAGTGGCCCTCGCTCATATGTCGGCCAATTGCGGCACAAATGATGGCCGACGACGTGATTGCGCTGTTCGAATTCGAACTACAAGACGATGAAGTGAGGATCGTGTCGGAGAGGCATTACCAACTGGTCGACCCGGACAGCATGACGGACGAGGATTTGCGCCAATATGGTCAACGGCCAATCGACTAGATTTTAGTACGCTGAACCGCAATCAGGCTCACGCGGGATCAAGGGGTTTGCTCGCAGCACCGTACCCAACTACCAACCGGCTCAAACCCCGCCGTTCCTGTGCAGCGTATATTGATTCTAACTGCCGTTATACTTCGATCCAGTCGGGGACTTTCGGCACTTGCCCTGTGGGCCTGGAGGAGTGATGGACCGCCACCGTTGGACACTGCGGGTGGCTATCAGCGGGGCCGCGTTCCTGGCCGTCATCGCGGTGTTTGTTGCCGTGGTGCGGGGCTTCGGCGTGATGATCGCCGGCGTGTATCCTGAAGCGTGGGTGCTGACGGCCATGATGACGGCGCCGTTCACCATCGGGATTGTGTCCGTGGCGACCATAGCGACCGCGTTGGCGGAGACGTTCCGGCGGCGGCGGGCTGCGTCCGCCTGAGCCATCGCGAGCCTGGATAGCGCCCTCGGGTCGGCGGGGCATTAGCCAGCCTTCCAGATTGGTTGCTGGGACTGCGGACGCCGCTGGCCGTGCGGTTGGTGGGTGATCGACGGCCGTTTGCCGCGCTGGGCGGACAGTGCGACAATTAAAGTACCTCAATGCGCTGGAGGGACACGATCATGGCCACGCCCACCGTTGCATACCCGCCCCGGCCGGTCATCGACCGCGCCTCGCTGCCGCCCGGGCCACCGGAGTTGCCCGTGGTCGGCCAGTCCTTCCGGTACATCAGGGACACGGTGGGGCTCATGCGGGAGACCGCCAGCTACGGCGATCTGGCCACCCTGTCCGTCAAGCCGGCCCTGGCGTACCTGGTCAGCCATCCCGACCTGGTGCAGGAACTCTTCGTCACCAACCACCAGTCCGTGGGACGGGGCTGGCTCACCGCGACGATGCGCTACCTGCTGGGGAACGGGTTGGTCACGTCCGACGGCCCGCTGCACCTGCGCCAGCGTCGCCTGATGCAACCCCAATTCAACCACCGACGCATCGGCGGTTACGCCCAGATCATGACCGACTTCGGGCGGCGCCACGAAGGCCGGTGGCGGGACGGAGTCCGGGTCGACATGGCCAACGAGATGAGCGAGCTGACGCTGCACATCGTGGTCAAGACCCTGTTCGGGCTGGACCTGCCCGACGCCGTGCGCCGGATCGGGGAGGCGTTCGAGCTGGGCAACGAGTACATCACCGCCCGAAGCAATATGCCGAGGGCGCTGCGCAACGCGCTGCACCGCCTGCCGGTGCCGTTCACCACCAGGTTCCGCAATGGGCTGGCCTACCTGGACGAGACGGTCTACGGCCTCATCTCCCAGCGTCGCGAGTCAGGCCTGGAGGGCGACGACCTGCTGTCGCTGCTGCTGAACGCCCGGGACGAGCAGGCCGACAACCCGGAGGACGCGGTGATGACCGACGAGCAGCTGCGGGACGAGGTGATCACGCTGTTCGCCGCCGGCCACGAAACCACGGCCGTGGCCATGACCTGGACCTGGTACCTGCTGGGCACGCATCCCGACGTGCAGGCCCGGTTCCACGCCGAGATTGACGAGGTGCTGGGCCGGCGGGAGCCGACGCCGGACGATCTCGCCAACCTGCCCTTCACGCAGCAGGTGCTCACGGAGTCGATGCGGCTCTACCCGCCCATCTGGACCACCGGGCGCATGACCTTCGAGCCGATCACGCTGGGAGGCTGGGAGATACCGGCCGGCGCGGCCGTGAGCGCGCCGCAGCTGATCGTACACCGCGACCCGCGCTGGTTCGACGAGCCGCTGGAGTTCCGTCCGGATCGATGGACGCCGGAGTTCCGCGCCGGGCTGCACCGGTTCGCCTATTATCCCTTCGGCGGCGGGCCGCGCCTGTGCATCGGCGAGGGCTTCGCGTGGATGGAGGCGATGCTGCTGCTGGCGACCCTGGGACAGCGGTGGTCGATGCGCCACGACTCGCGGCACGAGGTCCGGCTACAGCCGCTGGTGTCGCTGCGGCCCAGGGGAGGCATGCCCATCTTCCTCGAACGGCGGGACTGAACCTGCGCCGTTCCCCTTCGGCGCTACGCCGGCTGCGCCTCCGCGTTTCCGGTCCCAGCCGCAAAACCCCGCGAGACCGGAACCTCCAGCCCGATGCCGCCCGGCTCGTTGCGCTCCCGCACCACCAGCACCGGCGCGTGGCCGTGGCGCAGCACCTGGTCAGTGACGCTGCCCAGCACCATCCGGCCGATGCCGCTCCTGCCGTGGGTGGTCATCACCACCAGCGTCCCTCCGGCATCCGCCCGTTCGATGATGGCCTGGGCCGGGTCCTCGTGCTGCAGGTGCAGGGTGCGGACCGGCCGGGCTTCAGGATGATCCAGGGCCAGCCGGCGCCGCATTCGGTCCAGGTAGGCGTCGGCCTCCTCGTCTTCAGCCTGGGCAAATCCTGCCGCCAACTCCTCGGGTGATGCGCCGAAGGCCGTCCGGCCGCGCCCGGAGTCTGCCAGCCGACCGCGAAATGCCTCGGCTGACGTTGTGACGCGCAGGAGCACGACCTTCGCTCCCCAGGCGGCGGCCAGAGCGGCGGCGTGCGCGATCGACAACTCGGCCAGCTTTGAGCCGTCCAGGGGGACCAGCGCCGTCCCGACGACGGCCTCCGCGTCCGGCATGCCCGCTCTGACGACAAGCATCGGGTTGGACACGGTGTGCAGGATCCGGTCGGTGACGCTGCCCAGGGCCAACCGCGCGAATCCTCCCCGGCCGTGGGTGGATATCACGATGAGCGCGTCGGGGTCAGCGCCCGCCCAGTCGACCAGGGCCGGACCGGCTTGCCCGGACAATGCGGTTGCGGTTGCGGCGAAACCCTGCGCCCGCAGGTCGTCCCGCACTCCCGCCAGGTACTGCATGGCATCCTGGGCTCCGCCGTCCACGGCTCTCACCAGGTCGATGGGAATCGAGAACGCGGAGGAGAAGGACTTGGCGTAGGGCAGGCCCCGCTGAGCCAATTCCGAGCCGTCCAGGGGGACGGTAACTTTCGAATACATGGTGTGGCCAAGTCTCCGTACGTGCCAGGGCCATCGCATTCCGGGACAATCTTGCCATTGGCCGCTCCGGGCGGCGGCGAGTTCCCTCGGACAAAAATCAGCGAGGCGGACAAAAATCAGCGAGGCCAGAACCGTCGCCGATCCTGGCCTTCGCGCGCCGGGGGCCCCAATGCCCCCGACCCTGTCTCTCGTCCCTGTCAGTCGGTGCGACTATCGGATCGCCGCTACGCCACCGACAGGGACCTGACACGGGAAATGCCACTTGTGGTGCCTCGTGATCAGAGAAACCACTTCCTACCTCCTGTGATGACGACGGTGTTCCCGTCGGGTTTTGATGGGCGGGGTTTCCGACTCCAACCCCGGCACCTTGAATACAGATTATAGGATTTGGCGATACTTGTCAACCCCTTGCGGCGGCTCAATTCAGACTTCTCGATAATCAGCATCCGATGTAGCAATACTGGCCGGTTTCTCAAAATTCCCGCAAATACGTCAACAACGCACGGCCCGCAATCGGCTCGCCCTTTGCTATAACGAACTGGTCACCGGGAACGGCAGCATCTCGCCTGTTGTTTCGCACAACCCGCTGCCTCCCGGCTGTATCTAATATCACCGGCTCGACATTCGGAGCCCATTGAGTAGAGGTAGGAAGCAACCATGCCAGACGAACGCGCACACGAATTGGCCCAGCGCCTGCGCAAGGCGGAAGAGGCAGCCAGCTACATGGAACGGCTGGAGACGCTGGCATCCGAGGCGCCCACGCTGCGGGAGCAGGTCAGCCTGCTACAGCGCATTGAAGCCCGGGAGAACCATCGCAAGGAGGCCATCGAGAACGCCCGCCTTGCCCTGGATTTGGCGGCAGAATCGCAAAGACAGCTACCGGACCTGATCGCCAACGCCGCCAACTTGGTCAACCAACTGGCGCGCTCCCTGCGCGAAGTCGATACCTTCCGTCGCGAGGCCACCGCTGCGCTGAGCGTCGTTGACCGCATGGACTACGAGGACGAGCTGGACCGGGCCATGGAGGAGCACGAGCAGGAGGACGAGGACGCCGCCATCCCGCGGGACGCCCAGTCCATCCGGATGCTGATCGCCTCCCGCCACGGCAGCACTCGCGTGCGCCGCATGATCGACGAGCTGTCGCCCGGCTTCGAGGTCTTCGCCGGGTGCAACCTGAATGCCGACCCCATGCGGGGCGAGCTGACCACGCTGATCATGGCCAAGCTGGCGGCCGAAGCCGAGGCCAGCCGCCCGCAACCGTCGCGTCGGCCGGCCCCGCCCCCGCAAATGACAGAGCCTGCGGTTCCGGTCACCCAGGAGATCGGGGACCTGCCCGGAAACTGACCGGCTTCCTGGCCGATGGAACCCCTGGGGGCGACCGGCGGTCGCCCCCCATTTTGTTGTATCAACTGGCTCGGTTTCGGGTACTATACGCCCCACGTCTTCGTACCGTGAGCACGCCCTGCCAAGGAGATTAGCGCCATGCCCGATAAACAAATTCTGTGCGCGATTGGAGTTGACCTGGACGCCGTGGGCGGCTGGTTGGGGTCCTACGGGGGCGAGGACTCGCCCGATGACATCTCCCGGGGCCTGTTCGCCGGCGAGGTGGGCACGCCTCGCCTGCTGAAGCTCTTCGAACGGCTGGGCATCAAGACCAGCTGGTTCATTCCGGGCCACTCCATCGAGACCTTTCCCGACGAGTGCCGCATGATCGTCGAACAGGGCCACGAGGTGGGCATGCACGGGTACTCCCATGAGAACCCCATCTCCATGTCGCCGGAGCAGGAGGAGGCGGTGCTCCTGCGCTGCATCGACCTCATCACCGAGCTCTCCGGGCAACGGCCCCGCGGCTACGTCGCGCCCTGGTGGGAGTTCAGCCACGTCACCAACGAACTGCTGCTGAAGCACGGGATCAAGTACGACCACAGCCTGATGCACAAGGACTTCGAGTGCTACTACGTGCGCGTCGGCGACAAGTGGACCAAGATAGACTTCGCCATGCCGGCCGATTACTGGATGCACGCCCTCGAAAGGGGCCAGGAGACCGACCTGGTGGAGATACCCGCCAACTGGTACCTGGACGACCTGCCCCCGATGATGTTCATCAAGAAGTCGCCCAACAGCCACGGCTTCGTCAACCCCCGGGACATCGAGCAGATGTGGCGGGACCAGTTCGATTGGGTCTACCGGGAGTACGACGACGCGGTCTTCCCTATAACCATCCACCCGGACGTCAGCGGCCGTCCGCAGGTGCTGCTGATGCTGGAGCGCATCGTCGAGTACATCCGCTCCCACGACGGGGTGCGGTTCGTCACGTTTGAGGAGATCGCCGACGACTTCCTGGCGCGGCATCCCCGGCAAAAGTGACAGAACGTCGTGAGGTAGAACAGGGCGGAACTCAGGAGATGAACATGCGCAGCATCGACATTCACGCCCATCTGACGCCGCAGTGTTTCTGGCGGGCCACCGAAAATGGCGGTCACTGGCACACTCTGCGGCGGGAACAGGACGCTAACGGACGCCCCATCCTGGTGTCGGGAACGAGCCGCGGTCAACTGCCGCCCAAGGCCAGCTGGACGCCGGAGCAACGCCTGGCCGACATGGACTCGCTGGGCGTTGACGTGCATGTGGTCTCGCCCTTCGGCGGGTTCTACAACTACGACATGGATACCGACGTGACCATCGCAACGTCCCGGGAGTGCAACGACGAAATCAGCCAGATGATGCGGGCCTGGCCCGACCGGTTCTCCGGCCTGGCCACGCTGCCCATGCAGGACGTCCCCGCGGCCATCGCGGAGTTGGAACGGGTCATGGTGGAACTGGGGTTCAAGGGCGCGATGATCGACGACAAGATCAACGGCAAGTTGCTGGACGAGCCGGAGTTCATGCCCTTCTGGAAGGCCGCCGAGGAGCTGGGCGCGGTCATCCTGTTCCACCAGTCCGGCGACACCATCGTTGACGCGCGCATCAAGCGTTACCACCTGCCCAACTCGGTGGGGAACCTGGCCGACCGCACGCTGACTTTCGCATCGCTGGTGATGGGTGGCGTCATGGACGCCTGCCCCGACCTGCGCATCTGTCTGTCCCACGGCGGCGGCTACGCCTGCTACGGGGCGGGCCGCATGGACCGGGGCTGGGAGCGCATCCCGGCGGCCGACCGGCTGGCGGCCCTGCCGCCGAGCAAATATCTCAGCCGGTTCTACTACGATTGCATCGTGTACACCGAGCAATCGCTGCGGTTCCTGATCGACAGCGTGGGCATTGAGCGGGTGGTTTTCGGCACCGACTGGCCCTATGACATGGCCCAGGACTGGCCCGTTTCGTGGATTCTGGCCATGGAAAGCCTGACCCAGGACGAGAAGGACGCCATCCTGTGGAAGAACCTCGAGGCCCTGCTGGGGATCTGACCGCCGCCTATCCGTTCCGCATGACGCAAGCCCGTTTCCCGGAGGACAACCCGTGAGACACATCGACGTTCACACCCACCTGGCGCCGCAAATCCTGTGGAAAGCCTTTGCCAACGGCGAGGACTGGCATGGGATGCGTTACGAGGCGCAGGGCGACCTTGAGTTTATCGTGGGCAACGGCAAACGCATCCTGATCAATTCGCCCAGGATCCGCTACACGCCGGAGGAACGGCTGGAGGACATGGACGCCGAGGGCACCGACGTGCAGGTGGTGTCCATCCACACGCCGCTGTTCCCCTACCACTGGGAGACTGCGGCGGCGATCAAGGCGTCGCAGGAGGTCAACGACGAGATCGCGGGCATGACAAAAAGGTGGCCCGATCGGTTCGCCGGCCTGGCCACGCTGCCGGTGCAGGACGTGGACGCGGCGATCACCGAGTTGGAACGGGCCGTCAAGACCCTGGGCCTCAAAGGTGCCGAACTCGACATGGTGGTCAACGGTCAGAACTGGGACGAACCCCACTTCCTGCCCCTGTTCAAGGCGGCTGAGGAACTGGACGCTCTGCTGTTCTTCCATCCCCAGCCCCAGGACAACATCATGGCGACGGAGCGGACGCTGCGTTACGGCATCCCCAACAGCGTCGGCGTGGTCCTGGAGGATGCCCTCCTGGTGGCGACCCTGATTTTCAGCGGCGTCCTGGACGAATGCCCCAACCTGCGGGTGTGCATCGCCCACGGCGGTGGCGGCGCCTGCTTCGGCATGGGTCGCCTCGACCACGGCTGGCAGGTGCGCTCCGAGGCGCGGGTGAAAATCCAGAAGCCGCCCAGCACGTACCAGAAGCGGATTTACTACGATTTTTTGACCGGCAGCGAGGCCGGCCTGAGGTTCCTGATCGACTCCGTTGGCGTCGACCGCGTCGTCATCGGCAGCGACTGGCCTTTCGTGGGTTGGGATCCCTCACCGGGCGGGTGGCTGGAAGGACTGGAGAGCCTGTCGCGGGAGGAGAAAGAAAAGATCTCCTGGAAAAACCTTGAAGCCCTGCTAGGTATCTGACGAAAGAGTGCCGCTGCCGCGCCTGCCAGCGACCAATACCGGCCACCAAACGGTGAAACAATGCCGGCAATGTGCGCTTGGAAGCCGTTTCACTGCTCGTATCTGCGATTTGTCAGTCAGCCTAATGCCGGTTATCATCCCGCGCGCCGACCGATAGGCCGGCTTCTATAGCGCCCGTCGCCCGGATCCAGGCGGCGGGTATTCTCGTGCCGGCGGCTTTTGCCCGTACCAGTCGCCTTGCTCAGGGCGCTGAGGATTTGCGAGCCTTACGTGCAACCAGTCTCGCTGGAACTGTCGTTGCGAGCGAAGCGCGGCAATCCCGTGATGACGATGGAGCCTCTTTCAGCAACGAGATCGCCACGTCGCTGCGCTCCTCGCGATGACAAACTGGGTACGCTTGAGCAGCCCGTTGCGTTTGCCCGTGCCGATGGACCCATGCCCGGAGCGTGCCCGTGTTGGCGAGCCCATTGCCCGCGCACTTCAATGGGGAAACGACCCCGCGACGCCGAGTTCTGCCAGCGGTCGGTGTCAAAGTCCCTGATTTGCGGCGTCTGGCCCAGGGGCGTGAGTGCGGTCCCTTCCAGCGGGCTATCCGCACGGTCGATTGCCTTTCGCGATCATCCTCGCTGGGACCGTTATCACGAGCGAAGCGCGGCTATCGCGGATGGACAGCAAACCCGGTCACGGGAGCGAGATTGCCCCGCGGCTCGCGACGACAGACCGGGGATCCGTCAACCGTGCTTGCAGCGACGTCGTGCGGGTCAAAGCACCGGAAACGCCAGCCTCCGCGCCGAGGCCGGCTCCGTCAGGTGAACCAATCCCCGAACCGAGCCTCAGCCGACGGGCAACTCCCGGCCCGTATCAGACGCCTCCTTTACTGTGTCCAGGAAGCGATGAAGCCCAACGGCTGTGTCAAACGTGGGGAGGCTCGCCTGACCCGTGCGGATCGCCGCGGCGAACAGAGCGTACAACTGCCCCACGTTGAACGGATCTCCCTTGGGAAAGTCATCCGGCACGTGCACGAAGCGCCCAGGGATTTCGAGGTCCTGCAACTGGTGGCCGCCCTGCGCGCCCTGTATCCGCAGCATCTCACCGCGCTGGGATGACACGCTGCCGGTGACGATGAGCGTGCCCTCGCGGCCGTAGATCTCCATGCGGTAGCCGCTGCCGGCCCACGGCACGGCTCCGACGTGGACCGACGCCGCTGCGCCGCGCTCCAGCTCACCGGACACGCGCACGTTGTCCGGTGAGTGCACGTCCACAAATTGCTGGGTATCGGTCTCGTACCACTGGCCAACCTGGTTGGTCACCATGCATGCCACGCGCTTGAAGTCGCCCAGCACGAAGCGCAGGGCGTCGATGACGTGGCCGGTGGCGATGGTCAGGGTGTTCGCGCCCATGGCGGGGTCGCGCTGCCAAGTGCCGCCGGACTGACGATTTACGGGTCCGTCGCGGAACGTGGTGACGGTGCACGTCATGACTTCGCCCACGTAGCCGGTGTCGATCAGATCTTTGACGTACATCAGCGCGGGGCTGACTCGAGATTGCAGACCCACGGCCGTTTGCACGCCACGGGCATGGGCCAGGGCCGTCAACTCCTCGGCCTCGGCTGTGGTGCGACCCAAAGGCCACTCGGTGAGGACGTGCTTGCCGGCTTCGATGGCGGCCTTCGTCGGCTCGTAATGCGACGGCACGCGCACCACCACGGCCACGGCGTCGATCTCCGGCGACGCCGCCATCTCCCGGAAGTCATGGAAGGCCAGCTTCGCCCCGAAGGCCTGCCGAGCTTCTTCCGCGCTCTCGGGCCGGGTGGTGCAGACTGCGGTGAACTCCACGTCGGGACTGGCCAGCAGCGCGGGGAAGTGAGACTGCCCCGCCCAGGTCGAGTTGACGTTGGCTCCGACGAACCCGAGGCGAATTTTGTCTGCCATGGCTGATGCTCCTGCGTGATAATCGCTGTGGTAGGTTCTGGGAGAGCGCGGTTATTCCAGGGACGCCGGGTTGATCGGCGTGGGCATGGCCTGCACGGCGGGGAGGACCTTCTCGGCGAAGAGTTTCAGGCTCTTTTCCGCTTTGTCCCGAGGCATGCCGCCGTAGAACATGTGGATCACGACCTTCTCCAGGCTGATGGTCCACTGGAGGTTCCTGATCTTTTCGATGATCTCGTCGGGCGTGCCGATGGGCTGAGTGGCGCGGCGGGCGTTGAAACTGGCGTCGGCGGTTCCCACGTCGGCCTGCTGGCGGGTCAGGTATTCCTCGTAACCGCTTATGCCCTCGTAGCCCGGGTTGTTCCACTCGAAGTAGTGGTGCTGCGCCGCCATGAGCTGGTTGTGGAAGTAGATCCACCCCTCCTCGGCTTCCTCGTGGGATTCGGCGCAGTACATCCAGAGCAGCGTGGTGGGCTGGTCCGGCGGGAGGCCCAGTTCCTTGCGGATGCGGTTGAACCGGCGCACCTTGGCGATCATCTCGTCCACGTCGTCGCCAGCGACGAACATCTGGCCCAGCCCGTTTTCGGCGGCCATGCGCGCCGACGCCTCGGTGGTGAACGCCACCTTGATGTCCCGGGTCAGTTCGCCCTTGTGGCGCGCCTGGGGCCGGATGGTGGTCGGCGGGATGTCGTACACCTCGCCCTTGAACTCGAAACGCTCGGCGCCGTCAGCGGCCTTGATGACGTTGATCACGTCGTAGAAGTACTTGTGCGACTCGCCGATGGGGTAACCCAGAGAGGCGTATTCGTGGGGCGCGATGCCTCGGCCGATGCCCAGGTGGAGCCGCCGGCCCCGGAGCAGTATGTCCAGCATGGACAGCTCGGATGCCAGGCGAATGGGGTTCCACCAGGGGGCGACGACAACTGCGGTGCCGACATCGACCCGGTTGGTGCGGCCGGCCCAGTACGCCAGGTACTGCAGCGGGTTGGGCTGCATGGAGTAGGCGGAACCGTAGTGCTCCGTGGCCCAAATGGAATCGAACCCCAACGGCTCGACCAGTTCACCCATGTAGAGGGTGTCGTCCATGTTGGCCGCATCGGGTATGGCCGGCGGGCGGTCGTAGTCCTCCGCCATCAGGCGCGGCCAGTCGCCCTGGTTGTAGCCGGTGACCATCACTCCACAGTGCATCGGTGTGTTCCTCCGTCATGTTCGCCTGCTTAACCCGGGCTCGGTACGCCCTTTGATTGGCGATTCGCCGTGCCAGTATACCCGTTCCGTGTAGGCGGCATTGGGAGATGGCGCCGGCCCGGGGCAGGTCACCGCCGCATCAGGCTTTCCAGGCGCTGTTTCACCTTGGGCCACTCGGAGTCGATGACGCTGTAGAACACGGAGTGGCGATCCATTCCGTCCCAGGCGATGCGGTGGTTGCGCCAAGTGCCCTCTTCCACGGCGCCCAGTCTCAGGATCGCGCGCCTGGAGCGATCGTTCCGGCTGTCCGTTTTGAGGCAGACCCGCCGGGCGGATTGGTCCTCGAAGGCGTGGCGCATCAGGAGGTACTTGCACTCGGTGTTGACGCCGGTGCGCTGCCACGCCGTGGCATACCAGGTCATCCCGATTTCCAGGGCGCGGTTGGGCCGGTCGATGTCCAGGTACGCCGTGGAACCGATGGCTTGGCCGGTCTCCAGGTGGACCACGGCGAATGCAACCCGCTCGCCCCGGCCGGTCTGGGCCATGCTCTGCTCGATCCATTGCCGCGCGTCGTCGAGGCCGACGAACGCCGGCCGGGGCAGATAGCGCCAGATGGAGTCGTCGGCGCCTACGGCGTAAAGATCGTCGGCGTGCTGAGTACCCAAGGGTTCCAGGCGGACCAGTTTGCCGGTCAGGGTGACCGGTTGCGGGTCGAGCGTTGGGTTGGATTCAGGCGCCATGGCGATCTCCTGTAGTCGGCTAGTCGGCGTGAGTTGGTTACTGAGGAGTGCCCGGTTCCAGATGCCGGGTGGACTATTTTACCGGGATGGATGGGATGCACGGGATATTTTTGGCAAATCGCCCGAGTAGAGGCGTATCCTGTTGTGCATGCCGAATTGAGCAGGTCGTGAACGATGCGTATAGATGTGGGTGAATGGCAGATCAGGAGTTTCCGCAGGGAGGACGCCGAGGCGCTGTCCCGGCACGCCAACAATCGGAACGTGTCGCGTAATCTGCGCGACGCCTTTCCGTATCCGTATACCCTGGCCCACGCGGAGACCTGGATTGACCTGGTGGCGCAACAGGCCACGGAAAGCGACTTCGCCATTGCCTCAGCGACCGAGTTGATCGGGGGGATCGGGCTACAGACGCAGCGGGACGTTCACCGCCGGTCGGGCGAGATCGGCTACTGGCTGGGGGAGCCGTTCTGGGGGCGAGGCATCGCCACCGCTGCGCTGCGGGCGTTTACTGAGTGGGCGTTCGAGGAGTTCGACCTGGTGCGTGTGTACGGGTACGTGTACGAGTGGAACCCCGCCTCGGCCCGGGTGATGGAAAAAGTCGGCTACCAGTGCGAGGGGCGATTGCGTAAGAGCGTCAGCAAGGACGGGCAGGTGATCGACCAGTTTCTCTACGCGATTACCCGGTGAGGCAATTTGCGGCGGAGGAGCGTCAGAAGCAGGATTTTCAAGATTTGTGGATTACCAGGATTGGAACCGTTCCGTGATGGAGTTCTTCCAATCCTGTCAAATCATAAAATCCCGCAAATCCTGCTTCTGACGATTTACGAAAGTGCGGGCAACGCCTATGCGGTAGGCGGGTTGTCCCGGTACCAGTCCACGATCTGCGAGCCGGTGGCGGCCCACACACCGCCGCGGCGCATCATGCGGCCCAGTGCCCGGTCCAGATAGCCGATGCGGAAAGGCTGGCCGATGAGCCAGGGGTGCAGGTTCAGCGCCATCACCCGCCCGTTCTGCTGGCCGTCCTCGTACAGGGTCTCGAAACTCTCTTCCAGCAACTGCTGATACCGGCCGACGACCACCCGGCGTTCCCAGAGGGCGGACACGTCGTCCAGCTCCCACATGATGGGCAGGGTGAACATCTCGCCGTGGGGGCTGTGCAGCGGGTAGGGCTGCTCATCGTTGACCCAGTCGCAGACGTAGCGCAGGCCGGCCTCGGAAAGCAGCTGGGGGGTGCGGTTGGACTCGCCGTATTCCGGCCCCAGCCAGCCGGCGGGAGCGCTGCCGGTGGCGCGGGTGAGGGCGGCGACCGACTGGCTGATGTACTCGCGCTCCGCGTCCTCGGACATGTTGCTGGATATCATTTGCGATAGCGATACCCCGTGCCCGATGATCTCGGCGCCGGCCTCCTGGCAATGTCGCACCAGGTAGGGGTAGTTCTCGGCGGTCATGGCGTCCATGGCCACGGTGGCCGGGATGCCGTGCTTGCTCAGGGTTTCCAGCACGCGGAAGATGCCCACCCGGTGGCCGTATTCACGATGGGACAGCCGGGCGTAGTCCGGGAAGCCCCGGGCGCCCAGGCCGCCGGCGAAGGGCGTGGTGAAGCTGTCTTCCGGTGGGTCCCATTCCGGGTGCTCCAGATTGATGATGACGCACAGGGCGACCCGCGCGTTGTCGGGCCAGCGCAGGACGCCCCTCTTGTTGAGAGGCGACCAGTCATAGTGCGGGTGGTCCATCCCGAAGCGCCGTTCTGCGGGCATCTCTTCTTCTCCTCATCGATGCTGAGTCATTGCGAGCGCAGCGTAGCAATCTGGTCGCCGGAGCCGTCGCCACCACAACGAGATTGCCGCGTCGCTACGCTCCTCGCAATGACAGGGGGTTGTGCTGCCGTGCCGTTAAGAGCCGTTGTTCAGCTTTGCCGCGTGGGCCACGGCCTCGTCGTAGTAGTTGGCGATGTAGTACTCGGCGATGTCGTCGGCGGTGGTCTGCCAGACGCCGTCGTGGGACATGATGTAGCCAAGCACGTCGTCCAGGTACCGGGAGCGGTGGGGCTGGCCGATGAGGTACGGGTGCAGGGCGATGCACATCACGCGCCCGCTGTGTGCGCCTTCCTGGTAAAGCTGGTCGAACTGCGCCTTGCAGATCTCGGCGAAGTAGTCGCCCTCGTAGTGTTGCCGGAACAGCGGGGCGTCGTTCAACTCGATGGAGTAGGGCACGGAGACGAGCTTGCCGCTGTTGACCCGGATGGGCACCGGCTGGTCGTCGTGCATCCAGTCGGTATGGTAGATCAGGCCGGCCTCGGCCATCAGGTCGGGGGTGCGCTCGGTGCCGGAGATGGCCGGGCCCAGCATGCCCTTGAGCTGCTTGCCGGTGTGCTTTTTCAGGGTGTCGATGGTGTCGCGGTAGAACTCCCGCTCCTGCTCCTCGGTGTAGTGGTTCAGGTAGCGCGTGTTGTAGATGCCGTGGCTCATGAAGTCCCAGTTGCGCTGCACCATGGCCTCGCCGATCTCGGGGAAGTGCTCCAGCACGGCCATGTTCAGGGACACGCAGCAGCGGATGTTGTGCTTGTCCAGCACGTCGGCCATGCGCCAGAAGCCCACCCGGTTGCCGTAGTCCCGGTAGGAATACTGCTGGACGTCGGGATAGGGCATGCGCGGCCAGGGGTCGCGCTGGCCGTCGAACTCGGGCTCGTACTCGTAGTGCTCGACGTTGGGCGCGATCCACAGGGCGACCCGGGCGTCGTTGGGCCACTTGATGACGGGCCGGTCGATGATTGGGCTGTAATCTACGCGGTTGGGCGGCAATGGCATGGTGGATACCTCCCCGAGCGTGGGCAATTCGAAAACATGTGCGGGCTACCCCGCAGGGCGGCCAACAGCACAGTGTAGTGCGCAAGGATATACCCGTCAACGGACTCCTGAGATGTAACGGGACGGGGACCCCGGGCCAAACGGCATACACGTTCTGTGTATCAATTCAGTTTTAGTTATTCCGAAATAACGTGCCAGCCAAGCTACACCAGCAGATCCCTCCGTTTCCGTGTCAGTGGCGCCGGACATTGCAGTGCTCTTTACCGTCGCATTATCGGCTCGCTAGAAATTCTGATATCCGGCCGAGGCCCCCGACATGGGCTTGTAACTCACGGGCATTGTCGAGCAACTCCTGGATTCCGTCTTCGGTCAGTTCCACGGTTTCGCCGTCGTGTTCGATTTGGAGACGTGCCCCCCGGTCTTTGTCGCGGTCGGTGTCGTCGCCTCCGATAGTGAAGGTGCTCAAACCCACCTGCATCAATTGGCCATGGGTGAGCGCATTCCGCTTTGCCCGGATTTTGTCGAACGCATTAACGATGGCGACGATGCACTCTTCCATCGCTTGCCCACCATCGGCTGATTTTGCCGACGCCGACGCTACAATTGCTGCCTTGTGTTTTTTCAGGCGTTCGATGTCCGCTGACAGGTAGCTGCGAGGATTATGGCCGGGAACGTTCACCATCATTGCTCGAAGGTTGTTCTCGGCCAGCGCGTAGCCGATCAAAATCTCTCCGACCGCGTTGTTCACGCCCGGGCTGACAGCCGAAATGATGTCTGGCGAATGAGTCAAGACCGCATTCATTTTGAATTGCGCCTTGAGCGTTATCTGGCGAATGCATGGGGTGGTAATTCCGGTGTCCGTGCCGCAGTTCGAGCAAAGGTAGTGGCACGCCTCATCGGGATGGTAGTCGGGGCCAGCGTTGCATTTCAAGTGCTCGGTGTTCCAGCCGCACGACGGGCAAAAATCGGGGCCGTCTGGACCCTCAGAAAGTTCCACGCCGAACGTGTGGAAACGGTATTCGACACGGTGAGCCATGTCGTCTTCATTTTGGTAGATGGTCATGCGGACGTTCTGACATAATTCGTTATCGGTAAACACTCGCTCCAATTGCGCCTTCAAATCCGGGGAGGGCACGTACTCTTCTTGTCCGTAGTAAGAATATGCAACCCAGTTGAATTTGTCTCCTTCCGCTCCCCGCTCGACGCTTTCGGCGTAAGCATAATTCCCCGGCACCATGTACTCGTCCAGTTGGGACGGATGTGGTCCGTGAAGCCGAGTTTCCAGCCCATTGGCAGCACCGAGCATGGCAAGGATAGCTTCTTTCGTTTCCCGCATCGTCAACGTCATTTTCGATTCCCCGTATCGCTATCGTCTTTTCTGTCCCTTCACACGCCTACGCCGCCATGCCCATTTCCCGCAGGCGGGCTACCAGGTATTCCTGCGGCCTATCCCCCTTTACGCGGTTGCAGTGGGCGCAGAGGAGTTGCAAGTTTTCGAGGTGGTCGGTGCCGCCGCCAGACTGCGGGATGATGTGGTCAACTTCCAGGTGGCGGAACTCGAAGGCTGATTTGCAGCCGTTGCAGCGGCCTTCCTGCTGCCCGAAGAGGACGTGCTTGTTCTGGCGGTACGGGATGGGCGCATCGATGTCGGTGCGACGGGGGATGTCAGTCCGGGCGGTGACCAGTCGGTTGTGGAAGAGCTCGCCCATGGTCTGCTGGAGGCGCATGTTGACCAGTTCGACGGCTTTGGGCGAAATGTCGATGCCAATCCAGCGGCGGCCCAGGTTCTCCGCGGCCACGCAGGCGGTGGCGCAGCCGCAGAAGGGGTCCAGAACTATGTCGTCCTCGTTGGAAGATGCCTTGATGATGCGCTCCAGCAAGGCGAGGGGCTTCTGCGTGGGGTAGCCGACCCGTTCGCGCCCCGCGGTTTGCGGGACGTCATTCCAATCGTCTGTCGCGGTCCGTCCCGGCGATTGGTCGAGATAGTACTTATATTGCGGAACCGCACCTGGCTTCAACTGCACCACGATTCCGTCGTCATACGCCTGTTGCATTCGCTCCCGCGTCCACCGCCACACCCTGGTAACTCCCAAAAACTCGTAGGTGAGATTCGGGCGATCTTTGCTGGGATTAAGAAGGGGCAAGAGACGATACCGCCTGCCATCTTCGTCAGTGTATTTATAGGCTTTGTCTACATACGCGGGGTCGTGAGCCACGAAGACCTTGTGGAACGTGACATCGCCTCCCTTCGAATACCGCAGGATGGCGTCCCGGTTGTTCGGAAAATTAACTGCGTGAAGGCTCTTGGGATTTGATCGGCTCCAACTGATTTCGTTACGGAAATTGGTCTGTCCATAAATGCCGTCCATCAGCAGCTTGAGGTAGTGGCTGGCGGTGGGGTCGCAGTGGAGGTAGATGGAGCCGGTGTCTTTCAGCACGCGGCGCATTTCCAGCAGGCGCACGGCCATCATGCACAGGTAGGATTGCATCCCCTTGCCGTGGGTGAGGCCGGCGGTTTGGAGCACCTGGTACATGGCCGGCTGCTCGTCGGCGATGAGGCCCATCCAGGCCACGTCCAGGTCGGAGAGGGTCCAAGTGTCTTTGAAGGCGGCGCCGGCCGCCGCGCTGCCCACCGGGGCGGCGTAGTTGCGGTTGGAGTTGAAGGGCGGGTCCAGGTAGATCAGGTCAACGCACGCGGAGTTGAGGCCGCGCAGGATGTCGAGGTTGTCCCCGGTCCAGATGGTGCGGTCGGCGAAGTTGGTCACGATGTCACCCGATGTGGCAGTATGGCACGGCGACAACTACAGCCGCAAACACGGCAGCGCTTGGATGCTCACGCGGCCCCACTTTGGACGGTGGTATCGTCAGCATCAGGATTTACGGGATTTTATGATCGGGCAGGATTGGGATATCTCCTTGTAGCTGTTCAGAATTCAGGGGGTTGTCATTGCGAGGCGCTTGCGCCGTGGCAATCTCGACGCCGTAGCAGCAACCCCTGCCCCGACGGGACTCCCTTGAGACAACGGGATTGCCGCGCTTCGCTCGCAATGACACTTTCCCCGCAACTCTGAACAATTACATCTCCTTCACAGAATGGCCCCAATCCCGATAATCCGCTAATCTCGAAAATCCTGCTTCTGACAAATTACTAAACCGGGTACGCATGGGACCGCCCGACTCGCGAGATATCGCGGATGGCGCCGACAGCGAAAAGGCCGTACCATTGGGCCGGCAGCCGTCCCAGGGGCACAGGCACGGTGACACACGACATTGGAGGACTGCCAAGGGGGGAGCGATGGCGCAGGTCTTTGACGGAATCACCGTTCTGGACTTCACTAGCGGGCGCGCCGGCGGCGTGGCCACCATGGTGATGTCCGACTTTGGCGCGGAGGTCATCAAGGTCGAGCCGCCTGGTGGTGAGAAATTCCGAGACGCGCCCGGTTCCATACAGTGGAACCGTGGGAAGAAGAGCGTCGTCCTGGACCTGAAGACCGAGCCGGGCCGAGACCGGGCCAGGGAGTTGTCGAGGCTGGCCGACGTGGTGGTGGAGAACTTTCGGCCGGGCGTCGCCCAGCGGCTTGGCGTGGACTACGAAAGCCTGCGCGACGAGCACCCCGGTCTGGTGTATGCCACGCTGACCGGCTTCGGGTCCCACGGGCCCTACGCCAACTACAAGGGATACGACGCGGTGGTCGCCGCCAAGAGCGGTCGGATGATGATGTTCGCCGAGCAGAATCCGCGCGAGGGCCCCAACTACGTGGTGGTGCAGGGCGTTTGCCACGCCGCCGCCACGGCCCTGCTGCGCGGCATCACGGCCGCCCTGTACGTGCGGGAGAAGACCGGCCGAGGCCAGCGGGTGGAGACCAGCATGCTGAAGGCCGTGACCACCTACGACCACGTGTCCTGGGTCCACGGGCAGATGGTGGAGAACCGGCCCGACGAATACCCGCCGGACCCCCGGGTGGGCATCGGGCGGCCCAATCCCACGGGCTACCTGCCGGCGCGCACGAAGGACGGCCAGTGGATCCAGCTGGGCAACGTGGTGGAGCGGCTGTTCCGGTCGATGATGCACTGGCTGGACATGGACTTCATCTACGAGGACCCGCGGTTCGAGACGGCGCCCCGGCTGGACCAGGATGCCGTGGCCGCGCTGGAACGGATCATGCTGGAGAAGGTCCAGCAGAAGACGCTGGACGAGTGGATGGGCATATTCCTGGGCGAGGCCGGCAACGTGGCCGCCGAGCCTTACTACACCTCCGAACGGGCGCTGGAGCATCCCCAGATCGTGCACAACGGCAACGTGCAGCGTGTCCACGTCCCGGCGGTGGGTGACACGCGGCACCTCGGCCCCATGGTGAGCATGAAAGAGACGCCGGGCAGCACGCCGGGACCGGCTCCGCTTCCGGGACAGCACACCGAGGAAGTGCTGGCGCGGTTGGGCAGCAGCAACGGGAGTCGATCCAATGGCTCCAGGGCGCCGATGCCCGAGCGGGCGCTGGAGGGGATCACGCTGCTGGACCTGGCGACGGTGATCAACGGCCCGCTGGGCTGCGCGCTGGTGGCCGAACTGGGCGCGCGGGTGATCCGCATCGAGGCGCCGGGCGGCGACTGGGGACGGCAGGGCCTGCCCTTCTCGGCGCACCGGACCATGGCGGGGTCCGAGTGCATCTGCCTTGACCTCAAGACCGAGGAAGGCCAGGAGATCATGGGCAAGCTGGCGGCCAGGGCCGACCTGTTGCTGCACAGCATGCGGCCGGGCGCGCCGGAACGGACGGGCATCGGATACGAGCAGCTGAAGGAGATCAACCCTGACCTGGTGTACCTGTACGCCGGCGGGTACGGCTCCACCGGGCCCTACTCGCACCGGCCGTCCATGGCGCCCATCGCCGGCGCGGTATCCGGCGGCGGCGTGGCGCAGATGGGGCGGGACGCTTTCCCGCCGCCAGATCAGCCCATGACCATCGACGAGATTGCCGCCGTATCCAAACGGCTCAAGCGGGCCAACGACGGCACCGCCGACCACAACACGGCCATGGTCAACGCCGTGGGCCTGCTGCTGGGCCTGTACGCACGGGAGCGAACCGGCGCGGCGCAGTACGTCGAGTCGACGATGATCGCGGCCAACGCCTACGCCAACATCGACGACTTCTACTGGCACGAGGACAAGCCGGCGCGGCCGCTGCCGGACCGGGACGGGTACGGGTTGCACGCGCTGTACCGGCTGTACCGGGCAAAGACGGGCTGGGTGTTCCTGGCCTGCCCATTCGAGGACGAGTGGGAGGCGCTGTGCCAGACCATCGAGCGGACGGATCTGCTGGATGATCCCCGGTTTGCCAGCGCCGACAAGCGGCAGGAGCACGACGACGCGCTGGCCGAGGAGTTGGGCCGGGTGTTCGACACAAACGAGCCGTTGCACTGGGAACGGCTGCTGACGGCCGCGGACGTGGCGTGCGTAAGGGCCGAAGATCGCGGGATGTACTACTTCTTCAACGACGACCCCCACGTGCGGGAGCAGGGGATGCTGACCGACGTGTCGGCTCCCCGGTTCGGCAAGTTCTGGCGGTACGCTCCGGTGGTTGAGTTCTCGGATACCTCGGGCAAGGCCGGGCCGGGGCCGCTCAGGGGCCAGCACACCCGGCCCATCCTGCAGGAGTTGGGGTACAGCGACGCCCAGATCCTCGACTTCAAGCAACGCCGGGTGGTGGACTGGGAGGAGGAATAGCAGATGATGGCGCCCAACATCATCCCCGCCGACACCAACGGCATACGGGACAAGGCGGCGATCGTCGGCATCGGCGAAACGGAGTTCTCGTGGGACTCGGGTCGCAGCGAGTTGCAGTTGGCATCGGAGGCGATCAAGGCGGCGTGCGACGACGCCGGCATTTCGCCGCGGGACATCGACGGCCTGATCCGCTACGACATGGAGTCGAACCACGAGACGCTGCTGACGCAGTCCCTGGGCATCAAGAACCTGCGCCACTGGGAGTCGATCTCCTACGGCGGCGGCGCGGGCAACGCTACGGTGGGACACGCGGCGGCGGCCATAGCGGCCGGTTATGCCAACTACGTGGTGTGCTTTCGCGCCGCCAACCTCCGCTCCGGCGTGCGCCTGGGGCGGGCAAGGGGTCCCGAAAGCATACCCGGCGGGGCCGACAGTTTTGCGGTGCCGTGGGGCAACATGGCGCCGGCGCACCGGTTCGGCATGTTCGTGCGCCGATACATGCATGAATACGGAGCCATCAGCCGCCACTTCGGTTGGGTGGCCGTGACCCTGCGGGAGCATGCCTCGCGGAACCCGCGGGCGCTGCGCCGGGAGCCCATCACCATCGACGACCACCAGAACTCGCGCATGGTGGTGGACCCGCTGCACGTGCTGGATTTCTGCCAGGAAAACGACGGGGCCGCCGCCGTAGTGATGACCACCGCCGAGCGGGCGCGGGAACTGCGTCACTCCAACACCCTGACCCTGGTGGAAGCGGCGGCCCAGGGCTCCGGCCCGCGCAACGACGGGATCATCTACCGGCCCGACCTGGCCGTGGCGGAGTCGGAGCACACGGCGCGGGACCTGTGGGCCCGGGCCCGGCTCAGCGCGTCGGACATGGACGCGATGATGTTCTACGACCACTTCACGCCGTTCTGCTTGATCAACCTGGAGACCTACGGGTTTGTGCCGCCGGGCGAGGCCAAGGACTTCGTGGAGGGCGGCGAGAACATCCGGTTCGACGGCGCGCTTCCCGTCAACACCCACGGCGGCAACCACTCCGAGGCGTACATCCACGGCCTGACCCACGTGCAGGAGGCGGTGCGCCTGATCCGCGGGGATTCCACCGCGCAGCCGCCGCACAAAACCATCAACCGCGTGCTGTCGTGCAGCAGCGTCGCCCAGCTGAGCGGCGCGGTGATAATCCGCCGGGGATAGCGAGGAACCGTATGGTCCAGCAAAGCGAATCCGCAGCCAAATCTCGGCCGATGATCGCGCCCCTGGAGGGCGTACCGCTGCCCGACCTGGAGCGCGTCCCTGATTACGAGCAGGGGTTCTGGGAAGGCACGCGGACCGGCGATCTTCGCATCCAGCGGTGCGCGGCCTGCGGACGGTTCCGCCACCTGCCGACGCCGATGTGTCCCGAGTGCTCATCGCTGCAATACGACTGGACGACGGTCAGCGGCCGGGGGGTCGTCTACTCGTTTGTCATCGTGCGCCATCCCGTGCATCCCGCCATCCGCGAGCGGGAGCAGACTCCCTACAACATCTGCATGATCGAGCTGGAGGAGCAGGAGGGACTGCGGGTGTGCAGCAACGTCCTGCATGTCGCGCCCGAGGACATCAGCATCGGTATGCCGGTGCGGGTGACTTTCATTCCCACCGCTGACGACCCGGATGTGGTGCTGCCGGTGTTCGTGCCCGTATCCGAGCAATAAATGGCCGGTCCCGTTCTGTGACCCGAAGCGTCACGAAATAAATGGCCAGCCCCAAGGAGTGTGAAATTCATGGCCAACGCCTTCGGCAAGATAATCGCCAACGTGGAGCGGCTGCACCGGCTGATGGACGAGGAGGGCGTGTCGGCGGTGGTGGCGCGCTCGGGCAAGAACTTCACCTACCTGGCCGGGTTCGCCTATCCCGGCACGCTGGCGCGGCACCTGGAGTTTCCCGACTCGCCGCGGGAGGTGCTGCTGGTTTGGCCGCGACACGGCGGTCCGGTGCTGGTGCTGAACTCCTACGCCGCGCCGCTGGCCCGCCGCGACTCGTGGCTGGAGCGCATCGAGGTGGTGGACGATTACGCGGAGTCGCCCTACGAGCGGGCGGCCGCCGTGCTGCGGGAACTGGGGCTGGCCGAGGAAACCATCGGGTTCGAGAAGAGCTACGTCAGCGCCAACCGGTGGGAGGAGATCGGGCTGCTGCTGCCCCGGGCGCGCATCGTGGACAGCACCGAGCCGATGGACCGGGTGCGCTGGATCAAGACGCCCGAGGAGGTGGCGGCCCTGGAGGCCGGCGCGCAACTGCTGGACGAGGCCTACCTGGAGGTGCTGCCCACGGTGCGGCCCGGCGACACGGAACGGCTGGTGCACAGCCGCATCGTGGAGAGCTGCCTGCGGCGGGGCGCCAACTGGACGCACGGCATCCTGAACTCCAGCCGCAACACCGTGGGCTACGGCGGCGAGAGCGACCTGGCCTTCGAGGCCGGTGACATCATCCGCAACGACTACGTCGCATACCTCAACGGCTATCCCGGCCACCAGTCGCGCACGGTCTGCGTGGGCGAGCCCTCAGCCGAGCAGAAACGGACCTACCAGGTGGTGCTGGACATCTACCGGGGCACCATCGACCGGTGCGTCCCCGGCGCGCGGGCGGCGGACATCTACCACTTCGCCAACGACGCCTTCCACAACGCCGGCTTCGATGGCAACGTGGCGCTGGCCGGCCACGGCGTGGGCGCGTGGTGGCACCAGCAGGAGCCGTACATGGTGCCGTCCAGCGACCGCGTGCTGGAGGAGGGCATGGTCGTCGCGCTGGAGCCGCACATCGGCCCCTGCTGGCACCTGCAGGACATGGTTCTGGTCACCGACGGCGCGCCCCGGCTGCTGTCGCCGCTGATGAGCACCGACGGGATGCTGGTGGCGGGGTAGGGCGCTTTTAGGTAAGCGAGTTTCTGGTCGGAAACAATCGCCTGAATGAATCATTTGGTGTAAACTCATGCTAGACGAATATTAGATGCACAACGTAACGCACATGGAAATAGCCCGTCCTAAACAGGACCGCGTTCGACGAGGAAATTCGGATGACCCAGCGAACTGTACTATTGCATTCTAACCACCAACTGTACCTGCAAATTGCCCGTAGCAATCTCGAGCAGGGGTACAAGCATGAGGAGAATCTAACACATCATGCTCGATCGGAGTCGAGCCTACAAGAATTTTTCGTTCAGTCCACTGGACGCGATAACGCTGAGGATGCCGCGATCGGGAACTCTGAGCGCATAAGGTTACTTGTAGCTCAATGTCAATCGCTGACACAAGCCTGTGTTTTTGCGGCCATGGCTGCTGAAGCATTTATAAACTTTTATCCCCGATGGAAGTCTCAACCCGCTAGGCTCCTGAACTCTGTGGACAATTTATCGTTAGAAGCAAAATGGCTCGTGATACCGGCGTTGCTAAACAGTGGGCAAAGGTTGGATCCAGGGGAACGACCCATGCAAGACTTGCAATTTTTGGTTTCAACCCGAAACAAGCTTGTGCATAGCCGTCCCAAATCAGCCGTCACGGTTGTAGATGGCGAGCTCGTACCTCCCGACGGTTTCATGAGCAATTATTACGGGATATCACTGAGCGAAGCAGACAAATGCGTCAAAACAGTCGGGCATTTGGTTCTCGGTTTGAATCAAATTGACCCCTCTGTAAATACGGACTGGTTAACCGAGGATTTGTATAACCCTCTTTTCTCTGTACCCCCAGTTAGCACCTAACGTTCTCAACGAGGCGACTTACAAGCAGCTGTGTTGATCCGTTCGCGAGGATGCTTGACGCCCCACCTCCATCAACGTCCGCTAACCCACACAGAGAAGGCTTTGCCACATCATGCATTGACGTCCGGCAGATGACCTTCCGAGATCAACTTTCTGATCTGCTGGTGTTCTTTCGCGTGGGTATAGGACTGCGTGATGATGGGCGTGGGAACGTAGGGCACTAAAGCGTCCAGGTTGCGTCGGTTGAATCCGGACAGGATCTTCGGATCCAATTCAACGTCGGGGCTGTCATACACGATCGAAAGGTGGGTATAGGGTTCCCCATCGTTCCCTATGCGGGTCTCGACGTTGATTTCGACCAACGAGACCTCGCCTTTGAATTGCGCTTCCAGGTCGCGCTTGGCGATCTTCGCTATGTGTTGCTTGCTGTCTTCGGTGAGCAGAATGTCAGCCATGATTTTCTTCCAACTGGGACTGATCGGTAGATAACGACCTGAAGGGCATCGACACTTTTGCCGGCGTGTTCAACGCACAACATATTGTATCGGACAATCAGATGCCCAACTCGTGCCGCCGGACCGCAGCGGTTTGCTGGAGCCTCGCTTGTCGCGAGGTCCGGCGGATGGCGAGCGGGCGGTAAGTTGCTTCCAAGTGCCGCGTCCCAACCCAACCAACTCAAACTCGAGGTAGCCCAGTTGGACGCCGGTTATTCCCTCCCTACCCCTCCACCTCCGCCAGGAACTCCAGCACCCGCTCCGTGTATTTTTCCGGCTCCTCGCTGTGGGGGCGGACTTCGGCCCAGCGGCAGTTGGGGACCAGGCGGTGGACGGCCTCGGCCAGGCCGCGGGGGTGGACGTCGTTGTTGCCCGGCATGACCATGGCCGGGACTGAGACGCTCTTGAGCGCCTTTTCGGTCATGCCCAGGGTCAGGTAGGGGCCGCCGAACAGGGCGTGGATGGTGTCGCGCATCACCTGGATGAAGTCCTCGGTGTTCATGGACTCCAGGTTCGCGCGGTAGTCGGCGTCGGTCTGGGCCAGCTCGGGGCTGAAGGGCGAGAAACGGTCGTCGGGGTCGAAGGCGTCGACGATCGCGCCGATGCCCTGGTTCTCGGCCCAGTCCATGCTCTTGAACAGCTTGGCGGCCAGGTAGGCGTCGCAGATGGTGCCGCCGGCGATGTTGGACGGGAAGATGGCGCGGACCCGCTCGGGCCGGCGCACGGCGCAGCCCAGGGAGATGGCCGCCCCGAAGGAGCCGCCGCCCAGGTTGGCCTGCTCGATGCCCAGGGTGTCCATCAGGCCGAACACGTCATCGCAGACCATGTCCCACGTCTGCACCACCATGGGGCTGCGGGACTGGCCGCCGAAGCGGCGGTCGTAGGTCACCACGCGGTGCTCCTGGGACAGCGCATCGATCACCGGCTGGTAGCTGCTGGCCTGGCCCTGGAGTCCGCCGGCAGAGAGAATGATGGGCGGACCGCTGCCGGTCTCCTCGTAATACAGTTCGGCTCCGTTCACTTTCGCAGTGGCCATGGTCTTACCTCCGGCAGGCGTTCCCGTTTGCGGTGGGCGGTGTTGCGATGCTGTTGTGGCGAGTATAGATGGGGTCGGCGGCACCGGCAACGCTCCGCGGGAGCCACCGCTGCTTGTCCCAACGGTGGCGGTCTGATACAAGTGCAACCCATGGCCTTCTCTCGCGTGTACTCAGTTTGTCATCGCGAGGAGCGCAGCGACGTGGCGATCTCGTTCCTGCAGCAGCATCCGTTCCCCGGACGAGATTGCCGCGCTTCGCTCGCAATGACGGTTCGAGTGAAACTGAGTACGCGTGAGACGGCCGTCTCACACCAAACTGGAGACAAGCAATGACTAATCGTGAGGAAACCCGGCGTGAAGAACTCCGGCGCAAGGGCGATGAGATACGGGAGCGACTGCAACACGGCACGTATCCCGTGCGGGAACGTCCCCGGGCGACGGCCAGCATCCCCGGCCTGAGGAACTTTACCGGCGAGTCCATCTTTGGCGCGGTGTGGTCCCGACCCGGCCTGGACATCCGCTACCGGATGCTGGCGACGCTGTCCGTCCTTTCTTCCCTCCAGCGCCTTTCGCAGTTTCAGACCTACGTCCACAGCGCGCTGAACCTGGGATTGGGGCCGGAGGAAATCCAGGAAGTGCCAATCCACTGCTCGCTCTACGCCGGGTTCCCCTCGGCGGTCAATTCCCTGGAGCTCGTGCACGAGGCCTTCCGTGACCGGGGCATCGAAGCGCCGCAGACCGAGGTTCCTGAGCTCAGCCTGGAGGAGATGGAGACACGGGGGCGCGAGCTCCGGGAGCAGCTCTTCGGCGCGGAGGGACAGGGAGGCTACAACAGCGCGTTGATGGACCTTGCGCCGGACCTACGGGTGCTCACCTACCAGTACGGGTTCGGGGAGATTTTCTTCCGCCCGGGATTGGACCTGAAATCCAGGGTGGTGTGCACCACGGCCGCGCTGACGGCGCTGCGGGCCGACGGCCAGTTGCGCAACTTCCTGCGGGCCGGCCCTCGAGTGGGTTTCTCCAACGAGGAAATCGTGGAGGTGCTGATCCAGACCGGAGGGTACGCGGGCTACCCGGCGGCGTTGAATGCAATCTCCATCGCGGCCGAGGTCTGGTGAGGTCACCGTAGACACGAGCCTTGCGCAAAGCCATCGTCAGAATCAGGATTACCGAGATTAGGGGATTTTCGGGATTTATGAATATCCGGCAAATCTCAAAATCCGGGAAATCCTGATTCTGACAGTCGCCGCCGGGATGGACTTTGCCCAAGCCTCGCCGCAGACTCGCCGATGTTGTTCCCGAGACCCGCGCAACAATAGATAGAATGTGTCTCATCACCGCTGGAGGGACCGCCATGGCCGCCGTTGATTACTCCGTGCTGGACAACCCCGAGACGTCGGCCCGATCTTTTCATCCTCTGCGGGGCTGGACGGATACGCCTCCCGGAGCGGTGGACTACGGGGTGAGCCTGTCCGACGGGACCACGCTGTCGTGCCGTTTCTTTGCGGTGGGGCGGGAAAACCCCACCGTGCTGTTTTTCTACGGCGGCGGCGAGAACGTCGCCCGTTACGACGAGATCGCGCCGCACTACAACGGAATCGGCGCGAACTTTTTCGTCGCCGACTACCGGGGCTTCGGCGCGTCCAGCGGGTCACCGAGCTTCAACACCATACTGTCGGACGCGCACGAGGTGCTGGACTGGTTACAGGATACGATGCGGACGCTGCGGTTCACGGGTCCGCTGTACGTCATGGGTCGCTCCATGGGTCGCCACTCCGCCGGTGAGCTTGCGATAGCCGCCGGCGACCGGATCAACGGCGTCATCATCGAGAGCGGGCGGCCCAACCTGGGACGCATAGCCCAGGGGCTGGAGCCGGAGGTGACACAGGCGCTGGAGGACGACTACCAGGCCAAGTTCTTTGCCATCCACATTCCCGCGCTGGTGATCCACGGCCAGTGGGACGAATCGGCGCCGTTGGCCGACGCGGTGGACATGTTCAACAAGCTGGAGACTGCCCACAAGCACCTGGAGATCATACCGGGCGCGGGCCACAACGATCTGATGTACGTGGGCTTCCAGCAGTACTTCACCGCTATCAGGGGCTTCATGGCACGGTACGCAGATCCGAGCACGGTAATCCCGCCTGCAAGCGACACCGCCTAGCTGGAAAACTCCGAAACCGTGCAGCGTTCCTATCCGGTCAAGGGTTTGGGAGACTCAGCCTACGCCGCTTCGGCCGCCAGCGGCGCCCGACGCTCCGGACGCCGCGCCACCGCCATCAGGAGCATCCCCGAGGCCTGCGCCGCCGCCGAGAAAAGGATCAGGATGGTGTAGCTGCCGGTCAGGTCGTACACCACCGGCCCCACGATCTGCCCCAGGCCCAGACCGCCGGCCTCGAAGGGACGCATGGCGCCGGCGATGGCGCCGTAGGAGTTGCGGCCGAAATAGTCGGCCAGCAGCATGTATATCAGCACCTCCAGCGCGCTGTGGAATAACCCCCAGAACACCCCGTAGGCGTAGGCTGCCGCCAGCGAATTCACCTGAAACAGCCAAAGGGTCGCCAGCGCCGACACGCCCATGGCCGCCACGATGCACCAGCGCGGGGTCAGCCTGCCCGCCACCTGACCCCACACCAGGCTGCTAACGCCAGGAAGGTGCTGATGCTGAGCACGCCCGTCGCCTGCGGAGTGGTCAGTCTCGCGGACTCGTGCAGGTAGGGAACCAGGCTGAACCCCAGGCCGGAACTGCCACTGACGTTCAGGAAGGCGACCATCGACACCATCCAGAAGGCTTTGGTCCGCATCGCCTCCCGGGACGTCCAGCTCACCTCTTCGCCGGGGCGCGCCGCCGGACCGTGGCCGGCCCGTGCCGACGCGGGGCTGCCTGACTGTGCAGTCGCGCCGGTCGCCCGGGCGCCGTCGGGCAGCATCCCGATGTCCTCCGGACGCCGGCGCATGATGACGATCATGGGGATCGCCACGAACAGGCTCAAAACCCCCATCAGCCGGAAGGCCATCCGCCAGTCGGCCAGCACCGTGATCACGGAAAACGCTTGGATGATGAGCGCGCCGCTGATGGGACGATAGATGCCCGTCAATGCCAGCGCGATGTTGCGGCGCCGGTTGAAGAAGTTGACCGCCATCGTCCGCGGCACCACACCGATGAGGAAGGGTTGACTGATGGCCCGCCCGATGATCGCGGCGATCATGAATTGCCAGGAACTGGTCACTTCGGCGATTGCCAACATGGACAAGCCTAGGACAATCGCTCCGATGGGCATGAGCCATCGGGGACCGTACCGGTCTGCCAGGCGTCCGGCAAAGGGGGCGAAGACACCCGACAGCGCTACCCCGCAGCTGGCGGCAAGGCCGATGTGGGTTCGGGCCCAACCGGTGTCGTCAATGATGTAGGTCTGCACTCCTCCCAACACCACGCCAGCCGGCGCCGTCGCCACGAACGCCCCGGCGGCCGACAGGCCGAGTACCAGCCAACCGTAGTAGAAGGGTGTGTTGGGTCGCCAGTTGAGGAGAGCCGAAAGAGAAGACGCCATGCGCCTGACACTTGTATCAGACCGTTGACATTGGGACAAGCAGCCGCCTCCCCTCACGCGTACCCAGTTTGGCGAGATTGGGGAATTTGCATGGATGCACAGGATGGACAAGATTTGATTGATGCGCCGCGCCATAGCGGTTCAGGCTCGAAGCGGGCAGCAGAGGCGTCCCAATGGCAGCAAAGCGGGTACGCGTGAGGCCGCCTACCATTGGGAGGCAGGCTGTCCCGAAAGCGCCAAGCCGGCTAGAGAGTTTCCAGGACTCGCGCTATGCGTTCCACCCCTTCCACAACTCGGTCAGCGGGAGACCGCATCAGGGCAATACGGAAGTGTCCTTCACCGCTTTCGCCAAAGCCGATGCCGGGGGTTACCACCACTCCTTCCCGCTCCACCAGCAGTTCGGCCAACTCCGTCGATGACACATCTGCCGAGTAGCGAGGAAACAGGAAAGTGGCCCCCTCGGGCAGCGGACAGTGCACGCCGGGAACCTGGGACAACCGGCCGGCGCAGCGCGCGCGCAGTTCATCGCAATCCTCCCGCCACCTGGGCAAGTGATCCTGGGGGCCCTGGAGGGCGGCCACCCCAGCCATCTGCACAAAGGGAGAGACAAAACTGGCCGTCTGCTCCTGGATCTTCAGCAGTGGCTCCAGCAGGTTTGACTGAGCCACGATGCAGCCCAACCGCCAGCCGGACATCGAATAGGCCTTGGTGAAGGTGTAACTGGTCAGCGTTCGCTCCGCCATACCCTCCAAGTTCGCGATGGTAACGTGCCGGTTGGAATCGTAGAGGAAATACTCGTAGGTCTCATCGCAAACGACCAGCAGGTCCTGCTCCCGGGCCAGACGCGCTACGGCTGCCAATTCTTCCTCGGTGTAGACCCGGCCCGTGGGATTGTTGGGGTTGTTGACGACAATCATTTTGGTACGCGAGGTGACGTATTCCTGCAATTGCTCGTAGCTGATGTGGTATTCCTCCTCTTCGCTGAGTGGCACGGCTACTGGCACACCCTCGGCCATCTCCACCTGCTGACTGAAGCTGACCCACGTAGGCTCGAGCACCAGCACTTCATCTCCCGCCTCAATGTAGGCGTTTATGGCCTCATACAGCCCCATCTTGCTGCCGGGAGTTACCAGGATATCGCCGTCGGGATCAACGGCGCGGCCATTATGGGCGGCCAGCTTCGCGGACATGGCCTGGCGCAACTCGGGGAGCCCACGGGACGAACTGATGTTGGTAAGTCCTGCGTTCAGGGCCTGGATCCCGGCGTCAATGATGTGCTGCGGGGTCACGTGGTGCGGACTGGACTGACCCAGGTCAATCACGTCGTGACCCTGCCGGGCCAGTTGCCGGGCTTTTTCGCCGGCGGCCAGGGTGGCCGGGGGTTGAACTCGTTGGATGCGCGTCGCGGGAGCCCTGGTCATGGTTCACCTCTTTTCTGTTCTGGCAGCGCAGTTTAGCAATCTCGTTGCCAACGAGCCACACGCCCGGCTAAACCGGCTGGGCTTTCGATTGTGGGGTTGCGTCATTGCGAGCGCAGCGCGGCAATCTCGTTGGTGTAGGGGAGTCCGTTGGGGCAGACATTGTTGCTATGGCGTAGAGATTGCCACGGCGCAAGCGCCTCCCAATGACCACCGCCTGGATTCTGAACACTTACCGGCTCCCGGGGAGCTTCTAATGCGGCCCACTGCCTGTGCTAAAATCGGGCGCGGAGGGCAATTTCCCCTTTCCTTCCGGGGATGGTATGGCTGAGGGCACAGAGCATGAGACTGATTTCATGGAACGTTAACGGCATCCGGGCAGTTCACAAAAAGGGATTTCTTGAGTGGTTTCAGGAAGAGCAGCCCGACGTGCTGTGCCTCCAGGAAACTAAGGCCCACGAGTCCCAGTTGCCCACCGCATTGAAGCAGGTGGAGGGCTATTCCAACTGGTTCACCACTCCGGAGCGCAAGGGTTACAGCGGCGTGGGCCTCTACACCCGCGAAGGGCATGAACCCCGCAGCGTCAGTTTCGGCCTGGGCGTCGAACGGTTCGACAGCGAGGGGCGCACCATCGTCGCCGACTTCGACGATTTCGTGTTCCTGGGCATATATTTCCCCAACGGCAAGCAATCCGCCGAACGTCTGCGTTACAAGATGGAGTTCTACGACGCCTTCCTGGATTACGTGGACACGCTGCGACGGGAAGGCCGCAGTGTGATCGTGTGCGGCGACGTAAATACCGCCCACAAGGAAATCGACCTTGCCCGGCCCAAGGAAAACGCAAAGATTTCCGGCTTTCTCCCGGAGGAACGGGCCTGGATGGACACCTTCCTGGAACACGGCTACATCGACACCTTTCGCCGGTTCAACCAGGAACCGCACAACTACAGCTGGTGGAACCAGGTGACTCGGGCACGGGATCGGAACGTGGGCTGGCGCATCGACTACTTCTTCACCGACAGCGATTTCGCCTCCAACCTGACCGATGCCTTCATACTGCCCGACGTGATGGGATCCGACCACTGCCCCGTGGGCATCGACATTTCCTGAGCTTCCCTATCGGGTAGCGCCGCTCCTTGTTGCGCGAGCGCCTTCGTGAATCGTCGGAAGCAGGATTTACGGGATTTCGTGATTGGGCAGGATTGGAAGGTCTCCATCACGGAACGATCCCAATCCTGATGATCCCCAAATCTTGAAAATCCTGATTCTGACGTTTCCCCGCCGCGCGCGCTCCCACTCCGCTCAGCGGCGCCGTTGCGTTGAACTCGCCAGGTTGACTGCCCGATGCCGTCGTGCTAACTTGCCGGTGTTAACAATTGAACCCTCCAACCAACGCCTGTTGGTGGCCCGTCGCTCCAACCTATAGCCGACGCCGGTTGGCACTCGGTCGAAAAGCGCGGGACAAAAGGAAATCCGGTGAAAATCCGGTGCGGTCGCGCCACTGTAATTGGCGAGACGCGCTTCTTGCGGCATCCTGCCAGAAAGTATGCCGATGAAAACCACTGTCCGCCCCAGCGGATGGGAAGGTGGAGACGCGTCGCTATAAGCCATCAGCCAGGAAGCCTGCCATCAGGGGTACTCTAGCTGCACTTCGCGGAACGAGTGAAGCAGATCTGTTGGCAGGTTGCGAATCTGCGACAGCCCAACAGGACGCCCGAACACGAGCCCCGTTCACCCAGTGCGGACGGGGTCTTTTGCTGCCCTTACGCGGACAGCGTCCCCGCGCCGCTGATCCTGCGAAGTTGGAACTCGCTTGAGCGGTGGTGTTCATCGGAAAATCACGGGACGTCCTGGAGGACAAAGATGCCTAACGTACTTTCGAACAGTTTCAGAATTGCATTACCATTAGGCTTGAGCCTGATGTTCCTGCTGGCGGTGGCCTGCGGGTCTCCCGCCGCGACCAGCGAGCCGGCCCAGCCGGCGGCGGGCAGCGCGCCCGAGGCAACTGCACCGGCGGCGGCTGTTCCTCAGCCGGCGGTCGCGACCGCCATTCCGGTTCAGTCTGCGGCGTCATCGTCTCCCGCGCAACCAACGGACGAGCCGGCGGCTGAGACCCTTGTGGACCGGCCCATGCTGAAAGCGGGCGTCATCTGGCTGGACAGCCCCCTGGATCCGGTGGAGGGCGGCTACGTCGCCACCCAATCGGCAATGTCGGAGACCTTGTTCCGTCTCTCAGGAACCACCCTGAGTCCCGAACCGTGGCTGGCGACGGACGCCACACAAGTGGAGCCCTTTATGTGGAGGATAGGTATCCGGGAGGGTGTCAAGTTCCACAACGGAAACGTGATGGATGCACAAGCGGTGAAGGCTTCCCTGGAGCGGGCTATCCGATTGTCGTCGGCGGCGGCCAGTACATTGTCCGTTGACACGATAACGGTCGAGGACGCGCAAACCGTCACCATCACAACGACCGTACAGCAGCCCACCCTGCCGGGCTTGTTGATCTTGCCTGCCCTCGCCATCACCGATGCGGCGGCGGCGGACACAGCCGGAGAGGGCAATTTCATCGCTGCCGGAGCCCTTACCGGCCCGTACATCCCCACCGAGTACGCTCCAAAGGAACACCTTAGCAGCGTGGCCAACGACGACTATTGGGGCGGAACGCCTCCGCTGGCCGGCATCGAGCACATCGCCATTCCCGACACCAACAGCCGTGAGTTGGCCCTGCAAGCCGGGGACATTGACGTTGCCGTCAACGTATCACCAGATGGCGCCCAGGCGATCAACGCCCATCAAGGGACACATACCGAGACATCCGGCATAGGCACCTCGCTAGTCCTGTGGTGGGTGAATTTTGAGCGCGGCACCCTGGCCGACCCGCTGGTGCGCCGGGCGGTGGCCCACGCCATTGACCGGGAGAGCATCGCCGGTTTGGTCGCTCCTCCCGGATCCGGGTCCTTCGCTGAGCTCCTGCTCCCGGAAGCCCTGGTGGCGTGTCCCGGCGTGAACGCGCCGGGTTACGATCCTGACGCAGCGCGTGATTTGCTGGCGCAGGCCGGCTACACCGACAGCGACGGCGACGGAATCCTGGACAAGGAAGGTCAGCCGCTGGAAATTATTATCGGCGGTTACCCCGAGCGGTTCCAGCTACCCATTATGGCCGAGACCGCCCAGGCCATGCTCGCTGATGTGGGCATCAAGGTCGAGGTGCTCATAACAGAATGGTCGGTGGTCAAGGAGCCGGCATGGGATCTCTTCGGCTGGTACAACGGTATCGTGCAAGGCGGGGGAGACCCGGTGTTCAACATCAGCAAGTTCGCCGGGTTGAAGGGCGACGCTAGCGGCAGCGGGACCAACAATTACGGGCACTACGACGCTTCCCGCCTGGTGGAAATAATCACCCCCTCCACATCCGTGGCCGACCTGGCGGGTCGAAAGGAGATAGCCTGCGAGGCTCTGGCGGTGGTCACGGAAGAAGCCGCATTCTTGCCGGTGGCGCATGTGAATCTGGTGTACGGCGTCAGTGACCGGGTCACCGATTTCGAGGCCCACCCAACCTCCCACTATTTCTTCGACCACCGAATTGGACTGAGCGAGTAAGCGAGATATCGGGATAACGGGTGGAGGTATAGGTTCCCCAGGATGGGAGCATACCTGGTACGAAGGTTTGCCACGCTGCCGCTGCTGCTCCTGGGCATCTCGGCGGCCAGCTTCGCCCTGCTGAACCTGGCGCCGGGAGACCCGGCCGAGATTGTGCTGCGCCAGCGCAACCCGGCCCAGTTGCCCAGCCAGGCGGAGGTGTCGGCCATGCGCATCGAGCTGGGCCTGGACGCTCCTTTGCCGGTGCAATACGTTCGCTGGGTGTCGCAAGCCCTGGCGGGTGACATGGGGCGATCCTACGTGACCGAACAGCCGGTGGCTGCCCAGCTTGCCCGCCGGACCGTCCCCACGGCGCTGCTCACGGCGGCCGCCCTGGCCCTGGCGCTGCTGGTCGCCGTGCCCGTGGGAATCCTGTCCGCCCAGCGACGCGGCAGCCCGGTGGACACCCTTGCCCGACTGATGGCGCTGGTGGGCGCGGCGGCTCCTTCGTACGCCCTGGCGTACGGGCTGATCATCCTGTTCGCGGTGAAACTGTCGTGGCTGCCGGCCCTGGGCTACGGTTCTCCCGCCCAGGTCGTGCTGCCGGCCTTTGCGCTGTCTCTTGCGCCAATGGCTCAACTGATGCGGCTGATACGTGCCAGCATGCTGGAAACGCTGGGACAGGACTACATCCGAACCGCGCGGGCCAAGGGGCTGCCCGAACAAACCGTCGCCTTCCGGCACGCCTTGCGCAACGCGATGCTGCCGGCTATCGGGGCTACCGGGGTCAACCTCGGATATCTGCTCAGCGGCGCCGTCATCGTGGAGACCATCTTCACCTGGCCCGGTTTGGGTCAGCTGATGGTGGGGGCGGCGCTGACCCGGGACTACCCTGTGGTGCAGGGGTTCGTTGCCTATATCGCCGTGGTGGTGCTGCTGGTCAATCTGGCCGCGGACATCGCCCTGCGCATCGCTGACCCACGCCTGCGCTTCGGTCGGGACGAGATGTAGCTGCGGATTGTGGGCCACGCTCAAGACGTTGGGGAACACGTTCCCGTCCGGGCTGTCGCCGGCGGTTCGCGCAGCAGGCATCGATGGATCGCGCTGCTGCGGGAGCCGGGAACCACGCTGGGGCTGTTCCTGGTCGTGTCGTTGCTACTGGCTGGCATCCTGGCTCCCTGGCTTCCCCTGGATGATCCCACCGAGATCAACCTGCCCGACCGTTTGCTCTCTCCGTCCCCGGGGCACCTTCTGGGCACCGACCACCTGGGTCGTGACACCTTCAGCCGGATCGTTCACGGGGCGCGCATGACCCTGCTGGCCGCCGCCGTCACCCTGGCCCTGAGCATGACCATCGCGCTGACGGTGGGGATTCTGTCCGGGTACCACGGCGGCTGGGCGGATACGGCGCTGATGGGGGTGGTGGACCTGCTCCTTGCCTTTCCCTCGCTGATCCTGGCGCTGGCCGTGGCCGGAGCGCTGGGGCCGGGCCTGTTCAACGTGCTCTTGGCGGCCGGGGCGGTCTGGTGGGTGGGCCACGCCCGCATCATTCGCGGTGTGACCCTGGGGGCTCGGCAGATGGAGTACGTGACGGCGGCACGGGCTGCCGGGGCCGGCAACCTGCGCATCATCCTCCGGCACATCGCCCCCAACATCCTCGGCCCGATCATTGTCATCGCTTCGCTGGACGTGGGCTGGATCATCCTGGGAATCGCCGGCCTGAACTTCCTGGGGCTGGGCGCGCAGCCGCCCACGCCGGAATGGGGGGCCATGCTCAACGACGCCCGTCCGCATCTGCAAACCGCGCCCCGTCTGTTGCTGTTGCCGGGGGCGGCCATATTTATCGCGGTGCTGGGGTTCAACCTGCTGGGGGACGGGCTCCGGGACCTGCTCGATCCTCGCACCGTGCGGCCGGGAGGTTGACCAGCGCCGCCGTGATTTCGCAACGTTAGACCTGTGCGGCCTGGTACTCAGTCAACCTCGGACAGGCAGGGATAGAAGCGTTGGAGTTTGGTTCTGGCGTGGTCGGTGCTGAACCGCCAGTTGATGATAGAGACGCACGCGGTGTTGCGCCGCGTTTCGTAAGCCGTAATGGCACGTTCCAGGGCGTCGGCATCGGGGTTTCTGCCTTTGAGACAGGCTCGGCTCATGACGCTGAATTCAATCTCGGCCATCCCTTCGGCAAGCTCAGGACAGGATTGAGCCAACTGGCGTGCTTGGAGGTGTGGTGAAACTCCAGGCGTTTCACGATGCGTCGAACCTCGGCCGCCGGGGCCAGTGGTCGCGTCCATCGGGCGCGTCGCTGCACGCCAGGGCAATCAGGTGGGCTTCGCCCCGATCATCCAGCTTGCGGTACCGGTTGACTTGGAAACGGTCGTGGAGTACGCCGTCCAATCCCTCCTCGGCGTAACCGCCCCTTGGTGCGAAATCGCTCCGACAGCGCCCGAGCAACGTAAAACGACACTCCAACGGCCTGAAGCTGAATCCGGCCCGCACGCCTCGCCAACTCAAGCGGCGAAATGTGCGGGATTTTTCATGACATCCCGGCACATCATAAGAACGTCTGTGCTGTTATCTTGTGGCGCATGGACGCCGCAGTTGGATGCCTGCTGGTTACGCACTTTCCTGTAAAGGCCGAACTGGCGCGACGGCCTGATCTGGCCGTCCGTCCCGTGGTTGTGGCCACCGGAGACTCCGGCCGACGCCTGGTAGTGGACGCTTCACCGGAAGCCGGAGACGTTCGCGCCGGACAAACGTTGACCGAGGCACTGTCCCGGTGCGCAGACGCGGTGGTTTTAGCCGTAGATGACCAATATTTGTCGTCGTTCAACGATGATCTGACTCGCTCGCTGCTTCAGGTTACAGACCGAGTGGAGCCAAACGGTTACGGTCGCTTCTACCTGGATCTGACCGGGATGGCATCCATGTACGGTGGAGCATCCGGGCTGGAGTCAGCGATCCTGGCCGCGGTTGATGCCAGTCTGCAACCCCGGCTGGGATTGGCGTCAGGCAAGTTGCCTGCCTACTGCGCGGCGGCCAGCGCCGAGCCGGGCAAGGGGTTTACCGCCCCGGGAAACGTCGCCCGATGGCTGGCAGCCTGGCCGGTGTCGTGGCTTCCGCTGGACCCGGACACCACGGCGCGGTTGCGCGGCTTTGGCATCGCCACGATGGGCAACGTGGCCGCCATGCCGGCACACGTTCTGGCGGATTTTCTGGGTGTTGTTGGATACCGAACCTGGAAGCTGGCCCAGGGCATTGACGACGACCCAGTGATCCCGGCGGCTCTGCCGGAGGTTCTTCACGAGCGCATGGAGTTCCCGTTTCCGGTGGATACGGTTTCCGGCTGGGAGGCTGGCGTTCGCCTGTTGTCCGAACGCATCTGGAATACTCCCGGCCTGCGGGGGAGAGGGATAACGGAAGTATCAATCGAAGGCGAGCTTTCACCCAACGGCGTTTGGCAGTTTGACCGTCGGCTGCGCACGCCCGCTGGTTCATCCGACAGTCTGGCTTCAACGATCCTGGCCGGGTTGAATGCCCAGGACAACCGGGGTAATGGTCGCTGGCCCGGCGCGGCGTTGACGGACTTGTCGCTCACGGCGTCCGGCCTGGTCCGGTTGTCCGGCCGGCAAATGGGCCTGTGGCTGTCCGAACGCCGGGGTGTGGCCGTCCCGACGATTGATGGAGTCGACCGTCCGGTGGCGTTGGCTCTCGGATCTCCCTTGCCGGAGCGGCGGTGGGCCCTGGGCTCCGAGCTGACTCCGCTGGGCCGGGTCGCCGCCGTGGCCGTTTCCGAGGTCCAGAACGTGCCGCGGGCAGTGGAGTCCCATTCAGTCCGGAAAGTGGTTGACCTGTGGGAAGTGGATACCGAGTGGTGGATGCCGGAGCCGGCACGCCGGCGGTACTGGCGCCTGGTGGTGGACGGAGGCAAGTTGCTCACGGTGTACCGCGACCTCGCCACCGGCGAGTGGTATCAGCAGGGTTACTGACTTGTCCACCGGCTTCATCGAGCTGCGCGCCCATTCCTGGTATTCCTTCGGCGCCGGCGCATCGTCTCCGGCCGAACTGGTGGACCGGGCCGGTTGTTACGGTTATCCGGCCCTGGGGGTGACCGATACGAACAATTTGTGCGGCGCGTTGGATTTCGTGCAGGCGTGCCGGTCTGCCGGTATACAGGCGATACTGGGCGCGGACCTGACCGTCCGAGAGGGCGACCGGTCCGGGCCAATCACCTTTATCGCGGAGAATGGCGCCGGTTATTCCAACCTGTGTCGGCTGATATCCCTGGCGCACGTGACGGGTGGACGAACCACACCGGTCCTGGACGTCCGCTTCCTGGAGTCCCACGCCGAGGGTCTCATCGCACTGCTGGGGGATCCGGATGGCCTCCTGGCGGGGGACGTTGCCGCCGGCCGCTGGAGCGTGGCCGAGGGGCGGGCAAAGCGATACGCCGGCTGGTTCGGCGCCGGCTCGGTGTTTCTTGAGCTACAGCAGCACCTCGTCCATGGCGATACCCTCCGCAACGAGCGCATGTCGCAGTTGGCGGAGCGGTGCGGATTGGGTTGTATCGCTACCAACGCTCCCTGGTATCACGATACATCCCGCGCGCGGTTGCATGACTCGCTTACGGCCATGCGGTTGAACTCTTCGTTAAGCGAGATACGGAACAGTCTTAAGGTCAATGGCAACTATGATCTACAGTCAAGAGATGTGATGCAACAACGCCTCCGCAAATATCCCGATGCGCTTTCCAACACACTTTTCCTGGCGGAGCGGTGTTCAGATTTCAGCGCGCTGGATTTTGTGACCAGCAGCTACCGTTTCCCCGATGTGCCCACGCCACCGGGGTACGACGCCCAATCATGGCTGGAGCGGCTCTGCGAGGAGTCGGCCGGACGACGCTACGGCGGTATGGATCGACGGGTGAGAGAGCGCCTGGATGAAGAATTCGGGCTAATCCGAAAGCACGGGTTGGCGGGGTTTTTCCTGGTCTATCACCGGGTGGTGGAACTGGCGCGCGAAGTGATGCTGGAGTTGGGGTGGGGACACCAGGAAACGCCCCTGGAGTGGCTCCCTCCCGGACGGGGACGCGGTTCCTCGGTGTCGATGCTGGTGGGATACCTGATCGGACTGTCCCACGTTGACCCGCTGGATTACGGCCTGGCCCTGGACCGTTTCCTGTCGTCCGACAGCACGTCGATGCCGGACATTGACCTGGACTTTCCGCGGGACATACGCGAGCGTCTCATACTGCGGATCATCGAGGAATGGGGCTGGGATCATGCGGTGCTGACGGGAATGTTCCCCACCTACAAGGCTCGGGGAGTGGTGCGGGGGCTGGGCAAGGCCCTGGGGCTGCCGCCTGATGAGGTGGGCGCGCTGGCCCGTCGATTGGATTCCAACGCCGTATCGGAATTGCCATATCTGCCGGGCTATACGGAACTGGTGAAGCGGCCGGGTTGGGACCGCCTGTTCTCCCTTGCCGACAGCCTGAAGGGCTTTCCCAAGGGCGTGGCGCAGCATCCCGGGGGAATGCTGCTGAGTTCCACCGCGCTCACGGACTTCATGCCGGTGCAGCCGGCCGCCATCGCGGGACGCTACATCGGCCAGTGGGACAAGGAGAGCGTGGACGATGCCGGCATGGTGAAGATTGATCTTCTGGCCCTGGGCGCCCTCTCCCAGTTGCAGCAGGCGGTGCGCCTGGTCCGCAACCGTACCGGCAGTGAGCCGGACCTGAGCCGGATCAATTACCGGGAGCAGGACGTTTTCGACGACCTGGGGCGGGGCGACACGGTGGGAGTGTTCCAGGTGGAGTCGGCGGCGCAGATGCAGACCATCGTGCGGATGCACCCCCAGAACATCTACGAACTGGCCCTGGAAATCGCGGCGGTGCGTCCCGGCGTAGGGGCGCACGACGGCGTGGCGGAGTTCCTGCGCCGGCGCAAGGGCGCTGATTGGGACTATGCTCATCCCCTGGAGCGGGCGGCCCTGGAGCGGTCAAAGGGAGTGATCATGTTCCAGGACCAGGTGGTGCAGTTGGGCATGGACGTGGGCGGGTTCACCGCTGCCGACGCCGACCGGATGCGTCGCGCTTTTGGACGCCGCAACGGCCAGGCTTTGGTGGCGGAGTATCGGCAGCGTTTCCTGCGGGGCGCCGGCGAGCGCGGCGTGCCTGAAAAGGCCGCGGAGGCGATCTTCGGGAAGTTCAATCCCCACTACATGTTCCCCGAGGGGCACGCCCTGGCCTTCGCTTTCACCGCGTATCAGATGGCCTGGCTGCGCCGCCATTACCCGCTGGAGTTCTACGTGGCGCTGTTCAACGAGCAGCCCATGGGGTTCTGGGACCTGGACACGCTGAAACAGGACGCGCGCCGGATCAACCTGCGGATAGCCCATCCCGACATCAACCGTTCGGAGTTGCTGTGCACCGCCGAAGGCGAGCGCACGTTGCGGCTGGGACTGACCTTTGTGAAGGGCGTCGACCGGCGCCTGGGCGAGGTCCTGCTGCGCGCGCGGGAGGCTGGCGGATTCCGGAGCCTGGCGGACGTGCTGGCGCGCTCCGGCCTGCCGCGCCAGGCCCTGGAGAACCTGGCCCGCGCCGGCGCAATGGACAGCCTGCCGGATGTCACCGACCGGGGAAGCGCGTTGTGGCAGATAGGATCGGGATACGTGCCGGATGCACGCCGCGGCCAGTTGGCGCTACCAATGGCGGTGGTCGAAGCGCCGGCGGCGGTGGCGTTGAAGGAGCGGTCGATACTGATGCTGGACGAGTACGAAATGCTGGGTCTCTGTCCCGACGGTCACATCATGGAACTGGCGCGGCATGACCTGGCAGGAGTGCACAGCAGTGACACGCTGCAGGGTTGCGGAGAGGGGGACGTGGTCCGAGTGGCGGGCCGGGTCGTCAGGCGGCAGCGCCCCCTGGCCCGGGCCGTGTTTCTAACCCTGGAGGACGAACATGGGCTGATACCGGTGGCCGTCTGGGAGCATCGCTGGGAGACGCTCAAGCACGTGTTGCGGCGGCCGCTGGTCGTCATTGAAGGTGAGGTCTCCCGCCGGGACAACACGCTCAACGTGATGGCGGAACGGGCGTGGCCGCTGCGGGCTGACATGGAATTTCACGCCAGTTCCGGACATGACTGGAGGTAAAGCGTCCGGATCGCGTACATTCCCATCACATCGGCGCGAACCGGACCCCAGCACGATGCATCGTCGTCAGCGCCCATATCGCACATATTGGGTCACGCTGACGTCGACGTCGGCAATGAGAAACTGAGGTAACGAGTTCAAGCCATTCCGTTTGACGAGTTTGGGGCGAGTGGTAGGATATTAGGGCAATGCAAACGCGAACCGCTGTTCCCCTACCATCCGCGCCGCTGCCGGGCACCCTTGCGGACCTGATACTGCCTCAATCGGCCGGCGCCCGTCGCATCGCCAGGGACGTTGCCCTGGTTGTTGCCGGCAGCCTGCTGGTGGCACTGTTCGCGCAGATCAAGATACCGCTGGGATTTACTCCCGTTCCGATCACCGGGCAGACCTTCGCGGTTCTGCTGGTGGGCGCGATGCTGGGGGGCTGGCGCGGCGGGTTGGCGCTGGCGCTCTACGCGATTGAGGGCGCGTTCCTCCCGTTCTTCGCCGGCGGAGCGTCAGGCTGGTTCTGGCTGCTGCCATCGGGCGGATACATCGTCGGCTTCATACCGGCGGCCGCGCTGGTGGGCTGGCTGTGTCAACGAGGATGGAACCGTCGCCCCTGGATCCTGGCGGCCATGCTGCTGGGCAACGCTGCGCTCTACGTGCCCGGGCTGATCCAATTGAACCTGTTCCTGCCGGCCGACGTGGCGGAGGCCTGGGGCTGCGCAGACGCGTGGCAGTGCGGCCTGCTCCCGTTCATCGCCGGCGACCTGGTCAAGCTCATCGTGGCGAGCCTGGCGGTGCCGGCGGGATGGGCGCTGCTAGACCGGTTCACCCTGAAAACCGGCCCGGGCGACGACCAACCGCAGTAACCCATGGACATCTACTGGCTGGGACACGCCTGCTTCAGGCTGCGCTCCACTAACGCGGGCTTGTCGATTATCACCGACCCCTATGCCTCCGGCGTGGGCGGTTTGGGCGTGCAGATCGACCCGAGGCAGATGGTGGACACGGTAGGGGTCACGGTGAGTCACGACGACCCCATGCACAACAGCGCGGGCGAGGTTGACGGCCAGCCACGAGTGTTCGACACGCCCGGCGAGTACGAATTTCAGGGGATCACGATCCGGGCGGTGATGACCCCACTGCCCGAGGGCACACCACGCAGCAAGCGCAACGTGGCGTTCGCCATCGCGCTGGACGGGATCAACGTGTGCCACCTGGGCAACATCACCCAACCGCTGACGGCGCAGCAGATCGACCTCATCGGCCCGGCCGAGGTGGTGCTGGCGCCGGCCGGCGGATCGGACCACAACCTGTTGTCGTACCGGGCAATCAACCAGACCGCGCAGCAACTGGACGCGCGTTGGCTGATCCCCATGCACTACCGGGCGGAGCGCGAGCCCTCCGCCGTGGAGCCGGAGGGACCGGAGGCGTTCCTGCGGGAGATGGGCGTGGCCGAGGGAAGTTTGCAGGCCCAGGGCCGGATGCAGGTCACGCGCAACAACCTGCCGCCGTCGCTGCAGGTGGGGCTGATGGCGCCGCAGTTCCGGACGCAGTAGGGCTGCGGGAGTTCTAGGTAGCGTATCGCAGTTGCGAGGGCCGGGGAGGCGACGAGCATCGCCGCGTGAGCGGGACCCAGCCGCATCACTGCGTTCCTCGCGATGACAAACCGGGCACCCGGTAGCGACAGGCTACTGGCGGGAACGGAATGCTGGGGCAACTGCGGCGACGGCATCACGGGAAAACCAGCGCACCGAAAAGACCGGAGACCGGCCTGCCAAGTCCACATTCGTCGCGTACAGGAACAATCTCACCCGCGCAGCGACCGATTGCGAAGACGTGAGCGCTCCAAAGGGCACATCCAAACCATCATTGCGCCTTTGCCAAGCACGCTCCTATGCCGGCACGGACAACATGTTGTGCCACTCCCCATCCTCACGGGCCATGCCTCCGTTCCCCCCAACACACCACCCGGTGACCTGTCGTCACCCCACAGGCATGGTGCAGCCCAGCACTCACTGAAAGAAACTTAATGTTCGGGGGACTGGACTGCCCGCTACTGTCTTTGCCCCAGCACTCGACCCTTCCTTCAGGTCTGACCCCGCAGGCGTACCCACTCCCTCCAACGCTCAGCGCAGTGAAGACGCCGCCCGAAGGGCTCGGATGGTCCCGTCCAAAACGGTCTTTCCCCCAACAAACGACTTCACCGTTATCCCGAAGCCCACAAGCTCCCCGATGCGCGGTACCTACCGCTTGAAACTTGCCCCCAGGGACTGCAAACCCTTCGGCATCCGCCCGATTACCCCAGCACGCCAACGTACCGTCATCTCTTACCGCGCAAGCATAGTTACTGCCTGAATTCGACAATGATACAAACGCCCCCTCCGGTTCATTCGACAGGTCGCCAAGCGAGCGACCCCAGCATTTCAGCCGTCCGTCCTGCTGTATCCCGCAAGCAGTGAAACCTCCCAAGTCAATCGCAGAGAACTTCTTGAAACGCTTACTGCCTCCATCTACACGCCCCCAGCACTTCAGACGCCCATCGTCACGTATCGCACAACTCCCGTATCTCCCAGAACTGACCGCGACGTAAACACCGTCCTTAGGCACGTCAAGCTGGCCCTCTTCCTCATTAGCCTCGTCGTAGCCCCAACATCGGAGCGAACCCTCCTGCCTAAGCCCACACGTGAACTCCGAGCCGGCACTCACCGCCTGATAGCGTTCTTTGTGTCTCACCGGCACCTCTTCGTCACCGCAGGCGGCCAGCAGCCAGCAGGTCACCAAGAGCAGGCCGAGTAGGCCAACACAGCGCACTACAGAGAGATTCAAAGCAACTTGCGGGGTCATGGCCGTCCTCCACAATCAACTCGACGAAAATTACAACAGCGAAAGAATCAGAGGTACGAGGAACCCTTGCAACAGCAACGTAAGCATGCCGACCATGGCGAAAAAGAAAGGCATGACGTCGCCGCTGCGAAGCTGCCCATCTCCGGTCACCGTTCCCGTTGAGACTGAACGCCAGATCACCGAGACGACTATGCCAACCAAGTTGACAACCGGTACCGCGAACAGCCAACCGCTGTTGGGTCCGATTCCCGGACCGGCCGCCATCATGCCTCCGCCGATGACCGGGCCCACCAGCCAAGCGACCAGCAACCACCTGAACGCGAGATTGTACATCCGTATGGGCGGCGGACGGCCGTTGATCTGGTACAGACAGTAGACCCAAGGCGCGAACCCGGCAATCCAATACCACCCGCCGGTCCAAGCGTACCTGCCGCCGGCAAGACCCCGCTTCGACGCCAATCGCCGGCAGACGAGAGCCCCAATGGGCGACGTAGCCAGCACCGCGCAGGACACGTAGCAGCCCAAAGTCCAGACGAACAAACCAGTAGCCATTATCCAGAACGAAACCATGCCACCCCCTGAAGCCGACCGCAGTGTAAATCAGCATAACGACAAGCACTATCGCGCACGATATCGCATTCCCGACTGTCCCGACCGAATCGATCTCCCTCGTCCCGATTTCTCCCAGAAAACGAGGAGCGACGGGTATTGGCGGGAACGGAACGCGGGGGCGCGCTGTGTATAATGGCGCCAATCTGGAGGTGACGTTATGCCAGCTGAGTTGATGGGCCCTTATACCGCGCTCCGCAGTGAATTCGGCGTACCGGTCAGGATGCGGGACGGCGTTACCCTCTACGCCGACGTGTACCGTCCGGACACATCGGACCCGATGCCCGTGCTGCTGCAGCGCACCCCCTACGACAAGTTCCAGGGAGTGGGTGGCGGCCTGGACGTGATGCGGGCCGTGTCCCACGGGTACGCGGTGGTGATCCAGGACACGCGAGGCCGGTACGCCTCGGAGGGCGAGTTCTACCCGTTCCTGGACGAACCCAACGACGGCTACGACACCGTGGCCTGGTGCGCCGAGCAGCCGTGGAGCACGGGCAAGGTGGGGATGTTCGGGCGGTCATACGTGGGGGCGACGCAATGGCTGTGCGCCATCACCAACCCGCCGGCGCTGACCTGCATCGCGCCGGGGATCACCGCATCGGACTACTACGAGGGGTGGACCTACCAGGGCGGCGCGCTGGCCTGGGGCTTTGCCCTGTCGTGGACCATGCGGCAGCTGACCATGGCCAACATGGGCGCCATCAGCAGCCGCCACGACATCCCCGACGGGACCCGAGAGGGTCTGCTGGCGGCGTTCAACGAGCTGGATTGTGCCTTCCGGCACCAGCCCATCGTGGACCTGCCGCACCTGAAGGAGCCGCTGGCCGGGTACTTCTATGACTGGATCAAGCACTCCAGCAGCGATGAGTACTGGAAGCGCTGGCGGATCTCGGACCATTATCCGCACATCACCACGCCGGCGCTGCACATCGGCGGCTGGCACGACATCTTCCTGCTGGGCACCCTGCGGAACTACGTGGGCATGCGGGCGCAGGCGGAGGACGCGACGGCGCGGGACGGGCAGCGTCTGATCGTGGGCCCGTGGCATCACGGCCCGTTCGGCGAGACCTCCGGCGACTTCTTCTTCGGGCTGGGCGCAGCCGGGCCGGCCATCGACACCGACGGCATCCAGCTGCGGTGGTTCGACCACTGGCTCAAAGGCGAGGAGAACGGGGCCAACGACGGCGCGCCGGTACGCATCTTCGTCATGGGCGACAACCAGTGGCGCAACGAGCAGGAGTGGCCGCTGGCGCGGACTCAGTACACCGACTACTACCTGCACAGCGGCGGCCGGGCCAACACGTCGTCGGGTGACGGCGGGCTCTCCGTGGACGCCCCGGGCGACGAGGCCTCCGACGTGTTCCTGTACGATCCCAGGGACCCGGTGCCGACGCGAGGCGGGCCGCTCTGCTGCGGGCCATCCTTCGTGCCGGGCGGAGCCTACGATCAGCAGTTCATCGAGAACCGCAGCGACGTCTTGTGCTACACCACGCCAGCGCTGACTGAGGACCTGGAGGTGACGGGTCCGTTGACGGTGACGCTGTTCGCCTCGACCTCCGGCCACGATACCGACTTCACCGCCAAGCTGGTGGACGTGGAGCCGTGCGGCGCGGCCCGGGCGTTGGTCGACGGGATCATGCGGGGACGCTACCGAAAGGGCACGGACGCCGCAGTTCCCATCACGCCGGGCGCGGTGGAGGAGTACACCATCGACCTCGTGGCGACGAGCAACGTGTTCAAGGCGGGGCACCGTATCCGCCTGGAGATCAGCAGCAGCAACTTCCCCCGGTTCGACCGGAACTTCAACACCGCCGGCGACCCCTGGGCGGCCACGGAGTGCGTCCCGGCGGTCCAGACCATCATGCACAACGAACAGCATCCGTCGCGGCTGCGGCTGCCCGTCATCCCGGCCTCGTAGCCTCGCCCGTCAATGGCGCGATACGGTTGCCTGGCGCTGGCGGTGGTGGTCGCCATGGCGGTGCTGATCTTCATCGTGTTCCTGTGGTCGGGCTGGCTGAACCGACCGGTCGGGCACGTTCCGGCGGCGGTCTCCGTTGCGCATGACAGTCATCATCAGAAGCAGGATTTACGGGATTTTATGATTTGGCAGGATTGGGATATCTCCATCATAGAACGGTTCCAATCCTGATAATCCCAAAATCTTGAAATCCTGCTTCTGATGATTTACGAAAGCGGGCACGCATCAGAAGAACGCACCGCGTGTTGCGTGGAATACGAGTGGTTGCTAGAATAGGTAGACCGTACCGGCGTGGTGTAGTGGTAACGCATCGGTCTCCAAAACCGAAAACGAGGGTTCGATTCCTTCCGCCGGTGCCAACGTATCCCTACCTTGAGTAGGGATTTTGTTTGCCGATGCCGTGCTTAATTCCGGCCGGTTTCCCACGATACGATGTTCGGAATTGAAGGCTGTGCTCCCTCGATTTGCAAGACGCCTTCCACTTCGCGTAATGCGTCTTGCAGCACGTGATCCAACCGGGTCATGGCGTCGGTGCCGGGGGTGACGAACAGCCAGCGGGCGACGGCCTCCCGGGCTTGCTCGACACTGTCGAATGTCCGCGGCGGCTGTTGGTCCAGCTCGGTCACCTGGGGTTGGATGCCCAATTCCTCCAGCACGGGCAGGAAATGGGGCAGCGACGGCAGCGCGTGCCGCTTTTCGCCGTGGACCTGCTCCCACAGGCCGTACACCTGCGATAGCGGCGACGCCTGGAACACCACGGCCATGACCAGGCGGCGGGCGTGGCTATCCATCTTGCGGACAAAGGCTCCAATGTCCTCGATGACGTAGACTACATGGCTGCACAGGGCTGCGTCGGCGGGCTCGACATTCGCGTCCAGCCAGCCGGACTCTACGATGGAGACGTTTTCGATGCTGTACTCATCGGCAGTTTCCCGCAGCACGGCGCACATGCTGGGCGACGGCTCCACCGCGGTGACGGCGCTGCAGGTCAGCGCCAAAGGCAGGGCCAGCCGACCGCCGCCGGCTCCGATGTCCAACAGGGTCTCGCCGGGCAGCAGGCGCGAGCGAAGCGCCTCAACCGTCCGGTCGTCGGTGCGGTGCGGGTCGGCCTTGAACTGGGCGGCGAACTGGTTCCAGGTGTCGGCGGGCCGCACGCCGCGCATACGGTCGGATTGGGCATGCTCCACCCGCACCATCTCACCCCAGGTTTCGATTGCGCTCATGTCGTTTCTCCAAAGTCGAAGATGCGGTTGTGCTCGCCGATAAATCAGACCGGATTATATGCTTTGACAAGGCAAAACATATCCCAACCGCGTGACCGGCGTAGTATCTTGGAAATGTGGCAGCTATAGCGACAGTTCTTGCGTTCCTGCTTTTGGCGCTGGTCGTTGGCTGCCAGAGTACGCCGGCGGGCCAAACGCCGGCGCCGGCGGCTCCGACCGCTCCCCCGACACCCGAGCCGACGGCACTGCTGCCGGAACCGTCACCCACGATGGCGCCGTCTCCAGCGCCCGCCGGTGTCTCCACATCTCCCACGCCGCCACCGCAAACCGCGCCTCCGCCCGCCGACGCGCCGCCCCTGGAGACGTTGCGACTGGAGCTTGTACCCACCGACCGCGAGTTCCAGGAGCCCACCAACCTGGTCCCGGCACACAACGGCCGGATGCTGGTGACCGAACAGGACGGCCGGATCTGGGCGTTCGACCCGGCGGGTTCGGAAGTCCCGGCGGCCACGGAGTTCCTGGACATCACCGACCGGGTCAGCAGCCGCCGATCAGAGGAGGGGCTGTTGGGGCTGGCCCTGGACCCGGCCAACGCGGACAACCTGTACGTCTACTACTCCGCGGCCGACCCGCGCCGGTCGGTGGTCTCCCGCTTCACGCTTGCTGCCGATCAATCGCGTGTCGATCCAGACAGTGAATTGGTGATCCTGGAGGTGGAACAGCCCTACCCCAACCACAACGGCGGGCAGATCGCCTTCGGACCCGACGACTACCTATACATCGGCCTGGGCGACGGTGGGGCTGCCGGTGATCCGCTGGGCAGCGGCCAGGACACGTCCACGCTGCTGGGATCCATCCTGCGCATCGACGCTTCCCAAGCCGCGCCGGAACAGCCCTATGCCATCCCACCGGACAACCCCTTCGCGGCTGGCGGCGGACGGGGCGAGATCTGGGCCTATGGTCTGCGCAACCCGTGGCGGTTCAGCTTCGACCGCGATACCGGTGAGCTGTGGGCCGGCGACGTGGGCCAGAACCGCTGGGAGGAGATCGACATCATCCAGCGGGGCGGCAACTACGGGTGGAACCGGCTGGAGGGCAACCATTGCTTCAGTGTCAGGGACTGCGACCCCACGGGCACAGTCCCGCCGGTGTGGGAATACTCGTTGGACGGCCAACCCTGCTCCGTGATCGGGGGCTACGTGTACCGCGGTTCCGCGATCCCGTGGCTACGGGGCGCCTACGTGTACGGCGACTTCTGCTCCGGCGAGGTCTTCGGCCTGCGCTACGCAGGTGGGGCAGTGGTGGAGCACCAACGGCTCACCAACACACGCTTGCGCATCATGTCCTTCGCAGAGGACAACGACGGGGAACTGTACCTGCTCTCGCAGAAATCCGGCATCTATCGACTGGCCGACTAACTGTCATAGGAGTTACGCACTTGAAATTACAAACCCGTCATTCCTGCGAAAGCAGGAATCCATCGACTTCATGGTGAACGAATCTGGAACACGGTTAACGATTTCAGCCACTGGATTCCCGCTTTCGCGGGAATGACTAATGCAAAAGCTTCCAACTGCGTAAGTCCTATGTCATTGCGAGCGCAGCGCGGCAATCTCGTTGTTGGAAGGGCGATTCTTCAGGCAACGAGAGCGCCGCGTCGCTATGCTCCTCGCGATGACACAATGGCTGCGCGAGAGAGGCAACGCGGGCCTGGCCAATCAAGAGACGTGCGGAAGAACTTCCTCGGTGAAGCGGGCCATCTGCCCCATCTGGTCCGGCGAGGCGAACCTGACGATGAAGTAGTCGGCGCCGCTGGCTTGGTACGCTTTGATGGCATCGATGCATTTCTGGGGCGGGCCGAACACGCAGAGCAGTTGCTTGCTGATGATGTCGTAGGGCACGCTGTAGTAGGCCCGCATGAAGCGGTCGCCCTCGGCAAGAGCGGAGTCGGCATCCTCCTTCAGGTTCACGGAGATGTAGAGGCAGCGGCCGATGGTCGACGGGTCACGGCCGAACTCCCCGGCGCACTGCTCGATGCGCTCCCAGCACTGGTCGAACAGCTCGGTGGACGGGACGTTGGTGATCCAGGCATCGCCCAGCTCGGCGACGCGGGACAGGCCGCGCCGCACCCAGTTGCTGGAGATCCAGAGGGGGATGGACGGCTGGACTGGAGCGGGTTCCAGCGTGACGTTCCGGAGTGGATAGAAATCACCGTCGGACGTGACCGCCTCGCCGGTCCACAGCGCGCGCATGACGCGGATGCTCTCTTCCATGCGGGGAGCGCGTTCGGTGATGGGGACGCCCACGGCGGCGTGCTCGTCGATGAACATCTGGTTGTTGCCGCGGCCGGCGCCCAGGCCCAGGATCGTGCGCCCGGCAGAGATGTTGTCGATGGTGGCCGCCGAGTGGGCCAGGTGCACGGGATGGCGCAGGGCGTTGAGCAGGACTGCGGTGCCGATCTTGACGCGGCTGGTGCGGGCGGCGATGGCGGCCATGGCCGTCAGCGGCTCCATGCGGGGCTTGGAGGTGATGCTGTCGCCGACCCACACGGAGTCGTAGCCGATGCGCTCGGCGGTTTCGGCCATGTGCCAGGTCAGTTCCACCCTGGGCCCGTCGGCGCCGGCATAGACCAGCACTCCCCGGGTGGGCAGCAGGACTCCGAAGTTGTCTACCTGTGGCATCGCGTGAACCTCACGGCGGCTCTGGGGTGTGGCTCGCTGGGAGCGCCGCCGCGTCCATTATACGGTCGCGACGTGCTGGGGTAAGGATCGGATCACCAGCCCTGGAGGAAGTTGAGCACGTGGGCTGTGTACTCCTCCGGCTTCTCGAAGGGGACCCAGTGGCCGCAGTTGTTCAGAACGACGAGGCGGGAGTCGGAGAGGTTGTTCAGGGCAGAGATGCCGATCTCAAAGACGCACATGCGGTCGTAGCGCCCCCAGATGATGAGGCTTGGCGCGGTGATGTTGGGCAGGTCGACACCGTGGTCGTAGGGTACGCTGACGGATCGGGCGTCGGCCTCAATGTGATCGGGATTGCCGGTGTAATGGTTGTAGATGTAGTCCACCAGGTCGTCGGTGACCAGGGCGTTGTCGTCGATGTGGGTTTGCAGGTAGCGGCGCACGTTGTCGCGGGTAGGATTGTCGCGCGTCTCCCGGGTGATCAGGCTGCCCTCCGACGGGCGGTTGCCCATCAGGTACCGGTCGCCGCCGGTGCGGATGTGGCAGGCGCCGAAGACCAGCTTGTCGACGCGGTGGGGCTCCTTCATCGCCAGCACCATCGCCGACTGCCCGCCCTGGGAGTTGCCCACCAGGTGCGCCTTCTCAATGCCCAGCGCGTCCATCAACCCCAGGGCGGTTCGGGCCTGGAGGTTGTGGAGCGGCTCGTTGTACACCACCGGCCCGGTGCGTCCGAAGTTGGGCAGGTCCATGACGATGCAGCGGTAACGCTGGGCGAAGGCCGGCAGCACCTTGTGAAAGGTGATCCACCCGGTGGTGCCGATGCCGTAGGAATGGAGCATGACCACGGGCTCGCCCTGGCCGACGTCGTGGTAGTGCACGGGCATGTCGCCCACCATGACGGTTCTGCTGGTGGATTGCTCGGTGAAGTCGGGGTTGGTCATGTTTGCTCCGCTCCTGACTCGGGGCGATTGTCAGAAGCAGGATTTTCAGGATTATAGGATTCGCCGGATTGTGGGCGTAATCCTGAATAATCTTAAAATCCCGTAAATCCTGATTCTGACAATCGCATAGGAAAGACTTTATGTACTCTACCGCACGGATGGACAGGATGCACCGGATGGATGATACTGTCGATGAAACCCTGAATTGACCGCAGCGGGGGTATCTGATGGTTGCTGCTGGCCGCAAGCACCGGATAATTGATCTCGAGACCGGAAAACTGGACCGGCGGATATTCGTTGACCCGGATATCTACGCCGAGGAGCAGGAAAAGGTGTTTGGGCGGGCCTGGCTGATGATCGGCCACGAGTCGCTGGTGCCCAACACCAACGACTTCTTCCACACCTACATGGGCGAGGAGCCAGTCATCCTCTGCCGCGACCGTCGCGGCAACCTGCGGGCGTACCTGAACATGTGCCGACACCGGGGCAACCGCATCGTCCGCACCGACGTGGGCAACTCGCGGAACTTCGCCTGCGCCTACCACGGGTGGACCTTCTCCAACGAGGGCGCGCTGGAATACGTGCCCGGCGACGAGGAGGCCTATTACGGGGCGCTGGACCGGGACTGCCTGGGTTTGATCGAGGCTCGGGTGGACACTTACGCCGGGATCGTGTTCGCCACCTGGGACCACGGCGCGCCCAGCCTGGACGACTACCTGGGCGACGCCCGGTGGCTGTTGGACGTCTCGTTCAACCGTCTGGACACCGGCACCGAAGCCATCGGCCCGATCAAGTGGATCGAGCCGCTGAACTGGAAAACGGCGGTGGACAACTGCTCCGACAACTACCACGTGCCCACGACGCACCTGTCGACGATCATAGTGCAGGGGCGACACCGGGGCATCCCGCGCCTGACCCACGAGCAGCAGTTCCAGTCTGAGAACAAGCACCTGTTCGTCAACGGCCACTCGCTGACCATGCGGTTCCTGGAGCGCGCCGACCAGGTCCGGCAGACCCACGGGGTCACTGCCGAGAACCGGGAGGCGTTTGAGGAATATTACCGCGCCACCCTGCCCGAGGCGGAGCGGCGGCTGGGCAGCCTGCGCACCCGGCTGCACCTGGGCAACCACAGCCTGTTCCCCAACGGCGTGCTGGGCCTGCGGCTGGCGCATCCCCGCGGCCCGCTGGAAACCGAGTTCTGGCACTTCGTGGTGCTGGAGAAGGACATGCCGGACGAGCTGAAGACGGCCCTGCGCCGCGGCAGCGCCAACTACAACGGGGTCAACGGCATCTTCGAGCAGGACGACATGGATAACTGGCGCGGCGTGACCGAGTCGGCGCTGACCTGCATGGGGCGGAAGTACACGCAAGACCTCTCCATGGGCGTGGGACACGACCGCCGGCATCCGGATTACCCGGGCATCGTCGCCGAACGCTACACCTCGGAGAGCAACCAGCGCCTGTTCTATCGCCGCTGGGAGCAGTTCATGAACGCCGACAACTGGGAGGATATCCCGCTGGAGGCGAAGACCATGGAATACGAAGGGACGGCCACGCTGCGAGGATAGAGGCGTAATGGCTACCGAAACACGGATGACTGCTGCAACACGGATGGAGCTGTGGCACGAGTTGATGGAGTTCTACATCCGGGAGGCTTGGCTGCTGGACGAGCGGCGCTTCCGGGAGTGGCTGGACCTGTTCACCGAGGACGTGTTCTATTTCATGCCGCGCCGGCTGAACGTGCACCGGCACGAAACGGACCGGGAGTTGACGCCGGTGGGCGACCTGGCGATCTTCGAGGATGACAAAACATACCTGCGGATGCGGGTGGAACGGCTGGAGACCGGCATGGCTTGGGGCGAAGATCCCCCGTCGCGCACGCGGCACCTGGTGGGCAACCTGGTGGTGGACCCGCAGCCCGACGGCGAGGTGCATGCCAAAACGGCATTCATCCTGTACCGATCACATCACGAGACCGAGGAGAACGTCTTCGCCGGGTTCCGGGAGGACGTGCTGCGTCCCGTGGACGGCGACTGGAAGATCGCCCGCCGCACCATCGTGCTGGACAGCAACGTTATCCTCGCCAAGAACCTGAGCGTCTTTTTCTAGCGTGCTCGTCCAACGGTCGTGGCTCGGCCGCTTTCTCGGGGCGGTGGGCCGACCGTGCGGCCCGGCACGTCCCGCCTTGACCGCCGGTTGGCGTGTGCTGTACTTTGCCGCTATCAGACATGGCGCAAGTGTCGGGTGTATTTTTCCGACTCATGAGCCACCAAAAACGCATGAGGTAGATGCATGGACTTCGGAATCAACGCCAACTTCAACATCGGCGGCCACCCCACCCACGCGGACGCATTCCAGGAAGCCTTCGAGGAGATCGACCTGGCTGAGGAGTTGGGGCTGGATACCGTCTGGTTGGGCGAGATGCACTTCAATCCCAACCGGTCCGTGCTGTCGGCGCCCATCATCGTCGCCACCTCCATCGCAACCCGAACCAAGCGGTTGCGGACGGGGATGGCAGTGCAGGTGTTGCCGTTGATCCATCCGCTCCGCATCGCCGAGGAAACGGCCACCGTGGACCAGCTCAGCGAGGGCCGCTTCGAGTTGGGTGTGGGACGCAGCGGCAACGTGCGCGCCTACGACATCATGGGCATCGACTACGGCGAGAGCAAGGAGCGGTTCCAGGAGGCGCTGGACATCATCCTGCAGGCGTGGTCCGGGGAGACTTTCTCCTATGAGGGCAAGTACAACACGATCACCAACGCCACCCTGTCACCAGTTCCCTACCAAAAGCCACACCCCAAAGTGCGCATCGCGGCCAGCAGCGAGGACAGCTTCGGCCGCATTGGTCGGCTGGGACAACCCATTTTCCTGGGCCTGAGGACCATGGACGTTGAGGAGCTAAAGACCAACCTGCAAGAGTACAAGGACGAATGGCGGGCCGCCGGTCACCCGGGCGACGGTGGAGACATCAACGTGCGCGTTCCGGTATACATCGCCCCCAGCGAGGCCGAGGCAATTGAGGAACCCCGGGACAGCATCGAAGCCTTCTTCCGGCGCCAGCGTGAGCTGTTCGAGTACTCCCTGGGCCGGGCCGGCGTGGAGGCCTCGGAGAAGCGCCAGGCCCGCTACGAGAAGCTGGCCAACTCTACCTACGAGGACTTGCTGGAGACCCGGGTAGTGTTCGGCAGCCCGGAGCAGGTCGTTGATCGCTTGCACGAGTTCCAGGACATGCTGGGCATCAGCGGAGTCACCGCCGAGTTGAACCCCGGCGGTTTCCTGCCCAAGGAAGCGGTCCACCGCAGCCTGACGCTGCTGACCCAGGAGGTCATGCCGGAGTTCAAATAACCGTAGGAAGTCATCAGAAGCGGCAACTGTCTTGAAGATCAAGGGGTTAGGCCGTAGGGTTTTGCCAGGGGATGTTGGATTTGATGATGGCGTTGCTGATGGTGAGCAGCTCGCGCATGCACGCGGTGCGGGCCACCTTCCGGGCCTTGCCCGCCGCCAGCAGACGCTCATAACGAGTTCGGATGGCAGCGTTGCATCGGGTGGCCGCCAGGGTGCCATGTACAAGGCGGCACGCAACTGGCGCCGTCCGCCCCACATGGAGCGTTTGTCGCCGTGGTCATGATGTTTTACACTCCCCGTACCTTTGGTTTGGCGTGGCTTGCCATTCCCGAACTGTCCTGGCTTGCAATACGGGGTCTGGTCAGACAGCCCCTCACAACTGTTCGGGTTAGCCAAGGGTGAACGGCGCGGCGACCTTGCTGCTTCACGGCTTCGCACAGCGAGCCCCGCGATTAACGGTCTGCCGCTCCGTGGCTTTTCCAAGATACAAGGATTTGCCGGATTTTGAGATTTTCAGGATGTTCCCAAATCCCGAAAATTCTCTAATCCTGGTAATCCTGCTTCTGACAATGACTTTGCCCAGGCCTTGTTCCGAACCGTCTACGAGGTTGCCCCTGGGTATGAGCGCAATTAGAATTCGGCGTGCAAGCCAGATTTATCCCGGCGATGAGGTGTCGGCAACATGAGCCAGAACAACGACCAGGAACGGATCTACCAGGAATTGCGGCGCAGGGCGGCCGCCCAGTTTGGCGAGGACCGGGCCGTGGAGCTGGAATCGTACCTTCGGACGGCGGCGGAACAGGTTTACGATGTTGATCGCGCCGACGTGCACCGCGACGTGGAGCCATTGAACCAGGAATAGCTTGGATCCAGGCCGGCAAACGGCGAACCGACGGCGGCATGCGTGCCACCATGAGCGAGGTTGAATGATGCCCGAACTCCACGAGCTTTCGGTGGTGGAAGCCGCCGCGCAGATTCGCGAAGGAACCCTGTCGCCGGTGGCGCTGGCGGAGTCGCTGCTGGCACGCATTGACGCCCTGGACGGCGACCTGCAAGCCTGGGTCACCATCGACCGGGACGCGGTGCTCTCGGCGGCGCAACAACGGGAAGCGGAAGTCCAGCGCGGCGGCCCGCTCGGGCCGATCCACGGCGTTCCCGTGGGTCTGAAGGATATTTTCTTCACCGAGGGGATGCTCACCGCCTGCGGCTCCAAGGTGTACGCCGACTTCGTGCCGGAGTTCGATGCGACATCGGTGGCCAATATCAAGGCGGCCGGCGGCATCATCCTGGGCAAGGCGGTCACCACCGAGTTTGCCACCTCCGACCCTTCACCGACGCGCAACCCGTGGAACCTGGAGCACACTCCCGGCGGCTCCAGCAGCGGATCATCGGCGGCGGTGGCGGCGCGCATGGTGCCGGCCGCTCTCGGCTCGCAGACCGGCGGGTCCACCTGCCGGCCGGCGGCGTACAACGGCATCGTCGGCGTCAAGCCCACCTACGGGCGCATCTCACGGTATGGGGTGGCTCCGGTGAGCTGGTCGCTGGATCACGTGGGCATCCTGACCCGAACGGTGGCCGACGCCGCCTTGATGCTGACCGTCCTCAGCGGCGCGGACGACAACGATCCCGGCAGCCTGCGCGAACCCGTGCCCGACTTCAGCGCGCAGATGGCGGAACACGACCGGCCCCCGCGCATCGGCCTCGTGCGGCAGTACTACCAGGACTACGCCACGCCGGAGATGTGGGCGCACACCGAGGCCATAGCCAACCAACTGGCGGAAGCCGGGGCTGAGGTCGAGGAGATACCGTTGCCCGACAGCTTTGCGGCGGTACACAGCTTCCAGCGCATCGTGATGAACGTCGAATGCGCCGGGTTCCACGAGGTCAATCACCGCACTCGCGCCGGCGACTACGGGCCGCGCATCCGGGCCGGCATGGAGATGGGCATGATCATGCCCACGTCGGCGTATCTGAAGGCCCAGCGACTGCGGCGGCAATTCCGCGCCGACATGAGCGCGATGGTCGCCAAGGTGGATGTGGTGATGACGCCGGCGATCCCGGCGCCGGCTCCCCGGGACCTGAACACCACCGGCGATGCGGCGTTCCAAGTGCCATGGACGGCCGCCGGCCTGCCCACGGTGGTGGTCTCGACGGGCCTGAGCGAACTGGGCATGCCCATGGCGGTGCAGTTCGGCGGGCCGTGGGCTCAGGAAGGCCGGGTGCTGGGCGCGGCGCAGTGGTGCGAGCGGATTGCGGGCTTGGGCGAGGCGCCGCCGATCGGTTAGATTCGAAAAACCCCCGGCTATGAACACGCGCACAGGTCGTCCGAGGGGATACCGGCAGACCAACCGAAGTGAAAGCGGCCGGGGGCAGCTGCCGTTGACGGGAATCGGTTCGCCCGATTACCATTAGCCCCCGATTGTCCCGCCGCATTGGCCGGATTCCGTGCCGGCTGCCATGCCCCACCGCCATTTACTGCAAGGTGCTGCCATGTCTACGCTCGAAGAACTCAAGGTATTCACCGGTAACGCGCATCCCCAACTGGCTCGGGACGTCTGCCATTACCTGGGAATTCCTCTGGGGGAGAGCGAGACCTTCAAGTTCGCCAACGACAACACCTTCGTCCGCATCGGCGAGAACATCCGGGAGCGGGACGTATTCATCGTGCAGCCCACGGTTGCGCCCACCAATGACAACCTGATGGAACTCCTGATCATGATCGATGCCTGCAAGCGGGCGTCGGCGGGTCGCATCACCGCGGTGGTGTCATATTACGGCTACGGACGAACCGACAAGAAAGACCAGCCCCGGGTGCCCATCACCGCCCGTCTGGTCGCCGATCTCATCACCACCGCCGGCGCAGACCGGGTGCTCACCCTGGACCTCCACGCCGGTCAGATACAGGGGTTCTTCAGCATTCCGGTGGACGAGCTGACCGCCGAGCCCATCCTGTCCAACTACTTCGCCGAGAAGGGCCTGGAGGACCTCGTCCTGGTTGCCGTCGACTTTGGCATCAGCAAGCGGGCCCGGGACATGGCGGAACGGCTGGGCGTGCCCGTGGCCGTCATCGAGAAGCGACGCACCGCCAACGACGACCGCTCCGAAACCCTCAACGTCATCGGCGATGTGCGTGGCAAGCGCGCTCTCACCTTCGACGATGAAATTCTCACCGGAGGGACCATCGTCAACGCGGCCAACGCCCTGCTGGACGCCGGGGTAACCGAGGTTTTTTGCTGCGCCACCCATCCCGTATTCGCTCCGCAGGCGCCTCGGCTCCTCAAGGAGAGCGCTTTCAAGGAAGTAGTGGTAACCGACTCCGTGCCCCTCACCACGGACCAGAAGGTGGGGAATCTTACGGTGTTGTCGGTCGCGCCGTTGATCGGGGAGGCGATGAAGCGCATCCACGAAGGCCGCTCGGTGGGCGAGTTGTTCCAGTAGGCCGGTTCTCCTGGCAGAGGCTCGCAACTCTTTTCGGGATCCAGACCCCGGACGGCGAACCGGAAAGCCCCAAGGCTGTCCAATCCGCTCTGGACATACCGGGAGCGGATGGTTATCATCGTCGCACAGGTTGCAGTGCGTTTTCGCGCCCGGGGTGATGGGGCGAACGCGCCAGGAGGGCGCCTATGGTCGCGGTTACCAGCGAGTCCACCGATCTGATCGCCCGCGTTGCGGAATACGTGGACGATGCGAACCAACTTGAGCGCATCCGGTCGGCTTACGACTTCGCGGAACGGTGCCACGACGGGCAGATGCGGCGATCCGGCGATCCATATATCGTCCACCCGCTCGCGGCCGCCACCATCCTTGCCGATCTGTACCTTGACCCCGACACCATCATCGCGGCCCTGCTCCACGACGTTATGGAGGACTGCGGCGTCGATGTCACAGAACTGCAATCTCGCTTCGGGACCAACGTGTCCCGGCTGGTCGACGGCGTTACCAAGCTGACGCGGGTAGACTATCGCCCACCGGACGCCGAGACCAACGGAGCGGCACCGGCCGAGAACCTGTACGCCGAGAGCCTGCGCAAGATGCTGGTGGCCATGGCCGAGGACATCCGCGTGGTGCTCATCAAACTGGCCGACCGCCTGCACAACATGCGGACGCTGGACGCGCTGTCCGAAGACAAGCGGCAGCGCATCGCTCAGGAAACCCTGGACGTTTACTCGCCGCTGGCGCATCGGCTGGGCATCTGGGAACTCAAGTGGCAGCTTGATGACCTGGCTTTCCGGCACCTGAACGAAACCCGCTACCGGGAGATTTCCCGGATGCTGGCCGCTCGACGCTCGCAGCGCGAGGCCTACGTGGCGGACGTAGCCGACCGGCTCAAGACCGAGTTGAGAGACAACCGCCTGTTGGCTGACGTCAATGGCCGGCCCAAGGGTATCTATTCCATTCACAACAAGATGGAAAAGTACGCGGCCGATGGCAAAGAGCTCAGCGATATCTATGACCTGTACGCGCTGCGCGTGATCGTCAACGAGATTCCCGAGTGCTATTCCGCCCTGGGCATCACCCATCGCATGTGGAGCCCCATCCCCGGCCAGTTCGACGACTACATCGCCACGCCCAAAAAGAACATGTACCAGGCGTTGCACACCACTGTGCTGTGCGACGGCGGCCATCCGCTGGAAGTGCAGATCAAGACCCGCGAGATGCACCAGGTGGCGGAGTATGGCGTTGCCGCCCACTGGCGCTACAAGGAACAGCGCGGCTCACCCGGCGGGAACGCCTCCTTCGAAGAGCGGATGACCGGGCTACGCCAACTGCTGGAGTGGCAGCGGGAGACGCCGGACACCGACGAGTTCCTGGAGCGGGTGCGGGAAGACCTGTTCCATGACCAGGTGTTCGTATACACCCCCAAAGGCGACATCGTAGAGATGGCCGCCGGCGCAACCCCCATCGATTTCGCCTACAAGATCCACACCGACTTGGGCCATCGCATTTCCGGCGCCAAGGTGAACGGCAAGTTGATGTCTCTGGACACCCCCCTGCACAACGGTGATACCGTGGAGGTTGTCGCGGGCAAGACCGGTCGCGGCCCGTCTCCGGACTGGCTGAATCCGGCTCGCGGGTACGTGGCGACCAACAGCACGCGGCAGAAGATACGCTCCTGGTTCAACCGGCAGGCCCGCAGCGCCAACATCACCCGCGGCCGCGAACTGCTGCGCCGCGAGTTGCGTCGCATGGGCATCAAGATGTCTGACCGCGAGGTGCTCGAAGCGTGTCGCTACGACAGCATGGAGGACCTCCTGGCCGCCCTGGGTTCCGGCGAGCTTAGCGACTCGGCCCTGTCCGCGCGCCTGACCCAGTTCCGCAACGACGAGATGGATGAGCCGACGTGGATGCCGAAACTCAGGGGTCCCACGTCGTTGTCCAGTCCGTCCTCAGGCATTTCCGTGCTGGGCGTGGGCGACCTGCTGACCAGCATCGCCCGCTGCTGCAACCCCATCCAGGGCGATCCCATCATTGGCTTTGTCACCCGCTCCCGGGGCGTTAGCGTTCACAAGGTGGGTTGCATCAACGTGCTCAACGAGGACGAGCAGGAGCGGTTGGTCCCCGTTTCCTGGGGGCAGAAGCAGGAACTGTACCCGGTCCGCATCCGTATTGAGGCCATGGACCGGGTCGGCCTGCTGCGGGACGTCACCACCAAGGTGTCGGACGACAAAATCAACATCGCCTGGGCCGTGACCCGGGAGAACGACGACGCCACGGTCAGCATGGAATTCACGATCCATGTGAAGGACCTCGAAGAGTTGAACCGGGTGTTCTCCCGCATCGAAGGGATCCGCGGGGTCATCTCGGTGAGCCGCGTCACCAGCAGCCCGCTGAGGCAGACCGAGCGCTGATCGTCCTGCTCGGGGTTTGACGCGCTCGCCCGTTGGCAGCGAGCCTTTTGTCCAGCATTTCCACAATCGCTCCCGCCCTCGGCGGTTGGACTGCGATCAAGCTGCTGCTGGCCGGCCTGGTATTTCTGGCCGTCTTGCTGATGCCCACTCCGGAGGGCCTGACGGATCAGGGCCAGCGCGCCCTGGCGGTCATGCTCCTGGCGGTGATCCTGTGGGCCACGGAGGCCATCCCCGTCCCTGTGGCCGGCGTGGGTGGCGTCCTGCTCCTGGTCTTGGTGGGAGCGGTGCCGGAGATCGGACCCGCCCTGTACGGCTTCTCGCAGCCGGTGTCATATTTCCTCATCGGCATACTGACCCTGGGGCTCGCCGTGCATCGCTCCGGGCTGGCCGAGCGGCTGGCCACCTACCTGATGCGGGGCGCGGCGGGCAGTCCCAGGCTCCTCTACGTGCAGATGCTGTTCTCCTTCGCCGCGCTGACCTTCGCGCTGCCATCGGCGAGTACGCGGGGCGCCATCATGGTGCACGTTTACGAGCAGGTCCTGGAGCACTGGAACATCCCCCAGGAACACCCCTTTTACAAGGCGACGATGATGGCGATGGGCAGCCTCAATCGTCTGGGTTCCACCGCGCTGCTGGCCGGCGGGATAACCCCCGTGGTGGCGTCGGGTCTGTTGGGAGATTTCTCGTGGGGCCAGTGGTTCGTGCTGATGAGCGTTCCGTTCTACGCCAATCTGGTCGTTGGCGGGACGGTGCTGTTCATTTTCTACCGCTCCGGTTTCCGCCTGGGAGACGAAGCCGGCGCGGCCACCATCGCGATGGGACGCATGGCTCCCATAGAGATGCGGGCCGGGGCCATCGTAATCATCACCGCGCTGTTGTGGTTCACGGACTTTGCGCACGGGCTGCATCCGGCGGTGCCCGCGATGATCGCCCTGTGCCTGATCCTGATGCCACGGGTCGGCATCTTGACTTGGCGAGAGTTCGAGCGTGACCTGGGCTGGTCAAACTTCTTCATCATCGCCACGTCATTGTCGTTGTCACACGCGCTGGTGACCACCGGCGCGGCGGCCTGGTTCTCGGCCACGCTGGTGGGTACAGTGGGTCAGGTGGCCTCTGAGCCCATGCTGGTCCTGTTGCTGCTGTGCGCGTGCTTCGCGGCGCTGCGGTTCATCCTGCCCAACATCGCCGGCTACCTGGCGCTGGTGATACCGGTCACCATGGCCGCCGCTGAATCGCTGGGACTGGACCCGTTGGTGTGTGGCATGGCGGCCGTGGTGGTGGGCGACTCGGTGGTCTACTACAGCGCGGGTGGGACGGCCAGCGTGTTCATCTTCCAGCGGGCCAACATCAGCAACCCGGAGATTTTCCGGTTCGCCATCACCATGACCATTCTAGTAACCGCCGTGCTGCTGTTGGCGGTGGTCCCTTATTGGGGTCTGGTGGGCCACCCGCTGGTTCCGTAGCCTGGATCACGTTGCAACCCCGGAGTGCCAGTGCAGCCAAACCGCCGACGGCGTTACAGGGGCGCGCCTCGGTAGGACTTACCTTATTAGCCGCGGGCGCATAAGCCAATGGGCATATCCTGCCTTATCCAAGCCAAATGTGACGACCCAGGCAACTGCCGATCTTTGTGGACGCTTCTATGGCTGATCCCAAGGACAAGTCTACTATCTCAGCCGGCGTGCGGGGTGGGATGGTACCGCCCTCAGCGTGGTAAAAATGCCACGAGATTCCGTTTGTCATCGCGGCCCATCCAACCATTTCCGGCCAATGGTGCACGTAGCCAGATAGTTGATCGCTCACTGCGACAGGCAGATTCACCTGCTTCCGTTTCACTTCGATCAGCACCCTGGGTACGTAGAGATGCTTAGGATCGTCACTGTCCCCAGGTGCGAACAGCGCATAATCTACCCTGCCGCCACCGGGTACCCGCCACTCAACGCGCACTTCCTGCGGGCAGCTCGTATCCCAACCCAACGCTTGCAGTAACGGGTCCACCATGTAATACCGCGTCTGCCATTCCAAAGAGTGCCCCGTGTTACCAAAGAAAGGACTATCTCCCGGATCCACGCGCCGAATGCGTTCCACGACCTGCTCCAACATCTACTTTTCCTCCAAGCCCAGTGCCCAATCATTGCGGATCACTCTTATCAGCATCACCATAACCGTGCTGGTCGCCGCCATGTGCTGCTGTCGGTTGTCCCGTATTGAGGCCTAGTGGGGTTAGCCGCTGGTACCGTAGGCGGCCTGACTACAGTTGGGCGGCTATCGCCAGGGCCAACCCGGCCACCACGATGACAAACGCGCCAATCAGCGTCCAGGTGAGAACGCGCCGGATGCGCCGTCGTCGTTGCCGCGCCCGGCGCAGGTCGGCCCGGTAGTCCCAGGGACGGCGGATGCGGTCACCATCCTTCCAGATGCCGCGCCGCCGCCGTTTGGCCTCGGCCTCCGCCTCCGGGAACCCCAGGTCTCGGCCTCCGTAGCGCCGGTACCACCACGCCATGCCGGAGCGCACCATGGCGACGTTGACCGGCTCATCCTTCCGGCGACGCGAGTACAGGATGCCCACGGTGCGGCCATAGCGATCGATGGTCACGGCGTCCATGCGGATGCCGCCCCGTTGCACCAGGGATGCCAGTTGTTGGCGTGATTCCTGTCCGTAGGGTTGCGCCAGTTCCGGAGCGTCGATGCCGTAAAGCCGCACCGGAAACGGCCGTCGCAGGAAGCTGAACAACCCGGAGTATTTAACCTCCAGCGAGTCGCCGTCCACCACCCGGCGAATGCGCACCCTGCGCGCCATGGGATGGCTAAACGGTCAGCGGCGTGTCGTCCCGGTTGGCCCACTCTCCCATGGACGCGTCGTAGTTCCTGGCGTTCTCGAAGCCGACCAGGCGCAGTACGAAGTTTCCGTGCGCCGCACGGATGCCGGCCTGTCAATAGGAGTATGCCGTCTTGTCCGGCGTGATGCCGTGCTCGGTGAGGATGCGCCGGATCTCGGCGGCCGGCTTGAACTCGTGGGTGTGGCGGTCCATCAGGTGGAACCACTCCAGGTGCACCGCGCCGGGAACGTGGCCCACGCGCTTGTTGCGGTAGTTCTCGGCGGTGCCGTCCCATTCGGCGTCGCTGCGCACGTCCCACACCACCACGTTGTCCAGGGTGCAGGCTTCCTTGAGCTCGTCGCCGGTGGCGATGAACGACTCGTCGGCCCGTGGCGTGAAGGTCACCGACCCTGGAGATTTGGGCCTTCCGAAATCGACGGGCTGCTCCGCGTTGACCCAAGCCCGCCATCCGCCGTTGAGCACCTTCACGTTGCTGTGGCCGTAATAATTGAACACCCACCAGATACGCGCCGCCGTGAGCCCCTGGGCGTGGTCGTAGGTAACCACGGTGGTATCGTCGCCGATGCCCAGGCCCTCGGCCATGGCCTTGAACTGTTCGGCCGTCATGACGTGCTGCCGGTTGGTGTCGGGGTTCTTGGCCCAGTTGTCCGCGACGTGGTGGGCGCCGGGAATGTGTCCCCGCTGCCAGGCGTCGGCGGTGTTGGCGCAGTCCAGCACGACCACGTCGGGATCGTCCAGGTGAGCGGCGACCCACGCGGCGTCGGTCAGGTATTCGGGGTGGGCGTAGTCGTCGGTGTAGGTCGTCATGGAGCGGCTCCTGCGGTGATCTCTGGGTTGGCGGGATTGTAGGCGGCGGCAGGCCGGCGGGTCAACGGCGTGTAAGATATCGCATCGACGTGCTATGCTGTTTCAGCGGGAAGGTGACATCATGGCTACGATCCAGATCGATATACCCGAAGAAGACCGCGAACGCTTCGTCAGACAGGCCCAGCGCGAAGGCAAGACGCTGGATGCCTGGCTGATTTCGGTGGGTCGACAGCACAGTCCACGACCGGAGCCACCGTCGGACGACAGATTTCAGTCGGTCGAAGAGCTTATGGCATTTCTCGAGGAATGCAGAGCCAACTCTGGGCTGGAACGTGAACCAGATTGGGAAGTACACCTCAGGAACATCCACGAGTCTCGCATACAGGGGCTGCCTGGCGTATGACCTTCATCGATGCCAACGTGTTCATGTATGCGGTGGGTGGCCCGCATCCGTTACAACGGATTGCTTGGGAGTTCCTGCGGCGGTCATACAGCAACGGTTCGCCTTTATGCACGTCCGCAGAGGTCTTGCAGGAACTGGCGCACGCTTACCTGCGGGTAGGCCGCGGTGAGACATTCGACCGTGCAATGATATTGGTAAGGCGGTACGGCGTGGAGGTTTGGTCCCTCGAACGCGAAGACGTCCTGCTCGCCCGTCAGCTCCACGAGCAACACCCCGGCCTGTCCGCCCGCGACCTCTGTCATCTCGCCTCCTGCCAACGTCGCGGCGTTAGCGAAATGATGACCTTCGACCAGGGCCTGGCCTCCACGTTCCGCGACCTGACCTAGCCGCAGCCATCAACCGTCCCAGTGATAAGTCGAGGCTAAACGCTTTTCAAATACATCATTCCGTCGTTCCCGCTACAATAGGTGCACTCAACACGCTCATGTGCGAGGTGCGCTTTTATGGTTCAGCAGGGACAGATTGACCATCTTTTGCAGGAGGCCGGGGAGATCCCGCCTCCGCCCCACGTGGTCGAGCAGGCCACCATGTCCGACTACGACGGCGTCTACGCCCGGTCGGTGGAGGATCCCGAGGGCTTCTGGGCGGAGGCCGCCGAGGAGTTGCACTGGTTCCGCCGTTGGGACGACGTGTTCCAGTGGGACTACCCCAACTTCCGCTGGTTCGTGGGCGGCCAGACTAACATCGCCTACAACGCCCTGGACCGCCACCTGACTACCGAGCGGCGCAACAAGGCCGCCCTCATCTGGCTGGGCGAGGATGGCACGGAGCAGGTCTACACCTACGCTCGGCTGGCCCAACAGGTCAACCGCTTCGCCAACGGCCTGAAGTCCCTGGGCGTGGGCAAGGGCGACCGGGTCGTTATCTACATGCCCCTGACGCCGGAGGGCGCCATCAGCATGCTGGCCTGCGCGCGCATCGGCGCCATCCACAGCGTGGTATATGCCGGCTTCAGCGTCGGTTCCCTGCGCGACCGCATCCAGGACGCTGACGCCAAGGCCCTCATCACCGGCGACGTAGGCTACCGCCGCGGCAACCGGGTGGATCTCAAGGGCATCGCCGACGAGGCGGTGGAGGGCTGCGACAGCCTGGAGAATGTCATCGTCTTCCGCCGAGAGTTGGCCCTGGAGGACCTGCGCGACGGCGAGATCGACTTCGATGGCCTGATGGCGCGCAGCAGCATCGACTGTCCTGCTGAGGTCATGAACGCCGAGGACCCGCTGTACATCCTCTACACCAGCGGCACCACCGGCCGGCCCAAGGGCGTCGTCCACGTCCACGGCGGCTATATGGTGGGCACCCACTACCACTTCAAGAACTTCTGGGACGTGAAGGACAACGACGTCTTCTGGTGCATGTCGGATATCGGCTGGGTGGTGGGCCACAGCTACATTGTCTACGCTCCGTTGGTGGCCGGGGCCACCACCGTGTTCCGCGAGGGCGCGCCCGACTTCCCCCACAACGCCGTCTTCTACGAGGTCATCGAGAAGTACGGCGTCAACGTGATCTTCACCGCGCCCACGGCGGTGCGGATGCTGATGCGCTACGGCGAGGAGCCGGCCAGCCGGTACAACCTGCGCTCGCTGCGGTTCCTCACCTGCGCCGGCGAGCCGCTCAACCCCGAGGCCCTGCGCTGGGCCTACGAGCACATCTGCGGCAGCGGCGAGTGGGCGCACATGGTCGACAACTGGTGGCAGACCGAGACCGGCGGCCCCTGCCTGGGCACGACCGCCACCATGACCGCGCGGCCGGGCCGGGTGGGCAAGCCTCTCCCCGGCGCCGTCATGGACATCGTGGACCGGGAGGGCGAGCCCATCGAGGAGCCGGACAAGGGCGGCTTCCTGGTGATCCGCCGTCCCTTCCCGCACTTCTCCCGCACGGTGTGGGGCGACCCGGACCGCTACGCGGATACCTGGAGCCAGATCCCCGGCGTGTATTCCTCCGGCGACATGGCCCTGCGCGACGCCGACGGCTACTACATGGTGGTGGGCCGCGCCGACGACGTGCTCAACGTGGCCGGCCACCGCATCGGCTCCGCCGAGGTGGAGTCGGCGCTGGTGTCGCATCCGGAGGTGGCCGAGGCCGCGGTTATCGGCAAGCCCGACGAGCTGCGCGGCGAGGTGATCAAGGGCTTCGTCACCCTCCGCATGGGCAGCGAGGGCTCCGACCGCATGATCAACGACTTGCAACTGCACGTCCGCCGCGAGCTGGGTCCCATCGCGGTACCGTCGGAGATCGAGTTCACGTCCACGCTGCCCAAGACCCGCTCCGGCAAGATCATGCGCCGCTTGCTCAAGGCCCAGGAGCTTGGGCTGGATCCGGGGGATATAACGACGCTGGAGGAGTAAGAACGTTTAACCGGCGCGTCTCACAGATATTATGAACGTTCGATGAACGGCAGGGAATTCGTGAGGCGCGCCCGGCGTTATGCCAGGCGCAACGACTTGGAATGGCGTTTCGACCCGGCCTGGGGCAAAGGCGGCCACGGCAGGTTTTATGTGGGAGATCGCCAGACGATAGTGCAACACGGTGAAATTCCACGACCAACGCTGTTAGGAATGCTGCGCCAGTTGGGAATCAACGCGAGGGAGTTCTGAAGATGCGATACCTGTATCCTTGCACGATTGAAGGCAACCAGGAAGACGGGAACGGGTTTGTGGTGTCTTTTCCGGATATTCCGTGGGCTCACACCGGAGGATTTACATTCCGGGAAGCCCTCATCCTCGCTGAAGATTGCCTGGTGGTCGCGCTCAGCCACTACGTTGACAACGAGCTGGATTTGCCCGCGCCTAGCCCCTACCAAGAAGGGCAGGAACTGCTGACGGTGCAGCCGGTGGTGGCCGCGCAGCTGGACCTGTACACCGCCATGCGCGAGCAGAAACTGGGTGCGGCAGAACTGGCAGCACGTCTGGGTATCTGTGAGGACGACGCAGCCGCGCTTGTCTATCTGGACTACCGCACGCCCATCGGCAAGGTCTCCAAAGCCCTCAAAGCCGTAGGTTGCGAACTGGCAGTAACGGAACGGGTCGCCTGACACCACAGCGGTACACAGCTTGCGCAGTGTGACAACTGGTAGGTTAGTTGAGTACGGAGGATAGAATGGCAGACGCGAGATTGGTGAAGGCGGTCAGGCTCGTACAAGATGTAGAAATCAAGTGGGATGAGGTCGATACGGTGGCGATGTTGGAGTGGCGGACGCGATACGCACTGATAGACCCGTTGCTGCGAGCGTTGGGTTGGGATACGGGCGACCCTGAAATGTGCTTCATTGAATGGCCGGTGCGAGACACCGGAGGCCGCGTGGACTATGCGTTATTTATTGATGGGTATGTGGCTGGCATTGCGGCTGGTGCAGAGACGCCGGTAGTGTTGGTCGAAGCTAAAGCGATGAACGTGAAACTGAACCGCCACGTGAAAGACCTGGAGAAGTACGCTGATGGCAGCGGTCTCCAGATTGGGGATGTTGCCGTCTTGACTAACGGGCGGCAGTGGTGGTTATACGAAGCTGAACCAGGGAAACTACTTCATCAAGGGAAGCACGAGGTTGTTGACCTGGTGAACGAGACAGCGGAAGCGGTCGCCGACCGGTTAGAAACGTGGTTGAGCCGGGACAATTGGTGGTGAATGCGAGGGTAATGAGGACTGACGGTGATGCGGATGAACATTCTGCCCTAGCACTGCGGCATCGACCCCGCTACCGTACAATTGCAAGTGGAGCAATAATCGCCAAGGGGTCAACTCGCGGGAGAACGACATGGCTACGGAACTGAAACCCGAGATGGAGGCCCGTATCGCCGATCTGGCGACGCGGCTGGGCTTCGCCGGCCCGGATGCGGCGGAACGGGTTATTGTCGCCGCTCTGGACTATCTGGACGAAAGCACCGGCAAGTGGGAACGCTGGTACACCCGCGCCGAGATTGACATGATGGTAGAACGCGACCGAGTGGAATACTTGAAGAAGAAGGGTTACTCAGAAACGGACCCTAGACCCCTGTCACAATTGCTCCAGGACGAGCTGTACGATGAATTCGGGCTGCCCAAGTAACCGAAGGATGCAGTTGACCATGACTACTCTGGACAAGCCGGACATCGCAACCCGTATTGCGGTGTTGGCTCAGCGGATGGGCTTTGACGGCCCGGACGCCGGCGAGCAAGTACTGGACATGGCGCTGGAGTATCTGGAGGACAGCGCCGCCGGCCGGCCGCTCTGGCGCACCCGCCAACACTGGGACGATTTCTCCCAGCAGCATGCGGCGGATTTGGCGCGGCAAGGCCATGCCGCCGGCTTGGACGCGCCTGCATCCGGGAAAGAGTAGCAAGACTGGCAACCTGATGATTGTATCCGATACCTCGGCGCTGATGGCGTTGGTAATGTATGAACCGGAAGCGCCCGACATCCGCCACGCCATTGACGAAGCCGGGCAAATTCTAGTCTCTGCCGCCACGCTGGTGGAATTTTACATCGTAGCTATGGGCAAGGGCGGCGATACTTATGCGCGCGCCCAAGCCTTAATTCGGGATCTGCCCATTACAGTCGTCCCGTTGGATGCGGAACAGGCCGAAATCGCTCGCCGCGCCTACGAACGATACGGCAAAGGCCGCGAGCATCCAGCTCAACTGAACTTCGGCGACACTTTCGCCTACGCCCTCGCCTCCGTGCGGGGGCTGCCCCTGTTGTACAAGGGCAATGACTTTGTTCACACTGACATCCCGTCAGCCTTGTGACGCCGTGCCCGGCAACGCAACGGCGCTCGCGCATATTGACCAGGTGGTCGGTGATTTTGACGCTCTGATGGCTAGCAGTGCCCAAAATGCACGGCGGTCGCTGCCGTACCCACGGAGCGACCGCCAAAGTCCAGTCCCGTGACTGGGCCTTATTTCTGCGTCGGCGTTATGCCGACACCGCGCCACCCACGGTTTCGATAATCAACCGGGTTACGGTGTAGGGGTCGCAGTTGGCGTTGGGACGCCGGTCCTCGATGTAGCCCTTGCGGTCCCGGGCAACCTGCCACGGAATCCGGACCGAGGCGCCCCGGTCGGAGACGCCGTAGCGGAACTCCCGGTAGGAGCAGGTCTCGTGGAGGCCGGTCAGGCGCTCTTCAATCCGGTCGCCGTAGTTGGCGATGTGCAGGTCGTGGCGGGTTTGCAGCGCTTCCGCCGCGGCGACACAGGCGTCGTAGTTCTCCCGCATCAGGTTGGTGGAGAAGTTGGTGTGCGCGCCGGCGCCGTTCCAGTCGCCCTTGACCGGCTTGGGGTCCAGCGTGGCGCTGATGCCCCGGCGGCCGTCAACCGTCAGCACGTCCTCGCCGATACGGTACAGCAGCCAGCGGGCCAGCCACAGGTGGTCGCCCACCGTAGGCGCTCCCACCGGGCCGATCTGGAACTCCCATTGTGCCGGCATAACCTCGCCGTTGATGCCGGAAATAGCCAGTCCGGCATACAGGCAGGCGTCCATGTGCTGCTCGACAACGGGGCGGCCGAACACCTCGTCGGAACCGACGCCGCAGTAGTAGCCGCCCTGGGGCGCGGGGAACCCGTTGTCCGGCCAGCCCAGCGGCTTGATGCCGTCAAAGAAGGTGTACTCCTGCTCAATCCCGAACCAGAAGTCCATCGACGCGTACTGCTCGGCCGCGGCAGCGCAACCCGACCGGGTGTTGGAGGGGTGCGGCGTCATGTCCGTGAGCAGCACTTCGCACATCACCAGTTTGTGGTTGCCGCCGCGTATCGGGTCAGGAACCGTTAGGACCGGGTTCAGCACGCAGTCCGAGTTTTCGCCCGGCGCCTGGTTGGTGCTGGAGCCGTCAAAACCCCAAATGGGCGGGTCCTCTCCATCAGGAACGATCTTGCCCTTGGACCGGAGCTTGGCAGTCGGCTGCTGCCCGTCGATCCAAATGTATTCCGCCTTGTAACTCATGAGACAGACCTCGAAGTCCAGATTGTCCAGATATTGTACCTGAACTGCCCTGATTAAATCGCCCCGCCGCCGCCTCTCACATGTAAAAAGTTTGTTACCACGGGCAACCGGGCGTCGTTGATCGTGCGCCGACCTCGGTGCGCCGGCTCGCTGTACTCTGAAGTTCGTCGCCGATGGTACACTTGAACCTGGCGACACCGCCACCGCGATAATCCAAACCCCTGGAGAGCGAAGACCGTATGTACTCGAAAATAATCGTTCCACTGGACGGATCGGACCTGGCGGAACAGGCCCTGCCCTATGCTGAGTTGGTGGCCCAAACGCTGTCGGCGCCCATCGAGTTGGTGCAGGCTTATGACACCCTGCCGTCCAACGTTCTCGGCTCGCGCTCGCCACGGGTGGCGGACCAGCTGCAGCAGACCGCCCGGGGCCGGGCCGAAGCGGCCCTGGAACCGGCGCGGCAGCGTCTCGAAGCCGCCGGATTCGCCGTCAACATCGCCACCCAACGCGGACAGGCGGCGGACGTGATCATCGCCCAGGCCGGCACCGACCCGGGGGCGCTGGTAGTGATGTGTACCCACGGGCGCGGCGGCATCTCCCGGTGGGTCATGGGCAGCGTGACCGACAAGGTTCTGCACACCATTCCCAATCCCATGCTGGTCGTGCGCGCCACGGTCACCGGCCCCGCTTCCCCCGGCTCCTCGCTGAAGACCGTGGTGGTTCCCCTGGACGGTTCCGCCCTTTCCGAGCTGGCCATGCCCCATGCGGTCAGCATGGCCGCCGCGCTCTCGGCTCGCATTACCGCGCTTCAAGTGACCCCAACAGCCGACTACTACCGGCGCCAGCTCACGGTGGTAACGCCCGAACTGGGCGCGTTGCCCGACTTCGATCCGGGTTCGCCGGAGGACATGACTGAAGAGGATGCCGCCGGCGTGTCCGCCTACCTGGAGGACGTGACCAACCGCATGGCCATTGACCACGCCCACGGCGTCGACATCGCCCACGCGGTGGACGACAACATCGCCCAGAGCATCATCGACCGGGCTGCCGCCCAGCCGTCCTTGGTGGTGATGACCACCCACGGCCGCAGCGGAGTGGGCCGCATGGTGCTGGGCAGCGTCACCGACCGCATTATCCGCCATTCCAACATGCCGGTGCTGGTGATCCGTTAATTCCGTCCGCACCCCCGAACGGCGAGGCCCGCAGTCGCGGGCCTCGTTTCGTTTTGGCGCGCCTCCGCCCCATTGCATGGTTGGCGCTGCCGTGGTAGGATATCCATGTAAGCAATAAAGATTATCTCAATTGGGAATGTGCAGCGTTTCACAAATAAGGCAAAAGCGCTACGGCTACGTAGCCAAAAAGGAGGTAACGCCATGACACTGTGCAACAACATAATCGTTCCCCTGGACGGGTCCAAATTGTCGGCCCAGGCGCTGCCCGCCGCCCGGTTGATGGCCAATGCGACGCGCGCGCCGATCACGCTGGTGCGGTCCTTCGAGCGGGCGCCGGACTGGCACGTCGACGCCGAGCGCGGACGCTTCAGCGCCGCCATGGCCGCCGGCGAGCACGACCGCACCGTGGCCGACCTGGCGAGCATCAGGCGGCGCATGGAGCACTGGGGCGTGGAGACCCCGATATTCGTCGAGGCCCACGAAGAGCCGGCCCACGAAGCGATCGTAGAAATGGCCAACCGCGATCCGGGCGCGCTGATCGTCATGTCAACCCACGGACGCGGGGGCTTCTCCCGCATGCTGACCGGCAGCGTGACCGCCAAGGTGGTGAACGCAGTCCGGAACCCGACGCTGATCGTGCGCTGCAACAAGACCGACTGCCCGGTAGTGCCGCAGTTCTTCGAGAACATCATCGTCCCGCTGGACGGGTCCGGGTTTGCCGAGCACGCCCTGGACTACGCGGGAGAGCTGGCCACCACCTTCGGCACGCGCATCACCCTGTTCCGGTCCACGCCCGGCGCGGACTATTTCCGCACCCATTCCGACTGGGGTCACTTCGGCGGGACGGCATACTCGTTCAACGAGCCCGAAAAGATGGCCCAGGATCTGGCCCACACCTCGGAAGAATACCTGTGGCAAAAGGCGGATGCGTTGCGCGCCCGATTCCCCCTGTTCGACGTGAACGTGATGAACTCCCGGGAAACCCCGCAGAACGCCATCGTCAGCCTGGCGAACCAGCTGGACAACGGGCTGGTGGTGATGGCGACCAAGGGCCGCCGCGCCGTGGGCCGCGCTCTGCTCGGCAGCGTGGGCGACCACGTGGTGCGGCATTCCACGACTCCGACGCTCCTGGTTCGGGGCCCGCTGCACGCTGCGGAGGGATCCTTCGCCGGCCACACCCACGCCAGGGATCGCGAGTTGGCTGCGGTGTAACCTCCACACCGCCGTCGCGCGTGGCGTCGGCCATATTCTGGCGCCAATCGCGACGGGGCGGGCCAATTGGCCCGCCCCCCTTCTTTTTCGCTGTGCCAGGTATGCCGGGCGCAGCGCCGGATCAATCGTCTACCACTTCTGGATTACCGGCAGGACTTCCTTGCCGAACAGGCCGATGTTTTTCATGGTGGCCTCGTGGCCCATGCGGGACTCCTGGCCGTAGAACACCAGGTGCTCCATGCCCAGCCGCTTGTGCAGGAATTCCAGCTTTTCCAGCACGGTGTCCGGAGTGCCGCACACGATGTGGTAGTTCTCCTTCAGTTCCTCAAAGGTCTGGACGTTGAGGGGTTTGAGACCGGTGCGTCGCACGGCGATGGCGGAGGCTGCGGCTGACCGGTAACCCACCGGCGCCATGTACTCGCGAGGGCCGCGCAGTGTTGGCCCCATGCGCCAGATGAAGTGCCTGGCCTGCTCGTCGGCCTCCTCTTGGGTGTCGCCCACGTAGCAGCACAGCAGGTAGCCGAAGTTGTCCGGCACCACTTCGCGGCCGGCGTCCTCGGCGGCGGCGCGGTACATGCCGAAGAGCTCCTCGGTGACGTCCAGATCGGTCAGGAACGCCACGTAGGTGTACCCGTGCTGGCCGGACCATTCGGCGGTTTCCGGTGACGACGTGCCGGGCACCCAGATGGGCGGGTGCGGCTGCTGGATGGGGACCATCCAGGGATTGACCACGCGGAAGTTGTAGTGCTTGCCCTCCCAGCGGAAGGGGCCGGGCGTCGTCCACGTCTTGATCACCAGGTCGTGGCATTCCTCGAAACGTTCCCGGTTTTCCACCGGGTTGTTGTTGGTGGATACCGTCTCCACCCCCGTGCCGCGCACGAAGCCGGAGATCAGCCGCCCGCCCGAAATCACGTCGATCATAGCCAGCTCTTCCGCCAGCCGAACCGGGTTATCGTGGATGGGCAGGATGTTGCCCAGCAGCAGGATCTTGGCCTGGTGGGTGATCCGGGCCAGCACGGCCGCCGACAGGTTGGTGGCGGCGTTCATGCACGACGGCGTGTTGTGGTGCTCGTTGAGCATGATGCCGTCGAAGCCCAGTTCGTCGGCGTACACGCACTCATCGAAGTAGCGCTTGAAAAGCCCGTTGGCCGTGTTGGGGTTGAACCACGTGTTGGGGAACGTCAGGCGCAGCGACGGGTACTTGTCGCCCTCTTCGTCTGGGTACTCGTGGTAGGGGAATTCGGAGAAGTAGTAGCTCTTCACGGGACAACGGCCTCCGCTGGTGAATGGTATGAAACCGGCGGCCATGATAGCACAGGGCCCGTGCTATCATATTGGCGCGGATTGGGAAGAACGATGGCCACGATCAATAGCATCGAAGATTTGGTCCGCGTTCTGGACGAGCATCCCGAGTGGCTTGAGGCGGTGCGGACGCGGCTGCTGACACGCGAATTGCTGGAGTTGCCTCAAACCGTTGCCGATTTGGCGGCCACAGTCCATGAGCTCTCCAGTGAAGTCAAGACTACCTCGGCCGCGGTTAAAGAGTTGACCAACACGGTTAACGAGTTAGCCAATGAACTCAGGGCCACTAACAGACGCCTTGACCGGTTACAGGATGACGTAGGTTGGCTGAAAGGCCGCATCATCTACGACATCGTGCGCGACGACGACGCGCTGATTGCGGGCGACATGGGCTTTGTACTGGAGCGGATCCTGGTGCGGGCAGACTTGAGGCGGCTGACGGAAGGGCAGGACCTATCCGACCTGCCCCGGGGGGAGGTGCGAAGTTTCCATCGCGCCGACTTGGTGATGCAAGTTGTCGATAACGCTGGCAACCCCCACTACATTGCCGTAGAAGCGTCCTTCACGGTGAACGGCCGGGACTCGCGGCGCGCACTGCGGAACGCCGAGCTGATGACCCGGTTCACTGGCCGGCCAGCGGTAGCGGCAGTTGCCGGCGTCCGGTACGACTGGAATCTGAAAGAGCCGGTGGAATCGGAGCAACTGTACTGGTACGAGATCCCCTCGGAGGATCTGGAAACGGAATAGCGGCCCTGATACTCAAAGCCGGTAAGCCCGAACCGCCGTACCCTGGAACATTGCCGCCTTTTCGGCGTCCGAATAGGCCGCAGTAATCCGTTTGAAGGCATTCCACACCGTGGTGTAGGAGTAGGACGCCTTGTCAACCGGGAAGTTGCTCTCGAACATGCAGCGTTCCGGGCCAAATTGCTCGATGCAATAGTCCAGCCAGGGCCGGATGGTCGCGGCCAACTCCTCCGAGTTGGGCGGGACATCGCGTTGGTGCCAGTCGTAGCCGCTGATCACGTTGCCGAACCCGCCCAGCTTGACCACCACGTTTTCGTGGGCCGCCACCGCGGCGATCCCTTTCTGCCAGTCGGCAAATACCTCGTCCCGCCGGCCGGCGTAGGGACCCACTCCCAGCGGCCGGCCGATGTGGTTCAGAATGATGGTGGCATCGGGGAACGCACCGGCCAGGTCGGCCAGTTCCGGGAGTTGCGGGTGGAACACCAGCGCGTCGAAGCTCAGGCCCATCCGCTGCAGCCGGTCGAACCCGGCGCGGAGATTGGCATCGGCCAGCATCCCGGCCGTGGTGGATCGGCCCAGCGAAACCTCGGGGCTGGCGTCCCAGGAGCACGAGAACCGGATACCGCGGAATCGGTTGTTGCTGGCGACCAGGTGCGCCTCCAGCACGGGCGCCACGGCGTCCCCCAGCATCAGGTCGGCGTTGGACACTATGCCAGCGGCCACCTCGGTCGGCCCGTACTGGCCGCTGGCGCTCTGGGCGGCCAGACCCTGGACGAACTCGGTTTCGCCGATGGCCCGCATCTCCTCCGGACCCTTGGCCCGGTACATCGAATGGCACTCGATGAACACCGTCTGGGCAACGTTGTGGCCGCCGCCCAGATCCTCGGTCAGTTGGTCCAGCAGGTAGCGGTCGCCTTCCCGGTCCCAGAAGTGGTGGTGCGGGTCGCAGATGGGGAGCGCGGGGTCGATGGCCTCTTCCGTGACCTGGCTCAGCCAGGCCGCGCGTTGGGTGGACATGTTCACGCCTCCTCGGGGCTCGTCAGAATCAGGATTTTCGGGATTACGGGATTGGCAGGATTGGACGCGTTGGTCGTGAGCATCCCTTCAATCCTGAAAATCCCAAAATCAGGCTAATCCTGATTCTGACACTAAATGGGCAGCGGCGCTTCGGTGATGTTGTCGGGCAGCTCCACGCCGAAGGCGTTGACGTTGAACGCCAGCATCGAGTAGCAGCCCATCAGCGTGGTCAGCTCGGTGGCGCCGTTCCTCCCGAAGTGCTGCATCACCGCGTCAAAGGCGTCCTGGCTGACCGCCCGCGTGCGGAAGAACTGCTGGCCGTACTCGACCACCGCCGCCTCGTCGGCCGCTGGGTCAGGCAGATCCTGACGGTCGCGCAGGGCGTCCACGATCTCGTCGCGCAACCCGGCCTGGCGGGCCGGCGGAGCGTGGGCGTTCCAGATGAACTGGCAGTTGTTCTCGCGGGCCGCCACCAGCATGGCCAGTTCGCGGATCCGTGGCGACAGCGACGTGTCCGTGCGGAGGTACAGCGCCAGCCCCAGGGCACGTTGGGCCACTTCCGGCGCGTTGAGCATTACCGAGCCCGGCCCGGTCGTGGGTACTTCGCCCCGGTCGGCGACGAAGGCATCAAAGGCGTTGCGTTCATTGTCGGGCACTGATTCTCGGGTCACTGTAGGAGTTCGAGCCATGGTGTCCTCCCCTTTGTGTCGTGTTTCATGATTCGAGCACAGTCTAACACCCTCTGTTGCCCCCTACGGCGCAAAACTCGACCGCGCCTGCGCGCCCCAGTGTCCATCGTTGTCGGTCATGATCCAGAGCGAGCGGTAGGTGGCGATGGCCGCGCCATCCTCGGTGCACCTCGTGAACTGGATCAGCACGTGGACCTTGTGCGCAGAGCTGTGGATCACCTCGGTAGAGTCCAGGATGGTGTGGTGCCAGTCGGGGCCGGCCCGGGCGTAGAAATCGCGCAGGTAGGTCGCCTCCAGCTCGCCTCGGTCGTGCCAGATGGCAACGCCTTCGCCGGAGATACGCACATGGGGCAGGTGCAGCAGACCGTAGAGCGCGGCGTCGTCCCGAGCGTTCAGCGCCGCCATGAACTTTTCGATGGCGGTCACCGCCGCGTGCGATGCCTCATTTATTCCGCTCATGCTGGTTTCCTCGGGGTAGACCTGGCATCTGACACGCGAACGCGCGTGGTAGGCGACGCCGCCTCACGCGCACGCAGTTTGTCTTTTACATCGATGCACAGGATGGATAGGATGGATTCCGGCTTTCGCCGGAATGACGGGTTCTTGGGAATGACGGTTTCGTTGGATTGGGTTGGGTTGCAATGGCTCCTTTGGGATTGGATTTTTGCAGGTGACTGGATGGTTGGTTTTTGCAGGTGATCGGTGATTGGTTGCGGCAGGCGGTTGGTTGCTTTTGACCAGGTTCCGGGAAGTGATCAGCCCCACGGCCGGGGGTATTGCGCTTGCTTTTTGCCCTTATTTTCCATGCCCACGGCATGGCGCGCTGTTGCGGGCGCGGCGACCCAGGAGACTACTCCGATTAGAATGGTCGGGGACAGTCTACTGCGGTACGGGTAGCGACTTGAATGCTGATCGGATTTGGCCGTGTGTTCTCGGAACCTGGTCGTAAAGTGACAATCACCTGCGGGCACAGGATAGCACGGGCGTTCTGAACGGGTCAAGGGGCAGTTTGGTATGGATGGACGGGATGGGCGGGATAGGGAGGATGTCAGAAGCAGGATTTGCGGGATTTTATGATTGGGCAGGATTGGGTTGGTTGGCGCTTGGGCGCCGAGGCGGCGGGATTGCCACGCTGCGCTCGCAATGACAGGAACGGGGGGCGTGGGTGGGACTTTTGCAAAGTCATTGCCAGAAGCAGGATTACCAGGATTAGAGGATTTTCGGGATTTATGGACATCCTGAAAATCTCAAAATCCGGCTAATCCTACTTCTGACATTTGCCGCCGGGATTAACTTTGCACAGGCCCTGGGGCGTGGGTGGTGGATTCCTGCTTGCGCAGGAATGACGGGATGGGGGCAGGAATGACAGGACGGGGGCGGGAATGGCGGGTGGGGGGATAGGAATGACGGGTGGGGAGGGTGGGTTGGGTGGTGGGGTTAGACGAGGGGGTTTGGTGCGGCAAGGACGAGCGAACTCTGAGCAGCAACACGATAGAAATGCGGGCGGCGCTCCGCAACGGAGATCGCCGCCCGATGGTGGACCCTGGGAATTTGGCGCCTCGGCCGGAATGCTAGAAGCGGTTTTCCAACTCCACGATGATGATGTCCGCGTCGCTGCGGCGGGTGTCGCTCATGATGCGAGCCCGGTCGACGGCGCGGAGGGCGTCGAGGGTGAACGGCTGCCAGGTGTCACGCAGGCTGCGGAAGGCCTGCTCCTCGCCTTCGATTGCCGCCACCAGCAGACGATGGACGGGCTCCAGGTAGCCGGACTTGGGGAGGCTGCGCACGCTGTCGCCGATGGCGTCCACGCTGGCGCTGAACTCGGTCAGGGATTCCAGAACCTCGATCCGGTCACATCCGCCATCGTCGGCCCGCCAGGCGTTGTAGTCAGCGTGGAACCGGTCCCACGTCTGCATGAGGCGGTCATATTCCAAGTCGAACACAGTGATGTCGGCCAGCGCGTCGGCGGTGTCTTCCACGGACAGGTCGTCAATCACGTCGGCCAGAGCCTCCAATGCTTCCTCGCTGGCCTTGACGGTAGCGTCGATTTCCTTGAAGTCAGGGAGTTTTGCCTCTGCGTCTTCGGTGGCTTCCACCACTTCCGCGCTTTCCAGGGCGCCGGCTTCCGCCTTGGCGGCCTTTTCCAGCGCTCTCACCGCGTCCTTGGCCCCCTTCAGGGACGGCAACTCCTCGATGTCGCCGGTGATCGACTCCAGGGTTTTCGTCAACTCTTTCAACTGGCTGTCGACTTCGGAGGCTTCCATGCTGTCGGCGCCGTCGCTGAGCTTGGCGTAGTCCGAGTGGGCGTCCTCCAGGGCTTGCTCAACCGCCGCAAAGGCGTCCGTGAACTCGTCGATTTCTTCAGGATCGGCCGTCTCCTCCAGCGTGGCTCGCAGCGCGAGGGATTGATCCTTAGCCCCGCGCTGTGCCTGGGACGCCAGGTTGCGCTGGATTTCGACGTTTTCGAACAGGGAGACGTTGCCAGGCTGCCAGCGGTCGCGCAGTTGGCGGAAGGCGGTTTCCTCTGCTTCCGCCGCGGTGATCAGCTTGTCGGCGAATTCCCCGGTGGTGTTGGTGCGGGTCAGGCCCCGCGCCGCTTCGGTGACGCTGTTGAACTCGATGGCGAACTCGTTCAGGGCCTCGGTCATCGTGGCGGGATGGCACATGGTCAGGTCGGCGCGCCACTGGTCGAAGTCGTCATGCACCAGGTTCCATGCCTCGTCGATGCTCTGCCGCTGTTCGTTGAAATCGTCAAGTGGAGGAGGCTCCATAGCAGGGGCGCGGAGAGCCATGGTCTCCGGGGTGGAGCTGGGTGGAGCGGCTTCCGGTTCCGGGGCCGCGGGAGTGGTGCAGGCGATCATCGCGAACAACGCCAGCGCCGAAACGAGCAGGGTCAGCCGTTTGGGTATGGTTTTCATGAACTACTTACTCGCTCCCGCTGCAATGCTTACTCCGATTACTTCGCTAACGAGATCGGACCTGAACCCGCCGCTCAGCAGTGCGGACACCGCCCGGTTCAAGGCCGTCGGGGTATCGGCCAGCAGTATGAGCACGTGCCGCCCCCCTTCGCGGTCCAGCACGGTGAGCGTCGTGCGGTCGCGGTCAAATTCGAGGCCGGATGGCATTCCCACCGTATCGTCGACCCGAACTCCGGCCGCCTGGAGGTACTGCCGCACCTGCAGCGCATCGTCGTGCAAACCCAGGAACACGGTGTCGCGGCTCACGTCCTCGGTTCCCTGGATGTCCGCGGAGATACCGTATTCCTCCAGCCCGTTCTTCAGGTTAGCGGCGCTGCCCAGCAACTCGGGTTGCCCGAGCAGTATCTGGACGCCGTCATCGGGTCCGGTCTGATAGAAGTGAGGGAAGTCGGCCAGGTCGAAAACGCGGTCGCTGGTGGTGGCAAAGTCGATGATGTTCGATAGCAACCGGTCGTTGTCGGCCGTGGAGTCGTGCGGCGGTATCATGAAAGTGAAATCGGAGATCGCCAGGACGTTCCGGTCGGCGGCCCGGGCCATCACGTAGAGATCGCCGTTGTTTTCCGCCACTGCGGACTCGGTGCGGGGGTCCACGACGGCCAAACCGGGGCCGGACGAAGTGATCGACCCGGCCGTAAACAGCACTATGGTATCCAAGCCGGAGGTCAACTCGTCCGGTCGGAAGTCGCGCACGAAAATGTTCTGGAAGTTCTGGTCGTTCTCAACCTGGTTGTACAGGTAGTCCGGCCGGAACTGCACGCCAAACCGCTGGGCCAGCGTGTTCATCTGGTCGCGCCGGCCGGGGTCGGAAACCATGACCAGCTTGCCGCCCTTGCGCACGAAATTCTCTATTGCGTCAACCTCGCCGGCGGAGTAGGAGATCAAAGGCGTGATGACGATGAGGCTGTCCGCCTCGCGCAGCCGTTCAGTGTACTGATCGAGCCGGTCCGCCTCCGATGATCTGGCAAAGTTGCCGAGCAACTCCAGGTCGTACCCCTGGGCGACCACGCGAGTGCGCAGCGTCAGTATCTCTCGGGAGGAGAAACCGTTGCTGTGGAGGGTATCCAGCAGCACCAGGCCGCCGGAGCGCTCACCGACGGACGGGGTCCATTGCGTCCCGTCGTTGGCGCTGGCGACGCCGTAGGACACGTAGTCGATCTCCACTCGCGGCGGGCCGGCGTAGTTACCGCGATAGAAAACCAGATAGGCCGCGGCGAATGCCACGCCGACAAAGACCACCAGGAGGATCAATATCCCCGCGAGCTTAGTGGCCATAGCCGGCGTACAGGTAGTAGATATTCGGCTGCCCGACGTCGATCGGGAGGTTCGAAAGTGGGTTCACCTGTTCCTGACCCAGGGCTCCCATCAAGGGCTGCCCGTACTTATCCTCGGAGGCTGCGCCGTCCCGGTCCGAATGAGACGCGGCGGGGTTGTCAACGTCATCCGCCGTTGCTTCGCCCGGCGGCACGTAGGAGAGCTGCGCGCGCCATCCGTGTTTCTCGAAAACCGCGGCGTTCACGTCGGTAATGCTGTACCTGCCAATGCCGGCAAGCTCCGCGGCTTTTTCCACGCCGTCGCCGGTTTCGCCAATGGCATCGACCAAGCCCAGCGGCAGCGCCTGCGATCCAGAATAGATTTTGCCTTCCAACAACTCCGCCCTGGTTATCCTCAGCCGGTCACCGCGTTCGCGGATCACCATTTGGGCAAACGATTCCTTCGCCCGGTCTATCAGATCGATCCAGTGTTGCCTCGAGCCGCCCGTCAGCTTGTACGGGCCGGTGGTCGTTATGATTTCGGGCCAAACCGGCGGCAGTGGCCCGCCCGATATTCCGACCACCCCGACGTTACCGACTAACGACGTGGGCTGAGTGTAGATGTAGTTACTGGCCATGGCCATCATGTAGCCGCCGCTGGCGACCATGCCGTTCATCACGACGACCACCGGCTTTTCGTCACGGAGACGCCGGGTATGGATATACAGGCGCTCGCTGGAAGAGGCTCCCCCGCCCGGGCTGGAGAGGGAGATCACCACCGCCTTGATCGAGTCGTCCTGCATGGCGTAGTCGAGGTGCCGGCCAATGACGAAGGCAGAATTTCCGTCGATCACGGTGAACGGGATGTTGATCACGCCAACAGAAGGCTTGCCCGGAGCGACGAAGAAGAATATCACCCCGCCGATCACGAGGCCGAGGATCACCGCCGCCGGCCCGGCGACGTACCAACTGGTGAGAGCTCTTAGCGATTTGTTCAGTGTTTCCACGATAGGGCAAATATCCTACCACACGCGCGCGGCTCACACAGCCGCCCGTCGACACGCAACTGTTCTGAATTCAGGAGGTTGTCATTGCGAGGCGCTTGCGCCGTGGCAATCTCGACGCTGTAGCAGCAACGTCTGCGCCAAAGGACTCCCCTACGCTGACGAGGTTGCCGCGCTGCGCTCGCAATGACACTTTTCCCGCAAGTCGGAACAGTTACGTCGACACGGTTATACGCATTAAATCTTGCATCGGTTTCATGCCGCCGGTACGATCTTGCGCATCTGCTCTACCCATCGGCCGCAGGGAGATCCGTTCATGCACCACTGGAACGTCGGCAGCGACATTTATATCGGGTGGCCCGACCACGGCGCCGCCGAACGCCGCTATACCATTGTGGACGTTGACCTGTTCGGCAAGGTGTTCCGGGCGCGGGTGAGCGACGGAGAGCGCCAGGGCGGGTTCATGGTGATTTTCGATTGCCCCAACATCGTGCTGGAGCAACTGGCCGAGCAGGCGTCCCACGCCCTGGGTTTTCGCGTTATCGTGTCCAACCTGCGCACCAGCATTGAGGGCAACATCGTGCGCAGCTTCGACTACGAGTGGTACCCAACTCCGGAATACGAAGAGCGGCCCCACGCGCTGGCGACCACGCTGGCCAGTCTGTACAACGAAATCGCGCCGGGGCAGGCGGGCTAGCCGCCTCCGCCCGGGATGTTCGGGTGCCCCCACAGCGGGTGCCGAAAGGTCGGCGCCAGCGCCGGGTTGAGTTCGCGCCTGGAACGGGCAGCCGCGCCGCCGTCGTGGGTGGTACTTGTGTCCGCGCCGGTATCTTCAGCGTGATCTGAAGCTGACCGTCGGCGTACCGTCGGAGGGGCGCGGCGCGCCGTCAGCCGGTTCAGGTGCAGCGCCAGTTCCTGCAGGCTGTGCAGGTTGTGCGCGGGCAGAAAGTCGTCGATGTAAGGCATTGCGGCCTGCATCCCGCGGGTCAGCGGCTCGTAGCCCGGCGACCCGAGGAGGGGATTCAGCCAGATGAGGCGGTGGCAACTGCGCTGGAGACGGGCCATCTCGCGGGGCAACAGGTTGGGGTCGCCCCGGTCCCACCCGTCGGATATGACCAAGACCACCGCACCGCCGCGCAGGACGCGCCGCGCCCAGCGGTAGTTGAACGCCTTGATCGCCTCGCCGATGCGGGTGCCGCCAGCCCAGTCGGGCACGGCCCGCGCCACTTCGGACACGGCGCGATCTACCCCGCGGTGCTCCAGGTGACGGGTGATCCGGGTCAAGCGCGTGGCGAACAGGAACGCCTCCAACTGCTGCCCGCTGACGGCGACGGTGTGCACGAAGTGGAGCAGCATGCGGGTGTATCGCTCCATGGAGCCGCTGACGTCGCAGATCAGCACCAGGGGGCGAGGCTTGGTTTTGCGCCGGCGATGGGCGATGTCCAGCATCTCGCCACCATAGGACAGGCTCCGGCGCATGGTGCGTCTCAGGTCCACGTCGCGCCCGTCACCCCAGGTGAGCCGGCGGGTGCGGCGGCTGCCCAGATCCCACTGCAATTCGGCCATCAGGACGCGCGCGGCCGCGACTTCGGCCGGCGTGTAGTCGGCGAAATCGCGCTGCCGCAGCACCTCCCGGGCGCTGAAGGAACGCTGGAGGTCCACTACGGGCTGGCGGTCGCCGGCGTCGTCGGGGTCGTCGTCTCCCGGAGGTCCGTCGGAGGTGTCCTCGCGATGGGGCATCACCCGGGGGGTGCGGTAGCGGCGCTCCTCACCCATGGAGCGCAGGTCGCGCATGCTGCGGCCGTGGGCCGGCCGCCGCCAGAAAACCTGGAAAGCCTCGTCGAAGAGTTCCAGGTCGCTGCGCCGGTGCACCAGCAGGGCACGGGCGGCCAGCCGGAAGTCGTTGCGGTTGCCGCCGATGGGCACGAACTCGGTGGCGCGCACCAGGTCGAGCATGTTGCCGGAACCCACGTCCAACCCCAGGCGGCGGAGCACCTCGCCGAACATCAGGAGGTTGGACAGGATCGTCCCGTCGCCGGCGTCGGCCGGCGCGGTGTGCAGGTTGACGCTGACGCCGGTGGTCATAGGACGGATTATGGGTTACTTAACGCCCGTGCGAAGGCCCAGGATTCGGCTGAAATCTTTTCCTCCGGCGTCCAGTGCATTTTGTCCTGCCAACTGGCGATGTAGTGAATTTCCGTCGGGACGACCACTTCGTACTCGCCGCCGAAATAGCGGCCGTGGGTGCGCTTGATGGTTTCCACCGAAGCCGCTCCGAGGATGACGTACTCCATGCGGACGGGCTTGCCGGCTTTCAAGCAGGCGTTGAGCTCGTCCATCTGCTCGTCCTCCAGCCGACAAAAGCGTTCTTCGGCATCCTCGATGTCGTCATATACTGTGATTCTGGTGGGGATTTTACCGTGCCGGTCGTGTTCAATCAGAAAGCTCAGGCTCATCTCAGTTCTCCTTCTCCTGGCCCGGCCCGGTTACCCGGAGTAGGCTGATGTTATCACACTGCGGGTTTGTGCGAGGGCAGATTCGGACAGGTCAATACCCGCCAAGTCGCACTGCCAGGCCAGTTCCGACAACTCTAAAAGCGCCTCATTGACTGCCGGGTGTCCACCGCCGTATTTGATGGATATATCGTACCCTGCGGCTTGCTCTGAGACCTGTTGCCAGCGGAACTGGTTGCGTGTTTGTACCTGGATTTCCATAAGCTGGCCCCGATAGCGAATGTCGAAGTGGACCGCTCGATATCCGAACTTGGGGCTGTCGCTTTTGTCGTCAACTTGCTGAACATCGTAGGTTGCCAGTAACCGGGCCACCACAGCCTGCTGCTCAGCCCTGCCGGATACGATGATGCGGCAGCCAGCCAAGTCGGTCACCTGAGATAAAGTCAGATCAGGACGCCGCTGCAACTTTGCCGCTACCGTTTCGATGCGCTTGGTTCGGGAGGCAAATTCAGCGCCCGGCGCCAGCGATCGTAACTCCGCTTCCAAATCTCGCCTGAGGCGATGCAGTACCTGGCGGTACTCACGGTAAATTACTCGGTCGGCGACGGCAGTGCCCCGCCGCAACCGTTCGCCAAGTGCGTCAATTTCGTCGTCCGTGAAGTGCGTGGTCATTTCACTTCCTCCAGTCGTATATCGTCACAAATATGTCAAACTCGGTTGCTGCGGGGCGGCGTCTCACTGCCAAAGCTGCGGGGCAGCAGCGCCGCGGCGACCACCCCCAGGGCGGTCATTCCGCCCACGGCCAGCACACCGATGACCAGGGAACCGGACATCTGGGCCAGCGCCCCGGCGATCACCGGGCCGGCGCCGAATCCCACTGCTCCGAAGGTCTGCACCAACCCCGATAGCACCGACACCTCTCGCGTCCGGACGTTTCGAAACTCGAAGGGCAGTATCTCCATGGCCGGGACGAACACCCAGGCAATCCCCAACCCGGTCAGGGCTAGCGCAGCGATCACAACGTTGCCGGACAAAACCGCGCCCACCGTGGCGACCAGGTTCAGCGCGGCCGGCAACAGCACCATCAGCCGCCGGTTCGTGATGTGATTGAAAATCCAACTGCCCGCCAACGCCCCCGGTATCAGGACGTAGTACAGGAACCCGAACAGCACGCTGCCGGAAGTGATGGCGATGCCCCGGTGCTGCTCCAGGATGGTGGGCAGGAAAGTCAGGATCGTCGTCCAGGACGCCGACAGCCACAGCATGACCACTCCCAGCAACCAGGCGTGGGGATAGGAGATCAACGAGCGGACCAAGGGCGGCCGTGCGTTCGGATCCTCATGGGGATCGGCATCCGTTGGGGCGTCCAGGTCCGGCACGGCTGCGACCGCATCCTCCGGTCCCTGGGCGGACTCCCTCGCGCCCCAGGTGAGCGCGGCCCACACCAGCAGGTGCGCCGCCATAATGGCGCCCTGAACGAAGTAGGCCAGGCGCCAGCTGTCCAGCACCACGATGATGATTGGCCCGAAGGTCAGGGCCCCCGCCATGAAGGTGGAGTGCATGGACAGGCCGATGGACGACACTTGGGAGTACTGACGAGGCGCGGCCCACCAGCGCAACAGCAGCGGCCGCGCCGGGGACATCGACGCGTGGACCAGCACTGTCAGGAAACGGGACGCCAACAGGGTCCAGAAGCCGGTGGCCAGGCCCTGGCTGAGCAGGCAGGGCGCCATGAGCGCCAACGCAACCAACACCCGGCGGTTGGGGTTGAACCGGGCGAACAGCAGGCTGAAGGGGACCAGCAGCACTGCCGGCGTGCCCCACCAGACGGCTTGCAGAATGCCTATCTCCAGGTAGCTGAGGTCCAGGTCCGCCTGCACAAAGGGAAGAAACAGGCCGAGGCCGTAGGACGACAGCACCACCGTGCTTTGGTGGGTCCGGTTCAGGAGCAGCACAGACCACGCCCGCAGCGACGTGGCGGCTTCGGAACCCGGTCGCTGGGGATCGGATAATCCGCTGGCTGCTTCCCTGGCGGCCAAGGTCAGGCCATGTCCGCGCCGGCGTCCCGCGTGGCCCGGGCGAGATTGCGGAGGCTGACCTCAGTGGACGGATGCTGACGGCCCAGGGTCTCGGCCCGGTCGCCGGCGTTTCGCAGGTGCAGCGTGGCCGCTTCGTCGTGCCGACCGACCGCTTGCAGCGCGTTGGCCAAGCTCCCCCGGCTGCGCAGAGTATCAGGATGGTTCTCGCCCAACGCGGCGCGGCGCGCCTCGAACAGCGCGGAGAACATCTCGATGGCCACGTCGGTGTGCCCGGCGGCGTAGTGACAATTGGCCAGGCTGCTCCGGTAGCGCAGGGTTTCGAGGTGATCCGGCCCATGCACCCGCGCGCTGCCCTCGGCGGCCAGGTCAAACCAGCGCAGCGCCTCATCGAACCGACGGGCGGCGCGGTAGGCGTGGGCCAGCCGATGCTGCGCGCGCAGGGTGTCCGGGTGGTGGCCGCCGCTGGCCCCGAGTTGAGCGTCCAGCTCGGCAGCGCGACGGGCTATGCGCTGGTTATGAGGGCCGGTCATGGCTGCATTGTCCGCAGTTCGCCCATGCGCGAGACATCGTAACCGCCCAGGGCATCAACCGCCTGCCTGAAATCGGGAGCGTTGAGCAAATCGAGCATGGGTTGGAGGTGACCGCTTTCGTAATGTTCCACGGGGATGACCAAATCGTACTCCTCATTCAATAGGGGCACGAATTCCAGTTCCAGGGCGCGGGCCGCGGAAAGGACGCCCAACCCGGCGTCGGCCGACCCGCCCGACACCGCCGCCGCCACCGCCAGGTGGCTGTATTCCTCGCGCTGGTAGCCGGTGATATCGTCGGGCGCCGCACCCATCTGCTGGAGACGGTAATCCAGCAATACGCGGGTGCCCGATCCCCGCTGGCGATTGACAAACCTGACCTCGGGTCGCAGCAGGTCTTCAAGGGTCGCGATGTGCAGCGGGTTCCCGGGCGCGGTCATCAGGCCCTGGGTGCGTCCTACCAGGCGAACGATGGCGACGGGCGTATCCGGCAGGTAGCGGCGGACGTAGGACGTGTTGTACTCACCGGTCTCGGTGTCCAGCAAGTGACAGCCGGAGACGTGGGCTTCGCCTCGCCGCAACGCCAGCAGCCCGCCGAGGCTGCCCACGTGGGCCGACGCCAGGTTGACCGAGGGATGACCACGCCGCAGGAAGCTGCGCATGAGGTCCAATGCCAGGTCGTGGCTGCCGATGGCGACGATGGTGTTCTGCACCTCCTCCAGTGGGCGGAGCAGTTCCACCTCCACCTCGGCGCCGGCGTCCATTCCCTCGGCGTGCCTGGGGATCCGCACGATTCCGTCGGCGCGGACCAGGGACATGACCACGCCGGCGCCCCGCTGCACCGGGGTAGCGATCATCTTGTTGCCGACGCGCCCCACCGCAACGCGCAAGAACTCGTCCTCGCCGGTGGGCGATGCGACCTTGCGGGTGATGTTCGCGCGGATCCGGCGGCGCGCGGGCATAGACGAGCCCAGCAACCGTTCCAGCAACGGCATCAACAGCAGTTCCGCGGTCAGGGCCGCCGAAACGGGATAGCCGGGCAACCCCATGACCGGCTTGTCGTTTACCACGCCCAGCGCCACCGGATGCCCGGGACGAACAGCGATGCCATGCACCTGCAGGCTGCCCAGCGATTCGATCACCGAGGCGGTGTAGTCGGCATCGCCGGCTGAGGAACCGGCGTTGATGGCAACCACGTCTGACGATTGCAGTCCCAACGAAACGGCCTCGCGGATGGCCTCGAAGTCGTCCGGCACCGGGTCGCACACCACGGGCTCGCCACCCCATTGGCGGACCAGGGCGGCGAGGATCAGCGAGTTGAACTCCGGTATGTCGCCCGGTTTTCGCGGCGCCCCGATGGGCGCCAGTTCATCCCCGGTGGGAATTATCGTCACCCGGGGACGGCGACGAACCGGAACCGTGGTGAGGCCGGCGGCAGCGCAGGCTCCCAGGTCGGCGGGGGTGATGCGATGGTTTTCCGGCAGGACCAACTCGGTGGCCACGATGTCTTCGCCCAGCGGCCGGACGTGCTGCCACGGGGCGACGGGATCGGACACCCGCACCGTAGCTGGATCGCCATCATCACGCTGCACGTGCTCGATCATCACCACGGCGTCCATGCCCAACGGCATGGGGTCGCCGGTATCGACCCACACGGCCTGACTGCCCACAGCCAAAGCCGTCGGCCGTGTCTCGGTGGCTCCGACGGTGTCTGCCGCACGCACGGCAATGCCGTCCATGGCGGCGGCATCGTAGTGCGGGGACGACGCAACGGCCCAAACCGGCCAGGCGGTAACGCGGCCCACGATGTCGGGAGCGGTCAGCGGGGTATCCACGCCGGGCATCCGGCCGAGGGCTCCGGCTTCATTCAGGGCGTCGAACCAGCGGGCCGTCGCTTCTTCCAGTGGGATGTCCTGCAGGAAGTAGCGACGGTGGGATGTGTGATTGGCTTCCACCATAGCAAGTCTCGCACTGCTCCAGCGTTGCCGTCACTGGTCCGCGGGCCCACGCGTACCCAGTTTGTCATCGCGAGGAGCGCAGCGACGTGGCGATCTCGCTGCTGGAAGAGACGCCGTTGCCATCACGAGATTGCCACGCTACGCTCGCAATGACCAGTAGGGGGATATTGGTACGCGTGAGGGTATGCGGGATTTTGACATTAGCGCGATAGTCAGGCATAAACGTATCTAGTGGACAGGGTGGGCTGGCGCCCTCCTAAGTGTGACATTACAGCGGGGCTGGGGCCTGCGTAGCGGGCGCCAGCTCTTGACGTTCTACAACTCCCGTACCTGGACCGGCTCACCGGCATAGATGCCACCCGCGTCCGCCGGCACCCTCACCAACCCGTCCGCCCGGACCAACGTGAAGATAAAGCCGCTCTTGCCCCACACCGGATGGGCTTTCACCATCCCGTTGCGGCTGCCCACCAAGCGCACCGGCACGTAGTCTTCGCGCCCGGCGGCCGATGGGATGTCCTGCGCCAGAATTGCCGCCCGTTCCGCCGGCGGGGGCGGATGGACGCAGCCCATGAGGCGGTACACCGTCGGCCGCAACAGGAGGCTGCTTACCACCATTGCAGACACCGGGTTGCCGGGCAACCCGATGACCGGTTTGCCGTCGCACAGGCCCACGATGGCCGGCTTGCCGGGCCGCAGCGCCAGCCCGTGCACCAGGGGGCCGGGTTCGCCAAGCTCGGCGACGATATCCACCGTCCGGTCGCGGGCGCTGACCGAACTGCCCGCCGACAGCACCAGCATGTCGGATTGAGCCAATCCCTGCCGCGAAGCGACCAGTTGTTCCTCGTAATCGTCGCCCACCAGGCCCAAGGGAACCGCAATCCCTCCGGCGGCGGTGACCTGCCCCGCGACGGTGTACGTGTTGATGTCCCGCACCTGTCCCGGGCCAGGGGTCGCGGCCGGCGGAACAACCTCATCGCCCATGGACAGGATGCCCACCCGGGGTCGTCTGGCCACTTTGACCCTCTCGATACCCAACGCTAGCAGCGCGCCGACGTCCTGGGGTCGGATCACGTGCCCGGCCGGCAAAACCATTTCGTCCGCCTCGACATCCTCGCCCGGCTGGGCAACGTTCTCTCCCGGAGCCACCGGCCGCATCACCTCGATGGTGTGGGCGTCGATGGCCTGGGTATGCTCCACCATGACCACGGCATCGGCGTTACCGGCCAGCATTCCGCCGGTGTAGGCCACCGCCGCCTCGCCGACTTCCAGGCTGACGTCGGGCGCCTGTCCCATGGGCACCTCGCCCACCAGCGTGAACCAGGCCGGCAGTCCGTCGCTGGCTCCGTAGGTGTCCGCCGCGCGCACGCTGTAGCCGTCCATGGTGGAGCGGGGAAAGGCGGGGAGCGATTCCGTTGCCGGAATTTCCGTGGCGACGACCCTTCCCAACGCGTCGACGGTTTCCACCACGCCGGCCCCCGTCGCCGGTCGCTCCGGAAGGAGATCCAGGAGCAACGCCAACGCCTCCTCTGGAGGCAGCACGTTGAAGAATTCCGGCATCGTGGATGCGATGCTAACTATCCGCGTTGGGATTGTCAAAATACCCCCTTTCGTAAATCGTCAGAAGCAGGATTTTCAAGATTTGGGGATTATCAGGATTGGAACCGCTCCGTGATGGAGATCTCCCAATCCTGACAAATCATAAAATCCGGTAAATCCTGCTTCTGACGTTTCCTAGCGGCAAACTGGACACGGCGACGACTCCAGCAGTGCTAGACTGGCGAACGCGAGGAGCGAAACATCGACGATCATTCAGGAGGCAAAATGGCGATTTACAGGGTATTTTCGGACGCCGACGGCGAGAGCCACATCGAGGACCTGAACCTGGAGGAACACCCCGAATTGGGGGCACTGATCAACGTATCCGAGGTGCGCGTCCAGGAGTTTGACGGGTCACGGCAGATGGACTTTCATCCCCTGCCGGAACGCCGTCTGATCATTCACCTTTCCGGCGAGGTCGAGATCGGGGCCAGCGACGGTTCCAAACGGGTACTCCGAGCCGGGGATATCCGGCTGATGGAGGATGTCACCGGCAAGGGGCATTCGCACCACGACTTGTCGCCGTCGGGCGCGGTGTACATCCTGCTGGATGACTGATCTACCACGCCGCTCGTCACCGTTGCGGCAACGGGCGGCGTGTATATTGACGGCGTGCGGAACTCATGCGTACCCGCTTTGTCATCGCGAGGAGCGCAGCAACGCGGCGATCCCGTTACCGCGCCGGTGTCCGTTACCCTGACGGGATTGCCGCGCTGCGCTCGCAATGACACTTTGAGGGAAAACGGGTACGCGTGAGCGTGCGGAGCCGTTCGACGCACCTACGTGGCGATGGTCGGTATGTCCAGGTCACGCACCAGGTTGGCGAACTGGGCCACGTCCTCATCCACAACCTGCTGCAACGCCGCCAGTTGCTGGTCGATCTCGCCGGAGAGGTAGTCGAAGACCTGGTACGCCTGCTGGGGAGGCGCGAAATCGGCAGCGGCGACCACCGCCGTGACTTCCGCCAGCTTGCGGTTGAGCCGAGCCGGCAGGTTCAGCCGGTCCCGGGCGCCACGGTACGCCGACTGGATGAGTTGCTCTTCGATCTGACCCAATTTCTCCTTCACCGACGCGGCCGCATCTCCCACCGCTTCCGCTGAGGGATGCCCCTCGGCGCGATTGATCCACTGGTCCACCTGCTGGCGGACCCGGCGCAACTGGTTGATGCCGTCGTGGGTCTCCGACACCTTGTCGCGGATCTCGATCAGGAACTTGAACTGGGCGTCGAAATCTTCCTGGGTGGCCCCCACGCGGGGGTCCTTGACGATGCGGAAGGTCTGCGTCTGGACATCTTCGCCCACCCGCAACGACACCTGGTACTCGCCGGGCGAAGCCAGGGGGCCGATAACCGCGTCCTCGGTAGTCTTGTCTTCGGGCACCTTGCGGGCGTCCGGATAGCGGAGGTTCCACACGAAGCGGTTCATGCCCGGTTCGGCCGGCGCCCGGGGTTCGGCGGCATCCGAGCCGGCTTCCGGTGATTTGCTGGAGAAACTCTGGATGACCTCCCCGGCCTCGTCGAGGATGGTGAGGGTCAGCTCGTCGGGCGCCTCCTGCAAGCAGTAGTGGATCATCGCGCCGTCGGGCGGGTTTTCCCCGGCGTCCCACATCTTGCGCACGGTCTGGCCCGCCGGCCCCAGCGACTCGCTGTAGGTAACGTCCGCGCCCAGGCCGGCGCGGTAGATCTTGCCCGGGCTCGGCTTCCGGTCCCGGAAGGGCGACCGGACGCGGTAGGTGTCCCGGGGTTGCAGCAGAACGACAGGCTGGTCGGCCAGCGATGGGGCGATCTGGCGCAATTGGGTCAGGTCGTCCATGATCCAGAAGGAGCGCCCGTGGGTGGCGGCGATCAGGTTGTCGTCCTTGACCTCAAGGTCGTACACCGGAACCACCGGCAGAGCCTGTCCCGAGCCAGAGCCGGGATTGGCCCGCAACGGCTGCCAGGAGTCCCCCTGGTCGAATGACACGTAAGCTCCCGTCTCGGTGCCGGCGTAGAGCAGGCCAGGGCGGATGGGGTCTTCCCGCACCACGCGGGTGTAGTCATCATCGGGCAGGCCGGCGGTTATCGATGTCCAGGTCTGGCCGTAATCGGTGGTCCGGTAGAGCATCGGGCGGGTGTCGTCCAGCTTGTAGCGGGTGGCCGCGATGTAGGCTGTGGCCGGGTCGTGAGGAGAAACCTCGATCATGCAGATGAGCGTCCACTCCGGCAGGCCGTCCGGCGTGACCGCGTCCCACGTAACGCCGCCGTCGCGGGATATATGCACCAGCCCGTCGTCGGAGCCGGCCCAGAAGACACCCTGCTGGTGGGGAGATTCCACAAAAGCGAAGATGGTCGCGTAGACCTCGGCGCCGGAGGTGTCCTTGGTGATGGGGCCGCCCGAGGGTTCCAGGGTGGACGGGTCATGACGGGTCAGGTCCGGGCTGATGGCCTCCCAGCTGCTGCCCAGATCCGTGCTGCGGAACGCCACGTTGCCGGCCACGTACAGGGTCTGCGGGTCGTGGGGCGAGAACATGATGGGGTAGGTCCACTGGAAGCGGTACCGCATGTCCTTTGCGCCCCAACCGGTGTAGAGCTCCGGCCATACCGTGATGATCCGCACCTGCCCGGTGGCGTGGTCGTAGTGCAGCAGATTGCCGCCACCGCCGGCAGAGCTGCCAATGGCGCCGGAGATCACCGTGTCGGGATCCTCCGGGTGCAGAGCGATGTAGCCGCTTTCGGAGTTGCCCACTACATAGCAGTCGCCCCAGGGGATTGCGCCCTTGTGGGTGCGCGAAGGCACGCTGATGGCCGTGTTGTCCTGCTGGGTTCCGTACACCCGGTGAGGAAAGCGGTTGTCGGTGGTCAGGTGGTAGAACTGGGCGGTGAGCTGGTTGTAGATGCTGGACCAAGTCTCCCCGCCGTTGAAGCTGACGCAGGCGCCGCCGTCGTTGCCCTCAATCATCCGCAGGGGGTTGTTGGGGTCGATCCAGAGGTCGTGGTCGTCGCCGTGGGGCGTGGTGACCCGGCTGAAGTTGCGCCCGCCGTCCACGGACTTCCAGCACTGGTAGTTGAGGATCCATACGGTGTCGGCGTCCTGCGAGTCGGCGAAGATGTGCTGGTAGTACCAGGGACGGCCCTGCAGGTCGCGTTCGTCGCTGACCAACTCCCAGGTGTCGCCTCCGTCGTCGGAACGGTACACTCCGCAGTCTTCGGCCTCGATGGTGGCCCAGACCCGGCCCGATTTGGCGGGGGAAACGGCGACGCCGATGCGTCCCTTGAGGCCGCCGGGCAGGCCGGGGTTGTCGGTGATCTCCGTCCAGGTGTCGCCCCCGTCAACGGATTTGAAGATGCCGCTCCCCGCGCCGCCGCTGATGAGGCTCCAGGGCGTCCGCCGGGTTTCCCAGATGGAGGTGTAGAGAATACGCGGGTTGTTAGGGTCCATTGACAGATCGATTGCGCCGGCGTCCTCGCTGCGGAACAGTATTTTCTCCCAGGTATTCCCGCCGTCCCGGGAGCGGAACACTCCCCGCTCGTCATTGGGGCCGTAGGCGTGTCCCAGGGCCGCCACGTACACCAGGTCGGGGTTGGCAGGATGCACCCGCACCCGGCCGATGTGCCGGGTGTCGGACAGGCCCACGTTGGTCCAGGTCTGCCCGCCGTCGGTGGACCGGTACACCCCGTCGCCGTAGGTCACGTCGCCCCGGATGCACGCCTCGCCCATGCCGGCGTAAATGACGTTGGGGTCGGAGGGCGCGACTGCGATAGCGCCCACCGCGGCGGTGTTGAAGAAACCGTCGGACACGTTCTCCCAGTAGGTGCCGCCGTCGGTGGTCTTCCACACCCCGCCGGCACACGCGCCGAAGTAGAAGACCATGGGGTTAACCGGATCTCCGGCGACCGCCACCACCCGGCCGCCCCGGGGCGGGCCAATGCAACGCCAGCGCACGGCGCCGAGTAGCTCCTGGGGGACGTAGGGGGCCGGGGCCTGCCGCGTTTCGCTGGTCGTCATCGTCACACCTCCCGCTCGGGGTCTGCATCTACCGAGGATCTCATTCGTGCCCGTTTGCATAAATCGTCAGAAGCAGGATTTACGGGATTTTATGATTTGGCAGGATTGGGAGATCCTCATCACAGAACAGTTCCAATCCTGATAATCCCCAAATCTTGAAAATCCTGCTTCTGACGTTTCCCCAACGCAAACCGGGTACACATGATAGCGATTATCCCCTTGCGCAACGGGGCGTGTCGAGGGGACACTTGCGCGAAGCCGTCAGGAGTTTTGGCCGGCTCAGGAGACGAAGTTGCACTCAGCGGTTGAGCAGGAAATCAGAGAACTGATCCAAAAGGATGGGCGGATCACATTCGCCCGGTTCATGGAAGCCTGCCTGTACTCGCCGCGCGGGGGTTTCTATTCGGCGCGGCGCAACCGGATCAGCGCACATTTCGGCACGTCTGCCACGAGTCACCCAGCGTTCGGCGCACTGATCCTCCGGCAACTGGAGCAGATGTGGCGGGTCCTAAGCGAGCCACCGGTTTTCCACGTGATCGAGGTCGGTTCCGGTGACGGCTCGCTGGCCCGATCCATCATGGACGCGTGCCGGCGCACGGCGCCCCGGTTCGCCGAGGCGGTCCGCTACGTGGCGGCGGACTACGAGCCTGGATGGGTCCAATCACCTGGCGGCGCGTTCGGCAGGACGGGAGAGGGTCAATCCCAGAACGGACTGGATACGCCTGCGGGAATCCAGCGAGTCAGAGGGTCCGGACTCGGCGCGTTCCGAAACATTGTGGGTTGCGTCCTGTGCAACGAGCTGATCGACAACTTTCCGGTGCACCGGTTCGCCATCGAGAACGGGCAAGTCAGGGAGATCTTCGTCACGACGGCCGGGGCAAAATTCGTCGACAACCTGGCTGAACCGTCAACGCCACGACTGGAAGCCCGGCTGGGCGGTCTGGGCCTGTCACTGCCGGAAGGATACCGGGGCGAGGTGAACCTGGCCATGGAGGACTGGATCGGCCAGCTCTGCGAAGCCCTGGAACGCGGGTTTGTTCTCACTATTGACTACGGCGAACCGGCTGCCGATCTGTATTCGCCTCAGAACGCGCGGGGCACGCTGGTCTGTTTCAACCGACACGCCATCGGCGGCGACCCATACCAGGATGTCGGGCAACAGGACATCACCTGCCAGGTGGATTTCACGTCGCTCATGCGGCTGGGTGAGCGGGACGGATTGGAAACCGTGGGCTACACGCTGCAACGCCGGTTCCTGGAGAACCTCGGCTTCAACGAGTTCCTGGACGACCTGGAGACGCCGGGCCTGTCCGCCGCCCGCGCCGAGCTGAGCCGCATCGCGATGATGACGCTGGTGGACCCGGACGAATACGGCGATTTCAAAGTGCTAGCGCAGGCAAAAGGGGTTGAGCCCGGTGGCGAGCTACTGGGCTTCCTGGGCGATGGGTTTGAACCATCGCCCTGATCCCTAGCCTGGGCTCACGCGCACCCACCTCGCCTGAACTGTCATAGGAGTTACGCGGTTGGAAGCTTTTGCATTCGTCATTCCCGCGAAAGCGGGAATCCAGTGGCCGAAATCGTTAACTGTGTTCCGGATTCGTTCACCATGAAGTCAATGGATTCCTGCTTTCGCAGGAATGACGGGTTTGTAACTTCAAATGACGGGTTTGCAATTTCAAATGACGGGCTTGTAATTTCAAGTGCGTAACTCCCATGTCATTGCGAGCGAAGCGCGGCAATCTCGTTGGGGCAAAGAACGCTGATTGCGGGAACGAGATCGCCACGTCGCTCCGCTCCTCGCGATGACAAGATGGGTACGCGTGATCTAGTCCGGCGACTTGCTGAACATGATGAACCCGTTGCTGTCGGGGGTGTTGCAGCCGGCCAGGGCCGTCTCGGCTCGCACCGTTACCTGCCGCGCGCCCGCCGTCCCGCGTAGCTGCTCCAGGCTGTCCGAGAAGAGGCAGGCGCGGGTCCGGCCGGTTCCGTTGTTGCCACCGCTGGACATGAAGGGATGCGGCCCTTCGACCCGTATGTCGTCGGCGTAGAAGTCGTGGGCCTCTCCCAGCTTCACGCCGTGCCATTGGAATCCCTCAAGGAACTGCTGCGTGAACGTGAGGTAGCCGTCGTAGGGGTTGAAGACGTCGACATCGTCGGGGCCGAGGCCCGAACCCTCCCACATCCTCCGGGCCAGGCTGGCTACGGCCTCCTGGTGCTCCTCCAGCGTCGACATGGTGCTCCGGCCCCGGCCGCCGGTCTGGGCGTGGTTGAGCACGTAAATGGGCTTTTGCCGCAGGTCTTTGGCGCGCTCGGCGGTGGTGAAGATGAAGGCGGCGCAGGTGTTGACCGGGCGGTCGCAGTCGTAGATCACCAGCGGTTCCTCGATCACACGGCCGCTCAGGTAGTCCTCGCGGGTGAGCTGGTATGGCTCGTGCAGCGCGTAGTAACTCCAGGGAGTCATCAGCCCGTTGCGGCGCAGGTTCAGGCAGAGATCGGCCAGTCCGTCGTGGGACGTGCCGTACTTCTTGCAGTACTGCTGGAAGATCACCAGGTTGTTGAACATGGCGCCGCTCTGGTAACCCCACGGCAGGGTGAACGCGCTGGGCCCGGGCGCCTCCTCGCTGTTGTTCGCGGGATTGTTGTGTCCGTAGCGTCCGGCGAGGTTGACCATCGGATACCAGACCAGGGCGGTCTCGCACCGGCCGTCGCCCACCGCCTGGGCGGCGAGGCCCATCATCGGGCCGATGTAGGGCGCATCGGACACACGATACTGTATGTTCTTGAGCCCCAACTCCCGCTCGATCCACTCCGCCGAGGCGTAGGTCAGGCCGTCCTCGGTGTCGTAGGGCGGGTCAAAGTAGGGGCGCGGCGCCCAGGTCTGCTCGGCGCGGGTTTCGGGACTGGTGATGAGCCCGTCAATGTCGTCCAGGGACAGGCCGGCATCGGCGATTGCCTTCAGGCAGGCCTCCTTGGTCAGGCCGCCGCAGCTACGATCCATGGTGACGCCGTCCCAGCGCCGGTCGATGTGGGACTGTCCCCAACCGACCACGGCAACCTTGCCCCGGTGCTCCCAGAGACCCATCCCTTCCTGAAGTCGCATCCAACTCCTATCGCTAACCATATCAGCCCCCCTTGCGCCTTGCGCACTGGTATGCGTATTCCGCCGAGACTCGACCGGTCTAGGTGACTACCCGCCACTCGTGGACCAACTGGCCGGTGCTCGTTTCCTCAAATATCAGTTCGACCGGAGCGCCAACGGGAACCTCGCCCGGCGGAGTCCCCGGCAGGTTGGACAGGAAGTTGATGCCCGGGTCCTCGTCCAGGGTGATCACCGCGAAGTTGATGGGCTGCGCCGATCGGAAGCCACGGATGCGGGAGTCGCGGATCACCATGTAAACGTCGATGTGGCCCTTGCCCTCAACCTCTTTCCACTCGAAGTTGTCGGCGGAGCCACACTGGTCACACCGCTGGGCGGGCGGATAGTGCATCCGCGGGCAGACGGTGCAATTCTGCAGGACCAGGCGGCGCTCATTGCAAGCATCCCAGAAAGGCTGGGTCAGATCATTGGGCACCGGACCGGGTCTCTCCAGCCCTGGAATCGTCGACATGGTTCTCCCCTCCTGCGGGTCGTGCGCCCCGCGCATTGCCGTTGGCGGCATCGTCTGCGCGGATTATATGCAAAGCGACCCATTTGACCATAGATATTTGCGAGTCGATATTGCGCGCCTAACCCTGGCCGGTCCCGTTGTTGATCCACGGCTCGCTAATTCCGGCATCCATCCAGATGAAGTGGAAGCCGGCTTCCAGGGCCAACTGGTGGTCCATCTCGGTGTCGCCGATATGGTAGTACTCATCGGCCGGGAAGCGCGACTTGACATCGGGAAGGTCCTGCTTGTGCGAGATAAAACTCACCTCGATGCGGTGCCGGTCCCATATGGACTGCTGCACCGGCAGCGGCCGGTCTGACGAGCTGCCGATGATGCACCCGTGGGCCTGGGCCTTTCGGACCATGCCCATGGTGATTGGCCCGGGCGGGTCCCCGGCTTCCAGGGTTCCGTCGATGTCGAAACTTACCAGTACTGCCAAATGTGACCTTCCTTCGTAAATTTATCAGAAGCAGGATTTGCCGGATTAGAAGATTGACAGGATTGGGAATGTTCTACTGCTGTATGGTCTCAATCTGGCCAACCCTAAAATCCCGAAAATCCTGATTCTGACGATTTCCCTACGGCTCCCCACCCGCCGACGGGTCCGCCCATTGCACGACGCCGCGGGCGCCCAGTTCCTCGATCTCCTGGTCGGCGTATCCGAGTTCACGAAGCAGGGGCCTGGTGTGCTGCCCGATTTGGCTGGAGGTTCGGTAGATACCGGGGGTAAGGGAAAACTCGACCAGCCCTCCGTAACGGCGATACTTACCGATGTACGGGTGCTCGACCTCGACACTCAGATCGTTCGCCCGGGCGTGGGGATGGTCGGCGTAAAAATCTCCCTCCACGGCTTCGTCAGCCTGGACGCAGCCAACGTCAGCAGCAGTCAGCAACTCCTCCCACTCGGTGGCGGCGCGGCCGGCGAAGATCGCCGAGATTTCGGCGACCAGCGCATCGTCGTTGGCCTGGCGCGTCTCCCCGGTGGAGAAGCGGCCATCCGCGAGGAGATCCGCCCGATCCACGGCCCGGCAGAAAGCCTCCCATTCGTCCTGGAACAGGCAGCCCAGGAAAACCCAGCCTTCCTGGCACCGGTACAGCCGATAGAGGGCATGAAGCCCGTGGATATCCTCGTCGGGCATGGCAATGGGAGGACGGTTAGCGTGGTCGTAGTACTCGTCGGCGTTGGTCCAGGCGTTGGCGTTGAGCATGGTAAGCTCAACGGGTTGGCCCGCACCAGTGGTTTCTCGCGCCCGCAGAGCCAACAGCACCGCCGTGGCCACCGCCGGCGAAGTGTTCTGGTCCGGGCCCCAGTTGGATTTCATGAGCCAGCGGGTGGCCTCAACGGTCTCCTCAACATCCATGACCTGTTCCGGAGGCGGGGGCATGCCCCGGCCCATCTGCCGCATGGCGCCGCCCATGATGGCGCCGGGGATGGGATGGGCGCCGGGCCGGCGCGCGTGGGGCCCGTGTTCACCGTAGGAAGCCATCCAGACGTGGATCAGGCGCGGGTTGATCTTCCGGCAGGTTTCCCAGTCGATAGTGAGACGCTCGGGAACACCGAGGCGGAAGTTGTGCGACAGAACGTCCGCTTGGGCAATGAGCTTGTGGATGATCTCCTTTCCTTCGGGGGTCTGGAGGTCGATCTGAATGCCTTCCTTGCCGGCGTAGGTCCGCGCGTCGGCGACTGCCACCGCAGTGGAACGCCGTCCCTCGTCCAACCGCCGGTCGGTGGCGTCGACCTTGATGACCCGCGCCCCCAGGTCGGCCAGAAGGGCCGCGCCGTAGGGTCCCGCCTGGATCGTCGCCAGGTCGAGGACGGTGATTCCCGCCAGCGGGTGCGGCGGCGCATCCGCGCCGTTCGCCCCCATGGAGGCGGCAGGCGCGGATGCGGAATGGCCGATGCGTCCCAACACCTCGGCGTTGTGCTGTCCCACATCGGGGGCCGGCCCGCTGGGTTCGCCCGGAGTTTCTTTCAAATCGATCAGCGGGGCCAGGGTGCGCATCGGGCCCACGCGGGGATCATCAATGGTGACCACCGTACCGTTTGCGACCACGGCGGGGTGATCCATGGCCTGGACGCTGGTGCGGTAGGGCTCGGCGGCGATGTTGCCGTCCTCGAGATAAATCTCCATCCATTCGTCGGCGGTCTTCTCCGCCTGCTTCTCCAGTATCTCCCGGCGCAGGAGTTCCTGGTTCTCGAAATTCAGGGCAGGAACCCGGGCGAAGCGCCCATCCTCCAGCAGGGGGCCGAGGCCAATGGCTTTGAGATGGCCCTGGATGTGCGGCACCCGCTGGTTGGCGTGCTGGAGCCACGCGCCTTCCCTGGTGCGCACGGGAACGTATCCGATGGACGAAAGGCCCCGGCCGCGGGGTCGCGCGGGAAACCGCTCCGGGTCGCGGCGACGGAGTTGCATGTTCACCAGCCCGCCGTCGCCGACGTTGTTGTCGTGGGGCGAGGCGAGGGTCTGGACGATGCTGGTCTGGACCCACTGCCCGCGTCCGGACAGGTCCCGCACGCGCAGAGCGCCCAGGATGCCGCGCACCGCCGCCTGGCTGGCGTGCCAGCTGCCGGTGTTCACCGCGGAATAGACCGGGCCGTCGCGGTTGGGCTGGCCCTCCAGGTTGAGCATGCGGCCGGCCTTGGCGGCGACGACTCCCTCGTACCCTTTCACCCGGCGGAGCGGCCCCTTTTGCCCGAAGCCGGTGATAGAGCAGTAAACCAACTGCGGATAGAGCTGCGCCAGAGCATCATAATCCAGGCCCCAGTCCGCCATGTCGCCGGGACGGAAGGACTCAACGAGGACATCGGCCCCGGCGGCCAACCGGATGGCCTGCTCGCGGCCCTCCTCCGTACCGAGGTCAAGCGCGACGCCTTTCTTGCCCCGGTTCCACGAGATCCAGGCCGGCTGATAGCGGAACGGATCGCCGCCGGGAGGCTCTACCTTGATGACCTCGGCCCCGTAGTCGGCCAACACCAGGGTGCAGAGTGCCCCCGGCATCCCCAGCGAGAAATCCAGGACGGTCAGGCCTGTACATGGTCCTGCCACGGTTCACCTCCCCGTTTGGCCGTATGGGTTCCGGTTTGCCAGGATCGCGGCCCGTTGCCTGGCACAAAGCTGCGGTTGCCGCAGATTGGCAGAAGGGGTCCGGCTGGCGATTGTTGAGTTCGCAGCACGAATCGGCTGGCGCGGGTGAGTATGCAGTCCGCCAAAGACGCGCGTCAACCTTGCGCAACCGCGACGGCGCTCCCGCTTGATCTTTTACATCTACATCGATGAACAGGATGGATAGGATACCGGCAGCGCCGCTCCATTTGAGGCGCTGTCCCATGCGCAGGGACCTTCCCGATATTCAATTAAATCCTGTCCATCCTGCGCATCGCTGTAAAACTACCCACGTCGTCGTCGAAAGCGGGTACGCGTGGGGACCGGCCGCCGTTGCCGGGCCGGGGGCCGCCTGCTACAATCGGCCGGTGGCAGCGCCGTCGCAATACATCCACAATTCCCAGGCGCGACGGGCCCAAGGAGTTAGCCATTATGTCGTGGCGGTTCAGTCTCCTCAATCGCTTTGAAGACCCTCCGGGCGGCATCACCGAAGGGCCGGCATGGAACGGAGAAGTAATACTTTTCACACACATCCATGCCAGCAGAATATATGCCTATAACCCCAAGTCGGGAGATTTCTCCGTTTACCGCGAAAACACCAACCGCACTAACGGACTGGCCTTCGACTCCCAGGGCCGACTGTTCGGCTGCTGCCAGAATGGTCGGGCGATTGTCCGCTTCGACCCGGACGGCAATATGGTCACCGTTGCCGACAACCTGGACGGGGTGCCACTGAACACTCCCAACGACCTGGCCATCGACTCCCAGGGCCGTATCTGGTTCACCAACCCGTGGAACACCGGCAACATCGATCCCCACGAGGTCGAGCAACTGGACAACCGCTCGGTGCTGTGCGCCGTGCCCCAAGCCGACGGTTCCTACCAGACCGTCCGCTCCACCTACGACACCACCATGCCCAACGGCATCCTGGTGTCACCCGACGGCAATACGCTGTACGTCGCCGAAAGCAACAGCGACCGGATCGAGATCGACCGGGAGCTCCGCGCCTACCCCATCAACGCCGACGGCACCCTGGGAACCTACACCACGCTGCACACCTTCGGACGCGACGCCAACCGGGTGCACCGGGGAATCGACGGTATGTGCCTTGATGCCGACGGCAACATCATCGCCACCGCCGGCTGGCCCACGGGCGGGCCCGGCCCGATGCTGTACGTCTTCTCGCCCACGGGCAGGGTCATAGAAACCCATCCCGTCGCGGCGACGCGCCCCACCAACGTGTGCTTCGGCGGCCCGGATCTCACCGACGTCTTCGTCACCTCCACCGACGGCCATTTCTTCCACGCCAGCACCGACCGGGTCGGCTGGGCGATCTACCCATAACGACGTAACCGCAACTTCGATACCCCGCAGCTCCGATAACAGGGAGGTCCCGGTCATGACCACGACCATGACGCCAACTCCGGAACCGGAGGATGACCCCTTCGATCAGGTGGAACGCCAGATCGACTGGGTCGAGCAGCTGGAAAACGTCAGGGTACGCCACGAAAGCCTGTCCGCCTCCCGAGACGTGGTTCCCTACGTTGAAGCTTTACGGGAATCGATAATCAAGCTGGCCGGGCGGCAGACCTACGAGGACCTCCAGTTGCTGTACGGCAAGGAGGCCGCCGACCTGATTGACACCGTGCGGCGGCGGGACCCGGACGACTCCTGGAACGGCGCCATCAAGCCGGGCCTGCTGCGGGAAGGCTGATCGCACTTTTGGGAGTGCACGTTAAGCAACCAACCGGGTGGTGTCTTCATGCAACGCAGACGCTTGAGCAGCTACGGCATCGGCCGCGACCAACTCCGCCAGGGCGGCGGACGCGGCAACGGCAATGACCACTTCGACGAACTGGTCGGAAGTGTCGAGTTCTACGTCTACCAGACCCCAGGCCGGCGGGTGAAAGGCTTCGACAGTCTGAAGCTTTTCGCAGAAGGCGAAGGGTGCGAGTTGCTCTACACCGCCGACGCGCCGCCCGAGTTGTCCGACTACGAAACCCTGCGCATCACCCATCGCCGGTCCGAACCCATACCGGAGACGGTGCTGAAGCGCGCCCACTCCTGGGCCCACCGCAACAACTTTCTGCACAGCTTCTTCAAGCCGATGTACCGTTGACACCTGGAACACCTGACTTGTGCAAGGGCGAATGATCATTCGCCCTTATGCGTGTCCGGTCTGGTTTCGATCCCATGAGCGTCCCCACCGTCGCGGAACGGGCCATTCGCCGCCGCATTGCCCGCCACGGCCCGATCACCTTCGCGGAGTACATGGCGCGGGCACTGTACGGGCCCGGCGGGTACTACACCCGCAGCGGCACCGGCAGCGATTACTACACGAGCCCGCAGGTGCATCCCGCCTTCGGCGCGCTGCTGGCGGTTCAGCTGTTCCAGTTCTGGCGTCTGCTGGACCGGCCCGACCCATTCTTCGTGATCGAGCCTGGCGCCGGTGACGGCCTGCTGGGGCGCGACGTATGCAGCGCCGCCAGCCATCTTCCCGAAGGTTTTCCCGGATCGCTGCGCTACGTAGCGGTTGAACGCCGCCCTGGGGTCCGCGATACTCGCGATCCGGCATTCACGAAAATCGCCGGCGACGCGCGACGACTGCCTTTTCGTAAGGTCGCCGGCTGCATAATCTCCAACGAGTTGCTGGATGCCCTTCCGGTCCATCGGGTGCGTATGGAGGATGGGAACCTGCACGAGTTGTACGTGGGCATCCAGTCCGACGTCGCCGACGGCTACGAAGGCCAGTTGGTGGAAGTCGCCGGCGATCCGTCCGCTCCAGACTTGGAGCGGCGGTTGTCCGACCTGGGGGTCAACCTTGTCGATGGACAGACCGCCGAAATCTGCCTGCTGCTCGACGACTGGGCGGCGTCAGTGGCGTCGACGCTGGATACGGGGTTTGTCCTCGCCATCGACTACGGCCGCGGCGCGGTGGATCTCTACGACCCGACGCAACGGCCCCACGGAACCCTCGTGACTTACCGCTCGCACCGGCAGACCGATTCGCCACTGGCGGATCCGGGCCGGCAGGACATCACGGCCCAGGTGGACTTCACGTCGGTTCGTCTCGCCGGAGATCGGGCGGGGCTGAGCACCGTGGGGGAGTTGTCCCAAGGCAGGTTTCTCACGCGCCTCGGGCTGCAAGCCATTCGCCGCAATGGGCCGCCGCGGGAGGTCGGGGGCGGTGGGTGGATCACGATCCCACTGCATCCCGAGGGTTCGCTCCCCGATGCCCTGGACATGCCCTTCGCGCCGGCCCGGGACGACGCCCGGGATTGGCTGACCGGGCTGACACACCTGGCGCGTCCGGGCGGATTGGGCGATTTCCGCGTCCTGGTGCAGGCCAAGGGGGTTGCTGCCGACCGTGCGGCCGCGGCGCTTTCGTGGCTGGATGAAGAGGGCGCGTCCGGAGATTACAGGCCATCGCAGTTGGCCACCATGATTCCCGCCGACGCGCTGGCGCTGGACTTGGAGCGGTTACGGCTGGGCCGGTAATCCGGCGCTGCTGCAATGGGCGACGGGCGTCGGCCTGCCAGCCGCAATCTGCCCGGAGTATAATTGCCGATGAAGACTTTTCTCATCATATCGGTCATCGCCTATGTGATTCTCATCATCGGGGGCGCCGCGACTGCGCTGACCGCCACCATAGAGATCTACACTTTTTGGGGGCGTGAACTTCCCGACATCTTGACCGCAGCGATTATCAACACGGCCGCAATATTTGCCGCCACCAGCTTCATTGGAGTGTTGGATATGTTCATGACATTATGGACCCTGCTCAAGAGCAAGGACTGGGAGGAAGAGGCGCGCAAGGAACGGGAAGCTGACCGCCAGGCCCGGGAGAAAGAACGCGAAGACAACCGCCAGGCCCGCGCCGTTGAGCAGGAGGCCCGGGAGAAAGAACGCGAGGAAAACCGCAAACTCCGCGAGGCGGAACTGAACGCCCGGGAGAAGGAACTGGAAATCAGCCGTCAGGCCCGCGCCGCCGAACAACAGGCCCGCGAAAAAGAGTTTGAGGCCAACCATCAGTTGCGCGAGGCGGAACTCCAGGCCCGCTTACAGTCCATGGAGGCGGAACGCCTTGCCCGGGAGCAAGCCGTCAGGGAAAACCGTGACTTCCAGCAGCGTATTCTTGATGAGTTGGCCGCAGACCGAGCGGCGCAAGCTCAGATGACCTCGCGCGTCATGGACCTGCTGGAGCAGATGAGCCATCGCCTGAATGGCGACAGCGGCCGCGGCCGCCCGGAGTGACGCCATGGCCGGCCCGCTTGAAGGCATCAACGTTGTCGAGTTCTCCACCATGATTGCCACGCCCACGGCCGGCATGCTGCTGGCTGACATGGGCGCCAACGTGATCAAGGTGGAACCCCCTTGGGGCGACCTGTGGCGCTATGCCCAGGCCGTGCTGCCCACCGACGGGCGGCCCTTCATGGCCTACAACCGGGGCAAGCGTTCCATGACGCTGAACCTGACCAGGCCGGAATCCGCCGACGTGGTGCGCCGCCTGACCGAACAGGCCGATGTGGTCCTGGCCAACAACCGGCCCGACGTTGCCGGTCGATTTGGCATCGACTATGACACGCTGGCCGGTATCAACCCGTCGATAATCTACTGCGAGGGATCGGCCTTCGGCCACGAGGGACCCGACTCCTATCGGCCCGGCTACGACATCATCATCCAGGGCATGTCGGGCATAGCCACCGCCGAGGGCAAGGTCGTCAACGGTGTGCCGCAGCAGATCGTGGCCAGCCCCCTGGTGGACACCGCCTGCGGGCTCGCCCAGGCGTGGGCCGTGTGCGGCGCCCTGTTCGCCCGGGAGCGCAGTGCTCCTACAGGTGAGAAGGGCAAGGGTCAGAAGCTGGAGGCATCACTGCTTGGCACCGGCCTGCTGATGCTGGGCATGCGCTTCGTGCGCATCGACGGGATCGACAAGGCGCCGCACGCGGAGATCATGGAATCGGTGAACGCCATGTGGGCTGCGGGAACTCCGTACCCCGACCTGCTGGAGGTTTACGAGGCCCAGCATTTCCAGTCTCCCGGCAACATCTACTATCGGTTCTACCAGACCGCTGACGGCATGATCGTGGTGGGGTGCCTGAACGACGGGCTGCGTCGGAAGATGCTCGAAGTGATCGGCATCCACGATATCCGCTTCGAGGAGGGCTACGACCAGCGTTCGCCGGAAGCCGCCGAGTTCGGGGCGAAGCTCATGACCGATGCGGAGGAGATCTTCAACGGCAAGACCAACAGCGAATGGCTGGACCTGCTGGATGCCGCCGGCGTCCCCGCCGGCCCGGTGCGCTTCGTCGAAGAGCTGTTCGAACACCCGCAGGTGGAGGCCAACAACCTGGCTATCGACGTGCACCACCGCGACCTGGGCACGGTGCGGATGGCCGGCCCACCGGCCACCTTCACCGCAACGCCCCTGGAGCCGGGCAACCTGCCCGCCCTGGGCGAGCACACCGAGGAGGTGCTGGCAGAGCTGGGCTACGGGGCGGAGGAAATCGGGCAGTGGCGCAGCGATAATGTACTATAATAGTATCACTATGCCAGAATACGACTGGAACCCCGCCAAAGACGAATTGCTGCGGCGTAACCGAATGCTGTCCTTTTACGACGTAGTGTATTCTTTGGAGCGCGGTGGCTTGCTGGACGATATAGAGCATCCCAATCAACAGCGGTATCCCCGACAGCGTATGTACGTAGTTCGTATTCGTGGTTACGTCCACGTGGTCCCTTATTACCGACGTGAATTCGATGAATTCCTCATCACCGTATTTCCGCATAGCACATCTAACCGCAGATATTCTGATCTAAGCGGAGACGACGATGAGCAGTGAGAAGGATGAAAAGCAGTCAGGGCCTCCGAAGAGTGACGAGGAGTTCGACGCCTGGTGGCCTTTCGATGATGGCGACCTGGATGAATTCGAGCGCGAGATCGAGGAATCGCTCCAAGACTATGAGCCAGTCCCGGACCCTCACCACGAAGTGAAAAAGATACGCGCCGCGGAAATGGCCCGTCGCACTCTGGCCAAAGAGCACCCGGGGCGTATGACAGAGGAACAAGAGCAGCAGTTGCCCCCCGGTCTGCTCGCATACTGGCGCGGGGAGGCACCTACCCCCTATACCGACCCAACAGGTTGGGCGGAATTTGTTGATACCGCGGTGGGTGACTACGACATAGTCTGGCTTGCGTCGTCGGATACTGACCAACGTGGCCAGATTGACACCGCTACTGTCGCCAACGGAGACTCACGCATGGTATTGCCCACTGCAATTCCCAACCGCCTCTACTTCGGCGACAACCTAGACATCCTGCGCCAGTATGTCCCCGACGAATCCGTCGACCTGATCTACCTCGACCCGCCCTTCAACTCCAACGCCACCTACAATATCCTATTCAGGGAGCGCTCCGGCGAGGAATCCGCCGCTCAGATCACTGCCTTTGAGGACACTTGGCACTGGGGCTGGGAGTCGGAGACTGCCTTCCAGGAGGTGGTCACCCGGTGGCCGGGAAAGGTGGGCAGCCTCCTCACCGCACTGCGCCAGTTCCTCGGCCAGAACGACATGATGGCCTATCTGACCATGATGGCCCAGCGGATGATCGAGCTCCACCGTGTCCTCAAGCCCACCGGCAGCATCTACCTCCACTGCGACCCCACTGCCAGCCACTACCTCAAGTTATTGCTGGATGCAGTGTTTGGCGCGGAAAACTTCAGAAACGAAATCGTCTGGAAACGGACTTACTCACACAATGATCCCAAGCGTTACGGACGCATCTCCGATTCGCTGTTGTTCTACACAAAAAGCGGAGTTTATACCTGGAACACGCAATACCTGCCTTACGCAGAAGACTACGTCAACAAGTTCTATCGCAATGAGGATGAGGGGGGCAAGTTTCAATCGGTAACGCTGACCGGCCCCGGTGTCAGAGACGGCGAATCCGGAGAACAATGGCGTGGGTATAACCCCACCGACAGCGGAAGGCATTGGAGTGTTCCCCGTCGAATCATCCGGAGCATCGCCGGTGAAGCCGGCCTGAATCTGTCCATCAACGAACGCTTGGATTTGCTGGACGAACATGGCTATATCTACTGGCCGCCCAACGGTGACGCTCCTCGCCTCAAGCAATACCTTAGAGAGATGTCGGGAGTTCCGGTGCAAAACATCTGGACGGACGTCGACCGACTGTCTGCCCACGACCGCGAGCGCCTCGGCTACCCCACCCAAAAGCCCGAGGCCCTGCTGGAGCGCATCATCAGCGCCAGCAGCAACGAGGGCGACGTCGTCCTCGATCCCTTCTGCGGCTGCGGCACCGCCACCGTCGCCGCCGAACGCCTCAACCGCCGCTGGATCGGCATCGACATCACCCACCTGGCCATCACCCTGGTCCGCCACCGCCTCCACGACAGCTTCGGCGACGACCTGCGCCCCTACGAAATCGTCGGCCAGCCCACCGACTCCGGCAGCGCCGCCGCCCTGGCCGAGCAGGACCGCTACCAGTTCGAGTGGTGGGCCCTGGGCTTGGTGGACGCCCGCCCGGCCAATGACATGCGGCGCGGGGCCGACGCCGGCGTGGACGGCTACATCAACTTCTTCGACGATGCCAGCGGCAAGCCCAAGCGCATCATCGCCCAGGTCAAGAGCGGCCATGTGAACCGCGGCATGATCGCCACCCTGAAAGGCGACATGGAACGGGAGAAGGCCGAGATCGGCGTGTTCATCACGCTGCAACCGCCCACCGAGCCCATGCGCCAGGAGGCCCTCTCTGCCGGCATCTACACTCCGGAGCATTTCCCCGACCAGCAGCACCCGCGCGTGCAGATCCTGACCATTGACGAACTGCTTGCCGGTGCGGGCGTGTCGTATCCCCGGGGAGGCGCGCCGGCCACCTTCCGCCAGGCCCCGCGCCGTCGCCGCAGCCAGGGCCGACAGAGCAACCTGGTCTAGCAGCGCGAACAGACAGACAATCAGGGCGACCGACTGGTCGCCCCGGTGTTCCGCATCGGGTGGTGGCGGACTTTGCAGTGGGGTATCGGGACGTCTGGCAGTGATGCCACTACTGCGGACTGAGGTCCCTTTGGTCGAACTCGAACCAGCGGATTGTCCCGGCTTCCACCAGGCGCTGCACTTCGCGGTCGTTGTGTCTGCTGGCTACAGCGGGCACGGCGCTTACTCCGGTGAACCTGGTGAGGAACTCGGCGTTTCTGATGGCCCGATCGCTGTCGCGTTGGTCCGCGGTGTACGAGGCTTCTGCGGCCAGGAAAATCTCGTTTCCCTGCCGGTCAATTACCCTGCCCACCAGGTCAGCAAGATAGAAGCTTCTCCTGACGCCTGGCGCAATGTCGGCGGGGTTGTGCTGGCGGAGCATTTGCCTGAGGGCGTTGCCGTTCAGCACTTCGATCATCTGGAAACCGAAGCGTTCCGCGATGTCGTCGGCCATTTCGCGCGCTATGCGGCCGGCCACGTGGCCCTTCAGGTCACCGAGGTCGTCGGTGATCTGTTGCTGTCGGGCTTCGATTCTGGCGTTGGTCTCGCGCTGCTGCTCCATGAATGCCGTCAGCGTGCTGTCCAATGCAGCCAGGCGTTGGTCCACCCTGGCGTTGATCTCGCGCTGCTGCTCCATGAATGCCCTCAGCGTGCTTTCCAATGCAGCCAGGCGTTGGTCCACGCTGGCGTTGATCTCGCGCTGCTGCTCCATGAACGCCGTCACCGTGCTGGCGAAGGCGGCGAAGCGTTCGGGCAGTTCGAGCAGGTCGGCGACCAGCACGTGCTGCCGGACCTGCTGGAGGAACTCGGGGTCGTCGCGCAGGGCTTCGAGGAAGCGCGTCTTGTCGGCTGCGTTGAGGGTCACGTTGGATTCTCCGTTGGCAACCCATTATAACGCGGTTGGATGAATCCTGGCGTTGATCCGGTCCGGTTTCGGGACGTGCCCGTGCTGTGCGCGCAACGGCGGGCCACGGTTTCCGTGGCCCGCCGCAGATGTGGGAGTATGGGCGAGAGGCTGCCGGATGTCAGCAATTACGGGTTCTGATGCCCCATCCGAAATCCATCACCATCCCGCATTGGGGTGTTGTCCCCGCGCTCTACCGTTCGTCCTCCGTGAAGGAGTAGTAGCGCACGCCGGCCATGGGGATTCCGTAGCCAAAGCTGTAGACCCGGGCCGCGTGCTTTTCCGTCGAGACGGCGGAGCCGAACTCGTTGAGCGTCTCGGCCATGTCCCGTTCCACCTGCTCGCGCAGCAGTCCGGGCTGGCGTCGTTCTTCTGTAATCAGGCGTTCATTGGCAGTAACCATCGTCGTGTTCCTCCTTGCGTCAGTATCATTCCAAAGACTTGATATAGACCGTATCATATCGGAATATGTCCATTTTGTCAAATGGCTGCCGGCTCAGGCGCACCGGCTTGTCATTGCGAGCGCAGCGTGGCAATCCCGTTGGCGCCGGGGAGTCCTTTGGGGCAGACGTGGCGGCTGCGGCGTCGAGATTGCCACGGCGCCAGCGCCTCGCAATGACAGGTTTGCAGAAAACCGGGTCGCGCGAGGCTGCCGGGAGGCAAAGTAATGGGGGCGACCTAACGGCCGCCCCCGGCGATCATCGCGCCTGATTGCCCACCGCTTTATGTCTCCGGGGCGAATCTGTAGTACCGCACTCCGGCCATGGGCACGCCGTACACCAGGGTCGGCGGGGAGATGCGGCAGGCGCGCTCCGGCGCGATCTCTTCCTTGTGGGCTCCAAACTCGGTCAGCGCTTCAGCCAGATCCCTTTCCACTTTCTCGGTCAATAGCCCGGTGACTTGCTCTTGATCCACGGTGACTAGACGTTCTTTGACGGTAACCATCGCTCCTAGCCTCCTGTATCGGTGTCGCCTCCACATTGCAAACCGGAATTTTGGTTATCATAATCAGCGATAACGGCGATGTCAAGCCCCAATGGCTAAAGTCGCGGCGTCTTTCTCAATCCATCGTCAGAAGCAGGATTTGCCGGATTAAAGGATTATCAGGATTGAGTAGATGGCGCTGAGTGTGACCGCAATCCTGAAAATCCGATAATCCCGTGAATCCTGCTTCTGACGATTGCTTACCCGGCGCCGGCGTCCGGCGGCGTCACTCCATGCGGCGTATGCGAGGTGCGCCCAGCGTGGCGGCGACGTTGATGGCCACGAGGGCCGCGCCGTTGATGAGCAGGGCTCCGGGCGCTCCGACGAACCCGGCCAGGGCTCCCACGCCAACGTGGCCCACGGGGGCGAACCCGACGCTGAGCACCCAGGTGCCCATGGCCCGGCCGCGCTCCTCGTCCGGCACCAGGTCCTGCATCAACGTCTTGTACAACGTGTCCACGGCCATGGCGCAGGCGTTGACGAACAGCAGCACCACCAGAAAGGTGTAGATATTGACCGACAGCGAAAACGCCATCAGGCCGCCGCCGAACCCCAGGGCCGTTGCCATGGTCAGCCAGCCCTTCTTCCGGGTGGTGCCCAGGCCGGCGAGGATCCACAAGCCCAGCAAACCTCCCGCCTGGCGGCCGGCGGTCATCACGCCCAGACCCGTCGGGCCGACGTGGAGCACTTCCTTGGCGAACACCGGCAGCAGGGTCATGTGGGTGAAACCAAGCACCTCAGTGGTGGCGGTCAGGAACATCAGCATCAGGATGATGCGGTGCTCCCGCACCAGACTGACGTAACCGACCAGGTTGTCCAGCACCGACTGCGCTGACGTCCGCAGCGTGCGTCCCGGGTTGGCGATGGCCAGAATGGCCGCTGCTGACGCGGCGTAGCACACAGCCGAGGCGACGAATTGCCAGCCGGGTCCCACCAGCTCGATCAGCGCCCCGGCGACCAGGGAGCCGATGATCCCGCCGCCCTGCATGGCCATCGCGGCCAAGGCCAGACCGTTCAGGGCTAAACTCGAGCCCACGATGTCGTAGGTGAAGGCCTGCCGGATGGTGATGGTGAACGCCAGCATGCTGCCCAGAACGGTCACCAGCGCGATCACCACCCAGACGCTGGCCAGTCCGTAGAGCAGCAGCGCCGCCATCAGCAGGGCGGAGGCCGACGCCGCCAGGGTTCCGATCTGCAACAGAGCGCGACGAGACCAGCGGTCGGCGATGGCGCCGGACAGGATGCCCAGCACGAAAAAGGGCAGCATGCGGGCGCCGGCGCCCACACCCACCATGAACTCCGAACCGGTCAGCTCGAAGATCAGCCATCCGACCGAAACCTGCTCCATTCCCGTGGCCAGGGAGTAGAAGGCCGTCGATGCCCAGAGCAGGCGAAAATCCCTTATGCGGAGGGAGGCCGCCCAGTTCCACATGCCTTTCACAGGCCACGAATGATACACCCGCCCGTTGGCGTTCCCCAATCGTGCGGGCAACCGGTTTGTACGCGGGTTTGTCTGGCCCGCAAGGTACCCGTACAGGGTTGCGGGAAAGTGTCATTGCGAGCGCAGCGCGGCAATCCCGTCGGAGATTGAGAGACCTTCAGGACAGACGTCGCTGCTACTGCGTCGAGATTGCCACGGCGCAAGCGCCTCGCAATGACAACCTCCTGAAGTCTGAACAGTTACCCCGCAAGGCGCGGCGTTTTACCAGCCACTATGGATGTTGTACACTTACCCCAACCTTCCTTAGGCAGACGTGCTCGTGGCGCAAGTTACCGTAATCGGCACCGGACTCATCGGCACTTCCCTGGGCCTGGCCCTCCGCGCATCCAGCCTGCGCAACCTCACCGTGGTCGGAACGGACGCCGACAGCGCGGCCCGTTCCGGCGCGCAACGGCGCGACGCCTTCGACCGCGTGGAAGGTCGCCTGGGCAACGCCATCGCGGAGGCAGACATCATCATCCTGGCCACACCGGTTCTGGCCATGCGCGACCTCCTTGAGGGCATGGCCGACTACCTGCCCGAGGGCTGCGTCGTCACCGACGTGGGCAGCACCAAGACGCAGGTCCTCGAATGGGCCGACGAGTTTCTGCCCGACTCGGTGGATTTCGTGGGGGGGCATCCCATGGCCGGCCGGGAAACACCCGGGCCGGAAAACGCCGACGGCACCCTCTTCTCCGGCAAGCCCTATTGCGTAATCCCAAGCCCTCGGGCCAGTGAGCGCGCTGTGGGCGAGATATCCACCCTGGCCGAGGCCGTGGGCGGCGTGCCCTATTTCATCAGCGTGGACGAGCACGACAGCTTCGTCGCCGCGGTGAGCCATCTGCCCTTCGTCCTGTCCACCGCCCTGGTCGGCTGCACCAGCAAGTCCGCCAACTGGTCGGACATCGGCCAACTGGCTTCCTCTGGCTATCGCGACATCACGCGCCTGGCCTCGGGCGACCCGGTGATGCACCGGGACATCTGCGTCAGCAACGCCCAGCCCATCGTCGCCTGGATCGACGCGTTTATACGGGAGTTGTACGAGTACCGTAAGCTCCTGGATACCGACGGCGAACTACCCGACACCGACGCCGTCGGTACTCTTTTTGAGGATGCCCGTCTCGCCCGCAACAAGTGGATGGCCGGGGAGGTCAATCCCCGTGCCCGTGAGTTGGAGAACACTCCCGAATATCCGACGTTCAGCCAGTCAATGGGCCAGATGTTCCTGGGCGGCTTCGCCGACCGCGCCCGCCGCATGATGACGGGGGGCCCGCCTAATGACCGTCGAGGCAACGACCGCGACTCCGGGAACCGTCGCTGACCGGGTGGCGTTTCGACCCCGGTTTCGCCCGACCGTCATTCCGGCTTCCGCCGGCGGTCACCGGGTCGGCAACATCCTGTAAATCCTGTCCATCGATGTAAGAAAAACCGGAGGGACGCAGGTGGAACAGATCATTCGCAGCCCCGAACGCCTGGCCGGTTCCCTGGCCGTGCCCGGCGACAAGTCGGTATCCCACCGTTCGCTGATCCTCAACGCCGTTGCCAACGGGACGGCTACGGTAACCGGTCTCTCCGATGGCGCCGATGTGCAGTCCACCGCCGCCTGCCTGCGCGCCATGGGCGTTGCCATAGATCCCCTGGACGAGCCCGGCAGTTTTCGCGTCTCCGGTCCCGGCGCCAACCTGGACGAGCCGGCCGACCTGCTGGACGCCGGCAACAGCGGCACCTCCATGCGGCTGCTTTCCGGCCTCCTGGCCAGCCAGGACTTTCTGGCCGTGCTCAGCGGAGACGGCTCGCTGCGCACCCGTCCCATGGGCCGCATCGTGCAGCCGCTGCAACAGATGGGCGCGTCCATCATGGGACGCAACGGCAACACCCTGGCTCCGCTGGCCATCCGGGGCGGCAGCCTGCGCTCCATCGAGTACGAAATGCCGGTGGCCAGCGCGCAGGTCAAGTCCTGCCTGATGCTGGCCGGACTGGCGGCATCCGGCCCCACCGTGCTGCACCAGCCGGCGCTGTCCCGCGACCACACCGAGCGCATGATGTCCGCCATGGGCGCCCGGGTGGATACCGACGGTTTGGCACTGACCCTGCATCCCGCCGAATTGCAGGCGGTGGACGTGGCGGTTCCCGGCGATATCTCCTCCGCGGCCTTCTGGATGGTGGCGGGCCTGATCCACCCCAACGCCCGGGTGACCATTACCGGCGTGGGCCTCAACCCCAGCCGTGCCGGCATCATCGACGCGCTGCAGATGATGGGCGCCGGCGATGCTCTGCGGCTCGAAAACGAGCGGGTGGAGGGCGGCGAGCCCGTAGCCGACGTAGTGGCCTCTTCGGCCAGCCTCAAGGGTATCGACCTGGGTGGCGAGATCATACCCATCATGATTGACGAGTTGCCGGTGCTGGCGGTGGCCGCCTGCTTCGCCGAGGGCGATACGGTCATCCGAGATGCCGCCGAGCTTCGGGTCAAGGAGTCGGACCGCATCGCCACCACGGTATCCGAGCTGACTCGCCTGGGCGGAAGCCTGGAGCCGCGAGATGACGGCATGGTCATCCACGGCGTGGGCCGCCTTACCGGCGCCGATGTGGAGAGCCACGGCGACCATCGGCTGGCGATGTCCATGGCGGTCGCCGGCCTGGCCGCCTCCGGAGAGACGACCATTTACGGCGCCGAGGACGCATCGGTGTCCTACCCCGTATTCTGGGAGCACCTGGCCGCGCTGACTGGTAACGGCGACTGATCCCGACACTGACCAACGCTGAAGAGGATATCGTGGAACCGACATCTCCCTTCGTTGTCTACGCGCCTCTGATCCTTGCCATCGTCAGTGCGCTTGGATTTGTGGTAACCGTAGGCATACTGATATTCAGTCGGGTGTTCCGATTGGGCAAATTTTTCGCCGAATTTACTGCTTTGCAGGTAACCGTCGCCGATTTGCAGGTAACTGTCGCCGACAACAAGACCGAACTGCAACAGGTCATCGCCGACAACAAGACCGAACTGCAACAGGCCATCGCCGACAACAGGGCAGAAATTGCCGAACTGCGTCAGGAAATGCGGGACGGTTTTAACCGGATTGATGCCGGCTTGCAGGAATTGCGGGGGTACTTCGTCTCTCACCTTGAGCATCACGCTGACTTTCCGGCTGACGACGACTAGGTCGGGCCTGCGTGTAGCGGCATCGGGCGGCAATGCGGGCACGCATGAGTGAACTGCCGCAGGCCAGCCCGGCTCCGCCGTTGCTGGTGGTGATATCCGGCCCGTCGGCATCAGGCAAGGGTTCGTTGATCAGCGCCCTGCGTGATCTGGGACGGTCGTGGCACTTTGCCGTGACCGCGACCACCCGCCGCATGCGGGCCGGCGAAGTCGACGGCAAGGACTACATCTTCCTGGACGTGGACACCTTCCTCCGCATGCGGGAGCGGGACGAGTTGCTGGAGTCGGCGCAGGTGTACGACCGCTGGTACGGCGTCCCACGTCAGCAGGTCCGTGACCCGCTGATCGCGGGCCGGGACGTTATACTGGAGATAGATGTCCAAGGCGCGGCCACCATTCGCGGCATTGCGCCCGAGGCCCTGACCATCTTCGTGATGCCGGCCAGCATGGATGAATTGCGTCAACGCTTGGCCGGTCGGGGTACGGAAGACCCCGCGGAAATGGAACGACGCCTGCATGAGGCATCCGCCGAGTTGGGTCGGGTGCACGAGTTCGACTACCGTGTGGTGAACCGAACCGGACAGTTGGACGACGCTGTCCGCGAAATTGACGCGATCATCGCCGCCGAGAAGTGCCGGGTGAACCCGCGCCTGGTGCAGTTTCTCTAGATCGGAGACCAGAATGACGACACAGACCGAAGCCCCGTTGCGCCCCCGCCTGCCCGACTGGCTCAAGGTCCGTATGCCGGGCGGCCCGCGCTACATCGAGCTGAAACAGCTCATGCGGGACAGCCAGTTGCACACCGTGTGCGAGGAGGCCCAGTGCCCCAACATCGGGGAGTGCTGGGAGCGGTCCGCCGCCACCTTCATGATCCTGGGTGATATCTGCACCCGCGCCTGCGCCTACTGCGCCGTCACCACCGGGCGTCCGGGGACGCTGGACCTGGGCGAACCGTTCCGGCTGGCGGCCACGGTCAAGCGTATGGAGCTCAAGTACTGCGTAATCACGTCGGTCAACCGCGACGATCTGCCCGACGGTGGTGCGGGCATCTTCTCAGCCTGCATCAAGCAGGTCCGCGCCGCCGTTCCCGACTGCCGGGTGGAGGTGCTGATCCCTGACTTCGACGGCAACGACGACGCCCTTGCCAAGGTGGTTGCCGCGCAGCCGCAGGTCTTGAACCACAACATCGAGTCGGTGGAGCGCGTGTTCCGCCGGGTGCGCCCCAAGGGCGATTACCGGCAGTCGCTGGAGCTATTGCGCCGCGTCAAGGAACTCGACCCCGACATGCCCACCAAGTCCGGCATCATCGTCGGCATGGGGGAGACCATGGACGAAGTGAAGCAGACCATGGCAGACCTGCGGGCCGTGGACTGCGACCTGCTCACCATCGGCCAGTACCTGCGCCCATCGATCAAGCACATCCGCATCGATCGTTTCTACACGCCGGCCGAGTTCGAGGAACTGCGGGAAGCCGGCGAGGCCATGGGCTTCAAGCACGTCGCATCCGGCCCGCTGGTCCGCTCCTCTTACCACGCTGACGAGCAGCACGACGCGGCTTCGTAACCGAAAGCCCAACAAATCTAGTTTGCAGCCGACGTGCGGATCATTGCAAGACGGACGCTAAGGGAATTCTGGCAGCGGCACCCAGATGCCAAGGAAACGCTTGAGGCTTGGTATGCGGAGGTACGTAGAGCCGACTGGCCCACCCCGACTCACGTGATCCGTCGGTTTCCTCAGGCGAGTATCGTGGGGTCCACCCGCGTGGTATTTCGGATAAAGGGCAATGACTATCGCTTGGTGGTTGATATTTTCTACCCCGGACGTGAGATTTACATCCGCTTCATCGGCACTCATGCAGAATACGACCGCATCAATGCTGCGGAGGTGTGACCATGACCAATATCCCTCACATCGCCAACGAAGAGGATTACAACCTCGCATTGGCACGCATGGACGAGATATTTCACGCCGATATCGGCACGCGCGAAGGCAATGAGCGTGATCTCCTGTTTGATCTGATCGAAGCGTACGAGGAGCGGCACCATCCTGTTGATATGCCCAGCATTCCCGCGGCAATAAGGTTCCACATGGAGCGGCTTGGGCTTACGCCTGGCGATCTGGCTCCCTTAGTTGGAAGCCAAAAGGCGGCAGCGGCGGTATTATCGGGCAAAATCGACATTACTATCGCCATGGCCCGGGCGCTGCACAAGCATTGGGGAATTCCCGCCGAAGTCCTTTTGCAAGAGCCGTCGAATAAGCTCGAGCAATAAACGACTCAACGGGCAGGCTATCGACGCGGAGAGGTGCCCCGGAGAACACCGGAAAGGCCAGCGGTGCCGATCAATCCGCCTACTCTTTCCCCCAACCCACCGGCACCACCTCGCGGAACTGGCGCATCGCCTGGATGTGCTGGTCGACCGAACTCAACGGGCCGCGTCGGGCTTCGGCCATGACGTGGGTACCGCCCAGGGATTGCCAGCCTTCCACTTCCGCCAGCCATTCATCCGGCGACTTGTCGGGCATGCGGATGCGTCCGGAGAGGCCCACGTCGGAGGGTTGTCGTCCCGCCTCGGCGATGTAGGTCTGCATCTTGTCCAGGACCGCCTTCGCAGTGTCGCCGGGCGGGAAGCTGGGGAACCAACCATCGCCCATGCGGGCGATGCGGCGTAGGACCACGTCCCGCGGCACCGGCCCGGCCGACCCTCCGGCGCCGAACCACACGGGTATGGGTTGCTGCACCGGCAGCGGCTTGATGCCGGCCGAGCGCACCGAGTGCCAGCGGCCGTCGAAGTCAACCACCTCCTGCGTCCACAGGGCGCGCATCAGGTCGATCTGTTCCTCGGAACGAATGCCCCGGTTGGTGAAGTCCTCGCCCAGTGCTTCGAACTCCACGTGGTTCCAGCCCACGCCGATGCCCAGGGTGAGCCGCCCGCCGCTGAGCACGTCGATCTCGGCGGCCTGCTTGGCCACCAGGGCGGTCTGGCGCTGGGGCAGGATCAGGATGCCGGTGATCAGGCGGATTTTGGTCGTCAGCGCCGCGATGAACGCCAGGGTGGTGAGCGACTCGTGGATCACACTGTGGTGGGTATAGTAGCTGCCACGGACATGCTCATGGTGCTCGGGGTCAGCGCCCAGCACATGGTCGGCGATGAACAGGTAGTCGAACTCCATGCCTTCCACCGCCTGGACGTAGTCACGGATGGCGTTGGGGTCTGGGCCGATTTCGGTTTGGGGGAAAATTGCGCCGATCTGCATTGGGACCTCTTTGGGTTTTACATCGATGGACAGGATGCACAGGATTTTTAATTAGCGGCGGTACTCGTCGCCACAGTCTCCGATGATGCGGTACAGGTCACGGGCATCGGCCAGCACGGCTTCGATTGCCTGATTGTCATCGGCATCCAACTGGAAGCTGAACAGCCGCGCGTTTTCGGCGATGTGCTCCGCAACGCCGAGGCGGGCGCCGATGATCACGCCGGCCACGGCCGGTTTGTCCAGGATGTAGCGTTTCGCCACGTTCGCGATGCTGACCTGGTGCTTGTCGGCGATGCTTCGCAACACCGAAAGAAGCTGCTGGAAAAGCGGCCAGCCGCCCCAGGCGTCGACCATCTGCTTGTACTTGCGCAGGCTGGCGGTGTTCAATTCGGCCGGACCGGGTTCCGGCTGGCCCAGGTAGCGATCCGAGAGCAGGCCACCGCAGAGGACGCCGTAGGGCAGCAGCCAGACCCGTTGCTCCTCGCAAACCGCGGACATCTGCACCTCGGGACGCCGGTCGATCAGCGAGTACTGGACCTGATTGGACACCACGCGGATGCCGTGGTCGGCAATCTCCCGCAGACGTTCGGTATCGAAATTAGTTAGCGCCACGCGATGGATCTTGCCCTCATCGCGGAGCGCGGCCAACTGCTCCAGAGCATCGAGGTAGCGTTTGTCGCGGTACTCCCACCAGTGGAATTGCAGCAGGTCGAGACGCTCGACGCCCATGCGCCGCAGGGAGATGTCCACGTTGTTCTCGACGATCTCGCGGGTCATCGGGCCGGGTCGAGGCACCCACTTGGTGAACGCCTGAATGTCGGACAGAGTAGCCTCGCCGCGCTCGGACGCCAGCCGGCGGCGGAACTCACCGATGAAGTCCTCGGCCGGACCGTAGTGGTCGGCCAGGTCCCAGGTGGTGAAGCCGGCGTCGTGGTAGGCCAGCATGGCGTCAATGGCGGCAGAAGGATCGATGCGGCCGTGGGCGCCGGACACCTGCCACATGCCGTTGAGAATCCGGCAGATGGGCAAGCCGTCAACGAAGCGGAGGCGGGATTCAGTGGGCAGGGTCATGGCGATGCTCATACATTGGTCAACGTGGGCATCGCGATTGTACCATCCTGTTTATCGAGACATGAGAGCCTGTGTTAGCATGCGCGCAAGCAACCTTGGATTATCGCTTCTACCCGCCAGCACAGGAGGCACCGCCATGACTACGCAACAGCCCATCCGCATCGGACTGATCGGCGCCAACATCCACCAGGGCTGGTCGCCGCGCGCGCACCTGCCCGCCCTGGCGGCGCACCCTGACTTCGACCTCACTGCCGTGTGCACGACCCGGCAGGAATCGGCGGACGAGGCCAAGGCGGCGTTCAATGCCGGCAGCGCATGGGACGACTACAACCGGATGCTGGCCGACGCCGACATCGAGGCCGCCACCATCTCTCTGCGCGTACCGAGCCACTACGAGCCGACCACCGCCGCGCTGCGGGCCGGCAAGCACACCTTCACGGAGTGGCCGTTGGGACGCACCACCGCCGAAGCCATCGAGATGGCCGACCTGGCCCGGCAGCAGGGGGTCAAAACGGCGGTGGGCCTGCAGGCCCGCGCCAACCCCGCCATCGTGCATCTGCGGAACCTGGTGGCCGACGGCTACGTGGGACGGGTGATGACCTGCCACGTGCGACTGATGCGCGAGGGCGTGCTTTCACGGGACTCGGGGCGAACCTGGCAGCGGGACAACGAGCTGGGCGCGCACACTCTGACCATCGCCTGCGGACACACCATCGACGCGCTGTGCAGCGTGGTGGGCGAGTTTGCCGATGTGGCTACCGTGGTGAGCACCCAGGCCACCACCTGGCACGAGTCCGACACCGGCCAGGACCTGCCCGTGACGTCGCCGGACAACATCCTGGTGAGCGGCAACCTGCAGGGCGGCGGCGTGGGTTCGGTGCAGATTGGCAGCACGCCGTGGGCCGGCAGCGGTTACCGCATGGAGATCTACGGCGAAGAGGGCACGCTGGTGGCGGTTTCAGTGGACTCACCGCAGATGCAGCAGGTGAGCATCCGCGGCGCGCGTGGTGGCAGCAACGAGCTGCAGGAACTGACGCCGGCCGAGGAACTGCACCTGGCTCCCGAGATCCCGGGCAGCACGGCGTACAACGTCGGCCAGCTGTACAGCCTGTTCGCCGCCTCGATCCGGGGCACGGCCAACGGAGACGGGCTACCCGACTTCGACCACGCGGTGGGTCTGCACAAGTTCATCGACGCCATCCGCCAGTCCAGCGACGAGGGGCAGCGGATTGCCGTCGCGTGACGCGATGAGGCGCAGTGATACAATGCCGGCAGTTCACCAATTGGGGCAGCTGCCATGACGACCGCTACCAACATCAAGCCCGGCGTCCGTATGACTCTTGAAGAGTTCTTTGAGCTGCCTGAAACAGTGATTCCGCGCTATGAACTTCACTGGGGAGAACTCTGCATCGTGGCGGAGCCGTCGCTTGACCACCAGCATTTGACGAAATTACTCATCCGCCACTTCTGCGAGCAAATTGAGGATGCCGGCGCCGGATACGTTCTCCCGCCGGTGGACGTGGTATTGTCCGGTGATACCACAGTAGCTCCGGATATTGTCGTCATTAGTACCGAACGGGCCGGCATTATGCGTCCGCTGCGTATCTACGGCGCGCCGGACATCGTGGTGGAGGTCCTATCAAGCGATCGCGACCGGGATCTGGTAGACAAGCGCCAGTTGTACGCCGCCGTCGGCGTCCCGGAATACTGGATTCTGGACGGCGACGCCGATACGCTCACGGCGCTGGAGTTGGCCGACGACGGCTTGTACCAGGAGCGCAGTGTGCTCACCGCCGCGGACACGCTGACCACGCCGCTCTTCCCCGATTTCAGCCTGCCCCTGGCGCAGGTGTTCAACCACCCGGCGCGTATCCGCCGCTAGGCGGGCTGCCCGGCGTAGCTCCAGTATGGTCAACACGCAGGAATGAGGCAGTTGCCATGACGACCACACCTGAAATCAGGACAGGCACCCGGATGACCCTGGCGGAGTTCCTGGACTTGCCTCGCCAAGAGCAGCGCTGCGAACTCATCGACGGGGTTGTGTATATGGCCGCTTTTCCGATCCCTGACCACCAATTCCTGGCGACCGTGTTGACCACGCATTTGGCCCTGCAAATCTTGGAAACCGGGCTGGGCATTGCGTATCAGGTAGCCGGCGTCGTAGTATCGGATAACAGCGCTTTGGGGCCGGATATTGTGGTCGTGCGGGCAGAGCGTGCCGGCATCATCGGCCCAACCGTCATTGACGGTGGCCCGCCCGACATTGTGGTGGAAGTGCTGTCGTCGTCCAACCGCCACGTAGACCTGGTGCGCAAGCGCCAGTTGTACGCCGCTGCTGGCGTCCCGGAATACTGGATTCTGGACGGCGACGCCGACACGCTCACGGCGTTGGAGTTGGGCGACGATGGGATCTACCGGGAGCGCGCGGTGCTCACCGTCGCGGACACCCTGACCACGCCGCTCTTCCCTAAGTTCAGCCTGCCCCTGGCGCAGGTGTTCAACCACCCGGCGCGCATCCGCCGCTAGGCGGCCTGCCCGGCGTCGCTCCAGTATGGTCAACACGCAGGAATGAGGCAGTTGCCATGACGACCACACCTGAAATCAGGACAGGCACCCGGATGACCCTGGCGGAGTTTCTGGACTTGCCCGAACAGGAGCAGCGCTGCGAACTCATCGACGGAGTGGTGTACATGGCCGCGTTCCCGATTCCCGATCACCAGTTCCTGGCTATGGTTTTGAGCGGCCATATGTTCCAGCAGATAATGGAAACAGGGCTGGGCATCGTGTATCAGGTGGCCGGCGTCGTAGTATCGGATAACAGCGCTTTGGGGCCGGATATTGTGGTCGTGCGGGCAGAGCGTGCCGGCATCATCGGCCCAACCGTCATTGACGGTGGCCCGCCCGACATTGTGGTGGAAGTGCTGTCGTCGTCCAACCGCCACGTAGACCTGGTGCGCAAGCGCCAGTTGTACGCCGCTGCTGGCGTCCCGGAATACTGGATTCTGGACGGCGACGCCGACACGCTCACGGCGTTGGAGTTGGGCGACGATGGGATCTACCGGGAGCGCGCGGTGCTCACCGTCGCGGACACCCTGACCACGCCGCTCTTCCCTAAGTTCAGCCTGCCCCTGGCGCAGGTGTTCGACCATCCGGCGCGTATCAGAGTCGCCAACCACTAGTCCAGCGACGGGTTGACTCGGGGGTAAAATGACCGCACTGCGAACGCGATGGCGCCAGGTCGTGCAAAAGTGACAACATCGACCCACATATACAGCGGAATGCGGATGACGCCCGAGGAATTCCGCAACCTGCCCGAAGCGGGTCCACGCTGCGAACTACTGGAAGGGGTATTGTACCTAATGCCGGAGCCGGCGCTTGATCATCAATTTCTGGTGCAACTCCTCTGGAAGTACCTCTTTGATCAGCTGACGGTGGGTGGCCTCGCCCACACCTACATCCCGGTGAACGTGATCGTATCCGGGGATGATTACTTGTCCCCAGATATTATCGTCGTACGCGCCAGTCGATCCGAAATGTTGGGCGAAGTCTGGGTCAACGGCGCGCCGGACATCGTGGTGGAGGTCCTATCAACCGATCGTGACCGCGACCTGGTGGACAAATGTCGATTGTACGCCGCTGCCGGTGTGCCTGAATACTGGATTCTGGACGGCGACGCCGACACGCTCACGGCGCTGGAGTTGGCCGATGACGGAACGTACCGCGAACGCACGGTGCTCACCGCGGCAGACGCGCTGACCACACCGCTCTTTCCCGAACTCGGCCTGCCGATGGAGCAGGTGTTTGAACATCCAGCGCGTATCCAACGCCAGGGATAATCCGCCGCGCCGGACCGCAAAAACTGAGGGGCGGGTGTGCAACCCGCCCCTCTTGCTTTGCCCGATACCGTTGCCGGTTAGTCGGCGGTGGTTGTAGCCGTCGCGCCGGCGGTGGCGGAGTCGACGATGGGCTGGTTGGTGCGGGCGTCGACCTCGAAGGGGGAGTAGAGCTCCAGCTCCTTGCCCATCTCGCGGACGGCGGGGATGACCTCCTCGCCCATGAGGCGGAGGCTGCGCATCTGGTCCTCGTGGGTCATGGCGCCGTCGCCGTCCCAGAAGAAGACGCTGCCCGGGCGCAGGTACTCCAGAACCTCGCGGATCTTGGGGATGACCGTCTTGGGCGTGCCGGTGATGATGGTGCTGTCAGCGACCTGGTCCTCGAAGGGCCGGCGGTTGGTGCCGAAGCGGCCGGCGGGCCCGAAGGCGGCGGCGGACAGGCGCCGCGACGTGCGCGACGTGTGGCCCGGCAGGTTCATGATGGCGGGGTTGATGCCGCCCTCGTTGCCGGCCAGGAAGGGGTTGCTCACGCCGGACAGGTACTTCCGCCCGACTTCCTCGGCTAGTTCCTCGGTCTCGTCGACGTGGACCTTCCACAGGTAGGCCACGTTCTGCGTGCCCGACTCGTAGCCGTTTTCGGCGGCGGTGTCGTGGTAGAGCTGGAAGGCCTCGCGGGTGGGCTCCAGGCGGGTGGCCAGGAGGACCAGCGGGTAGCGATGCTCGGCGCACCACTTTACCGTCTCGACGGACACGGTGGACGGGATCCAGATCTGCGGGTGCGGTTCCTGCAGGGGCTTGGCCCACGGGTTGACGTAGCGGTAGTGGAAGTGCTTGCCCTCCCAGCGCCAGGGGCCGGGCTCGGTCCACGCCTTGATGATCAGGTCGTGGGCCTCCTCGAACCGCTCGCGGTTGAAGTTGGGCGGCGAGTTGTGGGACCAGCTCTCGCGGCCACCGCCGCGGACGAAGCCGGACACCAGGCGGCCGTGGGAGATCATGTCGATCATGGACAACTGCTCGGCCAGCCACAGGGGGTCGTCCCAGATGGGCAGCACGTTGCCCAGGATGATGATCTTCACCTTCTCGGTGATGCGGGCCAGGATGGACGCGCCGACGTTGGTGACGCCCTGCATGCAGAAGGGCGTGGAGTGGTGCTCGTTGAGCATCACGGCGTCGAAGCCCATCTGCTCGGCGTAGACCTTCTCGTCGAGGTAGCGGTTGTAGAGCTGGGCGCCGATGTCGGGTCGGTAGTGGCTGTTGGAGATACCCAGGTCGGTGCTCTGGGTGCCCATGAGGCCGGAGTTCTCATCCTGCCAGGGCTGCTCGGTAAAATGGCCAATCAGCATAGCGGCCTCTCCTTAGTTGGGAGTGCGGTACGGGTGGTTCAATGATGGCCGCAGTTTAGCAGGGGGCGGGTGCGGGGGCAAGGTTGGGAGAGGGTCGCTAACCTTCCGGGAATGAGCAGCCCCTACCTTCGGCAACGATTGACAATAGGTCGGTGGGCAAATGGACTCCAAATAGGCCTGGATTTTTGTGACAATTCCGGTCGGGACAATGGCGGCCGCCTTGATAGAATGGTGGATGACCGGAATGCGGACAGGTCGCCATTACCCTAAAATCCTTGGATCACTATTATGAGCGTCGAATTTGAAAACTGTGCGGAAACGCTAATGCAAGGGGTCGCCAATAGTGCTCACGCTGCACAGAGTGAGTTTGCACTGCAACACCTTATCGAGGGGTGTCTAGGGTCCGCGTGCGGTGTACTTGGCGTACCTTGGATCGGTTACAGCGTGAACGTGGCCATAGCATCAGGGAGCAACAGGCAGCCCAAGTTTGCCGATTCCGTACACGGCGGTGTTGTGATCGAATACAAGGCACCCGGAGCTTTCGGTGGGCGAGATAACCGGGTTTTGAAAGGCGCAAGAGAACAATTGCAGGGGTACGCCGAGCTCCTAGCCGTCCAAGAAGGCAGGCCGATCGAGGAATTCGAGCTGATAGCATGGGACGGCAATCACATTTCTTTTGGCAGGTTTGTTGGTGACCAACCCGCTTGGGACAATTTGGTTGCCTTCGACTCGGAGCAAGCGGGACGGCTACTGCTACTTTTGCAAAACCAAGGCAGACCTCTGGTGCATCCAATCCTGCTTTCCCAATTGGTCGGTCCCGAATCAGAGTGCGGGGCACGCCTAATCCCGCACCTATACAGTTTCTTGGTGACGGCGACAGGTGCACAGTCGGCCACGACAAAAACGAAACTACTTTTCACTGAGTGGAATCGGCTGTTCGGACAGGTCGTCGGATTTCAATCGGACCGTCTCCGTTCATTAGTGTCCAATCAGATGCGGGCCCACCAGACCCGTTACCCCCAATCCACCGAAATGATGAGTTTGGCGGCGTGCTGATGGGATGAGAAAGTGCTCCCGGCTTCGGGGATAATGGTTTTTGTCACAGAAAACCAACCCCTCACAAGGAGCACCCATCGGATGCTACCACCTGAGCGCCCCGACCGCATCCAAATCGCGTTTGATGATGCCCGCCTGGTGGCCAATGCTGGGCTGATTCTGCCCGTCACCCTGGCCCATCATCTGGGACTGGGAGAGCTGGTGGACCGCCATGTTGATCTGGGGGATGCGCCGGGTCGAGCCAACGCGGGAGACAAACTGCTGACGCTGGTGGCGTCGGCGCTGGCCGGTGGGGACTGCATTGACGACGCCGACGCGCTGCGCGCTGGCGGGACCGCACAGGTGCTGGGCTGCGCGGTGAAGGCGCCGTCCACGCTGGGCACCTTTCTGCGGAGTTTCCAGTGGGGCCATGCGCGCCAGTTGGATCGAGTGAGCCGTGAGGCGCTGGCCCGAGCCTGGGTCGCCGGCGCCGGTCCGGGCGACGAGCCGTTGACCATCGACCTGGACTCCACCGTCTGCGAGACCTACGGCCTGTGCAAGGAGGGCGCGCAGCGCCACAACTACGCCGGTCAGCGTGGCTATCACCCGCTCTTCGCCGTCGCTGCTGGGACGGGCGACGTGCTGATGGCCCGCCTGCGCAAGGGCCGAGCCAACACCGCTCGGGGCGCCGCCCACTTCCTGCGTGAGACCATCAGCCGAGTGCGCTACGCCGGGGCCACCGGACCATTGACCATGCGTGCCGACAGCGGCTTCTATAACCGCGACATCGTCGCCGCCTGTCGCAAGATGAAGGTCCGCTACTCCATCACCGTCCGCCAGCAACCAATCGTGCGCAATCTCATCGAGGCCATACCCGAAGAGGATTGGACGCCCATACCCTATTGGATGGAGGGCGGCGCCGACGTGGCCGAAACTGAATATACTCCCTTCCAGCATGAGCCCTATGCCGTGCCGGTGCGGCTCATCGTCCGCCGGGTGACGCCCACCCCCGGCTCCCAGTTGGCCCTGCTTACCGAATACAGCTATCACGCCTTCATCACCGACCGTGAGGGCGACACCCTGGATCTCGAAGCCGACCATCGCCGCCACGCCGAGATCGAAAACGCCATCCGCGACCTCAAGTACGGCGTGGGCCTCAACCATCTGCCATCGGGTCGCTTTCCCGCCAACGCCGCCTGGCTGGCGGTGCAAGTCATCGCCCATAACCTCGCCCGCTGGACGACACGTCTCGGGTTGTGCGAGCCGGTGGCCACCACCAAGACCCTCCGGCGACGCTTCTTCTCCCTGGCCGGACGCATCACCCGCAAGGCACGTCGCCTCACCTTGCATCTGCCCCAGGGCTGGCCCTGGCAAAACCAGTTCAGCTCTGCCCTGGCCCGATTGCGCGCCCTGCCGCTCCCTTCTTGATCACGCCCTCGGCGTTTGACCTGTCCAACAGATTACCCAACTGCCTGGCCCATCAGCGCTCAGGCTGGGCCCCTGGCGGTCTCCGCCTGTGATCTGGTGTCGAAAATCGCGCCCAGACTTCTACCACAGGCCGTCAAAATCCCTCCGGCGTGGCTGCTACACTCCACATCGTCCATCTCTCCGACATCAGGCTACCGCCGGCCCGTTCCCTGACCCCTAATCCCTCGTCTGACCACTGCTGCAGTATCCCTTCGGTGGATTCGGGGTTACGAAGACAACATCGCTCAGTATATATTCGCCATGAGTACTCATATGGCTTTGGTCGCAAAGTTAGTTGCGGCTTTTTCGTTGCCTAATGCCACGGTGGACGTCGGCGACTCTTCCGTGGATTTAAAAGAACGGTTGCAATTTTTGGAAGATGGCAGCTTGTTCAGGGACGCCGGCGTATTGAACATGCTGTCAGGCGACTTTTTCGGTTGGTATTTGGAAGACGAAGCCTGGGACGAAACTGAGCCGGGTCTGCGGCAGTTGATGACTGCTTTGTCTCAGGTTGATTTCAACATTGGGATGAAATCAAACGATTCAGTGCGTGATCTATTCAAGGGAATGTATGAACGCTTCATGCCGCCAGCCATGCGCCACGCACTAGGGGAATATTACACTCCTGATTGGTTGGCTGCTCATACTTTGGATAAACTGGGGTGGGAACCGGATATGGACTTGCTGGATCCCACGTGCGGCACTGGAACATTTCTCCTGGAAGCGATGAAACGACGACTACAGAAGATTCATTCAAACAACTCGGATAAAGCTGACCCTAATGAATTAGTTCAAGGCATTTACGGCATGGACCTCAACCCACTTGCCGTTTTGGCAGCCCGATCATCATTGGTGGTGTTCCTTTCGCCACATTTGTCTTCGTCAAGCCCGCTGACCGTCCCCGTTTGGCTGGCGGATGCGGTGAACTCCGCTCAGCCTGTTGGCTCCTGTTTTGAGCACGAGCTACTGACTGAACAGGGAACCGTCCGCTTCCGGGTCCCTGTTTCGGTAGTGTTACGTTCTGATTTCGGGGAGATTTTGGACAATGTGCGAAGGGGCATAGAATCAGGAACAGACGCATCGACAATCTGTGCTCATCTAAAATCAACATTCGGGCTGTCCGATTTGGCTGAAGATGACAGTGAGTACTTAGATGATACGGTTCGCTCCCTAGTTTCTCTGCACGAACAAGACTGGGACGGCATATGGTGCGCTATTTTGACCGAACGGTTCAAAGCTGGTGCTATACCGAGAGTCAGTGCAATCGCTGGAAATCCTCCTTGGGTGAAGTGGAGTAATCTGCCTCCGGAGTACGCGGCGTTGATACGCGACCGTTGTCGCGCTAATGGAGTCTTCAGCGATGCTGTGTGGACCGGCGGAATCGAGTCTGATATTTCTACTGTGATCACGTTCGAGGCTTTAGCTAAATGGTTGCTGCCCGATGGCAAATTGGCTTTCTTGATGACAGGAACTGTTTTTGCCAACGAATCCAGTTCGGGCTTCAGAAAGCTCAGGTACCGCGACGGTAATTCCGCCGCGTTCGTCGTGGTCGAAGACTTCGACAAGATCAAACCATTCGAGGGTGTGTCTAACCATCCAGTCTTGATGATTTTGCAAAACAGTGCGGCCACGGTCTATCCGATACCTTACCGAATGTGGGGATTCCGCCATGGAGAACAGCGGCGTAGGCGTACGTTCGATACTCCTGCTGAATTTATGGCTGCAGCAGAAACCTCAGATTTGATGGCGGTGCCCGTTTATGGAACTGCAGATGGTCCTTGGCTGAAGGGCACCCGAGAGCAGCATGGGTTGTGGCGGCGTATTTTCGGCCGACGCGAAAGTTCATCGTATGCTGCACGCAAGGGTGTTTGCACGGACCGGAACGGCGTTTTCTTTTTGGAAGTCAAGGCAGATTTAGGTGGTGGCATCTGTCGCGTACAAAACAATCCCGAGGTGGGTCGGTATCAGGGTCTCACCAGAGTGCGCTACGCCGACGTGGAATCCCAGCATGTTTTCCCCCTCCTCCGTGGCAGAGGAGTAAGCGCGTTCCAAGCGGTACCGGACCCCGAGTATCGCCTATTAGTGCCCCAGAGGGGGATGCATGGCGACAGTGATCTGATTCAAACTGCTCCCAAAGTAGTGGCTTATCTGAGCCGTTTTAGAAAGCACTTGGTGAACCGCGGTAGTTACAAACGATACCAGAAAGGTCGACCATTTTGGTCCTTGTGGAACGTGGGTGAATACACGTTCTCACCCTATAAGGTGGTCTGGCGGGAGATGGCAGGACAGAATTTTTGCGCAGCTTACGTAAGCGAATCGACGGACCCGGTTTTGGGTACGAAGTTAGTGGTCCCGGACCACAAGTTGTACTTCGTGCCGGTCGACAACGAAATGGAAGCCGCATATCTGACCGGTCTTCTGAATGCACCCTCGGTAACGCAGGCGATTACGTCATATAGCCCGAGCCTAAGTTTGGGCACTAACGTGGTCGAACACCTCGATATTCCGAAATATGATCCATACGATCTCGATCACTTTATGCTGGCGGTCCGTTCACGGAACATAACCCGTCGTGGCGGCGGGATCGCTGAATGCGAGATTGATCCTTTGGACAACTTAGCGCGGCGCGTATTGATGCGAAACCGGTGAGCGCGGATTTTGTCAATTGTGCGATGGCTGGCAGCTATCGGTAAGGGCGAAAAGGCTACGAACCCGTCGCCATCATTAATCAATGATGTAGTCGTAACCGAGCCGCGTCCAGTTGACAGACGGCAACTAGCGAGGGCGTTGATCCGGCGTACTTCGCCTTCAGGTGATAGAATCCTCCAAAATCAACACGCGGATCATTCACGAGGTAACAAATGAGCATCGACGTTGCAACTTCCATCGCCCGCATCCTCAAGCAGGAGGGTGTGGAGTGGGTTTCCACCTTCCCCGTTTGCCGGGTAAACAACGCCCTGGGGCGCGAGGGCGTGCCCATGATCATGATGCGGGACGACCGCTACGCCGTGGCGCTGGCCGACGCCTACTCGCGGGTCACCGCCGGCGACCGCATCGGCGTCTGCACCGTGCAGGGCGGCGTCAACGGCGCGGGCCTGCAGTACTCCTTCCCCGGGCTGGCCCAGGCCTTCGAGGACAACTCGCCGATGCTGTGCATCACCGACGGCATTCCCGCCGGCAGCACCGAGAACACCATGTTCGACGTGACCACCGCCCTGAAGACCATCACCAAGTGGTTCGGCTACGTCGACCGACCGGAGCGGACGCCGGAGTTCCTGCGGCGGGCCTTCTCCATGCTGCGCAGCGGCCGCCCGGGTCCGGTGGTGCTGGCCATTCCCAACGCCGCCGGCGTCTACGACGAGACCGCCGACCCCTACTTCCCGGTGCGCGGGTACAAGTCGGCGCCGGACCCGTCGGACGTGGCCCGGGCCATCGACCTGATGATGGACGCCGCCAACCCGCTGATCTACGCCGGCGAGGGCGTGATCTATGCCGGGGCGTCGGAGGAACTGGTGGGTCTGGCCGAGTTGCTGAACGCGCCGGTGATCACCACGCTGAAGGCCAAGGGCGCGTTCCCCGAGAACCACCCGCTTTTCGTGGGCGTGCGCGGCGAGCACCCCATCGCCTACCTGAACAAGAGCGACGTGATCCTCACGGTGGGCAGCAGCCTGTCGCCGGGGCGCTTCACCCACGGCATCCCCAACGCGGCCGGCAAGACCATCATCCAGTGCAACCTGGACGACCTGCACCTGAACCGCATCTTCCCCACGCACCACGCGGTGCTGGGCGACGCCAAATTCACCCTGCAGGCGCTGGCCGACGAGGTGTCCCGGCGCACCGACGGCGCGGGGCGGGCCGCCGGCAACGTGGTGGCCGAGGTCCGCGAGACCCGCGACGCCGGCCTGGCCGAGTACCGGGAGGCCATGGCGTCCAGCGACACCCCCATCAACCCGTACCGCGTGTTCGGCGACATGATGAAGGTGCTGGACCCGTACAACTCCTTCGTGACCCACGACTCCGGCAACACCCGTGACCAGTTGAGCACGGTGTACGACACGCTGATCCCGCGCGGGTTCCTGGGCTGGGGCAACATCTCCACCCTGGGCTTCGGCCTGGCCGGGGCCATGGCGGCCAAGCTGGCCTATCCGGAGCGGCAGGCGGTCGCGGTCACCGGCGACGCCGGCATGGGCTACATGCTGGGCAACCTGGAGGTTCCGGTTCGCCAGCAACTGGGCATCACCGTCGCCCACGTGGCCAACGGCGGGTTCGCCGGCTACGGCCCCGGCTTCTGGGGCGACGGCCACGACCCCTACACCCACCGGGTGATGGGTCCCGAGGACGTGAACATGTCGCGGGCGGTTGCTGAGCTGGGCCTGTACACCGAGCGGGTCACCGAGCCGTCGGACGTGGTGCCGGCGCTGGAGCGGGCCATGGCGGCCAACGGCGCCGGCCAGCCGGCGTACCTGGAGTTCATCTGCTCGCAGTACCCGCGCTACGGCGGCTTCGCGCCGAGCAGCATCGCCCACTGATCAGCGTTACACTGGAAGGCAGGCGGGCGATGGCTGGCTACCCAGTCGCATCATGCAACCCCGCCTGCCGTCCACGGAGTATTGACCATGCAACTCACCCTTGAGATCGACGAGCAAGTCCTGGCCCGCGTCAGCAAGATCGCCCAAGCACAGGATACAACCGTAGCGGCGATGGTGAACGAGTACCTTGCGTCGTTGGCAGAGGACGAAACAGCCGACCGCAAAGCGCAAGCGGCCAGCTTGATGTCCACTTTCGAGCGCTTGAGCCGAGACATGGGTCCTCGCAGCTGGACCAGGGACGACCTGTACGAGGAGCGGCTCGGCAGATATGGCGGATAGGGATTTCTTCGATACCAATGTGCTGGTTTGCGCTGTTGACCGCCGCGACCTGGAGAAGCAGACGCGAGCCAGAGCTTTGCTAACCGAGGCTATCGAGAACGGTTCCGGGGTTGTTTCGGCGCAAGTGCTCGGTGAATTTTTCACGATTTCGACTTCAGCACGCCGTGTCCCGCAACCACTGTCCCACTCGGATGCGCGGCTTATCATAGAACAAGTGAGTGTCCTCCCGGTGGTTGCGCTTGACCTGTCATTGGTGAGACGCGCGCTGGACACGCGTACGAGGTACCAAATCGCCTACTGGGACGCCCTTATCATCGCTGCCGCCGAAAGAGCAGGTTGCACTCGGCTGATCTCGGAAGACCTGAACGCCGGGCAGACATACAACGGGGTTGTGGTGGTCAACCCGTTTTGAGGAGAAGCATGGGCATTTTCAACATAACCATCCAGATCGGCAACCTCAACGGTGAGCATTTCGAGGATGTCGAGGTGATGGTGGATACCGGCGCGACAACAACAGTGATCCCCCGCTCCACCCTGGAGGGGTTGGGTATCCAACCTGACATCCGCAGGACGTTTGAATACGCCGGGGGCGAGCGCGTACAGTTAGACATGGCTGAAGCGCGGGCGAGGGTGGATGGAATCGAAACCAACACTTGGGTGATTTTTGGCGAGGAGGGAATGTCGCCGCTGCTGGGCGCTTACACTCTGGAGGGCGTGTTCCTCGCCGTAGACCCCTACAACGAGCGGCTGATTCCGGTGGTGGGCTCGCTGAAGTAAGGGGTTGGAGGCAAGTCAAGGTCTGGCAGCGTAGTGACTTTGAAGTCCAGCTAACGCCGTCGGAAACTCCGCTTCGTTGAATACCAGCCTGAATGTGCCTTTGGCGGGACCGTCCTGAATGGTCATTGTGCCGCAGTTGAAGGCGTTTTGCAGCGTTTCAAGCACCTTTTGCTTGTACTCAGTATCGGGGTTGCCGCGTAGATGCTCTCCCTTGGTCTCAAACACGAGGACATGAGGCTTGCCATCGTTTTTGCCACCCATGGCTACGAAGTCCGGCCAGATGCGTTCCTGTTTCCAGCCACGCAGATAATAATCGCCCCGTTGCCGCACGGCCACCCGGTGCCACCAATTCAGTGCCTTCTGCTCATCAAGATAGCGAGCAAAGTCGCGCTCCAGGACGGAATCGAACTGCTGCGCGTACACGGGTTCAAACAGGCTCCCCTGTATCGCGCGCCCATCGTTACCTGCCAGCAATGAGGCGTCGCCGGATATCGGTATTTCGTAGCTCTCCACCATGCGGAAGTTAGGTTGCCCCGCTTGCAGGTCAAAGCGGATTTCGCCCTGTTGTAACTTCCGGTGAAAGACACGCTCTGCTTGTCGTTCCAAAGCATCGGTTACGTACTCCCGCAACGCAAAAGCCAGATACGAACGCCGGTCATAGATTTCATCGGTGCTGTCGCCGGCCGCCAGTAACTTGTCCAACAGTTGCCGCGCCACGCGCGCATTCTGCCAGGGATTCGGAATCACATCGCCCAACCGACGTGCAAACCAGGATATTTGCACTTCTTTCACGATTTCCAATTCCCGGTCTGGGTAAAATACCGGCGGCGATTCGCCTACATCAACGCTGGCCGATTGCCGCACAGCCCGGTCAGGGAAACTGTCCTGCGGGTCAGGAGCCTCAATCGCGTTCCAGTCAATGCCCGGCAGTATGTGACGCTGGTAATCCAATTCACCCCACTTGGAACCATCCCGATGCAGCACCAGCGGCAGGAATATATCTTTGCCTTGCCATTCCTTACGCCGCGCCACGTTAATGCGCCGGATATCCGTAGCGCCGCTGGTCACTGCGTCGCCCAAGCCAGTCAAGCCTTCTTCTTCTAAACCGCGTTTGACCTGCGCCACTGCGTCGCCCACGTTAGTATTCCAGCAATGGACGTAGCACTGGTCCAGTGCTTCCCGTCCCGTCCGTTGCGCGTAAGGCTGACGCATCACACGTCCCACTAACTGCGTGATGGCTCGCTGCGCCCTGGTGTTGTCAAGCATCACCAGCAAGTAAGCAAAGGGGCAGTCCCACCCTTCCATCAATGCCGCCCTGGTGATTATCCAGCGCACCGGCGATAACTTCGACAGCAGATTATCACGGCCCAATTCGTCCAGTTCCGACGACTTAACTGCAACGGCGTTTTCAGGGACTCCCAGATTCTGAACCAGGTATTCCCGCACATCCTCGGAGTGGACTCGATCACCGTCCCGTTGGTCGCGGCCTGTGCGCTCCACCCGCACCACGGCGATGGGGCGTATGTAGAGGCCTCCGTTACTGGCAAACGACTTGGCTTCGGCGTCCAGACGTTCCAATTCGTCGTAGGCTTGTGCCAGCGTGTAATGCCAATCGGCATTAACAAACGACGACACCTGCACCGGCAGCTTTATCATCTCCTCATTCTTGAGTTCAAGGCCGGTGATGTCCACCAACAGGTTGCTGATACCTCGGTTAGGTGTCGCCGACAGTTCAATGACCAAGCTGGGGTCAAGGCGATTCACTGCGCGGGCGAATTCTTCGTTGTCTGCCTGGTTGCGCGCGCCGTATGCTTTATGGGCTTCGTCAAGCACCACCACCGGGCGCAGCATCTTAAACACGTTGAACAAGCTGTGCTTGACCGGCCCGTCGTCGGAACTACGTTCCAAGTCGGGATAGTCGTTAAGCAACCGGGCATCACCTAGAACGTCATCGCTGTCCGGGAATAGCGTCGGGTAACGCCCCGAATCCCGAAACATCCGCAGAAAATCGCGCCCTCGCTGCCGGTTGGCGGCCGGCAGCATCAGCAACATAACGCACAGATAATTGGCGACGTCATCCCGCGTGAACAGGTCATCCTTTTCCAGCAGCTTGACTCGTCCAGAACTGGCCATCTCCAACATCTGCCGGTAGGGATGCTCCCGGTCTCGCAAGGCGGCTTTGGTCTGTTCATAGATAGCGCGGGTTGGGGTAACCCACAATGTCAGGCCGGTTTGCCGTCGCAGCCGTTGCAGGGCCGCAGCGGCCAGCAGCGTCTTGCCGCCGCCCGTCGGCACCTTGAAGCAGATATGCGGAATGGGCCGTCCAGCGTCGTCCGTGCGGCTGACGTACTCGCCAGCAGTCTCCGCTACCCGGCCGGATTCCTTCAACCACTGCCACGCAATCCGGGGATAGTTGTACAATTCGTCGGAGATAGGAATTGACGGCCCCGCCTGTTTCAGCGCCTCAATGGTGGCCGCGGACTGCAAACGCGCCACCGTCAGCGTTTCTAACCAAGTAGCAAAGGTGTCAAGCGCGCTGATTTGGTAATCTTTCAACTCCATTGCCGCCCCCTACTATTCACCGTTGTGCATTTCGTAGGGCAGTTGGCAGAATGTGATGCCCATTCCGGTCAGGTCGCGCTGGCTGATGTACTTGCCCGGCCCGAAAACCAACGCCTTCTTGTTCTCTGACCGACTGGCTTCACCGATGCGCCGGGCACGCTCCTCGTTCAGCATCCCACCATTGCCACCTAGATAAGCCATGTCCGGCTGGTATATCAGGTAGTAGTTGGTGGTATCACTGCTATAAAACAGCCCATCGTCGTTCTGGGCTGCCAGCATCCCGGTCGTGGACAGCCCCGCTGCCGTATGCAGCAGGTAGGCTGCCAACTCCGAATACTCCGGCAGCGATTCCCCGGTCAGCATCCCCTCCACGTCTATGGGATTGCCCAGCGTGCAGTAGGTAAACGACCCGCCCAAACCCTCTTGCAGGGATTTTTTCCGGGCATTCGCTACGCCATTGATGACGCGGCGGACGCGCTCGGCGGTGATGGTGTCGGCGTAGTCCTCGCACTCCACTAAGATGAACTTGCGGTTGCCGCCATCTTCTTTGTTTAGTGCAAGGACGGAGTGAGCGGTAGTGCCGCTACCAGCGAAGGAGTCCAGCACGATGTCACAGCTGTTCTGGGTGCCAATTCGCAGCAAATCGGTAATCAGATCGACTGCTTTCGGATATGGAAATCGCTCGGACAAACCGTGCAGTATATCTCGGAGAGTCTGTCCTCCGGCTCGACTTCCGTATTCCGCCTTGTAAAACACGGATTTGGGCTTTTCCGTAGGAACGCCGCCGAGCTGCGGGCGCTGCTTTGAATATATCGCAGTGCTTCCATCAGGGCGACGTTGAACAAATATGTCGGTGGGGTTTTCTTGTATTCTGCGTTTGCTCCACCGCCATATCGCCCTTCCGTTCCCATTTCTCACAGATGGACGAACAACGGTAAATGGCCCGCCAGAGACAGGCTCCATATCGTCATCTGTTACAACTACATTATTTTCTGGGTCAACGAAAATCGGGTAGTCCAAAGACTCCGAATATGTGAGACTGCCACGTTGCAGAAGTTCAGGCTTGTAATACCCTACTTCATCTTGCAGCCATTCTGAGAGGGCATCCTCATCAACAAAGAAGCGCCCTAATGAAACCTCGGTGCGCTCTTTAGCATACACTAAGCAATGCTCGTGAGCACCTGCGAATCCGAATTGATCGCTGCTGCCTGCCAAATTTGACACGACCGCAATGTTGGAGATGAAATTAGGATCCCCGAAAATTTCGTCCATGAGCATCCGCAGATGGTGCTGCTCGTTATCATCAATGGACACGAATATCACGCCGTCGTCGGCCAACAATTCTTTGAGCAGATGTAGGCGTGGCCACATCATGCACAGCCACTTGTCATGCCGTTCCAAGTCTTCGCCGTCCACCGGGCTGGCCTCTTTTAGCCACTCCCGCATCAGCGGACTGCTCACATTGTCGTTGTAGGCCCAGCCTTCGTTGCCGGTGTTGTACGGTGGGTCGATGTAGATACACTTGATCTTGCCGGCGTAGCGGGGCAGCAGGGCTTTCAGCGCGTGTAGGTTGTCGCCATGGATGATGAGGTTGTCGTCAACCTCGGCTGGATTCATCGACCGCTTGGCGTCGGGAACTAGCGGGCGGTAGGGCACGGCGAGATGGTGGGCATAGACGTGCTGCTTGCCCTTGAAATCCAGCGTTGGCATAGTTATTCCTCCTATGGAATCCACAAGCCCAAGTTTCTTGCTACCGTTTCCTGCTCCTCGTTCAGGGTAATGAACGCCAAATCGGCGCGCCTGTTGATAAGAGACAGGCGGTTCATTAGATGCACTGCGTTGGCAAGATGCCACATGAGGGCTGGAGACAAACTGGCGAACGCTTGTACTCTGGCCATTTCAGCCCCGAGGCTGCCTCTTGGCTGAACCCACTCGATACCGGATAACCAGTCGGGGTCGAAGATTTGCCCCGCACGCTCGAATGCAAAGCGCAACTCGGCCTCAAGCAGGTTTGAGGACATCAAAGTCGGGAAGCGATCGAGCCGTTCCTGCGTGGCGGTGCTAACCGGCTCCTCTCCGAATACGATGGGGATTAGCGCGGTTGGATCGAGGTATGCTATTGCCAGGCTTGATGGCGTCATTGTTCCTAGCTTCGTTCAGCTTGAAATCTCGCCAGCGCACCGGGGATGTGCGCTACCGGCTTCATTGGCTGGCGAGGCCCGGTGGCTCCAGACAAAATCCCTTCGGCGCGTAACTCTTCAAGCCGCTCTTCCAAGCGGCGCATTTCGTCAGGATCTGGCTTTGTCCGCTCGATTTCAGCTTCCTCAAATTCTTCCCAGTTCTCCACATTCTCGTGAACCTGCCACCATGCAAGGCGTTTCTGAGCACTCATAGCTGACACCTCCATAGCTGCGTCGGCTACGCAGCGACTATCATTATTAGGCAGTGCGATTATAGCAGATTCTCCTGCGCTTCTACCCAAAAGGCCCTCCACAAACCGCTCGGTGGCTTCCAGTTCGGGGTGGTGGCCGCAGTTGGGGATGATTTTCAAGCCTCTTACGGCGATGGATTTCACCGCCTTTCAACGTACCCTTATACCGTCTCGGGCGCCGGTGTCAAATTTGCCGGCTTGGAGGATTTGCGGGGTTGGAAATGTCCTATAATCCTGACCATCTCGTTTCAGGCAATTGCCGCCGGTGAGGCAAGGAGGGTGAACGCCATGCCCAACGCAGTCCTGGTAGTCGACATGGTGCGCGGGTTCATGGAGCCGGGGCACAACCTCTATTGCGGCGACGATGCCCGCGGCATCATCGAGCCGGTGCGGGACTTGCTGCGGCGGGAGGCGGATGCCGGCTCGTCCATCCTGTTCGTCTCCGACCACCACCTGCCCGACGACCTGGAGTTCCAGATGTTCCCGGTGCACTGTGTCATCGGGACGGAGGAGCCGGAGGTTATACCGGAGTTGGCCGAATGGGTCGGCGACGGCAACGTCATCCCCAAGAACCGCTACAGCGGCTTCTTCAACACCGACCTGGCGGACCGGCTCTCTGCGCTGGACCCCGACAAGATCATCGTCTGCGGCGTCTGCACCGACATCTGCGTGATGCACACCACCTCGGATGCGCGGAACCGGGACTACGCGGTGGAGGTGCCCACGGACTGCGTCGCGTCCTTCGACGCCGACGCCCACCGCTGGGCGCTGGACCACATCGGCCGGATCCTGGGGGCGCGGGTGGTTTAAAGTCGGGCGTCCGTTCCGTGATCGCCCGGAGCGCAGCGTCTTACAGTTCTTCCCTTTGTCATTGCGAGCGCAGCGTCTTACAGTTCTTTCCTTTGTCATTGCGAGCGAAGCGCGGCGATCTCGTCGAGTAACGGGCGTCGTTACGGGAGCGAGATCGCCACGTCGCTTCACTCCTCGCGATGACAACCCGGGTACGCCCGAAGCCTTAGAGTATCGCGCCGTCCGGCTCGTTGAGCATCGCCTGGCGCAGCAGCGGCACGGGCGGCGCGCCCCAGGACAGCGTGGCGTCGTGGAACCGGCGCAGGCTGTAGGCTGACCCTTCCTGGCGGCGCCAGTCCTGCCGGAGCTTGAGCAGCATCAGCTTGCCCAGGGTGTAGTTCAGGTAGCCGGGGTCGAAGGTCCCGCGCAGCGCCTCCCGACGGGCCGGGTGTTCCTCCATGTAGGCGTGGGCCTGGAAGAAGCGCGTCGCCTCGTCCACGGTCATGCCCTGGGTGTGCATCCCCAGCGAGCAGAGGTAGCGGCAGTTGCGCACCAGGGCCTCGAGCAATTGGGTGAGCCACAGCGCCGGGTCGTCGCGACCGTACTCGGTCTCCAGCATCATCTCCTCGGTGTAGTGCGCCCAGCCCTCGGTGAAAGCGTAGGACGTGGCGACGCGGTTGATCAGGGGCAGGCCGCCGCCGTGGCGGTTGTGCAGGTTGTGGACGAAGTGCCCGGGGTACACCTCGTGGACGCTGATAATCTTCAGGGTGTGGTAGTTGAAGTTGGTCAGCCACTCTTCCTGCTGGCGCCGGGTCCAGTCGGGTTCCACCGGGGTCACGTAGTAGAAGGCCTCGGTGGCGACCTCCTCCAGGCCGCCGGGCGAGTCCATGGCGGCGAAGGCGTAGCGCATGTAGGAAGGCGTCTCGGTGACCTGGCAGCGCTCCTCGGAGGGGACGGTGATGATGTCGTGGTCGATGAGGGCCTGGCGGATGTCTTCCAGCATGGCCCGCGTTTCCGGTATCAGGGCATCCGCGGCGGGATGGTTGGCGGCAACCTGGGCGACGGCCTCCCGAACCGACTTGCCCGGAGCGCCGATTTGAGACAGGAAACGGGCCGCCGCTTCGTCGAGCCGGCGCAGGTTCTGCTCCAGGTTGGCCTGGCCGATGGACAGGACGTCCAACAGCGGCGTGTTCACGCCCTCGCCCACCTCCAGCATCCGGCGGTACAGGTCGGAACCGATGGCGAACTCGGGGCGGATTTTACGGTCCTGCAACCGCTGGGCAAAATCAATCACCGCGGCTCCGGCAGTTTTGCGGGCCGCGTCGAATTCGGCGGCCACGTCAGGAGCGATGGCCGCGCATTGAGCGGATGCATCTGCCAGGCCGGTGTTATAGAACGACGCCATACCCCGGTAGGCTTCCACGGCCATCTCGCGAATGGGTTCTCCCAGCTCGGTATCCGTGATCCCATCCAGCGTGTTCAAGAAGTCCGGGACCTGCTGGAGGACGGAGGTTGCCGAGCGCAGGCGGTCCGGCAGGGGCGCGTAGTCACGCTGCACGTAGCTGCCGACGCCGATGTAGCCGACCTGCCGTTGCGGGTTGTTGTGCAGCGTCCGCATCTCCTCCAGGCTGAACAGCTCGCGCCGCAGGAACATTTCCAGCAGGCTGCGGGAAAGCGCGTCCATACTGGCCGCCCGGTCCGTGCCGTGGGTTTCTTCCTGGGGCAAGGAGGACAGTTGCGCCAGCGTACGGTGCAGTTCTTCGATACGACGAGGGACGCGGCTACCGGAGAAATCGGGCAGGCGGCCATCGTACTCGTGCCGCCCGAGACGGCTGCCGGCAGTGGGCACGAACTCCCAATGCTCGCGTATGGCGCGCCCGGCCAGGGCGTCAACTACGGGGTCCATCGCGCACCTCCGTGATGGGATGACTTCGGATATTTTGACCGCTAACTGTCCGGCGGTCGGGTGTTCTTACCGCCGTGCACGCTGGGTTCAGAGCACCATTTCAGCCGCAGCAGGTCCAGCGGTTGCAGGATGCTCTCCGACAGGCCGAGCATTTCCGTGAGTACGCGGCGGTCCAACTCCCGGCGGCTGTTGTCCCGATAGGCCTCGTTGGCCGGCAGAAACTCCACGCCCCGCATATCGTCAAAGATAGCCTCGGCTACCGCCAGTTGCTCCGGCGTGAGCCGGGTAACGTCCAGCGTGGGCATGGTGCGTATGGCCGATATGGGCATATTCCCTCTTCCGGACTGCTGCCGGCTGGAGTGCCACCAGTAAAGCACTAGCCCGAGTGTACCGTTTCCCCAAAGCGTGTAGGCGATTTCGTGCGCCCTGCTTTCAAAGCGAACGTTAGGCCAGGCACGGCCGCCGATAGTTTGTCGCTCGGTGAAAGCCACCGCCAACGGCTGAGAATTGAACCGGAAACCGCGGTTATGATGGGCATGGCTGCGGGTAGCCCATATTGCGGCGGCACGGTCTGCCCGGTTGGTTTTGATACGTCCCTCGCTGTCCGGCCCTACTACCAGATGCGTTTCCCGTCCGGCATCGTGCCCCCATAGCATCGGATAGGTGGCTGCGCTGGGTGCGGGACGAACGATCTCAAAGGCGGTTTGTCCACCGCGGCCTACAATGTTAACGTCGTTGATGCCAATTTGGCATATCCGGTCAACCGTACTGACTGGTATGGTCGGAGCCTCCGGCTCAGGCATTTGGGGCAACCATACCTTGCCGCTAGCCAACTGCCACGCGGTTTGAGCCACGGAGAAGTCGATAAGCGCGATGGCGGACCACGGAGGGCCGTCCAAAAGTTCAGCGTCGATGACTTCGCCAACCCGCTCTTCACCCACGAGCAATGCCTCGGCACCGGACGGGCCACCCTCCAATGTTCTCAAGCCGATGGACGTTGCTAATGGCGTGATAGCTCTGGCGATTTCGGCAGCCTCCATCTCATTCCGCGGACGCCGGTACAACGATACGAATAAACCGCGATTGCGGCGCGGGCCGGAAGACTTTCGGCATACCAGCAACGTCTCTGCCATGCCGGTGTCTGCCGAAAAAGACTGATCGTCAGCACTGGCGGCGGCGATAGTTACAATGGTGACATCGCCATAATTCTGCTTGATCAATGACCGTGTCTTTTCCCAACTGGTACTTTGCAAAGCAGTCATAGGCAACACCACAGCAAGCGTGCCGTCGTCACTGACCATACGGTCACCCAGGGCTACGAACCAGGACGCTATCCCGGCGTAGCCGTGGGCGCAGGTTCCTCTGGCGAATCGTCTTGCCAAATCAGACATTTTCCTTTGAGTTTCCGTGTCATTACCCAAACCACGAAACTGCTTTTTGTCATATGCTTGTGGGCCGATTGACGCCCAATCGGAGCTGCCTCTCGTGAATGGAGGATTCATTATCACTAGGTTCTGACTGGCAGATGGCGTGTAAATATAGTCATCCGGCTGGTCGCCGCCCCCGGTGACCGTGGTAGGGGCCGCCGTGGCAAACAGCATAGGACGCCTTTCTTCGCCATCCAGCAAGTCCAATGAACCAATCGACACGCCATCGCCGGTGGCTTTGCGACCGTATTCCATTATGTGCGTGTTAGTTTTGGAGTAGTGCTGCTGTGGGTGCGATGAAGAAAGCATGGAGGCGGTGAGATGTACTGCCGAGGGCAGAACGTCGCAGGCAGTCAAAGAACGTTCCATCATGTGGCCGTGGAGGGCCTCCGGATTACCTCCCGCTAGTCTATGCAGTTGGTTAACTCGTCGGTAGGCGGCGTGAATTAACGTTCCGGTGCCGCAAGCATAGTCGGCAATCCGAAACTCCATGAGGCGTTCAGCAGACGCCCACTGCCCGTCATCTGGGATGGACAGATGGGCTAGCAAAGTCGCCGACTCCGGTCTGGTGTAAAAAGTGGCCAGGAACTTGCGGTCAGCAATCAATCTCTGAAACACAGTTCCTACCAAGTCGTGTGATTGTGATACTTCTCGGAGACGATCAGCAGTTTCGCCCAAGACTCTCAGCATCCGAGCGCCATAAATCGGCGGATTGATGTTAACCAGCAGGTCCGTAGCGATGCGAAAAACTGACCAATAATTTACCCGTAGGATTTTCGTCCATTCCCTAGCCACGTGCAGCGGATTCAGATCATGGTCTTGCATCATCTGAGAAACGCTCCGCACATCGTAATAGCCGGACAAATTCTCCTGGAACATCAGTGCGTTGACTATTATGGTGGCAGCCATTTTTGCGGTTTGTTCGTCAAAATCCTGTTTCAATTCCTCGGCTACTGCATCTCCGGTGCTGCTGGCCAGTTCGACCGCTTGGCACAGCATGGCCGACGCCGCCAGGACACCTTGCTCCAAAGTGGCGGTTGCCCTTTCAATAGTGTCGGCGGGGGTGGCGGCGTGTTCCACAAAGGCCGCCAAATCCCGTAAAGTCCCAAGAATAAATCCGCTTTCGGGAAAGCGGCTCCAGTTTTGAGAATCTTGGCCCGTGTACAGGGCATATTCCAAAGCGATGCCGCTATGCAGCAACTCATCCACTTCATCCAAGCCAGCGCAATCGCGCAGTTCCGCCGGGGATTTGAGGGCAATGACTGCATTAACCTGCCCGGACGATGCCACGATGCCGGCGTCCAAGGACTCGCCTAGCCGGGCTACTGCCTCGTTCTCCACGGACCGGGCAGGGAGGTACTCGTTCTCGATCACCACCGGCCTGTTACCTGATTGGATAACTAGAATGTCAGGCTGGCGCCGGTTGCCAAGGAAAGCGCCTACATTTTCACCCCGAGCCGTCCAGCGCGGATTCGCGCGACCAAGCAGCGTGGCGATGCGGCCGTTGAGCTGGTTTTCTATTATGGGCATGGCAGCGGTGGCTCACAATACAACAGGTTGGACGCAGGTTAGCATCGGCTGCGATGGCATGCCAACGTCTTGCTGTCACCAGATCAGGCCGGTTCCGTCCGAAGACAAACGCAAGGGCGACCGTTTGGTCGCCCCACGCCGCTCAGCCATGAGTGTCAGCGTTACGCAATCAGCTCGCTGATGAGGAACTTGGGCGAGATATCCGTGAAGTTCGGTACGTCGCCGACCAGCTCCCGGCCGTGGGTCTTGAAGCCCTCGTGCACGCCGTCCACGTCGTTGAAGAACAGGTAGCCGACGGCGGTGTACATGGGCGGCGCGCTGGGGTCGGTGTCGGAAATGCCCTTTTCCACGTTGTAGTAGCGCATCCCGAAGGTGGTCAGGCGCTCCTGCACCAGGGGCATGTGCGTGTTGCAGTAGTAGTCGAAGTCGAATGACTTGCCTTCTTCATTCTCGTAGAAAACGGTTACCTTGATCATGTTATTTGGCTCCTGCGAAAGTCGTTATTCCTGCGAAAGCAGGAATCCGGTTGTGGCTGACTGGTCAGTGGTAAACGTTGGTGCCGGAACCGCCGCCGGCTGCGATGGTCTCGCCGCTGATGGCGATGCTGCGGGGCGAAGCGAAAAAGGCCACCACCCACGCCAACTCCTCGGCGTCGACGATGCGGCGGGTGGAGTTGCGGGAGGCGGCGCGGCGCTCGATCTCTTCCACGGTGGTGCCTTCGCGCTCAGCCTGCTCCGCGTACATCGGGCCGCTGCGCTCGGTGCGGGTGGTGCCGGGATGGACGAGGTTGACGCAGACGCCGTCGCCGCCCAATTCCTCCGCCAGGTACTTGGTCAGGTTGGACAGGCCGGAGTTGCGGACGCCGGCGCTGAGGTTGCCCTCCGCCCGGCGCGCCGACAAGCCGCCGACGTTGACGATGCGTCCCCAACCCTGCTGCTGCATGTACGGCGCCACGGCGCGGGCGCAACGCAGGTAGCCCATCACCTTGGTGTCCAGGTCCAGCATCACGTCCTCGTCGCGGATTTCGGCCAGCGACCCACGGGCGAGTCCGCCGGGCGCGGCGGCGTTGTTCACCAGGATGTCGATGCGTCCGCCCAGCGCTTCAGCCGCCTGGGCGACCATGGCGTTCACCTGGTCGGTGCTGGTCATGTCGGAAACGATGGGAATGATCCTGCCGCCGGTGTCGCCGGCGATGTCCTCGGCCGACTCCGACAGCGTATCCGCGTAACGGCCGGTGATGACTACACTGCAACCGTCGGCCGAAAGGACCCGTGCCACCGCTTTGCCGATGCCGCGACTGCCTCCGGTAACTATCGCTGTCTTGCCGTCAAGTTGCAGATCCATGCTGGGGCCTCCCGGTTGAACTGGCGGCATTGTACACTAGGCAAACGACAGGGGGCAGGTGTGACACCCGCCCCCTGGTACCGTCGAAAAGAGCCTTGCGGCGTTCGACTAGGCGACCTGCACCGTGGCGCCAGCCTCTTCCAGCTTGGACTTGATGCTGTCGGCGTCTTCCTTGTTCACGCCCTCGCGAACGCGGGCCGGAGCCGATTCCACGAGTTCCTTGGCCTCGCGCAGACCGAGGTCGGTCACCTCGCGGACGGCCTTGATGACGTTGATCTTGTTGGCGCCGAAGTCGGCCAGGGTGATGGTGAACTCGGTCTGCTCGTCGCCCCCGGCGGACGGAGCGTCGTCAGTCACCACGCCGGCGGCCGGCGCGGCGGCAACCGCCACCGGAGCGGCTGCGGAGACACCGAATTCTTCCTCGATGGCCTTGACCAGATCGGCCAGGTCCATCACGCTCATGCCCTTGATCGCCTCGAGAACTTCCTGGTTCACTGCCATGATTTTTGCCTCCTGATGGTTGTTTACGATTTACCGTGGGATGATTTTGCTATTCCGCAGCTTCCGCCGGCTGTAGCTGATCGATCCTGGCCTGCAGGACGTAGGCCAGGCTGCTGATGGTGGCGTTGAGCACGCTGGCCAAGCCGTAGAGCGGCGACTGCATGGCGCCCAGCAACTGGGCCACGAGGACGGGTTGGGGAGGCAAATCCGCCAGCCGCGAAACTTCCTCGGGTTGCATGGCCTCGCCCTGGCCTACCACCGCCCCGTGGACGGCGAGAGCGCCGGCGCTGGCCCGGGCCGCCTGGTTGACTGCCTTGGCGATGGTGGCGGCGTCATCGTAGCCCAGCGCGATGGCGGTCTGGCCCGTTATGACGTCTTTGAGCTGGGGGATCTCCGCAGCGTCGGCGGCGCGGCTGAGCAGGTTGTTCTTCACCACGACGAACTCAACGCCGCCGTCGCGCATCCTGCGGCGGAGGTCCACCATTTGGTTAGCGTTCATGCCGGAGTAGCCGGTGGAGATGATGATGGAACTGCGTTCCAGCTTGTCCTTCAACTCGGCTACGCGATCGATTTTTTCCTGGGTTGGCAAGGTCTGCTCCTGGACGAGAACGGTCAAAAATAAAACCCGCGCTCCGAGACGAAGGCGCGGGCAATGCGGCACACATGGCCTTTGGGCCAGCGGCGTTGATCGTCCACATGCGCACCGGATCAATCCGGCGCTGTGCCTCGGCGGGCGGCTGGCATGGCCATTATTCCCATTGGGAACCCGCTGTCTCGGGCGTAGTAACGGTATTCGATTGTGCTAATCAGTCTAGCATCCCCTCCGGGGATTGGCAACGTGTGTGATGCTTCACATCGACCTCAACGCTGAAGTAAAGGAGATAAGGTTCCCACCAAACGCCGGACTTGGTCGAGACCGTTCCGGACCATTTCTTCGCGTAGCCAGCCCTCATAAAAATTGGTGTGCAGCGTCGATGCTCCAGAGAAATCGTAGCTGATGTTGTAATCACCCACCTCTTGCGCCAATCGGCTGGCGACCTCGAACAAGCTGTCGTGACTGCCGTGTTCCCAACCGCGATGTTGCGCAATTGCTTTAACGATCTCAACAGCCGCTCCCCATCCCTTCTCCGATGCCTGACGAAGATCGCCGGATTCGATCTCTTCAAAAGCCTGTTCCAGAAACGTGGCGGATGCGGTTTGGTACTTCAACACCTGCATCATGCGAATTCGTCTCTGCATTCACCTGACCCGGTTATTACGGATCGTGGCTGTTGAAACTGCTTCCAGGGTGGGGTTGCCGTTTTTGAGCCGGGATAGTTAATCGGGCTTCATCGTCTGGAGCGTACCCACGTCGACGGAGAGGCCGGGGCCCATGGACGAAGTGATGTAAGCGGACTTGATGAAAGCGCCCTTGACCGCGTCCGGGCGTTCGCGCATAACCGAGTCCATGAACACGGTAAGGTTGTCCATCAAAGCGTCGGTCTCGAAGGAGGACTTGCCGAACTGCCCGTGGATGATGGCGGTGCGGTCGGTGCGAAATTCCAGCCGTCCGGCCTTGGACTCCTGGATGACGCGAGGCAGATCCCGGGCGGGCACCAGGGTTCCGGTGCGCGGGTTGGGCATCAGACCGCGACGACCCAGGTAACGCCCCAGTCGGCCGATTTTGGACATGACCTCTGGGATCGCCAGCCCCACGTCGAAGTCCATCCAGCCGCCTTCGATCTGGGCGATCAGGTCGTCGTCGCCCACGTAGTCGGCGCCGGCCTGGCGGGCGATGTCGGCGGCCTCGCCATTGGCGAACACCAGCACGCGTACCTGCTTGCCCAGACCGTGGGGGAGGACGGTGACGCCGCGAACCTGCTGCTCGGCGTGACGCACGTCGGCGTTGGTGCGGAGGTGGACCTCCATGGTCTCGTCGAACTTGGCCGTGGAGAGTTCCTTCACCAGGTCGATGGCTTCGCGGGGCTGGTAAACGCTGTCTTCCGGAACACGCTCGGCAACGGCGTTGTAGCGGCGGCTGTGCTTGGGCATTTTCGATTCTCCCTGATAGCGATTCCGGGAATTGAACAGCGCTGGCGTCAGTCGTCTTCGACCGTGATCCCCATGCTGCGGGCGGTGCCGGCGATGATGTGCATGGCCTGTTCGACGGAGTTGGCGTTGAGGTCCTTCAGCTTTTCCTCGGCAATCCCGCGCAGGACGTCGCTGGGGATGGTCACACCGATGGGAGCCCGGGCGTCGCCCTGTCCCTTTTCGATGCCGGCGGCGCGGCGCAGCAGGTCCGAAGCCGGAGGCGTGCGGGTGACAAAGGTGAAGGAGCGGTCCTGGTACACGGTCAGGTGGACGGGCACGATGGTGCCGGACTGGCTGCCGGTGCGCTCGTTGTACTCCTTGACGAAGGCCATGATGTTGACGCCGTGCTGACCCAGCGCCGGGCCGACCGGCGGCGCGGGCGTAGCCTTGCCCGCTTCCAGCTGGAGCTTGATGACGGCGAGTACTTTCTTTGCCACTGATGGCCTCCGGTTGTCCTGATTTGAGGCGCGCGGACCAGAGTCCGCATTGCGAGGATGGGATCAGGCCTTTTCCACCTGGGTGAAGTCCAGTTCCACAGGGGTTTCGCGACCGAAAACGGAAATCATTACTGTGACCTGTCCGCGGTGTTCGTCCACGTCCTCAACCCGCCCGAGCATGTCGGCAAAGGGGCCTTCGGAGATCCGTACCGTGTCTCCCTGCGCCAGGCCGATGACGGCGCGCGGCTCGCCGGAGGCGACGCGGTCCAGGATGTCATCAACCTCGCGGTCATCCAGCGGAACTGGACGCGGGCGGTCGCCGCCCTCTTCCTCGGCCGAAATGAACCCCGTCACGCCGGTGGTATTTCTCACCAGGAACCAGGCCTCGTCGTCCATGACCATCTGGACCAGGATGTAACCCGGGAACAGTTTACGGCGCTGCTTGGTCCGCTCACCCTTGTTGCGGGTGATCTCATCCTCGGCCGGCACCTCGACGCGGGTGATCCGGTCGTCCATGCCGAGGCTCTGTCGGCGCAGGTCAAGGTTTCGCTTGACCATGTCTTCCTGACCCGTATAGGTGTGGACGATGTACCAGCGCAGATCGTCGGGATGCGTTGTGGTCATTGTTTCAATCTCAGTGGGCGAGAATGGAGCGGCCCCGGAAAGCGCCGGCCAATCCCATTGACGCCGGCGCTAAGGGCGGTCTCCGGAGATCCCGCACCGAGGCGTGAGCGCGCCCGACCCGGGCAGGGTCAGAATGGCAACTGCCGCAGGCCGATGACGAAACTCATCCCAAAGTCGAAAACCCGGTCCAGCAGACCGAGGAAGAAGCCCATGATCACGGCCAGCACGATGACGATGACCGTGAGCCGGGCCGTTTCTTCCTTACTCGGCCAGACCGATTTCCGCAGTTCGGAAGCGGTTTCACGCAGGAAGCCGATCGGGCCGACCCTCCCCACCGCGCGGGGAGAGATCGGCGACGGTCGTCTGGTCGATGCGCGGGCCACGGGCCGCTACCTCACTTCCCGATGGACCTGATGGCCCCGGCAACGGCTGCAGTACTTCCGCAATTCCATGCGGGTCGTATGGCTGCGCCGGTTCTTGATGGTCGAGTAGTTGCGCTCGCGGCAGTCGGTACACTGCAACGTGATAACCTGCCGGGCGTCGGTTGACTTGCGGGCCATGGGATCACTCCAGCAATCGGGTGAACACGCCGGCGCCGACGGTGCGGCCGCCCTCGCGGATGGCGAAGCGGAGACCTTCTTCGACGGCGATTGGGGTGATGAGGTTCACGGTCATGGTAATGTTGTCACCGGGCATGACCATTTCCACGCCGTCGGGCAAGGCGATCTCGCCGGTGATGTCGCTGGTGCGGATGTAGAACTGGGGCTTGTAGCCGGTGAAGAAGGGGGTGTGGCGGCCGCCCTCAGCCTGGCTCAGCACGTACACCTCGGCTTCCGCCTTGCGGTAGGGGCGCATGGAGCCGGGCGCCACCAGGACCTGGCCGCGCTCGACCTCGTCGCGGTCCACGCCGCGCAACAGTACGCCCACGGCGTCGCCGGCTTCGGTGGTGTCCAGCAGCTTGTGGAACATTTCCAGGCCGGTGGCAACGGTCTTGCGCACGTCGCCGGAGCGGATGATTTCCACTTCCTGTCCAACGTTGAGCTGTCCGCGCTCGACGCGGCCGGTGACCACGGTGCCGCGGCCCTTGATGCCGAATACGTCCTCGATGGGCATCAGGAACGGCTGGTCGGTGACGCGGGACGGCTGCGGGATGTAGTCGTCCATGGTGGCGACCAATTCCCGAACCTGCTCCATGGCATCGGCGTCGCCTTCCAGCGCCTTCAGTCCGCTGACGCGGACGATGGGCGTGTCGTCGCCGGGGAAGTCGTAGGTGCTGAGCAACTCGCGCACTTCGAGTTCCACCAGTTCCAGCAACTCTTCGTCGTCCATCATGTCGACCTTGTTCAGAGCCACGACGATGGAAGGCACTTCCACCTGGCGGGCCAACAGGATGTGCTCCCGGGTCTGGGGCATGGGGCCGTCGGGAGCGGACACGACCAGGACCGCGCCGTCCATTTGCGCCGCGCCGGTGATCATGTTCTTGATATAGTCGGCGTGGCCGGGGCAGTCAACGTGGGCGTAGTGCCGGTTCGCGGTCTCGTATTCCACGTGGGCGATGGCGATGGTGATACCGCGGGCCCGTTCTTCCGGCGCGTTGTCGATGCTGTCGAAACTGCGGAAGCTGGCGTTGTTCTCCTGGGCCAGCACGCTGGTGATAGCGGCGGTCAGGGTGGTCTTGCCGTGGTCAACGTGACCGATGGTTCCCACGTTGACGTGGGGCTTGGAACGGTCGAAGACTTGCTTAGCCATGGTGGCGGGTTACTCCTTGCTCCTTGTTGGTGGTTCCTTGGTTCCGGCCCGTGGGGCATCCCTGCGGGTTGCTGGCGGCGGTGGAGCCCAAGGGCGGAATCGAACCGCCGACCCCGTTCTTACCAAGAACGTGCTCTACCTCTGAGCTACTTGGGCCTGTTTTTGGTTGTCTTTGCGAGCGTAGCGCGGCTATCCCGTTTTGAGCCTGTTTTTTGACTGTCATTGCGAGCGTAGCGCGGCAATCTCATTGGTGGTGGAGGGGGCAGGATTCGAACCTGCGAAGCCCGTCAGGGCGCCAGATTTACAGTCTGGTGGCTTTAACCACTCACCCACCCCTCCATTTGTTTACTCCCGGACCGATAGTCCAGTTGCGTCGATATCGATTTGGAGCCCCAGAGGGGACTCGAACCCCTAACCTGCCGATTACAAATCGGCTGCGCTGCCAATTGCGCCACCGGGGCGCGGGGTTGGCTCCGCTGAACCCGACCGGCTAAACCGCGCAATACGCTAAAAAAGCCCCGGCAACTTCCGGGGCCTTCCGGTTTTCGCCAATCGAAATATAGGTTACGCAAGGCGGCCCAAATTGTCAACGGTTTCCGGCGCTTCTAAAACGGCTACCAGCAGCTTCGTCAGGGGGCGCCCACCGGTTTTATCCAGACTGACCTACCGATGCGGGTGCGCTGTGGAAAAGGAGTATAATGGGTTTACTGAGCGGGCGTAGCTTAGTGGTAAAGCCCCAGCCTTCCAAGCTGGCTACGTGGGTTCGATTCCCATCGCCCGCTCCATGACCCCACCCAAAGTTGGGGTTTGAGCAGGGAAGTACAGGCGGAAACTGCTTCTGATAGATTTTCTCGCCCACGGTGCCAGCCGGCCGCGCGAATTTCCGATTGATCCCGCTAAATCTGTCGTGGACGCACTGAATTTGGATCAAACCGAACTTCCGGCCAGACGCAAACCTACTGAAACCGACAGCGACCAACCTCCAGCCTCTTTGGGTGATTGCGTACCGGCAACATAGAACCATGGAAGAGCGTGCGACAACTAAAAGCAAGCCGCAAAAACGTGCGCTCTCGGTGGTGAAGACCACCGGTGGGGTCATCGCCACCGGGGCTCTGGGAGTTGTGGACTGGTATCACCGATATACACTGCGTATTCGAGCCGGAGAACGAGCGGTGGCGCGCACGACGAGAATCCGTTTCTCACCGGAAACCAGTCGACGGGTCAGTGCCCGACAGGGCAATCGTTGTATGTATTGTGGAATAACCCTCAACAGGAATAACCGCCAGATCGACCACATTTACCCTGTGGAATTTGGCGGTCCTAATGAGGACCACAACTTGCAGGCGTTGTGCGGTCCATGCAACGCTAGGAAAGGAGTCCAGACGGACTCGGACTTTCGCCATCGCTACCTTGAAGTACTGGGTAGAGTTCCGGCCGGGAGACCGCCATCAACTCGGATACCCCAATCAAGGTTCCGCGAGATAACCCGCCGCACTCAGCAGGGCGCAACTACGAGGGGCCTGCGGCAAGCGGTATTCCGTACGCCCAAGCAAAAAATCACGGCTGGCAGCACTGCGGCTGGCGTGGTATTGGGGTTGGCTTGGTTCTTGGCTATGCCGCTGATGTTTGGGAACCACCCCGTTGTGGGCAACGTGGCGCTCTTCGGTGGATTGGCGGTGTTTGCACTCACCTGGATAGGTTCCATGTGGCGAGCCAAGGTTACGGGCGTCTTGGAACAGCAGTAGTGTGCGCATCTAGGAGAAACCGCGAACCGACCTGCTAGCCTGCGACAATGATCCGAATCGCGAAGCCTTCCGGGCTGCCATCGAACGGGCCCGCGAGGACGGCCTATCCTTGGACAATCTTGCCAGCATGATCACTGCTGCCAATACTGAGATAAAGCCCGCCAACATCGTCCATTCCAAAGAAATGGACGACGCCATTTACGAACCCGACGAACAGCCAGAAGGCTTGATCGATGTGCCAACCGCCAACAAGCGGTATGGGATTTAAGAACTAACCGGCGACGACGGAGATGCTACGGTCGCCAATCGGCTGCGGCGGCCGGTTATTCGGCCCGTAGGTCAGGGATTGCAGTATGTCCACCTGGTCAGGTGACACGGTTCCGATGCCCTGCATGACCATCCACCGCACCCCTTCCGAGCACGGCGGCGTGGTCAGCGAACCGCGGTACCCGTAATAGCCGCTATGCGACGGCACGTATTCCGCCGCATTCGGCCCGCCTCCCACGTCGGCTTCCACCCCGGTCGCCGGAGCCAGGCCCAGCAGATCCTCCACCAGGGGGCTGGGGTTGCCCAGCCGGAACAGCAGCCCCACCACGGCCAGGTTGCTGTCGGCGTCCTGGTGCACCAGGTGAAGCTCAGCCGCGAAGCTCTCGCCGTCCAGCAGGTGCTCTCCCGGCGAATGGTAATGAACTCCCAGCAACTCGTAGCGGCGTCCTCCCACCGACACCCCGCTGCCGGGGTCAAAGTCTAGGTACACGGTGTGGCCGTTGTTGCGGGCCTGCACGGCGACGGTGGTGTAGTCGAAGGTCACCGGCTCGGTTCCGTCCGGGACGTACCCGGCCAGGTTCACCGGCGACTGCTCAACTCCTGAGGAACAGAGGCTGTAGTCGGAGGACAGGCAGCCCCATCTATCAGGGCCAATCTCACCGGCGTAACCCCATTCCGGGTGGGTTTCGGTTGCCATCAGGTCGCCTCCGCCGCGGCCAAAGCGCGGAGAGCCGATTGCTGCAGGACATCAGAGTCCAAAGTGGCGCGCAATTCTCCGTCCTCACCCTGAGCGAAGCTCTCTTCCACGCGGAACTCCTCGATCAGCGCGGCGACAGCGGCCTGCCGTTGGTTCTCTGCGGCGTCGGCAAGGGCGGTCAAACGACCGTCGGCGATATGCCGGTCGATCTCGGCGGTGATCAGCTCTTCCTCCACGATACGGCGCTGAATGAGCCCGATGTTCTGGAGGTTGCGCCCGAGGTAACAGCCACCGAACTGCATGATTTCACACTCGCGGCCCTCGAGGCCGTCGATTTCAGCGAACCAGTGGTAGCGGGGCTCCAGCTCGTGCTCGCTGAGGTAGTCGCGCACCTGCTGGTCTTCCGGTGCCGGGTCGGATGGGTCAAACACCAGCTTGACCGTATGCATCATCAGGCCGGCGGGTTCTACGGTGATGTACATATCTGGCCTCCTTTTGTCGGATGTCATTGCGACCCCGCACTTGATGCGGGGGTGGCAATGACAGAGTATTAACCCTCGACCGCCCGAATGATGCGGTCAACGTTTTCCGGGCCGGGCGCTACGGTCTTGCTGTCGACGAGGCGCATGGCTTCGACGATGGCGTCGTGGTAGGGCGTGGCGACGCCGGTTTCGCGGCCCTTCTCGCAGATCAGGCCGTTCATGAAATCGACCTCGGATTTGCGGCCCTTGTGCACGTCCTGGGCCATGGAGGCCAGCCAGTTCACGCGTCCGCCGGACTGGGACAGCTTGCCGTCCAGCTCCTCGAACACGTCGCCCGTGTCGGCGTCAGCCCAGAATTCGGCGGGCGTGCCGTTGATCTCCACCACCTTGAGCCCCTGGGCCAGGCCGACCTGCGCGCCTTCCTTGGCCAGGTTGATGCGGATGCGGCGGATCCTGGCGTCGCCGGCCATCTCCTGGCTGCCCAGTTGGCTCATGGCGGAGATGGCGTTGCCCATGCCGTTCTGGCACAGCTTGGCCCAGCGCTCGCCGGGCAGGTTGTCGGTGGCGTAGGCCGCGTCGATGTGGTCCAGCTTGGCGGCCAGCGCCTCGGAACGCGGGGTGAGGGCTCCGGTGAACTCGCCGATGCGGAACACGGTGTGGCCGTGGTCCCGTCCGGGCGCGCCGCCCCGGTTGACGTGGGCCGGCTCCCAGAGGGCCACCTCGATGTGGGAGGCGATGCAGCCCAACTGCCGGTCCTCGCCGACGATGTTGGCAATAGTGGGATCGTTCCAGCAGTTCTGGATGGACACGAACGCCCCGTCGTCCTTCACGTACCGCTTGATGAAGTGGGTCGCCCACTCGGTGTCGTAGGACTTCACGGTGATGAAGGCGTAGTCGAAGGGTTCGGTGATGTTCTGGGCGTCGGTCAGGTGCATGGCATTGACCGGCACGGTGAAATCGCCCTGGCTGCCGCTGGCCCGCAGGCCCTCGGCACGCATCTTTTCGACGTGTTCGGGCCACATATCAATGAAGGTGATGTCGTCCTCGCCGGCCTGAACGAGAAACGCGCCGACGTAGCTGCCCACGGCGCCGGGGCCCATGATTACGATGCGGTCTGCCATAGTGTCATCTCCGGGATGGTTTGGGGTTTTGTGAATGCCTGGGATTACCCTTCGGTTGGGGGCGGGAAATACTCTTGCAGCAGGTCGATGCCGTCGCTGACCGTGCCTGCCGATTGGATGACCACTGCATCGGTCAGATCGTTTTCGTAAAAATGGGTGTGCAGGCTGTGGACCGATGTGGTCACATTATTCAGCGCGATTTCCGCATCCGGGTTTAATTGCCCGACCAGGGACGCCAATTCGCCGGCCACTCGATAGATCCCGACGTGACTGGACAGTTTGATCTGGTGGTCAGCGCCGATGGCCTTGACGATTTGCGTGAAAGCGCCCCAGGACTTTTCGGCTACTTGCAGATAATCGCTTTCGTCCAGACTACGCTGAACGTGCTTGCGGTAATGGGCCAGGTTGGCGCGGTAGGTTGCCGCCTGGGCCGCCGCGTCTTCCGCAGACAGCGACGTGTCCCAGCGCGGGGAAAACGCGGCTCGGATGGCAGCAACGACTTGTTCCCCGGTGAAAGATGGTGGCGCGTTGCTCATAACGTTGCTCCATCATCACCTGGTTGAGGCGGGAACCAGTCCTGCAACAGGCCAATAGCCTCGCTCACCTTAGTAGCGGATTGGATAACTCGAACGTCCGGCAGCTCATTTTCGTAGAAATGCAGATGCAGACTGTGGGCCATAACCGACGCATCGCTCAACCTGCCGCCGGCTTCCGGGTCGGTTTGGGTAATCAACTCTGCCAGTTCGCCGGCCACTCGATAGATCCCGACGTGACTGGACAGTTTGATCTGGTGGTCAGCGCCGATGGCCTTGACGATTTGCGTGAAAGCGCCCCAGGACTTTTCGGCTACTTGCAGATAATCGCTTTCGTCCAGACTACGCTGAACGTGCTTGCGGTAATGGGCCAGGTTGGCGCGGTAGGTTGCCGCCTGGGCCGCCGCGTCTTCCGCAGACAGCGACGTGTCCCAGCGCGGGGAAAACGCGGCGCGGATGGCAGCAACGACTTGTTCCCCGGTGAAAGATGGTGGCGCATTGCTCATAACGTTGCTCCATCATAACCTGGTTGAGGCGGGAACCAGTCCTGCAGCAGGTCAATGGCGTCGCTGACCGTAGCTGCCGATTGTAGAACTACTGCATCGGTCAAATTGTTTTCGTAGAAGTGAGTGTTCAGACCGCTGACCAGCCCAGTCGCATTATTCAACTCACTTCCCGCATTCGGGTCCGATTGCCCGACCAGAGCCGCCAGTTCGCCGGCTACTCGATAGATCCCAACGTGACTGGACAATTTTATCTGGTGGTCGGCGCCGATGGCCTTGACGATTTGCGTGAAAGCGCCCCAGGACTTTTCGGCTGCTTGCAGATAATCGCTTTCGTCCAGACTGCGCTGAACGTGTTGTCGATAATGTGCCAGGCTCGCGCGGTAGGTTGCCGCCTGGGCCGCCGCGTCTTCCGCAGACATCGACGTGTCCCAGCGCGGGGAAAAGGCGGCGCGGATGGCAGCAACAACCTGCTCATCAGTGAAGGTCGGCTGAGGCGCGTTCACGGCATGATCTCCGGGCGGTGACGGCAAGGCAACGCCCCTGCATTTTTACAGGGGCGGAGCGGATTTGTCCATTGCGGAGGCTATTTCATGATGGGCAGTTGGAACGCATCGTGTCGATGTCACCTTCCCATCCGATCTGATCCGATCCCATCCCTGGAAAAGGCGCGGGCCTCATCGACCGCCTCGGTCCTCTCGGGGGAATGGATGACGGTGTAGCAGCGCAGGATTTCATCGCGCCAATGCTGGGGGATGCGCTGCCAGTCCTTCAGGTCCACCATGTAGGGCAGTCGAGATGCAGAAAATGCGTCGCGCGCGTTCCAGATCGTCATGCTGTCCACCGCGGTTTCCCCAACTACGACCAGGTCTAGATCGGAATACTGCCAAGAATGCCCGGTGACCCGGGAGCCATACGCCCAAACCGGATGGTTCGGCAGGCAGCGCCGCAGGATGTCGCCGATCATGCTCCAGTGCTGTGGCATGATGTCTACGTCAGAGAATGGAACAATCATCGCAACCTCTCCCGCAGCGTGGTAATTGACTGCGCCACCGCGCCGTGGAACTCTGGAACGACGCCTACATCGCCACCACCCGCGCGTCGTCCACCTGCGGCAAGGCTCTGATTTCGGCCAGTACCTCCGCAGAGATCGGGTCGTCCAGCCCCACCACCATCATGGCCTGGCCCCGGGGGGCGATGCGGCCCACTTCCATGAAGCTGATGTTGATGTTGTGGCGGCCGGCAGTGGTGCCCACCGCGCCGATGATGCCGGGTTGGTCCTGGTTGTCCACGAACAGCATGTAGGGAGCCGACGGCGCAACGTCCATCCAGTACTCATTGACGCGCACCAGGTGCGGCTCGTCGCGCAGGGAGGTCCCGGCCACGGTGATGTCGTCGCCGGTGGTGTGCAGCGTCGCGGAGATCAGGCTGGCGTACTCGCGGCTGTCTCCGGAGGTCTGCTCGGTGACCTGGAGGCCCCGCTGCTGCGCCAGCACCGGCGCGTTGATCATGTTGACCGCCTCGCCGCTGACCTGGCCCAGCAGACCGACCAGCGCGGCGGCCTTCAGTATGGCCGTGTTGTGCTCGGCAATCTCGCCCTGGTAGCGGATGGTGATCCCGACAAACTGGCCCCGGGCCATGCTCGTTAAAAGGCGGCCCACCATGGACGCCACGGGTACGTAGGGGGCCAGGATGGCGTGGACTTCCGGCGGCACGAAGGGCGCGTTGACGGTGTTGCGGGCCGGCTTGCCATCCAGCACCGCCAGCACCTGTTCCGCCGCCTCGATGGCCACCTCGCGCTGGGCTTCCTGAGTCGACGCGCCCAGGTGGGGCGTGGCAACCAGCCGGGGGTGTTTCAGCAGGGGCAGATCGCCGGGGGGTTCGTTGGTGAACACGTCCAGCGCGGCGCCGGCCAGGTGTTCGCTTGCCAAGGCATCCAGCAGGGCGTCATCGTCCACCAGTTCGCCACGAGCGACGTTGATCAGGCGCGCGCCGGGCTTCATCTTCGCCAACTGCGGCGCTGAGATCAAATTCGTGGTGCCGGCGGTCAGGGGAGTGTGCAGGGTGATGAAGTCGGCCTGGGCGAGCACTTCGTCCAGGGACATTACGGCCACGCCCATACGCGCAGCGAAGTCGGGGGCGACGAACGGATCGTACGCGATCAGGTTCATGCCGAAGCTGGCCGCCCGGCGGGCGACCTCGGAGCCGACGCGGCCCAAGCCAACGATGCCCAGCGTCTTGTTGCGGACCTCGATGCCCATGAATGCCGACCGCTGCCATTGTCCCTCCTTCATGGAGGCATAGGCTTGGGGCACGTTGCGGGCCAGGGCCAGCATCAGGGCGACGGTGTGCTCGGCGGCAGCCACGGTGTTGCCGATGGGCGCGTTGACGACGGCCACGCCGGCGCGGGTGGCCGCGTCCAGGTCGATATTGTCCACGCCGATGCCGGCCCGGGCGACGACTTTAAGATCGCATCCGGCGGAGATCACCGGCTCGGTAACCTTGGTCTCGCTGCGCACCACCAGGGCATCGTAGCCGGGGATGGTGGCGATGAGTTCTTCGGGGGAAAGGCCGCGCTTGACGTCCACCGGGACGTGCTTTTTGAGAAGGTCGATGCCTTCGGCGGCCACGTTGTCGGTTATCAGTACTTTGGTCATAACAGGATTGAGCCTCCGGGTCCGCATTGGACTACGGTTTAAAATATCGCAAAACAAATGCCGTAACTATGCTTATCTACCTGCCTTGAAACATTCCATCGTATCCCGTTTGAGCGGGACGACCCAGCCGTTCCACCAGGAGGGTGCATATCTTCATTCCCGCCGTCAGAGCTACAGTCCACGGTCCCAGGTTGAAAATCTCGAGGGTAATCTTGTTGCGGAAACCGGGGTCTATCTTCGGAGCGGTGATGTGAACGCCGATGCCCAGGCGCGCCAGACGGCTCCGTCCTTCGACCCGGCCGGACAAGTCCCGAGGCAGGCCGATGGTTTCGAGGGTTTGACCGATTACGAAACGGCCGGGAGCGAATTCCCAAGTTTGGCCCTGCGACAAATCAACCACCTCTTCTGCGTAGAGGCTGAGGTGCTCCGCTACGTTCAGAGCGTCCGGATGCAAAGTCATGCCGGTCACTGGGTCACTACGCTGTACCTGAATTGTGGAATCCAAGCGCAAATCTATAGATGAGGGTTGTATGCTGCCGGCGTTGATGTCAAAAGGAGACACCAGAAGGTTGCCTCCGTTGATAGCCTCCCGCAGTTCACCGTCGGATAACAGCATCAGGGGATCTCCTCAACGGTCGCTACCTGGGCATACTCCTCGTCCGTTAGCTCCCAAGCCGGCCGTCCTTCGTTGCTCACGGGCAGGTACACCAGTATTTTCCCGTTCACTCTGCCGACACGGGCAGCGACGACGAAAGTCCGGTCTTCATCCACCGCCCACGTTGGCACCAGCGCCTGGAACTCGCGGTCGCCGATTTTGCGTATGATGACGGTATCATGGGCGCCCCAGGGGCTCAGGCGGGCGTCGCCCGGTTCCAGGCTGATGTGGATGTTGGTGTGTTTTTCGTCCCATTCGTAATCGGGGAGGGTAGCCATGCGAGGCCTCCTGGACAGATCTTGAAGGCGAATTACGCCCATCAGGTGAGCTGCCTACAGATGGGCTGCGTAGACGCGCTAGGCAGCGCTTCCGCGGGGTGCAATGACACTCTCCGGCGGCGGTGGTAGCATATCGATGGTAGCACAAAGGCTCTTTTTCTGTCAGCCGCGCGGCCGGCGTCCACAGTTGCCTGCAGGCCGAGGTTTCGCAACATGACCACTACGCAAACCGCGCCCACGGGCGTCTCCTACCGCAAGCTCACCCCCATCGTCCTGCCCGACGATTATGTGTGCCCCGACCCGGAAGAACGGCCCGACATGGTGGAATCCCCTACCGTCAACAAAAGCGGCTACTTCGTGAGGCGGCATTTCGCTGGTCGGCCCGACGTGCTGGTGGACACTGGCGGATTCGTCTTCTACAACCAGTACAGCATGAACTATTGCTTCCGGCCGAACCTGTATGTGGCTTTCGCTATTGATAAAGACGCAATTCGCCGACGCAACGGCTACATAATCTGGGAAGCCGGCAAGCCGCCGGATTTCGCTCTGGAAGTCGCCTCCGAAAGCACCAACGCGCGGGACACGGCGGAGAAGCCGGGCCTGTACGCCAGTGTCGGCATCACTGAATACTGGCGGGTCGATCCCACCGGCGGGGAGCTTTACGGCTACGCCCTGGCCGGGGATGTCCTCGTCGACGGCGTGTACCATCCCATCGAACTGCACACTGAGGAAGATGGCACGGTTTGGGGCTACAGCGGCGTGCTGGACCTCTGCCTCTGCTGGAACCCGTCGTGGGACTGGGACGTTGACGACGAATCAAAACTGCGCTTTTACGACCGCAAAACCGGACGCTACCTGTGTGATATATCCCTGGTGGAGGCGGAGCGTGATGAAGCGGTGGCGCAACTTGAACAGGCCCAAGAGCGCATCCGGCAGTTGGAAGCGCAACTCGGTCAACGCGAGCAGTAGCCCGGTCACACCATGATGTTTGGAGGATTGCCCCCATGATCAAAGATTTCTCTGTCCTCTACGCCGGCCACGTGCTGGAAGGCGACGGCATCGGGTTCGACGGCACTCCCGCCAACGACCGCTGGTATGACAACGACCGGCTGTCCATGGCCTTGGACATCGCCCGGGAGGCCGCCGTCTTCCTGGACGACCTGGGCTTCGACATCCTGTGGATGGCCGAGCACCACTTCCAGCGGGAGGGCTACGAGTGCATCCCCAACCTGTTGATCATGAGCCAGTACCTGGCCCAGCACACCAATCGGATCAAGTTCGGCTGCGGCTTCAACATCCTGCCCATGTGGCACCCCATCCGCCTGGCCGAGGACTTCGCCATGGTGGACATCCTCACCGGCGGCCGCGTGGTCTTCGGCATCGGACGCGGCTACCACACCCGCGAGGTAGAATCCTTCGGCGCGCCGATGATCGACGGCGACGCCAACCGCGAGCTGTTCGAGGAGCAGTTCGAGATCATGATGAAGGCCTTCAACAACGAGTCCTTCTCCCACCAGGGTAAGCACTACACCATCCCGCCGGACATCCCCTACCGCGGCTACGACCTGACCGAGGTGACCCTGGTGCCTCGGCCCAAGACGCGACCCGTGGACGTGTGGCAACCCATCGTCAGCGCGTCGGACCGCGCCCTGGACTTCATGGCCAGGTGGGGCATCAAGGGCGTCATCCTGGGCACGGGCGAGCAGTACGTGGAGGAGTGGGTGACCCGCTACCAGGCCGCCAACCGACGGGCCGGCCGTGACCTGGCGCTGGGCGAGGGCCTGTGCATCGGCCTCTGGGCCATGGTGGACGACACCACCGCCGGCGCCCGCCGCCAGTTGCAGCCGCTGTTCGAGGAGCACGTCAAGTTCGCCGCACCCCTGGGGATGCTGCGCTACAGCGACCAGCAGATCTCGGCCACCGGCCCCGGCGGGGTCGCCCGCCACATCGCCGCCGGCACCGACTTCCAGGACGTCATCGACAACCGCGCCTGGTTCGCCGGCAGCCCCGAGGACACCATCGCCTACCTGGAGGAGTTGCAGGACAAGTACCCCGGCCTCGAGCAGATCATGATCGCCTTCCCCATGGGCGCAACCACCAACCAGTTCAAGGAGCAGATGGGCCGGTTTGCGGCGGAGGTGATACCGCACTTCAAGAAGGGAGTAGGCTAAGCATGGCTGTACCAGATCAAAGACAGTTTTATCGTCCGGTCTTGGAAATCGCGGCCGAGAACGGACAACAGATCTCCCATCAGCAAATGATCGAGGCAGTAGCTGCCAAGCTGAACGTGACCGCCGCAGATCGTCAAGAGGTATTCGGTGGCTCCGGAACGAAGTTAGTGTTTGACTACCGCGTGACTTCCGCAACGCTGAAATTGAATGAGGCCGGATTATTGGAGAGGCCGGGCCGTGGCCGCTTCGTGATCACGGATGCGGGCAAGAAACATTTGAATGATCACGCAGGCCAAATCCACAGGAGCGAGCTGGTAGAGTTGCAGCGGCAACTACAGGCGAACAACTCAGACGCAACGCAATCTCAAGTGATGGCTACGACCGATGGCGCGGTGGGCGAAATGGCCCCTGAGGAACTGATGCTATGGGCCCATCGAGAAACGATGCGTGGTTTACAAGATGACTTGTTATCAAGCATCAACCTCGTTTCGCCTGAGCGATTTGAGGTGTTAGTGGTAGACCTGCTTGAAGCCATGGGTTACGGAGAAGGCCGAGCCGTGGGGCGGAGCGGAGACGGTGGCATAGACGGCATCATTAATCAGGACGCACTCGGCCTCGAAAAAGTCTACGTGCAGGCCAAGCGGTACACCTCCGGTTCAGTCGGAGAGCCGGACATTCGGAACTTTGCCGGAAGCATGATCGCACACGGTGCAACCAAAGGTGTGTTCATAACTACCAGCAGTTTTAGCGGCACCGCACAGCGGACCGCCGCGAACGTTTCTCAACGGAACGAAACCATCCGACTGGTAGATGGCAACGAACTGGCGCAGTTGATGATCCGCCACGGCGTCGGTGTGGTCACCGAATACACCTACGAGATCAAAAAACTGGACGAAAACTACTTCGCCGAGGCCATTTAGTTCAGTGGAAGACGGACCTGGTGAATGAGGCTACTTCCACGTCTTCATACATTTGCTGACCGGGTTTTACAATCGAAACCGGGTTGGATAGGAGAATGTCAATGACCGCACCGAACAATCAGGAACCCGGCCAATCTGGGCCAGTAGAATTCAACGGCGTGATTTATCCGTCTGCTGATTTCTTCCCTTCAGATGATGTGGAGCTAAATTGGCTGCTCGCCGAGAACATTCGTATGATAGTGAGGCGGGTACTAGACCAGGAGCAGGCAGGCAGGCTGCTGGTGGAGTTAGAGAACTTGTTTGACAAACACGGCATTTACAAGCCGGCCAACTGGCCCGACTAAATCGCCACACAGCAGCAGGCAAAGCATTGCCCTGCGGTGTATCATAGCCCCCGTCAAACCGACCCCCGCCCAGGCTGACCCACCGCAGGAGGCCATCCCATGTTCCTGATGCGTTTTACCGAACGGGCTTACGTCAACTACACCGAGGAGGACGTGCGCAACTCGCCCAACGAGGCGGTGCGGCTCACGTTTTCGAACTCCAACTTCGATCCCCAGGAAGGCCACTACCTCTACAACATGTACCTGGACGAGTACGAGTACTCGGAGGAGATGGGCTTCGACGGGCTGATGCTCAACGAGCACCACAACACGCCCACCTGCCTGGGCGCGACCATGAACCTGGAAGCGGCCATCCTCGCCCGCAACACCAAAAACACCAAGATCGTGCTGCTGGGCAACCCGCTGCCCATTTTCGACAACCCCATCCGCCTGGCCGAGGAACTGGCCGAGATTGACATGATCTCCGGCGGCCGCCTGGTGTCCGGCTTCGTGCGCGGCACCGGCGTCGAGAGCCTGGCCACCAACACCAATCCCCTGCACAACCGCGCCCGATTTGAGGAAGCCCACGACCTGGTCATCAAGACCTGGACCACGCCCGGCCCCTTCCGCTGGGAAGGAGACCACTACCACTTCCGCGTGGTCAACCCGTTCCAGGTGCCGATGCAGAAGCCGCACCCGCCGGTCTGGATCCCCGGCACGGGCAGCCCCGAGACCCTGGTCTGGTGCGCCGAGCGCAACTACCCCTACATCTTCCTGGAAACCGACCCGCAGGGCACCCAGGACATGAAGGCCATCTATGCCGAGGCGGCCCGTGAAAACGGCTACGAGCCGGGCCCCGAGAACTTCGGCTACCTGGTCCGCATCCACGTGCAGGACACTGACGAAAAGGCCTACGACGTGGGCAAGGGCTACATGGTGGGCAACATCGGCGTGGGCCGCATCCCGCTGCCCCGCGACTACGCCTCGCCGGTTGGCTACGGCAGCCGTAGCGACGACCCGCGCTTCCTGCGCCTGCGCGAGCAGATCCGCAGCGACCCGTTCCGCGTGGGCGGCCTGGACGGAGCGCAGTACGACTCTATCCTGGACTCCAAGCGGTGGATCATCGGCAGCCCCGACACCGTCATCAGCCAACTGCGCGAGGTGCTGAGCTTCATGCGCCCGGGCATTCTGGCCGTGTGGACCAACGACGGCTCCATCAGCCACGAGGACACCATGCGCTGCCTGGAACTCATGGGCCAGGAAGTGCTGCCCGCCCTGCGCGAGATCGGCGAAGAACTGGAACTCACCGACCCCTTCCAGAAAGAGGGTGTCCAGCCCGGGCTGACCGCGCTGTAACCGCCGCGCCTTCCACCCTTTATTTTCAGCAAGGAGCAAGAACCCCAATGGCAAACTTCACCGAGGAAACCATCTCCGTCGCCGGCGGCAACCTGCAGGTGTACAAGGGCGGCAGCGGCGACCCTCTGCTGGTGCTGCACGGCGCCGGCGGCAACGCCGGTCCCCGCCGTTACGCCCAGGCCCTGGCCGAGAAGTTCACCGTCTACCTGCCCTCTCATCCCGGCTACGGCAAGAGCGACCGGCCCGGCTGGGTCGAGAGCATGCAGGACCTGGCCTGCTTCTACACCTGGTACCAGGAGCAGGAAGGATTGGAAAACGTGCGGGCGATCGGGTTCTCCATGGGCGGCTGGCTGGCGGCGGAAATGCTGTCGATGACCGGCCACGCCTTCAGCAAAGTGATGCTGGTGGGCGCGGCTGGCATCAAGCCGGTTGACGGGGAGATCACCGACATCTTCATCATCAACCCCGGGCAGATCCGCGATTTGGTCTACCACGACCCCAGTCAGGTGCCGGAGTGGGACGAGATGTTCGGCTCCGACCCCACGCCCGAGCAGGTGGACCAGGCGGAGGGCGACCGCGAAATGGCGATCCGCTTAACCTGGCGCCCTTACATGCACAACCCGCGCCTGCCGGCCAAGTTGGGGCGGGTCAGCATACCAACGCACATCGTGTGGGGCGAGAACGACAACCTGGTTCCGGTGGAGTGCGCCGACCTCTACCAGCAGGCGCTTTCCGGATCCCAGGTCACGGTGATCCCCAACTGCGGCCACTCGCCGCAAATCGAAAAGCCCGACGACTTCGTGCAGACGGCGCTGGCCTTCCTATAGGCCGGCGCCCGTCGTTCCCGGGCACGGGAGACAATCATGACCACCACTCCCATCGGCCAGAAGCTGCTGACCGCTGACGAGTTCCTCCGCCTGTGCGAACAGCGGGTAATCAGGGGTGAACTGGTCAAAGGAGTGGTGAGGAAGACTCCACCGACAGGCGGAGAGAGTAGCGAAGTTGGAGTGTTGTTGGCCTCCGCGCTGTCGCATCATGTCCGTCCCTTACGCTTGGGGCGTGTCGCAATCGCTCGCCCGGGGATCCTCTTGGAACGACGCCCCGATACGGTTCGGGCACCTTATGTCGTCTACATCTCCGCCGAAACCCTCCCCCTGGAGGTCAAGGTTCGCGGCTACTACGAAGTAGTCCCTGATCTGGTCGTCGAGGTAGTCTCGCCCAACGACAGCCCGCAATACGTGGCCGAGCGCGTGGCGATGTGTGGCTGAGCCACGGCGTTCGCCTGGTGTGGGCTGTGTACCCGGTGTCTCGCACCGTGGCTGCCCATCCCTCAGCAGGACCGACGCTCATCTACACAGAAAACGATGATCTGGACGGTGGCGACGTGCTTCCCGAGTTCCGTTGCTCGGTGCGCGACATCCTGGACTGGTGATCGCCAGGCTTCACTCCACCGCGTGCAGTAGCCCGTCGGTGGTTCGCACGTACAATCTGCCGCCGGCGTAGGCCGGCGGCAATTCTATGGGCCCGCCGAGGTCCAGCTTCCACAACATCGAGCCGTCCGCCCGGTTCAGACAGTACACCAGGCCGTCCCGCGCGCCGAAGTAGATCCGGTCTCCCAATATGATTGGGGAACTGACGACCCCGCCGTCCGCCTGGAATTTCCACAACTCCTGGTCCGCGCCGGCATCCCGGGCGTGGAATACTCCGTCACTGTCACCAACGTAATACACGCCATCGGCAAAGGCTGGCGAGGACACGATCCCCTGCGAGTGCCGGTCCTCCGGCGCGAACCGCCACCGCTCTCCCCGCTGGGCCGGCGGTGGTGGCACGCCCGGGATCTGCCAGATCCACATCTGGAACCAGGCCCGCTTGATCCAGTAGAGCCCCGGCATTCCCTTCACACTGGTATTGATTGCGTACAGCGTCCCACCGGACGGGAAATACGCGGTATCACCGCTCACCACGGGCGGCCCCTCGGCCGAGCCGGCGGTCAGAAAACGGAACCGCCGCCTCCCGTCGTCCGCGTCGATGAAATACAGGTTGCCCTCGTCGTCCGCCACATAGAGACGGTTGCCGCGCAGGGTCGGCGTGGTCTTCACGTTGCCCTTGAGCTTATGCTTCCAAAGCTGCTCGCCGGTTTGGGCGTCCAGGCCGTAGATGATGTTGCCCGCGGAAGTCACGTAGGCCACCCCGCCGTGCACCAGCGCTGATGCCGATATCGGCAGGTGGGCTTTGAAATCCCACGCCTGTTCGCCGGTGTCCTGGTGCAAAGCCAGCATCCGGTGGTTAGTGAGGCCCACGAATACCAGGTTGTTGTTGGCGACGGTGGTAGCATGATCCATGGGGCCGGGCGTTTCCACCGACCACAGTCGCTCGCCCGTGCCGGAATCAAGAGCCGACGCCTGGAAGTGCCCGCCAACGAACACCTTGCCATCCGCCACCAGCGGCGCAGAGCGGGTGTAGGGACCCAGGTCCTGGGACCAAAGAAGGCGCCCGGCGGGTTGCTGCCCCACCTCGGAAATGTATCCGTTGAGGCTGGTGCCGTAACCCAGCATCGACCAGCGTCCGGCGTTGGACGCGGAAGACGCGGCGGCCGACGGGCTTCCCACGAACCAGCGTGCCGGATTGGGCAGGCTGAACCAGAAAATCCATCCCAGGATGGCGACCAGCAGCAGTACCCCGGCCGTGACGGCCGGCTTGAGCAGGCGCATCCGGTAGCGACGCCGGGCGGTGCGCTGGCTGCGTTCAACCCAGTCGGGAAATTCCGCCTGGTGTTCCTGTTCCTGCGTGCTCACTTTCCATCAACCTGTCATTGCGAACGCATAACCTGTCATTGCGAGCGCAGCGCGGCAATCTCGTTGCCGAGGAGTCGCCGCTCAGTCCGCGAGATTGCCACGTCGCTTCGCTCCTCGCAATGACAAACCGGGTACCCGTGAGGGTGTTCCTGTTCCGGCATGTTGGTTAATACACTGGTAGGGGCGAATGATTATTCGCCCCTACATTCTAGCCTCAAAATTGGCCTGAGTCGTTACACATTGCGCTGCTTGGGGTCCAACCGGTCACGCAGCCAGTCGCCCAGCAGGTTCACCGACAGCACGGTGAACAGGATGGCCAGGCCGGGGAAGAAGGAGACCCACCACGAGTCGATGATGAGCTCGCGTCCGTCTGCTACCATGACGCCCCACGCCGGATTGGGACGGGGGATGCCCGCGCCCAGGAAGCTGAGGCCGGCTTCCAGCAGGATCACGAAACCCAGCTGTAGGGTGGCCAGCACGATGATCGTGTTCACCAGGTTGGGGAAGATGTGGCGCAGCATGATCCTGATTTCCGACGAGCCGGCCACCCGTGCCCGGGCGATGAAGTCCTGCGTCTTCAGCGCCAGCGTCTCCCCGCGAATCAGCCGGGCGTAGCGCGACCAGAGGAACAGGCACACCACGATGAGCACGTTTTCGATGCGTGGCCCCAGGGTCGCCGCCAGCACCAGCGCCACGAGGATCAGCGAGATGGACAGCGACATGTCGACCAGCCGCATCACCACCGTGTCCACCCAGCCGCCGTAATAGCCGGCCAGGATGCCCAGCACAGTGCCGATCAGCCCCGACACGAAGATCGCCATCATCGACACCACCAACGCCAGCCGGGCCCCGTGAACAATTCGGCTGAATATGTCCATGCCGTTCTTGTCGGTGCCCAGCAGGTATTTGCCCTGCCCGCCGGGTTTGACCACGATCTGGATCTGGTCACCCAGAACCGGAGCCTCGCCCTCGGCCTTGCCCACCACGGTGGCGTCGCCGATGCGGACGGTGCGTTCCGCGTCGGTCAGCTTGATTTCGTTCTGGCGGTTGTCCCGGTTCACCCGCTCCACAACCGTGCGATAGGACACCACGTCGCCGGACCAGGCCGGCGGGACCAGTCGGTCGTCGAGATCTCCGCGCCGCGGATTATGGGGAGCGATCAGCTCAGCGAAGACTGCCGGTATGAGCAGGAACACCAGCAGCATCGTGACCGGAAACAGGGGCAGCCGGCGAATTTCCGTGATCCAATGACGGATCCTGGCGAGGGCGCCAGGGCGTACTGCCGCTTCTTCCGAGACGGGACTGGCGGGGGCTGGCGCCGTGGTGATAGCCATGTCTCATTCTCCACCGTTGGCCATTGTGTTTGTCGATTCCAATGCGTCTTTCGTATGTGTTCGGAAATCCAGGGGTTGTCATTGCGAGGCGCTTGCGCCGTGGCAATCTCGACGCCGTAGCGGCAACGTCCGGCCGGAAGGTCTCTCCTGCCCCGACGAGATTGCTACGCTCCGCTCGCAATGACATTTCCCCACAAGTCTGAACAGTTACCGTCTTTCTTCCGTGTGCGCTCGCCTACGTGTAGCGGATCCGGGGATCCAGGTACGCGTAGAGTATGTCCACGATCAGGTTCGCGAAGATGTAGATGGACGATCCGATGATCACCACCGCCTGCAGCACCTGGAAGTCGCGCCCACGCACGGCGCCCACCGCCAACTGTCCCACGCCCGGCCACGAGAACACCGTTTCCACGATCACGGTGCCCGTGAACAGGCCGCCGATGATGATGGCAAAGTAGGTCAGTGGCGCAATAAAGGCGTTGCGGAGACAGTGTTTCCAGATCACTTTCCATTCCGGCACGCCCTTGATGCGCGCCAGTTTCACGAATTCCGTGTCCAGAACGTCCAGCATCGAGGAGCGGATCAGGCGCAGCAGCGCCGCCACCTGGAAGAAACCCAGGGTGAACGCCGGCATGATCATGTGGGACAGGCCGCCTTTGCCGGACGATGGCAGCCAGCCCAGTTGCACCGCAAAGAGCCACAGCAGCATGATGCCCAGCCAGAAGCTCGGCACCGACTGGCCCAGGAAGGCCACCGCCTTGCCCTGGTAGTCCAGCCAGCCGTCCTTGCGCGCTGCGGTGATGACGCCCAGGGGCACTCCGAGGACCACGGCGATCACCATGGCCAGGCCCCCTAGTTGCAGCGTGGCCGGGAAGCGATCCATCACCATTCCCATGGCGGTCTGCCCGCCAAAGGCGTAGGACTCGCCGAAGTCGCCCTGGACGGCATTGCCCAGAAAGACCAGGTAGCGCATGTGCAGCGGCTTGTCCAGGCCCCATTTTTCCTTCAGGGCGGCGATGTCTTCGGGGGTCGCCTCACCCATGGGCAGCATCACCGAGGTAGGGTCCCCGGTGATGTTGGAGAGCATGAACACGATAATGCTCACCAGGAGCACGGCGATAATCGCCTGCCCAACGCGGAAGATTATGAACCGCTGCATGATAGTCTCCTTACCATCCTATACTGCCATGCCGGTGAAAATCTGTGATGTCCGAGGAATGCCTGCTCAGAATTGAGGTAGTCCGAAAGTGTCAACGAATTCTTTCAAATCGATGAGACGGGCCAGCGCCAATTGCATCGGTGTTGCGGAAACCCTTGCATTCTCCGACTCGCCGAAAACTCTGCGCATATTGGATTCGTTGAGAAAATCCGCCAGTTTGACCGCCGCCAATCGGTAGTCATTAGCGTCAATGTAATCCAGTATGTCTGCCAACTCTTCGGCGTAGCTCTCCAGCCCCAGGGCAAACAATTCACCACTGCAAATTCTGATGTATTCGCTTATCACGCGATGATAAGTCCAGAATTGCTCCCGATAGCGGTCTGGCAGCATACTATGTTTAATCTTCCGAAACGGATCCTTCGTTGCGGTCGGCGCCGGCCTTTTCAATCTCGGTCAACCATTCCGGCTTTTTCGCCAAAGCTTCCTCGAGGCGCTGGCGTACCTCGTGGGTATCGCGGAAATGCGCCTCGACTTCAGCAAAATGTTCCGGTTTGACAAATGGCCGCAGATGTTCGGGCGTGTGCTTGAATTCCATGATTCGGCCTCACCCTGCTAACGCGCCGCCTTGGCATACTCCAGGTGGCCGAAGACGCCGGTGAGGCTGCCGAACTTGTACTCGGCCACCTCTTCGGGGTTCGCCACCAACGTGGCGCGGACGTTGACGATGGGGATGGTGCGGTAGTTGTCGTAGATGTGGTCGCCCATCTCCTGCGCCAACCGGTGCCGCTCGGCCGGGTCGGTTTCCCTGAGGAGCGCCTCGTAGTTGTCGTCGTAGATCTGGTGCTCGACGTAGGCCACCCCGCCGCCGGGAAGGCCGGTTTCCGGATTAATCTCGCCCGTGTAGTAGTAGATGCGGGCGTTGGCGTTGATCTGCCGGATGGTCTGGCGCACGGGGAGGATGAAGTGAGCGTCGTGCTGGTCGCGGAAGGCATCCAGCGCGCGGGCGAATTCCACCTCAACCAACTTCACGTCGATGCCGATGTCCTGGAAGGACTGGGCAACGGTCTGAGCGACCTCGATGGTCTCCGGCAAGCCCGGCAGGCTGCTCTGCCACACTTCCATGTAGAAACGGTTCTGGCCGTTGTCGCCGGGGAAGCCGGCCTCGTCCAGAAGCTCCTTGGCCCGTTCCGGATCGTAGCCGTACCTCTCGTCGAATTCGTCGGCCCAGCGGGGGTTCCAGCCCTCCAGGGTGTCGTGGAAGATGGTGTTGTACATGGGCTCGCCGCGGCCCTTGAACAGCTCGTTGATGATCTGCTCGCGGTTGATGGCTCGGTTCATGGCCTCGCGGACCAGGCGACCGGTCTCGCCGGCAGCCGTCCAGGGCTCGGTGTCGGGGTTCCAGTTGACCTCGCTGAGCTCGTACTGCCCAAAGGGCATGATGGTCAGGCCAACGGAAGGCAGCGGGCTCTCGAACACCTCCATGCCCTCGTCGATGGCCTGCTGGTGCAGCACCTTGGGGATGTCCACCATGTTGGCCTCGCCGGTGAGCAGCATGGCCAAACGGGTGAGGTCCTCCGGGGTGGTGCTGATGCGTAGGCGCTTGAACTCGGGGTTCACCCGCCAGTGGTCGTAGGGAACTGCTTCGTACTCGGTGTACTCCTTGAGCTCGCGGTTGACGAACTGGAAGCCGCCGGTTCCGGCCGGGCCCTGCTCGAACATGGCGTCGCCTTCGGCCGCGTGCTGGGCCGAGCTGCGAATCGCCGCGCACGGCACCACCAGGATGTTGAACCACCAGTCGGCGACGTCAACCTGGGGCTGGGCCAGCGTCATCTTCAATGTGTAATCGTCGATGACCTCCGCTTGGCCGGCGTCGATCATCTCCGTCATGGAGTCGTACCCCATGAACTTCTTCAGGGGACCTTTGCAGCCGGCCAGGGGATCGGACATCTGCTGGTCGACGGTGAAGATGAAGTCCTGGACGGTGAACTCGCCCCAGCCGAAGTGCATCTCCACGCCTTCCTGGAGGTAGAAGGTGTACTCGCTGGCATCGGGGCTGACATCCCATTCCCGGGCCAACTGGGGCAGGATTGTGGAGACGCCGGTGTCCGGCGAAATGGTGGTCGGGTTTTCCCAGATGGGCCGGAACACCAGGTGCCCGCTGCTGGTGGCCAGCCAGGGGAAGAAGGTGTCCTGGGGCAGCGGGGTCACGGCCAGGTGGAGGTAGGTGTCCTCATCGGCCATGGCCGGCATGGCGGTGGGCTCGGGAGCGGCGGTGGCCGCGGCCTGGTCCGGAGCCGCCGGGGCAGCGGTGGCGGCCGGAGCGGCGACCGGCTCCGGAGCCGAGCCGCCACAGGCGACAATCACGGATAGGAATATAATCAGCAGGGGAACTGCGGCTATGCGCGACGCGTTTCGGATACTGCGAACTGCCATGCGGATACCTCCGTATCAGTCAGCGGATTCCCATGTGCCGCCAAACATTAGCATCGGCAATAACTGATGTCAAATATTCGACTCAGTGATAATATGCGGGGCGTAAAATATTCAAATCAGTGCCGATTTAGTTGATTGTCGTTGTTGAACGGTTTCATGCCGAGCGGTATCGTCACCCCGATAACGCTTTACGGACGTGGAGGAGCCTCCGGCTGGATTGCGTGGCTTTACGCCGGCTGAACCCCTTTCGGATTGCCGTTGCGCGGGCGCATTTGCAACCATATACTCCCGCGCGGTTACATTTGTCGTTGAAGCAATACTCGGATCAGCGGTTTACAAAATATTATGTCGTCCACGTCGGCAAGGCCTCCGTCACACCTGACTTCCGCGCAATCGCCCGCGCCATTGGAAGGCGTGCGCGTGGTTGAGTGGGGCGAGATGGTATCGGCGCCCTTTTGCGCCAAGCTCCTGGCGGAGTTGGGCGCGGATGTTATCAAGGTAGAGCCGTCTGAAGGCGACGCGGCGCGCCGCGCTGGACCCTTTCCCGGTCGAGAACGCCACGCCGAACGGAGCGGGCTGTTCCTGTTTGCCAACCTGGGTAAGCGAGGAGTGACCCTGGACACCGACACGCGAAACGGCATTGAGCGGCTGCACAACCTGCTGACCGGCGCCGACATGTTTGTCGAGAACCAGCCTTTCCCGGCCCTGGAGCCGGCGGGGATCGACTCGGCTTCCCTGCGCCGTCGTCATCCTCACCTGATAACCGTGTCGCTGTCACCCTACGGGCGCACCGGCGACTACCGGGAGTACGCCGGCTACGACCTGCAGGTGAACGCCCTCAGCGGCATGAGCTTCGGCACGGGCCACCCGCATCGAGAGCCGCTCACCACGCCGGACCGCCAGGCCGGCTATCTGGCCGGCCTCGGTGGGGCCTACGCCACCATCGTCGCCTTGCTGGCTCGCGAGGCGAACCTGTCCGGCGACGGCGAGAACGCCGGTGGGCAGTACATCGACGTCGCCGATTCGGGAGTGATCAGCACGTTGCTGACCGGTTACCACCTGCCCACTTTCATCTATCGCGGCATCGCCGGCTCGCGCTCGGGGAACCGGATGCGCCTGGGCCTCTTTCCCAACTGCGTGCTGCCCTGCCGGGACGGCTACGTGTGCATCGACGCCCCGCAGATGGAACAGTACCAGCGGTTCCTGCGCCTGATGGGTGACCCGGACTGGACCGAAAATCCACGCTACCGGGACCGGCGCGCCATGAGCGATCAATACCCCGAGGAGGCCGAAAACCTGATCGCCCCCTGGTTCATGGAACACGACAAGGAGGAGATCCTGCAACTGTGCCTGGAGAACCGAATCCCGTGCGCCCCGGTTCTGACCATGGACGAGGCGCTGGAAATGCCCCACCTGCACCAGCGGGACTGGTTCGTTGAGTCCGAACATCCCGAGGCCGGCGGCTACCGCTATCCCGGCGCTCCGGTGCGGCTGCACGGTTCGCCGTGCCGCATCGTCCGTCCCGCTCCCCTGCTGGGACAGCACAACGCCGATGTGTTCGGAGAATGATGGTTCGCAGTAGTCCGATGCCTCTGCCCCCGCTGCGCAACGTCCGCGTCGTGGACCTGGGTTCCGCCTGGGCCGGGCCGATGGCCGGGCACCTGCTGGCGGACATGGGCGCGGAGGTAATCAAGATCGAGAGCCGGGCGCGCCTGGACGGCATGCGATTAGGTCGTCCCATGGTCGGTGAAGACTTGACTGGAGGAGACCGCGGCCTCTGGCCCGAACTGCAACCGGTGTTCCACGGCCTCAACCGGAACAAGCTCAGCGTCACGCTGAACCTGCGCACTGAAGCGGGCCGCAGCATCCTGCGACGGCTGGCCTCGGTCAGCGACGTGGTGCTGGCGAATTTCTCCCCGGGAGTGCTGGAACGGCTGGGCATGGACCACGCCAGCCTCCGGGCGGTCAAGCCGGACATCATCGTGGCATCCATGCCGGCCTTCGGCGACACCGGTCCGCTGCGCGAGATGGTGGCCTACGCGCCCATCATCCAGGCCATGTCGGGCATGATGAGCCTGGTGGGTTACGCGCCGGAAGAAGGTGAGCCACTGGTGGGCGAACTCCAAGCGGCGTGGAGCGATACCGTGGCTGCCCTGTGCGCGGCGCTGGGGGTGGCGGCGGCGCTGCGGCACCGCAACCGCACCGGCGCCGGGCAGTACGTGGAAGCCGCCCACCTGGAGGGCACGGCCGCGTTGCTGGGGGCGCCGATGCTGGAGTACCAGATGACGGGCGATATCCCGGTTCCGCCCGGCAACGACGACCCGGACTTCGCGCCGCACAACAATTACCCCTGCGCCGGTGAGGACGCCTGGGTCGCCATCGCCGTTCGCACCGAGGAAGAATGGCAGGCATTGGCCGGCGTCATCGACAACGATAGCGCCGGGTGTTCCGGCCTGGCCGCCGACGCCAGGTTCGCCGATAAATCGTCCCGATGGACCAACCGGCGTGACTTGGACGAGCGCATTGCGGCGTGGACGCGCCGCCTCAGCCCCCAGCAGGTGGTGGAAAGGTTGCAGACGGCGGGAGTGGCGGCCATGCCGGTGATGAACATCGCCGATCAGTTCGCCGACCCACACCTGAACGCCCGGGAGACCTACGTGGAAATCGACCACCCCCACGTCGGCGCTGAGATGGTCTACGGAGTCCCCTGGCGGTTCAGCGACACCCCCGGCTCGGTGCGGGCGCCGGCTCCGTTGCTGGGCCAGCACAACATGTACGTGTTGCAGGAACTGCTGGGTATGACCGAGACGCGGATCGACGAACTCGTGGCGCAGCAAGTCGTGTACTGACGTGCGCAATCGTGGCGGCGGCGCGGAACTCTTGCGGCGGTTGCGGGCAGCCTGTCGCCTCGTATTCTGCTTGCAGCGGTATGCAGCCTATGGTAACGTGACCCAACTTAAGATCGCGGGAACATAGTGTGTCCGGCGAGCAGGAAAAGTATCAAAGGTTCTCACCGAGATACCCCACAGATTGGCCAGTGCGTCAAGCACTCACCGAGGAGGAGGTTTGCAGTGGACCCGCTGTTGGAAGTCAAGAATCTGCAAACATACTTTTTCACCTACGAAGGCGTGGTCAAGGCAGTTGACGATGTGACCTATGAGGTGATGCCCGGCGAAACGCTCGGGCTGGTCGGCGAAAGCGGATGTGGTAAGAGCGTCAGCGCCCTATCCCTCATGCGCCTGATCCCCGACCCGCCTGGCAAGACCGTGGGCGGCGAGGTCCTGTTCGACGGCGAGGACATCCTCCAGATCGACATGGACGACATGCGCCGGATACGCGGGGCAAAGATGGCCATGGTGTTCCAGGAACCCATGACCTCCCTGAACCCGGTGCTCACGCTGGACCGGCAGTTGACCGAGACCATCCAGTTGCACCTGGGCAAGAACCGCGACGAAGCCCGTCGTGACGCGGTCGACCTGCTGGCCCGGGTGGGTATCCCCGACCCGGAGCGGCGCATCCGCCAGTATCCGCACCAGTTCAGCGGGGGCATGCGCCAGCGCGTTATGATCGCCATGGCTCTGAGCTGCAACCCGCAGCTGATCATCGCCGACGAGCCGACCACCGCTCTGGACGTGACTATTCAGGCCCAGATCCTGGAGTTGATGAAGTCTCTCACCCAGGACTTGGGCGTGGCGCTCATCATCATCACGCACAACCTGGGCGTCGTGGCCCGCTACGCCGACCGGGTGAACGTGATGTACGCCGGCAAGATCATCGAACGCGGTTCCGCCTTCGAGATCTACACCAACCCCCGCCACCCCTACACCGTCGGGTTGCTGGACTCGGTGCCGCGCCTGGACCAGCGCCTCATGGACGAGGAGGGCCAGGCGGCCAAATTGGTGCCCATCGAAGGCCAGCCGCCGGACCTGGTCAACCTGCCCCAGGGGTGCTCCTTCCGCGCCCGCTGCCGTTTCGCCATTGACAAGTGCGTGACTGAAGCGCCGCCGCTGATGCCGGTGGAGAGCAACTCATCAGAGGAGCCCCACGTGTCCGCCTGCTGGCGCTCGGAAATCCTCGGCGTGCAGGCGTTGAGCTACGCCATGGGAACCGGCTAGGACGCCGGCCCCGCCATCGTCATTGGGTTTCGATTGGGAATGACGGTCCTGAAAAGGGAGTTTCACGATGACCACTGCTGAGATGCCCCAAACTGCCGCCAGGACCCCGGCGGCTAACGACCTGCTGTTGGATGTTCGCGGCCTCAAAATGCACTTTCCGGTGACGTCGGGCATCCTGTTCCAACGGGCGGTTGCCTACATCAAAGCCATCGACGGCGTGGATTTCACCGTGCGTCGCGGCGAGACCCTGGGCATGGTCGGCGAGTCCGGCTGCGGCAAAACCACCACCGGCCGCTGCATCCTGCGCCTCTACCGGCCCACGGACGGCCAGATCTGGTTCAACGGCGTTGACATCGCGCAGGCTAAAACCGGCCAGATGCGGTCGATGCGCCGGCAGATGCAGATCATCTTCCAGGACCCCTACAGCTCGCTGAACCCGCGAATGACTGCCGGCAACATCATCGGCGAACCCCTGGCGGTGCACGGGCTGGTCAACAACAAGCGGGAATACCGCGAGCGGGTGGCCGAACTGCTCAACAACGTCGGCTTGAATCCGTATATGGCCGACCGCTTCCCCCACGAGTTCAGCGGAGGACAGCGCCAGCGCATCGGGGTCGCCCGCGCCCTCAGCGTTGACCCCGACTTCATTGTTTGCGACGAGCCGGTTTCCGCGTTGGACGTGTCAATCCAGGCGCAGATCATCAACCTGTTGGAAGACTTGCAGGAACGGTACGACCTCACCTACCTGTTCATCGCCCACGACCTGTCGGTGGTGCGCCACATCAGCGACCGGGTGGCAGTAATGTACCTGGGCAAGATCGTCGAAATCGCGGACCGCAACGCCATCTACGAGAACCCGCAGCATCCTTACACCCGCGCGCTGCTTTCGGCGGTGCCGATCCCAGACCCGGTTCTGGACGCCCAGCGGGAACGGATCATCCTCTCGGGCGAGGTGCCCAGCCCGCTGAACCCGCCCAGCGGCTGCGTGTTCCACCCGCGCTGTCCCATCGCTACGGACGACTGCACGCGGGTGAACCCCGAGGCCAGAGAAGTGCTGCCGGACCACATCGCGGCCTGCATCAACGTGCCGGGGTACGGGCCTTACTGACCCATCCACAAAAGGCGCTGATAATACCCCGGGAGCGAATGCTGCCCGGGGTATTTTTGACAGCCTCACTACCCGGCTTTACCCTGTCCTAAGATAGCGTAGGAGGCCACGCCATGTGGGATAGGATTTTCATCTTGTCGATGGTGGTGTTTTTCATTGGCATGCTGGCGGTACTGGCTGGGGAGTTCGTTGTGCCAAGCGTCCAGCCGGTGACTTCAGTCGTGGGCGGTTCCATCGCCGGTTTGGCCGGACTTTCCGGCGCAGTGTCGGGAATAGTCCTGGTACTGACCACCGATTTTGGCCGCTGACCAGTGGGCCTCTATTCATTAGCTGCCAAAGCGATATTGCTGACCATTGCTCTGGTAATCGGAGCATTGACAGTGACGCTGCTGGCAGTAATTGCCCTGCGCCTTGTATTTGACCCTACTGATTTTCTCTACGTAATAGCGTCGCTTATCACCATTGGCGGCGCAGGAATATCTCTGATTAGACTGTCGTTGCGGCAGAGGTCACGGAACAAATAGTCAAGATGAGGATATCAATGCGACTGGAAAACAAGACAGCAATGATCACCGGCGCCAGCCGCAACATCGGCGCCGAAATCGCGCGTACCTTTGCCCGCGAGGGCGCCAACCTGATCCTGAACACCCGGCAGTCAGCCGAGGAATTGGAGGCGGTGGCGGCCCAGTGTCGCGAACTGGGCGTACAGACCCACACCGTCATCGGCGACGTGGCGGACCCCGACCGCGTGGCCGACATGGTCGCGGAGGGCATCGACGCCCTGGGCACGGTGGACGTGCTGGTGAGCAACGTGGCGGTGCGCCCGCACAAACCCATCCTGGAAGTGACGGTGGAGGAGTGGCAGAGCGTCATGGCGACCAACCTGCACTCCGCCTTCTACCTGATCCACGCCGTGCTGCCGGGAATGATTGAGCAGCGGTCGGGCAGCATCATCGGGCTGGGCGGGCAGTCGGCCATCACGGGACGCCCCGACACTGCTATTGTGACCACCGCCAAAACCGGCTTGCTGGGACTGATCCGTGCCGTTGCCGCCGAGTGCGCCCAGTACGGGGTGCGCGCCAACCTGGTGAACCCGGGTTCAACGGACACCACGCGAGCCCATCCCGAGTGGTATCCGGAGTTCCAGGACGTGGCCCGCGGTTCCGACCAACACCTTAAAGACATCCCATTGGGCCGGCAGGGCACGGTGCAGGACATTGCCAACGCCTGCCTGTTCTACGCCAGCGACGAGTCGTCCTACATCACCGGCGACCGCATGAACGTGGTGGGCGGGCGTTACATCGTATAGAGCAACGAGCCTGACATCGGTGGCGCGACTGGCCTCGGCGGTTTAGCCTCCGTACGCCCGCTCCAGCACGGCATCCAGCTCTTCCCTGGTGTAGCGGTACTCCTGGGTGCCGGGCTGCTGGATGGCGAAGTGGGCGCAGGCGGCGCCAATCTGGGCGGCGCGCTCCAGTTGACGCAGCGTGATGGACCCGAAGCTGCCGCCGGCGTTGGCATGGGCGGCGACCACCGGGTGGATCAGGCCCAGGATCAACCCGCCACGGAAGGCGTCGCCGGCGCCGGTGGGGTCAACCAGGTTGTCGGTACGGACGGGCGGGACAATCGCCTGACCTTCCGGAATGGTGACGCGAACTCCCTGCTCGCCCAGCGTGGTGACGAGGACACCGGTAAGTTCCAGCAATCCCGCATCGTCGCGCCCGGTCTTTTCCGAAATGAGGGCCATTTCGTAGTCGTTGGCGATCAGCAGGTGCGAGTTGGAGATGCATGCGGCGAGCCCGTCGGCATCCCACGCGGGCAGTGATTGGCCGGGATCGAAAATCGTATAGATACCCGCGCGGTAGGCGTCGGCGGTGAAGTTGGTCATGTCGTCGAGGTTGCCCGGTCCGACGATGTTGATGGTGTCGGCGGGGTCCACCTTGCTGAAGTCAAAACCGGCAGCATGCTTCATAGCGCCGGGGTTGAATCCGGTAATCTGGTTGTCCGCGAGGTCGGTGACGATGAAAGCGGAGGCGGTGGCCTCTTCGTCCACGATGCGGATGTCGTCGGTTGGGATGCCGTTGTCGGCCATCCAGGTGAAGTAATCGCGGTAATCGGAACCGATGGCAGCGACGATTCGGGGTTCCTGTCCCAGCATCGCCAGGGAGTAGGCGATGTTGCCGGCGGTGCCGCCGAAGTAGGCGTTGAAACCGTCCACCGTGAAGCTGAGGTTGATCTGGTGGATCCGCTCGGGGACGATGTGGTCACCGAAGCGTCCGTTGAAGGTCATGATGCGATCTATGGCGAGAGAGCCGGAGACTAATATCTGCATTGTGTCGAGTTCCTTTGGTCGAGATTTAGAGCGAGTGGTCAGCAGCCCCAGCGATCGGCAATCTGCCCGGCGAACTGCACGGGCGAGCCCGGGCCGATTCCGCGAGCCTCAGCCTGGCCGGCGTTGATTTCCAGGATGAAGCGAACCGGGCCGGTGGAAGGGTAGTGCGGGAGTTGATCGCGCGGAGAGTCCAGAGACGGATTGGGCACGTCCGCGGTTACGCCATCGACGATACAGTCCGACCGGATCCATACCATGTCCAGCGGGAAGTGCATGTCAGGCATCCAGAAAGTACGCGGGCCATCCGCTTCGTAGACGAATAGCATGGCTCGGTCGGTGTCGAGGGATTGGCGACCGGACAGGCCCTGAACTCGTTCCTCTGCGGAAACCGCCAGGTCCACCATGTACACGGCCTCCCCGATGATCACGAGAGGCGCATCGGGCAATGGGGTCGCAGTGGGAACGGGGGTATCCGTGGGAACGATTGTCAGCGCGGGTGTTGGCGTTGGTGTCGGCGTAAGGGTAAGCGTAGGGACCAGAGTCATCACGGGTGTCGCCGGAGCCGTCGCGGTAGGGATTGCCGATAGGACGGTTGGCGCCGGCGTGGCGTTTGGCGCCGGGTCTGAAGCGCACGCCACAACAGCGACGGCCAGCGCAGTGCCCAGCAACCCCCGCGTTAGCGACGCGAGGGCGAATCTCCAACTGTGATATCCCACCGGCGATCGTGCTAACCCAACTCAGCACGAATGTCGGTGATCCGCTGCTGCAGGGAACGCAGCAGCACCGCCGTGGGCGGCGGAGCGACGTGGGTGTAGCCCACACCCATGGCCTGCAGCTCCGACGCGGTCAAGGGAAACGCGGGATGGTTCATGGGCATGGACAGCTTGGCGCCCCCGGCGGCCTTGACCTCGGCGGCCAGTTCCTCCAGGCGGGCACGTATCACCTGGCTCTGCGGGTCGCGAATGCCCATGTACTCGGAGAAATCGGTGGGGCCGATGGACACGAGGTCTATGCCGGGAAGCGCGGCGATCTGGCCGATTTCGCTGATGCCCCGTTCATCCTCAGTCATGACGGACAGGATGATGTTCTCATTGGAGGTGCGGGTGTGCTCGTCCCAGCCGACCGTGCCGAATCGCGCGGCGCGGGTGCCGCCGGCGCCGCCGCGTTGACCCATGGGGGCGTATCGCACGGCGTCCACGGCGCGCTTGGCGCCCTCGAGGCCGTCGATGTGGGGGATAATGATGCCCTGTGCCCCGGCGTCCAGCAAGCGCAGGATGAGGTTCTCGTCGTTGCCGGGAATGCGGATCATGGAGGTCACGCCGGCCAGGTCCGCGGCCATGATCATCTGGTTGATCAAACCGAGGTCGAAGGTGGTGTGCTCCATGTCGATGAACGCCGCGTCGAAGCCGGCCAGGCCGATGATCTCGATCACCTGCGGGTCGGCGAAGGTCACGTAGGTGCCCAGGGCGAGGCGGTTTTCGCGCAGTGCGCGTCTTACTCGGTTTTCCTGCATTTGATGATGCTCCTCAGAGGAGATGGTGTAGCGGCGGGGAGGTCAGCCGGGTCAATCTGACGTCTCGTGGGCCGCCGGAGTCTGCACCTGCTTTACGCCATATTTCGCCAGGATCGCATCGACGAAGGGTTTGAGCACTACTTCGGCCTGCTCAATGTTGAGCGCCACCGCCGATGCCTCGTCATCCTTATCGTAGTAGACCAAAACACCGTCGGCCATCTCTTCGGCGTCCTCGCGTGTTCGACCGTTTTCGATGTATAGCGTCTGAGTGTCAGGAATGTATACCACTCGAGCTTCAGGAAGCGGTTCCAACTCGATACGTTTCACCTTGCGGACCATGGGCCCCCTCCGTATTGACGGTCCAGTCTGCGGTCCCGGTACGCCGTGTGGAACTGGCCGGTTTCAGGCGTGCCGATGAAAACGACCTTGATCCACCGACGGCTCAGCAGCACACGACCAACGAGGATGGTAATCTCTCGGCCGCCATTGATTTCAGTATACCGGTCGTAGGGATCCGCGATGATCCGCATAACCCATTCGGGGAGTACGTCACTGTGCCGCTCGGCGAACGTTGCCCCATGGCGCGGTGTTTTCGGCAGTCGTGCGAACGCGAGCCGTAATCTGGCGTCTTCATCGGAGGCGTCAAATCCGTGAGCCAAAGATGTGACACCTCCGAGGTTGGTTATGCCGCCGCGCCCGTGAGGTGTGCCACCTGGGGCATTACCTTGTTGGCGAGCAGGCGGGTGGAGTGTTCCCAGGCCGCGTTGTTCTCCGACTGGTCGTACACCAGCATGAGGAGGCCGCCGAACCCGCCCACGTCGCCGTACAGGCGGTTGATCTTCTCGGCGACCGTGTCCGGCGAGCCGATGAGCCACAGGTGCTCGGCCATGTACTCGATGTTGACCGCCTCGTCAGGTACCTCGTCGTCGTGTTTGAAGACCTTCATCAGGTCAAACTCGCGGAACAGCGGCAGCAGGTAGTCGTGCCAGACGCGGCCCAGCATGCCGTTGAGGGCTAGGTCGAGAGCCTCCTCGTCGGTGTCTGCAACGTAGACATCGCGAACCAAACGCCAGTCAGCGCGGGACGGGGTGCGATTGGTGCGCGCGGCGCCTTCCTCGATGGCCTCCCAGTGGCTGCGGCAATAGTCGGCGTTGAGCGCCAGGCTCATGGGGATGAAGCCGCGCTCGCCGGCGATCATCAGCGTGGGGGACTTGTAGCTGACGGAGGCCACTCCGATGGGCGGGTGAGGCTGCTGGTAGGGCCGCAGGAAGAATTCCAGGGTGCCGTACATGGGTTCCGGGATGCTGACGTTCCAGTACTTGCCCTTGTATTCGAACGGGCCGTCGTTCTGCCAGATCTTCAGGATGATGTCCAGGGACTCCCGGGTCATGTCCCGGTGCTCGCCGTTGTTGCCGTCGACGTCGAACAGCGCCCAGTCGCTGGGCAGTCCGCTGGCTCCCACGCCGAACAGGAAGCGGCCCTGAGAGATGTGGTCCAGGTAGGCCACGCGGTGGGCCAACTCCGCGGGATGGTGGAAGGGCAGCAGGTGGGCGCCTGAGCCGAGCTTGATCCGCTTGGTCTTCATCAACGCCTGCGCGATGAGCAGGTCGGGCGCGGGAATGGGCTCCCAGGGCGAAGTGAAGTGCTCGCCGATCCAGGCCTCGTCAAAGCCCAGTTCATCACACAGGGCCAGGTAGTCCAGGTCCCACTGGTGGGCATCGTAGATGTTCCGTTCCGGCGGATGCGACGGCATCATGAACAGTCCGTACTTCATGGCTCCTCCCCGTACAGGATGTGTCCGGCGTCCGGGCCGGCTTCAGGCTCAGGTGGTTGGCGTACCATAGCACAATTCGGGCCGGATTGCCGTCCGTGCTATAGTGCCGCATTCATTCATGGCGTGGAGGCAAACTTGACCACAGCACAAACCGGCAACAGAGTGCGGGTACACTACACAGGCCGCCTGGACGATGGCGAAGTTTTCGACTCATCAGAAGGCGGCACACCCATGGCCTTCACCGTCGGGGGCGGTCAGGTGATACCGGGATTTGAGAACGGCGTCGTCGGAATGGCCGTCGGAGAAACCAAGACCGTCCGAATTCCTAGCGCCGAAGCTTACGGCGAGCACCATGCCGACGGCGTGATGCGGGTGCCACGCGGCGAGTTCCCTCCCGATATGCCCCTGGAAGTTGGAGCCAGCGTACAAGGTCAGCAACAGAACGGGCAGGTGGTGAACTTCAGCATCATCTCCGTCGATGACGAAGCGGTCACCCTGGACGCCAACCACCCGCTGGCCGGCAAGGATCTTACGTTCGACCTGACGCTGGTGTCTATTGAGAGCTAGCACTCCCGTGGCGGCGCGGGCACCATGGATCCAAGATTCCCTTTGCTCACTGCCCGGTGGGTGGAACGCATCCTGCGCCTCCTCCCACCAACATACCGGGTGTTGTTTGCAGCCGCATTGGCGATTTTGGCGATAACGGTGGCGGCCTCTATCTCCATAACATTCACTGCCGGCGATGATCCGCTATTGAAAAGCGTCGCACGATATGCGAAGGCAGCCTTGATAGTTTCTACCACTGTTGCCGTAGTGACGATTACTGCAATAGCCCTGTATCGATTGATTCGCTCGCAGCTGCGCGGGGACTTATTACTAGGCGTAGCCCCCATAAATAGGATGAGCAATATCCTAACCCAATAACCGGTTATTCTATTTGTCGCCCGCGCCAGTATTTGGCTGCCGGAACAATCCCATCTTTGGTCGCCTTACGGGAGAAGAGACGCAGTATGGTCCGCCAGAGCGAACTAAGTAGCCAAAGTGGCACGCAAATGATCATGCCCGTGGCCAAGAGTCCTCCAACCGCGCTCCCGATGACCGCCATCACCCGAATAATACCATTCCAATTGTCAGGAGCGACCGGAGGAATGCCCAGCGGTATCAGCCATGGTGCTGCCCATGCCGGCAACCCCTCACCGTGAGCCCAAGGAACCGATACCATTAGGGTGGTGACGAACGACGCCGCAAGAGCGCATAACATGAACAGGATAACGGCTGAATCTACCCCCTTCATGATGCCAACTACCGCAAACCCAAGCAGAATGCTGGATAATGCCGTCCAAACTGGCCATTGCCAATACGCGGCCCATACAAAATCAGCAATGGATGCAAGGATCGGTGCGATGGGCTGCGCTAACCAGTCCGGAAGCAAGGGCACGAACCACCCTTGGAGCAATACCAGAAGCACCAAGCCTATGACGGCTGCCCCGATCACTTGACGGACAGGGCTGATAGCAACTTCTCCGTTTTGTCCAGCGTTCCCGGTGATTCTGTCGCCACCCAAGCGGTTGAGTTCACGCTTGAACTCGGGACCGTGGATCTCAACGTCGCCGAGGGTATTGTGGACGGAAATGTGAGCGAGTTCGTGCCGGAGTACCGCCTCCCGGTTCTGTCGATTAGCAGCCAAGATAAAACGCCGTTGCACTCGGATTACGAGTTTTCCGGCCTCGCCGCAGGCTCCAGGGTTGTACATCGTGTCGTCGATGACCAAAATGGGCACCCGAATGCTGAATTTTTTGCACAGCCCATCGATATAAACTTCGCACTCCTGCTGGATGCGCTCCTCGTTCCCTAATTGATCCTTCACACGCGACCGACGCGAGCGTGACGATTTTCTAGGTGCGTAACCTTTGCTACGCTGGTTACGGGCGCAGGCAGCGCAAGTGCAAGCCGGTGGATGTTGGCCGTGTACCCAATTCGGACGCATCAGACCACCCCTATGTTCCTCTTCAAGGGTGCGTCGCCGGATGCCGCTGGCAGCCCCTGTTGCTTCGGATGGGCGCATTGGCACACACGCTGGCATCTCGACGGCGATAGCCTGCGCAACAGGGACCAAAAGGCCCCATCGCTTAGACAGGCGATCGCCTGATGCGAGCTGTTGCCCGCGTGTGTGCCGTCGCCACTGTACCACGTGGGCATCGCCGGCGCAATTTGATACAATGGTTGAGCCGGGTGGTCAGATCACCCGGCTCGATGCAACCCCAGAGGTGTTTTATGCGAAACCCAGAAGAATTGCAAGATTGATTACAAAATACTTGCTATCCTCCTGTCAAGTATATCCAAATCGATTTGGAGAATTTGCCTCAAGACATGGCCATTGACCCCGAAGTTGTGTTCGCGGCTCATGAGGAAGTTGCTCGTCGCGAGATGATAAAGGCACAATTACGGGCGGAGGAGCGACTGGCGGATGGTTAGTGCGGGCGGATTAGTCCATTCTATTCATGGGGGCTACGCCTGGTAATAGGCCCCGTTGCGCGGCGGCTAGCCAACCAAGCCTTAACCGATTTCCACAGACCTACCGCTGCGGCGATGGCCCATACCAACATCACTCCAGATAACGCGAAAGAGCCGGCAATCACGACGACGAAGCGGTCAGTCATCAACCCAACGAGCACCGCCAGAAACGATGCAGCAAGCCCGATGATGACTAGTCCGGTGATGTAGGAAGGTACAATCGTTTCCAGACCGGTGGGATCAACCATCTGTCCCACCGGCGCAACTTTCCCATCCCGTGGTTCTTGCGTAACCATGTCGTCCTCGCCCGCACTTTAACTCTACCAGACTACACCCGCACCTGCTGCGCCAGCGTCTGGTAGGTGACGGGGGAAGTTGCCACCAGCCCGGCATCCACCGGCAGCACCACGCCGTTGATCCAGCGGGCCTCGTCGCTAGCCAGGAACAAGGCGGCGTTGCCGATGTCCCAGGCCGTGCCCTCGGTGCGCAGCGGGGCCGAAGAGCTTCGGATCTGCCGCAGGTCGTCATCCATGCGGGGCGCGACCATGGGGGTGTAAACCAGGCCGGGGGCAATGCAGTTGGTGCGGATGCCGTCGGGTCCGTGGTCGGCAGCCATGGAAATCGTCAGGCCGATCACCGCCGCCTTCGATGCAGTGTACGGCGTGCTGCTGTGGGCGCGCAGGCCGGCGATGGACGAGATGTTGATGATCGAGCCGCCGCCGGCCTCGATCATGCGCGGGATGGCGAACTTGCTGGCCATGACGATGGTCTTCACGTTCACGGCCATGATGTGATCCCAGTCCTCTTCGGACACTTCGACCACGGTTCCCCGGCGGGAGATGCCCACGTTGTTGTCCAGGATGTCCAGCCGTCCGTAGCGTTCGATGCAGGTATCTACCATGCGCTCGCAGTCGGCGGCCCTGGTGACGTCGGCCTGCACCGTGGAGGCCACGCCGCCCTCGGCCTGGATCATCTCCATGGTCTCCGCGGCCCGCTCTTCGGTGATATCGACCAGCAGTACCTTTGCGCCCTCCCGGGCGAACAGCGTCGCCGTGGCGCGGCCGTTACCGACGCCGGGCCCGCTGGAGCCGGCCCCGGTCACGATTGCCACCTTTCCTTCCAGTCGCGGGCTGCGTTCAGGCACTGTCGAATCCTCCGTATCAGGCCGCCCTCATTCGGCGATGGGGCGCGAAATTATCCACAAACTCGCGCAAGTGTAGCACACCATCAGCACCAGCATGGGGACCTGGCTGAGCAGCGCAGCACGCCGGGTGGAATAGATCAGCGTCGCCTGCACGTGGGCCAGATACACGCCAGCGATGTGGCCGATCACGATGGCCAGGATCGAGAAATACCAGATGAAAACCGGCGACAGGATGCCGATGTTGATGATAGCGTCAGCCGTGCCGAAGAGGTCCCAGCCCCAGCCGAAGGGGTCGGATGCCAGCACGATGAACCGCTGGCCGTTGATGAACAGGAACCCCAGGAAATGGGCGAAGTGGTAGGCCAGGGCAATGGGCAAGAGCGAGAACGTGAACCGGCGCAACAGTTGGCCGGTGTCCGGTTCGGCTTGGCCGGATAGCAGGACCATCGCCCCGCATGTAACTGCGAACAGCAGCCCAAAGACCACGGGAATTCCCAGGACGCCGATCAGGTTGGCAATATACCCGCCGTAGCGTGGGGACTGGAGGAGGAACTGGCCGGTGAACACCAGCCACTCCGGCGTCGCCGACAGACCATCGAAAGACACCGTGGAGAGCAGCAGGATCACATGGAAAACGACGGTAAGGGTCACCACACCGAGCCGGTTCAGGCCAACGCAGGGCGGGCGCAGGTTGAACTCCCGCTGCGGCGGCGAAGCCCTGGCAAAGCACTCGTAGCAGTCCACGCAATCCATCTCGCCAGCCGAGCACCGCCCGTCGCTGGTACATCTCCGGCAGCGCGATGTCGGCGCCCTGATCTCCGTAATCGAAAAGCGGGCCATGAACCCGTACACCACCGTGAACCCCTCAGCGTTCCGCAGCCACACCTCGCGCCCGTACACATACATTCCCACGAAGTTGTACAGGGTGTAGAGCGCCAGGATCCAGCCCAACGCCCGGGGGCCCGCCGCGTCGGCGGCCACGGTTTCCAGGATGGCGAACCCCGCGAAAATCAGCACCGCCGGCCAGGGTCCGATCCTCGCGGGGTAGCGATGGTGCAGGCTCAAACGGCTACCTGGAGCAATGGTCTCGAAGACCCGTTCCAGGAACCCCCACGCTGCTTTCCACGGGTTGACCAGCGCCCACAGATTGCCGAAGAGTGCGGTGAAGAAGCTCAATCCCACCCAGAAGGCGACGTAAATCGCCGCCGGCGCCGGGTTGAGCGCGGCGCGTTCGTTGCCGATCAGGGCCCCGACGATCACGTAGGCAGTTAGCGTGATCGACAGGGTTTTCAGCGTGGCGGTGACGGGTGGGGAGGCCAGCCAGCGCACGGGCGCCAGGCGCAGCAGGTTGTAACGAGGATATCTGGTATGTGTGGAACCGGCCCTCAGGAACACGGCCGCCACTACAAAGGACAGCGCCACCGCCGCCGCGCCGGCGATCACAAAAAGTGACAGGGGCAACGGCAGGTCGTACCGCTCTCCGAACCCGTGGGCATCGACGGCCAGCGGAAAAACCGCAACGCAGACCGCGACCAACGCGGCCACCCCTGCGAGCGGCAGGAAATGAGCGCGGCGGCGGTTCATCATGCGGCAGAGTTGCGGCGGCGCAGGGTGAGCCACGTCCACGCGCCAACCGCGATGATTACGACCAGCACGGCCGTGATCCAGATCCACTGGATGCTGGCGCCGGGTTCGCCCACGTCCAGGGGCAGCACGAAGGTCTCTTCCCCCCGTTCCGACGCGACCGTTACCGACACGTCCCACGGGCCGGTGATTGCGAAGGGCACGTCAACCTCAAAATACCGCAGCGTCTGCTCGTTGAGCACCGGGTGGGGGCCGAAACCCGTGGAACCGGGAGGACCGGAGGTCACCACGGTCATCCGCACCTCCGTGTCGCGCAACGGGCGGGGGTCGGCAACGTCAAACACCTGGATGGCCAGGTGGGTTTGGGGTATCACCGGCCGCGCCGGGATGATCCCGACAACCATGCGGTAAGAGCCCTGGGTGCGATCCATGATGATGGTGGACGCGCCATTGGCCTCGGCGGTGCCTACTACCCACGGGCTCGCTGCCAAAGCTGCGATCACCGCTGCGAAAGCGACGGTGGCAAACGCCATGAACAACCCTGGCGACGTGGTCCGAAACAACGCGTTCCCTGCTTATCCGCGGGCAAAAATATGCCGCAACACAATAGCACGCACCATCTGGCCCCTTCAACAGACGCCAGCCGGACGGACGATCCTTAAACCAGTCCAGCCCTCCCAGGAGGGCTGGATTTGCGACTTCGGGCGTCTTGACCGTGCTACCGTCAATCGGATTCCAGGTCTCGGATCGGAATGTGGTAACAGTGCACGCCGCCAGCATTCGCGTTCCTTTCACGTCCAGGCGCTATGTCAACCCCGGCTACTGCCCCTCTTGCGGGCAACCCGGTGAACTCGTGCAGATACTCCGCGTTCCGTTTGGCTCGGTTTATGTCTTTGCTTGCCACTGTAAATGACGACTCAACTGCGATATACGCAGGCTGGCCGGACCCGTCATGCACTAGCAAAACCAAATCAGCTTCTCGAAAACTCCGCACGTCGTCTTCCGGCTTACCGGCAGCGCGGGCCATGTTCGAAAAGCCGATTAGGCCCTCACGTGGCAACCGCGATATGACCTGATAGCCCATGTCATCGGCGATCAAACTGGCGTTGCGCCGGGCCACACTTGCAGCGTGTGCACCACGAAGATAGCCAAGGTGTACGTCTATCTTGTCCAAACGCCCTTCTATCCCGTTGAAACGCTCAACCATTGCCCGGTTGATTTCAGCCTGTTCACGGCCTAGTTCCAGCAAGGCGTCGGCTACCTGCCTTGTCGTCAGCTCTTCCGCCGCACCTTCTGCGGCCCGCGTTTCTGGATCCGGTTCGTGGGATTCTGGTGAGACCATATGGGCACCTATTGGATAGGCAACGTACCTACATGAACAGTATAGCAAATTGCCGCCATCGCTATAATGCCGGAACACGCGAGCGTCTAACGTAGCGCATCGCTGATGCAGGAGAATGGTATGCCTTTCGCAGGACTGGATTTGATGGGACGAAAAGCGCTGGTCACCGGCGCAGCGCGTGGAATTGGCGCGACGCTGGCCGTTGGTTTAGCTCAGGCCGGCGCCGACGTGGCCGTCACCGATATGGCGTCCGACGAGTCGTGGGAGGGACTGTCAGATGTGGTGATGCGCATCCGCAACGAGGGGCAGGTCGGCCTGGCCGGCGACCTGGACGTGCAGGACGTCGCCGAAATCAGGCCCACCATCCGGCGCATAGCCGACGACCTGGGCGGACTGGATATTCTGGTTAACAACGCCGGCATCCGTCGCCGCGCCCCCGCGCTGGAGGTCACCGAGGAAGACTGGGACGCGGTTATGGACACCAACCTGAAGGGCGCTTTTTTCTGCTCGCAGGCGGCGGCCCGGCTGATGATCCCCAACGGCTTTGGCCGTATCATCAACATCGCCTCCCAGATGGCGGTGGTAGGCGCCGTGAACCGCGCCGCCTACTGCGCCAGCAAGGGCGGACTGGCGAACCTGACCCGCGTGCTGGCTCTGGAATGGGCACAGCACGGCATCACCGTGAACGCCATCGGCCCCGGCCCGACCACCACGCCCGGCCTGCTGGAAGCCGACGACCGGGACGCCGACGAGGTGCGCGCCGAGCTCGCCATCAAGATGCCCCTGGGTCGCCGCATGGACCCGGAGGAACTGGTGGGGGCGGCGATTTACCTGGCCAGCGATTCCGCCGGCGCCACCACCGGCCACCTGTTGATCGTCGATGGCGGATGGACGGCGTTGTAGAATTGTTGGCAGGCGAGATTGCCACGCCACCCTCACAGCCACAGCGGGGATACGGAGTACCAGTATGAAATTCGGGATGTTCTATGAGCTGCAGATGCCGCGTCCGTGGACTGACAACGCGGAGTACGACACGCTGTGGAACGCGGTGAAGCAGGTGCAGTACGCGGAGGAGATGGGTTTCGAGCGGGTCTGGCTGGTGGAGCACCACTTCCTCACCGAGTTCGCTCACTCGTCGGCTCCGGAAGTGACCCTGGCCGTGATGGCCCAGCACACCAAGAAGATGCGGCTGGGCTTCGGCGTCGTCCTGGCTCCCGTGCATCACCCCCTCCACGTCGCGGCCCGGGCGTCCACCTTGGATATCCTCAGCGACGGCCGCGTGGACGTAGGTGTGGGCCGCACCAAGGGCCCCTATCAGCTCACCCCCTTCGGCACCGACGTGGCCACGACCCAGAGCATGATGGTCGAGACCCTGGAGTGCCTGCCCCGCATGTGGTGCGACGAGGTGTTCAGCCACGACGGCGAGAACTGGCAGATCCCGCCCCGCGAGGTCATCCCCAAGCCGTTGCAGCAACCCCACCCTCCCCTGTGGATGGCCTGCACCCAGGAGGACACCTTCCGCCTGGCCGGCCAATTGGGCGTAGGCTGCCTGGTCAACACCCTGGGCGGCACCGACAAGACGCGCGGGTTGGTCAACGCCTACTACGAGGCCATCGAGAACGCCACGCCGGTGGGCAGGTTCACCAACCGGCAGGTGGTGGCCTCCACCATCGGCTTCTGCGACGAGGACGACGCCAGGGCCCGCCAGAAGGGGGCAGAGGTCGCCGCCTGGTATCTGGAGCAGAGCCGCCAGCGGTTCGTGCTGGAGTGGGCCGGAGTGGACGCTGACGCGGTTCCCGACGAATACCGGTTTTACGTGCAGGGAGGCGCCGTGCGCGGTGGCGGTCCGTCCCGTCCCTCCGAGGACCCGCAGCAGCAGAAGCCGCCCTCCCCGGAGGAACTGCTGGCCGGCGGCGGTTACAGCGTCGGCGACCCCGACGCCTGCATCCGCGTCATCGAGGAATTCGAGTCCATGGGTGTGGATGAGATCATGCCCATCTTCCAAGCCGGCTACGCCACCCACGAAGAGGTGATGAACTCCATCCGCCTCTTCGGCGAGTACGTCATACCCCACTTCCGTGCCAAGGCAAAATAGTCTGCATGGATAGACAGGATGAACGGGATGATCATGTCATTATCCTGTCTATCTTGTACATCCATATAAATAAAAATGGTGATGCTTGATGACCACAGTTGAACATTTGAGTACGATTGCGCAATCGGCAGGGGCGCATCGCACGGGGACTCCGGTAGTGTCCGTAGTCGCCACAGCGCCGGAGACCGTTTTGGCCGACGTGGAGAGGGCAATGCGGCTGGCCGGCGCGGAGTCGGTGCTGTCGCCGGAGCAGGAGACGTTGCTGAAAATCAACATCTCGTGGCAGCACTGGTATCCCGGCTGTTCCACCGCGCCGTGGCAGTTGGAGGGTGTAATTCAAGGGCTGCACAACATGGGCCACCGGGATCTGATCGCCGCCCACAACGGCACGGTGGTCGTCGATTCCTTCGAGGGCGAGGTGAACAACAAGCACAAGCCGGTGCAGGACAAGTACAACTTGCACACCGTGCACCTGGACACGCCGCCGGAGCCGTGGGTGCGCTACGAGCCCAAAGCCGAGATGCTGGTGCTGGACGACATTTATCCCGAGGGCATTGAGATACCCGAGATCTTCGCCGGCAAGAATATCGTCCACCTGCCCACCATGAAGACCCACGTCTTCACCACCATGACCGGCGCCATGAAGAACGCTTTCGGCGGCCTGCTGCACCGCAAGCGTCACTGGACCCACTCGGTCATACACGAAACGCTGGTTGACCTGCTGGCGATTCAGCAGGAGATTCACCCCGGCATCTTCGCCGTCACCGACGGCACCTTCGCCGGCGACGGACCCGGCCCCCGCGCCATGCGCTGGCACATCAAGAATCGCATCGTGGCCGGCGCCGACCAGGTGGCCGTGGATGCCGTGGTCGCGTCCATGATGGGTTTCGACCCGCTCTCTCTGCGGTTCATCCGCCTGGCCCACGAGCGCGGCCTGGGCGTCGGCGACCTGCGCGGCATCGAGGTGGTGGGCGACGAGCCCGACATCAGCCGCGTCAACTGGAACTTCGCCGACAACGAAAACACCTTCGCCAGCCGCGGCCAGAAGATGATCTACTGGGGCCCCCTCAAGCCCCTGGAAAACGCCCTCCTCCGCTCCCCCATCGCCGCCTGGGCCTACACCGCCAGCAACCTCTACCACAACGGCTACTGGCTGAACACGATTGGCAAGGGCAGGGTGCGTAAGGCGCTGAAGACGGAATGGGGGCGGCTGTGGGAGAGTTATTAGGTGGGCGATGGGGCGTTGGAGTAGAATGGTTGGACGGAGGATTTTGAGATGCACCTCACTAGGATGAGCATAAGCGGAGAACCGCCGTTTACAGAGCGGGTCGACTTCGACCTGGACGAACGAGTCAATCTGTTCGTGGGACCGAACGCGTCTGGGAAAAGCACGGTGTTGCTGATGCTGGCCCATCATTTGATTGGCAAGGAAGAAAAAACGAAGAGGCCAATAGCTCAGGGGAATGATCCTCTTGGATTTTTGATGATCGCCGAAGACGAATGGGACGAAGAAGAGACATGGGATCACGGATTTGCGAATATTCTGGCAGCTAGCGAAGACTGGACCGGAACTAGCGACCAGCCGGTTTATCATCGAGTTAGCCCACCAGCTATTCATATCCCCTCCGTCCGTGAAGGGTTGCCCGGAGTATCCGAGATGGAAAATTTGGATGTCACTGAGGACAATGCAACTGACATTATGAAAGAGCACTTCACTGGCTTACGAACAGTGCGCGCGTACACAGCACTGGGTGCAAAACTGTGGGGTGAAGAGCCAAGCGAGGATGCGCCGTATGCACGGGTATATCTGATGGATGCGGGTAAGTTGGCGGACGATTGCAGCAAGGCGATTTGCGACGAAGTTATTGTCGATGGATCATCACATAATTATATACCGGACCCATATGCTTTAGGATATTTGCATCATCCGCAAGGCAATCCTGGAAATATTAAAGTATTGCGTATGATGGGCATCAATACCAACGATATACGCAACTTCGGAAACCTTCCGCTATTTGAACAACCATCGGAGGCAGCGTACCAAGGATATGAAGACCAACCGCCGATATATCTCGGTCACTTGAGTTCGGGGACGGAAAGCACGTTACTATGGATACGGTGGCTGGCACTGAAAATTTTGTGTCATTATAACTTTGCGAAAGATTGGAACGTGCGGCCCGCCATCCTGCTCATCGACGAAATCGAAAACCACCTGCATCCCACTTGGCAGCGCCGCGTCATTCCCGCCCTGCTTGAGCATTTCCCCGGATTGCAGATTTTCGCCACCACGCACTCCCCCTTCGTGGTGGCCGGCCGGGAAGCAGGCCAAGTGCATCAGCTTATCCGCGACACGAACGGGTTGATTACTGCCAAGACCAACACGGAACCTATCAAGGGGTTGACGGCGGACGAGATTTCTCGGAAGTATTTGGAGGTGCAAGACCCTACGGATCTAGCGACAGCAGAAGCGGCGCAGGAGTTACGGCAACTGCGCAATGAAGGGTCGCGAGCGGACGAGCGCGAGGAAGCGGAGCGCCAAAAACGCATGCAGCAGCTCCGCCGCCTGGTGGACCGGGACCTGCTGGCCGGCGGTCCGATGGCCCGGCGACGCGAAGAATTTGCCAACCGGTTCCGGGAGGCAATGGCCCGGCGGCGCGAGGAAGAACTGAACCAGGACAACGGGTAGCAATGCACGGAGTTGAACGTTCGCCTGAACCCGATTATTTTGATGCTATCCGTTGCCGGTATGACGGCTGGGATGAACTGTACGGCACGGCCGGGGATGAGGTCAGGAGTTGCCGGGGACGCCAGCCGGCCCCGTGCTGCGCTGCGTATCTGCACGGGCTTGACGGCGATGGCATACGTCAGGAAGTCAGGAACGCTCTGCGGGCCGATTTCTCAGGAATATGCGGCTACTGCGAACAGGATTGCGCCAGCATGGTGACGGTGATAGAGCACTTTCGACCACGCTCGATATTCCCAGACGAATGGTTAACGTGGGTCAACCTGGTGTACGCTTGTGAACGTTGCGATTACCAGAAGTCAAACAAGTGGCCTGGTGATGCCGGGAACGATGATATTGCATACAGCTATGTCAACCCCAGCCTGGTTCCTGACCAACAGCCAGCAGAAGGTTTTTTCGAATATTACATCGGGATTGCCAACACCTCAGGATTTACTGACGACAATGACGATTTAATCCCGGGGCAGATAATGCCTTCGCCGAGCCTGTCATCCGGCGATTGGTGGAAGGCAGACCGTACCATCGCAGATTTGGATTTGAACTCCGATGCCAACGATAGCGTGAGCGGAGATGAGCGTTTGCCCTATTTGAGAAACGTTTATCTGGAAACATTGATTACGCAGATAGAGTCGGATTTTGGCGATTCGCACTCCAATATTGATCTAACGAGGGACATATTTCAGGAACTGTCACAACCGGGGCAACCCTTTTCAAGCTACGTAGCAGCATTTGCCAGGTCATTGGGTGTCCAAACGCGCTGAGGCAGATGCTTCGGCCGCCACACTCCACCCCACTCCCGCCTCCCGCGCCGCCGCCGCCACGTCCTCGTACTCCGGCGCCGCGCTGACTACCTCGCCGGCGAGCCACTTTCGCTTGACCCGCATCGGCCCGTACTCCGTCTCCGCCGTCACGGTGTCCCGCTCCGCCACGTAGCGACCCACCGGGCGGACGCGGACGCCCAGCGTCGGCGTGTCCCGCAGGAACACCTCCGCCAGGCGGGACTCCAGGTTGGCCGGGGCCAGGGCGGATAGCAGGATGCCGGGGCGGTTCTTCTTCATCTGGATCGGCGTGTGCCACACGTCCAGGGCGCCGGCCTCGAAGAGGCGTTCCATGGCGAAACCCAGTTGCTCGCCGGTGGCGTTGTCCAGGTTCGTCTCCAGCAGCACCACGTTGTCCTGCCAGCGGGCGAAGGGTTGCGCGGCCTGAGCTTCCGGAGATTGCCGCGCTTCACTCGCAATGACAGCGGAGGGGATGGTTTCGCCCAGCCACAGGCGCAGCACGTTGGGGAACGCCGCCGGGTCTTTGCCGCCGACGCCCACGCCGATGCGGTCAATGGTCATGGCCGGCTGGTGGAACTCATCGGCCAGCGTGGTAATCAGCGCCGCGCCGGTGGGGGTGGTCAGCTCGCCGACGCCGGCGTGGAACTGCCGCTCCGGCGCCACCGGCGCGCCGGCCGCCGCGATGATCTCCAGCGTCGCCGGCGCGGGATTGCTGTACCCGCCGGGCCGACGCGGACCGCCGGGCTCGCCCAGGACCAGCGGCGATGCGCAGACGCGCTCGACACCAAGTTGCTCCAACCCATGCACTACGCCAACCACGTCAACCAGGGTATCGGCGGTGCCCAACTCATGGAGGTGGATCCGGTCTGGCTCGTTGCCGTGGACTCGCGCCTCCGCTGCGAACAGCGCCTTTAGGACCGCGGCCGCTCGCTCCCGCGTCCGTCGCGACAAGCCGTCGGCGCCGCCCACGGTTTCCAGCATATTTTGGGGTGAATATCGTGGCGCGGCGCTTACATCCACCAAGGCGCGGGTACCGCGAACCTCGCACCGGATTTCGGTTGCGGTCTCTAGTTCGACGCCGGAGATACCCAATGCGTCGATAGTGTCACGGACAGTATCAAGTGGCAGGCCCGCGTCCAGCAGCGCGCCCAGCAACATGTCGCCGCTGGCGCCGCCTACCGACTGGATGAACGCGGTTTTCATACCCGCGAGTTGGCCGTGCCCACGCGCAGCACGTCATTCAGGCTGCCGGAGCGCAGGCCACTGAGGTCCAGGGAGACCCAGAGGTAACCCAGGGCCTTCAGTTGGCGGGTGATTTCGTCGCGGTGAGCGAAGGCCAGTTCCATCTCGTCGGCGCCCACTTCGATGCGGCAGAGCTTGTCGTGGTGGCGGGCGCGGACTTCCCGGAGACCCAGATCGCGCAGGATGTCTTCGGCCGCCTCAATGCGCCGCAGGGACTCGACAGTCACGGGAGTACCGTAGGGAATGCGCGACGAGAGGCACGGCTGGGCCGGCTTGTCCCACAGCGGCACTCCCAGCCAGAGGGCGGCGGCGCGCACTTGGGCCTTGTCCATGCCCGCTTCCACCATGGGACTGCGGATGTTGTGCTCGGCGGCGGCGGTCATGCCGGGGCGGTAGTCGCCCAGGTCGTCGGTGTTGGCGCCGTTGGCGATCCATTGGAAGCCTTCAGCGGCGGACAGGACGGCGAGTTGGTCGTACAGCTCCGTCTTGCAGAAATAGCATCGCTGGGGAGAGTTGGCGACATAGCCCTCCCGCTGCAATTCGTCGGTGTGAATGACCCGATGGTTGATCCCGAACTCCCTCGCCACCATCTCCGCGTCGCCCAGATCGCGGGCGGCCAGTGCCGGCGAGATGGCGGTGACGGCCAGGGCGCGATCTCCCAGCGCGCGATGCGCGGCCACGGCGAGCAGCGCGCTGTCAACGCCGCCCGAGTAGGCAACGATGACGGAACCCATCTCTCGCAGAATCGATTCCAGCCGGGGCAGGCAGTCTGGCGCCGCGGCTATGCGTTGGTGGTCAATTTTTGACATAATTCTCGCCGGCAACCATTAGTCAGTTTGGCATCATTCTACTACACGGCTGTGCAACACCGCCGGGAGACACACGATGACGGTACAAAGCATCAGCGCGATCACGCTGGCGGTGCGCGACATGGCGCGGGCGGTGGCCTTCTATCACGACGGAGCGGGCATACCCATCCTGTACGGCGGGCCGGAGGCGTCATTCACCTCGCTCAGCATCGGCGACGGCTACCTGAACCTGATCCTGTCCACCGACGCCGACGTGCGCTGGTGGGGCCGCTGCATCCTCTACGTCGACGACGTGGATGCACACCATCGCCGCATGGTTGACGCCGGCTACACCCCCGACGGCGAACCGGCCGACGCGCCCTGGAGGGAACGCTACTATCATATAACCGACCCGGACGGCCACGAGATCAGCTTTGCGCGGCCGATTGGATAGCCGGCGCTGGACGCAGATCACGTCAGATAGCGCCTGTACCTCGACTCTTCGACGAATTGCCGGGCGATGGAGGAAAATCGCGCATCCGGCGAGACAAACCCTCTGATTACGTCGGTAAGAGTGGAAGGCGCAACCTCCACGATAATGTCCAGGGTTTTTCGCAAATCCGATACCCATCGTAGGCGAAGTTCAGCCAGACTGATGCGTCGTTCTCCGGCACTGTAATCGGTTGTTTCGATCCTGCCGCGCGGGTCGTTAAGGGCCAAGTCTCGGATAGTCTGAACGGCGTTGGCTCTGGGAACGCCGCTCACGTTCCCGCGCACGGTGAGCCTGCCGCTGTCCAGATCGTACTCGAACACTCGGTCCGGCGCCGAAGGATTGTCCGAATGTTCACAGGGATTGATATACGAGTGTGCTTTGTCGCCGTCCGTCGGCCATTGCCCACCCTTGACGGCGTTACACGGTTGACAGGCGTAAACCAAATTGTGCCAATCGTAGATCGCGCAATTGGACCTGTGGGGCGGCAGGTTAGCGGTACATTGACCCACTGGAGCATTCGGATTGCAAAGCAATCGGCGGGGGCGAAGATGGTCGCAAGTGAAGAGTAATCCCTCGCGGTCCGGCAAGTCAGTGTCATTGGTCCCTACCCCATCCTGCTGGGACCGCCATAATGGTTTGCGTTCACAGTAGCCGCACACTCCCGCAAACATGGCATCCAAAGGCGCATCCAGTGGGCCGAAGTCTGCATCTCCAGACTGCCGCAAAGTCTTAAGTTCGGTTGGCTCTGACGCGTTCCTCGGAATGTTATGCATACTAACCGTTCTCTTGGTTCAAGTCTTGCTGTTGGCTGTAACGGTGCAATATGGATCTGAGATCGGCAAGAAAACGTGCATCTTCGGCTGCCCTTGGCCCGTCGAGCACGTCTATGTTGACGATTTCCCGCAACTCGCGGATACGCGCCTGACGCTGCTCCTCCTCACGCTCATCCGCCAGCTTCCCCATATCTCGTAACCGGCGCAATTCCGCCCCGGCGTTAGCCGTGCGCTCGTCGGTGGGCTCGCCGACCCCCATGAATACGCGCAGGATCTCATCCGCCGTCCAGCCGATGATGTCCTGTTGATTGGTGGTGGTGCTGACGACACCGTTCTCGTCCCGCTTCAGCAAATGCACCTGCCCCTTCTTCCGCCCTGCCACCACGAAAGGCGAGTGGGTGGTGGCGAAAATCTGCACGTTTGGGAAATGTTTTCGAATCGCCGGAATGGCCCTTCGCTGCCAGGTGGGATGCAGGTGGTTCTCGATTTCGTCGATGAGCAAGATGGCGCGCCGGTTTTGCCATCCTGGCTCAAATTCGTGCATGAACACCAGACTGAGAGCGATCAATCTGGTCCACCAGAGCGTCCCTTCGATGCCCGCCGACAGCGCGGTAATGTTCAGATCAAACGCGCCACGGTCGTTAGTCTGAACACGTACCCCTAGCTCAAGATGAGCATCTAGTACGGGCAATCCACTTTCAGATTCGACTTCCTTTACCACGCGCCCATGCAGTGGCGCGTTTCCTTGAATAACCTCCTGGCATATTTCTTTTGCACAAGAATGTGCAACAGATAAAGCCTCTTGGAGACCCTGCCCTGCTTTTCGAGGGTTTTCTTCCGCTTTGTCTAGAACGAAGGGATGAAGCAGTTCACAATCTGAATATTCCCGTCCTTCCAGTGCAGGCCCGTAGTCAATTACTTCGTTTTGAACCACTCGTTGCAGAGCAGACACAGTGCCATGGATATAGTCTTCGTATAGCGTATGAGAAAGTGAATCGACACCGTAATAAGTGTGCAATTCAGAGGCCGTCACCAGCCCTTCTTTGGTTTGTAAGAAACCGTAACGCGCTCTACTCGCAGGTATGATAATGACATTGAATCTCTCGCTGTCGTGGTCATAGGTACCGTCATCGTCTTCCAGGGCGATAGCGCAGTGCTCACCACGTATCAAGTTAACGGGTTGACCGTCTATGTAGGCCAATTCAGACCCGTTAGTATCGGGTGAGTTGTAGTTGACCAGCACCTGCTCAAGCAAAGTGCTCTTCCCACTCGCGTTCGGCCCGATGAACACGTTAACGTGCTTATCGAATTTGAAATCGACTTCCCCACTGAACGGCGGGACGTCTTTTATCGTCATCTCCGCAATGAACATCGTAGCCCACCTCCTCACACCCAATATATCAAAACCGCCGCCGGCGAACGTAAGCAGCGCCGCCTACAGTTCCAGCCCATACAGAAACAGCGTCAGGCTGGTGTGCGGAAAGGCGTGGTCTTCGAGCTCATGGTAGCCGCGATGCTGGAGGAAGGAGATGGCGGCGGTCATGTGGTTGGCGGTCCAGACGATGGCGCGGGCGTACCCGGCGTCCCGGCAGAACTCCTCTGCCTGGTCCAGCAGTTTTGAGGCCACACCCCGACGGCGCGCCGACCGGGCCACCGCCAGGCGTCTTATCTCCGCTTCGTCATCGTCCCGGCGGTAGGCGCCGATACAGCCCACCGGCTCGCCGTCCAGCTCGGCGATCCAGAAGTTGCTGCCCGGCCGTTGCAAATAGCTCCGCTCAATGTGGGCCAGGTCGTGGTTGAGGGCGCCGTCGATGTATTCGTGGAACCCCTCGCGGTCGGCCGCGGTGTGGCTGTAGCTCTCGGCGATGTCGTCCTGGGCGTGGGCGAACAGGTCGCGGACCGCCTCGGCGTCCTCGGCGCGGAACTGGCGAATGTTGATCATGGCGCTTACACGTTGACCCTGAATTACACGTTGACCAGGAAGTTGATGATGTCCCCATCCTTCACCGGATAGGTCTTGCCCTCGGAGCGCAGCAGTCCTTCCTTGCGCCCCTGCACCATACCGCCGCAGGCGGAAAAGTCTTCGTAGGCGATGACCTCGGCCCGGATGAAGCCGCGGGTGAAATCGGTGTGGATCACCCCGGCCGCGCTGACGGCCGGCATACCCCCGGGCACGCTCCAGGCGCGGACCTCGTCATCGCCCACGGTCAGGAACGACACCAAGCCCAGGGTATCGTAGCTGGCCCGGATCACCTGCGACGTGGCCGACTCGCCCAGGCCGAAGTCCGAGCGGAACTCGTCGGCTTCCTCCGGGTCCATCGTGCTCAACTCGGCCTCCACCCGCGCGCTGATGCTGACCTGACCCACGCCGGCGGTGAGGGCAGGATCGATATCCAGGTCGGATATAGATATCGCATCTGCCCCTTCATCCGTGTTGAATACGGCGATCACGTTCTTGTCGGTGAGCAGTTGGTAGTTAATCAGCACCGCCCGCTCGGAGACGGTGAAGGTCTGCAAACGCACCGGTACACCGTTTTCCAGGCCGGCGCGGGCCTTGTCCACGGTCTCCTTGTGTCGCACCACCATCGGCCTTTCCGCCGGCTTGGTCTTGTTCACCTGGTCGGCCAGGCGTGTGGACGCCCGTTCCAGAACTTCCAGGTCGGCGAAGGTCAGCTCACCGAGCATGGCCTCCAGGTCACGGGCCGGGTCTATCGCGCCCGTGGGATGGGGAACCGCGTCGTTCTGGAAAGCCCGCACCACCACCAGGAACGCCGTGGCGGATTGGAGAATGTTGCGATACCGTCCGCTGATCCCCTGCGACCGGGCCATGCCCTCAGGCCCGGGCAGATCGGTGTAGCGTATCTCCGCAGGAACGATCTTGCGCGGGTGGTAGATCTCTCCCAGGTGGTCCAGGCGCGGGTCCGGTACTTTGACCGTCCCGATGTGCATTTCAGTAGGGCTGCCCGATGCGCCGCTGGCGTCGGACTTGCCCAGGGTGAGCGCGTTGAAAAGGGTAGATTTGCCAGATTGAGGAAGGCCGATGATTACGATGTCCATGTTTCCAGTGTTCAGGTGGTGAATTTGTGCTTACCGCTCTGCGAAATAGATGCCCTGAGTCACGATAGGGACTGGCGGGCATCAGTATCAGGGGTGATGGGCTGGCGTTGCTAATCGGGATCGGCGTCACCCATAAGCAATTTCATGACTTCAGGGGTCAGCGTGATGTGGACCGATCCGTCTTCACGTTCGCCGGCTTGCCGAAGAGCGTCAATGATCTGACGACGTTCTTCACGACGACCTTCCGTGCGGCCCTGTTCCCTGAGTCTTTTGATTTCGGCTGGAATTAGCAGCACCATTTGACCACATCCTCTCAGCCATCGGTCGGATCCATCGAACGTCCCAATTCAGAATCGTTCGAGCGTCAGGAGCGGTCGTCTTGTCCGTCCTCCACGATCCTTCGAATTTCCGCCGGACTCAACACCTCGCTGGATTCACCGGAGCGAATGCCTGCTTTGGCCAGGGCGTCGATAATACGCCTGCGTTCTTCCCTTTTGATTTTCCTGATTGCGTCGGGGATAAGCAGTACCATGCGAACCGTTACCTCCATGAAGATGGCTATCGACAGCGCCACGCCGGCAGACGCGCCGAATACAGCCGCCAGCAGGAACAAGGTGTCGTTTCCTTGAGCCTGCCAAGGCGGGTATCGCCATAGACCCAGCCCCACGCAGATGGTGTAAACCAAGTAATAAATTACCCAGTATTTTTCTGCTGCGCCTTTGGCTAATCCCATTCTACTACAGCCGCTGCGGCGGCAGTCGCATTATCCGGTCGCCAGCACCACCGTGCCGGTTGAGGACAGGGAGCCGCCGGTTCCGTTGACGATGCTCGTGGCTGCCGGCTGGTCCGAGGAGCCCTTGCGATTGACCTGGCGGTCACCGCACTCGCCGCGCAACTGCCGCACCGCCTCCACCAGCAGGAAACTGCCGTACATGCCAGGGTGGGAGTACGAAAGCCCGCCGCCGTTGGTGTTGAGAGCGAAGTCGCCGCCCGGCGCCGTGCGCTGGTTGGCTACGAAGTCGGGGCCCTCACCGGGTCCGCAGAAGCCAAGACTCTCGATGGTCACCAGCGTGGTGTAGGTGAAGGAGTCGTAGATCATGGTGTGGTCGATGTCGTCGTGGGTCAGGCCGGCGCGCTCTAGCGACAGCGGCCCGGTCTCGCGGGCCCACGTCGAGGTGTGGTTGGGCATGAAGCTGATGAGGTTGTGGTCGTGGCCCTCGGCCGCGCCCAACACCCACACTGGTTCCTTCTTGCAGTTGGCCGCCTTCTCGGCGGTGGTCACGATTATCGCCGCGCCGGAGTCGGTCACCAGGCAACAGTCAAACAGGTGGAACGGCCAGGCCACCCAGCGGGAGTTGTGGTAGTCGTCGAAGGACATCGGCGAGTCGTGCATGTAGGCCACGGGGTTCAGGTTCGCCCACGCGCGGGTGGAAACGGCGATTTCGGCCAGGGCCTGGCGGGTGCGGTCCTCGCCGTACTCGTGCATGTAGCGGGTGCACGCCATGGCGTAGTTGATGGGCTGCCCAATCATGCCGTAGGGAGTCTCGTACTGGGCGACCGGGAGGTTGCGGTCCGCCGGCACCGGGACGCGCGTGGAGCGGCCGGCCTGCCCGTGGGTGATGAGGACGGTGTCGCAGTAGCCGGCGCGAATGGCCGCCGCGGCGTGGGCGACGTGGATCACGAATGACGAGCCGCCGACGGATGTGTTGTCGGTGAAGGAAGGCTGGACGCCGAAGTACTCGGCGGTGGCCAGGGTGCTGAATCCGGCGGTCATCAGCCCGTCGACGTCGGACAGGGAGAGGCCAGCATCGTCCAGCGCGTTGTAGGCGGCCTCGGCGTGGTGCTGGAGGGAAGACTTGCTGGGAACATTGCCCATCTCGTCCGATTCGGCGACGCCCACGATGGCGATGTCGCGTTCACGTTGTGCGGTGCTGGCCATAAAGCTATCCTCCAGGTGCCGGCTATCGGGAAATTGAGGCCATTTGAGGCCAAACGATGGTACAACATTCGCTACGGGCCGACAATCGGCGGCGTCGCCTCACGCGTACCCAGTTTGTCATTGCGACTCCGCACTTGATGCGGGGGCGCCAATCCCGCTGGGGCAAGGGGCGCTGCTTTCGGGAAACGAGATCGCCAGGTCGCCAGGCCCCTCGCGATGACAAAGTATCCGTTCGGAGGGCCGAGTTGGTGGTGTGAGGGGTGTCCTACTCCCGCTCGGAGCGGTCAGGTCCCACGGCCTGACCCACCCAATGACGGTCGACGCGCCTCCCACGCCTGCTGAGCAGATTGGCCTGTCTGCCCAACATACGCAACATACAAATGACGATTCCCCGGCAACAATGGCCACCTGCGCGGAGCAGCAACTCCAGGTGCTAGAGCCGACCCGACCGTCAGGGTAAGTAAATCACTCGGTGCTATAATCCCCGAACTCCCATTGGTGTTACGGTGCGACCATGCGCTTCGGCCATTTCTTCTACCCCATGAAATTCGACGATTCCCGCGACGACGTGGAGATCCAGGAATGCCTCGATGAGGCGGTTTTGGTCGAAGAGCTGGGGTACGACGCCATCTGGTTCGCCGAGCACTACTTCACCGGGGAGTGCGTCTACGGCGACCCGCTGGTATTCGCCGGCGCGGTAGCGGTGAAAACCAGCCGGGTCCTGCTGGGCTTCGGCATCATCGAGCTCCCGTTGCACAACCCCGTCCGCGTGGCGATGCAGACCGCGCTGCTGGACAACCTCAGCCGGGGCCGGCTGGTGGTGGGGACCGCCAAGGGCTCCAACTACAACGCCTTCGAGTACACCGGTTTCGGAACCGACCCGGCGCTGGGCGCGGCCCAGATGGAGGAAGCCGAGGAACTGATGGTCACGGCGTGGACCCAGGATAACGTCCATTTCCAGGGCGAGCATTACCAGGTCGCGTTCCCATCGGTCCGTCCCCGGCCGTACCAGAAACCCCATCCCCCGCTGGCACGGGCGTGCATCAATCGCGAGTCGATCATCGAGATGGCCCGCATCGGCCGGCCGATCCTGCTGCGTGGCCGCTCCATCAACAGCACCGCCGCCGACATCGCCCTCTACCGCGACACCATGGCCGAGGCGGGATTCGACGAGGACGCAATCGAACGCAACTTGGACCAGATCTGGGTCTGGCGCGAGATCCACGTCGCGGAAACCGACGACCAGGCCATGGACGAATTCCTGCCGGCCAACCTGGAAGCCTACACCACCATCCAGGACTATCGCGAGCGGTGGAACCCCAAGGAATTCCCCATGTCCTACCAGCCGCCGCCCATACAGAAGGAGTCCTACAGGGAGCGGCCCGATCCTGATGCGCCGGAAAACCTCGTGGGCAGCCCGCGGCGGGTCGCCGAGCAGCTGGACGAGATGCGTCGCCTGGGCATCCGCAACCTGATGCTTACCAACCGCGGGCTCATGTCGGCAGAAGCGACCCACCGCTCGCTCAAACTCCTCGCCGAGCACATTATGCCCAAGTTCCGCAACCCCTGAACCCTTGCTCCCCGAGGTGTCATTGCGAGCGGAGCGCGGCAATCCCGTCAGGTGAGTGCAACCCTTCGGTGACAACCAACCGAACCCGCATCGAACCGGAGGAAACGACAATGGAAAAGACTAGGAACAACCATCCCGATATCGCGCCGTCCGGCCCGACCTTCAGCCGCAGCGTGAAGGTGGGCAACCTGCTGTTCGTCGCCGGCTGCACGGCTCGCGGCACCGATGCCCAGGGCAAGTCGATGATGGAGCAGACCAGGGTGACGCTGGATCGGGTCGCGCGAATCGTGCAGGCCGAGGGTGGCCAGCCGTCGGACATCGTGAAAATCACGACCTTCGTTACCAGCGTCCCCGCTTGGCAGGAAGGCCGCGAAACGCAGGAAGCGCTGTGGGCTGAGTTCTTCGGGGGCGCCTACCCGGCGAACACCCTGGTGGAGATCACTGCCTTAGCGGAGCCCGGCCTGGACGTCGAGATCGAGGCCATCGCGGAGATCAGCTAACGCAATTGCCGGCCCGCCGTTCAGGCCGGTCGGTGGAACTCCTCCACCTGCTGCAGGTAGTTGCGCAGCAGGTCGTGCCCTACCGTGGTCAGGATCGACTCGGGGTGGAACTGCACGCCCTCCACGGGTAGATCCTTGTGGCGCACGCCCATGATGAGGCCGTTGTCCGTCCAAGCGGTGACTTCCAGAAAGTCGGGCATGGTTTCGGGGTAGATGACCAGGCTGTGGTAGCGGATGCCCTCAAACGGGTTGGGCAGGCCGGCGAACACCCCTTTGCCATCGTGGTGGATCATCGAGGTCTTGCCGTGGCGGATCTCGCCGGCCCGGTCCACCGTCGCTCCGTAGGCGTCGCCGATGCACTGGTGGCCGAGACACACGCCCAGCACCGGCAGCCTGGGGCCGAAGTGCCGGATGACGTCGTTGGATATCCCGGCCTCCCGGGGCGTGCAGGGTCCCGGCGATACCACGATGCCCTCGGGCTGCATCGCTTCGATGTCCTCGATGGTGGTCTTGTCGTTGCGCACCACCTCAACCTCAGCGCCCAGCTCGCACAGGTACTGGTAGAGGTTGTAGGTGAAGCTGTCGTAGTTGTCGATTAGCAGCAGCATAGTTCTCTCTTTCGGTTGCGCTCTGGTACAGGTATACCTGTTTGATCTAGCTTGGGACTAGCCGCGCATCGCTTTACGTCGCAATCTTCTGTACACCGTCCAAGATTGGTTGCCCATGTCGATACGGTACCTGAATGTCCTGCCCTTGAAACGAAGCTGACCGCCGGGTTCAGGGTATTCAATGAGCATCGTCCCGTGGCTACCCGGAATGCTGGCAAACTTATCCAGCACCCACTGCGGTATTTTTGCAGTGTTGCGGTTATCGCCAATGAGTTCCCAATCAGGCATGATGGTTTTCCTCTAGGGTAGGCAGCAGAACCCGAGCCTCGTGCGAACAACACGCAAAAGTGTAGATCGAGAGTGGAATTCGCCGTAACGCGGTTGCGTGTTCTCGGTTTCGTCGAGCACTAATACAGCTCCACCAGTTCCAGCCAGTTGCCGTCCGGGTCCTGGCAGTAAGACGCCTTGCGTACCATGTTGCCGGCGTCGTCGTACATCGGCACCGGCGGCGTGGGATAGCTGAGGCCCCGGTTGCGGGTGTTCTCATAGAAGGCGTCGATGTCCTCGACGTAGAAGGCCAGATGCGCGGCGCGCACGTCGTTCTTGTCGAAATCGGCGTACCCACCCTCCGGGTTCATGTACTGGATGAGCTCCAACTGGTGCCCATCGCCCATGTCAAAGAACGCGCCCTTGATGTGAGTGTCGGGGAATCCCAGTAGCGTGGTGGGAAACTCACCGGTGCGCTCAGTGCGCATGGTCAGGGTCAGGCCCAGCACGTCGGAATAGAAGGCGACGGCGGCCTCCAGGTCCTTGACGATAAAGCCAGTGTGGAAGAATGATTTGAGCATTGTTGGCCTCCTATGGGAGCAAAGGTTCCAGGGCCGTCAGCAATCGCTGAACTTGATGCAAGCCATCACGAACCATCTCCGTATGCAACCAGCCCTCATAAAAGTTGGTGTGCAACGATGACGCCATTTGAAAATCGCGGCGGATATTTACGTCGCCCGATTCATCAGTCAGTAAGGCGGCGACCTCGAACAATCTATCGTGGCTGTGATGCTCCCATCCGCGTTGCTCTGCTATCGCTTTCACGACTGAAGCAGCGGCGCCCCAGCCTTTCTCAGACGCCTGGCGGAGGTCGCCATCTTCAAGCTCCTCAAAGACTTGCCGGAGGAAGTCCGATGCTGCCGTTTGGTACTTCAAAACCTGCATGAAACTCACTCTACCCGGTTGGATGGCTGCATGCCTGATGCTTTTATATCAAAGCAGAGCGCCTGAAAACCAGGGGGCTTCAGACGGCCCCCTCGGCCACGTCAATGGCGCGCATCATGGCACCGGATTTGTGGCGGGTCTCCATGTACTCGTCCTCGGCTACGCTGTCGGCGACCACGCCGCCGCCGGCCTGGACATACATGACGCCGTCCTTGAAGATGCCGGTGCGCAGGACCAGAGCGGTGTCCATGTTGCCGTTATAGCTGAAGTAGGCCACCGCGCCGCCGTAGGGCCCGCGCCGCTCCTGCTCCACCTCGGCGATGATCTCCATGGCGCGGATCTTGGGCGCGCCGGACACCGTGCCGGCAGGGAAGCACGCGCGCAGGGCGTCGTAGGGGGTCATCTCGGGCTTGAGCTGCCCTTCCACGTGGGACACCAGGTGCATGACGTGAGAGAACCGCTCCACGTCCATGTACTGGGTGACGCTGACGGTGCCGGGAACGCTGACGCGGCCGATGTCGTTGCGGCCGAGGTCCAGCAGCATGATGTGTTCGGCCTGCTGTTTCTCGCTGCCCTTCAACTCTTCTTCCAGGGCGAGGTCCTCGGCCGGCGTCTGGCCCCGTGGCCGCGTGCCGGCGATGGGATGGGTAGAGACGGTGCCATCGTGGACCGTGGCCACGGTCTCGATGGCCGCGCCGACGATCTGGAACCCGTTGAGGTCCAGGTAGTACATATACGGCGACGGGTTGCTGCCCCGCAGAGCCCGGTACACCTGGAAGGGGTGGGCGTCGGTGTGACGGCTGAACCGCTGGGAGTTCACCACCTGTATGACGTCGCCGGCGTAGATGTACTCGATGCACTTCTCGATGACGGCTTCGTATTCCGGCACGGTGAAGTTGGACTGGGTCTCGCTGCCAGCGGGCAGCGTGGGTGTCGCCAGCAGTTCCGGCGGGATTTCCAGCGGCCGGGAGAGCCGATCCACCATACGCTCGATCTTGGCGGTGGCCGCGGTGTAGGCCGCAGCGATGTCGCCGTCGTCCAGCCGGGCGTGGCTCACCACCTTGATGTCGTGGCGCAGGTGGTCGAACACCAGCAGCGTGTCGGTGAACATGAAGACCGACTCGGGCAGGCCCTGCGGGTCGGCCTCCGGCATGGGCACGCGCGGCTCGAAGTAGTGCACGGCATCATAGGCGACATAACCGACGCCGCCCCCGTGGAACGGCGGCAGACCCTCCACTGGAATCAGCCGGAAGGTGTCCATTTCCCGCTGCACCAGGGTCAGCGGGTCCACCGCGCCCGAAGGCTGGTCGGCGCCGGTGCTGAACACGTCGTAGGGCTCGGTGCCGATAAAACTGTAGCGGCCGATGCGCTCGCCGCCGGCCACAGATTCCAGCAGGAATGAGTAGGGCGGACGCGCCACCTTCAGGTAGGCCGACACGGGGGTTTCCAGGTCGGCGTTGATGGTCCGGTATATCGGGCAGAGGTTGCCCTGTCCGGCCAGGGCACGGACCTGATCAAGGTTGGGATAGTAGTTGCTCATGTGATGATTTCCAACTGTGTTGGGTGGAGGCGGCAAAAGAAAAGGCCCGTCCCCTGCGGGACGAGCCTGTAGGCCGCGATGCCACCCTGCGTACGGTGTTCGGCGGGCGGATAACGCGGCCCATGCGGCCCATCCTACTCGGCCCGCAACTGGTCAAGTTGCAGCCTTTCGGCGGGCGGCTCCGGGGTCCATTCGCCGCCTGCGCTTGGCGCCGGCTCACAGCTAACCCGGCTCTCTGGGCCCCGCTGGACGGTTACTAATCCCCTTCACGGCTTGTGGGTATTCGGATTTGCGGGGTTAATTGTATGGCGGGCGATTAGGAGCGTCAACGGCGTGCGGGAAAACAGTCCAATTGGCCAGACCAGTCGAGGATATGGCGGTCATCCGTTATCAGTTGGTGTCCCTCCTGGGCGGTGGCGACGATGATGCGGTCGGCGGGGTCGTCGTGGAAATCGGTCAAGGCCACGGAGCGGGCCGCAATTGCGCCGTCAACCGGGATTTCAGTGAGTCCGGCGGCGAGGAGGCTTTGACGCCACTGGATGGCGGTGACGTTGAGCGTAAGACGGTTTTTAGACAGTAGTAGGGCGACTTCCCAAACGGAGATGGCGGAGAAAGCTGCTTGCCCTGATTCGATAGCTTCTCGTATTCTCCGTTGGGCTGTCGAGCCGAGGCGCGGGCTGGACTCGAGGAACCAGAGCAGAGCATGGGTATCCGGCAGAATCAAACCAGATTTTCCTCGTCATAGTTGCTGCTGTACCACTCGGGAGGGAGCGGGGATACGATGTCGCCGAGGATTTTGATTTGGCCTTTCATGGAGCCGTAACCATGGAGCGGCGGTTCTTCGTACCTCGTTATCTGCACGATGGGCTTGTCGCCGTCAAAGATGATCGCCTTCCCGTCCTGCGCGAACACGGCGGCGATGATTGACAGGTATTGCTCGCCGAATTCTTCAACGGTGAGCGTATGCAGTTTTTCGTGGAAAGGAACGGCCTCGGGCATGGTTTCCTCCTGCTGACTGATTTGGCGGACATACTGGTTATGTTGAGCTTATCACGGCGTCAGCAGTATCTTCCCTGTAGTCTCCCGGCCCTCCAGGCGGCGGTGGGCCTCGGCGGCGTCGGCCAGCGGGAGGTTCAGGGTGACCTTTAGCCTGACCTCGCCCGACTGTACCCAATCCAGGCATTCCTCGGCGCGTTGCAGCAGTTCGTCGCGCGTGGCCGTGTAGTCGCCCAGGCTGGGGCGGGTCAGGAACAGTGACCCGTTGCGCAGCATTCCGGAGTCCACCGGACCGACCGGCCCGCCGGCCTGACCATAGAGGGCCATGCAACCCCGCCGACCCAGGACGCGCAGGCCCTTCTCAAAGGTCGTTGCGCCCACGGCGTCGTAGATGATCTTGACGCCCTGGCCGTCGGTCATCCGGCGGACTTCTTCCTCGAAGTCCTGCCGGGTGTACAGGATGACGTCGTCGGCGCCCGCGCCGCGGGCCATCGCCGCCTTCTCGTCGGTGGACACGGTGGTGTACACGTGGAGGCCCATGCGCTTCAGCATCTGGATGAGCAGCAGACCCATGCCGCCGGCGCCGGCGTGGACCAGCGCGCTCTGTCCGGCCCGCAGCGGCGCGATGTCGTTGACCAGGAAGTGCGCGGTCATGCACTGGAGCAGAGTGGCCGCGCCGGTCTCGAAGTCCATGTCGTCAGGGATGCGCACCAGCAGCCAGGCGGGAACCGCCTGCTGCTCAGAGTAGGACCCGGTGTGCATGGCGTAGGCAACCCGGTCGCCCACGGCAACCTCGGTGACGCCGTCACCCACGGCGATCACCTCACCCGATGCTTCACGACCGGGCGTCCAGGGGAAGGACGCTGGCGGATTGGTTCCCTTCCGACTCGACACGTCGGTGTAGTTGACGCCAATGTTGCGGATGGCAACCACCGCTTCGCCGGGACCAGCGGTGGGTTCAGGCATGTCCTCGTATGTGAGCACGTCAGGTCCGCCGACTTCGTAGGCGCGAATGCCTTTCATGGTATTACCTCCAGGGTTGTGGGTTCCTGCTTTCGCGGGAACGACGGGAAAAGTCAGCCGCCAAGTACGGATGCCATTCCGGTAACGTTGTCGATGTCGAGGATGCCGCGGAAACTGCTGACCGCTTCGTCGATGTGGTCGGCCGGCAGGATGTAGCGGGTGCAGTAGAGGAATTTCGCGTCCAGTTCCTCGGCGTCCAGGGGCATGGCCGGCGAGCCCCGGGGATGGTCGATACGATGGCGCAGGGTGCGGCCGTCGTTGAGGGTAATCGCCACCTCAGCCGGATCCAGGGCCAGCGGAGATGCCGGCAGGGTGGCCTCGATGGATACACGCTCCATCATGGCCCGGACACCCTCGTCCCGAACTGCCGGCTCTGAGAAGAAATTGATCAGCGGCGCCCCGTGGCACAGGGTCGCGGCGGCGATGAAACCGATTGAACGGCGGGCCTGCCAACCGTCGGCGGGCAGGACGTGCGGCAGTTGCTCGATGGTTCCGGCGGTCACTCCGATGTGTACGGAAGAGATGTCGGACGGCTCAAATCGGTGCAACTGGGCGAGGCCGAGGATAGCGTCAATCACGCTGTGACTCGCCGCATGGCAGGGGTACAGGCGGATGGTGACCCCCGGGTCCTCCAGCCGCCAGTGGACGCCCAGGTCGGCAAGCGTCGTCGTTGCAAACGTCGGGCTGGAGCACGTCCCATCAATTCCGGCCTCGGCGCTCAGGGCGGCAATTACGCCCTGCATGGCGGCTCTGCCCTGCGACATGGCGGCCGCGCCGGCGGAACCGTAGCCGGCGCCCCCGCTCGCTGCATCAACCGCCAGCCCTACCGCGCTGACCAGTCCGTCGGCGTCCAATCCCAGCAGCATGGACGACGCTACTGCCGCCCCCACCGCGCCAGCCGAGCCGCGCGTCGCATCGACCGTGCTGAGGCGTGCGGCGACCTCGCATCCGGCGGCGAATGCCGAAAGCACGTCCCGCCCGGAGTACCCGTGCATCTCGCCCAACGCCATCACGGGCGGAAACACGGCTGCGGTGACGTGCGCTCCTGTCCCCACGGCGTTGTCGTCGTAGTCCAGCAGCCGCACCAGGGTTCCGTTCACCAGCGACGCATATACCGGCGAGGTACGCATACCCATGCCGATGATGGTGCTGCGGCCGTTGCCGCCCATCTCCCGCACGACACGCGCCAGCGCAACGCCATCGGGATGCGCCGCCCCCGCCAGGGCGGCTCCGGCGGCGTTGAGCATCATCTCGCGGCACAACTCGGCCACGGCCGGCGGCAAGGGGCTGTCCGCTTGAGCGACGCCGGCGGCGAACTCGGCAATCCGTCGTATGGGTTCAGGTTCTGTGCGATTCATGGCAATGCAAGGATACCGACGGCCGGCCGCTGGCGCAACGCGGAGGCGCGGAACGCGGAGTGTATAATGCCGGCGTGGACAGCAGGATGGTGATACGGCGGCTGGAGGATGATGGTTGGTATGTTGACCGCATCAAAGGATCACACCACCAGATGAAACACCCTTCCAAACCGGCCACTGTACCGGTACCCCACCCGCGCAAGGACGTCCCGATAGGGACGCTGAGAAACATTGAACGGTTGTCGGGTATCAGGTTACGGCCAAGGAATGACTGATAATGACTGATATGGAACGCACATACATCGCTTTGGTTCACAAAGACCTGGACAGTGATTATGGGGTCAGCTTCCCGGACCTGCCGGGCTGCATTACTGTGGGTAGCACGCTGGAAGAAGCGCATGAGATGGCGCGGGGAGCACTGGCTCTGCACCTCGAAGGGTTGGGCGCGGATGGCGAAACTGTTCCGCCGCCGGGCTCTGCTGACCAAGCGTTGGCCCACGAAGACGCTTTTGATGCCATCGCTCTAATCGTTGTGGAAGCGCTGCCGGAGCGTACGGAAGAAGAAGCGCAGGCCGAGTTTGAGGCGTTCCTGGCGTCTGACGAGTACCAAGAAATCTATGGCCATCCGCTTACTGAGGATGAATTGGATAACTTGCCCGATTATGAGGAGCCTATATCCGAGGCTCTCGCCTATGGTATTGGGTTGCGGCCGGTAACGGGCGCTGACGCGAACCGGATTTACGCTGCTTTGGTACACCGCAACGCCTGTGGCATTTTTGACGTCAGATTTCCCGACTTCCCCGATTGCACGGCTGACGGCAGCGCTCTTGAAGAAGCCTGCAAAACAGCGCGGCAGGCGTTGGCTTGTCATTTGGAGAATATGGCCGCCGATGGCGCATCCATCCCCAAGCCGAGTTCAGCCTCCAACGTGCTGGCGCATCCCGATGCTGCTCACGCCGTAGCCTTGATTGTGGTTGAGGCTTTGCCGGATCGAGCGGAAGAAGCACAGCCGGCTCTGGCGACGCTCAAGTCCGTTGCGGAACGCGCCGGTTCGTATAGTGGCAACGACGCAATCGCGGAAACTGTCTGAGTATTAATAGCAGTATACTGCGCGGTGGGACAGACCGGCAGATGAATAACCCCAAAGGAAGGTTTCGCCTATGGATACCAACACCGTCGCTATTGTGGTTGCCATAGTCGGGGTGGGTGTGCTTTGGTCGGTGATTGGCGTGGTTGTGGCGTTAGCGCTGCTCCAGGGATTTTCGCTAATGGCCCCATTGGTTGGCGTATCGCCGCCCCTGACCAAAACATTCGCCAAACCCGAAACGAAATCCTGCAATTGCCTACCGAAGCACGCTACGACATCCAGCAGTTGACCGCCGCAGTACGTCAAACTAACGAAATGGCAATAGCTCTTGCCAACCGCCGCCACAACCAGGATGGCAATATCATTTTCATCTTGCCGGTTCAGCCTGCGGGGTGAAACACTGGATGTATAACGTCGGAATACGGGCGGTAACTCATGTGAGAGCCGGCGCTGAGACGAGAAGCGAATAAAACAACGACACCGACGGCCAGCGCCTGATCCTCAGAAAGTAAAGGCTCCAATCTATGTCAACTCAGAACGAAGAACGTCAGCGGCGGACCAACCGAATGCCTGTAGAGGCTGCCTTTGTTGCGATTGCCATAAATTTGGTGATCGTGTTAGCGTCCACCATCTGCCTTGCAGCCATGGGCAATCGTATTGGTCTGGAAATCGTGACCGGCAACAGAGGGTTATATGGGCCGGGTTGGGAAGGTGGCCTTGCCATCGCAATTTTCACTATTTTCTTTGCGATGGTATCTGTGCTGGTTTGCATACCGCGGAACATCACAGTGAGTTGGATTTTCACCACTTTGTCGGTGCTGTTTTTCCTCGCGACGACGATTGCCACTGCCACTTCGTTCCACTCGATCTAGGAAGGTAAGAATATGTCGGCACAAAGTAGCGCCTCCAACTCGGTGGAAGAGCGGCAGTACGACGTGGCCATCGTGGGCGGCGGCATCATCGGGCTGTCCACGGCGATGCAGTTGCTGGAACGGTCGCCGGACCTCAGTGTCGCCGTGATCGAGAAAGAGGAGCAGTTGGCCCAGCATCAGACGGGTCACAACAGCGGCGTCATTCACTCCGGCATCTACTACCGGCCCGGCTCGTGGAAGTCGCGGTTCTGCGTGGGCGGAAAGGACCGACTGATCCGGTTCTGCGACGAAAACGAGATCGAGTACGACCCCTGCGGAAAGGTGATCGTCGCCACCCACGAGAGCGAGTTGGGCCGCCTGGACGACCTGTACGAGCGCGGCGTCGCCAACGGCGTGCCGGACCTCGAGATGGTGGGACCCGAGCGGTTGCAGGAGATCGAGCCCCACACCACTGGCGTCCGCGCGTTATGGGCCCCGCACACCGGCATCGTCGACTACGTGCGGGTCGCCAATGCCTATGCGGGCAAATTCCAGTCGGCGGGCGGGGATATCTTCACCGGCGCGGCGGTGATACGCAGCAGGCAAACCTCGGGAGGCGCCGCCCTGGAGACCGAACGCGGCGCCGTCCAGGCGCGACACGTCATCAACTGCGGCGGGCTTTATGCCGACAAGCTGGCGAGGATGATGGGCGAGGAGACCGACGTGCGCATCATCCCCTTCCGCGGCGAGTACTACAAGCTGACCAAGGCCAGCGAAGACTTGGTGAAAGGCCTGATCTATCCGGTACCCGATCCCAGGTTCCCCTTCCTGGGAGTGCACTACACGCGGAACATCCACGGCTACGTGGAGGCCGGCCCCAACGCAGTGCTGGCGTGGGCGCGGGAGGGCTACCGCAAGAGCAACATCAGCGTCGGAGAGACCGCCGGCGCGCTCGCCTTTCCAGGGTTCTGGAAGATGACCGCGCGCCACTGGAAGACGGGCATGCAGGAAATGCACCGTTCCTACAGCAAGTCCGTGTTCGTCAACGACCTCAAAAAGTTGATCCCCGAAATACGCGCCGAGCACCTGGAACCGGGCGGAAGCGGCGTACGCGCCCAGGCGGTTTCCACCTCCGGCGCGATCCTGGACGACTTCCATATCCTGCGGGGCCAGCGGGCGCTGCACGTGCTCAACGCCCCGTCGCCGGGCGCAACCTCGTCGCTGGCCATCGGCGAATACCTGACGGACATGGCGGTTGAGGACTTCGGATTAGCGGTTCGCTGAACCTCGGACCAGCGCGCTCTTCAACGCGAGATCCGGGTCTCAGATCCGGATCGATCTTCGGTGGGCGCGGGTGCCCGTCTCCGCAACCCTCGGCCTGTTACCCCATACGGGTTTCTGCTATACTTGCCGCCTAGCCGACGAACGCCATCGCACACTAAGAGTCGTGCCGCCGCTGGCAAGAGCCTGCGGGGGCGATTTTTCGGTTTGGCTTCTAAAATTATCCTGGAGTACAGAACAATGCCGGCTTATGCCGTAATCGGGGGACAGTGGGGCGACGAGGGCAAGGGTAAAGTTATCGATTACCTTGCCGGCCAATCCGATTGCGTAGTGCGATACGCCGGCGGGAACAACGCCGGACACACTGTCATCAACGAGCGTGGGCAATTCCAGCTCCACCTGGTGCCTTCCGGCATCTGCTGGCCGGGCATCACCGGCATCATCGGAAACGGCGTGGTCGTCAATCCCGAAGTGCTCCTGGGGGAGATCTCCGGTCTCGAGCAGCAGGGCATCGACACCAGCCTGTTGTTCGTCAGCGACCGCGCCCACGTCATCATGCCCTATCACATCCTGCTGGATGAGCTCCAAGAGAAGGCTCGCGGCCGCGGCGCCATCGGCACCACCGGACAGGGGATCGGCCCGGCCTACGTGGACAAGGCTTCCCGCGACGGCATCCGCGTTGGCGAACTGCTGGATACCACCGAGCAACTGCCCGACCGGGTTCAGGCCGCCGTGGAGATGAAGAACCGGGTCATCACCGGCGTGTACGGTGGCGACCCCGTGGACGCGGACGAGATGCTCCAACTTTGCCGCCGGTGGGGAGAGCGGCTGCGGCCAATGGTCCGGCCCACCGAACAGATGGTGCAACACCTGCTGGAACAGGGCAAGCGCGTGCTGCTGGAAGGCGCGCAGGGGACGCTGCTGGACGTCGACCACGGGTCGTATCCCTACGTAACCTCATCGTCGCCGTCCATCGGCGGCGCCATCACCGGCCTGGGCATAAACCCCCAGTCCATAGAGGGTGTCCTCGGCGTGTTCAAGGCCTATTCCACCCGCGTTGGCGGGGGACCGATGCCCACCGAAATGCACGACCAGGCCGGCGAAGACCTGCGGGAGAAAGCCCACGAATACGGCACCACCACGGGCCGGGCCCGGCGGGTCGGCTGGTTCGATTCCGTTGCCGCCCGCTACAGCCGCCAGATCAACGGTTTCACCGGAATCGTGCTGACCCGTCTCGACATTCTGGACGGCATGAAAGAAGTCAAAATCTGCGTCGGGTACCGTGCCGATGGTAAGGATCTGGACCGCTTCCCGGCCGATACCGCCCTGTTGGAGCGCTGCGAACCCGTATACGAAAAGATGTCGGGTTGGATGGAACCCACCGCCAGCGCGACACAAACGGAGCAGTTACCGGCCAACGCCCTGGCCTACGTGAAGCGAATCGAAGCTCTCGTAGGCTGCGATGCCCAGATCATTTCCACCGGCCCGAGTCGCGAAGAAACCATAGCGATTGAACAGATTATCCGGTAGCACGTTTAACATTTTCGTAATAACATTGTTGCCGCGGCGTCGCCTGCCGGATGGGGGCGAAATAACTAGCCGCGGAGGAAAATGTTATGGCCACAAATAACGCTACTCCGGCGGATACGTCCATCTTTGGCCGTATCTTCGTGCGGTTCACCGACGAGTTCTATCTCTTATTCAGGCTGATATTCGCCTTCCTTGTCTCCCTGCACGGGGCACAAAAGGCGTTCCAGATGTGGGGATTTCCACCGCCCGGCAGCGGGCCCCCCGACATTGTTTACGTCGCAGGTTGGATCGAGTTCATCTCGGCCCTCCTCATCGGCTTCGGTGTGCTGACCCGCCTCGGCGCCGGCGCTTTGTGCGTGACCATGGTGATTGCGTACTTCATGATGCACTTCCCCAACGGCATTGCCCCGCACATCTTCCCGGCCGAAGGCGGTTTCACCGCTTCCGGTGGCGAGGTTTCTATCCTGTGGTTCGCCATCGCCGGCATCATTGGCATCATGGGCAGCCGGAAGTACGGGCTGGAACGCCTCATTCTCAAGAAAGAAATCCTGTAGCAACTCCACAGCATAGGACCAAACTCACACCGACCGCCCGGCGTCCCTCGTGACGCCGGGCAAAGAGTAGTCATCATGCAGCAACAAGCAGCGCGTTTCGGTATCTATTTCAACTCCTCCCAGAACCAGGTGGTTCGGATCAATTCCCCCTACTGGTTCCCGCCCGAACCGGAATGGCAGAAGGTCACCGGCGAGGTCAACGCCACCCTCCTGGACCTGCGGCGGATGATCGGGGAGCAAGGTCTGTCTTCAGACCCCGACGGAGTGACCTGGACCACCCTGCCGTTGTTGGACGAAGACAACTAGCCCGTTATGGCCTCGGAGCCGCCGGGAGCCGTACCGGAACCGGCCCCCGAGGCCGTTGAGTATCCCCGCCCGCCCGGATGGCGTGGGCGGATGATGGCCGCCAACCCCGAGCAGGCCCGCCGCTGGATGCGCTGGGCCTGGGTCTGTGGGCTGGTGTGGTGGGTCTGGACGATAGGAGTGCTGGTCGTTTGGATGGCCGCTCCCGCCCTTGCGGTGTCCGAAGTCGAGGGCAGCGCCCCGGCGATACCGCCGGCCAACCTCCTCATCTACTACGGTATCGAGGGTTTGGTATTGGCGCTGCTGGCGCTGGGAGTGATGCGCCGCTGGCGGCCGGCGGCAGTCCTGTTGGCGGTAGGGTTCGTAGTGTCCCGGATCGTGCTGATCCTTCTCGGCCTGATAACCTTGGACAGCTTCCGAGACGCGATTTGGATCGTCATCTACGGGGGGCTGCTGTTTGCCTTCGTGCGTGGGGTACAGGGCGCCTACAGCTACCACTGGTTCACCCGTCCGCCCCTGCCGAAGCAGCGGTAGGCGATTGCGGTGACACAAATGATGAGGGCGGGTGATCAACCCGCCCTCATCTCTGTTAGCGTGACCTGTGGATTGACTAACTGCCGTTGAACGCCGGCATGACGTCCTGCGCGAACCGGGAGAGTTGGTCCTTGAAGACCTCCCGGGGCATCCCCATCACCGAGCCCAGGTTCACCCGTTCGACGCCGGGATAACGCGCCTCGTCTTCCTTGAGCGCATTGGCGATGTCGTCGGCCGAGCCGCAGAGCCACGCTCCGCTCTCCACTGCCTCTTCCAGGGTAGGCAGGTGGACGCCACGACGCAGGCCGGGGTTCGCCACGGCCTCAATCTGGTCCTGCTCCAGGCGCATGAGGCCCAGCGGGGCGGCGAACTTCATGGCTTCCTCAAAGTAGGGCTTCGCTTCCTTGATGGCCTGCTCCCGGTTGGCGCCGATGAAGAAGCGGTAGCCCAGGGCGATGTCCTCGCCCAACTCCAGCTCGCGGCCGTACTTGGCGGCGGCCTGCTGGTACATGGTCAGACGCTCGTGCCGGGCCGGTTCCGGCGTGTTGGCAACCATCGCCTTGATGCCGATGCGGGCCATGAAGTCCACACCCTTCGGGTTGCCGGACACCAGGGGTTGCCAGATGTCCACCGGCTGGCGCAGTGGCCGCGGTACCAGGCTCAGCTTCTCCAGGGTATAACCGCGATAGGGCACCCGCGCCGGTATCTGGTAGTGCTTGCCCTCGTGGGAGAAAGCTTCCTCGTTGAAAGCCTTGACCATCACCTCGACCTGCTCTTCAAACAGCTCGCGGTTGGCGTCACCATCGAACATGGGCGAACCAAAGGTCTCCACCTCCCGGGAGTGGTAGCCGCGGCCCACGCCGAAGATGATGCGGCCGCCGGAGAGGATGTCGGCCATGGCGAAGTCCTCCGCCAGCCGCAACGGGTGCCACATCGGCGTGATGTTGAAGCCGCAGCCGTACTTCAGGCGCTTGGTGTTACACGCCAGGTACAGCCCCAGCATGATCAGGTTGGGGATGCACTCGTACCCTTCCGGCTGGAAGTGGTGCTCGGCCATCCAGAACTCATCGTAGCCGTTGTCCTCCAGGTGCCTGGAAATGTCCAGGGCCCAGTCGAAAACCTCGGCCAGTTGATCATTGGAATACCAGCGGTCGTTGGCGGGAGTCCCCTCCAGCCCCAGGTCGTTGTCCACCACGTGGCCGGCGTAGGATGCGCTAAAGCTTTTGAACATGATTCGGTTCCCTCGTTGCGATTTTCTGAACGGGAAGGTTCGGTCATCAATTGTACTGCATTTCGTTGCACGGCAAAGGCCGCGGCCCGTGGCGCCAGGGCTTGTGCAAAGTCCATCCCAGCGACAACTGTCAGAAGCAGGATTTGCCGGATTTTGAGATTTTCAGGATGTTCATAAATCCCGAAAATCCTCTAATCCTGGTAATCCTGCTTCTGACAACGACTTTGCGCAAGACCTGTAGCTCGCGGTGGCTTTGTTGACGCTCGCCGGCGGCCGATGCTAATCTCGCGCCACGCTCACCGGCCAGCCCGGTGGGGTTGACATCGGAGGGACAGTGAGATGAAAGCAGCAGTTTTGCGCGAAGTTAATCAACCCGTAGTTGTTGAAGACGTGCAGGTCGATGCGCCAGCCCCGCGAGAAGTCCTGGTGCGAACCGGCGCGTCCGGCGTATGCCACAGCGACCTGCACTTTGTCGAGGGGCTATACACCACCCCCATGCCTTGCATCCTGGGACACGAGGCCGCCGGAATCGTGGAAGCGGTGGGCGAGCAGGTCAGCTACGTCCGGCCCGGCGACTCGGTGATCTCATGCCTCTCGGTGTTCTGCGGGACTTGCGAATTCTGCACCCGGGGCCAGCCCTACCTGTGCGACCGCACGGCGGTAACGCGAAGACGCGACGACCCGCCCCGGCTGCGCAAGGATGGCGAGGCCATCACGCAGTTCGCCCAGTTGGGTTCCTACGCAGCCGAGATGCTGGTCCACGAGAACGCGCTGGTCAAGGTGGACGACGACATTCCCTTCCCGCAGTTGGCGCTCATTGGCTGCGGCGCTACCACCGGCCTGGGCGCGGTGCTGAATACTGCCCGCGTTGAGCCGGGCAGCACCGTGGCCGTGGTCGGCTGTGGCGGTATCGGCATTCACTGCGTGCAGGCGGCCGCGCTGGCCGGCGCCCTGCGCATCATCGCCATCGACACCACCGAGGACAAGCTGGGCCTGGCCCGCGAGTTCGGCGCCACCGACGTCATCGACGCCACGGCTGGCAACGTCGTGGAACGCATCATGGATCTCACCGACGGCGGCGTTGACTATTCCTTCGAGGCCATCGGACTGAAACAGACCGCCGAGGACTGCTACAACATGCTCCGGCCCGGCGGCGTGGCGACCATCATCGGCATGGTGCCCGAGGGCGTCAAGATCGAGCTGGACGCGGGCAACTTCCTGCGAAGAGGCCGTGCTATCCAGGGTTGCACCATGGGGTCCAACCGCTTCCGCACCGACATGCCCCGCTACATCGAGTTCTACAAGCAGGGCCGGCTCAAGCTGGACGAGTTGGTAACCCAGGAGCTGGCACTCTCAGAGATCAACAAGGCATTCGCCGACATGAAGGCCCAGAGCGTGCGCCGCAGCGTAATCACCGATTTCGACAACTAGGCACGTCCCAATCCTTGGCGCACGACGCCGGCGCTCCAGATAGGGCGCCGGCGTTTTAGCGGTTATTCCCGTTGAGAGTGAAATAGATGCGGAGGTACGTCTACGCCGACGAATCCGGCAATTTTGACTTCAGCAACGGGCCGGGGGCCAGCCGCTATTTCATTCTGACCACGGTCGTCGTGGCAGACCACGCTATCGAAGCGGACCTGATGGACCTGCGCCGTCAGCTCGCGTGGGAAGGGGAGGCGCTGGCCAGTGGTTTTCACGCCACCAACGATAAGCAGCGTGTCCGCGACCGGGTGTTTGCCGTCTTAGGACAACATGATTTCCGGGTGGACGCGACGATTTTGGAGAAGCGCAAGACTGATCCGAGCAGACGCGCACAAGTGCGATTTTACGGTTTAGCCTGGTATTCCCATTTGACAGGCCTGATTCCGGCACTCGCACCTACGTCCGATGAGCTGTTGGTGATAGCAGCGACCATTGGAACCAGTGACATGCGCTCTGACTTCAACGCAACGGTCAGCCACATAGAGAATACACACGCTGGAGCAGTTACTATGAACGGAGCGATGTGGCCGGCTGCCACTGCTCCGCTGTTACAAGTCGCCGACTACTGCGCTTGGGCAGTCCAGCGCAAATGGGAACGCTCCGATACCCGCGCATATAGCCTGATCGAGAACAGGATAGCGTCGGAGTTTGACGTTTTCAGGGAAAGCGCCATCACTTATTACTAGACACAAAAAGAGCCGGCTATCCGATTTTTCGCGAGAGTGGCCAACTCTCATCGGAAGAGGCCCCGGGCCTCTTGTCACCGGCTCAACTACCGCTTTTAGCGTACTATTGGCGGCCGGCAGCGTCAAGCATAATGGCCGCCGATGCCGGTTCCCAGTGAGCGCCGAGCGACCCTCCCTACGGAATACCAACATGTACGTCATCAGAGTCGCCGGTCATAAGCGGTTTCCCAGCGGAGGGGAGTTCATGTCCCTACATGTTCAACTTGACGCTGACATTAGCGTGGCCCAGCCGATGGGCGGCCACCGCCGGGTTGACACCCGATTGCAGCAGGCGCCGTGGCGTGGAAGTGACGCAGCATGTGCGCAGTAACGCCGGGTCAGCCCACCTGTTCCGCCAGCGGGGTGATGTTCCACGTCACATTGCTGGGGCGCTCCCCCGGCAGCGACAGGTCCGCGCCGTACCGCGCCCGGCTGGTGACCTGGTCGGTCCCGTCGTGCCGGATGGGTCGGCTTCTAATTGCGCTGTAGCCGTTGGTAACGGTGGATTGCTGAGTGGTGGTCATCGTTGCTCCTCCCAAAGGTGCGGTGGCATCACGCAATGGCTGCATAGCGCCACGCGGCTGTCTTATAAAAGAGGTTGAACGATGACGCTGATTACGGTCACGACGATGCCGGCGATGATGATGCCGCCAATCCAGCGACTTTCGCGGCGGACGCCGGCAATATTAGCGTTCATTTCGGCTCGGAGAGCGGCGTTGTTGACGTTCATTTCCTCCCGGAGAGCGGCGTTGTTGACGTTCATTTCCTCCCGGAGGCCCTGCACCTCTCCACGCACGCTTTGGATCTCCCCGCGCACGCTTCGGATCTCCCCTCGGACCTCACCGCGTAAGCTTTGGATCTCTTCGCGCACGCTTTGGATCTCCTCGTGCAGTCTGTCGAGCCTTCGGGAAATGTCGGCGAAGCGTTCAATGTGGTCGGCCAATCGCTCATTAACCTGCTCGTAGGCGCCTTCGAGGCGGCTGAGGCGGCTTTCGGTGGTCATGGTTCATTCTCCTCGGTGACGATTATATCGGCTGAGCATGTCATCGGGTAGCGAGCGTCCTTTGCGGAGCGCCGAATTACACCCGGGATGATTGCAAAGTCCTCTAACTTCCTCTCCTCTGGAGGGACAGAGATGGGGCGAGGGGGTATTTTGCGGGGCTTTCACCCTCACCCCCACCGATCAGGGAGAAGAGTCTTTGCACTAACGTCGCCGACGCGTTGCATTGCCTTACGAAAACCTGCGCTATAATATGCCGCCATACCGCACCGCTGGGCATCTTTCCCTGCGGGGAGCGACTGTGAGGATTGACTTACAATGAGACCCCTCGAAGGCATCAAGGTACTGGATCTGACCCGCGCCCTGGCCGGTCCATTCTGCGCCACCATGCTCGGCGACTACGGCGCCGACGTCATCAAAATCGAGCGGCCCGGCGCCGGCGACGACACCCGCGGCTGGGGGCCTCCCTTCATCGGCGAGGAATCCGCCTACTTCCTCTCGGTCAACCGCAACAAGCGCAGCCTCACCCTGAATCTGCGCGACGAAATGGCCCAGCAGATCTTCCTCAAGCTGGCCGCCGACGCCGATGTCATTGTCGAGAACTTCACCCCCGACGTGATGACCAACTTCAACCTCGGCTACGAGGACGTGAAGAAGATCAATCCCGGCATCGTCTACTGCTCCATCTCCGGCTTCGGCGCCAACGGGCCGTACCGCGACCGCCCCGCCTACGACCAGATCATGCAGGGCGTCAGCGGCCTGATGAGCATCACCGGAGACCTCGGCGGCGACCCCCAGAAGGTCGGCATCGCAGTAACCGACATCGGAGCCGGCATGTGGGCCGCCTTTGCCGTCATGGCTGCCCTCTTCCATCGCAACTCTCCCGTCGGCAAGGGATCCGGCCAGTACATCGACCTCTCCATGCTCGACGCCCAGGTCGCCTGGATGACCTACCAGGCCGGCTACTACTTCGCCACCGGCGACGCTCCCCAACGGCTGGGCCCCGCTCATCCCACCCTGGTTCCCTACCAGGGCTTCAAGGGCGGGGACGGCAAGTTCTTCAACGTGGCGGTCGGCTCCGAGCGCCTCTGGGAGCGGTTCTGCCAGGGCATCAACCGCACGGATCTGAAAGACCACCCCGATTATGCAACCAACGGCGACCGGGTCAACCACCGCTCCGAGTTGGTCTCGCTCCTGGTCGAACACTTCCAGGGCAAGGACGCCGACGACTGGGTCGCCGACCTGCAGGCGGTCAGCGTCCCCGCCGGTCCCATCAACGACCTGAAAGATGTTTTCAACGATCCCCAGGTACTGCACCGGGAGATGCTCCAGGAGATGCCCCATCCAACCCTGGGCACCATCCAGCAGACCGGCTTGCCCATCAAGTTCTCCGATACACCCGGCGAACTGGAAAAACATCCCCCGCTGCTGGGCGAGCACAATCACCAGATACTCAACGACCTGGGTTATTCCGATTCCGACATTGACCAGATGGCGACATCCGGCGTCATATAGACCCCGTCGCATTGGTAGGGCAGTGAGGTAGTCAAATGGACTTCGGACTCCAGGATACGGTTGCCCTGGTGGTGGACTCGCACCTCGCGATCGCCACGGCCACCGCCACCGCATTGGCCAAAGAGGGCGCCATCCTTTCGCTGACCGCTCCGGATAACTACCGTATGCGGCACGTCGAGATGGAAATCGCCCGAAAACACGTCCCCCAAGATCGTTTCCGCGCCGTCATCGCCGACCTCGACCGGGAGCAGGACATCCACCGGCTGGTGCGCGAGACTCTGCACCGCCAGGGCAATATCGGCGTCATGGTCACCACGGTACGGGATCAGGGCAATCTGCCGGCCAGCGAGCTGGAGGACGAGCAGATCGAGCCCGCCCTGGCCCGCAACTTCATGTCCGCCGTCCACCTGACTCGGGAAGTCCTGCCCCACATGAAGCGCTACGGCATGGGCCGGATCATCAACCTGGTCCCGTTCTCCGCCATGGAAGTGTCCCCGCACAACACGCTCTCATCCCTCAGCCTTGCTCCCGTGCTCGCGTATTTCAAGGGCCTCGCATCTGAGCTGGCCCCGAACAATATCACGGTAAACAACGTGATCTACGCCGGTGTCCACTGCGAAGAGATCGAGGATCCCGCGGACATCCATAACCATGAAGCGTCGGACGGCCATTCGCACGAACATGCCCACGCCAGCGCAACACTCCAGGAAATCGTCGCCGAAGCCCCCATGAAGCGCATGGGCACCCCCAAGGAGATCGGCGATATCGTCTGCATGATCGCCTCCTCCCAGGCGTCTTATCTCACTGGCGCCAACATCATCGTCGACGGCGGCATCCACCACAACTACGCCTGATCCCGTTATCAGCGTAAGCGGGTACGTAGTTTGTCATCGCGAGGAGCGAAGCGACGTGACGATCTCGGTGCCGTATGAGACACCGTTAGCCACACGGGATTGCCACGCTTCGCTCGCAACGACATTTTCGCTAAACTGGTCATGCGTGAGCCCACCGATGGCCTCGCGCTTTCCCCAAGGAGGCTCTTTCCATGGCCAATGCCAGGATGCTTGACGACGCCCAAGAATACCTGCAAGCGGAGGACATCCCAGGCTGGCTGATCTACGATTACCTCGGCTGCAACCCGGTCCTAGCCCAGGTTGCCCAGCCGTCGGGACACGTCACTCGCCCCGTCTTCCTGTTCGTGCCCGCAACCGGCGCTCCCCGCCTCCTCACCCACCACGTGGACGCCGGCAAGTTCGCGGACGCCGGGGACGGAACCGACCTGGAACAGGTGGTGTACAGCAGCCGGGTCACCCTGGAAAGCGCCCTGCAAAACACGCTGTCCGGCCGGTCCCGCGTCGCCATGGAATATTCTCCGCGCAACGGGCTGCCCCGCGTCTCGCGCGTCGACGCCGGTACCGTCGAGTTGGTCCAGAGCATGGGACCCAACGTGGTATCCTCCGCCGACCTGATGCAGTACGCCACCCAGCGCTGGTCACCGGAACAACTGGCAGGACACAAACGGGCCGCCGACAAGCTGGGACGCATCGTCAACGAAGCATTCGCACGTATTGGCCGGCGCCTGGCCGACGGGCCCACCGAGTTCGAGATCGCCGAGTTCATCCGCCAGCGGTTCCGCGAGGAGGGCCTGGTGACCGCCGACGGCCCCATCGTCTCCGCCAACGCCCACTGCTCCGACCCCCATTACGAACCCGAGGCCGAGGGCAGCAGCGTCATCGCCTCCGGAGACTGGATCCTCATCGACCTGTGGGCTCGGGAGGACACCCCCGGCAGCGTCTACGCCGACATCACCTGGACCGCCTATGTCGGCGACAACCCCTCCGAGCGCCACCGGCAGATCTTCGATATCGTCCTCGGCGCCCGCGACGCCGCCCTGTCCTTCCTACAGGACTCCTTCTCCCGGGGCGAGTCCATCCAGGGGTGGCAGGCCGACGACGTGGCCCGCAGCTATATCACCGACCACGGCTTCGGCGACTACTTCACCCACCGCCTGGGCCACAGCATCTACCACACCGTCCACGGCGAGGGCGTCAACCTGGACAACTTCGAGACCCACGACACCCGCCGCATCATCCCGGGCGTCGGCTTCTCCATCGAGCCCGGCATCTACCTGCCCGAGTTCGGCGTTCGCTCCGAGATCGACGCCTACATGAGCGAGGACGGCCCCTACGCCTCATCGCCCGTGCAGCGGGACATCGTGCTGATTACGGCCCCGTGATCGTCCCGAGGAAGTCCAGCTCCAGCAGGATCTCGTCCTCCACGCTCACCACGATCGCCACCCGGGGTTTGTCCATCCCGAAGTCCTCGAAGGTGAACATCACGCTGGCGAAACCCGTGGCCGTGCCGTCCCCGGGGAAGTCGGCCGTCGCGTCCCAGGTTACCTCGCGGGTCTGATCGCGCACCGTCAGATTGCCGGTGATGGTGAAGTCCACCGACCCCGATGCGTCACTTAGCGACGCCGGCAGTCCGTCGATTGCCGTGGGCTCGAACATCACCTCCGGATACGTGTCCGTCAGCAGGGTGCGGTTGCGCACGTAGCCGTCCCGCCGGTTGCTGTCCGTCTGGAGCGTAGCCGCCTGCACCGCGATCCGGCTCTCCTCCGCGATCACGTTGCCGTCAGCATCAAAGGCGATGCTGCCCGCCACGTCCTGGGTTTCCCCCGTGGCTATCTTGAACCCGGTGTTGGCCAGAACCTCCTCTACCTTGTAGCGTGCGATCGTGCCCTCGCTCAGCGTGAAAACGGTGGCGCCGTCCATCATCGCGGGCGCTTCCGTCGGGGCCGTTACCGGGGCTTCGGTGGCCGGCATCGCCTCGGTGGGAGCCGTGGTAGGCGCCGCCGCTGGGGCTTCGGTGGGCGCAGCCGTTGGAGCCGTGGTCGCTGCTGCTGGGAGAGTCTCCGTCGGCACTGCGGGAGCCGGGGCGGAGGTGGCCGGCGCGGCCGGCGCAGCAGGAGCCGCCGGGGCGGAGGGAGGTTCCGGAGCCGAACCGCCACACGCAACCGTTAGCAGCGCCGCCGCGAGAACCAACGTGAGAATTGAAGCGAAAGAGGGGAAAAAGCGCATCAAGACGATCTCCTGAAGTTATGGGGGCAGGACGTTGCACTGATTCTAACATTGCCCACCTCAGGGGGTGGGGTTACAATCTCGCCAACATTCGTCACCAAGGGAGCAACCCATCATGAAATTCGGCCTGGCCTACGAAATGCAGCGTCCCGAACTGGACGATCATGCCGTCATCGAGGAAACCATCGAGCAGGTCTGCCTGGCCGACGAGATGGGTTTCGATTATGTCTGGTTCGTCGAGCATCATTTCCTCACCACCTTCAGCATGTCCCCATGCCCGGAGGTCATTTTCGGCGCCCTCAGCCGTCTGACCAAGCGCATCCGCCTGGGCTTTGGCGTCGTCATCCTGCCCTACCACCATCCCGTGCGCGTTGCCGAGCGCGTGGCAATGGTCGACCACCTGACCAACGGCCGCGTCGACATGGGCACGGGCCGCAGCGCCGCCTACGAACAGACCGGCATGGGCATCGACCCCCGCGAAACCCGTGAGATGTGGGAGGAGTCCCTGAAGATGATCCCCCAGATCTGGGACTCGGACTACTTCGAGTGGGAAGGTAAGTACTGGACCGTCCCGCCGCGCCAGGTGCTGCCCAAGCCCTACCAGCAACCGCACCCGCCCATCTGGGTCGCCGCCCTCCAGCCGGCCACCTACGAGCTGGCCGCCGAGCGAGGCATCGGCGTCATGGCCCTGGGCGTCAGCGCCCCGTCGGTTCTTGAACCTCACATCTCAGCCTACCGCGAAAACATCAAGAAGGCCACGCCCGTCGGCCAGTTCGTCAACAACCAGTGGCTCAGTTCCGTGTTCGGCCTCTGCGGACCCGACAACAGCGCCACCCGACAGCTCTGCACCGACTCCCTGAAGACCTTCTTCGGTCCCGGCCGTCCCCACGTCCAGGATCAAAAGGACGTCTACTCCCGCCTGCTGGACCAGTGGGGCGGCATCCCCGAGCACCTGCAGCAGAACTTCTCCCGCTACGTCGACGTGCCCGCCGAGGGAGAAGCAGCGGACGGTGGTGTCGACCTCTCCGGCGGCACCGCCCTGGCCCAGAAGATCTGGGAGGAGTTCGACGCCGACACCCTGGCCGAGCGCGGCGTCATCGTCGCCGGCGATCCCGACAGCTGCATCAAGGCCGCCAAGCTCCACGAGGCCACCGGCGTCGATCAGCTCCAGTTCCTCATGGCCACCGAGACCGTGGCCCACGACAAGGTCATGGAATCCATCGAGATGTTCGGCAAGCACGTCTTTCCGGCGTTCAAGTAGGCTACGCACGGTCCCCGGCAACAGTGAATTGTGTGCTAACCTGAATCCATGCTCCCGGGAGCGACGCTCCCGGGAGACACTACGCAGTTAGGTAATCTCGATTGACCGCGCCAATTCTCGATCTCGATCTGCCGCCCGAGCATCCGCTACGGCAGATCCTCGATACCATCAGCGCTCACCCAGAGGTGCGTGAGCCGCTTATGCGTGCCCTCCTTACGGAAGATTTCCTGGCCCTGCCAGCGCAGGTCCAGGACCTGTCAGGTCGGGTGGACGGCCTGACCGACCAAGTTGGAGAACTGCGGAGCGATTTCAAGGACTTCCGCGAGGAAACTCGCGAGCAGTTCGGCGTCGTCAGCGCACGCATCGATGAGACCAACACCCGCCTCGATGAAACCAACTCCCGCCTCGACGAAACCAACTCCCGCCTCGACGAAACCAACTCCCGCCTCGATGAAACCAACACTCGCATCGATGAAACCAACACTCGCATCGATGAAACCAACTCCCGCCTCGATGAGACCAACTCCCGCCTCGGTGAAACCAACACTCGCCTCGATGAAACCAACTCCCGCCTCGATGAAACCAACTCCCGCCTCGATGAAACCAACCGCTCAATGCAGGAGCAATTTCGGCAGGTCAACCGGCGCATTGACGATAGTGCTGATTCCGTCGTCAGGAGGATAGAGGGCTCATTGGGACGCTTCAGGGGAGAAACCTACGAAAAACGTTGCATCGAAAAGATCGACGAACTCCTGGCAGATCACTTCGGTTACGCGCAACCTCTTGACCGGGAGCCAATAAATCGCCAACTGGCTCAGGTCCGCCAGGACGGAACGATCAGCAACCAGGAATACCTTGACGGTCGCAATGTGGACATCATTGCGCACGACGCATTTGCCTACGACGACGCACGCCGATGGGCAGTGGTCGAAGTATCTATCACATTCAACCGCAGTGACCTGGAGAACGCGGCCCGCCGCTCCGCCATCATTGCCCATGTGTTCGGTGTTCAGACCCAGGCGTTTGTGGTCACCAACAACCCATGGCCGGATGACGTCAACGCCATCGCGGAGCAGATGGGCGTCACCATAGTGCGCTATCATGATCCGGCATACGAGGCACAGCCACTCTAACGGCAACAGCCGGGGCGACCTTTTCGGTCGCCCCCATTCTTTGTCGTCGGTCGCGAATCAGGCCGTCACGCCGGCTACCCCGTCAAATCGCTCACCCGCGGCGCCACCTCCTCGGCGATCAGCCGGAGACAGTCCATCTCCCACTGGTGGTCGTCCGGGTCCTGCGTGATGCACAGCATATGGCCGAAACCGCCCACCTCGTCGTACAGCGCCCGGATCCGTTGGGCGCACTCGTCGGGATCGCCCACGATCCAGATGTTGTCCATCATGTAGTCAACGGTGAGATCGTCGTCGCTCATGTTGGGATCGATCTTGGTGGCCTGGATCAGTCCCGACCCCAACCGGTTGGGCAATTGGTGTTGCAGGTAATTTCGACCCAGCACCGCGTGGGCCCGCTCCCGCGCCTCCTCGCTGGTTTCCGCCACGAACACGTCCCGCCCGATGCGCCAGTCGGACCGGTGGGCTTCTCGTCCGGCCTCGGCGGCGGCGTCCTCCACGGTCGTCCAGTGGTCCGCCAGGTACTTGGGAGCCAGGTTGCTGCTGCTCATGGGGATATAGCCCTCGCGTCCGGCCACGCGGATGCTGCTGCTCCCGATGGACGTGGCAGCCACGCCGATGGGCGGGTGCGGCTGTTGCAGCGGCTTCATGTGCAAGCCGCGCTCCAGCACCGGGTCAAGCTCCGGCGCCTCGATGTCGAAGAACTCCCCGTGATAGGAGAACTGCCCCTCCGACGCCCACAGGCTCAGCACGATGTCCAGCACCTCGGCGGCTCGACGCCGCACGTCGTCGCCCTGGCTGGGGTCCATGCCGAACAGTTGCAGGTCGGTGGGTATCGCCCGGTGCCCGATGCCCCAGTACAGCCGCCCGCGGGTCAGGTGGTCCAGCATGGCGATGCGGTGCGCCAGCTCGATGGGGTTGTGGATGGGCAGCAGCGTCACCCCCGTAGCCAGCCGGATGTTCTCCGTCAGCGCCGACGCCTTGGCGATCAGCAGGTCGGGGAACGGCGCGTTCTCCCAGCGCTCGGTAAGGTGCTCGCCGATCCACGCCTCGTGAAACCCCAGCCGGTCCGCCTCCTGCAAGAGGTCAAGGTCCCGGTCGTAGGAATCGGCATAGGAACGGTGCGGCGGATGCAGCGGCATCATGAACAGGCCGAATTGCATATCTTGGCTCCTTGTCTCGGTTGATAGCCGCCAGAATAACCCACACCGCCACCGGCGGCAACGCGGGCTATGGCAGCCGCCGCACCGGGTAATCGGGAAAACTCCGGTTCCACGAGGCGATGTTGAACACGCCGCAACTCCTGACTATCGGACGCGGCCACGGCGTCGATCCAGGCCCGTGTAGTGGAAGGTTTCGTTCCAGCATGTCATTCACGATAGACAATTCAGGCTCAGATAATAGGTCCAAGGCAACCAGCACCAAGTAGTCCACAGGTTTTTCCGCTCGCCCCGACGCCCACTCGTACAGAAATGAATCCCTGTACTTGTACCTGAGATCCTCGGCGATACCGCCGCTGAGAAGGGTTTGCGCATATTGGATGTCAGTGCCGGTTGGAGCTCCAGGATTTTGCGGGTCCTTGATCTCTATGAACTGGTAGCAATCATCAAGCTCGATCACGAAATCCACCGCCTTCATGCAGTGGCTCAACCCGTGAATTGGGTCATCGAATTTGCGGGCGGTTACCTCGTGATTGATGGTGATCTCCAAATTTCCTTCGGTGAAGACGATCATCGCAGCTTGCTCCCAAAGCTGCGCTCGATCTGACGGTCATACAGGTCAGTGAATGCCTCATCAATCGCGTTAGGGTGGATATCCAAGTATCTCCCGGTGGTACGGCACGCGATCTCCCCATCCTCATCCCGGTACAGCGAATGGAACGCCACTGCGTCCTCCTCAGTCATCTGCAGGTCCAGCTCCTTCAGTATCACGTAGTCGTGCGTGGCGAAGAACACCTGCACCCCCGCCCGCTGCAACTCCAGCAGCACTTCGATCACCACGCGGAACATCTTCGGGTTCAGGTTGGTCTCCGGCTCGTCCCAAAACAGGACAGAGGCCTCGGGCAGAGAGCCATTGCGTATCAGCAGCCACAGCAACCCTAACTTGCGCCACCCTTCGGCAAGCAACGTGAACTCGATCTTGCCTTGCTGGCCGCTCAGAAAAAACTCTTCGCCCTCGACGACTATCTGCCCCCCGATAGTCTTTTCCAGCTTATCGAGCAGCCGTTGCCGCGGGGCCGGCAGCGGGCCACGCAGCGGCGGCAGGTAGGCGCGGTGCAGGATGTCCCTATAAACCTCTTCAAAGTGAACCTCCCGGGCCGCGTAGAGGGACAGAAAGCCGGGAGCGTTGGCCAGCATCTCCTTTGGCGGGATGTAGGTGCTGGCAATCGTCAAGCCTGCATGGGTTTGGGTCTTGGTACGCCTTGCGTCGAAGATTATAGATACTTCCCTGTCCCCGGCATACACGGCCGTGTATGCCGGGGACGCCGGTTGTTTAACCAGTCGGCCTAACTGCCGGCCTGATGGTAGAAACGCTCCGAGTAACTCGTTCCCAATGATGTCATGTGCTCTGAAAGCATTGCAGGCCGCATAGCAAACCTTCATCAGGTGCGTCTTCCCCGTCCCGTTGGCGCCGATGAAGGCGTTGATGCCGGACGAAAACTCCACCGTCAAATCCTCAAAAGCAGTGAAATTTTGCAGTTCTACTTTAGTCAGCACCATAATGCCTCAGTGCCGGGTTGCCGGCGAGTTTTGATGCTAGACGGTCGGGCCGGCACTGTCAAACCGACCGGGAGCGCCGGCGCCAACGTTAGCAAATCTGGCAGTTCAAATGCCTGTGCTATACTCCCGTCCGGGAGGGAATCGGCATGAGTTCGGATAGCGTTATTGATGGGTTGACCGCTACAGTGTTGGAAGCGAAGTGGAAAAGCAACCGCGATTCAGCGCAGCGGGAAAATCCGTTTAACATCCGGATGCGCCGTGCCTTGAGCTGGTTGGAAAGGGCCGAGCAGGAACTGCAACGCAACGACCTAGATGCCGCGTTTGTCTTCCACTGGATAGCATTCAATGCGGTCTACGGCGGCGACGGTCGCAGTGAGAAGGCCGCCTTCAGAAACTACTTCAGCATAATTTTGAGGCTGGGCGCAGGCAATGGCGTCTTGGACATGATAGTAAATCAATGCCCGGACGCTATCGAAAGCTTCAAGGACAACGAGTACGTATTCCCCGAATTCTGGACAGAAGTTACCCACCAGGCCAAAGAGCGCAGCAGTTGGGAGCACATGCTGATCAAAAGCAATCGTGAAATGGATCAGGGCATCAAAAACGCAAACGTCCAGGACGTCTTGGATCGGCTATTTGATCGTCTTTATGTTCTCCGCAACCAACTGATTCACGGCGGCGCGACCTGGAAAGGCTCAGTAAATCGCAGACAGGTAAACAACGGTGCGGCTATTATGAGGTTACTGGTCCCTCATTTCATCAATATTATGCTGAATCATCCGGACGCAGGATGGGGTGAACCCTATTATTCTCCTCACCGTGCTTGGCAACTCAATACCCCCAAGATCTAAAGAAAAGAGCCCACCATGCCCCTTTTCAAACGCCGCCCCGGCATCGCCGTCGTCGAGATGCACGGCGTCATCGGCGCCGCCATCAAGGAACCCGACTACTCGCGCATCTTCGAGCGTGTGGCCAGCAACCGCAAGATCGGCGCCCTGGTGCTGGACATCGACTCCCCCGGCGGCTCCGCCACCGCCAGCGACCTGCTCTACGAGAGCGTCCGCCGCGTCGCCCAGCGCAAGCCCGTTGTCGCCTACATTCGCGGCCTGGGCGCGTCCGGCGGATACTACATCGCTTGCGGAGCCGGCACCATCATGGCCTCTCGCGCCGCCCTGGTAGGCTCCATCGGCGTCATCTACATGCGGCCCATTGTAGAACAGTTGCTCAGCAAGGTGGGCGTGGAGATCTCCATCTTTAAAGGCGGACGCCTCAAGGATATGTCCGGTTTCTGGCGCCATCCTACCGACGAGGAGGCCGGCAAGTTCCAGGACCTCATCGCACAGATGTATGCGCTGTTCGTGTCTGTCGTCGCCGACAGCCGCCGGATGACCCCCGAAGAAGCCATTGAACTCGCCACCGGCGAGCTGTACACCGCCCCGTCCGCCCAGGACCGACGCCTCATAGACCGCCTGGGCAACTTCGACGACGCCGTCGCCGAGGCCATGCGGCTCAGCGGCGCCCGCCGCCGGATCCGGAGGTACCGCCCCAAGCGTCCGTTCATGGAACGGCTGAGTCCCTTCCGCGGGTCCTCCGCCCAGTGGCGCGCGCTGTCCGGCCTTGCCTCGCTGGCCGCCGGCGGCATCTACATGCTGGAACCCGGCTTCCTCGGCCACGCCCTGGGCGACGCCGGCGACGACTGACCCGCGCCTATCCCTCTGCGGCTTTGGCCTCCTGCCACAGCGCTTCCTTGTCGTCCAGCGGCAGCGCGGCAAAGTCCTGCTCTCGTTCCGACGCCAGCCGTTCCATGGCCTGATAGCGATTCCGGAACTTGCCGTTGGCCTGTCGCAGCGCATCTTCCGCGTGGATGCCCGACCAGCGCGCCAGGTTCACCAGCGCGAACAGCACGTCGCCGAACTCATCGATCCGTTCCTCCGGCGTCCCGGCCGCCCGGAACTCTCCGATCTCCTCGACCAGCTTGTCCAGCACACCGTCCACGTCGTCCCAGTCGAACCCGAAGCGCGCCGCCCGGTCCTGCATCAGCTGAGCCGCCGTCAGCGCCGGCAACGCCGCCGGCACGCTGTCCATCGCCGACGGCTCCGGCTTGCCCGACTGCCGCCGTTCTTCCGCTTTCAGTTGCTCCCAGTTGCGCTCGACCTGCCTTGCGCCAATCGTACCATCGGACACGGCGCTGCCGTCGGCAAACACGTGAGGATGCCGGCGGATCAGCTTGCGGTTGATCGCGGTCAGCACGTCGGCGATGTCGAAGTGGCCGGCCTGTCTGGCGATGTCCGCATGAAACGCCACCTGCACCAGGATATCCCCCAGTTCCTCGGCCAACTCCAGCGGCTCGCCGGCGTCGATGGCCTCCAGCGTTTCGTAGCACTCCTCCAGCAGGTTGCGCTTCAGCGACTCGTGGGTTTGCTCGGCGTCCCACGGGCAGCCGCCCGGGCCACGCAGCCGCGCCACGACGTCGACCAGGGACTGGAACTCCCCCATGCGCTCTTCAGGTATCGGCGAATTTGTCGGAGACGTAACATCGTTCTGCATAATGACGCCAGTATATCCCAGCCTCCAATCCCGCGCGTCGCCGCACGTTTGATAAGCCAACCGTCCTTCGGGTAACCTGTAACCGGTCGCAGCCTGTTAATCGAAAAGCCCATCACCGGAGCCTTGCTATGGCAACCAAACCCATCGTCACCGGCGCCCGCATGTCCGTCGCCGAGTTCCTCGACCTTCCCGACACGGAAGAACGAAACAAAATGGAACTGGACGACGGAGAGCTTTACATCATGCCCAGAGCCCGTATCCTTCACCAGTTTTTGATGTCCCAGCTGTTCCTCCTCATTGCCAACCACATCAATGGCTTTGCTGAGCCGCCGGCTTCAGTCCACATCGACCCCGTCACCATCTTCTCGCGGGAGCCGCGCTATGTCTTGGTACCCGACCTGGTCGTTATCCTCGCCGGCCGGCCCGATATGGTCGTGGGCGGCTACCTCGAGGGGATACCCGACATCGTGGTCGAAGTCCTTTCCACCGACCGCAACCGTGACCTTGTTCGCAAGCGTCAAATATATGCCGGCGTCGGCGTTTCCGAGTACTGGATCTTCGACCCTCGCAACGATACCGCCCTGCTGCTGGAACTCCGCGATGGCGACTATGTTTCCCGTGGCCTGCTGACCCCATCCGACACCCTGACCACAGCCCTGCTGCCCGGCCTGGCCATTCCCCTGGCCGACGTGTTCCACCATCGCCAGCGCCCCACCGATGCCTAACCAACGCGGACCCGGATCCCAAGAAGCCCACCACCGGAGCCTTGTCATGGCAACGAAGCCCATCGTCACCGGAACCCGCATGTCCATCGCCGAGTTCCTCGACCTTCCCGACACGGAAGAACGAAACAAAATGGAACTGGACGACGGAGAACTTTACATCATGCCCAGACCACGACCCGTCCACCAATTCATTGTCTTTTGGCTTGCCTGGCATATTGCAAACTATATCAACAGTTTTGCGGAGCCTCCGGCCGAGGTCTGTATGGCCCCGGTCACCATCCTATCAAGAGAACCGCGTCGTGTCCTGGTTCCCGACCTCACGGTTATCCTGTCTGAACGGCCCGGTCAAATAGTGGGCGGCTATTTTGAGGGCGTTCCCCACATCGCGGTGGAAGTCCTCTCTTCCGACCGCAACCGCGACCTCATCCGCAAGCGGCGCATCTACGCCGACGCCGGCGTTTCCGAGTACTGGATCTTCGACCCTGTAAACGACACCGCCCCGCTGCTGGAACTCCGCGACGGCGACTACGTGCAGCGCTGTCTTCTCACCGCTTCCGACACCCTGTCCACTCCCCTGCTGCCCGGCCTCGCCATTCCCCTGGCCGAGTTATTCCACCATCGCCAGCGTCCCACCGATGCCTAGCCGCCGGCCCGTCGACGTCGTCCTGACCGTCGCACGTGCCTTTACCATTCCCGCCATCCTCCTGTTCCTCGTCGCCGGCTCCGTGACCTGGGCCGTCAACGACCCCGGGCTCTACCGCAACGGCTTCCAGCGCTACCACACCGCCCAGCGCTCCGGCATCTCCGACCCGGACCTGATAGCCATCGGCGCCGAACTCCGCCGCTACTTCAACACGCCGGTCGAACCGCTGGCGGTGCGCGCGCCCATCTACGGCATCGAGCAGGAGGTCTTCAACCAGCGCGAGATCGCCCACATGTACGACGTCAAACGCCTGGTGCGCGGCACCTACTGGGTGACCCTGGGCTCGGCATTGTGGATTCTCTCTACCCTCGCCATTGTGCTCGCCACGGATCGCGGGACATGGCCGACGCGTACAATCCGGCTGGCTATCTGGGGCGGAGCCGTAACCCTGATCGCGGTCTTCCTGGTCGGTCTGGCTGCGGTCGCCAGCTTCGAGCAGCTCTTCCTGCTCTTCCACCGGCTCAGCTTCGCCAACGACCTGTGGATCCTCGACCCACGTACCGACTACCTGCTGATCCTCTTCCCCGGCGGTTTCTGGTTCGACGCCACCATGCGCGTGGCCCTTACCTCGGTGCTGGGGGCAGTGCTGATCCTGTCCGCCGGCGTTGCCAGCCTCGGCTACCGCAATTGGAGCGCAAATCGGCGACCCGATCCCGGTTCGCCACCCGATCAACAGGTTGACGTATCAGAATGACTACGCCGGCGTTTCCGGCAGCCGCTCCAACAACGACTCCAGCCCCAGCGCCTCGCAAAGTTCGTCCAGCGCGGGGCGACACACCCCGGTCCATCGCACCTGTTCCGGCTCGGTTTCGTCCAGCGGTACATCCAGCCGGAGCGTGGCCAGATCGCGATACAGCAACGCGTCGTCCCACTGTTCGGTCAGCGCCGCCATCAGGTTGCCGGCCCCGCGCACCTTGACGTCCCAGTCCGCCATGTCGGCGGGAATATCCTCAATGTGCCCGTATCGGGTCAACACTGTGGCCGTGGAGCGCGCCCCCCAGCGGGGTATGCCCGGGATCCCGTCCGCAGAGTCGCCCACCAGCGCCAGGTAGTCGGCGATGGCGGAGGGCGGCACTCCAAACTTGTCCACCACGCCGGCTTCGTCGATGACCTCACCCTTGCGCCGGTCCAGCATCACCACCCGCTGGCCCGACACCACCTGCGACATATCCTTGTCCGGCGAGCACATCACCACCTGCTCCACCTTTGGATGCGAAGCAAACCGCACCGCCGCCGTCGCGATGGCGTCATCGGCCTCGAACTCTGCCATGGGCCACACCGTGATACCCAACGCGGACGTGATCTGCTCCGCCAGTGGGAACTGCGCCAGCAGGTCCGGCTCCACCCCGTCGCCGGTCTTATAGCCGTCGAACATATCGTTGCGGAAGGACCGGATCACGCTGTCAAACGCCACCGCAATGTGCGTGACTTCCGGTTGGCCCAGCAGCGCGATCAGGGACTGCGCCAACCCGTGCGTCGCCTTGATATCCCGCCCATCCGGAGTGGTACGCCCCGGCCGCGGCGAGTAGTGCGCCCGAAACAACTCGAAAGTGCCGTCAACCAGGTGGATCTTCATCTTTGCTTGACCCGCTACTCTGCGGCTGTTTCGTACAGCGCGAAGATCCGCTGCCGCACTTCGAAAACGAAGTCAGTCATCACCGGATCTGCACTAACCGATTCAGGGTCTTCCATTATCTCTGTTTCGGTGTCGGGTCGGTAGACATGCACCCGCCGCCGGTACGGGTCGATCAACCACCCCAGCAGCGCCCCGTTGGCAATGTACCGCTCCATCTTGCGCTGCAACGGCGGCAGACGGTCGGTTTCGGACATTATCTCGCCTACAAAAGCCGGACAGACGGTAACGGTGCGCGGTAAAACGGGGCCGAGTTCCGTCACCTGCTCCGGCGACAGCCACGACAGATCCGGCTCTGCGCGCGCGCCGTCGGGAAGGCGGATAATCGTGCGCGAACTGAGTGTAATCCCACCGCGTTCCCGCGACCAAATCATTACGTCAGCGATACCCTCCGCTTCGGCAATGCCGCTGTGCAAGTTCACCATGGGGTTGATTACCAACTCTCCTTCTGCGGTCAGCTCCAGGTAGAATCCGCGCCCCTCATTGGCCCGTGCGAATCCCACGAACCACTGGTCAATCTCTTCGTCGGTGAGTTTCCCCGCCACCGATTCCAGGATGGGACGTATGTTGATCGACAGCGGATGCGGCAGGTCGATGTAGTAGGACTCGTCACCATCCGTAACGGCTGCAAGATCTTTGAGCGCAACATCGGTAACCATGCGTCTATCCCTCAGCGGTGTCGTGCAGCGCGAAGATCCGCTGACTCACCTCGAATACAAACCCCGCCATCACCGGCTCACCGCTGACGGTCTCCGGGTCTTCCAGCATCTCCACCTCCACACCGGGGCGATACACGTACACTCGCCGCCGGTACGGGTCGATCAGCCACCCCAGCAGCGCCCCGTTGGCGATGTACCGCTCCATCTTGCGGTGCAGGGGCGGCAGTCTGTCTGTACCCGACACTATCTCGGCGACAAATGCCGGGCAAACTGTGATGGCCCCATCGTCGGACACGGGCGGAAGCGCCGCCGCCTGCTCCGGGGATAGCCACAAAGCATCGGGCCGTATCCTCGACCCGTCGGGCAGTCGCATATTGGCGTTAGCCCCATAAACCTCGCCGCCGTGCTCTTCCTCCCAGTTCCCCATCGCGTTCAACAATCGGAATTCGGCTCTGCCCCCACCTCGGTTTACCATAGGGCTTATCACCAACTCCCCTTCTGCGGTCAGTTCCAGCGTAAAACCGCGCCCTTCGTTGAGCTCGTGGAACCCGACAAACCATTGGTCAATCTCTTCGTCGGTAAGCTTCCCCGCCACCGATTCCAGTATGGGCCGGATGTTCACCCACACCGGATGGGGCAAGTCGCAATAAAGTTCGTCATCGTCTGCCGGAAGTGCAGCGCCTTTGACGGAGGTAGCGGTTGCCATGGCGGTCATTCCCATCTAGTCCAGATAGCGGTAGCCGGGCAGCGTCAGGAACTCCACGAAATCGTCGGACAGCACGATTTCGTCCAGCAACTCCACCGCCTTGTCCAGGGCGCCGGGATTTTCCTGGCCCCGCTGCTCCACCAACGCGGCCGCCTCCTGCCCCCGCACCTGGCGATACAGCTCGGCGGTGATGGGCCGGCCGTCGTCCAGTGCCGCGCCGTGCTGAAGCCACTGCCACAGCTGCGACCGCGAGATCTCCGCCGTGGCGGCATCTTCCATCAGCCCGTAGATAGCCACCGCGCCGTTGCCGCGCGTCCAGGCGTCGATGTACTGCAGCGCCACGCTGACGTTGTTTCGCAGGCCGGCTTCGGTGATCTGCCCTTCCGGCACCGCCAGCAGGTCATCCGGGGCGATCCGCACTTCGGGTATCATCGACAGCTGATTGTCCGTCGAAAACGCCGCCTGGAACACGTCCAGCACCGGCTCAACCAATCCCGGGTGGGCGATCCAGGCCCCGTCGAAGCCCTGGTCCGCCTCCCGCTGCTTGTCCGACCGCACCTGCGCGAAAGCCGCCTCGTTGGCCGCCTCGTCATCCCGACGCGGAATAAACGCCGACATTCCGCCCAGCGCGTGGGCCCCGCGGCGGTGACAGGTGTTGACCAGCAGTTGCGCCGCCGAGGTCAGGAAGTGCGTCGCCATCGTCACCTGCGCCCGGTCTGGAAACACCATGTCCGAGCGCCTGTTGAACACCTTGATTACGCTGAAGATGTAGTCCCACCGGCCCAGGTTCAGACCCGCTGGGCGCTCCCGTAGCTCGTACAGGATCTCCTCCATCTCGAAAGCCGCCAGGATGTGCTCGATCAGCACCGTGGGGCTGATGGTGCCTTGAGGGATCCCCAGCCGTTCCTCGGCGTATTTGAAAACGTCGTTCCAGAGCCGCGCCTCCAGGTGCGACTGCAACTTGGGCAGATAGTAGTAGGGACCCGTCCCGTGGCTCTGCTGCGCCACGTGGTTGTGGAAGACCGTAAGGCCAAAGTCGAAGAAGCTGCCGGCCACGGGCTCGCCGTCCACCAGCACGTGCCGCTCCATCAGGTGCAGCCCGCGCGGTCGCACGCACAGCGTCGCCAGGTCCTCGTTGAGCCGGTACTGCCGTCCGTCCGGCGCCTCGTCGCTGATGGTGCGCCGGTAGGCGTCGTGCACGTTCAACTGGCCGTCCAGCGTGGGCAGCCATGCCGGAGAATGGGCGTCCTCAAAATCGGTCATGTAGACCTGCGCCCCGCAGTTCAGCGCGTTGATCACCATGCGCCGGTTGGACGATGGCCCGGTGATCTCCACCCGCCGGTTGGTCAGGTCTGCGGGCGCCGGCTGTACTCGCCAGTCCCCTTCGCGCACGCTCCGCGTCTCCGTCAGGAAGTCCGGCGTCGCCCCCGCGTCGATCTCCGCCTGCCGGCGGAGGCGGGATTGCATCAGTCGCCGCCGCGTGGTCTCAAAGTTCCGATGCAACTCGGCCACGAACTCCAGTGCGCCGTCGCTCAGCACGTCCGCATACTGGGTAGGCACTGGCCCGATGATCTGAATGTTGTTGTCTGCCATCCTCACTTGCCTCGTTTGAACTTGTTAGTGCGACTGCTGGCCGTCTCCCCAAGGATCGACAGGATCGGGATTCGCGACCGCTGACACCGGGTAGCGCCCGTCGCCGTGGTGGTGAGGTGCCGTGACCAACAACAACTCACCCTTTCACTCATCGCTCGGCCACTTGCGTAGGAATTTTGCCCTAACTGGCCTGCAGCCCCAGCTCGCCCAGGCTCCCCAGGGCGCTATCTCCCAACGACAACCCGGTAGCCGATCCCGCATCAAACTTGCGCTGCAGCTCCCTGAGCTGGTACGCCACCGGCCGCATCCCTTCGGAGCGGTGCGCCGCCGTCTCCGCCAGCGTCTCGTACGCCTGGTCCAGCGACCAGTAGAACGACAGCAGCCACGACAATTCCCGCTCGTTGACCGGAGCCGGAGCATCGGTGATGTCCAGGATGGTATTGACCACCTTGGTGTACCGGAGTATCCCCGCCTTGTCCTGCTGGTCACGGCCGTAGTACCGGCGCCGCATCAACTCGACCACCCGCTGCGAGTAATCTTCCTCCCCGTAGATGTTGACCGGCAGCCAGTCCTGGCGCAGGTCCACCACCTCATTGCCCTCTCCGTCCAGGATGGCCACCGCCACCTCCGACCGCAGCATCCCGTCGTACTCGAACTTGACCGCGTTCCGCAGCAGGGCCTCCTGCAGCATCATCGTCAGCTCGCGCGGTATCTTGCGGTAGCGCGAACCCGAGGCTTCCTCGTTGCTGTCCGCCCCCACGCCGCCGGTGTTGAAGGCGTAGTACTCCTGCGGCATCCCGCCCCAGGCCAGTTGCTGCAGCACGTGGTACAGCAGGTTGGCGTTCTCGTCCTCCAGCCCGATGATGAACGGATCCGAGAAATACTCCACGTACGGCCGGCCGATCGCGCCGATGGCCGCTCCCATCTGTACCGCCTCGCCGTACATCAGCACCCTGATGTACTGCTCCAGGCTCAACCGGCGCAGCGGCGGAATCACCGTGTTCTGCCGCATCACCTCCTGCCAGAACACCCGGTCCGTGCTGTCCATGGGCACGTGCACCGAGTCGGTCAGACGCCCGCCGGTGATCTTGGAAATCAGCCCTGCCGCTCCCTTGCGCTGTAGCAGTCCCTTCCTCGACAGGATCATGCGCATGTTGCGCACCGGATTCTCCAGGTAGTTGGGCTCCTGGCTGTCCACGTGCACCGGCACGTTTTCCAGCGTTTCGTCCGGCGAGGTGACGCCCGGCGCGCCGCGCAGCACGTCGTAGGTGATGGGGTCATCGTCCCGGGTCAGGCCGAAGGGCACGGCGTAGAAATTGTTCTCCGTGCCGTCGATGGCGTGGGAGATCATCGCTCGCCGTCCGCCTCGATTGCTCGGGATGGGATCATCCAGCGGTTGCAGCAGCACGATGTCGTCGTTCATCGGGTAGACCCCTTCCTCGGGGTCGGTTTTCAGGCCCAGCACGCCGGCCAACTCGCTGTTGGCCAGTTCCACCATGATGGTCAGCGTGCTCTTGCCGTGCAGCGACGGCCCCACCGTGACCAGCGCCGTGTTGGCCAGTTCTCCCGGACCGGCCGGGCCGTCCAACTTGCGCACCCGCGCCATGCTCAGCGCCGCCTGCACCGCCAGCCCGTTCTTCTGCTTCACCTGGTGCATGGCGATGGACAGCGGGCCCATCTTGTGCTCGCCGACGTAATCGAACCCGAAGTGCAGCGAGAGCCCCCGCGTCGGCGCCTTGAACACCAACTGGGTAATGCCCGCTTCCCGCAGCCGCGACTTCAGCCCGGCATCCAGGTCCAGGTCGTCCATCCAGTGCGGAACCGACACTTCCAGGATGTCGGGGGACCCCTGCCACTGGTCCTGCGGCAATTCGAAGGTCAGTCGCCGCCACATGTAGGGCGCCTGCATGTATCGCGTCCCGAACAGCAGTTGCCGCGCATGAAAAGACCGACCTGGCGCATCGCATATCTGCCGGTCGGTCTGCACGATGCCCTCTCCGCTGGCGAAGTGGGCTTCCATCTTGTCGCAAACTCGGTTGAACACCTCGGTGAACAGTCGCTGGTTCTCCTCTGAGAACGCCAGGGCGTCCCGGTTTCGCGTGAACCCTTCCACGAAATACTGCGTCAGGTCCGGTCGCCGCACCACGCCCAACTGGCTGAAGAACGCCAGCCCGCCATTGTCCAGCCGGAACACCGTCTCGGGCCAGACCTTGCTGGACGCTCGGCCAGCCGCATTGGCCTCTGCCGCCTCGGTTTCCAAAGCCTGCGCCTCGGCCAGCAGTTCCGCCCGCTCCTGCTCCGGCAGGTCCTGGAAGATACGCATCCTCTCCACGATCCACTCTTCCGAGGGGTTGTACAAGGGACTGTCAACGCGCTGGCCCCGCCGTGCTATCGCGCATAGCCGCGTCAGCGCCGCTTCAAAGTCGGGAACGATCTCGGGTCCGGACAGGGGCGACTTGCCGTTGGGCCGGTCGACGGTATTCGCGGTGGGGCTAGTCAAGGTATTTCTCCCAGGGAACGGGGCAAAGGGACGTGTCGGTAGCGTCCGCCGACCGCCCTGCAACGCATCAAATCAGTAGCATTCCGTCCGGCGGCGCTCAGTCTCAGCAAGGGCGTTTGAGTTGCACAATCACGAGCCGCCGGCATCGGTTTACCAGTAGAAATCCTGACTGAATATGCTACCCCCAACCGCCCGCACTGTCAAAAACCCGCCGCGCGATTTGCCGCCGTTTTGAAGCGACTTCGCCGCCGCGATGCTAAACTCGCCCGCCGACCAAATTGTCCTGTTGGAACTGTTTTTGCGAACATTACCGACCCGGTTCCGCCATTATCAGCGTCTCGTCCTCGACGCTCTGTGGGTAGCAGGATCACCGTCGCAGTCATCGGCCAGGGTCTTTCGGTTGTCATTGCGCCCCCGCACTTGAAATCCCGCGCCCGTCACTCCGGCGAAAGAACGTCACGCCGTACCCGATACGGGGCCGGAGTCCAGCTCATGCGTACCCAGTTTGCGGCGGGGAAACGTCAGAAGCAGGATTTTCAAGATTATCGGATTTTCAGGATTGGAACCGTTATGTGATGGAGATATCCCAATCCTGCCCAATCATAAAATCCGGCAAATCCTGCTTCTGACGATTGAGGTCTGCTACAATTTCGCCAGCCACCATTTGCCCTAGAGTTCCACCATGACCGCCGACCAGTCGAGCCCCAATCCCAACCGCCTGTATTTTGGGGACAACCTGGACATTCTGCGGGAGCACGTCGCCGACGAGTCGGTTGACCTGATTTACCTGGACCCGCCCTTCAACTCCAACGTCAACTACAACGCCTTCTTCCAGGAACAGACCGGCGAACTTTCCGACGCCCAGATTGTCGCATTCGAGGACACCTGGCATTGGGGCCTGGAATCGGAGGCCGCCTACCGCGCTACAGTGACGGACGGGCCGGACAATCTGGCCGACCTGTTGCAGGCGATGCGCGCATTTCTGGGCCAGAGCGACATGATGGCCTACCTCGCCATGATGGCCCCGCGCATCTCCGAACTGCACCGCGTCCTCAAACCCACCGGCAGCATCTACCTGCACTGCGACCCCACCGCCAGCCACTACCTGAAGCTCTTGATGGACGCTGTGTTTGGACCAAAAAATTATCGCAATGAAGTCGTATGGCTCCGCACTATGGCGAAGGGACTGATGAGCAGGCGACTGCCAAACAACCACGATGTCATCTTGTCGTACGGAAAAACGGATGGATACACTTGGAATGCTGATGCCACCTTCCAACCCTACGATGAGCTTGCCTTGGATGCTAAAACCGCCTCCAAATACAACCAACGCGATGCGGATGGTCGCCTTTACCAACTCACCAGTCTCATAAACCCAAATCGCAACCGCCCTAATTTAACGTACGAATTTTTAGGAGTCACGAGAGTCTGGAGATGGACACGGGAGAGGATGCAAAATGCGTACGATCAAGGATTGATCGTTCAAACTCGCTCGGGGTCTACGCCTCGTTTGAAGCGGTATTTGGACGAGCAGCGAGGCCGCCCGTTCGGTGACGTGTGGACCGATATTCCTCCGATCAACTCCCAAGCCAAAGAGCGCTTGGGCTACCCCACGCAGAAACCCGAAGCCCTGCTGGAGCGCATCATCAATGCCAGCAGCAACGAAGGCGACGTAGTGTTGGACCCGTTCTGCGGCTGCGGCACCGCTACCGTCGCAGCCGAGCGGCTCAACCGCCGCTGGGTCGGCATTGACATCACCCATCTGGCGATGTCCCTGATGCGCCACCGCCTGCACGACACCTTTGGCGACGACCTGCGCCCCTACGAGGTCGTTGGCGTTCCTCAGGACCCGGCCAGCGCGGCGGCCCTGGCGCAGCATGACCGCTATCAGTTTGAATGGTGGGGCGTCAGCCTGGTGGACGCGCGGCCGGCCAAAGACAAGAAGAAAGGCGCGGACGCGGGCATCGACGGGGTAATCAACTTCTTTGACGACAACAGCGGGAAGGCCAAACGAATCGTGGTGCAGGTCAAGAGCGGCAACGTGAACCGGAGCATGATTGCCACGCTGAAGGGCGATATGGAACGGGAAAAGGCGGAAATCGGGCTGTTCGTCACGCTGAACGAACCAACGCGGCCGATGTTGCAGGAGGCGGCGTCCGCCGGCTTCTACACGCCGGAGCATTACCCCGACCACCAGTATCCCCGGCTGCAAATCCTGACCGTGGCGGAGTTGCTGAGCGGCGCGGAGGCGCAATATCCGCGGCTCGCGCCGGCGGCAACGTTCCGGCGGGCGCCGCGCCGTAGGCGGCAGGGAGCGCAGTCAAGCTTGATCTAACGGGTTCGTTGCAGGATGCTGTTCAAGAACCGTAAACGCAAAAGCCAGTTGACGAAAGCAGTTTCCGAAGCTGTGGCGCGGAGAGCCCGCCTGATCGAAGGTACGGCCCCGCGTGTGGCGACCCCCAAAGCCTGGCCTCCCGGCAAACCCCCGGGCGGCAAGCTCCCGCCCGAAGCCAGGCCATCGGCCCAAAATCGCCCCACCGAAACCTGACGTCTCGCAAGCCCCTCCGCGATCTCATGCGTGCCCACTTTCGCAAATCGTCAGAAGCAGGATTTGCCGCATTTTATGATTGGGCAGGATTGGGATATCTCCATCACATAACGGTTCCAATCCTGAAAATCCGATAATCTTGAAAATCCTGCTTCTGACGTTTCCCCGCCGCAAACTGGGTACGCATGAGCCTCCGCGATACCGGGCAGTGCGTTCCGCCGTGCTGTCCTTTTTCATGTGTTGCGCTGAACGGCAGCGCCAACGCGTGCACCAGCCGCAAAAACGATACAATTGTCCCAACAGAGACGTCATACGGACTCACGCTGATCACCCGCGAACGGAATTGGCCTGACCACAACCCTTCCCAGGAGGTGCCGCCGTGGCCACCAGCATTGATACCCGCCTCCCCATCGGCGACATTCTTGACCAGCAGACCGACCGCTATCCCGACCGCGAAGCCCTGGTCCACACCGCCACCGGCGACCGCCTCACCTACCGCCGGTTCCACGCCGAGGTCGAGCGGGTTGCCCGCGGTTTCATGTCCATCGGCATCGAGAAAGGCCAGCACGTCGGCATCTGGGCCACCAACTACACCGAATGGGTCCTCACCCAGTTCGCCACCGCCAAGATCGGCGCCGTCCTGGTGAACGTGAATCCGGCCTACCGCACCCACGAGTTGGCCTACCTGCTGGAACAGTCCCAGCTCACGGCCCTGGTCCTCATCGGCCGCTTCCGCACCTCCGACTACGTGGCCATGGTCAACGAACTGGTCCCCGAGTTGTTCGAAACGACGCCCGGCCAACTGAACTCCGCCACCTTCCCGTACCTGCGCCATCTCGTCTTCATCCCGCCCCACGACGAACCCGACGCGCCCACACCCGCCGGCATGTGGCGCTGGGATGATCTGACGACCCGAGCAGACGAAGTAAGCGAGCCTGAACTGCACGCCCGCCAGGCCCTCTGCGGCCCCGATGACCCCATCAACATCCAGTACACCTCCGGCACCACCGGCAACCCCAAGGGCGCGACCCTCACCCACCACAACATCCTCTCCAACGCCCTCCACGTCGGCGACTGCATGGAGATGGACGAGCGCGACCGCCTCTGCATCCCCGTGCCCTTCTACCACTGCTTCGGCTGCGTCATGGGCACCCTCAACTGCGTCGTCCACGGCTCCACCATGGTCATCCCCGCCGAGCACTTCGACCCGCTCCAGACCCTCACCGCCATATCCACCGAGCGCTGCACCGCCGTCCACGGCGTGCCCACCATGTTCATCGCCCAGCTCAGCCACCCCGACTTCGCCCGGTTCGACCTCGGCTCCCTGCGCACCGGCATCATGGCCGGCTCCCCGTGTCCCATCGAGGTCATGCGCGAGGTCATCGACCGCATGGGCGCCCAGCGCATCACCATCGCCTACGGCCTCACCGAAGCCTCGCCCGTAATCACCCAGACCCTCGCCGACGACAGCATCGAGCGCCGCGTCTCCACCGTGGGCAAGGTCCTGCCCAACGTTGAGGTCCGCCTGGTCGATCCCGACACTGACCTCGAAGTGAGTGCCGGCCAGCAGGGCGAGCTCCAGACCCGCAGCAGCATGGTGATGCAGGGCTACTACAACATGCCCGACGCCACCGCCGATGCCATCGACTCCGCCGGTTGGCTCCACACCGGCGACCTCGCCACCGTGGACGAGGACGGCTACTACAAGATCACCGGCCGCCTCAAGGACATGATCATCCGCGGCGGCGAGAACATCTACCCCCGGGAGATCGAAGAGTTCCTCTACACCCACCCGCAGGTCGACGACGTGCAGGTCATCGGCGTGCCCGACCAGCGTTTCGGCGAGGAGGTCATGGCCTGGGTCCGCCTCAAGCCCGACGCCGACGCCACCGAGGACTCAATCCGCGACTTCTGCCGCGGCAAAATCGCCCACTACAAGGTCCCCCGCTACGTCAAGCTCACCAACGAGTTCCCCATGACCGTCACCGGCAAAGTCCAGAAGTTCCTCATGCGCGAACAGTCCGTCGAGGAACTCGGCCTGCAAGCCGCCGCCAACGTCCAAACCGCGTGATTTGATCTGGGCCACCCGTGAAGTGCAAGAGTCAGGAGAGCCGACCATGGAGTTACCGTTCGATGACAAGTCGAAATGCACTGAGATAGCGAAACTCGGCGACTGGTTGATGGATTCGCTACCGAAAACGACCAAGAGGCCGGAGCACTTTTGGGACACCAACAACCTCTGGCGGTACTGCGTTTATGCTGACGGCCAATACACCATCAGAAGATTCCGGGCGATGGAACTGTTGCATCAGCACCGTTTCGAAGAACCAGCTAGCGATCTAGCAAGGCCCATAGTCGAAGCCGCTTTTCGCCTAGATTATCTTTCGGACGATGAGGAGCGTTTGATCGATTATGCCCGGTGGCAACTACTCGACTGCTATCACAGGATATTGAAACCCATGAGCGCGTTCGAGAGGATAACCGCGGAAATGAAGCAAGAGTGCGACGATGCAATGGCTGAGATCGAGGCAATTCTCGGCGACCAGTTCAGCGACAAACGTCCTGGTGCGACCTGGCGATACCTGGATCAACTCATTACTTTCCAGAGTACGGTGCAAAATCAGGACCGCTTGCGCAAAGAAATATACACCGCGACCGGGGTGACCCTGTCACGGGGGTTGCACAACACATGGCTGTTGCCGGTTCCGCCAAAGTACGGGTTTGACTCGGGAAAGATAGCGTTTGTGTTAGCAATGGATCGGATCGCAAAGTTGTGCATCGACAAGAAATTGGTTAATAGCAAGGGAACCAACTACGCCAAAAGGATAGTGGGACTGTGCGACGCTGACGGGTGGGGAGGTTGATCCACCCGCCACGCAAAGGGCACGCCTGAATAAATCCGTAGTTGCCAGGTGCTTGCGCCGTGGCAATCTGTACGGCACCGACATGTAACACTCATGTCAGCGACAGTTGCTGGGAAGCCCTGATCGAACTGCCCAGGGGCTAATTGTCTACCGACCTGCCCGGCGCTGCCACCAATGCCGCAGCATCGGCGGGCTTGCGCAGCTCGATCACCCGCAGGTGCGGATAATCCCCGCCGTCCAGTATCCGCCGGTACTCCCGCCGCACCCCTCGGTAGCTGGTGATCACCCACAGGATGATCGAATCCCGGCTGAGGAACGACTGACGAAAGCCTTCCCGGTTTCCCGAGAACAGCTCTTCCCGGGTGACCACCCGCCTGATGGTCCGGGTCAGGGCGCGCCACAGCACCACCCGAAAGGGATAGTTGAGCCAGACAACGGCGGTCGCCCGTCCCCAAACAACGTCCCGCACGGCGCTGTAGTTGCCATCCATCACCCACCGTTCCCCCGCCGTGGCCTCAACGGCCATCCGCCGGACCTCTTCCACCGGGCGCTCCCGCCAGCCGGTCATCCAGTGGATCCCATCCAACTCAACGTGCGGCGCTCCCAACACTCCGGCCAGCAGCCGCGCCAGCGTCGTCTTCCCGGAGCAGCTCGTCCCAACCACTACCACCCGCTCCATCGCCCGGCGCACGTCCTCACCCGCCATGAACATTTCAAAGTCCATCCCGTATGAACATCCCGAAAATCTCGAAATCCGGCAAATCCTGATTCTGACAATGACTTTGCTCAAGCCCTGGCCGCATCTCTCACCCTAGCCGTATCCCGCCCCGTAATCTACAATAGTCCAACTATCCGTACTTGGCGCGCCGCAACCGCGACCATCCGCGCCGTCACCATCAGGAGGGACCGTTTTGAAGGTAAAAGCTGCCGTTTTGTGGGAAGTTGGTCAGCCTCTCGATATCTGCGAGGTCGACCTTGACGAGCCGAAGGCCGGCGAGGTCCTGGTGAAGGTCGGTTCCGCCGGCATCTGCCGCAGCGACCGCCACTTCATGCACGGCGACGCCCCCATCGCCATCCCCGTCGTCCTCGGACACGAGGGCGCCGGCACCGTCGTCCAGACCGGACCCGGCGTGACCCTGGCCAGCGAGGGCGACCAGGTCATCCTGTCCTTCGTCCCCGCCTGCGGACGCTGCCGTTCCTGCCTCGAAGGCCACAGCAACCTGTGCGACCTCCACGCGGCCACCGGCGCCAACCTGCTCGACGGCACCACCCGTCTCCACGCCGACGGCAAGGACATCCACCACATGGGCAAGGTGGCCTGTTTCGCCGAGTACGCTGTGCTTCCCGAAACCGGCGTCGTGCCCGTGTCCAGCCCGGTGCCCATGGACAAGGCCGCCATGATCGGCTGCTCCGTGACCACCGGCGTCGGCGCGGCCCTCTACAGCGCCGAGATCAAGGCTGGCAGCACCGTCGCCGTCATCGGATGCGGCGGCGTCGGCCTCAACGTCATCATGGGCGCGGCCCTGGCCAACGCCGGCCAGATCATCGCCGTTGACATCCGCGAAGCCCAGCTGGAGTTCGCCATGCGCTTCGGCGCGACCCACACCGTCAACGCCGCCGACCAGGACCCGGTCCGGCAGGTCAAGGACCTCACCGGCGGGCGCGGCGCCGACTACACCTTCGAGGTCTTCGGCAGCGGCGACACCACCAAGGCCGCCTACGACATGGCCGCCAAGCGTGGCGTGGTCACCGTCGTCGGCATCGCCCCCTGGGGCCAGGAGGCCAGCATCAACGCCGTCGACCTGGTGCGCAACGAGAAGACCCTGCGCGGCTCCTACTACGGCTCCGCCCGCTCCCGCACCGACATGCCCGTCATGGTTGACCTTTACCAGTCCGGCAAGCTCAACCTCGACGACCTGGTCGTCCGCCACTACACCCTCGACCAGATCAACGAGGCCTACGACGACCTCGACCGCGGCGAAATCGGCCGCGGAGCCATCATGTTCGACTAACCGGCGCATCGACGAAACAAATGTCAAAGACTGGGGCAGTCGCATCTGAGGTTTCCCAAACATGCGCTGCCCCGGTACTAGGCGAGGCCGTAAAATCAAACGCCAAAGCGCGGAGCCGGAAACTCACAGAAGAGAGGAGGGCATGATGACAACCGCGTCTGTCCCGAACGCCCCCAACCCTGCCCACTCCCCTACCTACAGCGCCGGACAAGTTCATTTTCTACACGGCCTCCTTATAGGGAGTCACGACATTGACATCGTCGGGGTCACCACGGCAACGGAGAACTCCCAACCAATCAACCCTCCCACCTGGTTTGGCCCCACGATCTCGGCTATCACCAATCTCAATTGGGATGATAGTGATTGGAAAGACGGCGCCCAACCGCCGAATCCCGTCGCCGCGACCAGACTGTTGCTGCTGCTGACCCAAATCCTTGGAGACGACGCTCCTACTCCATCAATCTGCCCTACTTGGCGCGGCGGCGTCCAGGCAGAATGGCACCCACAGGGTTGCGACCTGGAAATCGAAGCCGTCCCCAACGGCTCCTTCGAATACTACTTCGCGTGCGCGGACGAGGAGTACGAGGGCCCTCTGAACGCAGACCTCTACCGGCTGAAGCGGCAAGTCGGTTGCCTGATCGCCCCCGCGTCATAGCCAGTGTCCGCAATGACCGGAGAGCTTGACGACCCGACCATAAGTAACGATTCGGTCGTTGTCAGACGTGTCGCTCTGTCTGAGCATATCTTCGACGAAACCATTGGCCGTCGCCGCCCCTCATCGCAAGCCTTTATGCAATCTGGTCGCGATGGCTTGGTGTCAGTGTACTTGCTATCCGAAACCACTTGTGAAACCGTGGCCCAGGCCGGTTCCCAGAGATACCTCGCCACCGTCACTGTTGGAGTCCTTCGCGAGAACGGACTGGGCATCATACGCTCTGCGGATGCCGGCGAAACCGGACACTGTGACATCACTGGCCGCAAAACCAGAGCTCGCTTGAACAAAATTGCCCGCTCAGCGGAGTGGGTTCCCGGCTACGCGCCTCCTCCCGACTGAAGCAATCGACGGTGCCTTTGCCAGCTCTGTGTCGCGCCGTCTCCACCGCTACCAACGAAGTAGCCCAAAAACCGATTAACAAGGAGTAGCATATGCCCCGCCTGTCCGTCCTGTCCGAAGTCCAGCGCCAGATGCTGCAGTTCTTCCCCTGCCGGGAAGACGAGGGCACACCCTGGTCGCCGCTCTCGAAGCCGTTGTCCCAGGCCACTGCCGCCATCGTCACCACCGCCGGCCTCCACCTGCGCGACGACAAGCCCTTCAACCGCGACCATCCCGGCGGCGAGTCCACCTACCGCGTCATCCCCAGCGACTCCGACCCGGCGGACATCGTCCAGAGTCATTTCAGCATCGGCTTCGACCGCACGGCCATTTATCGGGACATCAACATCACCTTCCCCATGGACCGCGTGCGGGAACTGGCCGAGCGCGGCGTCATCGGCGCCGTCGCTCCCAACCACTACTCCTTCATGGGCGCCCTCCGCGACTGCACCGTCGTCGCCGAGCAGACCGGACCCGAGGTTGCCCAACGCCTCAAGGCCGAGGGCGTCGACCTTGTCCTGCTGACCCCCACTTGACCCCTCTGCACCCACGCCGTGAGCGTGCTTGCCCGGGTCTTCGAAGAGGCCGGCCTGACCACCATTGCCATCGCCCTCGTGCGCGAACACGCCGAGCGCGTCCGTCCGCCCCGCGCCCTGTGGGTGCCCTTCTACTTCGGCTACACCATGGGCAAGCCCGACGACGCCGATTTCCAGCACCAGGTCCTCGCCGCCGCCCTGGCCACTCTGGACGCCGACGCCGGCCCCGTCCTCGCCGACTATCCCGAGGATGCCGGCCCCATCGGATTGCCCCAGGCATCCGAGGTGACCGCTTCCACCAACGGCGACACGGTTAAACCCCTGGACGCCGCCGGCGAGATCACCGCCCTGCGCAGCTACTACGAACGATGGCAGGAGCAGCGCGGCCGCACCGCCGTCGGTGTGACGGGCATCCCCCAGCGCCGCTTCCGTGGCGTCATCCGCTTCCTGGAAGCCTACGCCGAGCGCGACGACGCCGACATGGACGAGCGGCCGGCTGATGTATCGGTGCCCCAGTTCGTCCGCTACTGCGCCGACGACCTCAAGGCCTTCTGCTACGAGGCCCGCATGGCCCAGCGCCCCGGCGACAGCGAGACCGACATCCACACCTGGTTCTGGGGCGAAACCGCCGTCGGCGCCCTCATCGACAGCATCACCCAGCGCCTCAACGCCACCGGCGACGCCAAACTCCAGGCCACCGCCTACGGCCTCTCCCGCTAGCATCTCGGAGCAGGTCTCCAAGGCCAGAGGGGCAGCAGAGGTAGAACCATGGCCAGTATAGAATTCTTGCGGCCGCGCCTGCACGGTGCGAGGTTCGACGGTGCCGAAATACCTCTGGAAGTCCTCAAGGATTTAGCCAGCCTCCAGACGGTCGTTCTTGAGGTCGCTAAGTGGCGGCTGATACAAGACCATCCTGAGACGCGGCACGCAGTTCCCAAAGGTTTCGCTGACAGTTTTGAACTGAAACTTACGCGTATCGATGAGGGCAGCGCTGAACCAATCATCGTTCTCACCGATACGCAGCCCTCGTTGAACGGAGGAACTCCCCGGTACCAGCCGATCCTAGAACGGGCACGGGACATCGTGATCGACACTCTTGACGCAATCTCGCGAGATGCGCCAGATGAAGTCTACGTACCTCCCAGCTGTTTGCGGTACTTCAGTCACATCGCCCAAAATCTGTCGAGTGAAGAATACATTGATTTCGTCACGCCATCCGGCAAGACATCGGGTCAGTACAACGCTGATACACGAACTAGACTCATTGAGATGGCCAGCGCCCAAGAGATCACTGAACCCGTTACTTTGCGTGGTCCAGTTCCTGAAGCTGACCAACTACGCATGACTTTCGAAATACACCCATCGCAAATGCGCCGATTGGTGATCCCGATGCCAATCCCTTATCGTGAAGTCGTCGTGCAAGCATTCAATGGCTACACTCACGGAGCACAGATCAGAGTGCGGGGAATGGGCAGGTACAATCAATATAGGCGCTTGATCGGACTTCAGTCGGTGGAAACCATCAACCTGGTCGACCCGTTGGATGTACCCAAACGATTGGACGAATTCCGTGACCTGAACGACGGATGGTTCGAAGGTGACGGATATGCTCCTTCCCAATCCGGTTTGGATTGGCTAGCTGAAACATTCACAAACTTTTACCCTAACGACGTTCCGCTACCTTACACCTATCCGACGTTCGAAGGCGGCATACAAATGGAATGGTCGCTGGGCCGTAACGCTGTCGCGTTGGAAATTGATCTGAACACCCATATGGCGGAATGGTCTTGGATCGATAGAAGTTCCGATGCCGAACATGAACAAAATCTAAACCTGGACGACGAGCACTCATGGAGTTGGCTCTCCGGTGAAATTCAACGTATGTCGACGAGCGAGACATGAGACCAGAGACCCTACTGTATAGGATGGTACATCCCTCGTGGACGCAGGAAGAAACATTTTCTTCTCAGGTATTTCGCCCGACGCCCAAGGACGACGGGCGCTTATCGGTTTATGACGGCAGTCAGATTACGCCGGAAGCCGCTTTGCGCCACTTTACCAACCTCGCACTGGGTGGTCACGAAGCCTCTGGAGTAGTAGCTGTGACAGTCGCTGAATGCGAAGATGTAGGGATCGCTGTTATTTTAGATGGTAAGCCGTTTCCCGAACACGCATATTTGGACTTTACCGGCTTAACCAGGAACGCAATTAGACGAAAAGCGGATCAACTCAAGCAAATTGCTGCCGACCGCGGTTGGGTGCTACGTTCGTAAGGCACAGCAACCTGGTTCTGGGGCGAGACCGCCGTCGGTGCCCTCATCGACAGCATCACCCAGCGCCTCAACGCCACCGGCGACGCCAAACTCCAGGCCACCGCCTACGGCTTGTCGAGGTAATATCGGAAGAAACCGCCCCGTCTATATCCAAGGTGTCATTGCGAGCGCAGCGTGGCAATCCCGTCGCGGCGGCAATGTCCGCCGAACCAACGGCCTGCCCCCGGCGCACAGTATCAGACGTCCGGCCCGTCCCCACCGCCGTCGGGTGTATCTTCGGCTGTCGCCGTCCGGGAATGCGATATCGCCGGCCGCCGCACCGTGGCGGGCTGCGGCGGCAGCGGCGTCCCGTCCTGCGGGTTCCAACCGTCCGGGAAGTGCAGCGTCCGCACCGGATAGTTGATCGTGATCCCTTCCTCGGTCAGCCGGGCGTGCAGTTGCTTGATCAACTCGCTGCGCACCTCGAAGCTGGCCAGCCGGTCCTTCGCCTGCACGAACAGCCAGAAGTCCACGTTGCTCTCGCCGAAGTTCTCGTAGCCAAAGTAGGCGCCGTATTCCAGCATGGCGCCCGGATGCTCGGCCAGCACCTGCTCCATGACCTCGTATCCGACCTGCTCCACCCGGCCCAGGTCGCTTTCGTAGGCCACGCCGCAGGTCAGGTACACGTTCACGTGCTCGTCCGGCTTGCTGTAGTTGGTGATGACGGTCTCGGCGAACCTCGAGTTCGGGACAATGACCAGGTTGTTCCCCCACGTCCGCAACCGGGTGCTCCGCCAGTTCACGTCAACCACGTACCCGCTGACCCCGCCCTCCATGTCGATATAGTCCCCCGGGTTAACCACGCCTTCCGTGATCACGTAGGTCCCCGCGAACAGGTTGCTCAACGTCGGCTGGAGCGCCAGCGCCACCGCCAGCCCGCCGATGCCCAGCCCCGCGATCAGTGGCGTGATGTTGATGCCCAGGATGTCCAGCGACACCATCACCGCCATCACCGCCACGACGATCAGCAGGCCGCGCCGCGCCAGCGGCAGCGCCCAGCTGCTGGTGTTTGCCGCCGGCGTGTTGCCCAGGTAATCCTGCAGCCAGGTCAATCCGCTGGTGCCCACCACGTTGATCATGTACGCGCCCACCATGATGGCGCCCACGGCGAACACCCGGTCCACCACGGTGTCGATGGTATGCGGCAGTTCCAGCGGTATCTTGACCGCCAGGTACACCCCCAGCAGGATGATGTACGCGGTCACCGGCCCCTTGGCCTCGGCAACCAGGTGGTCGTCCAGGTCGCCGGGGAACACGCTCGCCGCCCGCAACATCAACCGGAACAGTATCCGGCTGAACAGGAAGGCGGCCAGGACCGAGCCGGCCACAATCGCCAGGCTCACCAGCAGGTCCTGCCAGGTCAGCCCGATCGCGGCCGCGGCGGCCACGAACCCCAGGAGCCATTGGTTCACGGTCTCTATCATGGTGGCTGATACGTCCGTCGCCGGGTGATCAATTCTTATCGATGGCCGATAGTGCTTGCACGATCAGCGGCAGCATCTCCCCGGCCGGCCCCGTTACCACCACATCGGCCGCAGCCGTAAGCTGCGTCGGCTCGGGGTTAACCTCGATGATCCTGGCTCCCCGTTCCCGGGCCAGCAGCGGCAGTTGTGCCGCCGGATTCACCGCTCCCGACGTGCCCACCAGCAGCATCGTGTCGCAGCGCTGCGTCTCCGCGAAGCAGGCGTCCAGCACGCCTCGCGGAATCGGCTCGCCGAACATCACCGTGTCCAGCTTGATGACTCCGCCGCACTCTACGCACAACGGCGGCACGTCGGTGATCGTGTGCTCCGCTCTCGGCCGCCGCCAGCCGCACCCAACGCACCGCAGGTAGTTGCGGTTGCCGTGGATCTCCAGCAGGTTGCGGCTGCCCGCCCTGCCGTGCAGGTCATCAACGTTCTGCGTGATCACCGCCCTGATGATGCCCGCGCTTTCCAGTTCCGCGATGGCGACGTGACCCGGATTGGGCTGGGCGTTGTCCACCGCGTCCTTGAGGTCGTAGGTGGGATTTCCCGGCGTCACCTCGTCGCTCAGCCGCTTCTCCCACCAGTCCTGCGGGTCCCGCGAGAACACCCGGTACGACAGGTTGCTCGGCTGCCCGTACTTGGTCCACAAGCCATCCGGCCCGCGAAAGGACGGTATCCCGCTCTCCACTGAAAGCCCGGCGCCGGTCAGCGCAACAGCATACTCAGCGGCGGCCAGGATACGAGCCGCGGCGGTTATCGCTTCAGTATTCATACAACGCAATTCCGTCAGCAGCAGCATTTGCCTGGTTTCAAGACCCTCGGGATTCTCACGCGTACCCTGGTTAAACGGCGACCGGAGTAATCTTACATCGATGGACAGGATGGACAGGATGCTGGCGATACCGTCTCAGCGTTCCAATCACAGCAGCGTCTCGCCATCCGGGACGCTGACAATAATCCATCAAATCCTGTCCATACTGTATATCGATGTGAAAGACTAAATGGGTATGAGTGAGCTTCGGTATTAGGCCCTCGTCATCCTGCCAATCCTATAATCTTGCAAATCCTGATTCTGACGGATGGCCGCAGCCGTTTTCATGCTTCACTAGACACCATCCCATCAGCCACGCGGAAGTAGGCTGCGCCGTCACCCAATGCGGACCGAACCGGCCCGACGTCGGTGGTGGTAATCAGAGTCTGGCGATACCGGGCGACCTTTTGCAAGACCCTCTCCCGCCGCCCGTCGTCCATTTCCGAAAACACGTCGTCCAGCAGGATGATCGGATCATCGCCCCGCGTTTCCGCCAGGTATTCCGCCTCCGCCAGCCGCAACGCCAGCGCGATGGTGCGCGCCTCGCCCCGCGACGCGAAGGACGCGGCGTCCATGCCGTTCAGGTACGTTGCAAAGTTGTCCCGGTGCGGCCCCACCGCCGTAACCGCGGTGGCCTGCTCCCGCGCCGACCCACGCTCCAACTCCTGCCGAAACGCCGCCGCGGTGTCGTCAACGTCTTCCCCCGGCGACACGCTGGGCACGTACTCCAGCGCCAACTCCTGCCCTGGTTCGCCTATCTCGCCGTGCTGCTGGCGCGCGAAAACGGACAGCCGCGCCAACGCCCGGGCCCGCCCGAAGGTCACCGCCGCCCCCCACTGCACTAGTTGCTCGTCCCAATACTCCAGTTCCTCCGGATCCACGTGCCCGTCCCGCCGCCGCCGCAGCAGGCCATTCCGGTTCCGCAGGGCGGCCTGGAACCGTTGCAGCGCCCGTAGATACGACCGGTCCGCCTGGCTTATCAGCACGTCAAGATAGCGCCGCCGGTGTGCCGGCGAGCCCAGCACCAGGTCCAGGTCGTCCACCGAGAACAGCGACGCGCCGATCCGTCCAACCAGGCCGGACGCCGTGGCCGGTTGGCGGTTCACCCGTATCTGCTTGGTCACGGGTGGCAATGTCGCCGCATTGGAACCGCCAGCGCCGGGGCCTCCGTCAGCACGAGTCTCTCGAACCGTCGGTTGGTAGCCAATCACCACCATGAGCGATTGCCCATCGACACACGCCGTGCCAGTGATGTAGGCCGCCGCGCCGTCCCGCGCAGCATCGAAGTTGAGCGCCTCCCGCTCGCGCTCCGTGCGAAACGACCGGCCCACCGCCATCGTGTAAGCCGCCTCCAGCAGCGACGTTTTGCCCTGGGCGTTGCCCCCGTGGAACACCGACACCCCGGCCGGCAGCGCGATGTCAACCTCGCGGAAATTACGGTAGTTGACCAGGCTGAGCCGCAATAGACGGGCCAATCGGCGCCCTCCGCCGGCTAGCGCCCGGCGATGGTGTGACGGCTCTATTGGCCGGCGTAGATGTACTCGCCCTCGGTCGCTCCGGCCAGCAGCTTCAGAACGTTGTGTTCGACTTGATTGCCCAGCCCGATGGCGTGCACTCGCAGGTTATGCACGTCGCTGCTGACCAATATTGCCAACAGCTCGTCCTCGGTATGATCGCTCCTGGAATCTACGCACGCCTTGCCCGGTTCGTTCAGCCCCTCCGGGCAGGGCTGCACCGCCTCGGGGTTGAAGGGCTGGTAGCCGGTGATGATGTCAACGCAGGCATTGCTTGCGCCGCCCAGATTGGCGGGACACGGCTTCACCTCATTGGGATTGACCGGATGGTAAGCCGTGACCGTCTCGCCAACGGTGGCCACTTTCACCGGGTCACACACTTCACCGGGGCGTACCGCCATATCCGGGGGACAAGGCACCAACCCGGTTGGGTCTATCGTAATCGTATCGAACACCGGACTGCACACCTCACCGGGGGCGCTGTCGATACCTGCTCCGCAGATTTCGGCCTTGGCCGGGTCAACAACGAGGAACCCGCCATCACTTCCGTCCGTAAGCACCACTATCACGTTGTCGCGCGTCCGGTCGCCGTGGGCGAGGAGCGCGCTGTGAGCCGCGTCAATCGCGTCGTGGATATAAGCCGGGCGGTCCGCCGTCGTCAGAGTGTCCACCGTGTGCAGCCATTTGGTGGATGCCTCCAGCGACTCCAGTGATTCCAGTTCCGGGAACGGGTCTGGAACATCGGTGAACAGGGCCAGGGATACCAGGCTATTCTTTGCCGGCCGGCCAGCGTCGGGATCGGCGTAAGGCAGCGCCACGTCCAGCAACGCTCGCTTGACTATCGGCAGACTGCGGTTGATGGTATTGCTGGTATCGACCAGAAAGACCGTGTTGGTGTTGTCGTCGTAAAGGGAAATGATGGCTTCGCCAAGGGGCACGGTTTCGGCATCTGTTGCCGCGGTGGCTGTGCCGACGCCGTCGTCGTTGCTCACCAGCGTGTAAATGGCGTAGGCAATGCCGGCAAGGATGGCCAGCGCCAGCAGGATAAGCAGAATGAGCAGCAGAGGCCGCCAGGAGAACCCCCGTTCCGGCGGACCATAGCTGATGTGATAGGTTACCACGTCGTGCCCTCCCGGCCGGGGACCAAGCGCTCAGTTGTCCCGGGCGCACCCTTCGCAGTAGCCGTAGAAGTCGACCCGCTGCGAGGAGATCTGGAAGTCCGTATTCTCGCCTATCGCCCGTTGCAGGTCGGCCACGCCGTCCTGGCCTACGTCCGCATCCACCACCGCGCCACAGCCCAGGCACACCAGGTTGGCGTGAGGCGACAGGTTGGCGTCATAGCGGGACTGCTTCTGAAAGGGCAACTCCCGCACGATGCCCGCCCGCTCCAGCATCGCCAGCGTGGAATACACCGTCGCCAGCGTCACGTACGGGAAGAAGTCCCGTACCCTCTCAAATATGTCGCGCACCGTGGGATGGTCCGCCGAGTTGACCACCACTTCGGCGATGGCCAGGCGTTGGGGCGTCAACCTGATCCCCAGCGGTTTCAAACGCGCGACGAGATGTTCCTGTGTAGTCACAATATCGAACCCATCAATCGTATGGATTACCCAGTATAGCACCTGGCGGGCGGCCAGGCCCGCCTCCAGTCAACCGGAGTAGCGTCCCAATCTAGGCGGCTTAACTTCTCGTCATTCCGACGAAAGAACAGCCTGCCCCGCACCCCGATGCGGGGTCACTCCGTACTTGATACGAGGCCGGTATACAGGAAATCCCCGCATCTAAAAATCCCGTCTATCCTGTCCATCCATGCAATGTAACCACTTGCGGGCCTCGTTTGCGCCGCGCCACGCGAAACGCGACCGTTCAAACATGCTTATGGGGGAGGTCATGCAACCTCCCCCACCAGTAGCGTCGCCGCGGTCCGGCTTACAGGCGTCCGCCGCCGCCGGCCACCCGCTCGTTGACCCCGTAGAACAGGGAGTCCAGCTTGTGGAACACCTGAATCCGGGACCTCGCGGTCTCCACCACGAAGACCCGACCCTCGTCGTCGCACTCCACGGCAATTGGACCCCAGAACAGCTTTTCCCGGTCCAGGCCCTGGGAAATCTTGCGCTCCTCCCACATTTCGGGATTCGCGTCCAGCTTGCCCATGCCCCACTGGGAAATGGTCCCCTCCCCGTACGTCATTCCGGCGAAGGAACCGTCCGGGTGGAAGATCTGCATCCGGTCGTTGTTCCAGTCGGCCACGTAGATCGCGCCTTCCTTGTCCACCGCCACGTCCGTGGGCCGGTTGAACTGGGCGGGGCCGTCCCCCGTCTCGCCGAACTGCATCAGGAACTTGCCGTCAGCGGTGAACTTCTGGATCCGGTCGTTGCGCCAGTCGGCCACGTACACGTTCCCGTCGCTGTCCACCTCGATGCCGAAGGGCATGTTGAACTGGCCGGGGCCGTCGCCAAACTCGCCCCACTGGCCGATGTACTCGCCGTCGGCGGTGAGCATCTGCACCCGGTGGTTGTTGCAGTCCACCAGGTACAGGGTCCCGTTGGACGCGAACACCATGCCCGTGGGCTTGTCCCACTGGCCGTCGCCGTCGCCCGGCCGCTCCCATTTCGTGATGTACTCCCCGTCCGGGGAGTAGATGCTGATGCGGTCCAGGTACTCGTCCGCCAGGTACACGTTCCCGTTGGGTCCTACCGTGATCGCCGTCGGCCAGATGATGGCCCCGTCCGTGGACACGGCCTCGCCGTCGCCCTGCTCGAATACGCCCTTGGCGAACTCGCCGATGAACTCCTCGCTCACCGTGCACATGGTGATGCGCTTGCCGTCGGGCCGGTAGTCGTAGGAGCGGTTGGCGACGTACATCACGTCCTCTTCGCCCCGGGCCATGGCCGTCGGGTTGCGGAACCCGGGGCCGGAGAATTCCGCCCGGCCGATGGTATGGCTGTACTGCAAGTCGATGCCTACGGCGGGCAGCGCCTTGGGATCAATGGTTGTGGTCATAAGATATTCCTCCGTTGGAACGGATGACGGGTTCTGCCGTCGATGTGGGCGAATAACCATTCACCCTGATGCGTCGGCTAGATGCTCACGCGTACCCGGTTTCTGTCATTGCGAGCGCAGCGCGGCAATCTCGTTGAGGCAAGCAACGCCGCTCCGGCAACGAGATCGCCACGTCCCTGTGCTCCTCGCGATGACAAACTGGGTACACCTGAAAACTAGATGAAGTTGAACTTCTCGAACGTCCCGTTCACCAGCGGCTGAGCATCCAGACCCATCCAGTTCTCCAGCAGGTCGGTGTAGATGCTGCGGAAGTCGTTGTTGAAATGCAGGTCGCCTTCCAGGAGCTTGTCCTCTTCCAGCGAGGGATACTCGCCGTACATCCCGCCCTTCACGTTGTCGCCCACCACGAACGCGACCCCGCCGCTGCCGTGGTCGGTGCCCGAGCCGTTGTCGTGCACCCGGCGCCCGAACTCGGTGAAGACCAACAGGGTCACGTTGTCGCTGGCCTCGTGTTCGCGCAGGTCGTCCATGAAGTCGGCGATGGCGTTGGAGGTGTTGCCCCACAGGCTCGCGTGCGCCGCCAGTTCGCCGGCGTGGGTGTCAAAGCTGTTGTACGGAGCCGTCGTGTACAGGATCCGCGTGCCGAACCCGGCCAGGTGAACCTGCGCGATGTTCTTCATGTACTGCGCCACCACGTCCTGGCCGTATTCAATGCTGGAGCTGTACATCTCCGGCGCCGTGCTCAGGATGTCGGCGCCCTTCAGCGCGTCCGTCCCCGTCTGCGACAGGTATTCCACCACCGCGCTGCGGCCGATGGTCGGCGAGTACATCTTGGAGAAGATGTCCAGCGCCTCCATGCGCTGCTCCTCGGCATCAATGCCGGTCAGCACGCCGTAGGTGGCCAGGTTGCCCACCGAGGCTACCGGCACGCCGGGAGCGGCCAGCGCCCGCGGCAGCCCGCGGCCGAAGTTCACGCCCGTCAGCACGTTTTCCTTGTTGGGGTCGATTTCGCGGATGGCGCGGCCCAGCCAACCCTCGGTGCCCTGCTTGTCCGGCTCGCAGGTGTGCCAGATGTCCATGCTGCGGAAGTGGCTGCGGTTGGGGTTGGCGTAGCCCACGCCCTGGATGACGGCGACCTTGCCCTCGTCAAACAGCCTCTTCAGCGGGCCCATGTTGGGGTTCAGGCCAACGTACCCGTCCAGGTCCAGGGCCTGTCCTTCCGGCACCCGCACCGACGGGCGGTTGTCATAGTACAGCGGGTCCCCGTGGGGCACCACCGTGTTCAGCGCATCGTTGCCGCCGGAAAGCTGGAGCACCACCAGCACCGGATCTTTCTTCGTTGCGGTCATGTTGTTTCTCCTTTCGATGGAGTGGGTTGGCGTTGGTCGGGTGGCGGTTCGTCAAAGGGTGTTCTATTGGCCTCTGCGCGTTTTCGCCGGCGCTGCCAATGCTTCCAGCGTTGTTCGTTGATCGCCTGGCTTTCGGCGTATCCCACTGCGAAACCTTCGGACCGGTCTTTGTCATAGCCCATGGCATAGGCAATCTTATGTCCCAAAGCGTAGGCGCGCTGCCAAGTCTCCGGGAAGCCCTCGTCGCATCCTTCGTCACGCGCCAGGGCAAAGGTTCTATCGAAAGCTTTCGCCCTGAACTTGCGCCTCCGGTGTTCGAGCCACATTTCGGCCAGTACCATCTTGCATCTTCCTAGCGGAACAACCCTCGGTTTTCCAGTTTGGGCGGCGGCTCGTCGAAAGGTTCGCCTTTGGCCTCGGCTTCTTCACGGCGCCGGAGCCAGTCTTCCCAACGTTGCTGGAGACGGTGCAACCGACGTTCTGTCCAAATTTCTGCGAGAACCATTCTGCCTACCTCCACGATGATGGGCGATGTGATGAGGGCAACCCCACCGGCTTTCAACACTTCACCAACGACGACGTACTGAATCTCCTGCCATACGGTTATCTGTTGTGTCGCCAGCGCAAAAAGCGTGTCGGTAACGGACAGATATACAGTGATGGTGGTATAGACGGCGAGATACCACGGCAACGCTTCCGCGCTGATGCTGGGTATCCCAATGCGTCCGTTCCGCCGCTCCTCATGATTGCGCATTCGTCGCCCCGGTCGTGGGCTGCCCCGGACGCCGCTCGGCAGTCCGGAGCAACCTTAACCGAACGCTGGCTATGCGAACTGGTACTCCTGCGTGCTAACGATCAGCTGCAACGTCTGGGCGATGGTGTCCGAGTACTCGGGCGTGCCCGGAGCCGCGTTGCCAACGAACGCAACCAGTTGGTCACGGGTTTCGGTCGCCAGCTCGTAGGCTCCGACCATCTCCAGGCACCGGTCAACAATGCCCTCCGCTGTATTCACCTGCTCGCTGTCCAGGCGGGACACGATCTCGCGAACGCCCGGCAGGCTGGTGTTGCCCACCTGGTCGGCGGCGAAGTTGATCCGCTCCACCAGTGTGCCCGAGTCGATCCACTCGGCGCCGGTGTGCCAGCCCTCCACGGTGGGCGGGTTCATCAGATCCTGACCCATGTAGCGGATGGTGTTGGCCAGCGGGTTGAGGCCCAGCTTCGGCGACGTGAAGTCCTGCACCAGCCGCATCGTCCCGATCACCACCTCGGTCGGGCTCTTCACCTTCTCGAAGCGGGCGTTCTTGAAGAAATCGGAGTTGAACATGACCCGCAGCATGGCGGTCAGGTTGTAGCCGGAGTCAAAGTACGTCTGCTCCAGCAGCGCGATGGCTTCGGGGTCCCGCGGCGGCGTGTTCTGCCAGGCCGGCACCTGCACCTCGTCGGCCACGAAGAAGTTGTACAGGTGGCGCGACACGAAGCGAGCCGCCGACTGCTGCCGGGCGATGATGTCAACGATGTCGTCGCCGTTGAAATTGCCCGTCTCGCCCAGGAACGTCTTCTGGTCGTTGTCATGGTCGTACGGGTTGTAGATGAAGTTCGACTCGTACCGCCCGTAGGGGTAACGCGGCACGGCGTTCGTGATGGTCCAGCCGGTGAAGGCCCGGGCCGCCTCCTTCACGTCATCCTCGGAGTAGTTGGCCTGGCCGTCCATGCCGACTCCCAGGGAGAACAGTTCCAGCAGCTCGCGGCCCCAGTTCTCGTTGATCGCGCCCTTGTGGCTCATGCAGTTGTCCAGGTAGAACACCATCGCCGGGTCTCGGGACAGGCCCTTCAGCAGGATGTCGAAGTTGCCCATGCCGAGATCACGGAACATGTCCAACTGCAGCTGGATCTGCCGCCCGTGCTCGCACTTGGAGTTGCCCGTGCACAGGATGCCGTGCCAGAAGATGGCCATCTTCTCCTGCAGCGGGCGCTTGGTGTTGATCATCCGGTAGGTGAGATACGCCTGGTTCACTTCCAGGGCGTTCATCTCCTTCCAGTCGACGAAGTGCCGCTCCAGGATGTCCATTTCCAGGTCAGGCTGGGCAATGGGGTTGAGCAACTCTTCGACGGTGGCTTCATAGCCGGCGGCGGCGCGCTGTTCCAGCTCGGCGTAGGTGGCGCCGAAACCGGCCCGACGCATCAGGTGCGCCATCTGGGCAATGTCTTGGTTGGTGGGCATCGCGTGTACCTCCTGGGCGGTATGACGGATTCGGCCTTGACCGAAACGATTAGCGCCGGTTATCGCATGCACGCGGCAGGAACCGCGCCCGCATAAAATAACCTTTATCGGATGGCCGCATACTACTCGCCGGCCCGTTTGAGTGTCAAGAAACAAGAGGAGCCGCCTGGCCTGGAACGGGGGCGCAAACCCGTCTCTGCCCCCGCAACGCCCAGCGCTGGAATCCGACACTGCTTACAGGTAACTGTTCAGAGTTGCGGGGAAGGTGTCATTGCGAGCGAAGCGCGGCAATCTCGTTGGCGCAGGGGAATCTTTCAGGACACCCGTTCCTACGGTGGCGTCGAGATTGCCACGGCGCAAGCGCCGCGCAATGACAACCTCCTCAACTCTGAACAGTTACTGCTGACAGCAGACGATCTCAGAACGCCGGCACGCAGTGGTAGAATCACCCGCCTAACCGCCGGAGTAAAGCCGGGAGCAGAACTTATGAGCAATCTCAACGTGGGCAACCGGACATTGGCAATTATGGACAACCTGATGTTCTTGCGCCGGCTGAACAACGAGTGCATCGATCTCATCGCCATCGACCCGCCCTTTGCCGCCAACGAAACCTTCACCGGCAACCCCCGCCCACCTATCAGCGACGCCGAGTACGCCGAGGAAATCGCCCTGGCCCAGGCCCACGGCGTCGAGCACAACGAGGGCCAAGGGCTGACCCGCGTCCACGACATCTGGAGCTGGGATGAGGACGTGCACCCGGCCTGGAAAATGAGCATCGAGGACGACTACCCTGAGGTATTCGCCGTAATCCAGGCGGTGGAAGCCTGCGCGTCGGAAAACGAAGCCGCCTACATCGCGTTCATGGCGGCGAGGATGCTGGAATGCCGCCGCGTGCTGAAGTCGACGGGCAGCATCTATCTGCACTGCGACGACCACGCCAACAGTTATTTGCGAATGCTGATGGATGCCGTGTTTGGGGTGGATAATTATAGCGATCAAATCGCGTGGAAACGATATGGTGCCCACAACGATGTAGGTCAAGGTTCAACGCGGTTCGGACGTGTGCATGACACTATCCTCCTATACGGCAAAAGCTCGTCAGTGACGTGGAATCAAGGATTTGTGCCTCTGGACGAAAGTTACGTTCAAAAAACGTATCGCTATGTTGAACCTGACACCGGCAGGCGTTTTACCACTACGCCGCTAACAGGCCCAGGTGGAGCAGAAAGAGGCAATCCCGTTTACGAATGGAACGGCCACACGCGCGCATGGCGATACAGTCGAGATACTATGCAAGACTTGGATGCGCAAGGTCGGCTTTACTATTCCCGAACTGGCTATCCGAGACGTAAGTTATATTTGGATGAATCCAAGGGCGTACCTGTCCAAGATATGTGGTACGACATTAATTCCCTATCCGGGAGCAATTCGGAGCGCACCGGCTACGCGACGCAGAAACCTTTGGCTCTCTACGAACGCATCATCAACGCCAGCAGCAATCCCGGCGACGTGGTGCTCGACATATTCGCTGGCTGCGCCACGACGGCGGTTGCAGCGGAGCGGCTGGGTCGCCAGTGGGTTGCCTGCGACATGGCCTACCGGGCCTGGACGATGCTGAAACGCCGTTTCTACCGGAACGGTTACGCCATTTCCGATATGACGGACTCAACGCCTAAAGCCTTGCTCGGCAATCAGGAAGGGGTGGCCCAAGTCTTACAAGAAGCGTCAAGCAAGACGATAGGCCCAAATGACCTGCCGAATAGAGACGACGAGGATCCCGCGCCGCATCACGCCTTGCGCCAGCCGCGCCGGGGCGCTCGGCAGAGCACCCAATCATCCAGCTGGTCGGGGCGCATCTCCAAAGAGGAAGCCAAGCAGCTGCTGATGGACAAGTTCGGTCCCCGCTGCTGGGGCTGCGGCTACGAACCCCGCCGGCCCAACAGCAGCCTTGACGAGACGCTGCTGGAAGTCGACCACATCCGCGCCCGCCGGGCGGCGCAGGGAACCCAGGGCAACGACGAACTCTACAACCTGGCGCTGCTCCACCGCACCTGCAACGGCATCAAGCGCAACCAGATGACCCTGGAAGAGCTCCGCAACCACAACGCCATGAACGGCCTGCTCTACGTAGAGAAGATAAGCGACCTGGTCGACCTGTACGAAGCCACCCAATTCGCGGCCGAGCAGATAGCGATACACACGGCGACGTACGGGTTGCAAACGGATCTGCCCCAGCCGGCGGCCAGCCCGCTCTGAAAGCGCCGGCTATTTCGCTTGACGCATCATCACGGCATATAGCCGGCTACCTCGCCGCAGCAAACCTCGCCACCCGTTCCTTCACCCACGCCCCCACTTCCCCCTCAAACGCCGGCTCCGGCGGCGGCTCATGATACCGCGCCACCTGCCCGTATCGCACTGTGTGGTGCATACGGTTAACCATCGCGCCCAGGTCAACCTCCAGCTCTTCGTCATCGGGTAGCAGGGGTAGCGTGAACTTGGGAATGGCCTGCTGTACGGTGAACGGGTACAGCAGCGCGCTGGGATACTCCAAACCGCGACATACCAGAATGCGGTAATCGCTGACCGGCGGCGGCGTTTCCAGCGGCATCGGTTGCCCACGACGCAGCAGGTCGATCTCCACCAGGTTGACGTAGCTGGCGGAAATCGCCTCGCGCTTGCGGACATACTGAAGGCGTCCAGTGCCTGGCACTTTGTTAGTGGGTGACAAGACTTCAACTATGGTAACGACGTCCCTTTCAGGCATAGATTCTACGCGAAGCCAAGTGACCCGCACTTCCCTGGGCATTCGAACTCGCACTGCCGCGGATTCTTCCGGCGGAGCGGCCACAGCGGTCGCGGTGGCCATTGCCTCCGGCGTCGCGTCAGGCAGTGAGGGTGCGGGTTCGTCAGTCACCAGCGCGTCCGGAATTATCAAGGCCAAGTCCGGCGCTGGACCGAGGGGTGGCACCACCTCGGTTCGTTGCTGCAACGAAATGTGATAGCGATCTGGCAGACGAGCGGTCAGGGCGGAACGTAGCTGAGAAATCAACTCGTTATGAAAGTCGGGCCAGATGCCCTCACTCTCCAGGTACGGATTCATCCCCGGAAACGGATTGTCGTACTGCATGACCATTCTCCCCCGCAGTATCCCGTGTCCCGATCAGCCGCCGCTTGTGCCGCCGCAGGATGCAGTGGTTCACCGATATGCTACCCCGCCGCCACAAACCCAGCCACCCGTTCCTTCACCCATTCCCCCACCTCAGCACCAAACGCCGGCTCCGGCGGCGGCTCGTGATACCGCGCCACCTGACCGTATCGCGCCGTGTGGTGCATCCTGTCGATGATAGGTCCGAGATCAACCTGCAAGGGTTTGTCCTCCGGCAGCAGCGGCAACAGGAATGGCGGAATGGCCTGCCGCACGCTCCACGGATACAGCAGCGCTTCGGGATGCTTCCAGCCCTCGCACACCAGGATACGGTAATCGCTGACCGGCGGCAGCGTTTCCAGCGGCATCGGCTGCCCGCGGCGGAGCAGGTCTATCTCCACCAGGTTCGCGCCGCCGCCGACAATGACCTCGCGCTTGCGCTCATAGCGGTTGCGCTCTCTGCCCGGCGCCTTGTTGGTGGGCGACAGCACCTCTACTATGGTAACGATTTTTTGGTCGGGCATGGCTGTGATGCGAAGCCAGGTAACCTTCACCTCCCGGGGCATTCGTACCCGCACCGCGTACTCTTCCACCGGGGAAGTGGCGACGGCGGTGGCGCCCGTGGCCGCATCGGGGGGCGACGCCTGGACCGCGGGTTCGCCGGTCACCAACGCATCGGGGATCATAAACGCCAGGTCCGGAGGTGGGCCGAAGGGTCCATCAATCTCGACCCGCTCCTCTATATCAACTCGGTAGTTTCCAGGCACCTGCGGCCCCAACTCCTCCGCCAGAATCGCAATCAAGCGGTTATGAAAGCCCGGCCAGATGTGCCGGTGCTCCAGGTACGGATTCATCCCCGGAAACGGGTTGTCGTACTTCATGCCCGCCTATCCCCTCCGGCTCGCTGCCAGCCGGACCGCTGTGAGCCTACCCGCCCCGTCGCCGCTTGTGCTGCCGCAGGATGCAGTCGTCCATGATCACGCCCAGCCCGGCGTCCCGCGCCCGTTCCGCCGCCGCCTGGTCCACCACCCCGTCCTGCATCCACACGTACCGCGCCCCGATGCTGACCGCGTCGTCCGTGACCGCGCCGGCAAACTCGCTGCGCCGGAACACGTCCACCAGGTCGATGTCCGCTCCCTGCGCCTGCGCCGCCGCCGATGCCGCGTCCAGGTCGTCGTAAGATTGCTCGCCCAGCACCGTCGCGCCCTTCAGCGCCGGGTTCACCGGGATGATCCGGTACCCCTGCGACTGCATGTACCGGGATACCCCGTGGCTGTCCCGCGCCGGATTGTCCGACAGGCCCACCACGGCAATCGTCTTCACGTTGTCCAAAATCTCATCAATCAAGTCCATAACTTTTCCTCACATCGATATACAGGATGAACAGGATTTCAGGATGGTGATCTACCAAATCCATCCTGTCCATCCTGTTCATCGATGTAAAGATTGATTTGTGGTCAGCGGCTGGCCGTGCTGTCGCTGCTGGTGATGGTGATGTGCCCCATGTAGCCGTTGGCCGTGGCGCCATGCCAGTGGTTCTCACCGGCCTTGATCTGGACCACGTCGCCCACGCCCACGTGGTGCTCCTCGGTCTCGTTGGCCACGATGCCGTTGCCCACCGTGATCACCAGGATCTGGTCGCTGCTGTGCACGTGCCACCCCGTCTGCGCGCCCTTCTCAAAGTTCACCACGCTGGCGTTGAAAAAGTCGCTCTCCCCCTCGGGGATGATGGGCTGGCGAGTGCGATGCACATCGCCGCCGGTCCATCCCGGCACCGCTTCCGCCGTTCCCAGCGGCACGTGCTCCACGTTTGCAATCCGTACTACGCGCATGATTTTGCCTCCTGATGTTGTTGTGTCGTTTTGGGTTCAGGCGGAAATCGGTTGCTTCAACATTTCCAGCAACTCGGCGTCCGTTTCAAACTCCGGCTCCGGCAGCCCCCGGGCCATCCGGCGGGCTACCCTCTGGTCTTCGTCGTTGCCGGTGACGAGCAGCTCGCGTATGTCCTTTCCCATCTCCACGCGAAACTCCGGATCGTTTTTCAACATCCGGCGCACGCCAATTTTCCAGTCCTCGGAGCGCGGCATCATAGTCCTCTCACCCGTACCCACCTTCGTAAAATCGTCAGAAGCAGGATTTTCAAGATTTGGGGATTATCAGGATTGGAACCGTTTGGTGATGGAGAACTCCCAATCCTGTCAAATCATGAAATCACGTCAATCCTGCTTCTGACACTCCCCGCCACAAGCCGGGTACGCGGGGTGAACATCGTCCAGTCCACCCCGCCGTCCGATCTCCGATCCCTACTTCGCCGGCACGGGCACGCCGGCAATCTTCACCGGCACGCTGCCCACGGTATTCCGGCTGGTGAAGTACAGCGTCTTCCAGTCGGCCCCGCCGAAGCACAGGTTCGTCGTCGCCGGCTGCCCGTGCACCACGATACCCAGCGTCTCCCCGCCCGCGTTCATGATGTGCAGGCCGCCCGTGCCGCCGCAGTACACGTTGCCCTCAACGTCCACCTTCATCCCGTCCGGCACGCCCTCACGCTCACCGCGCAGGTCCTTGAACAGCCGGTCGGAGGCCAGCCCCAGCGACCCGTCGTCCTGCACGTCGAACGCCCGGATGATCCCGCGCCGCGAGTCGTTGATGTACAACACGGTCTCGTCGGGATTGAACGCCAGGCCGTTGGGTACCACGAAGTCGCTCACCAGCAGCGTCAGCATGCCCAGATCGGGCGAAATGCGGTACACGCCCGAGATGGTCTGCTCCCACTGCTCCCGGGGCCGTCGGAATGTCCACGGATCAGTAAAGTAGATGCTCCCGTCCGACTTCACCACCACGTCGTTGGGCCGGTTCAGCTGCCGACCCTGGAACTGGTTGGCGAGCACCGTGGTCGATCCGTCGTGCTCCAGACGGCTCACCCGCCGGCCGTCGTGTTCCGCGGCGATCAACCGTCCCTGCTGGTCGCGTGTCAGCCCGTTGTGCCGGTTCACCGGCTCGGCCTCCACGGTCACGCCCGAGCCGGGGGTGTACCGCATCCGGCGGTTGTTGTGAATGTCGCTGAACAGTAGGTATCCGCCGTCGCTCCACCACAGCGGACCTTCGGCGGGACCCTCGGCCCCTCCGAACCCCGACCCATGCTCCTCAATGGGTGCGTCAGTGTCGATGATGGCGTCCAGGGCGGAAGATAGCTTTTCGATTGGCATGGTTGCGCCTCCTGAAGTTTGGATGGTCGTTACCGTTAGCGTCGCTGCCATCCGGAAATAGCAACGAGCCCGTCGGGCGGGCGCGTGTGAGCGCGCTCGACGTCAAGCCTAATGCTACATTACCCGACGGCTAGTTCTTCAGCATCCACGATGTATTGGATCGTTTCTCGGATGCGTCGGTCCGTATCCGGGCCGCAAATTCCGTCGTAGAAGCAGGAACCGTGCAGATAGCTGATCCGCGTGAAATACCTGCCGACCAGTGTCTCGGCGCGCGGAGAGTTTCTGGATAACTCCAGCAGCCCTTCCGTCGTCATAGCCGTCGTTTCCGGCTCGTTACCCGTGAGGGACAGGATCAGCGCGTCGGTCGCCCGTTTGGTCGCACACCACGCCTTCTCTGCCGCGTCACGGACGTCGCCCTGCTGCAAACGCTCGAGCGCCTGGGCTTGGACTTCCCGTGCATCTGTGAATAGCGCGGCGATCCTATCCTGGGCCGGAGCAGTGGTCATGCTTTGGATCCTCCTATTTGCTGACACTCATGGTACCAGTCCGCGATAGGGTTTCGAGGGATACTGCCGGGCAAGTGCAATAGTTCCTGATCAGTAGCTCGCTCCGCCATTGTATGCCTGCCAACTATGCCGCGCAAACCGAGAACCAACCCTGTTGAGATACCTGACGACCTGAACCCAGACCGTTGCCGACGCGCATCTCCTCATGGATAATGCCCGTGTTTGAAAATCGGAACATACTCGTAGACTCCCGCTCGCGTTGGAAAGTGCCCAAATAATTTTCGACAGTCTGACACTTTCGGCAACGCCGACCATAATCAATCGAGGTGCTGACGTTGGCTGCAACACCGGTGAATGAACACATCCGCTACGAACCGGACGAACATCCTCCCGCCCTGCTCACCATCGGCGCCGGCTTCCAGGCCGCCCTGCTCATCGTCGGGGGCATCGTACTGGGCGTCGTCATCGTCTTCCGCATCGCCGAGCAGCCCGCAAACTACATCGCCTGGGGCGTCTTCGCCGCCCTCCTCATCAGCGGCATCACTACCGTCCTCCAGTCGGCCCGCATCTGGCGCATCGGCGCCGGACACATCCTGATGATGGGCACCTCCGGCGCCTTCTTCGCCGTGTGCGTCGCCGCGCTGATCCAGGGCGGCCCGGCGTTGATGGCCAGCCTGGTCGTCGTATCGGCCCTGTTCCAGTTCGCCCTGGCCGCCCGCCTCTCCGTGCTGCGCAGCGTCTTCACCCCGGTGGTCTCCGGCACCGTGATCATGCTCATCGCCGCCACCATCATGCCCATCGTGTACAACATGCTCAGCGACGCCCCGGAAGGCACCGCCTCCGCCGCCCCTCCGCTGGTGGCCGTGGTCACCATTCTGGTCGTCGTCGTCCTCGTCCTGCGCGCTCCGGCGTCGTTGCGGTTGTGGTCCCCGGTTGTCGGCATCATCGTCGGCTGCGCGGTATCCGCCCCCTTCGGCATGTACGACGTCCAGTACGTCAAGGACGCCCCCTGGTTCGGCGTGCCCTTCGGCGCCTGGCCCGGCTTCGACTTCACCCCCGGCGTGGAGTTCTGGGCCCTGCTGCCCGCCTTCATCGTCGTCACCTTCGTTGGCGCTATCGAGACCATCGGCGACGGCGTCGCCATCCAGCGCGTCTCCCGCCGCCGACCCCAGGCAACCGATTATCGGGTCGTCCAGGGCGCCCTCAACACCGACGGCGTGGGCAACTTGCTATCCGGCCTCGCCGGCACCCTGCCCAACACCACCTACTCCACCAGCATTTCCCTGGCCGAGGTTACGGGCATCGCCGCACGTCGCGTCGGCATCGTGGTCGGCGTCATCTTCATCATCCTGGCCTTCTTCCCCAAGGCGACGGCTCTGCTCATCGCCATCCCATCGCCCGTGGCCGCCGCCTACGTGGGCATCCTCATCGCCCTGCTCTTTGTCCAGGGTTTGCGGATCATCGTTCAGGACGGACTCGACCACCGCAAGGCCACCGTCGCCGGCATTTCATTCTGGGTCGGCGTCGGATTCCAGAACGGCGTCATCTTCCCCGAACTTCTGGGTGAAGGGTTTATCGGCGTCCTCCTCGGCAACGGCATGACCTCCGGCGCGATCGTCGCCGTCGCGCTCATGGCCTTCGTCGAGTTCAGCAAGCCCCGCCGTCGCCGCCTCCGCGTCCCGATGAACGACGACGCCCCCCAGCAGGTGGACGACTTCCTCCGCGCCTTCGCCTCGCGCATCCAGTGGAACCCCGAAGCCTCCGACCGCCTCGCCGCCGCCGGCGAGGAGACCCTCACCATCCTCGCCCAGGACGACGATCCGGAGACGTCAGACGCGCCCAAGCGCCTCACCATCAACGCTCGACGCGAGGGCCGCAACGTGGAACTGGAGTTCATCTCGGCCCTAGACGGCGCGAACGTGGAGGATCACCTCACCTACCTCAGCGCCCTGCCCCCGGTCCCCGACGACGGCGAGGTCTCCTTCCGCCTCCTGCGCCACTACGCCTCGTCAGTCCGCCACCAGAAGTACCACGGCCTGGACGTCGTAACCGTCAGCGTTTCGGCCGCCTGACGCAAACCGTCTTCTTCCCCGGGGCGAATGAACATTCGCCCCAATCCGCTCTCGCTCATCCTGAGGCCGTCGAAGGATCATCCCGTCCCTCCTGGTCATCCATGCCATAAATCCCCTGACATTCCGTTCTTCCAGTTGCCTGAACGTCCGTGCTATCCTGAATCCGCAGGCGAGAATATCCGCATCCTTCAACCGACCAGGTTCCCAGCGTTCACGGCCACTCCTGTCAGCATCCAAGTCGCTAACGGCCTTCGCAGTGGACTGCCGCCGGCCACTCTAACCGGTGTAGTCTCCTCGGCCACCGGGCCCGCCACAGCCCGCCATGCCGTGGGCATGGACAATGAGAGCAAAAAACCAAAGCGCAAATCCTCCGGCCGTAGGGCTGATAACCGCTCGGAACCTGGTCAACACTACCAACCATATCGCCTGCGCACCCTCAACCCCAGGAGGCCAGCCACCGCAACACCTTGATCATCACTCCCGGCGACAGCAGTCTATCGCCTGTGCTGCTGTCGCCTCCATGCACAACCATCGGTTCCGGCGCAAAGCTCGCATCTGCTATGCTTTCCGGGTAGGCAACACATCTACGGGAGGGTACACATGAGCACGCCGGAAGGACGGGATCAGGTTCCCGAAAACCTGACACCCGAGGGGCGGGCCATAGTCCGACGGCTGGACGCGGTCGTCGAGACGCTGAGGCAGTTCGGCGTCAAACAAAGCGAAGGCGAAGAACGCCTCGCCAACCACGACGCTATGATCGCAGAGGTGCGCGAGCTCACCTCCCGGCAATCCGAGCTCATCGCAGAGTCGCGTGCCCAACTCCAACAGGGCGAGGAACGTCTCGCCAACCACGACGAGCTCATCGCTGAGTCACGCGCCCAACTCCAACAAGGTGCCGAACGTCTCGCCAACCAGGAAGTCATGATCGCGGAGCTCAAGGCACTCAACGCCGAAGCCCGCTCCCGACTCCAACGGGGCGAAGAACGTCTCGCCAACCACGACGAGCTCATCGCTGAGTCACGCGCCCAACTCCAACAAGGTGCCGAACGTCTCGCCAACCACGACGATATCATCGCAGATTCCCGCGCCCGACTCCAAGAGGGCGCCGAACGTCTCGCCAACCAGGAAGTTATGATCGCGGAGCTGAAGGAACTCAACGCGGAAGCCCGCTCCCGACTCCAACACGGCGAAGAACGTCTCACCAACCACGACGAGCTCATCGCAGAATCGCGTGCCCGCCTGCAAGAAGGCGCTGAACGTCTCGCCAAATCAGAATTGCATTTGGGCTATCTCCGCGGAGCCCACGCTTCCAACGCGGCACGACGCGACGCCGACCTGATCGCGGATGATATGGGCTATCAGTTCATCGACCAACTATCAAGGGGATTGCTCATCAGCTTCGCCAACATGGCTCGCGCTTCCGGCAAGCACGAAAACGACGTGCGCAGCTTTCGCGAAGCCGACTTGATCATGCTGGTCCGCGATGCCGATGGACAACCGGCCTACATCGCTGTGGAAGCGTCGTTCACCGTCGCGGCGAGAGATATCGAACGCGCCAAGCGGAACGCTGAGTATCTTCATGAGTTCACCGGCCTGAAAGCTGTGGCCGCCGTTGCCGGTGTCGAAATCACCCGCGGACAGCACCGTAACGCCAGCGCTGCCGGTGTTCACTGTTACACGATCCCTGCGCGAGATATGGAGGCCGACTAACCGCCGATCAGTTACGAAATTATCCCGACCATCCTGTGCATCTATGTAAATTTCCTCGATCCCGCCCAAAAGGCTCCACGCGCGACTATCCCATCCTTGACACCGCCAAATCCCCAAACCTACAATGGTAGGCCGTTTGGGAGATTACCGAAATGGATTACGCAATCGTTAAAACCGGCGGCAAGCAATACCGCGTCTCGCCCGGCGACGTGCTGGACGTCGAACTGCTGGAAGCTGAAGAAGGCAGCACCACTGCCCTCGATGAGGTTCTGGCCGTGTCGCTGGATGGCCAGATGCGCTTCGGCGCCCCCACCGTGGTAGGCGCCCGCGTCATCGCCGAGGTCCAGTCCCACTACAAGGATCGCAAGATCATCGTCTACAAGTACAAGGCCAAGACCCGGTACCGCCGCAAGAAGGGGCATCGGCAGAACTACACTCGTATCCGCATTCAGGACATCGACACCGGACACGAGCCCCGCGCCGATGAACCCCAGGCCGCGACCGAACCCGAGACAGGAGAATAGCGACATGGCCCACAAGAAGGCCGGCGGCAGCACCAACAACGGCCGCGATAGCAACGCAAAACGCCTGGGCGTCAAGAAGTACGGAGGCGAACGGGTCACCGGCGGCTCCATCATCGTCCGCCAGCGCGGCACCCGCATCCATCCCGGCACCAACGTCGGTGTGGGCAAGGACCACACCCTTTTCGCCAAGATCGACGGCCAGGTGACCTACGAGTGGAAGGCCCGGGGCAAGCGCCGCGTCAGCGTCTATCCGGTCGCCGACGCCGTGGCCGCCGCGGCATAGAGGCAACACCATGAAAGCTGATATCCATCCCCAGTACTTCAAGGCCACCGTCACCTGCTCCTGCGGGAACGTCTTCGAGACGGGCGCCACCAAGCCCGCCATGCGCGTCGAGATCTGCGGCAAATGCCACCCCTTCTACACCGGTGAGCAGCGCATCGTCGACACGCAGGGCCGCATCGAACGCTTCAGCCGCCGCTTCAACCTTGACGGCTAGCCCACAAACCCAACCAGATCCTTTGGCGGGAGCCGGTGTCGGCTCCCGTTTTGCTATCGCACACCTTCCGTAATCACGAATCACCCCCCCGCTCACGCGTACCCGCTTTCGTAAATCGTCAGAAACAGGATCTTCAAGATTTGGGGATTATCAGGATTGGGACCGTTTGGTGGTAGAGCTCTCCCAATCCTGCCCAATCCTGAAATCCCGTAAATCCTGCTTCTGACATTCCCCACCACAAACTGGGCACGCGTGAGCCTGTCGTACCACGCCGCCCACCAACCCAAGAGAAAGCCCCATGCCGCGCTACGTGCCCAAAACCGTCCGCGAGTACGGACGTATCTACCTGGCCGAACGCCTGGCCGAGCACGGCTGGCAGTGCTTCATCGCTCGCCGCAGCCCCAACGAGGACGAGGTCATCGCCGGCATCCCCGAGCAATCCCGCGAGGTCCGACTGAAGTTCCATTCCCAGGAACATAGCCAGGCCGTCCGTTTCTACGACGCCGACGGCCTCGATTGGGACTGGGAGTACCTGGTCATCAGCACCGAAATCCTGGCCGACCTCCCGGTAACCTACCTCCTCTCCCGCGACGACGTTCGGGACGATGGCCGGCTGGAGGAGGAGTTCGGCGGAGCCATGTGGCTCCAGCCCGACGCCTTCTCCGAGACCGCCTTCCGCGAAGCGTGGCACAAGCTGAATGGCTAGGCAGTGTTGACATCTGGGAAAACGCCCCGTCGTTTCTGCGCAAGCAGGAACCCAGAAACCTCTGGCATCGGAACGTTGGCCTGAATCATCCATTGACGGACTTGATTCCGGCTTTCTCCGGAATAACGCGAAATGTCTGCACGCCCCGGCTCCCCGACAAACTCCCCGCCCGCCGGCGCCCAGCCGGCCCGACCACTCTACGGCGGCCAGGCCGTCATCGAAGGCGTGATGATCCGCGGCGTGCGCCACTACAGCCTCGCCGTCCGCCAGCCCGACGGCCACATCTTCTGCGACACCGAGCCCGTCAGTTCCCGCTTTTCCGGACGCGTCCGCCGCGTCCCCTGCGTGCGCGGCGTCCTGATCCTCGCCGAAACCCTGTGGTACGGCATGAAATCGCTGCAGCGTTCCGCCATCATCGCCGCCGGCGAGGCCGACGCCGCCGACGGCAGCGAATCGTCCGCCAGCAAGTGGGTGAGGGCAATGACCATGGCCATCGCCCTGGCCCTGGGCATCGGCATCTTTCTCGTCCTTCCCCTGCTGGCCGTCCGCCTCATCGACCCCTTCCTCGAATCCTCGGTGGTCAGCAACCTCATCGAGGGCGTCATCCGGCTGATCATCCTGGTCGCCTACGTGGCCGGCATATCTGCCATGAAGGACATCCGCCGCGTCTACGCCTACCACGGCGCCGAGCACATGGCCGTCCATACCTACGAGGCCGGCCAGGATCTCACCGTGGAAAACGTCCGCCGCCATCCCACGCCCCACCCCCGCTGCGGGACTGCCTTCCTGCTAACCGTGGCCGTGGTGTCCGTGCTGGTGTTCGCCCTGCTGGGCCGCCCCGATCTGGAATGGCGCATCCTCTCCCGCATCGCGTTGATCCCCGTGGTGGCCGCCGTCAGCTACGAGATAATCCGGTTCGCCGGCGCCCACCGCCAGGCCTGGTTCGGCAAGGCCCTCGCCGCGCCCGGCCTCGCCCTCCAGCTCATCACCACCCGCCAGCCCGACGAGGACCAGATCCAGGTCGCCATCACCGCCATGGAAGCCGCCCTCGCCGCCGACGCCCAGCCCTCACCCGTGCCCGACCAGCCCGAAACCACTTCGTAGCGCCATCTGGCACGCCTCACCACCACACCGTCATTCCTGCGTAAGCAGGAATCCAGACTCACCCGCACCCAGTTTCGTAAATCGTCAGCAGCAGGATTTGCGGGATCTTATGATTTGACAGGATTGGGAGCTCTCCATCACGGAACGATTCCAATCCTGATAATCCCCTAATCTTGAAAATCCTGCTTCTGACGTTCCCCCGCCGCAAACTGCGGCACGCCGGCGCCCCCAACCCGCCCCGGCCCAGCAGTGTGGTACATTGGCGCCGCCGATACCGGACCACCCGGCCCGTACATGCAGGTGCAACATGGCTGACGTCCCCGACATGCAGATGATCCCCTACCTCACGGCCGGCGAACCGCGCAACTTCGTGGAGCAGGGCCTCCAGCGCTATAACGAACTGCTGGAGCGACTGGCCGAGCAGATGGACGTCCTGCTGCTGCGCGCTCAGCAGGGCCAACCCATCGACGCCGACCTCGCCGACCAACTGACCTCCCTCCGCGAGGCTCTCCGGCCTCGTCACGGCCTGTGCATCGACCGCGCCTGCTTCTCCTGCCGCGTACACGAAGAGGCCATCAAGGAACACGTCCTGCTCTACGTAGACTGGAAACTCCCCGGCACCGTCCAGCAACTCGAACGCCTGAAAAACCGCAACTGACGCGACTACCCTCTGGGAGCGTAACGCTCATGGTTACTCAGCCCTTTGGATTGGACTACGACACTCCCCGCGTCCCGGAAGAAGATCCCAACATCTTCTACCCCGACTCGGATGATGAACCCATGGCCGAAGACGACCGCCAACGCCGCGTCATGATCGACGTCAGCGAGTCCATGATCCAACACTACGCCGACCGCCCGGACGTGTACGTGTCGGCGGATATCTTCGTCTATTACGAGATGAACAACCCCAACCGCAAGGTGGCCCCGGATGTACTGGTGTCTTTCGGCGTTAAAGATCGTGAGCGCCTTTCTTACTTCACCTGGCGCGAAGGCAAGCCGCCCGATTTCGTGCTTGAAATCGCCTCTCCTAACACCTGGCGTCGGGACGCCACCGAAAAGCGGGACATCTACGCCGCCATGGGCGTCACCGAGTACTGGCGTTTCGACAACAACCGCGGCCAGGTCACCCGGCGGGTGCTGATCGGAGAGCGGCTGAACGCAGCCGGCGAGTACGAGCCCATCACCATCTCACAAGAGGATGGAACGTTGCGAGGATACAGCGCCGTGCTGGGGCTGGACTTGTTTGCGCAAGACGGCGCTTTGAGGATATTCGATCCGGTCAGCCAAACCTGGCTGAGGAACTTCCGAGAGGAAATCGCCGCGAGACAGATCGCCGAGGACCGCGCCCAGTTCGCCGAAGACCGCGCCGAGTCCGCTGAGGAACGGGCGCACACCGCCGAGGACCGCGCAGCCATGCTGGAACAACTGCTCCGCGAACACGGCATCACGCCGCCCAACGGCGATTAGCCCGCCGGCTGCCGCGCCACCGCCACGATGTGGAACATGTGGCGGAATAGCTGGAACGAGCCCCGTAGCAGCGACTTGAGGTCCCGGTCCGCGTCCGGCCGCACGTGCCGGAAGATATCTGTTTCGGTGTAATAAACCTCCACGTCCGGCCGCTGCTCCCGCAGGGCATCCACCAGCCGCCGCGACTCCCCAACCGGTATCAGCGGATCACCCACGTCGTGCATCACCCGCATCGCCGTGTTCGCGCTCCATTGCCCCGCTTGGTGCGACGGCGCTATGGAATCAACCTCCGCCCTGAACCTCTCGGTCAGTTGCCCGTACCGCCATCTCGCCTCCTCGATGTGGCCAACTCCCGCCAGCAGGGCGAATGCCGCCTCCGTGGACAGGGGAACCCGCTCATTGGCGTCGTATCCGCCGCCCCCGGCAATAGCCCGAGCCGTCTCCTGGTGCGCCGGGTCGTCGATGGAATCGATCAGCATGTTGTTGTAAACGCGCCGCGTCAGCCGGTCCACGTCCCACGGCGTCGCCCCACTTTCGTTGATAGCCTGCCCCGCTGCAATTTGGACCACCAGGTCGGCCGTGTCGTAGTACCCGCCAAAAGCGTTCACGAACGCGATGTCGTCAGCGATGCGCGGGTCCGCCGCCGCCACCAGCGCAAAAGACGCCCCTACGGAGAATCCGGCGATCCCAATCCGCGCCGGATCAACGTATTCCTCTTCTCGCAGGTGCTCCAGCGCCGCCACCAGGTTGCCGATTTCCCCGGCGTCGATCTGTGCCCGTTCCCCCATGGTCGGCGACCAGTAAAACATCGCCGCAAAGCCGGTCCGCGCCAGAGCCTGCCCCAGGTTGATCACGTCCGGGTCGTCCGCGCCCGCCGCGTTGGCTCCCAGGAAAATCAGCACGCCGGCCCGTCGTTTCCCGTCGGGAATCACGTACACGTCAGCCTCGCCTTCCGTGCCGTCGTCCCGCTGGAACGATATTTTCCGTCGCTCCGGTTCCACCGTAATCCACGGTTGAATCTTCACCGGCGACGGCAACACCTGGGCGGCAAACGCGGCCGTGTGGATGGCCGTGCCTGCCGGCCTGAACAGCGTCAACACGGCGACGATCACCACGCCGGCCACGATGCCGATCAGGTACCAGCGGTAAGCAATCCGTCCCAGGGTCCTCAACATGCCCCCGCCTCACACCTACCCATTTGTATGTTGCAGTGGCCCTGCAGATGGGCCAATTTGTAGGGCAGGCGGGAGGGGAGCGTCGGGTACCCATTGGGTGAGCCGGACCATTACTCCAGGCTGCACCGGGCTAAAGTTGGACGCCCCTCCCGCCCTGGTGTCGCTCCGAACGGATACCCGGGCCTCAGGCCCGCATCGGCAAGTGTGGAGGACGCCGCCATTATTACACTGGGAGGCTCGATGATGGTAGCGGTAGCAGGCGTCGACGTAAGCAAGGCCAGTCTGGACGTATCGGTGGCGGAAGGTGTGGTGAAGCGTTTTCACAACACCGCTCAAGGATTTGACCGGTTGCTGCGCCACTTGTGCAAGGAGGGCGCCACGGTAGTGGTGTGTGAGAGCACGGGAGGCTACGAACGGGGATTGGTGCGCCGTTTGAGAGACCTGGCCTTTCCGGTGCAGGTAGCCCACCCCAACCGAGTGCGAGCCTTTGCTCGGGTTTGCGGCTATGAAGCCAAAACCGATCCCCTGGACGCCCAGGTGCTGTCCCGTTACGGCCGCCTGTTTCCCCAACCGGAGCGCCGGTTGCCCGAACCGGGACAGCAGGAATTGCAGGACCTGCTGCGCCGGCGCCAGCAACTGGTGGCCCAGCGGGTTCAGGAACGTAACCGACTGGGTCGAGACCTTGCTGACCGGGCGGTCCAGTCCACCGAGCGCCATATCGCCTGGCTGGATCAGGAGATCGCCCAACTGGACCGGGAGTACCAGGAGGTCTTGAAGCGCGCTGCCCCGCTGAACCAACGCGCCGACTTGTACCGCACCGTGCCCGGTGTGGGACCAATCACCGCCGCCACCTTGGTGGCCGAATTGCCCGAGTTGGGATACTGCAACCCCAAGGCCTTGACCGCCCTGGTTGGTCTGGCTCCCTGGTCCCGGGACAGTGGCAAACAACAAAAACCCCGCGCCATCCGTGGTGGTCGTGGTGTCGTGCGTCGGGTCCTCTACTTGGCAGCATTGTCGGCCATACGCGTCGATGCTGAATTGCGCTGCTTTCATCAGCAACTGCTCCGGCGGGGCAAACCCGGCAAGGTCGCCTTGGTGGCGGTCATGCGCAAGCTCCTGCTGCGCCTCCACGCCGTAACACAGCGTGGCACCCCCTGGATCCCTGCCCCATCCCCGCAAGTAGCGTGAAAATCCTTGACATCCAACACGGATACTTTGCCTTTTACGTCGATGGACAGGAAGAACAGGATGCCGGCGATACCGTCGCGGCGTTCCGATCACAGCAGCGTCCCGGATGCCGGAACGCCGACAATAATCAATCAAATCCTGTCCATCCTGTGCATCCATGTAAAAGAATAGATGAGCACGCCTGTGCCCGAGTTCTACACCCGCACCCGGCTGATCATCGCCGCCGAGATCAGCCGCGTCACCGCCATGGCCAGGAACACTATCGGCCAGGGGCTGCCCGTCATGTCCAGCAGCACGCTGAAGATCAGAGCCTGCGCCCCTGCGTACAGGTAGCCGTGGGCGTCCAGCACGCCGGCGCCGGTGGCCGCCATCTTGCGACCCGACAGGTCAACCGAGATGGTCGAGATCAGCGACACCCCCATGCTGATGCCGCCCCACAGCATCAGCGCCGCCCCCAGCCACGCGTTGGACGGCGGCGCCACTGCGATCACCACCAGGGCCGCCGCCGACAGGAAGCAGGACGCGATCACCAGCGGCCGCCGCCGGCTCCCCAGCAGCCGGTCCGATATAAAGCCCGATAACGGCGGCGCGATCAGGTACCCCAGCGGCAGCAGGAAGGTGATCAGCACCGTCTGCGTTATCTCTAACCCGCCCGCCTCGAAGTAGTACAGGGGCACCCATGTCGTCAGCCCGTAGCGCGCCACGTTCTCCAGTCCCTTGACGTGACAGGCCAACTGGAAGCGCGAGTTCGTCAGCAGCACCTTGTAGGGCCCAAACCCCCTGAGCCTCGCGTCGTCCACCGCCTCCGGCGCCGCCGAAATCGCATCCTCCTCGATGTACTCGGGCAGTCCCACGTCGCGGGGCCGGTCCCGGGTCAGGAAGTAGAAGGCCACCCCCAGCACCATGATGATCAGCGGCGGGTAGCGGAAGGCGGCCCGCCAACCCCACTCTGCCGCAACCCAGCTGCTCAGCCACCACATCAGCAGCATTGCCCCGCCGCTCACGGTTCCCACGAAGCCCATGGCGATGCCGCGCTCCCGGCGGGGCCACCACTGGCTGATCATGCTGATCGCCGGCGACCAGCAGGCGGCGTTGACGAACCCGGCCAGCGCCCACGGGATGGCCATGGTCACCGCCGACGTGCCAAAGGAGGTGGCCCAGTTGAACACCGTGGTGAACACCGCGCCCAGCGTCACCCACAGGCGTAGCCCGTAGGCCTCCGACATCCGCCCGTGCACCAGGTCCCCCAGCATGAACCCCCACAGCAGCATCGCGTTGATGATGCCGATCTCGATGTTGGTCAGCTGCAGGTCGTCCTTGATCAGCGGCGACGTGGGCCAGAAATTAAACCTCCCCGTGTAAACGAACAGGTAAAAGGTGCAGAAGGACACCAGCACCTGCCACTTCCACCGGTGATACCGGCGCGGCAATGCATCGTAGGCCACGGGGCCCGATGCCGTACCTCCTTCCGGTGCCGTATGTCTCGTCACTCCTGCCATCGCCCGAACGTCCCGCCGTCGTGCTTGACCCCAATGCTACCGTCATTCCTGCGAAAGCAGGAATCCACCACGCCCCTGCAATACCGACCCCGCCATCGACCCGCCAACGAGCCGTGCCTGCCCGGTACACCCCCGTCATTCCTGCGAAAGCAGGAATCCAATGTTCCAGAGCGCAACCAGTCCCGGCGCGGACGTGCATGCCCCAAGCGCCGCATCGCGACGTAGAGACCTAATGGCGACCAGCGGTCTGAAACTGACAAATCAGCCAAGCTCGCAGTACAAATCGCGCCATGACGGATTATCCTTCTCGATCAACTCAATCTTCCAATCCCGTTTCCACCGTTTCAAATTTTTCTCGCGGGTGCTCGCACTCTCCATAGTCTCATGCGCTTCAAGCCACACCAACATGTGCACCCCGTAACGTTTGGTGAAGCCCTCGACCAGATCGTTCTTATGCTGCCACACCCTTTGGGGCAGGTTGGAAGTTACTCCGATATACAGGGTGCCGTTGCGTTTGCTGGCCAGAATGTAGACGCAAGGTTGTTTCATGTCACGGTCTTGTGGATGCCTGCTTTCGCAGGCATGACGGCGGTTTCAGACAACTCTGTTTCGAAAAAGCGAAACCGCCGCTGCCGATGGTCCAGCAGCGGCGGCAATGCCTGAGCGTAAGCCGCTTAGCGCTTGGTGTGCAGCAGTTCCTTGGCCTCGTCCAGCAACTCTTCGTCGCTGCGGCTGAGGTCCAGCGGATCCCCGTGGGGCTGCGGAACCGGGAAGCCGGTCTTGTAGTACAGCTCGATGCGGTTCCCTTCCGGATCGAAGAAGTACATGCCAAAGGCGTTGCCGTGGCTGACGATCCGGTCGATGGTACAGTTCTCGGCGTCGATCCGCTCCTTGAACTCGCGCATGTCCTGAATCGACGGCACGGCGAAGGAAATCTGCTGGATGACCTTGGCGTCGTCGGAGGTGACGCGACCTTCCATCAGTACAAACTCGTGGTGCTCGGCCACGGGGTCGGAACTCATGAAGACCATTCGCCGCTGTTCCAGGTCCTCGTCCGCGATTTTCAGCCCCAGTACTCGGCTGTAAAAATCGCGCATCTTCATCAAATCGGTGGCGTAGATGCCAACGTGTCCAAGTCCGCCAATCTGGGCCATGAGGATACCTCCTGCGAAGTTCTGAATGTTGGCGCAACGTTAGAACAGGCAACGCCGGGTGTCAAGCGAACCGCTGTCTCGCACCTGTCATTGCGAGCGCAGCGCGGCAATCCCGTTCCGTGGGGGAGTCCGTTGAGGCAGACGTTGCCGCTAAGGCGTCGAGATTGCCACGGCGCGGGCGTCTCGCAATGACAAGCCCTGAATTCTGAACAGTTGCCTGGGCGCTACCGCAACTGCACCACCGTCACGCCGGCGGCATTGCCACCCTCACCCGGCTCCGTGGCAGCCACCAGGGGATGGCCGGACAGGTACTCCCGTATGGCCCGCCGCAGCGCGCCAGTGCCCTTTCCATGCACGATCTTCAGCGACGACATGCCTTCCAGGGCAGCGTCGTCCAGCAGCGAGTCAATCACGTTCAGCGCCTCATCGACCCGGTACCCGTGCAGGTTCACCTCGGGGCTCAGCGTCCGCTTGCTCTCCGGCCGGCGGTACACCACGCCAGCCTGCTCCGCCACCGGATGGAGCCGGTCGGCCGGCCGGTCCAACTGGTAAACCGGCAGCCGGGCCTTCATGCTGCCGATGAGCACCTCGACTTCCTGCTGTTGGTCCGGCGCCGCCACCACCTCCACGGGACGAGACACGCCGCGAATGTACACCCGGTCCCCGACCCGCAGGTCGTGGTACCACGGCGGCCGCTCCACCGGTATCGGTGTCCAGTCGGGCGATACCACCTCCCGTTGCGCCTCCACCAGGCTCTCCCGTTCCGCCCGCAAATCCATCTCGCGAGCCTGGGCGTCGGCGGCGACGGATGAACGCTCCAGCGACCGTTCGGCGCGGCGAATCCGTCCCGTCAGGTCAACGATCTGCTCGGCAAGTTCGCGACGGGCGTCCTCCACCAGTTGGGCCTTGGTGTCCTCCACCGCCTCCAGCTCCTGGGCAATTTCCAGCTCGCGGACACGGGCGGCGTTCAAGGCCTGCTCCGCCTGCACGCGCAGCTCGCTCACCGTAAGCCGTTCCTCCTGGAGTTCCTGCAGCAACTGATCGGTCTGGACGTGGGTCGGTTCCAGGTGCGACTGGGCTCCGGAGATGACGGTTTCCGGCAACCCCAGCCGGGACGCGATGGTCAGCGCGTAGCTGCGGCCCGGGACCCCATGGGTCAGGCGATACGTCGGCTCCAGCGTGCGCGGGTTCAGGTCCACGCTGGCGTTGACCATGCCCGGCTCCTCCTGCGCCAGCCTCGCCACGTTCCGGTGGTGCGTCGTCGCCACCACCATCGCCCTCAGGTCGCGCAGGTGCGATAGCAGCGCGATCGCCAGCGCCGACCCTTCCTCGGGGTCCGTCGCCGATCCCAACTCGTCGATCAGGATCAGCGAGTTGGCGGTGGCAACGTCCATGATCCGCTGCAGGTTGCGAATGTGGCTGCTGAAGGTGGACAGCGACTCGAAGATGCTCTGCTGGTCGCCGATGTCGGCGTAAACGCCGTCCAGCAGGGGCAGCACGGCGTCGTCCGCCGGAACTTGCAGGCCGGCGTGCGCCATCATCGACAGGAGCCCCGCAGTCTTGAGCGCGACGGTCTTCCCTCCGGCGTTGGGGCCGGTAACCACCAGCACCGGCTGGCTCGCGCTTATGCTGATCGTGGTGGGCACAACCTCGCCGGTCAGCAGCGGGTGACGCCCTCCGGTGATCTCCAGGCGGCGCGGCTCATCGACGTCCAGCAGCGTGGGCGGCACGGCCCGCAGCGACGCCCCGTAGCGTCCCTTGGCCGCTGCCAGATCCAGTCGGGCCAGCAGGCTCAGCATCAACGTTATGTCGTCCGAGTACCGGCCTACCATCTCCGACAACTGGCGCAGCACCCGCTCTTCCTCGCGTTGCTCTGCCAGCCGGGTCTCGCGCCAGCGGTTGCCCAGGTCGATGGCCGGCATGGGCTCGATGAACACGGTGGCCCCGCTATCGGACACGTCGTGAATGATCCCGGGAGTCTGCCCCTTGAACTCCGTCTTGATGAGCAGGACCATACGCCCGTTGCGCTCGGTGATGATGTCTTCCTGGATTACGTCCGACCGTTGGTAACGCCGCAACGACCGCTGCATCACATCGTTCAGCGATGACCAGGCGGAACGCGATTCGCGGCGCAGGCGTCCCAGCTCCGGTGATGCGTCATCGAGCACCTCGCCGGACGGGCCAATCGCGCGATTGACGGCGCTCTCCAAATCGGGCAGTTCGGGCAGGTTCTGGGCGATGGCCGCCAAAACGGGCAGGTCGTCGCGTCGTGCCAGGGAACCTCGGTTCCAGCGGGCGGCCGCCGCCAGCGCACCCATGTGGCGCAGTTCCTCGCCGCGCAGCACGCCGCCCAGCAGCGCGCGCTGAACCGCCGGACGCAGGTCTTCCTCGGGGCCAAGTTCCAGGGCGCCGGTCGTATCCAATAGGCGGCGGGCCTCGGCCGTTTCCTGCTGCCGCACGGCGATGTCCCGCGGATCAGACGAGGGGGTCAGTTCGGCGGCCAACTCACCGCCCAGGGTGGTGCGGGTCGTCTCAGCCAGACGGAACCGGATCTGATCGAATTCCAGCAGCCCGATGGCGCGCTGGAACCCCGCTTCAGGTGGAATGGATTGGTCCTCCGCCGATGTCATGGCCGGAATTATAGCACCGGCGGCAATGACGGCCTGGCGTCATAATCCGATGTCACTATGCGAACCGAGACGCACCAGTTCAAGAAGTTCATATCCCTCACGCATACCCAGTTTGCCGAGATCCGGGAATTTACATGGATGCACAGGATGGACAAGATTGGATTGATGCCTGCTCTATAGTGGTTCCGGGTCGAAGCGGACAGCAGCAGTGCCCTAATGGCGGAAAGGGAGTGTTCATCTTACGGCTATCGTATGGTTTCCATCATCTAACAAATACTATCCCGTTCATCCTGTTCATCCATGCAAATCGTTCCTCCTCTGCCCTGAACGAACTGGCTCGTCTAATCCTCCTCCCGATTATCGCGCCATCGCAGTATATCCAATGTCAGCCGTCCCAACTCAGCGGGTACAGGCGGCACTGGTACAGCATGGCCCCGACCTCGTCCAGGGAAGCGCGGTTGGGCTCGCGTACGTCCAGGCGGCGCTCCAGGATTATCGGAGCAAGGCGGGACAACGTCCGGCACTCCTTGAGAAAACCGTTGACCGTCGCGGCTTCGCCCCCCAGCGCGACGTAGTCCAACTTGTGCATCCAGGGCCGCCATTGCGCATCCAGCACGCCGGACGCCTCCGCGTACAGGCGGTGGATCTGGTTCTCCCTCACTCGTTGGAACCGACGCTGCGAGGTTCCCCCGGCGTGGTGTTTGCCCTTCACGTAGCGGGTGTCCGTCTTGGACACGGCCAGGCGTTGGCCCTCGTACACCGCGACGGCGTAGCGGCCCAGGCGTACCAGCGCGACGCCGATGGTCAACTCCGCCGACAGCATCGTCCGCAGGGGCCAGTCGTAAATGATGTCCCCTGACCACATGTCATTCAGCGGGAACGGAGGCAGAACAGCCAGACCCGTGTTGCCGATGCGGAACGCCACGACGCCGGTGGGTGAGCGCAACACCCGACTGCCGGCCCGCTCCAGGGTTGTGATCCAGGAGTCTGGGTTCCTGTCCTGCGACAGGGCGAAGATGGCGGAGTCGTCCCTCGCCGCCTCGCCGGGAAAGTAGAGCGTCGCCGCCCGGGCGGCGGTCTCCGACCGCGTTCGGAGTTCGGTCAGCAACGCATCCATGCGCTGCACCGACACCGTCTGCCCGGCGCGGATGTTCAGGTCGGTCAGCACATTCTCTCCGCCCATGGTTAATGATAACCGATTCCGCAACCGAAACTTCCCAAGGTATGTGCAATAATGCTACCCCGCCGAAAATGCACAGAAACTCGAAGGTGATTTGCAATGGTTTCCCACGACGCGCCCACCGATTCCGGTTCGGAGACCCTGTCCGCGCACGAGCGCCAACAGCGGGCGTTACAACGTCTGGACGATGGTCACGACGCGCTGCTGGAAGCCCTGGCAGGCCTGAGCGAAACTGAGGCGTTCCTCGGTTCACGCTGGTCGGTCTGGGAGGTGATGCAGCACCTGCTCACCGAGAGCTTCGTGGAGGCCCTGGAACAGATCGCGTCGGGCGAGCGGGAGATGCTGCCCGCCTTCGACGCCCGCACCGATCGCATCGCCGCCGATGTAGCCAAGCTGGAGGCCAACTACCAACGGTTCCGCGAACTGATATCGGGACTGACCGAAGAGCAACTGGACCTGCCGGCCACGCCGTACAACCCCGAAAACAACTATCCCGCCCTATCCCTGCTCGACCTTATCGAACGGGTGTCGGGACACGAGGGCAATCACGCCCGTCAGGTGGTGGAGACCCGCAAGTACGTGACCGCGTTCCGATCGGCGGCGCGCGCCGTGACCGTCGCTGGACTGGGGACAGGCAGCCGCGAATCCGTGCCCACGGCGACCCGCGAGCTGCTGTCCAACGCCGACTATGTCATCGGAACCCAGGCAGCGCTGGCCGTGGCGCGCCCATGGATCCGCTCGGTGGAGCTGGAACTGCGCGCGGACAACCGCGAAGAACTGGTCAACCGGCTGGTCCGCGACATTCGGGCCGGCCTGTGGTCCATGGTGGTGACGCTGGGAGACCCGGCGGAATCCGCGTCCGGCCTGATCCGCCAATTGCAGGAGGCGGTGGGGGCGGTTTCCACGGTTGCTGCAGCCGGTTTTTATCGGCTCGTGCTGGAAGTCGTCGGCATCTCGCCCCTGGACGCCGTGTGCACGTCCATAGAACGGATCGGCGGGGACGCAGGCGCACCGGCCAGGCCCACGGTGGTACTGGGCGCGGAGGAGGCCGGGACGTGGCGGGACGCTGCCGCCGCGATGACCGTCTCCGGCATCGATGCATCGTCGCCGGTACGGTACGTCGCAAACCTGTCGGCACAGCCTTCGGTCACCGCCACGACGCTTTGGGACATGATGCAAAGCGACATCGGCAATGCGGCCGCCGCGGTCAACTCGGCGCTGGTGCTGGACCGGCCGTGACCGCCCCGGCAGTCAGGATGCGGCGGGTATAATACCAGGGCAACACCGGATATCAACCGGGTCCGCCGCACGGCGAACCCAGGACGGAGGAACAGCAATGGCAGAGCAGATTGGGTTCGTTGGGTTGGGGATCATGGGAAAGCCGATGGCGCGGAACCTTATGGCGGCCGGCTATGAGTTGACGGTGTACGACATCGTCGGCGAACCGGTCGAAGAGCTGGCCACGGAGGGAGCCGCCGCGGCATCGTCGCCGGCGGGGGCGGCCAAGGGCAGCGCCCGGACCATCACCATGCTGCCGGACTCGGCCGACTCCGAGCGGGCTATCCTCGGACCCGAGGGCGTGCTGGAAGGCGCGGAAGCCGGCTCGGTTATCATCGACATGAGCAGCATCGCCCCCTCGATGTCCCAGAAGATCGGCGCCGCCTGCGCCGACCGGGGCGTTGAGTTTCTGGACGCTCCGGTCAGCGGCGGCGAGCCCGGCGCCATCGCGGGGACGCTGGCCATCATGGTCGGCGGCGACGAGGGCGCATTCAACGCCTGCGAGCCGCTGTTGCAGGTCATGGGCGGCAACGTAGTGCTCACCGGCGACGTGGGCGCCGGCAACATCACCAAGCTGGCAAACCAGATCATCGTCGCCGCCAACATCGAAGCCCTCAGCGAGGCCATGGTGCTGTCCCAGAAGGCCGGCGTAGACCCCGAGCGGGTGTTCAACGCCATCCGGGGCGGCCTCGCCGGCAGCGCGGTCATGGAGGCCAAGGGCCCGATGATGCTGGACCGCAACTTCCGCGCCGGCTTCCGCATCCGCCTGCACCAGAAGGACCTGCGCAACGTGCTCCAAACGGCCACCGAGCTCAACGTGCCGCTGCCGGTAACCGCCCTGGTGCAGCAGATGCTCGGTTCGCTGGTCAACGACGGTGAGCAGGACGCCGATCATTCGGCCATCCTGCACTTCATCGAGAAGATGGCTGACGTGGAGGTGGAGCGCGGCGGCTAACGTATGCTAAATCGCATCCGGCAGCGCAGCAGGGATTTCGCGTCAGATTGGGCCGTCCCCATCTGCATGGGTCTGGCCACTGGGATCGCCGTATGGTTGGTTTGGTATTTCACCAAGCCGCAGTGTACAGTCGCAGCCGCCGCCGACGCAGTGTGCAACCCCGGTGTTATCGCCCGTTTTATCGATGTTGAAATCCTGCTGAAATCCGGGGGCGCCGCGCTGGCCGTGGGCGCACTCAAAGGAGGGTATGACCGGTATATCATGCGCAATATGCTGAACCAGGAGCGCGAAACTCTGAACCGGGAGCGCGAAGCCCTGAACCGGGAGCGCGAAGCGCGTCATTTGGCCGAACAGCAGTTGGCGGATGAGCGCAAACGGGTAGCGGACGAACGCAAGCGGGCTGATGAAACCATCCAGATGTTCACGGAATTGGTTAGCGAATTCCGTGAAGAACGCCGCCAAAATGCCGCCACTCAGCAGGCCATGCTGGACGCCGTCCTGCGTCTCGTCGAGCGAAACGGCTCAAACTCGCGAAACGACGACTGATCAGTCCTCGAACCGGGCCCGGCTCCAGGCCAACGCGGCCCGCAAGCCCTGCTCAGCGCGGATGCGCGCGAACTCGGCGTGCTCGGGCGTGTCCGCCGTATCGAACTGGGTCATCAGCTCCAGGTTGTGGTTGAGAGCCGAGAAGAACCCGGCCGACTCCAGGGCGCGGTTGACGGAGAGCTTGGTGGTCTTGATGCCGATGGCCGAGATGTTCCGCATCTTGCGGGCGACGCGCTCGCACTCACCCATCAGGTCGTCGTGGGGCACGACGCGGTTCACCATGCCCAGCCGGGCCGCCTCGTGGGCGCCCACTATGTCGCCGGTGAGCATCATCTCCTTGGCCATCGCCAGGTTCACCGAATACGGTGTGATCAGGAAGGGCGCGCCGTAGCCCAGCCGGATCTCGGGCTCGCCCAGCATGGCCTGGTCGGACGCTATCTTGACATCGCAGACCTGCACCAGTTCGCAGGCGCCGCCCAGGGCGTAGCCATTGACGGCGGCGATGACGGGTTTGCTCAGGTTCCAAACCATCAGAAAGGTCTCGATGTTGTACTTGAGGCGGGAACGACGACCATCAACCGAAAGCGGCTCACCATCTGGCCCGCCAGCTTCCGATTCGATGTCGAAACCGGCGGAAAAGGCCCGCCCGGCGCCGGTCAGGATGATGACACGCACGTCTGGGTTCGCCTCGATGCCCTCCAGCGCCTCGCGGAACTCAGCCATTAGGGTCTGGCTCAGGGCGTTGAGCTTGTCCGGGCGGTTGAGGGTCAGGTAGCCGATCCCGTCCTGCTCGTCGTAAAGCAGGGTTTCAAAAGCCATAACGCGCTCCTAGCTGGCGCTCAGTCCTGGGCCCGTGCGACTGTTCATTATTGTCGAAATCACCAACGGCAGGCTATGGGCCAACGATCTCCACCGTCTGAATGGTCACTGGGTTCACCGGGGCCGAACCCTCACCGCCTGCCTTGGTGGGCGCGGTCGCGATGGTATCGATGGTATCCAGTCCGGCCACTGCCTGCCCGAAGATGGTGTAGTTCGGCGGCAGCGGATAGTCGGCGTGCATCAGGAAAAACTGGCTGCCGTTGGTGTTCGGCCCCGCGTTGGCCATCGCCATAACGCCCCGTGAATAGGGACGATTGACCGGCTCATCGGCAAAGCGATAGCCGGGGCCGCCCGTGCCGGTGCCAGTCGGGTCGCCGCCCTGGATCATGAACCCGGGTATGGTGCGGTGGAAGATGACGTTGTCGTAGAAACCCTGGCGCGCCAGGAACACGAAATTGTTGACGGTGTTCGGCGCGTCGGAGGTCAACAGTTCAATGGTGATGGCGCCGGCGGTGGTGTTCAGGACCGCGGTGTAGGACGCCCCCGGGTCAATGGACATGGCTGGCGGAGAGGCCCATTGCTTGATGGACCGCCCGCCGGTAACCACCACCGCCGGAGTGGGGGCGGCCGATGCGCCGGAACTGGAACTCACGATGGCTGTTGCCGGAGGGATCTCGGTTGCCGGGGCGGATCCGGAGCCAGCCGCAGCCGTGGGAGACGGCGCCGCTTCGGGCTGGCCCAAGGGTGGCGGCGTGATCAAATTGCAGGCGGCGAAAGCCAGGAGCGCGACGCCGCCGAGCAGAATTGCCGAAAGGATTTTGCTTGGAGTTATCATGGCACCAGGTCAGTAGGGTCGTGTGATCTTGGCCACCTCTTTCAGGGCGTCCAGCGAGAAATCTGGCGACTGGCAGAGACCGATGGTCTTCTGCTCGTAATCGGCGATGGTGCTAACCATATCCGGGATGCGGTCGGCGAGCTCAAAGGGTATGTTGGTGACGCCGTGCTTGTCGCCGTGGAGCAGATCACCAGTTTGCACCGTCAAGCCACCCACTTCGATGGGAATCCCCATGTCCACCATGTGGACGTACGCGTGGGACACGGAAACTTCCTTCGCGAAGAACTGGAACCCCAGGGCGCGGACTTCGTCCAGATCGCGGACCGTGCCGTCGGTCGCCACGGCAACGGCGCCCAAGGCCTTGTGGATGTTGGACTGCACCTCTCCCCAGTAGGCTCCGATGGGCGGATTGTCGATGTCGTGCAGCACAATGAACCTCGGCTTGGGCACCGAGACGATCAGGTCCCACCAGTCCTCGCGGGCCACGCTGCGACCCTCCGGCCGGTTGGCGGAGATGACCCCGGTGACCGCGTAGCCGACCAAAGGCGGGAACTCCTGAAAAACGGTCTTGATCTCCGGCAGCATGAAGCCGGCATTCTTGGGGCGGAAGTTGAACCCCTCGATGGCGTTGCAGATGCTGGGCGAGTCGATTTTGGACAGGGCCTGCAGGGTGGCATCGCTTACCGTTTGATACAAAGCGGATCCTCCGGAGATCACTGACACTATACGCGCCGGCCCTCCGCCGGCGCGGCCACAGGATACCACAAATGCCTGTCCTCAGCGATGACATCCTCCACCTTTCGCTGGAGTGACGCCGTTGTAATTTCATGTGCTATAGCCCTGCCACCTCACGCAAACTTGGTTGTCATTGCGAGCGCAGCGTGGCAATCTCGTTGCCGCCGGGATCGTCGTTACGCCAACAGGATTGCCACGTCGCTCTGCCCCTCGTAATAAAAGGTCAGAGCATATCAAGGCCGGTGTTATACTGGGAGCATAAAAGGGGATTGGGTATAACGGGTTGGCCGGGGGAAGGTTATGGCCGTTCTGGTAACCGGGGCCACTGGGCTGTTGGGCCGACGAGTGGTCCAGCAGTTGCTGGAGACCAACCACGAAGTGCGCGTCATGGTGCGCCGTCCGGGCAGCGAGAACATGCTCGCCACCCCGCCGACGGACCTGTGCTACGGGGACGTGGGCGATCCCGACGCCCTGGCCGAGGCCTGCCGCGATGCAACGGCGGTGGTCCACCTGGTGGCGGTGATCCGCGGCGGCCCCAGGCAGTTCGACGCCATCAACCGGCAGGGCACGGCCAACGTGGTGGAGGCCGCCAAAGCAGCCGGCTCGGTCAAACGGTTCATCCACGTCAGCGCGCTGGGAGCGTCCGACACGCCGCGCCTCCAGTACCTGCACTCCAAGTGGCAGGGGGAGCAGGCGGTGGTGAGCAGCGGCCTGCCCTACGTGATCCTGCGCCCCTCGCTGATATTCGGGCCGGGCGACGAGTTCACCACCGCGGTGGCGGCGCTGGTGCGAGCCATGCCCATCGTGCCCGTGATCGGTTCCGGCAACAACCGCCTGCAGCCCATCCACGTTGACGACGTCGCGCGATGCATCACCCTCTCCGTCAGCGGCAACATCCGGGGCAACCATACCATCGAAATCGGCGGCCCGGAGCAGTTGTCCTATAACGAAATCGTGGGAGTCGTCGCGCGGACGCTGGGCCGCAAGGCCCGCCGCATCAACGTGCCCCTCTGGAAGATGCGGTTGCCGGTAACCATCATGGAGAAGATGACCCCCCGTGCGCCAATCAACCGGGCGATGCTCCAGCTCGTGACCCTGCGCAACGTTGCCGAACCCGGCTCGGTGGAGCGCGCTTTCGGGTTCCGACCCAGACCGCTCTACGGGAACATCGACCACGTGCGCGGCATCACGGCCGGCCAGGCCATCCGCATCAACCTCGGCCTGTCCGCGGGCGGCTAGCAAGGATCGTGGCGGCGACCTACGACGATGCGGTCGCCCGGCTGCTGGGCCTGGTCGACCACGAGCGCACTGTCCCGGCCCAGCCGCGACAGAAGCGGATCTATGACCTGCGGAACGTGGAACGACTGCTGGCGCGAATGGGAGACCCGCACCGGCGGCGTGGGGCGGTGCACGTGGCGGGCACCAAGGGCAAGGGCAGCACGGCAGCCATGGTGGAGTCCATCGCCCGGGCCGCCGGATATTCCACCGGCTTCTATTCGTCGCCACACCTGCACTCCTTCTGCGAGCGCATCCGGCGCGACGGGAACCCCGTCTCCCGGGAACGGTTCGCGGAACTCACCGACGCGGTATGGCCGCACCACCTGGACAACGCCGCCGATCCCGAGGCCGGGCCGGCGACGCTTTTCGAGTACCTGACGGCCATGGGTTTCCAGTGTTTCGCTGAGGACGGCGTCGACGTCAGCGTGATCGAGGTCGGGCTTGGCGGGCGCCTGGACGCCACCAACGTGGTCACCCCGGAGGTCAGCGTGATCACCCCGGTGAGCCTGGACCACATGGCAATCCTGGGCGACACCATCGGCGAGATCGCGGCGGACAAGGCCGGCATCATCAAGCCGGAAATCCCGGTGATCGTCGGGCCGCAGTTCCCCGAGGCCGTGGACGCAATCGACCGGGCCGCCGCGGAACAATCGGCTCCGGTGATATCAGTGGGCGACGCCATCACCTGGGAGGTCCAACAGGAGTCTGCGGAGGGGCAGCGCCTGGAAATTCGCGGCCGCCGCGACACCTACCGATTGCGGCTGCCCCTGCTGGGCGATTTCCAGGGAGCCAACGCGGCTACTGCTGTCGGCGCCGCGGAGGCCCTGGCGGACGCCGGATATGTCATCGACCACCACGCTATCACCGGTGGGCTGGAGACCGTTGAGTGGCCGGGCCGCATGGAGGTCCTGACCCGGAAGCCGACTCTGGTTGTGGACGGCGCGCACAACGACCACTCCGTGGCGACGCTCCTGGCGACCCTGGAAACCTACGTGCCGCACCGGACACTGACGGTGGTGGCGGGATTCTCGCGGGACAAGCGCGTCGACGCGATGGTAGAACTCCTGGCTCAGCGGGCGGACCGGGTCATCGCCACGCGGTCCCGCCACCCACGCTCCATGCGTCCCGCAGAGATCGCGGAACAGTTCGCAAGCCAAAGGATGCCCGCGGACCGTGTCGGTATCACCGCGTACACGGCTGATGCGGTGGCGGAAGCCATGGCAACCGCGGATGTTGATGACCTGGTTCTGGTCACCGGCTCGCTGTTTGTGGTCGCCGAGGCGCGGGAGGCCGTCCTGGGCATAGAGCCGGAGACGTACCCCGACCTCCTCCCGCCCGATTTACGCTGACCGGAACGCGGCTGCTACAATTGTCGCCATGATGCATACCGAAAACGGGCGCCGCCGCGTGGTGGTGACCGGCCTGGGAGCGATTACCCCGCTGGGCCTGAGCGCCGACAAGTTCTGGGACAACCTGGTGGCCGGCGTGTCGGGCATCGGCCCCATGACCCTGTGCGACCCCACCGACTACCCCTGCCGGATCGCGGGCCAGGCCGACGACTTTGACGCCACCGACTACATCGACCGGCGGGAAGCCCGCCGCATGGCCCGCTTCTCTCAGATGGCGGTGGCAGCCGCGTTGCAGGCCGTAACGGACGCCGGCCTGGACATGGAGCAGGAAGACCCGTATCGCGTGGGCGTGCTGCTGGGCAACGGCAACGGAGGCTTCCCCACCCTGGAGGAAAACTGCCGGATCCTGGCCGACCGGGGCGGAATGCGGATGTCCCCCTTCTTCTTCCCCATGGTGCTGCCCAACATGGCGGCCGCCAACGTGAGCCAGTATGTGGGCGCGCGCGGGTACAACTCCACGGCGACCACGGCCTGCGCCGCGTCCAACAACGCCATCGGCGAGGCGCTCCAGGCTATTCGCCACGGCGTGGCCGACGCCATGGTCACCGGCGGCGCGGAAGCCGGCATCAGCCAACTCGGATTGGCCGGCTTCGCCGTGATGCGCGCGCTCAGCACTCGGAACGATGATCCGCAACGGGCCAGCCGGCCTTTCGACGCCGAACGGGATGGGTTCGTCCCCGCGGAGGGAGCCGGCATCCTGGTCCTGGAGGAGTTGGAGCGCGCACGAGCCCGGGGAGCCAGCATCCTGTGCGAGCTTTCAGGATTCGGCGCCACCTCGGACGCCGGGCACCTGGTCCAGCCGCAGGAGACCGGGGAAAGCGCAGCCCGGGCCATGGCCGGAGCGCTGGCCGACGCCGGCCTGGACCCCGGCGACGTTCACTACATCAACGCCCACGGGACATCCACGCCGCTCAACGACGCGGTGGAGACCGTCGCCATCAAGCGGCTGTTCGGCGAGCAGGCTTACCAGGTTCCGATCAGCAGCACGAAGGGGATGATCGGCCATGCCCTGGGCGCGTCCGGCGCGCTGGAAGCCGTGGCCTGCGTCAAAACCATCACGGACCAGCGAATTCACCCCACGGTGAACCAGGAGTTGCCCGACCCCGACTGCGATCTGGACTATGTGCCCAACGAATCGCGTGCGGCCGACGTTGACGTGGTGCTGTCCAACGCCTTCGGGTTCGGCGGGCAGAACGCTTGCCTGGTGTTCCGGCGCTGGGCGGAGTGATACCACGCACCCAATTTGTCATTGCGAGCGCAGCGTGGCAACCCCGTTGGCGTAACGGCTACCATGTCCGCAACGGGATTGCCACGTCGCTTCGCTCCTCGCAATGACAGGTTTGCAGAAACCCGGATGAGCGAAAAAACCGCCGGCGCGTTTGCGTGACGCCGGCGGCAGAAGTTTTCGGGTATCAGGCGAAGACGACCGTCTAGTCTGCGGCGGCTTCGGCCGTTTGTCCGGCCAGCATCTCGTCGAGCATACGCTGCAAGGCCATGATGTGGCTGCACACTCGTCGGGTCGCGAAGAAGGCGCACTCGCAGCTCCATTCTCCGTCGCGGTAGGAGACCCGGTAAGTATTGTGGTTGCCGATGAAGGAAGCCTCGAAGGTGTGGATGTTCACCCGCTCCGGCTCCTCGGCGTACCTGCGTGCCTTATCAACCTTGCCGATATAACTCGAGCTCATTTCAACCCCCACAGTGTGATGAGACGGGGATTGAACCCGTCCGGTCTTAATGGTACCGGCAACTGCCGGAACCGGTCAACCGGCGGAAGCGCAAGTAGCTGTTCAGAAACGACCTTTTGTCATCCAACCCATACCATCCCGTTCATCCTGTGCATCCATGTAAATTGCTCCTCCTCCGCAAACTGGGTACCCGTGAGGCCCCAGGGCCGCCTTCAGGGGCTGCGGGAGATATCAACCCCGGCGAAGCTCACTCGGCGCTCGGTTCCACCTGGTTCCGCGACAACGGGAGCGAGACGAACAGCAGCCCGGCGGCCACGAACAGGGCCCCGATGTAGTACACCGCCGCCTCGAAGCCCAGGGTCTCATAGAGCGCGCCGGCTATGAGCGGCGAGAACACCGACATCAGGAAGGCAATGGAGGCGACTATTCCCAACCCGGTGGTTGCCACGTCGCGCCCCACCACGTCGAAGACCGTAGCGACCAGAATCGGTTGGTCCGGGTAGAGGAACAGCCCCAGCAGCGCGATGGTGATGGTGAGGGGGATGCCCGTGTCAAACACCGTCAACGCCAGCGCCGCCAGGCATGACCAGGCCAGTCCGGGTACCAGCACCTGCTTGCGCCCAAACCGGTCCGACAGAAAGCCGGCGGCCGGCTTTGCCACCAAACCCACCGCGATCAGTAGCCCGATATGGAACCCCCGGTTGGCCGGACCCATGTCGAGGTCGTTGCTGAGATAAAGGGGCAGTATCGTAACCAGCGCCACCAGGGCCATGCCTCGAAAACCGCGGACTACGGTCAGGCCCCACAGGACGGGGTTCCGCAGCAGATGGCCGGTGGCCTCGATCCGTTCCGAGAGCTCGACATTCGGCTCCTCTCTGCCTCGTCCGATGTTGCGCAGCGACCAGATGGCGCACGCCGCCAGGAAAAAGGGCGCCACCGCGTACACGCTGAGCAGTTCCCGCCAGGTGAGAAAGGCCAGCAGCGCGCCCGTGGCCACCGGGCCAACCACGTCGCCCACGCTCCCGCCGACGCCGTGGGCAGCCAGCACGATCCCCCGGCGCTCGGGGAAGTGGTGGGAAAGGGACGCCGAGGCGGGCAGGTGCCAGATGGAGTGCGAGATCGCCACTACCGCCATGCCGATCAGCAGCAGCGGATAAACGGGCGAGACGCCCATGGCCAGGCAGCCCAGGCCGGACACCGCCAGGCATCCTGCCAGCAGTTGCCCCCAGTACCGACGGAGAATATCGACCACCACCCCGCCGGGCAGGGCCACCAGGCCCGACGCCAGCTCGCGGGCGGACAGGATGCCGCCGACCCCCACCGTGTTCAGCATGAATGCCTGCTGGATCTCAGGCAGCACCACCACAAAGCTCTGCACTATCCAGTGGAACACAACATGCCCGGTGGCCAATCCGGGAACGATGATCCGGCCACCGAAGGCGGGAGCGGGTCCCGCCGGTTGCTGGGCTGTTTCAGGGTTCTGCATGGTTCAGTTGGGCTCCCGCTGCTCGAGTTGGGCTGCCGCGAAAGGTCAGTCGGGCCACAAGGTTATCCGACCATGGTCCCTCGCCGGTTTGCGGAAGGGGGTTTTTATGGGGTGCAGTATAGCAACCAACGGCAGACGCGAGACGGACGGCGTTTGCATGGCCCTGGTTGAGCCGCGATGCCGCCGCAGTGTCGCCATAATTTAGGTCGCGGCACGCCTGAAATGTTCGGTCGCGAGTCAAGACCAGCCGCAATTGAGACATCAACCGGATAGCGCGTTTCTTGACTTTGACTAGGGCCAACACTACGATATGGTTAGGGCAAAATATCCCGAGCTTGTGCTCGGACGGATTGAGGAGGATCTGATGCTAGAAGTCGTCCTTGCCGTCCTGGCGGCAGCAGGGCTGGCAACAGGGATAGCAGCGGTGGTTTGGCTGCTGCTGTCAACCAAGAAAGGCGGAAATCAACTGGAACGCAGCCGAGAGGAGGCTGCCAACACCATCACCCAGGCCGAAGAGGAGAAGCGGACCATCCTCCTGCAGGCGCAGGAAGAAGCGCTGAAGATCCGAGAGGCCGGTGACAAGGAAATTACGGAGCAACGGCGCGAACTCAACCGCGTGGAGCGCCGTTACATCCAGCGAGAAGAACAGCTTGACCGCAAACTGGAGTCTTTGGAGCAGCAAGAGTCGGATCTGGAAGAACGGGAAACCTACGCCAAGTCCGAGTTGCAAAAAGCCGAGGACCTGAAACACCAGCACAACCGGGAGCTGGAACGGATCGCATCGTTGTCCATCGACGAAGCGCGTGACATCGTGCTGAAGCGTGGCGAAGAGGAAGCATCCCATGAACTGGCTCGCCGCTACTATGAGTTGGAGAAGGAACACCAAACCCGGGCGGACGACAACGCCCGACGCATCCTCACCCTCGCCATAAACCGTCTTGCTACGGACGTCGTGTCCGAGAGCACGACCACTGTTGTTTCCCTGCCCAACGATGAGATGAAAGGCCGTCTCATCGGCCGCGAAGGACGTAACATACGGGCCCTGGAGGCCCACACCGGCGTGGACATCATCGTTGACGACACGCCCGGTATCGTAACGCTATCCTGCTTTGACCCGGTCCGCCGGGAAATCGCCAGGCTGGCGATGACCCAACTGGTCAAGGACGGGCGCATCCAGCCCGCCCGCATCGAGGAAGCAGTCAACCGCGCCTCGCGCGACATCGAAGAGACGATGTGGCGGGCCGGTGAGGAGGCCACGTTCGAAGTCGGAGTAAGCGGGCTCGACCCCGAGCTCATCAAACTCCTGGGGCGGCTCAAGTATCGCTACAGCTACGGCGAAAACGTGCTCACTCACTCCATCGAGGTGGGCTTGCTCGCCGGAATGCTGGCTTCCGAGGTCGGCGCCAACGTGCAGATGGCGCGGGCCGGCGGCCTGCTCCACGACATCGGCAAAGCCTTGACCCATGAAATACCCGGGCCGCACGCAGAGATCGGCTACGACCTGACTACCCGTAACGGCGTTGGGTCGCTGGTTTGCAACTGCGTGCGTGAGCACCACGATGACGACCATTCCAGCATCGAGTCGTTCCTGGTGGCTGCCGCCGACGGAATCAGCGCCGCTCGCCCTGGCGCGCGTAAGGAATCCATCGAGCAGTACACCCGTCGGCTGCGGGAGCTGGAGGACACCGCCTACAGCTTCGACGGCGTGCATCGCGCCTTCGCCATCCAGGCCGGACGCGAGGTTCGGGTGATGGTCAGTCCCAACGACGTGGACGACGTGGCCTGCGCCAGCCTGGCGCGGGACATCGCCGGCAAGGTGTCCAAGGACTTGCAGTTCCCCGGCCAGATCAAGGTCACGGTGATTCGCGAAACCCGCGAGGAAAGCATCGCCAGGTAGCCGCCCGGTTGGAAGTAACGACGGGACCACAAGGGGCGACCGTGCGTCGCCCCTTCCAACGTAACCCTTTACGGACAATGCCCTTTACGGATAATGCCATGCGAGTGTTGATGATTGGGGACATAATCGGAAAGCCGGGACGCAGCGCCCTGTCCCGTTTGTTGCCCGATTTGCGCCGCGAACTGGACATCGACCTGGTCACCGCCAACGCGGAGAACACCGCCGGCGGGTTCGGGCTCACCCCCAAAACGGCCAACGCCCTGCTGCAGGCCGGCGTCGACGTGATGACCTCGGGCAACCACATCTGGGACAAGAAGGAGATCCTGCCCCACATGGAGGAACTGCCGCTGCTGCGGCCGGCCAACTACTACGGCGCGCCGGGGAGAGGCTGGATGATGTTCGGCGACGTCATGGTAATGAACCTGCAGGGGCGGGTGTTCATGCCGCCCATCGACTGCCCGTTTCGCGAGGCCGACAAGCGCCTGGCCGAGGCGGAAAGCGAATTGGGTTTCGCTCCCAAAACGGTGGTGGTCGACTTCCACGCCGAAGCCACTTCCGAAAAACAGGGCCTGGCCTGGTATCTGGACGGCCGAGTCAGCGCGGTCGTCGGGACCCACACGCATGTTGCCACGGCCGACGCGCGCGTCATGCCGGATGGCACCGCCTACGTCAGCGACCTCGGAATGACTGGCCCCCAGGACTCGGTCATCGGCACCGAGGTCGCGCCCGTGCTGGAGCGGTTCCGGACGGGTCTGCCCCAGCGATTCGAGCCGGCCAAGGGCCCGTGCATCCTGAACTCCGTGCTGATCGACATCGACGACGACACCGGCCGCGCCGCGGACATCGTGCGGATCGACCGCCGGATCGACGTATAACAAACAAATCATCCATTGATACGGGAGACCACGGATACGGGGAGACCTGATGCCAATTTCTGTTGACCTGCACCTGCACACCACCGCGTCGGACGGACGACTGACGCCAACCGAGCTGGTGGAACTGACCGCATCCAAGGGACTGCGTACCATTTCGGTCAGCGACCACGACACCACGGCCGGGTTGGAAGAAGCCCAGCGGACGGTGGACCGCATCCCCGGTATGCGGCTTATCCCCGGCATCGAGCTCAGCTGCGACGTGCCGGGCGGCGAAGTGCATATGCTCGGCTACTTCATGGACATCGAGGATCCCGGGTTCCAGGAGATGCTGGCCGGGTTCCGCGAGGGCCGCCTGGCCCGAGGCGAGGGCATGGTGGCGAAACTTGCCGAGTTCGGCATGCACATCGAATGGGAGCGGGTGCTGGAAATCGCCGGCGACGCTTCGGTGGGGCGGCCGCACATCGCCCAGGCGCTGGTAGAAAAGGGTTACTTCGCCGAGCCGTCGGACGCGTTCCGGGAATACCTGGGGCGCAACGGCAAGGCCTACGTGGAGCGGTCGAAATTGACGCCGCCGGACGCGGTGAAATTGCTGAACGACGTAGGCGGCGTGGCCGTGTTCGCCCACCCGTGGTTCGAGCGGCGCGGCAACGAGCCGGAGCCGGAACAGTCGCTGATCGAGACGGTGGAAGAACTCAAGGCCGCCGGCCTCCACGGCATGGAAGTCCACTACGCCATGTACGACGAGGCCACGGTGGACTGGCTGGCCGACGTCGCGCGCGCGTATGACCTGATCCCGTGCGGCGGCAGCGACTATCACCACAGCGGGAACTCGCGGGAGCCGCTGCCCGGCGTCAACGGGCCGCCCATGGAAACGGTGGATCGGCTTGAAGAAGCCGCCCGCCGACTGGCCTCGCGCCGGTAGCGTGCCACCCGCTCCAAACCGGGCAACTGCACGGTTCCCCTCACGAGTACCCGGTTTGTCATTGCGAGCGCAGCGTGGCAATCTCGTTGCGGCCAGGACCGTCGCTAAACCAACGGGATTGCCGCGTCGCTTCGCTCCTCGCAATGACAGGTTTGCGAAAACTGGGTAGGCGTGAGCAAGGTTGCCGATATGTCGGGCGATGCCGCAACGCTGATTGGCCTGTGGGTGGTTGCCTACCTCATCGGGGCGGTTCCGGTTTCGTATGTGATGGGTCGGGTCCTGGGCGGCATCGACCTGAGGCGACACGGCAGCGGCAACGTGGGCGCGAGCAATTTCGCCAGCCAGATGGGAAGAAAGTGGTGGTTGCCGATCGCCGTCATCGACATGGCGCGGGGCGCGGGGCCGATCCTGGTCGGGCAGTACGCGCTGGGATTGTCACACACCGGGTGGTGGCTGATGCTGACGCCGCTGTTCACGATCCTGGGCAACAACTGGTCGCCGTTCCTGCGCTTCACCGGAGGCCGGAGCGTAGGCGCCTGGGCCGGGGGCATACTGGGGATATCGCCGCCGTTTTTTGCGTTGGGTTTGGCCCTTTATGTTCTGGGCTGGCGGATAACGCAGCGCTCCGCAGAGTGGCTCTTGGCGGTCATGATCGCGCTGCCGGTCATGGCGATTGCCTGGCCGGAACGGTGGCTCCTGGTCGGAGGGAACGAGCAGATGGCGGTATTCGCTGCGGCCGGAGCGGTCCTGATCCTGGCGAAACGGCTGGCGTCCAATGGACAGCCGCCTCCCGCGGACGTGCCGCGCAGCGCGGTGATGTTCAACCGGCTGCTGCGGGACCGGGATATCGCGGACCGCGACGAATGGCTGGCGCGCACCTCCGCACAGCGCAACGACGTCGGATAAAAACGCATACATCATCGATTCGTCACCGAGCAAAGCGCCGCCAACGGACAATGCAGCGTACAATTAACGCTGCCTGGTTTGCGACCACACACCCGCGATATGGACCCCGGACCAAGGACTAACCAAGGCATGGCAGAACAGCAGACCGAATCCCAAACGATGACCTGTCACTGGCACCCAACGGTGTCCACCGGGTTGTCGTGCAGCCAGTGCCAGCGGCCAATCTGCACGCAATGCCTGGTGCAAGTGCCGGTGGGTATCCGCTGCCGGGAGTGTGGCCGGGCGGTGCCCCTTCCGACTTTCGATGTGCGGCCGGCGAACTACGCCAAGGCGGCGGTTGTAGCCGCAGTAATCGGTGTGCTCGGGATTATCCTGTGGCTCACGCTGATCTTCTTTACCGGAACGCGGTTCATCGCATCCCTGGTCACCCCTGTGATCGTCGGTTACGCGGCGGGTGAGCTCATCAGCCGGGTGGTCAACCTCAAACGCAGCAAGGGCCTGATGTACATTGCCGGCGGCACCGTAGTGCTCAGTTCGCTGGTGGCAATGATCCTTACCGGCGGCTTGGTGCTGAACCTGTGGGGTATCCTCGCGCTGATCCTGGGAGTCGTGATCGCCATCGGGCGGGTCCGCCTCTAGGTTCTGTTGACATTTTGAATTTTATCCGTCATTCCGGCGAAAGCCGGAATCCATAGGCTGTGATATGAAGAAACGGGAGGGATTGCTTACGATTTCGACCATTGGATTCCCGCTTTCGCGGGAATGACGGTGAAAATGTCAACACGGCCTGGCGGGCCGGCTCAGCGCATGTCGGCAAAGCCGTGAGCGAACGCCGACCGTTCCCGGTCAGTCAGCTGGGCAATTTTCCGCCCAGAGACGCCGCACCGTGTCATGGGTTATGCCGGCCGGAAAGCCGCGGCGCTGCAGGTAGTCCCACATGCGCCGGCGGAAAGTTTCGAATCCCACCGGCTCGCCGGACAGGAGCCGCCCCGCGCGCCGCTGCCCGGCACGGTAAGCGGCATCAAACTCGTCCAGGCCAACCAGGGCATCGTCGATGATCGGCTCGGCGACGCCCTTCGCGCGCAGCTCCCGGCGGATGAGCGAGGAGCCGCGCGGTTTGCGTCGGTCGCGGCTGTTGCGCCACTGGGTAGCGTACTCCGCGTCGTCCAAGTAGCCATAGCCTTTCAGAGACGCAAGCACCTGCTCAACCACCGGCTGGTCGAAATCGCGGCCTACCCGCCGGCGCACCTCAGCCACCGTCCTCGGCTTGAAGCTGACGTAGCGCAGGGCGACCCGAAGCGCCTCCGGATAGGCGTCGGACGCGAACTTGTCAGCCCGGGTATCCACCACAGTGGGTACGGCTAGTTCAGGCTGACGGAGTTGGGGTTGGCGATGTAGGCGGCAGCATCGGACGCCGCGCCGTCCAGGTGGCCATTGCCCTCGCCGCTTGTAGGCTCTTCGTCGTCCAGCTCGTCGCCGCGTATCAGGGCCTCGATCTCGTCGGCGATCTCGCTGTGCTCCAGGAGGAAGTTCTTGGAGTTTTCGCGCCCCTGTCCCAGGCGGGTCTCGCCATAGGAGTAGAAAGCACCGGCCTTCTTGATGATGTTCTGGTTCACCCCGATGTCCAGCAGGTCACCCATCTTGCTGATGCCCTGGTTGAACATGATGTCGAACTCGGCAACGCGGAATGGCGCGGCAACTTTGTTCTTGACGATACGGGCCCGGACGCGGCTGCCGATGATTTCCGACCCCTGCTTCAGCGACTCGCTGCGGCGCAGATCTATACGCACGGAGCTGTAGAACTTGAGGGCCCGGCCCCCGGGCGTGACTTCGGGGCTGCCGTAGCTGATGCCGATCTTCTCGCGGATCTGGTTGATGAAGACGACCGCAGTACGGGAGCGGTTGATGGTGGCGGTGAGCTTGCGCAAGGCCTGGGACATGAGCCGGGCCTGCATGCCCACGTGCACGTCACCCATGTCGCCCTCGATCTCGGCTTGCGGAACCAGGGCGGCCACGCTGTCGATGATCACGGCGTCAACGGCGCCGCTGCTGACCAGCTTCTCGGTGATGTCCAGCGCCTGCTCCGCCGAGTCGGGCTGGGAGATGAGCAGGTTGTTCAGGTCGAGGCCGCAGTTGGTGGCGTAGTGGGGATCCAGAGCGTGCTCGGCGTCGACGTAGGCGGCCAGGCCGCCCATGCGCTGCGTCTCGGTCATGATGTGGATGGCCAGGGTGGACTTGCCGGCCGACTCCCCGCCGTAGATCTCGGTAACGCGGCCGCGGGGCAATCCGCCGACGCCCAAGGCCAGGTCCAGGGACAGCGAGCCGGTGGGAATCACGTTGGTGATCAGGTGGGCGACCTGCTCGTCGCCGCGCATCACCGCCCCCTTGCCGTGGTCTTTTTCGATACGGCCCAGGGCGACCTCAAGGGCAGCCAACTTGTTCTTGTCGAGGTTCAGGGTTTCGGGGTTGATTGCCATCGTTAGCCTCCCGCACGTCTGGTTTGCACTTGCGAGAAGTTTAGCACGCGCGTTCCATTCATGCAATGGCGCAATGTCGTTATTTTTGCGGGATTTACGGGGCGCACGGCCCCGGGGCTAGAAGTCTCAATACCCGCCTTCGAAACCGATGGTCACGACGCCGTTCTCGACGATGATGGGGGTGATCCGCTCGCCGCCGGAGAGCTCGAGGAGAGCCGGCACCTGGTCCGGCTGCTTGGACACGTCAATCTCGGTGTAGGCTACGCGCTGGCGGCGGTAGTGCATCTTAGCCTGCGCGGAGAAGGGACAATCGGGGTGAGTGTACAGAATGATCTCGGTGTCGTTGGTGGTAGTCAATTTGCTCTCCTATGGTCCAATCCGAGCGTCAGAAACAGGCCGTCGGATGTCAGGCTGCCCAATTCTACGCAGGGGCCGGGGATAACGCAACGAGAGCGGGATTGCGAGCCCATACCGGTTGCGCTACCGGGTTGCCGTCTACGTTACAAGCGCACGACAGAACTGACATCAACGACGCATATTAACCGGTTGCTCTCTTGAGTGTGCCGGCCTGTGCAAAGGATGACAATCATGGAAATGCTGCAGTGCAGACTCATCTGCACCATATCGTTGGCGATATTGACGATCTTCGTCATCGCTGCCTGTGCGGAAGGGTCCATCTCAAATGGCCACGGTGTCCAATCGGAAGCTCTATCCCAATCTGTTGAAACTGTGGGGATCGGCCTGCCCAACAGTGCATCCATTTTCAGGCCGCCCGTTACCGTCCAGGAACTGGTAAACCGGTCTGACGCGGTCGTCATCGCGACGATCTCGTCTATCAGCGAAACGAAGAGTATTGTAGTCGGTAGCCCTTCGGATGTAGCCGCTTTGGTTGCCCGAGGGTACCCGGAACCACGGAGACAAGAGACGCATTACGAACTGTCGATAGAACAAGTGCTGCTGGATGATGGTTCATTAGTGGCGATGAAGGACAACCCGAGATTGGCGCTCTCAGGAACTCACACATTGCAATCGCCCCAAACGGGGGAGCGCATGATGTTTTCGTTATTAGCTATGCCGGATCCGGGGCTCTACTCGCTGGCCGCCAATTGGAGCCTCATACGATTGGATGGCGGGACGATCAGAAACTTCGACGGTACGGACCCCGCTTACGCTGATGTGACAGACGAAGAGAGCTTGAAGTCCGCAGTATCTATTGCGGCGAAAAATCATGACAAATTGCCTCCATCGGAATGGCCTTCCCTCTTCGATTAGCAAGTTAAAGCCGCGGACCGTTTCATGGTTTTGGAAACCGATTACGCAAACCAACTCCGGATCCGCTTCCAAGACGCTACCGACAACCAGATCGAATACGATCCCAATGAGGGAGAGGAGCCTGAGGAAGGAGACAGTACCGGCGGCTCTCTCAATTCGTCGAACTGACGAGTTACAGTGCTCTTACACTAGAAGGCCTAGGCCTCTGCTGGGTCCGGCAGGGGCCAATGTTATTGCGGTGAGCCTGATTTCCATAGTCGTCTCACGGAAGGATCTGGCACGCCGCTGACAGCCGCAAAATGCTGAGACGATATTCGTCACAATGGTGGTCACTCTCATCGGTCGTTCGACCATGGGCCGAGTAGCTAAATTCCCTCGAGCCCGCCCTCACTCCAGCGCACCGGCGCCAGGCCCGGCGTCCCCACTGCCTCCTCCAACCCGAGACCCAATCAGACCGGGACAGTCTGCGCTTCGAGTACCTCGTTGACGACCGATTCCTGGCTGCGTTCCCGCAGGCGGGCCATGCTCTTGAGGATGATTCGGTGGGCCAGCGCCGGGGTCGCCAGCGTCTTGATATCGTCGGGCGTGACGTACTCCTGGCCCCGGATGCCGGCCAGGGCCTGGGCGCAGCGGTAGAGGCCGAGGGTGGCGCGAGGACTGGCCCCAAGCTCGACGTCGGGATGTTCTCGGGTAGAGCGGATCACCTGGACAAGGTACGCACGGAGAACAGGATCGATGTAAACCTGCCGGACCAGTCCCTGGATACGGAGGACATCATCAGCGGAGGCTACGGGCCCCAGGGAACTCAGGGGGTCGGCGTCCTCGAAGCGCTCCAGCATGGCGGTCTCGTCGTCTTCAGAAGGATAACCCAGGCGGAGGCGGAGCAGAAAGCGGTCGATCTGGGCCTCAGGCAGGGGGAACGTGCCCTCCAGCTCGATGGGGTTCTGGGTCGCCAGGACGAGGAACGGCGCGGGCAACTGCACGGTATCCTGGTCGACGGTGACCTGCCGTTCCGCCATGGCCTCCAGCAACGCGGACTGGGTCCTGGGGGTGGCGCGGTTGATCTCGTCGGCCAGTACGACCTGGGATATGACCGGGCCGGGGCGAAACTCGAACTGGCCGTTGTGCTGGTTGTAGTAGTGGATGCCGGTGATGTCCGAGGGCATCAGGTCCGGGGTGAACTGGATGCGGCGGAACTCGCAGTCCAGGGAGTAGGCCAGGGAACGGGCGAGGGTGGTCTTGCCGATCCCGGGGACGTCCTCAACCAGGATGTGCCCGGCGCTGAAGAGGGCAGCCAGGGTGTACTCGATGACCTCGTCCTTGCCGACGATGGCCAGCTGGATGTTCTCGCGGATCCGGGCGGCGGTGTCCGCGATCTGCTGCGCCTGGGCCGCGGTGATCAACGCGTCGCCTCGACCGGGCCGGCGACGGCGGAGGACAGGTGCTCTTCCGCTTCCCGCAGATCCTTGGGGGAGTCGACGCTGCGCCAGAAGGCGTCGGTGGACACGGCGGACATGAGGCCCTCCGCGGCAAGGGCCGGGAAGGTCGTGGTCTCATGGTCGCCGGTCTCGGGCAACAGGTCGCGAATGTCGGGGTGGAGGACATAGACGCCTCCGTTGATCGCGTAGGGGAGCACCGCCTTCTCGCGGAATTGGCTGACCACGCCGTTCGTATCGGTGTCCACGATGCCGTAGGGGCTGGTCATCGGCACGGTCAGGATGGAAGCCAGGTGCGCGGGATTATTGCGGCGGCGGCCCTGATAGTCGTCCAGAAGATCGCCGAGGCCAGCATCGGTGACGACGTCGCCGTTGGTGGCGATGACGGGGCGGTCGTCACGGGGCAGGGAGGCCAGGCCCTGGCGGAGAGCCCCGCCGCGTCCCAGGGGTTCATCCTCCCGGATGTAATGGGCACGGATGCCGTAATCGCTGCCGTCACCGAAATAGTCCCCCACCGCGTCGGCAAGATGCCCCACCAGGAAGACAACGTCGGTCACGCCGGCTTCGCGCAGCCAGCGGACCTGGTGCCAGAGGATCGGGCGACCGCACAGGGCTATCATGGGCTTGGGCACGGTGTCGGTGAGAGGGCGCAGCCTTTCGCCTTTACCGCCGGCCAGAATCAGAGCGTACATGGCAGACGGTATGCTAATGCGGCCGGCCGGTGGGGTCAATGGGACGGGTCAAGGCGCGGATTACAGCAGGTCTCGGAACTCTTCAACCGTCAGGCCGGCCTGCACAATGATACTGCCCATTGTAAAAGGAGGGATCGGATTATGGCGCGGAATGGACACCGTAACTCTTCCTCTTCGCATCTTAGTGTGCTTGCCTTGATTGTCGACGCTGAAGCCGACTTTCTGCAAAGCCTTTATCGCCGCCAGGTGGTTGACACCGGGAACTCGCGGCATGGCTAACCCGCTGCCTCGTCCTCATCGTCAACCTCAATAACCCTGACGGACGGCGTGCCCAACAGCAGTACTTCCTGCATATAAATCAGCCACTCGCGGATCGCGATTTGGATATTCTCCATCGCTTCCTCCATTGTGTAGCCCCCGGAGAGGCAGCCAGGCAGCATCGGGCAGGAAACGGAATACCCCTCGGAGCTCTTAATCATTTCAATCTCATACCGCCGCGCAGACCCGTTCCGGCCAGTGTCAAGCTGCCAGGCAACGTCAACATCCACCTCGCGCAGTTCCTCGTTGCCAACGACCTCTTCCCAGAACGCTCCCTCGCGCTCCGAGATGGATCCCGTGATTTCGTACCGAATGTTTTCCAACGCTTCTTCCGCAGTAGAGCCCTGTGCTTCGCTGTCCGGCAAGCCGGGGCAAATAGCGGTGTATCCCTCCTCCGATTTGTGCAGCAAAACCCGGTATTTCATGCCATCACCTCGTCTCGGCCCGTAGTCCGCTGGGCGCGGAATGTATCAGCGCCCCTGCCCCCAACGGCGGCAGAGGCGCTTCCCGCATTATACGGCAGGAGAACCGGCGCCCTTGCTACTGGTACGCTCTGGGGCGGAACTCCGATGAACAGTAGCGGATCTGCTCCCAGAAGCCGGCCGCGTCTCGTTCGACGTTGACCGATTGCAGGAAGTCTCTACTGGGATCGTCGTAGATGATGCACGGCGCCCACAGGGCAATGTCCGGGAACGCGAACAAAAGTGCTATCACCAGGGCCATGCAGCCCATGAATGGTAAGACTCCGATGTACACGTCGGTAATCGTGCTTTCTCGTAAAGCCTCCTGTGCTGCCGCGGTCTGTTCCGCCATCTGCTGGTCGACGTCCTGTCTGACGCCGTGGAGGATGTAGAGGTTGATGCCCTCGGGCGGGCTGATCAGCGCCGCCTCCACCAGGATCACCATGATGATGCCGAACCACACCAGGTCCACGCCCACGGCTTCCAGCGAGGGCGTGAGAATCGGAATGGTGGTCACCAGCATGGCGAAGCTTTCCATGAAGGTGCCCAGCAGCAGGTAGAAGAACACCAGGATAATCACGAACTGCAGGGCGTTGAGGTTCAGAGCGGTGATCCACTCCGAGATGTCTTGGGAGATGCCCAGCCGGGCGAAGGCGAAGCTCAGGGTGAACGCGGCCATCACGATGAGCATGATCATCGACGAGGTGCGCACGGTGGAAATGATGGCGTCCAGGAGCATAATCCTGATGCCGCGCATGGATTGGCTCCAGTCCGCGTAAATGCCCTGGGACCTCTTGTACAGCTCGTTGGCGATGGCAACGACCAGCGCGCCGAACACCCCCAGCGCGGCGGCCTCGGTGGGAGTGGCCCAGCCGGTGTAGATGGAACCCAGCACCACCATGATGATGATCAAGACCGGGATGATGGCCAGCAGGCCGATGGTCGCCTCCTTGATCATCCGCAGCCATTCAGTGATGGCCTCCGGATACGAAAGGGTGGAGCGACCGCGGCGGTACGCGGCGCGGTCCGCCGGGTCGGTCAGGCCGGCCTCAGTGGCCTGCTCCTGGCGCATGACGGCCATCTGCTCGTCGGTGTAGCGTCGAACGGAAATGCCGTGGAACCAGGCCCGGTACAGCCGGCGCACCTCCTCGTCCATGGGCGCCGTCCGCGGGAATATCACCGAAGTGACTATCATCATGAGAATCATGGTGAACGCGAGCAGGAAGCCGGGCAGGAAACCGCCCATATACAGGCGGCCGATGGACTCCTCGACCAGCACACCGTAGATGATGAGTCCGATGCTGGGCGGGATCAGGATGCCGAGAGTTCCGCCGGCGGCCAGGGAGCCGATGACCAGGCGCTCGCTGTAGCCGCGCTGGCGGAAGGACGGCAGGGAGACGCGGCTGATGGTGGCGGAGGTGGCGACGCTGGAGCCGGAGCACGCGGCGAAGACGGCGCAGGACGCGATGTTGGTGTGCAGCAGGCCGCCGGGCAGGAAGACCAGCCACCGGGAGAGGGCGCCGTACATCCGCTCGCCCATGCCGGAGCGGAGCATCAGCTCTCCCATGAGCAGGAACAGCGGCACCGCCACCAGGATGAAGTTGGTGTTGCTCTCCCAGGCCTTGTTGCCCAGGATGTTCCACAGCGGGGCATCCGAAAACGCCTGCATCATCACCAGGGACAGCACCCCCAAGGCGCCGGCGACGTACAGGCCAATCAGGAAGAACACTCCCATCATGCTGAAAGCGGTGATGATTGCCATATTTCAGATTCCTCTGTGGGACGGCAGCCGCAGAACCGGTGGCTGCCGTGGGTCGGACAAGTCGGTTGGAATGGGCCGGACGGCTACACACCGGACGCGGCTTCCTGCATAACCTCGGCATCGGGAGCAAGTTCGGCAACATCGCCGCCGGATCTCTTGTGCCAGATCTCCAGAAGGCCCCGCAGGATCATGCTCAGCATCCATTGGAACGAAGTGAAAGCAAGCATGGTGAAGCCGACGGCGACGATCATCTGGAACATCCAGAGTTCAGGAAGGAAGTTTCCAATGAGATAGGTGTTCGCCAGGGCCGGCTCGCACATGCCCTCGGCGTTGGTGCGGATGCACTTGGACTCGGCGACCTCCTCCCAGCTCTTGATGGCGGTGATGAGGCCGAAGAAGCCCACGGACCCGAGGGCCATCCAGTCGGCCGCCGAACGCATATAGGGGTGGATGCGTGAAAAGAGGGGCAACAGCACGTCAATGCGGACGTGGGACCCGGTGCGCAGGGAGTAGGAAAACGCCCAGGTTCCGGCGAATGCCAGGATGTAGCCGCCCACCAACTCCTGGTTGCCCAGGATGGGGCCGCCCAGCTTGCGCATTATCACCTGGTAGGTGATGTAGATGCCCAGAATGAGCAAAAGAGACCCGCAGACGTACCCGAAGATCCGGTAGACCCAGTCCAGGCCGCTGTCAATCTTGTGGATGAATCGGGTCAGGAAAACCGGCGTGGGCGTTGCCGCAGATGGTGTAGTCAACTGGCGCCTCCGGTAAGCCGGGCGAAAGTGTCAGAGATGCGCCGGCAAATCATGGAATGCTGTAAAAACAAGGCGGAAGATGGGCGGAAATCCCCACCTATGACACGCAAGTTGGGACTATATTGGCCGGTCTGGTAAAAGTCAACCAGTGTGATTTTCGCCACGAACCCAGTCCCACTCGAACCGTCATTGCGACCTCGCACTTGATGCCGGGCCAGGGCGTGTAATGGCTGAAATCGGCTTTTTGGCATGGGTTGCCGGTCCGCGTTTCAGGCTGGGATTACCTGTCCTGGTGAGGCAATTGCTCTTCCAGTTGGCGGATGCGGGCTTCGGCGGCGGCGCGGGCGGCCGCTTCGGCATCAGCCCGCGCCGCCTCGGCATCGGCTCGGGTAGCCTCGGCGTCGGCTCGGGCCGCCGCCGCGACCGCCCCGGCTTCGGCCACCGCGCGGCCCGCTTCCGCTGCCGCCCGCTTGTCGATGGTCAGCCCCGTCACCGGATCCAGCACGTCAAACGCGGACGCCCCATCCCAGGCAAATACTACTCCCAGCAACGGGCTGTGCCCCCGCTCCTTTCCCCCGGCTCCAACTTCTACCGCGCACGGCTGATACTCCCCATCGTCCAGACGCTCCCCGGCTATCGCCCGGCCGTACAGCGCTCCCCCCGTGGGGTCAAGCCGCCAGTACTCCTGCACCCCCAAACGCCGGTACAGCTCCCGCTTCCAGCCCAAATCATGCTCGGCGGTGCTCGGCGACGCCACTTCCATCACAAAATCCGGCGCCTTACCCACTTCCCAGATCCAGTAGTTCGGCAGACCCTCGCGGATCCCCGACACGTTCACGTCAAAGGCGATGAACAGGTCCGGACCCACCCGACGATTGCCGTTGTTGATGTCGTAGGAAACGAAGACCTCCCCGGAAATGAACACGTCGGGCCGATCTTCATAGCGCTGGCGGAGGAGATGGGTAACGCGTTCAATGGGCAGTTCCTGGAGCATACCGTCCTCAACGGGTTCCTTCTCCTCATAGAAGATGTCAGGCAGGGTTCTCACCTGCCAGGCGTTAGTGATGATCCTGGTGGCAGACATGGTAAACGTCTCCAACGTCGCCAGTATTCGCAGATAAGAATACCCGACGCTCCCGCGCCATTACAATCCGGCGCCGAACCTCACGCGTACCCAGTTTCGCAGGAACTGTCATTGCGAGCGAAGCGCGGCAATCTCGTCAGGGCAACGGACGCCGCCGCGGAACGAGATCGCCACGCCGCTGCGCTCCTCGCGATGACAAACTGGACACACGCGAGGAGCGATATTCGCCGCGATCCGGTGGGTCTTTCACTGGTCCGGCCTGAAGACGGGACGGCCCGAGATAGAACTGTGCGCTACTGGATGTCCTCCGCCTGACCGTCGGCGCCGACGCGGACGCCGATGATGGGCGCGGCCTTTTCGTTGTAGATCTGAACCGCCTCGCTGTTGGGGCCGCCGGTGCGCTCGACCCACTTGGGCAGCACGTTGTTGCGGCCGGCCTGGAACAGGGCGTCCCGTACTTCCTGGTTGAATTCGATGTACTCCATGCCGCCTTCGGTGTTCTCGCTGATGCCCTCGTCGGTCCAGACGGTTTCAACCCACTCGCGGGAGGTGCGCTGGTGCCGCTCGCCTTCCTCCTTGATGATGGCCTGGAGATCCGGCGGGATGGACTCCCACACGTCCTTGTTCATGGTGATCCAGGTCACGCCGATGGCGACGATGGGACCCACCAGGTAGTCGGTGACCTCGTACCAGCGGACGCCGGAGCCGCAGGTGCCGCAGGACACGGCGGCGTCCAGGACGCCGCGCTCCAGGGCCGTGTACACGTCGGCGAAAGCCATGAACTGCGGGTCCGCGCCCATGCCGCCCAGCAGGTCGCTAAGCACCGTGCTGTGGCTGCGGGTTTTCAGACCCTCGAAGTCGGACAGGGAGTTCAACGGGCGCGAAGAGAAGTAGTAGTTGCTTTCGTAGTAGTTTTCCATCACCACCACGCCGTTGGACTGCTCTTCGATGATGCCGTGGATGTCCTCACGGGTGGCGTCGATGACGGCGAAGTTGGTTTCCGGATCGGGATAGAGGCCCCACAGGTTGGCCATGTCGATGATCGGCAGGTCGCCGCCGATGTAACCGGAGTAGATCTCGGCCAGCTCCATGGTGCGGTCCTCAATGAGGCGCAGCGAGTCGGGGCCGGCGAGGCCCAGTTCGGGGAAGGAACTGATCTGGAAGTCCACCTGCCCCTCGGTGCGGTCCCGGACGCGTTCGATGAACCCGTCGATGCCCTGTTCCTCCTCGGTGGAGTAGATCAGCGTGCAGGGGTTGCCGGTGCGGTTGATGCAGACCAGCTGGATTTCAATGTTCTCGCCCTGGGAGACCAGCTGGGCCTGCTCCTGCCCTTCCATCATCATGGCCCCGTCGAGTTCCTTGGCCGTACCGTCGGGATTGACGGCGACGCCAATGATCGGGGCGACCTTGTCATTGAACAGCTGCACGGCGTCGCTGTTGGCTCCTCCGGTACGCTCCACCCAGTTGGGCAGGATGACCTCCAGGGCCACCTCGCGCATCTTGGCCTGCACCTCGTCGCTGAACGGGCGATGGTCCATGCCGGACTCGACGTTGGCCGAGACGCTGTAGGGATTCCACTCTTCGATGAGCGTCTTGCGGGCGAGTTCCTCGTATTCCTGCCCAACTTCCAGGACGATCTGCTGGATGTCCGGGGGAATCTCGTTCCAAGAGTCGCTGGCCATGGTGAAGTAGGCCACCGCCACTGAACCGACGATGGGGCCGTACAGGTAGTCGGTCACCTCGTACCAGCGCTGGCTGTGCCCCGGCTCGCCGCCGGTGACGCCGCCGTCCAGCACGCCCCGCTCCAGGGCGGTGTACACGTCGGCGAAGGCCACGAACTGCCCTTCCGCGCCCAGCCCGGCCAGCAGGTCGCCCAGGATGGTGCTGTGCTGGCGGATCTGTTTGCCTTCGAACTGCGACAGCGAGTCCAGCTCATCCCGGCTGAAGATGAACTGGTTGGGATAGTACTGTCGCATGATGGGCTGTCCGCCGGTGGTCTCCTTCAGCACCCGGACCAGGTCCTCGTGGATGGCGTCGGACAATTCCAGGTGCGCCTCCTCGCTGGGCGACAGGCCCCACAGGTTTCCGATATCCAGCAGGGGCAGGTCGCCGCCCACGTACCCGCTATAGATCTCGGTGACCTCCAGGGTGTTGTCCGCCACCAGCCGCAGGGTGTCGCCGCCGGCGATGCCCAGCTCGGGGAAGGATGAGATGACGAACTGGAGCTGGCCGTCGGTGCGCTTGGCAACCTCGGGAACGAAGAAGCTGTTGACCAGTTCGCACGCCGCGACGCTGCGGTTGATGCAGACCAGCTGGAACTCGAAGCTCTGGCCCTGGGTTTCCAGCTGGGTTCCGCTGCCGCCGGAGGACGGCGCAGCGGCCATGGCCGTGGGTTGCGGAGCCGCCGCCCCGCCGCCGGTCTCGGTGGACGATGCGGCGGGAGCTTCACCGCCACCGCAAGCCAACAGGGCAACTACCACCGCCGACAGCACGAAAGGCAAAAGAAACCGCGGCGCAACTGTTCGGAATCCGTGATTGATGGTGTCCTTCATATTCCCTCCTTGCCAAGTCCTGCCGTTGCAAGCAGCGAACCACTCAATAACATATTGACCGTTCGGCAGTGTATGTCAGCGAAAAAGTGCTGTCAAAGCGCAATTTGCGATAATAATTCTCCATAATTATTTGTGTTGCTTCCCGGTATGGCGACAGCATTGACCAAGCAACAGTGGAATGCGTAAAACAAAAGCGGAGCGAGTGTGAAACCCGCTCCGCCGTTGACGACATATGTGGCGCCGTACCTTATTCGGTGGCGGATGCCGTGCCGTCCGCGTTGATCCTCACCTTGACGATGGGGGCCACCACGTCGTTGAAGATGACCGCCGCTTCGGAGGTAGGACCACCGACGCGGTCGACCCAGCCGGGGACGACATTCTCGATGGCAGACTGACGCTGGGCGTCTTTCATCTCCGGCGTGAACGGCACTTCCTGCATACCCTGCTCCACGTTCTGCGCGATGGCGTTGGGCGCGAAGTGCTCGAACAGAAGCTGGCGGTTCAGGTAGGCGTGGCGGGAGCCCTCCTCCAGAACGATGTTCTGCAAGTCCTTGGGCATCTGGTTCCAGCGGTCGGCGTTGACGGCGAACCAGCTGTGACCGACGGAGACGATGGGGCCGACCAGATAGTCGGACACCTCGTACCAGCGCAGGCCGTGTCCGCAGGAGCCGCAGGAGATGGCGCCGTCGATGACGCCGCGCTCCAGGGCGGTGTACACGTCGGCGAAGGCGATGAACTGCGGGTCCGCGCCCATGCCGGAAAGCAGGTCGCTGAGCACGGTGCTGTGGCTGCGCACCTTGAGACCTTGCAAGTCCTCGAGGCCCCCGACCTGTGGCTTGGCGAATATGTAGTTGTGGGCCGTCATCATGTAGGCGATCTGGACGCCGCCGTTCTCCAGGGTGACCTCGGCCATCTTGGGCTGGATGGCGTCAATGACGTCCAGCTGGTCCTGCTGGGTGGCGAAGAGGCCCCAGAGGTTGCTCATGTCCATGATGGGGAAGTCGCCGCCCACGTAGCCGGAGTAGATCTGGGCGGAGTCCAGCGTGCCGTCCTCGATGAGGCGCAGCGAGTCGGGACCGGCGATGCCCAGTTCGGGGAAGGACGAAATTTCAAAGTTGACCTGGCCGTTGGTGCGGCGCCGGACGCGCTCCACAAAGCCGATGTCCTCGGTCTCGGCGTAGTTGCCGATGGCGAGGCCGCAGTCCACCAGGGTGCGGTTGATGCAAGCCATCTGGAACTCGAAGCTCTCGCCGGAGGAAGTCAGCGGCGTCAGGTTGAAGTTGATATCGCTCTCCACGCCGCAGGACCAGCCGGAGGGGCTGCCGCCGCCGTGGCTGTCCGGTACGCTGGCGGCGGTTTCGCCGTCGCACTGCGTAGAGGCCATGGCTTCCTTCTCGCCGGTGGGCGAGTCCACGATGCTGATGCAGACTTCGCCGACGCTGCGGTCATCGCCGCAATCGATCCCGCCGGACATCGCCGGCATCATGGCCTCGGTTTCGCTGGCGGTGCCGTCGGGGTTGATGACCACGCCGACGATGGGGCCGACCTTGTCGTTGAAGATCTGCACGCCCTCGGAGCCGGGGCCGCCGGCGCGCTCCACCCAGTTGGGGATGATCGAGTTCAGGGCGGTCTCGCGCATCCTGGCCTTCACGTCGTCCGGGAAGTCGAAGTATTCCATGCCCTCTTCGACGTTCAGGTTGATGCCGTCCGGGTCCCACTGGGCCTTGAGGAGGCGGAGGTTTTCGGCCTCGTACTCTTTTCCTATCTCTTTAAGGATGGCCTGGTTCTCAGCGCTGATCGCGCCCCATTTCTCGCTGTTGACGGTGACGTAGGTCACGCCGATGGAGCCGACGATGGGGCCGTAGAGGTAATCGGTAACCTCGTACCAGCGCTGGCCGTAGCCGGGGGTGCCGCCGGTGATGCCGGCGTCGAGGACGCCGCGCTCCAGGGCGGTGTACACGTCGGCGAAGGCCACGAACTGGCCCTCGGCGCCCAGACCGGCCAGCAGGTCACCCAGGATGGTGCTGTGCTGGCGGATGTTCTTGTCCTTGTAGGAATCCAGGTCGGGCAGAAGCTCACGGCTGAAGACGTACTGGTTGGGATAGTAGGCCCGGAAGATGGGCTCGCCGCCGGTTGCATCCCGGAGGATGCGGATCATGTCATCCTCGATGGCGTCGGTGAGGGCCAGGTGGGCGTCGTTGCTGGGGGAGAGGCCCCAGAGGTTGCCCACGTCGATGATGGGCAGGTCACCGCCCACGTAGCCGGAGTAGATCTCCGCGAACTCCAGGGTCTGGTCGTTGACCAGCCGGATGGTGTCGGGGCCGGCGAGACCGAGCTCGGGGTAGGACGAGATTTCGATGGTGACCTCGCCGTTGGTGCGCTCGCTGACGTTGGGCGCGTAGAAATCGCGGATCAGCTCGCAGGGGCGCAGGGTGCGGTTGATGCACACCACCTGCAGGGTGATCGCTTCCTGGGTGGGCGCGGCCGGGGCGGCCGGAGCGGCCGCGGCGGTGGTAGGCTGCTCTCCGCCGGCCTGCGGGGCCGCGGGAGCGGGCGCGGCGGGTTCGCCGCCTCCGCACGCGGCAACCACTACCATCAGCAAAGCGATGGAGGCAGAAGCAAAGATCGCTCGCCACGGCAGGGAAGCGGCAGTAAACCGTCGCAATCTGCGTGAATTGTGCATAGGGTCTCCCTCGTTATTACGTGTTGTGGGCCGGCGGCGGTACGAAAAGCGGCCTCCGCGGCCACGCCTCACAGTTTGCCGCAACAAACTACCAGCAGGCCGGCGCAGTGTCAACGATGGCGACGGGGTCACAGGAGCGTTCCGTTTCAAGTGGTTGCGTTGCATGGATAGACGGGATGGACGGGACGGGATTGATCGGCGGGGAACGGTCAGAAGCAGGATTTTCGAGATTTGAGGATTGCCGGGATTGGAGCCGTTCGGTGATGGAGAGCTCGTTGCCGGCATAATGGCCCCACCAGGGACGAGATTGCCGCGCTGCGCTCGCAATGACAAGGAGGTTAGGCCGTGCCCCGGACGGGGATGGTATCGGGGAGTTTGACGCGGAAGGTGCGCTCCAGGGCGCGTTTCCAGAGAGGGGATATTTCTATGGCAGAAGGTTCGCGGCGCAGGTCCAGGTTTTCGGGGTGGCATCCGCAGGGCGGAGGCGTCAGGCCCCGGGGGTAGAAGCCGTGGGGGTCGGGGCGTCGCGCCAGGGGCGCGTCGACCAGACCGTGAGCATCGGCGATCTCCCGGTAGTCGGGCAGGGCGATGATCTCCGCTATGGATTGGGGCGCATGACGGCGCGGCGGCGGGACGGGGCGGCGGCCGCGTCCCGTGACCGGTCGGCCGGAGATGGCGCCCGCAATGGAGCGGATGAGCATGGCCACGCGGTTGCGGGCCTGCCGGCACAGGCGTTGGGCCTCCCGGTGGTCGGCTTCGGCCAGCCGGCGGGGGAGGCCGTAGATGTGGCGGAAGGTGCGGACACCTCCGTTGGAGATGCGGCCCTCCGCCGCCAGGAGGAACAGGTAGTTGGTCAGCCGGCGGCGGGTGCAACGGTGAACCCAGTTCCGCTCCACCACCGCCGCGGTGGCGGCGTGGGATGCGGCGCGGGCCAGGGCGTCGGCGGCGCGAAGGTGGTCGCCGGCGTTGTGGTCGGACCGGGCCAGGGACAGAAAGCGCCGGGCCTGGGTCTGGTGATGATGGACGCTGCCCATGGTGGATCACGCTCCTTGTCAAGGGTGCGTCCCGAGGGTTTGGTTTTTACATCGATGCACAGGATGGACAGGATACGGATTGAATTCGGATTGGATTGGGTTGCAGTGGCTCCTTTGGGATTGGATTTTTGCAGGTGACCGGCGGTTGGGTTTTGCAGGCGATTGGGTGATTGGTTGGTTGATGACCAGGTTCCGGGAGGTTATCAGCCCTACGGCCGGAGGAATTGCGCTTGGGTTTTTGGCTCTCATTTTCCATGCCTGGGGGCACGGTGCCCGAAGCATGGCGCGCTGTGGCGGGCGCGGTGGCAGAGGCGACTACTCCGGTTAGAGTGATCGGGGACAGTCTCCTGCGGATGCCGGTAGCGACTGGGATGCTGATGGTTGTTGGCCGTGTTTTCCGGGAACCTGGTCGTAGAGGGACAATCACCTGCGGGGAACAGGATAGCACGGGCGTTCTGGTTTGGGCAAGGGGTTGGTTGGCATGGATGGACGGGATGGACGGTTTCGTAAATCGTCAGAAGCAGGATTTGCCGGATTTGAGGATTATCGAGATTGAGTAGATGGTGCTGCGCATGACCACAATCCTGAAAATCCGATAATCCTGTGAATCCTGCTTCTGACGATTGATCGACGTGGGTAATCACTTTGGAAAAGCCCTGGTGAGCGATGCATTCTCACGCGTAGCCAGTCTGTCTTTTACATCGATGCACAGGATGGACAGGATTTGATTGATTATTGTTCTGCGTCCCGGCAGCTGGGACGCAACTGTGATTCGGAACGCCACGACGGTATCGCCAGCATCCTATTCATCCTGTGCATCGGTGTTAAATTACACTGGTGGCCGTTTAAAACGGGTACGCGTGAGCGATGGTAATTGTTCAGACTTGCGGGTGTCATTGCGAGCGCAGCGCGGAAATCCTGTCAGCGCAAGGGAGTCCTCCGGGGCAGACGTTGCTGCTACGGCATCGAGATTGCCACGGCGCAAGCGCCTCGCAATGACAACCTCCTGGATTCTGAACACTTACGAGCAGCGCATTTCCGTTGACACTGTGATTGGGCGGGTGTTAGCATATCCGGCAGTTTTATCGCGGTGATGGGGAGTAGTAGGCGCGGAAGGCCGCATAGAGAGCCGACGGTTGGTGGAAGTCGGCGGCCGGAAACTCCGAACTCGCCCCTGAGCGACTGGCCTGAAGCGCGAAAGCGTGGGTAGGGACAGCGGGTCGGCTCCGATAACGGCTGTGTACAAAGAGTTTCGCGTAGGCGCTCATCCGGGATACTCCGGGCAATGTGCGGAGCGCGGAAAAGAAGGGTGGTACCGCGGGAATTACAACCCGTCCCTTCGGGGTCGGGATTTTTTATGTTTTGACCGGACGGGGAACGGACCGGACGGGAAACGGGCCACATCGGAAACCGGAGAGACCAGAGGAGTAGCCGTACTATGGAAATGACAGGCGCAGAGATCATTTGCGAAAGCCTGCTGCGCGAAGGCGTGGACACGATATTCGGGTTGCCCGGCGGCGCTGTACTGCCGTTCTACGGCGCGCTGTCCGGCTATCCCAAGCTGCGCCACATCCTGGTACGGCATGAGCAGGCCGCCGCCATGGCCGCCGACGGCTACGCCCGCTCCACGGGCAAGGTCGGAGTATGCTCCGCCACGTCGGGGCCGGGCGCCACCAACCTGGTAACCGGCCTGATGGCAGCGCAGATGGACTCGGTGCCCATCGTGTGCATCACCGGACAGGTGCCCCGGGCCGCCATCGGGCGCGACGCCTTCCAGGAAACCGACATCACCGGCATCACCCTGCCGGTCACCAAGCACAACTACCTGGTGATGGACGTGCGCGACATCGCGCCGGCCATCAAGGAAGCCTTTTACATCGCGCGCACCGGTCGCCCCGGCCCCGTCCTCATCGACGTGCCGAAGGACGTGCTGGCCGGCGAGAAGATCGAGTTCCAGTGGCCGGACGAGGTTGACCTGCCCGGCTACGTGCCGCCGGGCGACCCCGACCCGCGACAGGTGCGGGCCGCCGCCCATCTGATCAACCAGGCGCAACGGCCGGTGATCCTGGCCGGCCACGGCGTGCTGATCTCGCGGGCGTGGGACGAGTTGCGGGAGTTGGCCGAGAAGGCGCAGATCCCGGTGATCACCACGCTGTTGGGCATCGGCGCGATGTCCACCGAGCACGTGCTGAACCTGGGCATGCCCGGGATGCACGGCATGGCCTACGCCAGCCTGGCCATCGACCGTTCCGACCTGGTCATCTGCCTGGGGGCGCGGTTCGACGACCGGGTCACCGGACGGCTCAGCGACTTCGCCCCCGGCGCAAAGATCGTTCACGTGGACGTGGACCCCACCGAGTTCAACAAGAACGTGGTGGCCGACGCCCCAGTGCTGGGCGACCTCAAAGCCAGCCTGCGCGCGCTGATACCCATGGTGGAGTCCAACGTGCACCTGGACTGGATCAAGGAAACGGACACGCTGCGGGCGGAGCATCCGTCGCTGTTCATCCGCAAGTCGGCAGAGCTATTGCCCCAGCAGGTGATGAAGCAGCTTTCGGACGAGACCAACGGCGAGGCCATCATCGTGACCGGCGTGGGCCAGCACCAGATGTGGGCGGCGCAGCACTACGGCTACAAGGAGCCGAACTCGCTGATCACCTCGGGCGGCAGCGGAGCCATGGGGTACGAGGTGCCGGCGGCGCTGGGGGCCAAGGTGGGCCGCCCGGAGAAGACCGTGTGGTCCATCGCCGGCGACGGCGGGTTCCAGATGACCCTGTGCGACCTGGCCACGGCGGTGGAGAACAAGATCGATGTCAAGTACGCCATCCTTAATAACGGGTCGCTGGGCATGGTCCGGCAGTGGCAGGACTTCTTCTACGACAAGGACTTCTTCGCCACCATCTACAGCGGCAACCCCGACTTCGTGAGGCTGGCCGAGGCCTACGGCATCCGTGGCATCCGGGTCACCAGGGAAGAAGAGGTAGCCGGAGCGATCCAGGAAGCCATGGAGACGCCGGGGCCCGTGGTCGTGGACTTCGTGGTCAAAGAAGACGAGTTCGTGTACCCGATGATCCCTGCCGGAGAGTCGGTGCACGAGATGCTGGAAGAGCCGGAGGCTGAGGGGGTGGGCTTTGAGCGCATCTAACGCCGAACAACACACCATCATCGCGCTGGTGCAGGACCGGCCGGGTGTCCTGACCCGGGTGGCCGGCCTGTTCCGCCGGCGCGGGTTCAACATCGCCAGCCTGGCCGTGGGCGCCAGCGAGCGGAAGGGCCTGTCGCGCCTGACCTTCGTCGTCACCGGCGACCAGTACACGGTGGAGCAGGCCACCCGCCACCTGGAAAAATTGATCGACGTGGTGAAGGTGTCCAACATATCCGAAGAGGACGTGGTGGCGCGGGAACTGGCCCTGATCAAGGTGCGGGCGACGCCGTCCAACCGCAGCGAGATCCTGGAGATGGTGAACCTGTTCCGGGCCAAGGTGGTGGACGTGGGCGCGCGTTCGCTGGTGGTGGAGACCACCGGCGAGGAGGACAAGATCGACGCCCTGTACGACCTGCTGCAGCCCTTCGGCATCCTGGAACTGATGCGCACCGGCCGGGTGGCCATGGTGCGGGGCAAGTCCGGCGGCCGGGTCAGCGACGACGTGGGCGCCGACGCCATCATCATGGGAAGGAACGGAGCCGTGGCGGAACGAGCGGTTAGCTCGGCGCCGGGGCACTACGAGGGAGTTTAATCGTCAGAAGCAGGATTTGCCGGATTTGTGGTTTTCCAGGATTACCTCAGCTCAATCCTGCTAATCCTATAATCTTGAAAATCCTACTTCTGACAAATTTCATGGCAATGACGAAAAACCACAAGGACAGAACAGCATGGCAGTGAACATTTATACCGAGAAAGACGCCGACATGTCCTTCCTGGAGGGCAAGACGGTGGGGATGATCGGCTACGGCAGCCAGGGACACGCCCACGCACTGAACCTGCACGACAGCGGGGTCAAGGTCATGGTGGGCCTGTACGAGGGCAGTGCCAGCCGCCAGGTGGCCCGCGACGCCGGCCTGGAAGTCGGCAGCGTGGCCGAGGTCGCCAAGGAAGCCGACGTGATGATGGTGGCCATCCCCGACCACGTGCAGAAGGACGTGTACCGCGACGAGATCGAGCCGAACCTGGGACCGGGCAAGGCCCTGATGTTCGCCCACGGCTTCACCATCCATTACCAGTTCGTGGTGCCGCCGCCTTCGGTGGACGTGATGATGGTCGCGCCCAAGGCTCCCGGCCACCGCATGCGGGAGCACTTCGTGGAGCAGGGCATCGGCGTGCCGTGTCTGCTGGCGATTCACCAGGACGCAACGGGCAACGCCAAGAACATCGGGCTGGCCTATGCCTCGGGCATCGGCTGCGCCCGCGCCGGCGTGCTGGAGACCACCTTCAAGGACGAGACCGAGAGCGACCTGTTCGGCGAACAGTCGGTGCTCTGCGGCGGCGTTACCGCCCTGATCAACCTGGCCTTCGAGACGCTGGTCGAGCGCGGCTATCCGCCGGAAATCGCCTACTTCGAGTGCCTGCACGAGCTGAAGATGATCGTTGACCTGATCCAGCAGGGCGGGTTCAACTACATGCGCTACTCGGTCAGCGACACCGCGGAGTACGGCGACCTGACCCGGGGCACGCGGGTGGTCGACGACCACGTCCGCGAGAACATGCACCGGGTGCTGGACGACATCCAGAGCGGGTCCTTCGCCCAGGAATGGATGGCGGAGTGTGACGAGGGACGGCACAACTTCCTGCGCCTGCGCCAGGAAGCGCGCACCAGCCGGATCCACGAGGTGGGCCGGGGCCTGCGCGAGATGATGCCGTGGATGAACCCGCGGGAGATTGAGTGATTTCCCCAGACTCAACCGTCATTCCGGAGGTTTCGTCAGAAGCAGGATTCACTGGATTTTAGGATTTCCAGGATTGAGGGAACGTAATCCCGAAAATCCCGCAATCTTGAAAATCCTGATTCTGACGAATGCTCAGAGATAGCAGGAGGTGACACATGGGCATGGAGGTACTGTGCAGAGCAGTTCACCATCGCAGTCTGGTCTTGGCGGGGCTGGCTGTGGTGGACTGCGTGTGCCTGCCCAGCCTTTCCCCATCTAGCAGGATGTAACGCTACACGCCCATGCGCCCAACCCGTTTTAGGGAATCCACGGGCGCCAACCCCACGGAGGGAAAGGACCAAATGGCTGCACAAGTAAAGTTTCTGGATACCACGCTGCGCGATGGCGAACAGTCCGCCGGCATTGGCATGACGGTGGATGAAAAGCTGCAAATCGCTCGGCAATTGGGCCGGCTGAAGGTTGACATCATCGAGGCCGGCTTTGCCGCCAGTTCGCCCGGTGACTTCCAGGCCGTCCAGCGCATCGCCGAGGACGTGCAGGGTCCCATCATCTGCTCGCTGTCCCGCGCCGTACCGGGCGACGTTGACGCCGCCTGGGGCGCCATCAAGAGCGCGGAGAAGCCCCGCATCCACGTATTCCTGTCATCGTCCGAGATCCACCAGATGCACCAGCTGCGGAAGGACCGGGAAGACGTTATGACCATGGCGGTAGACATGGTCTCCAAGGCCAGGGGTTACTGCGAGGACGTGGAGTTCTCGCCCATGGACGCCACCCGCACCAACCCCGACTACCTGTACCGGATGCTGGAAGAGGTCATCAAGGTCGGGGCGACGACGATCAACATCGCCGACACCGTCGGTTACGCGATCCCGTCGGACTTCCAGACCCTGTTGAAGGATATCCAGCGCAACGTGGCGGGCATTGAAAACGTCACGCTGTCCGTGCATTGCCACAACGACCTGGGCCTGGCCGTGTCCAACAGCCTGGCCGCCATCGAAGTGGGCGCGCGGCAAGTCGAGGGCTGCATCAACGGCATCGGCGAACGGGCCGGCAACGCCTCGCTGGAAGAGATCATCATGGCGCTGGACACCCGCAAGGACCTGTTCGGCGTTGAGCTGGGCGTGGACACCACGCAGATCTACCCCAGCAGCCGCCTGGTTAGCCGCATCACCGGCATGAACGTGCAGGCCAACAAGGCCATCGTGGGCGAGAACGCTTTCCGCCATGCCTCGGGCATCCACCAGGACGGCGTCCTGAAGGACCGCTCCACCTACGAGGTGATGCAGCCGGAGCGCGTCGGCCTGCCGCCGGACGTCCAGTTGGTGCTGGGCAAGCTCAGCGGCCGCGCCGGCCTGCAGGCCCGGCTCGAGGCGCTGGGCTACTCGCTGGACCGCGAGGAAGTGACCAGCGTGTACGAGCGGTTCGTCGAGCTGGCCGACAAGAAGAACGAGGTCACCGACCGGGACCTGGAAATCCTCATGGACGAGGAGAACCGGACGGCGTCGGAGCCGATCAGCTACTCGCTGGAGACGGTGCACTTCACCAGCGGCGACAAGGACATCCCGACCGCCACGGTGCGCCTCATCGGTCCCGACGGCAACGCCAAAACCGACGCCTCCACGGGCAACGGCCCGGTGGACGCGGTGTGCCGCGCCATCGACCGGGTCATCGGAACCACCGCCCGGATCTCCGACTTCCAGGTGCAGGCCGTGTCGGAAGGCCGGGACTCGGTGGGCTCGGTGTCGATCCGGGTCGAAAACAACGGCCGGATGTTCTCCGGTCGCGGCGCGAACACCGACATCATCGTCGCCAGCGCGCACGCCTACCTGAGCGCGATGAACCGGATGCTGGCCGCGGACGAGGAGCAGGTGCTGCCCGAGGTGGGCACGACGCCGGACTAACCGGTTAGCAAACTTGCAAACTAATGCAGGGGCGGGTTTGAAATCCGCCCCTGCGTTTTGTTCAGGCCACAGGGCGTTTGCGGATGTTGATTACCCATAGATAGCCGAGCCAATCAACTTGAGCGTTGACGTTTTGGGTCATCAGTAGGGCCCGTTCGGCTCCGAGCACATTGTCAGCGATTCGGAACAGGATGACACCGAAAGGAGCTTGTCTGCCGTAACGCTGGTTCAATTCCCCAAAGTCTTTGTCCAATGTAATCAACAACCGGCTTTCTCTGGTAGCCCAGTCCAGCACATCGGGGTCAAGAGTCCTGGGTTGTTCTTCTTTGACCCACAGGACATCGTGACCAAAGTTGCGCAACATTGGGATGGTCTGTTCAGGGACATTTTCGTCGGCCAGTATTCGCATACGCTATCTACGCCTTTTGTCTGCCCGGCCGGCCGTCGCCAAAAACGTTGGCTTCGAATTTGGCCCAAGTTGTCGGAGACAGAGGCTCGCCAGTGGCGGCGAATTGGCGGCAGGCCTCAATGTCCTCTGGAGTGAGGTGAGAGTAGCTGGTGATGATGTCATCCTCACCCCAGCCGCCGTAGAGGTGGCCAACAATCTGTTCTACGGAGATACGGGTTCCCTTGATTATTGGCTTGCCGCTGAGTACGCCGGGCACTTGCTCAATGCGCTCTTGCCAATCTGAGGTCTGCAAAGCTTTGTTGCGATGGTGCTCACAGTACAACACGATTTGCTTGCGTCGCTGGTCGTCGTCGCCCAAAACGGCCGCCTCGAATTCGGCCCAAGTCATCGGAGATAGCAGTTCCCCGGTGGCAGCAAATTTGCGACAGGCTTCAATATCCTCCGCGGTGATGCCGTAACCGGAGATGATGTCATCCTCGGTCCAGGAGCCGTTGAGATGCCCCACAATCTGCTCAACGGAGATGCGGGTGTCTTTTATGACAGGCTTACCGCTCAGAACACCCTGCACTCTTTCAATCCGATCTTGCCAGTCCATAACGCTTACTCCTGTGTATCCATCCGTTCTGATTGTAGCAGCGGCATTTCATCCCAGGTTCTGCCGTCCAGGACGCGACCGTGGCGTTTCTTGAAGACCCCGCCCCATTGCTTGAAGTAGAACGGCACGCCGGCGGCCTGGCATTGGTCGCGGATGTCGCGAGCCCAATCGGCTTGCATGGGGCGGGCACCGGGGCCGGATTCGCCGCCCACGATGACCCAATCGATGCCGTCCAGATCCAAGCTTGGCAGAGGCCCTAGCAAGGGCTCCAGCGAGAGGAATTTAACGGCCGCGTCGGTCTCCCGCAGTCGGTCGATGCGATGGATGTAATCCTGGGATTCAACGCTGGCGCCCATCCAAATCTGGCTGGGCCACGGCAGTTTTGCGTTCAGGCTGGCCAATCGTTCCGGGCGCTTGGTGAGCACCTGGTAGCGGTGCCAGTGGGCGCGGGTCATGACGTCGAAAACCTGGGCGATGAACTGGTCAGGCACGTCGACGTGAAACAGGTCGCTCATTGAGTTGACGAAGATGGAGCGGGGCTTGCGCCAGCGCAGGGGGATATCCAGCGTGTCGGGGTGCAGCGTCACGGCAAACCCATTCCGGTACTTTTCCATGCCTGTAGCCTTGAGACGCCTGGACAGGCGCTCGGCGTAGCAATGCTTGCAACCCGGGCTGATCTTGTTGCAGCCGGTGACCGGGTTCCAGGTTGCGTCGGTCCACTCGATTTTTGATGCGGCCATGGGTTACCAACGTTCCAACAGGTGGTTAGCAATGTCGAGAGCAATTCGCCCACCGGGACCCGGATTGGCTGCAGCAAACATGAAAGCAAACAAAGGTGAATTTTTTGAATTGCGGAACCACTTAGGAGTGTCGGCCACATACGGGAACACTGAATGCAACTTGTCCAAGTATACGCTAACGATAGCTCGTTGATCGGTGCGGATCGTCTGCTCTTCCGGGACGAAGTTCGCAAACATACCAAGTTGCACCGGATCCGGTCCTTTCGTTACGTACAATTCGCTCCACTCAGGCCCCCCGTATACCCTGTCCAGCATGGCTGCATTTCCAGAATCAGGATGCCTCTCGTTTGGGAGATTTCTTGTGATCGCAGAGATAGGGAATAGAATCCACACGTCGACCGACTTAGTCGCAGCTATATCAGCGACCGTCTTCCATTCAACTTCGGTGGCGAATGGATCCAGAAAAATTACTGCTCGTTCACCACGCCATGGGGTTCCCAATCTTTCGCTTTGAAACTGGCACCATAAACGCAATACTTGGTTTGCATCTCCGGGCCATGTTTGGATTTCCCGGTCGGAAAACTCCATTTTGAGCGTGTTCAAAGCACCGATGAATGAACTATTTTGCTCAACAAACAAGAACCGATCAAAGGGCCTGTCATCCACTTCGAGCGCTAGCCGCGTGGATCCTTTGAACATATCCTTCGCTTCTTCATCCAATTCATCGCCCCACACTGGTTCAGCCTGCCGGCTGTCACGTGAATCGGGGTTGATGTAACCCGTGCCGGCGAAGGCATCGACATAAGTCAGCGTAAAGTTTTGCTTCTTTAACGCGGTTGTGTAACTTTCGAGATAGCCTCGCAGAATTTGCAATTTGTTCTGCGTCCACGATCCGCCGAATTGATTCAAGCTGGTGCCCGTCATCATCGTAACCTCAATAGAATGCATGATCTAATGGCGAGAATAACAGGAGGCCGGGTTCGATGCAACCATGAACACGTGGTCTCTGAAACAGGGGTAGTGCATTGCGCGGCAGACCACCGCGCTTGACGCTTCCCCGCGCCATCGGGTACATTGCGAGCATAATTCCGTCGTCCTCGGCGAAGAAGGACTACCTATGGCTACTTTGCAAGACCGCACCACTGTCGAGATGGAACAGGCGCTGCAGAACGGCTTCAGCCTGTCGTGGCTCCAGCAGATCAAGGACCAGGTCCCCGGCGCCGAGGAAGAACTGGCGCATGACCCCACGCTGGCGCAATATACCGGCGACCTGCTGGACGAGTCGCCCAACCAGACCCAGCGGACCCGCGGGGCCATTCCCCGGGAAGGCGTGCCGCAGTTCTCCGCCTACACCTTCCGCGACAAGAAGGAAGTGTGGGGCTTCAACCTGACCAAGCTGTACCAGGAAGCCGTCTCGCGGCAGTGGTCCTCGGCCACCGACATCCCGTGGGAGACGTTGCGCCCGCTGCCCGATGACGTCGAGGCCGCGCAGTGCCAGTTGGCCACCTTCTTTGCCCAGGTCGAGTTCGTCGCCGCCGACGTACCGGGCCGGTTCATCGCGCAGATGTCGCCGGACTACCACGAGGTGCGGATGTTCCTGCTCACCCAGGTGATGGACGAGTCGCGCCACATGGAAGTGTTCCGCAAGCGGGCGCTGGCCAACGGCGGCGGCCTGATGCGGATGATCGACTCGGTGAGTGACGTCACCGGAGGCAGCACCGACAACGCCCGCGAGTTCACCGAGCTTTCCAGCCGGCTGCACATCGTCGGCGAGGGCAACGTGCTGACCCTGTTCCGCCTGGGTGAGCTGATGGCGTACAACGACGCCGAGAAGGCCATCTACCGTCGGGCGGCCCAGGACGAGGCCCGTCACGTGGCCTTCGGCGTGCTGCACGCCCGCTATATGAACGAGTGCGTGCCGGAACGGCGGGAAGAGGTGCATGCCTACCTGGACGAGGCGGAGGACCGGCAGGCCACGGGCAACGGCGGCGAGAATCCGGCGGCCCGCAGCGCCAACCTGACCGCCGAGTCGCTGGCGATCCTGCTGGGCGGCGGCGCGGACAAGGCCGACGAGGGGCAGAAGATCCTGGCGGCCATCCGCCAACGGCAGGTCAAGGAATACTTCCAGCGGTTGAAGTCCTGCGGCTTCGACGACCGCATCGAGAACGGGCGGGTGAACCCGGCGCTGCTGGAGGTTTACCAGGCAGCGGCGTAACTCGCTCTACAATCGGCGCTGTGATGCCGACGGCCCGTCGTCCTGAGGTCGGCGGGCCGTCGGCAATTGTGCCGGGCTGGAACTTACCAGCACCCGCATAATTCGATTCCCGTCCGGTTGCGGGTGCACTATGGAGGTCATTTTCCGCACCAGACGGTTGCAGCGGAACTATGAGGATGCCAACCGGGCTACTATAGATTGGGGAGACGAAGTTAGCCGCCGGTACGTGCGGCGTATCGACGAACTGCGCCGCGCACACAGTTTTAACCAATTGTACGATGTCCCGACGTTGCGCCTGCATCCCTTGCACGGCTCCCGCGCCGGCGAATTGTCCATATACTTGACCGGGCGGTGGCGTCTAATCGTAACCAGAGGAGCCACGCCGCAGAGCATCATCATTGAGGAGGTCAGCAACCACTATGACGACTAGCGGCGAGCCCATCTACTCCAATCTGGCGATACCGCCCGGCGAGACTATCGCCGAGAATATTGAGTTCCTGGGGATGTCGGTGACGGAACTGGCCGCGACGATTGGCCTGTCCGTGGAGATGATGAACGAAGTTATCGTCGGAGATCGCGCCATCACCCCCGACATTGCAGTTGGCCTGGCCAACTCCCTGAGCATACCGGCGCAGTTTTGGCTCAATGGAGAGGCGCACTACCGGGCTACCATCGCCCGGAATTGGGAGAAGACGGGCGGCAGGAAGGAGGAATGGACGGATTGGTGCTTTGGCCGCTTGCTCCGCAAATACCAGCATGAGGATGCGGCCGACCGCGCGGCAGTATGATTGAGCCAACAAGCCCATTACGCAAGTGAGGCAACCATGACCACGCAGAATGATCCGCAGAACGGCAGCAATCCGGCCGGGCCGGTTGACGAAAGTGACCCCACCGGGAACTACCGATCGTCGGCCGCCGAGCGCGTCCAACAGAACGTAGCGGATAGTGCAGACTCGGAGACTCCGGCAGACGAGCCGGTTGAGGCGACCGCCGAGCCCGAGGCTCCCCCATCCCCAACCGAGCGGTTCCCCTGGATGAAAGACACCCGGCAGTGGGGGACTCGCGCCGCGCCAACCGCTCACGGGTTGACGATAGATGCGATCAACGTGGGCCTGTACGGGGAGATACCGGAGGAGAGCCGCGAGATGACCCGCATGCCGCGCGGGTCCTTTGCCACGCCGGGAATGCCCCGCCTGGACAACTACTCGGTGAACCGCAAGGACGAACTGTGGTCGGACAATTCGGTCTGGCTGTATGAGGAGGCCATCCAGCGACGCTGGAACGCGATGCAGGATATTCCATGGGACGAGATTCCCGACCAGCCGGAGACCCTGGAACTGGCCTGGTGCCAGCTCTGCACCGAACTGGGCCAGCACGCCACCGCCGAGATCGACACCATCGGCCTGTGGCTGCACCGGATGAACTACGCTTACATCGAGCCCAAGATGTTCCTAGCCACCCAGGAGTTCGACTCGGCGCGGCATTTTGAGGCGATGCGACACCGCGCCCTGTGCAACGGCGGAGCGTTGGGGCTGGAAACGCCCGGCATGGTGAGCCGGCGCATGGTGGAAACCCGGGCCGGTTGGCCGGAGGTCTCCGTTTCGCTGTACATCGCCCGGGGCACGCTGACGATGCTGCTGTACCGCTTCGGCGCGCATTTCGCCACCAACCCGGTGGACCGCAGGCTCTTCGGCCTGTGCCTGCAGGACAAGGCTCGACACATGGCCTACGGAATGGCGATGCTGAAACTGACGGTTGCCGTCAAGGGCGTTGACTTCGGCGTGTCGCTGCGACGGATCCTGGGGTCCATCGAGAAGGACATGGCCGGGGAGATGAAGGACCCGGTGCTGTGGGAAGCGATGGCGATAATCGCCGGCGGGTCGGTTGCGGGCATGGCCGAGGGCATGGAAGCGGTCAACCGGCTGCGCGCCGACTACGTGCGCCAGTATCTCACCCGATTGCAGTACGTGGGCATCCAGAAGCAGGAGAGCGGGCTGCATCCGGACCTGGCCGCCGTGTTGCAGTAGAAGAGCCGACTATGCCGCCGCGAATACGACGCCCGGAAACCTCGGCCCGGCGCGATGCTCGCATTGCCAAGCATTTGGAGCAGGCGCGCGATTACTGGTCCAAGTGGCCCGCCCATCTGGCCGAGGGCGACTACTGCCAGGCCGGTGAAAAGGGCTGGGGCACGGTAGCGCAACTGACCAAGGCTGTAGCAACCCTCCGCAGCTGGGAGCATTATGATCACGAAGCCATCCGGGACGCGATCACAGAGTTGATGGCAGAGCTGCCCGAACAGGCCCAGGCGATTGACCGGAGCCTTCGCGCCGCCGAGGGTTTGCACGGCAATTTCTACGAGGTCTATATGAACCTGGAGCGCGCCCGATATGCCCTGGAGGACGTTCGCCCGCTGCTGGATATCCTTTGGGGTCTGCTGCCGGAGCAATACACGGGCGGGGTTTCATTCGGGCAGTGGGTCGAGCCGGGCTGATCCGAGTTGAATGATCCCATAACTCGCCGGCAGATCTGCGGGCGTTGCGGCGGCTATGGCGTAAAATAGCCGCCGCTCATGCTGATATCGTCCGCTAACCTGCTCCCTGACGACATCGGGGCTTTTGTGCGCCTGGTGGTGCTCTGCGCCTTCTCCGGCGCCGTGGCCATCTGGGTCAACGGGTGGTTCCAGGCGTTGGTGGCCACGGCTTTGGGAGATCCAGCCCCGCGAGCACAGGGACGTCTCTTCGGCAATCCGCTGCGCCATCTGGATATACCCGGGATGATCCTGGCGACCGTGTCTGGCTTCGGCTGGGGGCGTCAGTTGCCGGGACCACCGGGACGGCAGGGACGTTGGCCGTCGGTCGTGGTGTCGTGCGCCGGACCGCTGGGGAATATCACGGTCGCGTTCCTGCTGGCGTCGCCGGTGAAGGCGGGCCTGTTGGGCTGGACCTACCCCTCGCCGGACAGCCTGACGCTGGTGATGACCGGCGGCTTGCACTCAGGGATATCGGACGTGGTCGGGCTGCTGGTTATCTACAACCTGATGCAGGCCGCGTTTCAGGCGCTGCCGCTGGCGCCGCTGGCCGGATATCGGACGCTGGGAGCGCTGCTGCCGGAAGCAACTTCGGAAACGCACCAGCGGTTCCAGAGGTTTGCGCCGCTGCTGTTGGTGGCGCTGGTGGCCTCGGATTTCGTACTCAGGCCGGGCATCCTTTGGTCGACCCTGCTGCCGGTGGCCAACTGGCTGGCGGGATTGGCCACCGGCTACTGAGATCACGCGCGCTCGGTTTTAGTCATCGCAGGGAGGGCCGCGTCGCTGCGCTCTCGCTGCCTGAGCGATGACTCCTCCCGGGACGAGATTGCCGCGCTTTGCTCGCAATGACAGTTCAAGCGAAAATGGGTAGACGCGAGGCTACTGGGTAGGGCCGAACCGTTCGGTTCGGATGGTTGCCTCGTCCACCCCTAACGACAGCAGCGCGTCGGCGGCCGCCTCTACGAAACCGGTGGGCCCGCAGGCGTAGGACAGCGGCACCGCGTCGTTGCCGTGCATCATCATGAGTTCGTCGATGCATTCCCGCAACATGGCCGGGTCAACCCGGCGCGAGTATCCGATCCAGCCGGGCGGCTGCCGCCGGGTAAGGGAGCACCGAACCGCCACGGACGGGTTGCGCCGACCCACGCTGTCGAGGAATTTGCGGTAGATTATGTCCTCAGGGCCACGCGCCGAGTACAACAACAGGGCGGGGGTGTCGGGAGACGCCAGGCCGCGGTGCATCAGGATGGATTTCAGGGGAACGATGCCGGACCCGCCGGCGAGCAGCAACAGTGGTCCGGCCAGGTTTGGTGTCCAGGTGAAGGGGCCGCCGATGGGGCCGCGCACTTCCAGGACATCGCCGGGTTCGACCACGTCGTGAAAGTACGGCGAGACCTCGCCGTCCGAGATGAGCTCCACGGTCAGATCGATGCGCCCAAAATCATCGGGGGCCGATGCAATCGAGTAGGAGCGCTGCGCCTGGTACCCATCGGGCGCGGTGAGGCGGACGTCGTAGTGCTGACCGGCCCGGAATGGGCGAGGCTCAGCCAGGCGCAGGGTGAAGGTCTTGGCGCGGTAGGTCTCGACAGCAACCCGCTCTACTATGGCGGATTGCCAGGTTGTGGCGGGCGCTGCCGTCGGGTCCGGCACTAATCGCCCCAATACCGCTGTTCCTTCCAGGGGTCGCCGTACATGTGGTAGCCGTACTGCTCCCAGAAGCCGGGCTGGTCCTGGGGCATGAACCGGATGCCCCGCAGCCACTTGGCGGATTTCCAGAAGTACAGGTGCGGCACCACCAAACGAGCTGGACCGCCGTGCTCAGCGGCGATGGGCTGCCCATCGAACTCGAAGGCCACCATGCCGCGACCCTCGAGCACGTCCCACGTGGGCAGGTTGGTGGTGTAACCGCCGTAAGAAAAGGCCATCAGGTACGGCGGTGGATCCGAAACGCCGGCGGCCGTCAGCAGGTCGTCGATGGTGACGCCCTTCCAGGTGGTGTCCAGCTTGCTCCACTTGGTGACGCAGTGGATGTCGGTGTGGATTTCGGTCTCGGGCAGCGAACGGAACTGCTCCCAGTTCCACTCACACAGGGGCTCGCCCTCCGCGCCGACCAGGACGAAGCTCCACTGGTCCAGCGGCACGCGCTGGGTGGGGCCGGCGGTCAGAACCGGGAACCCGCGTTCCAGGTATTGTCCGGGCGGGATGGGGCGAGGGGGCGTTTCGCGGCGCCGTCCGAAGAATCCTCGGGTGACCATGTGCGCGTCCTCCTGAAGCCGACGTTGGTTGCGGAGGGTATAAAATCCGCAGAATCCTGTCAAACGTTAGGCGCAACCTCACGCGTACCTGCTATAAACGACTACCGGGATAATTTTACATCGATGCACAGGATGGACAGGATTTGATCGATTATTGTCTGCGTCCCGGATGCTGAGACGCTCGGGTAGAGTGACTCCGGGCGTGTTCTGCGGAATTGTGATGATTGTCCTGCAACCCATGACGCTGGCTTACATCCGCTGGGACCTTGGCGTGCTGATCAATCCCATCATGTATCTGGCGGGCGCGGCGGTCAGCGCGGCCCTGTCCGCGCTGGTGTGCTACCTATGGAGCCGCTCGGTGGGCAGGCTGAACTGCTGACTACGAGGAGGCGCGTCCCATTGGTAGACTGGCGGCAGGCACACGACCCGCCGCCAACTCGTTTCGTCAACCGGCCGGCGATATCAGCATGAGGAGCCGTAATGAATTTCACCCAACACTTCAGCGGCGGATGGAACATCGATGCCATGATTCTCATCGCCCTGCTGTGGTTCGGCCTAGTGCCCGTCCTGACGTGCATCATCGCCGCCCGCGTGTTCGAGGAGCGGGAGCGCGGCGACGTGACGGGCAAGAGCGTGTTCTACGGTCTCATCACCGGCCTGAGCTTGGGATTCCTGTCCGCAGTCGTCATGCTAGCGGTCGGCGGTCTGTGGGTCGCCCTCGCCTCGCCTCCGGTGGCGGCCGTCATCGGGGTGGTAGCGATTCGCGCCTACTACAAGGCCAGTCGATAGGGCGGACGCCGTTGAAAAGGGTTTTGACGTGAACTTTCAACCACCGGACATTTCCCGTCGGGGGAGCCTTCTGCTCGTTGATGTTGGCCCCGATGCGCCTGGCATCGTCACCGGAGTCGCGTGCGGACGGAAAATGGGCGGCGTTAGCCGGTTTCCGGGCACGGCTTTGCGCGTAGTTACCGGCATTGCAGCGATAATTCTCCAAATAGGCGCCATTGCTCTGATGTTGCGGCACTGTGGTTACGAGCATGTCTATCCCGCGGCGCGATAATGACCGCCGTTGCTACGCTAACGAGATTGCCGCCCCCGGATCAAGTGCGGGGTGACGTTGCTGCGCTCGCAATGACATCAGCATTCGTAGTCGTAGCCGTCGTACCGCTCGTCGTAGTACAGGTCGTCATCATCGGGCCGGCGGCGGAACTTGCCGTAGAGCCATTTGCCCACGACTACCACCACCGCCAGCATCACCAAACCGCCGATGATCCAAATGTCCAAGTAGGCCAGGAATGACAGGTCAGCGGGTTCGCCGCCGGCCTGCAGGGCAACGGCAAGTACAATTAATGGCATCATGTTCAAGTCTGCTATCGTAGGGGTCAGCCGCGTGGGATGCGGGGGTAGCCGTCCGGTCAGCGGGTTTCGGAGGCCGCGAGTTTGTGGGCCAAGTATGCAGCGGTGGCGCTGACCGCCGCGTCACCCATAGGCGAGGAACTGGTATCCATACCGCTGGGTGTGGGACTGGGACTGGACCCGGTTCTGGTCGCGGTGGTGTCCGTGGTGTTCAACTTACTGCCGGCCGTTGTGATTTCCGTGATGTTCCGGAGGGCGGAGCGGGGGACGGGCGCGCTGAGGGTGATGCTCCGTATGCGTCCCGAGCCGGTTCGAGCGGCGGTAAGATGGATGCTGCGACGTCGCAGCCAACGGCTGTTGCGGGCGTTGGACCGCTGGGGCGTATGGGGAGTATTGATCGTCACGCCGTGGGCCGGGGTGTATGTTACCACGCTGACCCTGGAGGTGGCCGGGATGCGACGGAGCCGGTTGTTGGCATCGATCGCCGCAAGCCTGGTTGTCCACGCGGCGGTGGTCACGCTGGCGGCCGTGGGAGTTTTCAGCCTCGTGTGACCGGAATTCAGCGAATCCCGCATCGTTCGCCGAATGACGTCTGCGGTTTGGATGTACAAGAATTACGGCAGACGCCCGCCACACCCCCGACAGACGGGGAAACAAGGCGGAGCCGGGCGATACACGAGCCCACTGGCGGAGATCATGAGGCAAACGGTAAATTCGTTCCTGCAACACCTCATCGTTGAGCGGGGCTTTTCCCAGAACACGCTGGACGCGTACAGCAACGACCTGAATCAATTCCGCGAATTCGTCGCGGACAGCCTCAACTCCGAGGACCAGGAGGTCTGGCGTCTGGTTGACATCAACCTGCTCAACGCCTACATCAGCGAGTTGCGGGACAACCGCAAGTACCGGGACACCACCACCGCCCGCAAGGTGGCGGCGGTGCGATCGTTCTTCGGCTACCTGAGCGCAAACGGGCTGATCACCGAAGACCCCACGGAGAACCTGGGCTCGCCGCGAGTGGGCCGGACGGTTCCCAAATTCATCTCCGAGGAGGACGTGAAGCGTTTGCTGGCCACGGCAGCGGATACCGGAACGCCGGAAGGGCGCCGGGACGCCAGCATCCTGGAACTGCTGTATGCCACCGGCCTGCGGGTGAGCGAACTGGTGGCGCTGAACGTGCAGGACATTGATTTTGAAGAGGGGTTCATCCGCACCTGGGGGAAGGGTTCCAAGGAGCGGATCGTTTACCTGTACCCGGACGCCCTGTCGAACCTGCGGGAATATATCGGCGGCGCGCGGGTTGAGCTACTGGGCGACAAGCGCGGCGAGACGGCGCTGTACCTGAACCAGCGCGGCGAGCGGCTCACCCGGCAATGGGTGTGGAACATCCTGAAAACGGCGGCAAAGGCGGCCGACGTGGATCCCAAGATCACGCCGCATACGCTGCGGCACAGCTTCGCCACGCATCTTTTGCAGAACGGGGCATCCCTGCGCCACGTGCAGGAGTTGCTGGGGCACTCCAGCATCTCCACCACGCAGGTGTACACGCACCTTACGGACTCGCACGTCCGCGCCGAATATGAGCGGAGCCACCCACGAGCGTAACGCAAAAGCGGAAGGGGTTGGAGCAGCCCCGAATTATTGAGGCGAATGGCAACGGCGTGGGTCTGGTCACCCGCGCCGTTGCAGATTCTTGATGGCCTCGTCGATGCGGCGCACCTGCTCGGTGTCTCCGGACGAAAGACGGTAGCAGCGGTCGAGATACAATTGGGCCAATTGCACGCCGTTAGGGGTGGTGTCGTTGGCAGCGTCGACCAGCGAGCCGATGCCGAACTCATCGGGCAGGTGCCGTCCGAGGGCGGTCATCTCGGCGATGATGTCGGCAATGGCGGCGGAATCGTTACCTTCCTGGGCGAAACGCAAGCGGCCCAGCAGACGGCCCATCTCGGCAAGGCGGTCACCCTCGCTCATGAAGCTCCAGAGCACCTCGTTCACGCCGAGGCTGTCGCCCGCGTCGCCATCCGCCGCTCCGGCGAGGGGAGAGGAACCGCCCAGGGGAATGGCGGCATCCTCGGCGGGCACGGTGGAGACGCTCTCCTCGCCGCCGGTGCGGAACCAGGAGTCGGCGTATTCCTGGACGGCCTGGGCCACCGATTCCATCATGCGGGCCAGGTCGTAGGAGAACATGCTGCCGCCGTAGACCAGATCGTCGTTCCGGACGTTGGCGAGGCGGACCAGTTGTTCGTATCCGCCCTCCACCAGCTCAGACATTGGCGGCATGGCGAAGGCCGAGAAGTTGGCCAGCGGGCCGGAACCGGCGCTGCCCAGATGGGCGGCCAGGAAGGGCGGGACGTACTTGGTCAGATCGGCAGTGATGGGCAGGGTGATGATGTAGGTGCCGTAAACGTTGTCGGGCTCGGTGTCCACGCGAAAATACAGGATCGCGTGGCCACGCGGTCGCTGCGGATCGCCGATTTCAAACTGCAGGTCCATTGGCGCAAGTATAGATTAGCGTTGCGGCGATAGCAAAGGCGAGGAGGCCCGGAAAATTTGATGACAGTCTGCGATTGCGAACGTCAGTTCTTAGATGATAGCGTGTCGATGAACCGCCAGCAGAGCGGTGATTATATCAACCACGGAGGACACGGTATGTTGGCAACTGCTCAGACGTGCGCTGTCATTGGATTGGACGGCCAGATAATTCAGGCGGAGACGGATATATCGCCGGGACTGCCGGCGTTCCACATCGTTGGACTGCCGGACACGGCGGTGCAAGAGGCCAAAGAGCGGGTACGGGCGGCGCTGCGCAACAGCGGCTGCGAGTTCCCCATGCGGCGCATCACCGTAAACCTGGCGCCCGCGGATTTGAAGAAAGCCGGGCCGGCTTATGACCTGCCCATCGCGGTGGGCATATTGTTCAGCACCGGACAGGCGCCGCCCACTACAGACCCGGCGATATTCCTCGGCGAGTTGTCGCTGGACGGTGGGCTGCGACACACGGCCGGCATCCTGCCGATGGTTTCCGTGGCGCGGGACCAGGGCATAGGCTCGGTCTACGTGCCGGCGGTCGACGCGGCCGAAGCAGCCCTGGTGGACGGAGTGCGAGTTTACCCCGTCGATACGCTGGCACAGCTGCTTTCCCACCTTCAGGGCGACATGGCGATATCACCATTTCCGCAGAACGGCGTCCATCTCAATGGGAACCGTGAGCAGCCCGGCAACACGGATCTCTGCCACATCCGGGGTCAGGATCACGCCAAGCGGGCGCTGGAAGTAGCCGCCGCGGGATTCCACAATATCCTGCTGAGCGGGCCGCCGGGCTCGGGCAAGACCCTGCTGGCCCGGGCGCTGCCCGGCATCCTGCCGTACCTGACCGCCGACGAGGCGCTGGACGTCACCAAGATCTACAGCGTGAGCGGCAACCTGCCGCCGGACAGCCCGCTGATCGCCCAGCGGCCGTTTCGGGCTCCGCACTACACCATATCCAACGCCGGCCTCGTGGGCGGCGGACGCATGCTCCGTCCCGGGGAGATCACGCTGAGCCATCGCGGAGTTCTCTTCCTGGACGAATTGCCCGAGTTCGGGCACGCCGCGCTGGAATCGCTACGGCAGCCCCTGGAGGATAAGACGGTAACCATCACGCGGGTCAGCGGCACGGTGACCTATCCGGCGAGTTTCATGCTGGTGGGAGCGATGAACCCGTGTCCGTGCGGCTATGCCTCGCACCCGCGCAAGGAGTGCGTGTGCAGCCCGTCAGCTTTAGCGCGGTATCAAAGGCGCATCAGCGGGCCGCTGCTGGAACGCATCGACATCTTTGTGGAGGTTCCGCCAGTGGAATACGACAGCCTGCTGGGTAGGGCGGAGGCCGAGAGTTCAACCGCGGTGCGGGAACGCGTGATTGCCGCGCGGGCCATTCAGGAATCGCGGTTCTCGCAGGCGCCGGAGGCTACCGGGCTCTCAAACGCTGAAATGTCCGGATCCGCGATTTGGGACCATTGCGATTTGCAGGATGACACGCAGGCGTTGTTGCAGCGGGCGTCGCAGCAACTGGACCTCTCGGCGCGGGCGCTGCATCGGGTAGTCAAGGTGGCGCGCACGGTCGCCGATCTCGCCGGAGCCGAACGGATAGGACCGGCGCATCTTGCCGAGGCGCTGCAGTACCGCGCCCGGGAGCTGAACTGACCACCATTGGTGAAATCCGAACCTGACGGGCGCGCCAAGCCGCGGCGCTAGCGGAAGAGGTGACGCAGCACGAAGGAAACGGCCTGGCGCAACTTGGTGTGCTGGGCTACCCGGACAGTGATGTAGATGTGCCCGCTGGCTCCGCCGTCCAACCCGGCGTTGCCCTGCCCGCGGAGACGGAGGCGGCGGCCGTCAGCGACGCCGGCGGGTATAGTGGCGCTGAGCCACAATTCCCGCCGCACCCGCTGTTCTCCGGCGCATCGCCAGCACTGACTGGCCTCCAGGGTCTCCTCCGGCTCGAAGCCGGTGCCGCGGCAACGCTGACAGGTCTCCGTGCGCGTAACCGGGAACACCTTGCGCATTCCCTGTCTTGCCTCCCGGCGCGTTATCAAGAGGGCGGCTTCAATGTCCTCACCACGCTGGGGTGACGATGGAGAATAGGTGCGAGGACGCGAGGGCCGGGTTGAGCCGGGGCGGGTACCATTTTGCCGACTACGGCGGCGCGGCGCGGAGGGCGGTTCGCTGACCCCGTAAACGTCATAGTGGCGGCGGCGCTGCGGATCAGACAGGGTGGCGTACGCCTGATTGATCTCTTTCATGCGGGCTTCGGCTTCCGGCCCGGCGTTGAGGTCGGGATGATACTGCCGGGCCAGCCGGCGGTAGGCGGCGCGGATTTCTTCCGTGGTGGCTGCCGCCGGGACGCCGAGGATGCTGTAGCAATCGCCGTTCATGATGTCGCCGCGATGTGCCGTAATCCTAGCAGGTAATGCTATGAATAATCACTGGCGATACCGGCGAGTTTGCCAATTGTCAGCGTGGATGATACCCTGATGTTGTCGGGGCGGGGCGTAGCGCAGCCCGGTAGCGCACCTGCATGGGGTGCAGGGGGTCGCCAGTTCGAATCTGGCCGCCCCGACCATTTTGACCGATACTTGAGCAGAGGCGTCCTTCGGGGCGCCTCTTGCGTTACATGGCGGTGCGCCCGCCGTCCACGACCACCTCGCTCCCGGTGACGAAGGACGCTTCGTCCGAGGCCAGGTAAACCACGGCGTAGGCGATATCCTCAGGCCGACCGATACGACCCAGGGGCACGCGTCGGCGCTGCTCCTCGTCGCTGAGCCCACTGCCGCGATTGGCGCGGGATTCCTGCAGCATGGGGGTGTCGATGGGGCCGGGATGCACTGAGTTGCAGCGTATGCCCTCGCCGGCGTGCTGTATGGCGGTGGACTTGGTGAAAAGCCGCACGGCGCCCTTGGTGCTGCTGTAGCCGGCCAGGTTGTAATCGTTGCCGACCAAGCCCGCGGTGGAGGATATGTTCACGATGCTGCCGCCGCCGGCCCCGCGCAGAGCGGGCAGAGACGCCTTGGTACCCAGGAACACGCCCTTGGCGTTGACGTCGAAGAGGCGGTCCCATTCCTCGACGGTCATCTCCTCGATGCTGCGGCCGAGGACTATGCCGGCGTTATTCACCAGCACGTTGAGCTTGCCGTACTCGGAAACCGCGGCGTCCACCGCCGCTTGCCAGTCGGATTCGCTGGTTACGTCCAGGTGGACGTAGGTGGCCTGGCCGCCCAGTTCCCTGATTTCGGCCTCCACCCGGCGACCCTCGTCGTCGAGGATATCGCCGAAGACCACGCACGCGCCCTCGGCGGCGAACATCCTGGCCTCCACCGCGCCCTGACCGCGCGCGCCGCCGCTGATGAGAGCAACCTTACCGTAGAGCCTGCCCATAGTTTGTCTCCTTATGCAGAATGAAAATGATTGAGTCCATCGGTCAGAATCAGGATTTTCAAGATTACTGGATTGACAAGATCAGGGAAGCGTAATCCCGAAAATCCTGTAATCCAGTAAATGCTGATTCTGACGAAGTTGCCCGGTGGCGGTTACTCATGCCCGAACATCAGCCGACCGACTTCAAAAACGAACCCCGGCAGAACGTCCTCACCATCCAGCACCGCCGGATCTTTCAGTATTTCCATCTCGCGCCCGGGGCGAAAGATATACACGCGGCGGTCAACAGCGTCCAGCATCCAGCCCAGGCGGGAGCCGGCTTCCATCCACTCGGCCATTTTTGCCAGCAACGGGGTCAGCCGGTCGCTGCGGGAGCGGACTTCCACTACAAAGTCGGGCGCGCCGTTGATGGTGTTGCGCAACTCAAACTCGGTCAGATTGTCGAACCGCTCCTGTGTAATCCAGGCGGCATCGGGCATGTATTGTGCATCACTGGGAAGCCGGAACGCGACGGTTTGGGAAAAGTGCGCTCCGGGGTTGCGCCGGTCCCACATGCCAAGATCAGCGTTGATTATAGTCTCGTCAAGATTGCTTTCTGAACCGGATGGAGCCATTACGATCAGCTCTCCCTGGGCGGAAAATTGGAAGTCGTAGGGTTCGTTGTCCCGGGAAAGCTGGCACAGGCGCTCGCCGAAATCCGGCGCGCTGCCGTCCACGCCCAGAGCCTTCAAGTTCAGGCGCAGTTCGCCGCCGAAGGCCATGGGCATATCGGGGGCATAGTAGAGTTCGGCGGCTTCGGTTGGCTCTGGTGGCGTGGTGGTTACCATCTCGCAAACCTCTATGACATTCTGGATTCCCGCTTTCGCGGGAATGACGAAGAAATGCTTTCGCGGGAATGACGGAGAAATGCTTTCGCGGGAATGACGGAGAGATGTCTACCCGGTGATTACTTCCTTGAATTCGCGTATGGCGTTGATATGGGCGTCAGCCCCGGCCAGGTTGGCCGACATGGTGTTCACGGAAAAGTGTGATGCGCCCATACCGCGCCACTCTTCGGCCCGGGCCTGCCAGAACTCCGGGTCGCCATCGGAGTAGTTCACCCTGGGCTCCATGCCGATGGCGTCGGGATCTCGGCCGACGGACACGGCAGCCTCGCGGACTTTGGCGATGGCGGTGGCGGCCTGGGGATCGTCGGACTGGAACTGAGGGAACCAACCGTCGGCGCAACGCCCCACCCGGCTGAGCACGCGGTCGGTGGGGATCGGCCCACGGGCGCGGCTGCCGGCGCCCATCCACAGCGGGATCGGCCGCTGCACCGGCAGGGGGTTGATGCCGGCGTTGGTGACGTTGTGGTAACGGCCGTGGAAATCGACGACCTCTTCCGTCCACAGGCGGCGAAGCAGTTCCATCTGCTCTTCGGCACGGCGGCCGCGGGTGGAGAAATCCTCGCCCAGGGCTTCGTACTCCACGGGGTTCCAGCCGATGCCGACGCCCAGGCGCAAGCGGCCACCGCTGAGCACGTCCACCTCGGCGGCCTGCTTGGCGACCAACGCGGTCTGACGCTGGCCCAGAATGACGATTGCCGAGACCAGCTCCACGCTGGTCGTCAGGGCCGCCATGTACCCGAAAGCCACGAAGATCTCGTGGAACATGCTGTCCTTGGTGTAGCTGCCCGTCCACGGCTGGTGGTACGCGGTGTCCGCGCCCAGCACGTGGTCGTAAGCGATGATGTGGGCGTAACCCAGTTCCTCGGCCGCCTGCACGTAATCGCGCACGGCGATGGGGTCGGAACCAATCTCCGTCTGGGGAAAAACGACTCCGATCTGCATCGGTCGATCAGGCATGACTACGCTCCTGTTTTGCTGGCATGGATGGACAGGATAGACGGGATTAGGGATTTTGCGGGATGGATGAGGGGATTTTACCCACAGGGAAGGGGCGGGGCAAATGCGCCACTGCTAGCGCAATTATTCAGAGCTGAGGAAAGTGTCATTGCGAGGCGCCTACGCCGTGGCAATCTCGACGCCGCAGCCGCAACGTCTGCCCCGAAGGAGACCCCCTACACCAACGAGATTGCCACCCCCGCATCAAGTGCGGGGTCGCAATGACACTTTCCCCGTAACTCTGAACAGTTACGGCGGCGGAGCGTCGGCCGTTGCCTCCGAGGTACAACGCGGGCGCAGCCCGCGGCTTCAGGGAGTGGCCCACACGAGGTTCCACAAAAGGAAGAATGCGATGACGGCCACCCAGCCGGTGACGAAAGCCATGCGGTAAATGCGCGTGAACCACGGATGTTCCCAGAAGGGCAACCGACGCTGGCGAGCCCAGTGCGATTCAGCGCTGCCGCCGGCCCAGATCCAGTGCCCGAATTTCCTCGCAAGTTCCATTGTGGAAGCCTTTGTGGTCGACGAGATTGCCGCCCCCGCATCAAGTGCGGGGTCGCAATGACATAGGGGTTACGCACTTGAAGCCACACGCCCGTCGCTCCTGCTTTCGCAGGAGCCCAGCGATGGTATGGCGACGAAAACAAAACAATGTTTAACGATTGCGGTCACTGGATTCCGGCTTTCGCCGGAATGACGGTTCCAACTGCGTAAGTCCTATGACAGCCCAACTACAGGATCTGCGACAGGAAGTGCTTCACGCGTTCGTGGCGCGGGTTGTTGAAGAACTCGTCGGGAGGCAGGTCCTCGACGATCTGGCCTTCGTCGAACATCACGATGCGGTCGGCCACTTCACGGGCGAAACCAAGCTCGTGGGAGACGGCCAGGATGGTCATCTGCGACTCGGCCAGTTCGCGCATGACTTCCAGCACTTCTTTGATCATCTCGGGGTCAAGGGCGGAGGTGGGCTCGTCGAAGAGCATGATGTTGGGCTGCATGGCCAGGGCGCGGGCGATGGCGACGCGCTGCTGCTGGCCACCGGACAGTTGGGCCGGATACTTGTCGGCCTGCTCGGGGATGCCGACCCGTTCCAGGAGCTCCATGGCGACGCTCTCGGCCTCGTGGGAAGGCAGATGGCGAACTTTTGTGGGCGCCAGGGTGATGTTCCGCAGCACCGTCAGGTGGGGGAACAGGTTGAAGGACTGGAAGACCATGCCCACGTCGCGGCGGATGGCGTCGATGTTGCGCACGTCGTTGGTCAGCTCGATGCCGTCGACGACGATGTCGCCGCGCTGGTGCTGTTCCAGGCGGTTGATGGTGCGGATGAAGGTGGATTTCCCGGAGCCGGAGGGGCCAATGATGACCACCACCTCACCCTTCTGAACGGTGGTGGTGACGCCCCGCAAAGCATGAAAGTTGCCATACCATTTGTGCACGTCGCGGCACACGATGATGTCTTCGACGGGATCCGTGGTTCCGTTGGTAGTCATGGTGGCCTCCGGTGCGGCGGGCGCTATTGGGCGTTGTTGCGGGGTCGGCGGCGAGGCCGGCGGGCCTGGGTTCGCGCGTGATCAGCCATCTGTTGCTGCAACTCGGTGTGTCTTCAACGCATCATTCGCTATCGTTCTCCCACCCCCAGGTGACGCTCGATGCGGCCGCTGATGTGGGACATGCCGTAGCAGAATATCCAGAACACCAGGGCGACGAAGATGATAACCTCACCCTTGTTGTCGCGAAACTCGATATTCCCGTTCACGAAGTCCAGTCCCATGCGCAGTATGTCCAGCATACCGATGATATAGACCAAGCTAGTGTCTTTGAACAGGCCGATGAACTGGCCGACGATGGCGGGGATGACGTTGCGGATGGCTTGGGGCAGGGATATCAGCAAGGTGGTCTGCCAGCCGGGCAGGCCCAGGGCGCGGGCGGCTTCAGCCTGCCCGGGATTGAGGGCCTGCAGTCCGCCGCGGATGTTCTCCGCCATGTACGCGGAACTGAACAGCGTGATCACGATCCCGGCGTTGAGCAGTGCGTTTTGCGGAAAGTCCTCGGGAAAGGCAAGGGGCACCAGGTGCCGGGACATGAACAGCAGCGTTATCAAGGGCACGCCGCGAAACACTTCGATGAACGTGACGCACAGGATCTTGACCACGGGCAGCCGACTGCGGCGGCCCAGGGCTAGAGCGATCCCGATGGGAAGGCTGAGGGTGATGCCACCAATGGCCAGGATCAGGTTGAGCATCAGGCCGCCCCATTGGTTCACCGACACGGGTTGGAGCCCGGGAACGCCGGGCAGACCGCGGATCAGCACCAGGGACACGAGGAACGACGCCACCGCCAGGATAGAGACCCAACGGCCCGTTCCCAACGGGGTGTATCGGGCCAGCGCCCACCCGGCCAGGGCGGCCGGGACGTTTGCCAGCAGCAGCAAACGCACATCGTAACCCATCGTCTCCAGGCTGTAGGGCAGGAATGCCAGCAGCGCCAAGACCACAGCGACTATCACGGCGATGGCTCTGGTGATCCCTCCGCCTGTCATGCCCCAGCCCATTCCCAACAGCAGCGTGGCCAGCAGGGTGGCCACTTGGGGGCGCCAGAAACAGTTCTGTCCCGGGCACGCGGATTCGGTGTTGTATTGTCCGAGGATGAACCGACCACCCAGTTCGGTAACCACCCGCCATTCCGCATCCAGGAATACCCACTTCAATCCATACCAGAGCGTGAGCAGCGCGACGATGCCGGCGACGACGGTGAGCAGGCTGTTGAATCGGGTGCTGAACAGATTGGCGCGGATCCAGCCGGCGGCGCCCGCTTCCATCCGGGGCGGCGGCAGCGGGGCGGCGGAACGTACCGTGTCGTCAACAACCATATCAATATCCGAAAGCGCCTAGGTGCCGACGAACCGGATGCGCCGATTGTACAGGTTCCCAATCAACGACCAAGTGAGGCTCATGACGAGGTATGAAGCCATGACCAGGATGAAGATTGGCAGGGCCGGCGCCGTCTGGGTCATGGTAACGGCAACGCTGGTCAGTTCAGCGTAGCCGATAGCGCCGCCCAGGCTGCTGTTCTTGGTAAGGTTCAGACACTGGCTAATGAGGGGCGGGACGATGACTCGGAGGGCCTGGGGAAAAGTTACCTGACGCAAGGTATCTATTTGAGACAAACCCAGGGCGCGGGCGGCTTCAATCTGGCCGCGCCCTACGGACTGGATGCCGGCCCGCACGATTTCGGCGATGAAAGACGACGTGTATATGACCAGGCCTACCAGCAGCACCATCAGGCCGGCCTTGGCCGTCAGACCGCCGCCGATGCGTCCGAAACGGCCCTGGGGCTCCGGCGTGGATATGGAGAACGGCGAGTCGCCGGCGACGATACTCAGCGCCACCCAGGCGACGGCGGCGATAACAAACGTGACGGCGAAACCGGCCAGCACGGGATAGGACGGCCGGCCCGTTTCTGTCTCGCGCGCGACCAGACGACGGTGGACGGCCATGCCGGACGCAACGGCCGCCGCCGCCAGCGCCAGCCAGATCAGCGCGATGGTCCAGTCGCTGGCCGTGGGCCAGGGCAGTGAGACCCCGTCGTTATAGACGTACAGTGCGCCGGGGATCAGTGCCCCCTGTTCGCGTCCGCCGGTATCCCGTACCGACGGCAGTTCCTGAACGATGTACAGCCAGAAATAGAGCTGCACCAGCAGGGGAACGTTGCGGAAGAACTCGATATAGACCATCGCCATCTTGGCGACAATCCAGTTGGTGGACAGTCTGGCGACGCCGACGAAAATGCCCAGCAGAATGGCCAGGACGACGCCGGACACGGCGACAATCAGGGTGTTAGTAATGGCTACCCAAACGGCGTAGAGGAAGGTATCGGACGATTGATAGGGGATGAAAAAGTCGCTGATGGGCGTCTGGTACTCACGGGACAGGAAAGTGAAGCTGTAAGAGATGTTGCGGTCGGCGACGGCGTTGGCGATGTTGGCGAAGAACCATGCGACCAGGGCGACGGCGATAACGGCGGACGCAATCTGCACCGCCCACTGGATGATGACAGCGTGCCGCCATACGGGGATGTCCTGGTAGATGAGAACTCTTGGCAGTTGGCGGGTGGTCATAACCGCAGGCCGTTACACGGGGATACTGATCGAAAATCAAGGCCGATTGTATCGCATCCGGCACGCTTTTGCGCCCGGCAGCGACGATTAAGCTTTGAGGAGGGCGCCAGCAGGACGCTGGCCGTACCCTCCTCAGTTGCCGGCCCGGCGATTTGGGGCCGATTGGACGTTTCGGGGATTTACCGCAAGGGCGCGGCGTAAACTTCTCCGCCGTTAATCCAGAGGTCGTTGCGGCTGCCCTCGCGGGTGACGCCGAGGCCGGTCAGGTGGCGATCGTAAATCTCGCCGTAGTTGCCCACTTGGCGGATCACATCCTGGGCAGCGGTCGGACTCAAGCCCAGGTCCTCCTGGCCGTAGCTACCTTCCAAGCCAAACAGCCGGTCCACAGCGGTATCGCCGGTGACCGCGGTAGGAACGCTGTTCGACGTGACGCCGAAGGCTTCGGCGTAGATGAGGATGGCCATGGTGGTCTTGACGACGTCGTACCACTGGTCATCGCCGTGAGGCACCACCGGCCCGAGGGGCTCTTCGGAGATGGTGTCGGGCAGGATGACGTGAGCATCGGGGTCATCGTAGCCCACGCGGGTGGCAACCAAACCGGATCGGTCGGTGGTTAGAGCATCGCACTGTCCGGTCTGATACGCCTCACTGGTGGTGGTGGCGTCGGGGAAGGTGACGATATCGAAATTGAGGTTGTTCTGGTTGCTGTAGTCCTGCAGGTTCAGTTCGGTGGTGGTCCCCTGCTGGACGCAAACCTTAGCATCCTGGAGTTCCAACGCGGCGCTGACTCCGAGACTGGCCGGAACCATGAATCCCTGGCCGTCGTAGAACATGGTCTGGGCGAAGTTGCCCCAGGTGGCGTCGCGGGAGGAGGTCCAAGTGGTGTTGCGGGACATCATATCCACCTGGCCCGACTGCATGGTGGGGCCACGCTCGGCGGCGGTGGTGGGCTGGTATTCCACGGCGTCAGCGTCGCCCAAGACGGCGGCGGCCACGGCGCGACAGAGATCCACGTCGAAGCCTTTGGTGTTGCCGTCGGCGTCGATGAAGCCGAAGCCGGCTAGCTGGGTGTTGTTGGCGCAGACCACGTGACCCCGGTCGCGGACGGCGGCGAGGCGATCACCGGCCTGCATCGGAATGGCTTCGGTGGGCTCGGCGGCCATAGCCTCGGTGGGCGTGGGCTCCGCAGGCATCGCGGTTGCGGCGGCGGGGGGAGCCGTGGGTTCCGCGACGGGAGCGGGCGCGGTGGGCTCGTCTCCGGTACACGCTATCATGGCCATGATGCCGGCTAGCATCATCGCGCCGGCGACGTACTTAAAATATCGCTTCATTACCGGTTTCCTCCTAGGTTTCTATGGCGCACTTCGGTGGCGCAAAATTCGTCCCCATGATAGGACAGCGCACTCCGTTTTGACAATCATAATGGCGACGCAAATAAGTGGATATGCGAGCCCGCTACGCAAATGACCACAACGAGAGGGCGGTGCCGCCGAATATCTTGGCCAGGTCAGCTTTAGGGCACCACTCCTCCATCTGCCTCCAGGTGTGCCGCAGCGAGTTGCGGTAACCCTCGCGGTTGGTGACGCGGGGCCAGTCCGAGCCCCAGATCATGCGATCCGGACCGAAGGCATCGTAGGCCATGCGCACGTAGGGAGGCGTGTTCCGGTAGGGGAAGGGCGGATCGCTGATTTCGCCCATGCCGTGGATCTTCATAACGGTGTTGGGGAAGCGGGCCAAGGTCAGGGACTGCCGAAACACGTCGTCGGGCGGCATTTCCGGCGCGCCAATGGCGTGGATGCCCATGCCGGCCAGGTGCTCGATGATGACGGTGAGATTGGGGAGTTCCTCAACCAGCGCGGCAAATTCGTCGGACGCGAAACTTTCGGCCGGGCCGCCGACGCTGACGGACACGCCCAATCGGGCAGCGGCGCGCCAGATGGCCAAGGGGTCGTTTCCCGGAGAGCGGTGGAAGTTGCGGATGCGCAGGGTCTCGGCGCCGGCGTCGCGCAAGCCTTCCAGGGTGTCGGGGGCGGCCGGGTCATCCACGTCCACGCGGCAGACCACGGCCAGGCGACCGGGGAAGCGCTGGCGGCACTCCAGCACGTAGGAGTTGTCCAGGGTAGCGGTGGACTGAACCAGCACGGTTTTGGCGACGCCGTTCAGTTCCATCTGGGCCAGCAGCATCTCCACCGGCTCGTAGTGGTCGCGGCCGATGTGGACGTGGGTATCGACGATGGTCATGGTTACATCCCCCACGATTCGGGTGATGGGAATGCCTCCGGTTGAGGGGGCGCGTAGCGGTTGCAGAGCATAGCAAATCGGCCCATTTGCTGCTACTCTGACAGTCATCCAGAGGAGGTATGCACTATGATTTCGCAAGCAGAAAATGTGACGCTCACGCAAGTCGGGGCAGGCACGCCCATGGGCGAACTGATGCGCCGCTACTGGATGCCCGCCCTGCTGTCCTGGGAGCTGGCGGAGCCGGACGGAGAACCGGTTCGGGTCAAGCTGCTGGGCGAGGAACTGGTGGCCTTCCGCGACACCGACGGGCGCATCGGCCTGCTTGACGAGTTCTGCCCGCACCGCCTGGTGTCGCTGTGGCTGGGCCGCAACGAAGACTGCGGGCTGCGCTGCGTTTACCACGGCTGGAAGTTCGACGTGGACGGGCAGTGCGTGGACATGATGAACGAGCCGGAGGACAGCGACTTCCCTTCCAAGATGACGACCACTTCCTATCCGACCATCGAGTTGGGTGGCGTCATCTGGGCCTACATGGGACCGAAGGAACACATGCCGCCGCCGCCGAAGTTCGAGTGGGCGGCCGTGCCGGCTACCCATCGCCACGTCACCAAGAACATCCAGGAGTGCAACTGGCTGCAGGCCCTGGAGGGCGGCATTGACTCGGCCCACGCCACGATACTGCACCGCACGCTGCGGGTGGACACGCCCCACGCCGGCCTGCGGGTCGATTCGCCGCACGTGCAGGGCAAGCCGCCGGAACTGGAGGTGGACATCACGGACTACGGCTACCGCTACGCCGGCATCCGGTCGCTGGGCGATGAGGGCAACCACGTGCGGGCGTACCACTTCGTGATGCCCTTCCACCAGATCCGCGCCAGCCAGCGCGGCTATCGCGGGCAGGCGGGTCCCGTAGGGTTCCTCGCCTCCGGTCACATGTGGGTGCCCATGGATGACCACAACGTGATGGTGTGGAACTGGGACCTATCCTACGATGAGCCCATCGAGGAGCAGGAGCGGGTCGACATGGACCGCGGCTATGGCCGTGGGCCGGAGCACATGCTGACCGACTTCCGCACCCGCGTGAACCGGGACAACAACTGGATGATCAACCGGTCGGTGCAGAAGACGGAGACCTTCAGCGGCATCGACGGAGTAAACGCCCAGGACGTGGCGGTGCAGGAAAGCATGGGCCACATCGTGGACCGCTCCCGGGAGAACCTCTCGCGCACGGACATGGCCATCATCTACGCCCGGCGCCAGTTGCTGCAGGCGGCGCGCTCGGTGGCCGAGGGCGGATCGCCGCCCGGCGTCGGCGACAACTACTACATGCTGCGGCCGTCCCAGGCGATACTGCCGGTGGGCGTGGACTGGCGCGACGCTTTGTGGGATGACCTGTATCCGGACGGGTCGCAGTCGCGGAACGGCACGAAGTAAAGCAACGGCGCATACGGGCAGAATATAGGGGCGAATGATTATTCGCCCCTACGGCTACGATAGCCCGCGACCGCATGAGACAATAGACGTATGACTTCAGCGGAGCACGAAACCCACCAGGAGAAACACGCTCGTCTGGCTCGGCAACTGCTGGATCAGGCCGACCACGAGCTGATGGCCGGCGACCTGTTGCAGTCCTCAGAAAAGCTTTGGGGCGCTACCAGCCACGCGCTGAAGGCGTTTTGCGAGAGCCGGGGCTGGCGGCACGGCAAGTAGGCGCAGCGTGAGCACGCCGTCAAGCGGCTGGCCGTGGAATGGGACAGGCCCGCCATTCTTGACGCATTTCGAATAGCCGAAGCCTGCCATGCCAATTTTTACAACGATTGGCTAACTGCTGAAGAGTTGGAAGAGAACCGCCAATCCATTCACAGGCTGATAGCGACTATCCTGGAGGGGCAGGATCATGACGACCAGTGAAACCGAAACCCAAACGCACGCCGGTACAGCTTGGAGATTGTTAGCAGAGGCCGATCATACCCTGCTGACCCAGGACTTGCCGTTGACCGGCGAAAAGCTGTGGCAGGCCACTCTGCACGCTGTCAAAGCGCTCTGCGCCAATCGGGAATTGGAGTACGCGGGCGACGATGCCTATGTCCAACTCCTCGATTTCGTGAAGTGTCTCGCCGCGGAAAGGGACGATGAGACCATCAAACTCGGTTTCCTCATAGCGCGCCACTGCCACGCCAATTATCAATACGACTGGATGGAGTTTGACGACCTGGATGAGCACCGGGCACGTATCCGCCGGTTGGTGGAGCAGATACTGGCGGAGGCAGAATAACAGCACAAATTAGAACGCCCCGGCGGGTTGATCCAGCCGAGGCGTCGGATTTCCGCTTCCAGGATGGGGGAGCTAACTAGCCTTCCTTCAGCGCCGGTATCACCTTGGTGCCGAGGAGTTCCACGGAGCGCATGACGTCCTCGTGGGCCATGTGACCCTCGTTGCCGTAGATGAGGATGTAGCCGGGATCCAGGTCCCTGCGGATGTGGCGCAGCTTCTCGGTCACGGTCTCGGGGCTGCCGACGATGATGTTGTAGGCGTCCTGCAAGTCCTCGTAGGTCATGCGGCGGCCCATGGTGCCGGTGCCGATGAGGGGGCGCGACATCTTGATGCGCAGCGCCTCGCGGGACTGGTAGCCGGGCGGGTCGTTGAATTCCATGGGCCCGCGGTTCCGGTGGTTCTCGGTCCACAGGAAGGTGCGGCCGATCTCCTGGGCCTTCTCGTCGGTGTCGGCGACGAGGCAGCGGATCAGGTAGCCGAAGTGCTCGGGGCCAGCCTCGTAGCCTTCCTCGGCGGCGGTCTCGTGATAGATGCCCTTGAGCTGCTTGGTCAGGTCGAGCAGGGATCCCAGGTTCATGTAGGGATAGCGGTGCTTGGCGGCCCAGATGACGGACTCAGGGCTGCCGGTGCCGGGGAACCAGACGGGCGGGTGCGGCTTCTGGATGGGCACGACCCAGGGGTTGACCATGCGGTGGGGCCAGTACTCACCCTCCCAGCGGAAGGGGCCGGGCTGGGTCCAGCACTTGACGATGAGGTCGTGGGCCTCTTCGAAGCGTGGGCGGTTCTCGGTGGGCGGGTAGCCGGCGTGGAGGGTCTCCACAGCGGTGCCGCGGACGAAGCCGGAGATGACGCGGCCGCCGCTGATGCAGTCCAGCATGGCGATTTCTTCGGCCATCTTGACCGGGTCGTTGACGGCGATGACGTTGCCCAGCATGGCGATCTTCGCCTTCTTGGTGCGCTGGGTGATGACGGCGGCGTCCACGTTGACGGAGGGCTTCATGCACCAGTAGGAGCTGTGATGCTCGTTGGACATGATGCCGTCGAAATTGACCTCATCGGCCAGTTGGTACTGGTCGTGGTAGTTGGAGTAGAGGACGTGGGCCTTTTCGGGGTCGAAATAGGTGTTGGGGAAGTGCATCCGCCCCGATTCCCAACCTTCCAGATCATCCTCGGTGACGTGGCCGTAGGGCTGTTCGGAGAACCAGAATACTTCGAGTTCGTGCGCCATGATGTTCGCTCCTTTGGGGAAATTTTCATGGATGTACAGGATTCACAGGATCGAATAGATTTGCGTAATCCTTATCCCGTTCATCCTGCTTATCCATGCAAATGGTTCCCGTGTCCAAAAGTGGGTGCGCGCTGGGGTCAGAGTTAGAGGCTGTTGAGGAATCCGGTTACGGCGGCGACGAATTCGCCGCGCTTTTCCACGGCCGGCGAGTGCCCGCAGTTGTCGATGATGCGCAGCTGGCTGCCCTGGATCGCCTGCTGGAACAGGTGGCCGCACTCGACCGGGATGATGGCGTCCTGGTTGCCCCAGACGATCAGGGTGGGCGTTTCGACGCGGGACAGCGTATGGGGCAGGCTGGGGTTGTGGAGGTAGGGCTTCCAGCACAACTGGGATGCCATGATGGCGTTGGAGTGAACGACCAACTGCTCTTCGGGGGACAGTTCGCGGCTGTAGCTCTCGTAGTTCTCGACCTGGCCGGGATCGTGGAAACGCTGCTGGAGGCGCGTGTCGGCGGACACCATGAAGATCTCGGCGATTTCGCCCTCTCGAGGCTTGATGCCGGCCGGGTCCACCAGGACCAGAGCATCGATGTTGTGGTCGTCCATGGCCGCCATTTCAGCCGAAACCCAACCGCCCATCGAGGAGCCCATCAGGATGATGTCCTGCAGGCCCAGGGCGTCGATGAACATGTGGTTGAAATGGGCCACGTCGTGGATGGTCTTGACCCAATCAGGGGCCTCGGTGCCGTTGAAGCCGGGCTGACTGGGGACGTACACGGTGTACTCGGCGGACAGGTCCTCGTGCCAGGCCTGCCAGCCGTTGGAGCCGCCGGCGCCATGGAAGAAAACCAGCGGCGGACCACTGCCGCCGGAGAACATTTCGACGGCAGTACCGTGGACATTTACGGTAGTGCGGGAACCACTCTGAACTGTTGTCATACTCTCGTTCCTGTGCGGGGTGAGGATGGCGTTATTCTGTTACAGGGGTAAAGGGATGTCAAGGTTGGGCCGCCGTTGTGAGCGAGCCGAATAGCCGAATAGCGTCGAAGTCACACTCGCCAGAACTGGACAGACATCCAGCTGTCACGACGACGGATGCAGTCTGTTGACCGACCCAGTGCGGCTGCGCAGATCTCGAGCAGCTGTAACGTGATTGTCCCGGCACCGCACTGATTGTATGATTGAGTTCCCCAAACAGCAGCCGAACGATACGCGATCGCATATCGCACTTTGGATGACGAGGGATCACCAGCACGCCAGCCGCTCCTACTTGGCGTGGACTGTTTTGGGAACATTCGCTAAATATGCCCAATTCAGGACAAAACTTGTCAGAGGTGCTGATCCGCCTCGGGCCGTCGACGCCTCCCCGCGTCAGGAGCTTGATGGTGTTTGGCACTTTTATCTTGATCGTTATCGCTGTGCTATCGGCCGTATTGATTCCGGCTTACATCAAGCTCGGGGATTCTACGGAAGAAAAAATCTTCACAATCTCGTTTTTAGTTGCCATCGTGCTGTCGTTAGTTGCATTGATGACGGTCATTCTTTTGGGGATGCTTGCGGCATTTCGTCAGAGTGACGCCGGAAACGGCGCATAAGCCAGGCACCGATCACGAACCACGCGCCGATGATCCAGGTGACGGCGGATCCGCTGACCATAAGCGCGCCAACTAGCATGACCACTGGATTGTCCAGAAGGTATACGCCCAGTAGCGCTATGCCCAAACCCACCGCCGCGACGGCAGCGATGATATAGAGAGCGACTTGGAACCAATCACGCCTGTTGGCATGTGGTTCATTTCCTCCCATACTAGAGTGCGCGGCAATGGGATGGTCGATATGGACGGACGGAGTGAGGCTGGCACCGTTGCTGTCGTCTTGCCTGTTCATCATGTTAACTCCTTTAACCCTAAAATTCGCCATCACGTCCTCATGTTTCGCTTATCCTGATTGTGATTATAACCCTAGAATGCTGGCTGTGATATGTTCGGCGACTCGGCGTACAGCAAACCCGCCAGCGATCGAGCCGTCAGGTTCGACGCCATGGGAAGCTTGTAGGCGTTGTCAGGCAGCGGCCTGGGATTGCTGATTACCACGGCTCCCGCGTCCGACGCCGACACGTTGGACACTGCCCGGCCTCGCAGGTAATCTTCGGTCCCACCGGCGCGATAAGGCGTGGGAGCAACGCCGCCCAATACCACGGAAGCTTCCGTGATAACACCGTCGACCACAGCCAGTGCTGCGGCGACGGTGACCACCTTGCCGTACCGTCCCGCCGTTTCTTCGGGGTCGGCCTGGGCAACCGTAACCGCAATTTCGACGCCGGGTATGGGAGGGTCAAACACAGTGAGTGTGTTCCCCAGAAGCAGGTCCACTGACGAGGTGGCATACGCAGCGGAAACGGGTCTAGGCTCAATGACCAATCCCCCTTCTTCCAGTGCGTGCTTGATGTCCAGGTCGCTGTAAATCATTACCACCATCCTTTGAGGATTACGGCCTGGTGTTCTTGAGGCACGAATATGTTGCGGCCGGACACGCGGGTCTCGTCCGGCAACTGGACCAACCATCTGCCGTCGTCAAAATCGGCGATAACGAAGGCTTTGAGCCATTTCTCGGCCTCATTGACCGCGTATTCAGGCATCCATCCACCGTAAGCCTGGTCGCCAATCTCGAACTTGACGTACTTCTCGTCCGGCATCATCCCCGGCCCAACGTAGCTGAGCTGGATTTTGACCCCTTCCGGTCGCTCACGCTTATGCCCCCAATCGAATTTGGCCCCTGCCATCTTGGACCTCCCTCTTTCCATCTATAGCCTATAGTGCGCGAACTATAGACACGGCCTGTACGCACCGTCAACGCGCCGTTGTCGCTCGTGACTGTTCAGAATCCAGGAGGTTGTCATTGCGAGGCGCGGGGGCGGTGGTATCGTCAGAAGCAGGATTTTCAGGATTATGGGATTGTCAGGATTGAGACCATTTGGGGTAGTGCGCTCCTAATCCTGATAATCCTTGAATCCGGCAAATCCTGCTTCTGACAGCGTCCCTGACGGCGGTGGCTTGCCGCTGCTAGAATCGGGGCCATGACTGCGCACCTGGACGTTAATGACCCACGGTTTGCCCGCGCTGCCGCCGCCATCCTGGAACGGCACGAGCGCAACGAGCCGGAGGCCAACATCACCTCCGCCGTTCGGGATTTCCTGATCCTCACCCGCCTGGCCGAGGCGGAGCAGATGGTAGAGGAGAACCCGCCCTCGGACGGCAGCCGGCGCGCCGTTGACCTGACCGCGCTGGACACCTTCATCGAGTTCAAGCGGCGGATCGGCACCGCCGCCAGCGGCGAACCCGACCCCGATAACGTGCGGCAACTGGACGACTACCTGGCGCAGTCGGCGGCGCAGGGGCGGGTGCGCATGGGCATCCTCACCGACGGGAAGCGCTGGCTGCTACGCTGGCCCGGGGCCGGCGCGGCGCGTTCGACGCGGCCCTACGCCTTCACCCTGGAGGAGCCGGACGGGTGGCTGCCGCTGTACGAGTGGCTGCGGGACTCTGCGCTGGTGTCGCTGGAAGACGTTGTACCGGACCGGGAGGGCATCGCCGAGCACTTCGGTCCCGATAGTCCCGCCTACCAGCGCGACATCGCCGCCCTGAAAGCGCTCTACGCAGCGAACGCGTATCTGGAGACCATACGGGTCAAGCGGCGGTTGTGGTACGACCTGCTGCGCACTGCCCTAGGCGAACTGGCCTTCAGCACGGAGGGAATGGAGCGCGGAGAGATGCTCCAGACCGGGATGACCCAGCCGGGAATGACCCAGCCGGGGCGGGAGTACACAGCGGAGATGGACGACCTGTTCGTCCGGCACACCTACCTGGGCGCGGTGATCGGCATGGTGGTGCAGGCGTCCTTCGGCATCGACATCCGGCGGCTGGCCGAGACCGACCCCGCCGACCTGCTGCAAGGCCGCGAGCTGTACCGGGCCACGGGCCTGCAAGGGGTATTGGAATCGGACTTCTTCGCCTGGCCGGTTGAGGTGGGCGGAAATCCGCTGCTGCAAACCCTGGCCCGTCGGGTGGCGCGTTTCCAGTGGGCCGACACTCCGCCGGACACCGCCGCCGTCCTGTACGAGACGGTGATCCCGCCCGACGAACGCCGGCAGTTGGGCGAATACTACACGCCGGCCTGGCTAGCGCGGGTCATGGTGCGGGAGTTGGTGGACGATCCGCTGCGGCAGCGGGTGCTGGACCCGGCCTGCGGCTCCGGCACCTTCGTGGCCGAGGCGGTGCGGCATTTTCTGGAGGCGGCGGGGGATCGTCAGAAGCAGGATTTTCGGGATTACGGGATTAGCGGGATTGGGCAAGCCGGCAGTCCGCGCCAACTCAATCCTGGACATCCCGACAATCCGGAGGCGGCGGGGGATCGTCAGAAGCAGGATTTTCAGGATTACGGGATTAGCGGGATTGGGCACGCCGGCGACGCGCCTGCTCTACCGGAACGAGATTGCCGCGCTGCGCTCGCAATGACAGAGGGGGATGCGATCCTCGATCCCAAGGAGCTCCTTGACCGCTTGCGGAATGCGGTGACGGGGATTGACGTGCATCCGGTGGCGGTGCATCTGGCGCGGGCCGCGTGGACGCTGGCGGCGCGGCCGGCCATCAGCGCGGCGCACGAGGCGGGGTTCGACGCATCGCTGTCCATACCGGTGTACCTGGGCGACGCGCTGCAACTGCGCTTTCGCACCGGGGACCTGTTCGCTGAGAACGAAATCGCCATCGAGGTGCGGGACGAGGCGAACACGGAGCTGTTCTTCCCGGTCAGCCTGGTGGAACGGGCCGAGAACTTTGACGCGCTGATGGGGGACGTGTCGGCGTACATCGAGACGGGCGAGGACGCCCTGCTGGCCCTGGACGACAACCACATCAATGATCCGGCCGAGCGGCGGATGATCGGCGAGACCATCAAGACCATGCAGCGGCTCCACGACGAGGGGCGCGACCACATCTGGGCCTACTACACGCGGAACATGGTGCGTCCGGTGGCGCTGTCCCGGGCCAAGGTGGACGTGGTGATCGGCAACCCGCCGTGGATCAACTACAACCAGACGGCGGACATCCTGCGGGACGAGTTGCAAAACCTGAGCCGGAACCGCTACGGCATCTGGGCCGGCGGGCGCTACGCCACCCACCAGGACGTGGCGGGCCTGTTCTTCGCCCGCAGCGTGGACCTGTATCTCAAGGACGGCGGCGTCATCGGGTTCGTGCTGCCCCACAGCGCGTTGCAGGCGGGCCAGCACTCCAAGTGGCGGAGCGGCGTCTGGCGGGCCGGCCGGCGGGGGCCGGCCATCAACGTGGACTTCACCCACAAGTCGGCCTGGGACCTGGAACGGCTGGAACCCAACACCTTCTTCCCGGTGCCGGCCTCGGTGGTGTTCGCCCGCAAGTGTGCGGCGGACGCAGTGGGCAAGCCCCTGGCCGGCGCGGTGGAGCAGTGGCGGGGCAAGGCAGGGGCCGACGACGTGGCGCGGGTGTCATCGGGGATTACCGACACGGGCGTTGTGGGAGATTCGCCATACGCCGTGCGGTCCCGCAACGGCGCAACCATATTTCCGCGGGTGTTGTTCTTCGTCAACGAAACCGAGAACACGGCCATCGTGCAGGCGGCGCGGACGATCACCGTCAACCCCCGCCGTGGCAGCCAGGACAAAGCGCCGTGGAAGGATCTGGATTTGGCCGCGATTACAGGGCAGACGGTGGAGCGCAGTCACCTGTTTGACGTACACCTGGGCGAGACCGTCGCCCCCTACGTGACCCTGGAACCGCTGAAGGCGCTGCTGCCGCTGAAGCAGGGCGACCCGGCCATTCCCGCCGATGAGCGCGGGCCGGGAGGCATCCGGCAGGGCGGGCTGGAGCGTCGGATGCGGGAACGCTGGCGGATGGTGAGCCGGCTGTGGGAGGACAACAAAGCGGCGGCCAACAATCTCAGCCTACTGGAGAGGTTGAACTTTCACGGAGAACTCTCCGCGCAATTGAGGTGGCAGAGTGATCGTGACGACCGACCGGTCAGATTGGTCTATACCAGTTCGGGCCAACCCACGGCTGCGATTCTGAAAAGTGACACAGACTTGGTAGAAAATGTATTGTTCTGGGTGGCTTGTAAGGACATTAATGAAGCCAACTATTTGATGGCGATTATCAACAGTGAAGTTTTGTACGAGTCGGTGCAGTCGCTGATGCCAAAGGGCCAATTCGGCGCTCGTCACCTGCATAAGCATCTCTGGAAGTTGCCCATCCCGGAGTTCGACGCCGGGGATTTCCGGCACCAGGCAGTAGCCGAGTCCGGCGCCCGGGCGGCGTCAGCAGCGAGCGACCGCCTGTCCCAGTTGCGTCGGGAGTACGGCGAGCGGCTCACGGTGACCATCGCGCGGCGGGAGTTGCGGAAGTGGCTGCGCGGGTCGGCGGAGGGTGCGGCGGTGGAGGGGGTGGTAGAATCGTTGTTGCTGCTTGGCGATGGCCAAGTATTATCAGGCCCCGATTGCGGCTGACAATCCCCGCAGGGATTGTCGTCGTAGGCTAGGTGTGGCAAATTATTGGGCAGCAGGCACCAATATTCGGTAGGCACCGGAGGACGTATGCTTGAGCAATACACAGTCGCGGATGTGCTGTCTTGGTTTGAAGACAAAACCCTGGTGGTCAACCGGGAATTCCAACGCAGTGACCGGGTTTGGCCTACTGCCGCAAAGGTCTATCTCGTGGACACCATCCTGCGGGGTATGCCCATACCGAAGATTTACCTCCGGACGCAAACCGACGTAGCCACCAGGCGGAGCTACCGGGAGGTCGTTGATGGTCAGCAACGGCTCATGGCCATCCAATCATACGCCCGGGACGAATTTCCTCTCCGGCCTAGCGGAGACGACCTTGAAGAAATGGCAGGGAAGCTATACTCGGAATTGAGCGAAGACGCCAAGCTCAAATTTTTGGAATATTCACTGCCGGTTGAACAATTGTTCAACGCATCCGACGCATACGTCTTTGACGTATTTCAGCGGTTGAATACTTACAATTACAATCTGTCGGCTCAAGAGCTGCGCCACGGGAAATATCACGGAGCTTTCCGAAACGCAGTCATTTCATCGTCAAAGCACTGGGCGTTCTTGTGGGACAGATACAATGTAATCGGCAAGCGCGCCAGGGTGCGGATGGCTGACGACGAATTGATGGCGCAGCTTTTCGGCGTTGTACTGGAAGGCGTCACCGATGGAGGACAACCGAAAATCGAGCGCCTGTATCGAACCTATGATGCTGACATGCCCGACAATACTCCCGGTCGGGTAGATCGAACGCTTGAATACCTCACCGACAATTTTTCAGAGATCTTGGAAACCAACCTGGCAAGGGCGCCGCATTTTTTGATGCTATTTGCTGCGATAGCCCACGCGAAGTCTGGCATCCCACCGGGGGACGTGAGGGACGAAATGCCGCTTCAGGACCCGCGCGCACTCACTGATATAGCTGCGGCCATATTCAATCTCAGCGCATTGTCGGATGTCTTGGACAACGAACCTGATGATGTCCCGGAGCGGTTTCACGAATTCCGCCTTGCTTCCGCTGGTACCACGCAGCGCATTAGAAGCCGGCGGATAAGGTTCCTGATGACCTACAAAGCGCTGTTGCCGGATCCGGTTTGAGCATATGCGTAAGAAGTCGCTAAACGCACTCTACGGGTCATACGTTGCTCGAAGCACATCGCTGTTGTCACGCTTTGCTACGCAACTGCCGAAAAACCCAGCAGAGAGCGCGCTGTGCGAGCCGGTCCACCACGATGGTTCAGCGTTCCTGGTAGTCAGGCTGCAACACCTCTGGGGCGAGTTTTGCCGGGAATTGGTCATACGGTCGGCAATGGGAGGTTGCGTGACTCGAACAGGGCTGCGTTTGCCACCGGCGCCGGGCGTGAAACGTGCTCGCGACCTTCCAAATATAACTGGTCAGTTCACCAAAAGGTCGTTCACAGGTCCAGGGTCTCAATGGGAGATACCGTCATTTGCGATAGATCAAGCCCGATATTTGCAAGTAGCCAATCTGAACCAGATAAGCCTGGGATTGGGCTCCGTGACAATCCTGGACCGCTTGAAAGGCGTCAGAAATTTCATAGTCCACCCAAATGAGCTTACAGCCTCCAGGTACTACCTAACGGCTAGAACTCTTGGTTTTCCTGGCTTGCCTCCGGTTCAGTTATTGAACCAGATATTGCAGGGCGGCGCTACCGTTTTTCAGACTTGGGCATCGGATTTGGAGACTGCGGCTTGGGTTGCTGTAGAATGACCGCAACACACCCCATTGAGGAGCGTCTCTTGCCGCCAAGCGTGGCAAACTGGCAGATAGATAAACAGACAATCCAAGGCTTGGATTGCCCTCTACGGCAGATGGCTACTGGGTTTCCTGCTCCGCCGCGGCCTTCGCGCGGATATGCTCCAGCGTCATCCGGTAATGCTCTTCAAGATTGGTCCAGAACTGCGAGGACCCGCCCAGCGCCTTGCCTAGCGCGCTTGCTATCTCGGGCGTGATGGCTCTCTCCGCTCGAATAATCTCGTCTATCACCTGAGGCGAGCAGCCCATCTTGCCCGCCAGTTCCTCTCGCGTCATGCCGCGAACTTCAAGCTCTTCCGCCAGAGTTTCGCCGGGCGGTATCGCCAGATCCGAATACACATGCGGGGTTGTATGGCGTTCAGCCGTCATAATAGTGAAAATAGTTGGGCTGATGATCCGGTGTCAAGCGCGTATCGACCCTCGAACGTACGCATTTTCGTAAATCGTCAGAAGCAGGATTTTCAAGATTTGGGGATTATCAGGATTGGGACCGCTTTGTGATGGAGATCCACCAATCCTAACCAATCACAAAATCCCGTAAATCCTGCTTCTGACGTTCCCCCGTCGCAAACCGGGTACGCGGGAGCGTTCCGTCCGGTTTGACCTTCGAATCGGGGACGCATACACTTCTGACCATTCGGCCGGGGCACATCCGGCTGCGACGCTGCACGGAGGACTCACCCGTATGACCACTGCACACACCCACGATCATCCCCACACGCACCCGCAGGCGGCAGCCGAGATGCGCGCGGCGGCGCTGGCGTTGCTGAACAGCCTGGACGCAGCGCAGAAGGCTGCGATCACCTACAGTTACCACGACGGCGAGCGGATCTTCTGGTATTACCCGCCGATGAACCGGCACGGCTTGATGCTGCGGGACATGACCGAGGAGCAGCGGGGACTGGCCTACGCGCTGATGGCCACCGGCCTCACCGAGGACTCCAACCGGCAGGCCCAGTTGATCATCGAGCACGAGGACGTGCTGGGTCCGCTGGAGCAGGAAGCGGGCCGCGTGACGTTCCTGCGGGACACGCTGTGGTACGCCTGGACCATCTTCGGCGACCCCGCCGGCGACGTCGAGCCGTGGGGTTGGCGGGTGGAAGGACACCACGTTTCGCTGCACTACAGCATCTGGGGCGACCGGGTTTTGTCCGTCACGCCGTTCTTCTTCGGCGCGAATCCCGCCGAGGTGCGCAAGGGACCCAAGGAGGGCCTGCGTATCCTGGGCGCCAGCCAGGACATCGCTCTGGAACTGATGGAAAGCCTGGACGCCGGACAGAAGAGCAAGGCGATCATCTACGACGAAGCGCCGGCGGACATCATCACTTTCAACTCCTCCAAGGCATCGCTGCCCAAGGAGGAAGGGCTGTCGGCCACCGCCATGTCGGGCACCCAGCGCGAGATGCTGATGTCGCTGGCCAGCGAGTACGTCACGCGGATTCGCTCCGACCTGGCCGAGGAGAAGCTGAACGCTCTGCGCGAGGGCGGTCTGGATAAGATCCACCTGGCCTGGGGCGGCCCGGTGGACCGCACCCAGCCGCACTATTACCGGCTGCACGGCGGCGACTTCGTGGTGGAATACGACAACCGGCAGGACGGCGCGAACCACATCCACTCGGTGCTGCGCGACGTGAACAACGACTTCGCGGCCGACGTGCTGCGGGACCACCTGCTGCTGTACCACGTGCTTTAGAGTCAAGAAACTCGTCGCACCGGTCGATAACGGCAGCCTATGTGACAACTCCGCAGGTCCATACGAATGGGTAAGAGAGTGCCCGGTAGATCCGGTTGGCGCGTAGCGGGGGCCACCGCTGCCGGGTCTTCTCATATCAGGGGCAGCCTGCCCAACCAGGACGCGGTGGCGCACCGGCTGGTGGACACCGGACGAGGTTCGGTTGTAGTTGTTGCCGTTGCCGACGGGGCCGGCTCGGCTTCTCGCTCTGACGAGGGTTCCGGAATCGCGGTCGCCACCGCCGTGGATACGGTCGTTCGAGGCATCGAGAGAAAGCCGGCCGCGGCCATGCGGGAGCACCTGGCAACGTCCCTGGTGCGTGACGCCGTCAAGCGAGCCAAAAACGAGGTGATCCGCTACGCCCGGAGGCAAAGCATTGAACCCCGGGAACTGGCGTCCACGTTGATCGTTGCCATCGCCAGTGACCGGCTGTTGACGGCGGCGCAGGTAGGCGACGGGGCAGTGGTCGCATTCAACATTGACGGCGGGCTTGCCCGGACCCTGTGCGCGGCCCACACCGGCGAGTACGCCAACGAAACGACGTTCATCACGTCGCGGACCCGTCCGCATCGCATTGCGTCGGTGGGCCATGCCGACGGGTCGCGCTATGATGCCGTGGCGCTGATCACCGACGGGCTGCAGAACCTGGCGTTGCAGATGCCGGAACGCGAGGCATTCATGGGATTCTGGAACCCGATGCTGAACGACCTGGCCCACAGCGAGGAACCGGACGCCGTCGCGGGGAGGCTGCACACGTTCATCAGCGGCGAGCGGGTGCAGTCCCGCACCAGCGACGACGTGACCATCGCCATCGCCGTCAAAAATCGCTGAAACCTGTACCCGGTTCCTCTTGCCATTTTCCAACTTGATTGCTTCACAACGTTGGTATAACATACTGCCAACGTACCCGCTTCAAAGCACTGAGGGAGGCCCAGGGTTGGACATTCGAGATTCCAATAGCGTGCACGATTCACCCGGCGTGTACGACACCGCGGAATTCGCCAAAAACCCGGAGCAGCGGTGTCCGGTCCTGATTGTGGCGGATTGTAGTGGGTCCATGGCGGGACGGCCGATCAGTGCCATGAATCAAGGGATCGACGAATTTTATCGTGCAATTTTGCACGATGAGGTTGCCCGCAATCGAGTGGAGGTAGCCCTCTTGTCTTTCAGCACCGAATCCAGAGTGGAGAGGGATTTCGGTGCTGTGAACGAGGTAGAAAAAACGGCTTTGGGAGCCTACGGTACGACCAATATGCACTTGGCCATCCACCAAGGCTGCGATCTGTTGGAAGAACGCATGAACCAGTACCGGCGCAACGGTGTTCCGCACCATCAGCCTATCATGGTACTTTTTAGCGACGGTCTCCCGACAAGTCCCCCGTCTGAGATCGACCGAGCCAATCAGCGTCTGGTTGACATGGAAAACGGGCGGCGGTTGACCATTTTCAAGGTAGGAATCAATGCGGAGGCAGTGCAGGCAATGGCGCGAGTGTTGCCCAACCCTATCTCCACGTTTCAACCGTTGCAATTGGATAATCTTCGTTTTAGCGATTTCTTTGTATGGCTGAGCCAGTCGGTCTCGGCCCTTTCACGCAGTACACCTGGGACATCGGTCCATGTCCCACCCACCGACTGGTCCACCATTAATGCCTGAGCGAACCAAGCTTGGCACCGCTAACCTCTAGGTAGGTAGCGCCAGTCAACAAGGTGCTATCCATCTTCAGGACAGAACGCCTAACCAAGATAGGGGCTAGCGTTTCGGTTAGCCCGGGTGCGCCAGCCGGCGATATTGGCAGTCAGCGATGGGGCTGGTTCTACCCAACGCTCCCAACATGGTGCCCGTGCCGCCTGTGACGCTATTGTGGCCTGCCTCACCTGCCTTCTTACAAAGAACCCGATGTTGCAGCATAGAAACGTCTTCGCGAAGTGCTCTCCAGCGGGCTGTGCGCAGCGCTAGACAGAGTGTGATTGCAAAAGTCAAAGAGTCTGGGCAAACTTCGGGCGGCTTCGACCTCAACGCATATGCCTATACGATGATCGTCGTAATGGCTTCCGAACAGCTCTTGGCGTCGCGCACATCGGGGACGGTTGCGTAGTGGCTGGCGACTGGGGGCACAGGCGAATGTTGAGCTCCCCGGATAGCGGCGAATTTGCCAACGAGACCAAGTTCCTGACCAACACGTGCAATTTACAGAGAATCAAAGTGATTTCGGGTTTGGATATCACCTGTTTAGGGGTCATGACCCACGGATTACAGGATGTTGCGCTCTTGCGTAGAAGTTCGCCCTATGACGGCTTCTGGTCACCTGTGTATCGAGCCTTAATCCTGGCCGGGACGACTGCGCCCGACGCTGTGCTGCAAAGGGTAGCCGATGCAGGCAAGGCCGCGGACGACTGCACCGTGGCAGTCTGTGTGAAGCAGGATTGCAAAGGCGAGCAACCATGTCCATAGTCTCGGATTACATCAGATTGGCCGCAAAACGGTTTGGGTTTACTGGCGTACCGGCAGAGGTCCCGAAGGAAGTCACCCCATTAATCATTGGTGAGAGAATCGGGAGTGGAGGGGAGGGTACGGTTTACCAGGATCAGAACAATTCTGATATGGTCATCAAAGTGCTCGACCCACAGTACTCTACTCCTGAAAGGGCCGCCAAATTGAGGGCCATGTGTGACAATCCTCCGTACGATACAACCTCGCTCGGCTGGCCCGCTGCCGTGGAGTTCGACGGCAGTGAACTCCGATTTCGGATGCCCAAAGCGGGTGAAGGCGCCATGACCGCGTATCGGTTGGTCAGTCCCAACGAACGGCGTCGACTGTCTGATCGGCAACAAAGCTACGAATATCGCGCGAGTATCGGCGTTCGAATCGCTGAAGCCATCCGAAGTCTTCACGCTATGCATGTACGTATAGGAGACGTGAACGCCTTGAACATATTGGTTGACGAGACTGGCTCTGTGATGCTAATCGACTGCGATAGCTTTCAGATACCAGGCCGACCCGGTCAGCGGCCTTATCCTTGCGTAGTGGGCAATCCCGAGTATACCGCTCCTGAGATCACGGATTTTCGGCGGCAATTTCGTTCTCAGGACAGCGACAATTTCGCTTTAGCTGTGCTGCTTTACCAACTTTTGGGAGACGGAAGTCATCCGTACCAAGGGATTGACTCATCTGCTGACCACTCGATGTCCAACCTCAGGGAACGGATCAAGGATCATCGTTTTGCCCACCAACCTAGGCGCGGTGATTGGTGGCCTACTCCAAACCAGATGCAAGGTTGGAACGAGATGCCCGAGCCGGTGCAGAGTGCCTTTCGACAAGCTTTCTCGCCGATTGCGTCTGGTATCGGGCGGCCCACGGCAGACGCATGGGTGAGCATCCTGAAACAGGATGCTCACCCGACGCAGGGCACACAAAGGAGAAAAAATGCCCCGCTGTCGATTGGCATGCGGGGGGAGCTTCTTATGGCCGTGTTAGGGACCTTCGTGCTCTTGCCCATCCTTCTGTGGTCAGTTTTGGGGAATAGAGATGACAAATCCCTTGCGGAGCTACGGACGGTAGAGACGGTGGCTGCAGTCCCGGTCACCCGAGCCAACACGCCTGCGGGATTTGGGCCTCCGTCCGATACGTCCGAGCCGGCATCGTCTCCGGTAGTGATTGTTGTGACGGTGCCTGCTCCGGTCCCCACTATCACGCATGAGCCAACACCGGCGCCCGTCGTCATAGTCGTTACGGCCCCTGCTCCGTCTCCAGTTCCCACGGAGACGCCGGCTCCAACAGCGGTACCACAACCGTTGCCGACTCCGGTACCAACGAATACTCCCACCCCGTCGCCGCCAACCGCCACGCCTCCGCCCACCGCTACACCACTGCCGGCCAGTACACGCACGCCCAACCAATGGCTGATCCAGAACCCGTCGCATCCCAAAATTGCCAACTCCAAACCGGGGACACAGGTGCTCATGCAAGGTTGTTACCTTGGGAATCAGACCGCGGCCCGCCGATTCCGTCTGGCATCCTGGGATGTTTGGGATCCCAGCAAGTACGGGAATGAATTGAAATTCGTCAAGATCATAACCAACACCGGCACGCGGCTCCCGCTGCACCATGGAGCGTGCTACGAGGCCACCGTTGTCAAGCAAGTAAACAGCACCGAGGAGTACGTCTGCCTGGATCGTGATTCCACCTATTCCCATCAGTCCGACTGCGACAGTTACCGCGAGAATGAGGTCATACCGACTTTCATACTGTACCCGGACAGCGCCGAAAATCCTGATGACTACAGCGAAAGCTTCGAGATGATAAGGCCGCCCCCGCGCCCGCCGGAATAGCCAGAGCCGCTTTGGTATGATGTTAATACGTCATTTGCATTCGCATAACCAATACATAACGGGAGAACCTTGTATATGACTACCCTGCTTGACCGGATCGATCCCGCCGTCGCCGCCGCCATTGGGAGCGAAAACCACCGCCAGCGCGATTCCATCGTGCTAATCGCGTCGGAGAACTACGCGAGCAAGGCGGTGCTGGAGGCGCAGGCGCAGTTGATGAACAACAAGTACGCCGAGGGGTACCCCGGCCGGCGATACTACGGCGGCTGCGAATTCGTTGACGTGGTGGAAACCCTGGCCATCGACCGGGCCAAAGAACTGTTCGGGGCGGAGCACGCCAACGTGCAGGCCCACAGCGGCGCGCAGGCCAACATGGCCGCCTACTTCGCCGTCCTGGAGCCGGGGGACACCGTGCTGGGGATGCAGCTGGACATGGGCGGGCACCTGACCCACGGCGCCGGCGTCAACTTTTCCGGCAAGCTCTACAACTTCATACCCTACGGCGTGGACCGGGAGACCGAGACCATCGATTACGACCAGGTGGAGCGGCTGGCGCGGGAGCACAATCCCAAGCTGATCGTCGCCGGGTGCAGCAGCTATTCACGGGTGCTGGACTTCCCCCGCTTCCGCGCCATTGCCGATTCGGTGGGGGCGATGCTGATGGTGGACATGGCGCACATCTCCGGCCTGATCGCCGGGGGCGCGCATCCGTCGCCGTTCCCCCACGCGCAGATCGTCACGTCCACCACCCAGAAGACCCTGCGCGGCCCGCGCGGCGGCATGATCCTGACCGAGGAGGATCTGGGCCGCAAGATCGACTTCGCGGTGTTCCCCTTCATGCAGGGCGGCCCCTTCATGCACGTCATCGCCGCCAAGGCGGTGTGCTTCGGCGAGGCGATGCAGCCGGACTTTTCGCGCTACGCTCACCAAGTGGTGGCCAACGCGCAGGTGATGGCGCAGGAACTATCCGAGGCCGGCGTCCGGCTGGTGGCCGGCGGAACCGACAATCACCTGATGCTGGTGGACCTGACGCCCCTGGGTATTACCGGGCGGCAGGCGGAGCGCGCGCTGGAATCGGTGAACATCGTCGCCAACAAGAATGCGATCCCCTACGACCAGTTGCCGCCGCGCACCGCGTCCGGTCTGCGCCTGGGCACGCCCGCCATCACCAGCCGGGGCATGGGCGAGGAGGACACGCGCCAAGTGGCTCGCCTCATCGCGCGGACGCTGGGCAGCGTTGGAGATGAGGCAGCGATGTCCACTATCGGCGACGAGGTGCGGCACCTGAGCCGGCGTTTCCCCGTACCCGGGCTGGACGACGAGTAGCGCTCCCGCCGTCTCACCGCCAGGCGAGGCGGTTACGGTGGACCAGCACCGCCACGCCGATGATGGCGATCAGCAGCCCGACCAGGATCGTGAGGCCGGGCAGAACCGGCACGCCGGCGTAGGACCAGGAGTTGACGTAGCTGCGGGGGGTGTTCTCCGGAGCCAGGCCCAGTTCTCCGGCGGCGGGCACCGTCAGGTCGGTGGTCAGCGCACCGGGCACGCCGCTCGGCCCGACGCCGCTCATGGGCAGCGGCAACTTCCGAAAATCCAGATGGAGCTCCTCGGTTTGTCCGTTCCCGGTAAACAGCCACGACTGTTCGGCGCGGACAGGGTCGTTGCGGCCCACCAGCCAGAAGGTGATGGCGTCGGCGTTGGGCAGGGCACTGCGGTCGGCGCCGTCGGGCTCGACCTTCAGGCCGCTGTACCATCCGTCCTGCCCGATGACCACGGGCTCGCTGACGTAGCCCCCGTCGCAGCCGCCGAGACAAGCCATCAGGGCAAACCCCTCCGGGACGATCCGGCTGTTGGCGAAGGCATGTCCCTCGAATGCCTGCCACCGGCCGGCCGTGCTGGACGCGGTGGCGCCGGCGGAGTCGTCGGGGCCCGCGCCCAGGGCGGCCAGCATGGACGCCAGCAGCAGCGCCGCGGCGCCCAGGGTCGGAATCGTTCGCCACGCGAACCGGCGGCGTAGTGGGTTGTTGCCTTTCATTTCCTTGCTCCCGCTGGTCAGCATCAGTTATCGGTTCTGTATTGACTCTTCGCCAAGCTGGTATGGACGGTGGCTAATGGTAGCCGGCGCGGCGGGCAATCGACATCGGCGGGGGCGCGCGATTTTGAACAATTTTTTGATTACAAAAAGGCCCCCGCCGTTGCTGGCGGGGGCCTGTTCCCGGTTGGCGAACCGGGGGGCGTTTGGCCGGGGTTACGCGGTGGTGCGTCGTCCCATGATGATGGCCGCCACGCCGATGATAGCGGCCACGATGGCCACGATCAGCGCGATGATGCCCATGGAACCACCGGAACCGGCCGGGCCGATGTTGCCGGCGGGACCCTGGGGACCCGGAGGGCCCGGAGGTCCGGCGATACCCTGCTCGCCCTGGGGACCCGGAGGTCCGTCGGCACCGGCGGCTCCGTCGCGGCCGTCATGGCCGTCGTGACCGTCGGCTCCGTCAGCCCCGGCGGGACCGGGGACGCCCGGAGGCCCAGCCGCGCCGGGCGCGCCCGGAGGACCCATGGCGCCGTCGCCCTGGGCAGCCAGGTCGGCGGACAGGTCCATGATCATCCGGTCGCCGCTCATCCAGGTGTACTCGTAGTCCACCATTCGCTCACCGATCATGAAGGTGACCATGGCGTCGTCGTCCATGGGCTGCATCAGCTGCAGCTCGTAGTGGCCGCCCATCATGGTGGTGGTGGAACCGATCTTCTCGTCGCCGGCCATGGCGACGACCATGGTTCCTTCGGGCACGGGCAGGCCGTCGGCCATGGCGTAGCCGAATATGAAGGCGGGGGGCACGTTGGCCCGCGGCGCATCTCCCTGAGCCGCAACGAGGCCCAGGGGCAATGCGATCAGCAGGGCAATCAACGCCACCGCCGCCATCGCTCCAATTCTCTTCATCTCATTCGCTCCTGCTTGGGGTGGTCTCTGCTGGTTTCTTGCTGTCATTGCGAGCGCAGCGTGGCAATCCCATCCGGGGGACGAGATTGCCACGGCGCAAGCGCCTCGCAATGACATTCAGCCGGTTGGCGGTCGCTCCCCTGGGGGGACGACGGCCTACCAGACCTCCAGGTTCCAGCAGTCGTCGCCGCGGCAGGTGAGACTGCGGACCTTGTTGTTCAGCACCACCTCATCCACGGTCTCGCTGACCAGGATCCAGTAGGCCTCACTGTTGACCAGCTGGGTCAGGGTGTTGAGCTCGGCGAACTCGGGGCGCGGGTCGTAGAAGGACCAGACCTTGCCCACGTCGTCGAAGTGGAAGATGGCAACCAGGTTGTCACCGAGGTTCTCCACGGCTCCGGGGAGCTCAGCGGGAGCGCCGCCAGCGGCGGACTCGGCCAGGACCTTCAGCTCGCCGATGGCCACGGTGTTCTTCACCGTGAGCTGGACGCTGTAGGTGCCGGGGTCGAGACCGGGAACCAGGACGTTGTCAACCGTGATGTTGCCGTCGCGGTCGGTGTGGGCATCCAGGCTGCCGATCACGCTGCCGCCGATCTTGACCTGGTCGGCGTCGGTGTACACCGGCATGTTGGTGGCGGAGATGCTGATCGTGTCGCCAGGCTGCGCCTCGGACGGGTCAACGGTGATGGTCGCCACCGGCACGTCAAAGGACCCAAGCTTCACGACGGTGCCGTACTTGACCTCAACCTGGACGTTGGAGGGGATGGTCACGCCGCGATGCACCTGGTGCTCCACGGTGAAGCGGCCCGCGGTGTCCGCGAAGGCGGAGTACTGGCGGGGGGCGCGGTTGCCCGCGTCCTTCACCATGACCTTGACGGCTTCGCTCAGCGGGTTCTCCGGGTTGTCCACGGGCCAGTTCTCACCGGTGATGGTGATGTAGTCCCGGGGGCCGGCCACGTCGGGGGTGACCTTGACGGTGGGTTCGGCGATGTCGAGGGTCACGCTGCCAGTGAAACCGGAGCTGTCCGCAACGTCCAGTGTATGGCTACCCGGAATCAGGGTGGGATCTGTGTCGCGGCTGTTGGCCGGCGAGAGATGAATCGTCGCCACGAACTGACCGGCGTTGGAGGTCACCACGCTGTTCCCATAGCTTGTTTCGCCTACGGTGCAACTTTCGTAGGATTCGTCATCGACTTTCACCGGCACGTCGTCCAGCCTGATGTTGGCGACAGGGATACAGGCGCCGCTGGCAAAGCCGTTACCGGTGATGGTGATGCTGTCGTTGGGCAGCACGTCAGTCTTGCTGGCCGACACTGTGGACGGCGCGATGGTGATCTTGGTGTTTTCGTTGTTGCCGCCCCACGAGGCGTCAACACGCACCGTGCCCTTTACGCCTCCCGGCATCTCAAAGGTGGCGGTCGCCGAACCGTCGTTGCCGATATTGGTGGAAGCGACATTGACCATGGGCAACTGGCCCGTGGCGGTGGGGTACACCTGCTGTCCCGCCAGCTTGAGGGTGTCGAAGTTTCCGCTCATGAAGTCCTGGGCGAAAACAGTAACCGTGTCACCGGAGCTGACCTGGGTGGGAGACACTCGTATGGAGGGTTCCAACTCGAATTTCTCGATGTCGTCGAAGGACATCCGCCCTTCTCCGTCCACCATACAAAGGTAATTGTTCTCACCCGGCTTGAAGGTGGGCGCGGTCACTTCGAAGGTAACGGCGGCTTTGTCGTCGCTACCCACGGTGGCGTCGCCCGCTTCGGTGCCCGTATTGACGATCTCCGTGCAACTGGGCGCGGTTTCCGGCATTGTTGAATAGCCTTTCACGTACACAGCGGCGGTGACGCCATTGTTGAAGCCAGAGCCGGTGACGGTCATCTCGTAGCCGCGGCTATTGTCCTCGTCGGACAGGGAGATCTTGGCCTTGACGATGAGGTCGTCGTCTCCGTTGTCGGCGGGAGCGTCGGGGACGCTGACGCCTGGCCCGATCACGGCGTAGCTCCACTTGTAGCCGGCCGCGTAGTCGTTATTGTTGTCGTGGGCTTCGCTGGGGTTCTTGATGCCGGCGGCCTTGGTGATGACCAGCTGCAGGGGCTCGCCCGTCATCGGGGCTTGGAACCCCGCGGCGGCGTTAACGTCCCGTGTGTCAAAGTCCGGCACGAATACCTGGATGTCCCAGTCGTCGTCGCCGCCGAAGTGGTTGTCGTCGCTGATCTCCACCGCGTAGGTGGCGAAAACGCGACCGCCGTTGTTGGTCCGCTGGTCGTCCGAGCCGGGGACGATGAAGTACACGTCGCCGCGGTCGATGCTGTCCGGCACCTGGTAGTCGTCTTCCAGGTAGAGGACGATGGAGCTGCCGTCGACCAAATTCATAGGCAGTTGGGCGATGTCCAGGGTCAGCTTCACTCCGGCGCTGGCCGAGGTGGAGCTTGAGCCGATGGTAGAGACACCGGGCGCTGGAGGCGGGGCCGGCGGAGTGGAGCCCGTCGGGGGCGTGCCGCTGGAGCCGGGAGGAGGAGGCGGCGGCGGCGGGGATTGCGCCGAGGTCACTCCCGGCAATGCCGTCAACGCCACCAAAGCAGCCACCATGCCGACGACGGCAAACATCACCGCCAGCGACACCGGCCAACTGTGCTTTCTGGTTTTGCCATTCATTTGCTGTAATCTCCTTGTGAGATTGTTTGGGTTGACCGCCCGGCCCGACGTGGGGCGCCGCTAGGGGCGCCTTGGCGGCGCCGGGCAGTCCTTTCGGCTTTTGGCTGCCTTTACTGGATCGCCGTGGCAGCAGTCCAGCCGCTCCAGTTGGACCATGTGGTCGCGGCGCCTTCGCCGCTGCCGGCGATGGCGATGAACCAGTAGCTCGCGCCGCTGGTCAGGCCGGTGATGGTCACCGAGGTAGCGTCGCCGGCAGCCTCGTCGGACCACTTGCCATCGGCAGCATTGTCAGTGCCGCCCACGCGGAACGCCCAAACGAAATGCTTGGTGGCGTTGGCAGAGGGCGTCAGCGTGATGGTTGCCGAGCCGGCAGCATCGCTGGAGGCTGCGGTGATGGCCGGCGCGTTCACGGTCGGCGCGGCCGCCGTCATCGCATCATCGGTTGCCGAGGCCATGCTGCTGCCGACGGCGTTCATCGCGGTGACGCGATAGGTATAGGTGGTCGCGGCCATCAAGCCGGTGTGGCTGTGACCGGTCATGCTGTCGGTAGCAGCCGGGTCGCTCCAAGTGGTGCCGCCGTCAGTGGAGTACTCGAAGGTGTACCCGGTGATGGGGCTGCCGCCGTCCGCCGGCGCGGTCCAGCTCAGATCAATCTGGTTCTGGCCCATGGGCGTGGCGGTCAATCCGGTGGGCATCTCCGGCGCGGTTGCCGCAGGAACTTCCACTTCGTCGGCCTGGTTCCAATTGGACTTGTTGCAGTCGTCCACCAATGCGGACACCCGGAACCTGACCGTTGCGCCGCGGATCGCGGAGATGTCGGTCGGCTCGTGGATGTGCTCCTGCTCGAACGTGGTGCTCAGACCGTCGCTGGAGTATTGATGCGGCTGCGTGCTGATAGTCGACCATTCGCCATCGTTGATTTTCCGTTGGACGACGTACTGCAACTTGTCGCTCAGATAATCTCCGGCTGCATCGGCTGCGTTGAAGTCAGTGCTGGTCCGCCACAGTCCGTCGGGATCGGGCGGCGCGCTCCACTGCAGTTCGAACGTCAGTTGGTCTTCCTCCAGGTTGACCCTCAGACTTCTGGGGGCCTGCGGCGCCGGCGGCTCGGTCAACGTCTCGCTGACCATCATCCAGGGGCCGTAGAGGCGGGCGCCGTTCATTGCACGCACCCGGTACTTGTAGGTGTTGCCGTAGGCCACGTTGGTGTCCATGTACATCGTGTCGGTGTGCGCGACCATGGCCCACGCGCCGGTGCCGACCATGCGCTCGACCTTATAGATAACCGAGGTCGCGGGTTTGCCGACTTCTTCCTTCCCGGCTCCTTCTCCGCCGATGTAGTCGGGACCAACGTACATGCCGTCTCCGTCGGTTGCCGACACAGTGCCCAGATGGGCGGGCGCCTGCCAGGACACGGTGATCGAATTGGCGCAAGCGGCGGCCGCATCCAGCATCTGCACCGCAGTGGGCGCGTCCAGCAGAGGCGCCAGGCGGCCGCCCGCGTCGGCGGTCACCGTGGTGCGCTCGCGGCTCCAGGGTCCGTGGCCCATCATGGATTCGCCATCCGCGTCGGTTACGGACACGTAGGCGCGCACCTGGTAGGTGTAGGTGGTTCCGTAGGAAAGACCCAGGTCCCGGTACTGCTGCATGACGCCGATGTCAATGGTGGCGTCGCCGCCGCCGCTGCGCAGCAGGGCGAGAATGGCCGCGTCGCTGTGGTAAACCTTCCGGTCAATCTGGTAGCCCATAACCGTATAGTCCGAACTGTCCGGGAGAGCGTGCCAGCTGAGCCGCGCGCCGTTGTCCAGGCTGTCCAGATTGAAGTACATGGGCTCCGGAACGGCAGCCAGGGGGTCGCCGGTGGTCGGCTCCGTCTGGTCGCCGCAGGTTCCACCGTCTAGGATGTGATCGCTGCGCTCATCGTCGGTCATGCCGGCGCAGGGGTCGCCGTCCTGGGCCATGGTGACGCCAGGGTTGTTCGCCAGCACAAGGAACGCGGCCAGCATGCCGAGGATGGCGATTGACGCCACCAGCGGCACCGGCCAGATGTGCTTTCTGGTTTTGTAAGTCATTTGTGAGAATCTCCTTGTGAGATTGTCGTTGGACTTCGTTCGTTCCCGGAGCGGTCAGAGAACCGGCAGGCGTTGCCCGATGGATCTCCGACCGTTCCTTACCGATGGCTGGGCGCTACTGCGCAGACACCGTGACCACGCCGGACACGATGCTGCGGTGCATCCCGTTGGCGAAGTTCGCCACGGCCACCTTGTATCTGCCGGGCGGAACCAGGGTGAAGGTGTGAGCGCCGGGGTTGCCCTCTGCCGGGTTAATCGTGTGGACGTTGCCGGCGTAGCCCTCCGCGAGGCGAGTCACGTCGTCATTCTCATCCAGTTCGAACAGCGCGACCTTGATCTGCTCGGCGCCCTGGTTCGAAGCCGTATTCCACAGCACGCTGATGCTGTTTCCTAGAACGGACGGCGTTCCAGTGATGGTCGGCCTGATGGCATCAGCCGGCGGCGCCTGCGTCATGGCGTAGGCCATGCCGTCGGAGTATTCGCCCATGCCGTTGGCGTTCGAGGCGGCGACGCGGTAGTAGTACTTGGTGCTGGCCGTCAGGCCCGTGTCCATGTACGTCATGGCCATGCCGGTGTGGGCCGGGTCCACGGCCGTCCACGTCATGTTCCCGTCGGCGCCCATCGTGCCGCGTTCCACCGTGTAGCCGGTGACGTCGCTGCCGCCGTTGTTAGCCGGCGCTGCCCAGGTCACCGTGATCTCGGTGGCGCTGGTGGCGTCAGCCATCACGCTCATCGGCATAGTCGGAACGTTGGTATCGGCGGTGGTCGCCTTGTCTACGTTCGACACCTGGTCGCTGCGACCACGGGCGTTCTTCGCGTACACGCGGTAGTGACGCTCAGTGTTGGGCGCCAAGCCCTCGTCGGTGTAGATGGTATGGACATCGCCACCATCCTCAGGAGTCATGGCGGTGACCATCGCCAGGGTCTTGAAGGTGTTCTTCTTGCCGTCCGGGCTGTGCTCAATCACGTATTCCATGACCAAAGCGTGTTCGGGCTGTTCAGCCTGGGCCAGCCAGGTCAGGTCAACGGTAGAGTGACTCGTTGCTTCGGCCACCAGACCGGTCGGCGCCTGGGGCAAGGGAATGGGCACAGTGGAGCCTTTCACCAGGTCAGTCCAGTCGCTCCGCTGTTCGGAAGTGCTGATCTTGTTCACCGCAGCGACCCGGTACTCTCGGGAGGCCCCGGGAGCCAGACCTGTGTCAGTGTAGGTCGTTTTATCCGTGACCAGGTTGCCGCCTGTCTTGTTTTTGAGGTGAGCCCAGGTAGTGGACCCTTCATCCAGGTACTGTATGAAGTAGCCCTCAATGACCGAGGGCCCTTCCTCACTGCCGTCCTTTTCGTCGTTGTCAGCAAGAGGCAGGTCGGGAGCAGTCCATGACAGCTTGATGCTGACATGGCTGTCTGCAACAGCCGTCAATCCGGTGGGCTTTTCGGGCTTCTTCGCATTTGCGGTGGTTCCCGACTTTTGGTCAGAGTGGAAACTCATTAGTCGGTCGGCTGCGGCGCCAAGCGCAAAGACCCGGTAATAGCGCGTCTGCCCAGCCGTCAGGTCTTCGTCGAAATCACCGGGAGAAGCAGTCTCACCCTGGTGAACGACTCCGGCATGGTCAGTGGCCGTCTGGGAGGCGTTAGTGGTGCCTTCACCAGCGGCGCCGCCGGCAGCCGGGAAAAATGTCCCATCTGTGCCCAGGAGCCGCCAGTCGTAGCCGCCCGGGTCTGAGGGGCCGGTATTGGAGTACTCAACACGGTAGACTCCTGCATCGTCCCGCTCGGCTTCGGCTTGGGTTGTCCGCGATTTGTTCCACGTGAGGGTTAACCCTGTTCGTCCCTCATGGTGGGCGGCATCGGTAGAGGGCGCTACCCGCAAGGAGCCTGGCAATGTCAAAAACTGTACGGGGGTGCCGCCGCTGGACCGGGCGACCTCAATCTGAGCGGCAGTCGTACCCGCGGTCGCTGCAGCATCATCCGGTGTAGATCCTTCGGGCGTGGACCGGTTCTTGGGGCTGATGCGATATTGCCAGTTCGCCATCGTTTTGAAGTAATTGTCGTAAGGGGTGTTGTTGTTCACGTCCCGCACGGTCACTTCAAAGCTGTGAATGAATTTGCCGCTGGGCACGCCGATATTGTCCTTGATCGTTTCCCACGGACAGCCATTGGTAAGAGCGCTACCATCGGCAGCGGCGCAAAGGGTGTCGTTGGCGATATCATTCGTAGCATCGAAGTCAAGGGCGGAGCCGTCAGCTTTGGAAATCGGCCGTCCCTCAACCTTATACGCGTTTACCGGGTCTCCCATGGGATCGCCCGGCTTGGGCCAGTATAGGAAGATCTTCTCCTCAGCCGGCGAAACCGCGACTCTCACATCTTCGTGGTCGATCGTGTCCGGCGCGTCTCCCGGCAGAGTAGTAGCGGAGTCAGGAGATGCCCAGGGGCTCAGATAATTCGGGTCGTGGACGACCTTGTCATCGACCTTCATCGTCTTGTTGTACGCGGCGACGCGGTAGCGGTAGGTGCGACCGGCGTCCAACTTCATGTGGCTCGCACTCACGCCATCCGCCTTGAACTCAAACTCCCCGGCTTTCACCATCAGCTCGGTCCAGGAGCCGGGGGTTTCAATGAGCGCGTACTGCACCACGTAGCCGAGAACCGGGGCGCCCTTGGGGTCTGGTGGAGCGGTCCATACCAGATTGATGGTCAACTCGGCGTCGGTGTCCGCTCTACTGTCAGTGGCACCACTCTCTTCCCCGACCGTCGCAACCAGGTTGTCCGGTTTCTCCGGCTTCACCGCCGCGTGAGTGGTCGCAGTGGCAGTATTGGACTTGTGACTGACCATCTGGCCGTTAACGGCAAACACCTGGTAATGGAACGTTTGACCGGCCTTCAATCCCGTATGGAGAAAAGTGGTGTCGGTAACGTTCGAGCGCAAGGCCGTCCAGGTGTTGCCACCGTTCATGGATTGATCGATCCGGTAGTGGGTCGGCGAGCCTCCGGTGGTCGGCGCGCTCCACATCAGTTGGATCTCCGTCTCCGGAGTGCCGTCGGTGAACGCCTTGGCGGTAAGCGTGCCGGGCCGGCCCGGCGCCGTGTTCGCCTGCGCCTCAGTCTGGCTGGGCGTCAGCGTCATGAACAGGGCCAGTGCGCCGATGACGGCGAAGGCCGCCACCAGGGGCGCTGACCATATCAGCTTTCTCGTTTTTCTACTCATTTGACAAAATCTCCCTTTCGAGATTGTCCTCTGGGTAATGTGGGTAGGTGGCTGCGCCCTCGGCCCGGGGTTACGCGGGCTGGTAGGAATTGCCCGCGGGCGGGCGTGGGGCGGCTTTGGTCAGGTATGGGGGTGACACCTCCTTGCGGTGGGGCCGTCGGGTTGGCGGGTCCTTCGACAGGCTCAGGATGAGCGGTGTTGTTCCTCTCAGGATGAGGGGATGGCTCGGTATGAGCGGGCGGTGGGCCGGCCGGGGGCGACGGCTGGGTAGATTTCCAGACTTGGCTTGCCATTTTAGCGGGGTCATTATTACGGGAGTATTACATAAGGGGTGGCAATTTGGGCGAATTTTTGAGTTTTACATGGATGGAGGGGATGGAGGGGATGGGGAGGTGAGAAGCGGGGGGAGTTCGTCAGAAGCAGGATTTGGGGGCTCTGCCAGTTTGTCATTGCGAGGAGCGACAGCGACGCGGCAATCCCGTGGGGTGCGCGCCACCGCGGCGAGATTGCCACGCTGCGCTCGCAATGACAGGGAGGGGATGGGGGGATTGTCAGAAGCAGGATTTGCGGGATTACGGGATTTGCGGGATTGGGACCGTTCCGTGCTGAAGATATCTCAATCCTGTCAAATCCTGAAATCCGGTAAATCCTGCTTCTGACGGTTGGCGGGCGGGGCGGGGCGGGGCTATGGGCTATAATGGGCCGGGTAAGGGAGGGAGCGGAAAATGGACGTCGCGATGGCTGCGTTGGGGCTGTTTATGATGGTGGTCGGGTTGCTGGGGCTGCTGGGCAGTTTCGGCGCGCTGATGTATTACATTTACAAACGGGGCCAGGCCAACCCCGTCCGGGATCTGGCGGCGCCGGCGGACGGGGAAGCGAACCGGCAATGAGCCAGTACCTGTTGCCGGTCATAGTGCTGGTAATGCTGTTCTGCCTGGCGCTGATGAGTGGAGGCGTACTGGTCTGGCTATCGGGGACAACCGGGCCGGAGTTGACGCCGGTACAGCAGCAGTTGTCGAACGCGGCGGACTGGACGGTCAAGGGCACGGTGGGGGCGCTGCTGGGGTTCGCCGGGGGGATCAGCACGGCGCGGCGGAAGGGGCGGTAGGGGGTTGTCAGAAGCAGGATTGGGGGGATTACGGGATTTTCAGGATTGGGACCGTTCCGTGCTGAAGATACCTCAATCCTGTCAAATCCTAAAATCCGGTAAATCCTGCTTCTGACGGTTGCCGGGCGGAAAGTGGGCCGGCGTGGGGGTGGGGGCGGTAGGGGGGTGACGGGTCACCAGAGCTTGCTGAAGTACATGGCCATGACTATCGCCGCGGTCATGCCGAAGGACATACCGGCGACGAAGCCCATGGCGGCGGCGAGGACGACGGGGTCAGCGAGAATTTCGGCCATGGCAGGGTCTCCTGAGGGAGTGGGAGAGGGGGACTAGGCGGGGGAGTTCGTCAGAAGCAGGATTGGGGGGATTACGGGATTTGAGGGGAGTTCGTCAGAAGCAGGATTTACGGGATTACGGGATTTGACAGGATTGGGATATCTTCACCACAGAGCAGTTCCAATCCTGAGAGCGGTTCCAATCCTGAAAATCCTAAAATCCGGTAAATCCTGCTGCTGACGGTTGCCGGGCGGAAAGTGGGCCGGCGTGCGGGTGGGGCGGGTTGCCCCCGGCGATGAATGGGAGTAATATACCGTCTGCTGCCACGCGCGCCGGAGATCGGGTTGGGTCAGCACGGGGAGACCTGTGCGGCGGAGTGGCACGGGGCGGCTCAACCGCAGGGTCGCCGACCAACCGGAGGAGGTAACAAAACCGATATGTTCGACAAGGCTTCGCTGGACCAGCTTTTTGAAGAACTGCGGGACGAGTTCGAGCTGGAGACCGACTGGGAAGACATCCAACGGGACGCGCACCTGGCGGTGGCGTTCGCCGACGCTGGCACGCTGGACGACCAGAAGGGATCGCTGGACGCGCGCATCGTGGAGTTCGTGGAGCGGCACAATCCGGGCTAGTCCGGTTCCGCCGACCTACCCCCGCAATGATGCCCCGCCGGGAAGCCGGCGGGGTTTTTTATTTGGTGACACGGAGGGTATTGACTAATGGAACGTTAGTTCTATAGAGTGGTGTGGTGTGGCCCGGCCAATTTGCAAATTCGGGCCACGATAGAGAGGTGAACAGTGTTGACGTGCCGACGTTGCAATTCCGACCGACTGCTGGAACTGGCCCGACTGGACGGGGAAGACCACACGGTGTACCGGTGCCTGGACTGCGGGTTCCTGTTCAGTCCGCCGGCGGGTGTGGCCGGGGGCGCGAACGTGCAGCCGGCGGCGGCGCCGATCAACTCCGAGGAGGCGAGGCGTCGGCTGGCGTCGGTGGCCGCGGTGCGCCGGCGGCCGGGGTCGCGCTCCGGGGCGGCGCGGTAAGTGGGGCGGGATGGGACGGACGTTGTCGTAGCCGTCTCAAAATCGTCTGAAGCAGGATTGGCCGGATTTGGGGATTTTCGGGATTTCCGGCCATCCGGTCAGTCTGAAGCAGGATTGGCCGGATTTGGGGATTACCAGGATTTTCGCCGATCCGGTCAGTCTGAAGCAGGATTGGCCGGATTTGAGGATTTTCGGGATTTTCGCCGGTCCGGTCAGTCTGAAGCAGGATTTGCCGGATTTGAGGATTTTCGGGATTTTCGGCCATCCGGTCAGTCTGAAGCAGGATTGGCCGGATTACGGGATTTGACAGGATTAGGGGATGCACCGAATGAGCGGAAATCCTGGCAATCCTCAAATCCTGAAAATCCTGCTTCAGACAATGGCCCGGTGCGGTTCGCTTCGGATGTGTTGGGGGTGAGGTTGTGGAGCAAGCAGGAGGAGGTGCTGCGGGCGGTGGAGCGGGAGCGTCGGGTGGCGGTGAAGTCGGGGAACGGGCTGGGGAAGGACTTCACCGCCGCGGTGGCCGTGCTGTGGTACGTCCACGCGCATGATCCGGCCATCGTGCTGAGCACGGCGCCGACGTTCCGGCAGGTGCGCCACGTGCTGTGGCGTCAGATTCACCGGCTGTACCGGAACGCGTCGGACACGCTGGGCGGGACGATGCTGGACACGCGGTGGGAGGTGGCGGAGGACCGCTACGCCATGGGGCTGTCGGCCAGCGAAGCGGACCAGTTCCAAGGGTTCCACTGCGAGAACATGCTGGTGGTGGTGGACGAGGCGGAGGGGGTCGCCGAGCCGATCTACGAGGCGGTGGAGGCGGTGATGACGTCGGCGCATCCGACGCTGCTGCTGATCGGCAACCCGACGACGACGTCGGGCGGGTTCCACCGGGCCTTTCACCGGGAGAAGGGGATCTACGAGACGATCACGATGTCGGCGCTGGAGTCGCCCAACGTGGCGGCGGGTCGCATCGTCATCCCCGGCCTGACCACGCCGGCGTGGGTGGAAGAGCGACGGGCGATGTGGGGCGAGAACAGCGAGATGTTCCGCGCGCGGATCATGGGCGAGTTCCCGGACCGGGGCGAGGACAACCTGATCGCCATCTCGGACATCGACGACGCGACGTATCCGCTGGGCGAGGTTCCGGCGGCGACGGGCGGGTACGAGCCGGTGGTCCTGGGCGTGGACGTGGCGCGGTTCGGCGTGGACCGCAGCGTGATCATGGTGCGGCGCGGGGACGTGGTGGTGGACGTGCGGGTGTTTCACGGGTTCGCGAACACCGAGGTGGCCGGGGCGGTGATCGCGGCGGTCCGCGACCGGAGTCCGCGGCAGATCACCGTGGACGAGACCGGCCTGGGCTCCGGCGTGGTGGACATCCTGCGGGAGCAGGGCCAGCCGGTGTACGGGTTCAACGGGGCGGCCACGCCGTTAAAGGAGGAGGTCACCTGCGCGAACCTGCGGGCGGAGGGTTACTGGACACTGGCGCGGCGGTTCCGGGAGCACAGCATCCGCATCCCCCGGGACGCGGAGCTGATCGCCGAGCTGGCGTCGCTGCGGTATCGGTACAACAGCCGGGGCAAGGTGCTGATGGAGAGCAAGGAGGACATGAAGCGTCGGGGTCTGCCGTCGCCGGACAAGGCCGACGCCTTGATGCTGGCCTTCCTGGACGCGGAGCCGCCGGCCGAGATGCCGCGGTGGATGCGGGACCTGTTCCTTTAATAAAGAGGTTGAATGTCAGAAGCAGGATTTTCGGGATTAGCGGATTTTCAGGATTGGGTGGTCCGGCGGCGGAGTTGCCACAATCCTGCGAATCCAAAATTCCGGCAATCCTGCTGCTGACAATAAATATAAGGAGAGAGCAAACATGGTGAAACTGGGCAAGATGCTGCGCTCCGTTGGGGTCGGCCGGCGCGAGGCGGCGGATACCCGGGTGGTGCAGCGGGCCGGGATCAACAAGGGCTCGCGGGCGGCGCGGGCGGACCGGCTGCCGGCGGAGGAGCGTCTGGCCGGCCTGGCAACCGACGCCGCCGGCGGCTGGGCTCGGCCGGAGTACGGGCGGTACATGGCGACGTCGCCGTCGGTGTACGCGGCCATCAAACTGCGGGCCGACGCCCTGACGCGGCCGCCGCTGCGGGTGTACCGCGCCGGCGAGTCGGGCGGGCGCAGGAGGGCGGTGGAGCCGTCGCATCCGGCGGCGCGGCTGCTGGATCGGGTGAACCCGTGGCACACCCGGGCCGACCTGTGGCGGGCGACGGAGACGCACCTGTGCCTGTGGGGCGCGGCCTTCTGGGCCATCGAGCGGGACGAGGACGGCCAGGCGGAACTGTGGCCACTGCGTCCCGACCGCATGGTCGTGATCCCGGACCGGCGGCGCTACGTGCGGGGGTTCGTGTACCGCGGGGTCGCCGAGCCGGTGGCCTACACGCCGGACGAGATCGTATGGCTGCGCTACTTCAACCCGCTGGAGGAACTGGCCGGCCTGTCGCCGCTGGCGCCGGCGCGGCTCTCGGCGGACATGGGGCACGAGGGGCTGCGGTTCAACCGGCACCTGCTGCGCAACTCGGCGCGGCCCGACTTCCTGCTGCTGACCGACGAGGAGATGAACGAGACGGAGCTGGAGGAGTTCTACACGCGGTGGGAGATGCGCCACCAGGGTTCGGTCAACGCCAACCGGCCGGCGGTGGCGTCGGCGGTGCGCGACGTGAAGACGCTGGGCCTGTCCCACCGGGACATCGACTTCATCCAGGGTCTGCGCTGGAGCCTGGAGGAGGTCAGCAGGACGTATGGCGTGCCCAAGCTGTTGCTGGGCGACTTCGAGCGGGCCACCTACGCCAACGTGCAGGCGTCGGAGCGCATGTTCTGGCGCAACACCATCGTGCCGGAGGTGCGGTTCCTGGAGGAGCAGCTGAACCGGATGCTGCTGCCCAAGCTGGGCTACCCGCAGCTGACGGTGGAGTTCGACCTGTCGGCCATCGAGGCGCTGCAGGAGGACGAGAACAACCGGGTGCAGCGGGAGTCGGCGCTGCTGGATCGGGGCGTGCTCACGATCAACGAAGTGCGCCGGGAGCGGAACCTGGCGGAGGTGCCGTGGGGCGACGGGCCGGCGGGCGATGCCTCCAGGAGCTAATGGCTGGCTCGCCTGCTGTACTACCGCCAGTCGTCGCCAGGCATGATGCGCAGCATAAATTCGTCGAACATGGGAACGGTGAACGCAGTATCGCCGTGGCTGGGGCTCCAAATCATGCCTTTGTTGATCAATTGGTTGCGAGTTGGAGCCAGGGAACTTACCGAGCGTTTCAGTTCGTTGGCAATGTCGCCGGACCGATGCGAACCGGCTCCCAATTGAGCCATGGCGCGTACGTAGCGTCTTTCCGAAGGCCTGAGCCTGTCGAATCGGACTGAAAAGAAGCTTTGGTCCAAGGTAGCAATAGCCTGTTGGGATGCGGCGTGGACATTGTCTAGCGTGATGGGAGATTCCTCAGCCACATCCCAGAGGTGTTTGCCCCATTCCTGGAGGAAATAAGGGTAGCATTGGGTTTGAGTTATGACAGTTTCAAGAGCCGGGCCATCAATATCCACACCTTCGTCCTGAGCGGGTTTCGCGATGGCGATACGCGCATCTTCGGGCGTCAATGCGCCTATCTCCGGGAAATCGAAAAGCCGTTCGGCGTACGATTTGGCTTGCCCCATACGCCCTCTGACCTGCGGAAGGCCGGCGCCGAGCATGACAATAGGGAGACGCCGTTGGGACGTCCGGTGCAATGCTGTGATCAGTGCCGCCAGTTCGTCCTCTTTCACATATTGCAGTTCGTCGATGAAAATTGCTACGCATGTGTTGTCGGCAGCGGCGGCGGCAGCAACGACTTCAAACAATGCCTGCAGGTCGATCTCCAAGTCACCATTGTCCGCCAAACCGGGCTCGGGGAGAAAGTCCAATCCCACTTCGATATCCTGGTACTTCAATTTCAACGCGCCAACCAGTCCGGCCAGGCCACGAAGGGCTCGCTGGGCCAGTTCCCTGGCCGTTTCCTTTCCCGAGAGTTTCAGCAAAGCGACGCGCAGAGCGGGAGCGAGCAAGGCCGGCAACGACCGGTTTTCTGGCGATTCGATGAAGAGGGTATAGATGCCGGCGGCCTCCGCATCCTGTCGGATGCGTTCCAGCAGCACCGTCTTTCCAACACCCCGTAATCCTACCATCAACAGGCTTTTGCTCGGCCTTCCGATGCGAGTGCGTTCCAACGCCACATGAGCAGCGTCACGAATGGCGTCACGTCCAGCCAACTCGGGCGGCGGGGTGCCAGCGCCCGGGGCATAGGGGTTACGAATTGGATCCATGCCGACTATATATAGCAAAATTAGGCAAATTACAAATTAACGCTAACTTCGCTAATTTCGCTATATATCCGGGCTGATCCATAACGGGCGCGGCAATACGCCCGAGCCCGCGTGTGGCCTCGAACGGAACCTGCCCGGGGCCGACGAGCCCGGCAGCCCGCACCAACAGGTGCACCGGCGGGTTGAATCTCCCCCGTCGCGCAAAGATAATGCCACCGGGTCTCATACTTTGCTATACGGGGGCTCGATAACTCCATGATTGCAGTGCTTGGCGGCATCCTCGGCGGCGTTGGGCTGCTGTTCTTCGGGATGTGGCTCCTGTCCGAGAACCTGAAGACGGTGGTGGGGCCGCGCCTCCGGATACTGGCCAGCCGCCTGGCCGACAACCGTTTCGCCGCCTTCGGCTGGGGCACCCTGGCCGGCGCCATCACCCAGTCATCGCCGGCGGTCACGTTCATCACCATCAGCATGCTGCGGTCGGGGCTGATCTCGGCCAAGCAAGGCTACCCCATCGCCCTGGGCGCGCAGATGGGGGTCGGCTTGATCCTGTTCATTGTGACCGTGGACATACGCATCGCCGCGCTCTACGGCATCGGCATCGGCGGCGTCATCATCACCCGTCTGAACCGGGGCAACTACCGTGAGGCCGGGGCCATGCTCTTCGGAGTGGCGGCCCTGCTGTTCGGCCTGGTGCTGATCAAGGAGTCGGCGGCGCCTTTGTCGGAACAGCCCTGGTTCCGCGCCGGCCTGGAGCTTTCCGCCGGATCCATCCTGCTGTCCTTCATCATCGGCGCGCTGCTGACGTTCATCGTGCAGGCGCTGGTGCCGGTGGTGGCCTTCGGCATCGGGCTGGCCGCCGCCCAGCTGGTGGGCGTGGAGCAGGTGCTGATGTACATCTACGGCTCCTACGTGGGGCTGGCCATCAGCGTGATCGTGGTGTCGTCGGGCCTGAGCGGAACCGCGCGGCAGCTGGGCATGTTCTGGGCGTTCCAGGTCTTCTTCTCGGCGATCATCCTGGTGATACTCCTATATATAGAGGTGTACGCGCAGGTGCCGCTGGTCAAGGCGCTGGTGACCTGGCCGGACATCGACCTGGGCCCGCAGATGGCGCTGGCCGTGATCGTCTTCGGCATGCCATCGCGGATCGTGGTGTTATCCGCGCCGGAATGGACCATGCGACTGTTCGCCCGCGTCTGGCCAGCCAGCGCCGAGGAAGAACGATCCCGGCCCCAGTTCATCCACGACCAGGCCATCGACGACGTGACCACAGCCCTGGACCTGGCCCACCTGGAACAGAAGCGGGTGCTGGGCCGGTTCTCCGAGTACCTGGAGCAGGCGCGCATGGGACTGCCCCTGGGCGCCGTCCGGCAGTCCACGCTGGAGGTGAACTCCCGCATCGACGAGTTCCTGGCCCAGCTGGGTCAGCGCAACCCGGGACAGGACAGTGAACGGCGCAACGCCGTGCTGGGCCGCCAGAAGCTGATCACCTGGCTGGAGGAGCAGTTCTCGACCCTGCCCGGCCTGCTGCGCGACCTGCCCGAGGACGACATGCTGGAGCCCTTCCAGATCAGCGTGGTCGAGGGCACCGACGCCGCCCTGCTCATCTTCCTGGACGCGCTGGAAGAGGACGACCCCGACTCCTGGGCCTTCGTCGAGCAGGTGATGGGCGACCGCCGCAGCCTGATGCAGGACGTCCGCGCCCGCTACCTGGCCATGGCCCCCGAGGAAGACGACGGCCGCCAGCGCATCATCGTAGAAGCCACCAACGCCGTGGAGAACATCTTCTTCCTGCTGGCCCAGCTGACGCGGGACTTCCAGGGGGACCGGCGGGAAACGGCGGTTGCGCCTTAGAGAAAAAGGGCCTTCTTCACAGTCAACCCAAAAATGACACGGGCCCAATCGCGCCCGGAATTACTGGCTGCAAGCACATGGGATAAGTGTAGGCGCCGATTTTCTGCCCGATTTAAGGACGGATTCAGTTTCTGGGGTGTTTTAGCTCAACGAGTTCCACCCAAACAATTCTTTCTCTCACGTCCCGTATTGACCCAACAACTCTAATATCAGCTCCTCGTGGATAGGCTCTCAATCGGGGTTTCCAAAACTTTGACCCGGATCTAGCAAACGCTGTATTCCCGTCTCCCATTTCTATCCTGACTGATATCTCGTCGACGACTTCGTACTCTGAAACGTCCGATACTTTCCCTTCCACTTCTATCAATAGCCCCAAATCGTTTTCGATCGCGTCTTCGCGCTCTTCATCAGTAAGTCCGCTAATCTTGGCCATCAATTGTTCAATGGTATGCGGGTTCCAGGCGTCTTCCAGGAAACCTTCCTGCCGAATCAGCTTGATAGATTGATCCGGTATAGCATTTTGCGAAGAATTGGAATGTTGTGATGCAGCTCGTAACGTTTCCAGTTCTCGGTTCAATACACCGACCGTTAGAGACAACAACAGTACAGCCGGGACCAACCCGACTGCCAGCGCATCCCACAAGTCTCCACGACGAAATCGCCCTACTTTGCGCGAGTATTGAATTATCACGCAAAGTAGCGGCGGCACCACCGTCGATATCAAAATTGCTATCCATGGGTGATCCAACCACAAATTTATCGGCATGTTCAGATACCTCGCCCCCGGCCATTAACGGCGGAGTAGCAGCAAATCGCGTCCAACGCTCTAAGCGTGATCGTAGCTACATTTTACTGTATGCCGAGCCAAAGACCCGAGGGACCCTCAACTCAGGCAACATGGTAAGAAAGTCAGCATAGCGGTGACGACAAGCTGCCGACACGCTTCAACCAAATCAAAACCAGAACGCAGGAGAATGGAGAGCGATGCAATGAGCGTATACCAAGCGCAAGTTGAACGGGACCAAGACGGCCGCTGGAGCTCGTGGATTGACGAACTGCCCGGCTGTGCCGCTTGGGGCCAAACACGCGAGGAGGCACTGGCTGCTCTTTCGGATGCCGCCGGTGCATATGTTGACGACATGGTGGAGGAAGGCGGGATCGCGCCAACAGACGCTGAGGTAGTCATAAGAGTGACGACCGCCGCGCAATGAAATCTGCGACCGTCACCCCGCCCCTTGCCCTGCCCGCCGCCCTGTGGCAAACTTGCGGTAGGCGGCCGATGCCCGGCTGCCATCCGTCGGGCGGGCGTAACTCAGTGGTAGAGTGTTTGCTTCCCAAGCAAAAAGTCGTGGGTTCGAATCCCATCGCCCGCTCCATTTCTTTGGATATCGTCGTTGCCGCTGCGAAGCGCCTTGCCTCGCGGCCCTTGCGTACCAAGCCGCACCGAGAGGACTAGTCATACCATGACCACAACCGCCCAACCCTGGACTTCCAGCATCACCGAGGTATCCGGCTCCAACGTGGAGCTCGTCACCGGCGGCTCCGGCAACCCGCTGATCATTCTGCACGACGAGCTGGGCCATCCCGGCTGGCTGCGCTACCACGAGGCCCTGGCCCAGAACCACACCCTGCACATCCCGTCGCACCCCGGCTTCGGCCAGTCCGACCAGCTGGACTGGTCGATGAAGATGCACGACATGGCCATCTGGTACCTGGGCGCTTTCGACAAACTGGGACTGGAGGGCGCGGACCTGATGGGCTTCTCCCTGGGCGGCTGGCTGGCCGCCGAGCTGGCCACCATGTGCCCGCAGCAGTTCGGCAAGCTCATCCTGGTGGGCGCCGGCGGCATCCGCCCGCCGGGAGGCGAGATCTACGACATCTTTGAAGTCACCCCACCCATGTACATCCGCGACTCCCTGCTGGACCCCGACGGCACGCCCGAGTACCGCACCGTCTGTCCCGCCGAGCCGGAGGAGGACGTCCTGGAGCGGTGGGAGAACGCCATGGAGGGCACCTGCCGGGTCTCGTGGCGGCCCTACATGCACGACCCGGGCCTGGTGCACCAGGTGTACCGGCTGGAGCGGGTGCCGACGCTGCTCATCTGGGGGGCCCAGGACGCCATCATCCCGGTGAGCGCCGGCGAGGAATACCAGCGCCGCATCCCGGGCAGCCGCCTGGAAATCATCGACAACTGCGGCCACCACCCGGAACTGGAGGCCACGGAGCGGTTCGTGGAACTGGTGGAGGGGTTCCTGGGGTAGAACGGGATCCTGCAAGCGAGGGGGGAATTATGAGCGAGCAACAACCCCCTGCCGGTCGGCAGGACGATAGCAGCCCGGAAGACTGGCCGGAACCGGATGCCGAAGAACTCCGCCTTTTGGAAGAGCATCTCGATCAGCTCGAAAAGGAAGGCGTCCTGATCAAAGGGGATGGCATACGCGGCAGCCTGAAGCCGGTAGCGTACATACCCGGAGCGGTGGATCGGTTCCTCGCCGAGCGCGGCAGTAAGCGCAAGCAATGGCGACAACCGTAGAGCGTCCGCTGATGGCATACGTGGACCCATCGGCGTTGACCCCTGCAATCTTCGGAGAGCAACCTGAAGAGACCCGTATCCGCCTGGAGAGGTTTCCGATTTTGGTGTCATCAACCCTGCTGGATGCAGAGGTGCGCGCGACATTCAGACACTGGCCACAACCATTCAGCCCATCTCTCGTCTCGGTAATAGACCGGTGGGTGTCGCCTAATCGCCGGCTGGACGGGGAAATAGCCGCCGTCTCGGAGATTGCCTCGTTGCCAGCCCTACCTTTGTGGCATCTGGCCAACGCAATGTATATCCGACAGAGGCAATCACTGACCAGCAGACAATTCCGGCTGGCTTTCGTCACGCTGGACGAACAGCAGGAAACGGCGGCGCGCGAGTTGGGTTTCTTCATCCCCTGACGTATGGCTCCGCGCTTACCACCTGCCCCGCACCCTACTCCGCCATTCCCGCACCTACACCGTCATTCCCGCGAAAGCGGGAATCCATACCAACCTCTGCCAGTGAGTTGACGACCATGAGCGATGAAAGCAGGCCGGCCGGACAGCGCTTTGACGACGACCGGGAAGAGCGGCCCGTGCCCGACCCCGACGAACTCCGCCTTCTGCAAGAACTATTGGAGGAACTACGCGCCGAAGGGATTTTATCCGGCGACGCTGGCCCCCGCCAGCATCTGCAACCGGTCGCTCACATACCCGGCGCCCTGGCACGATTTTTGGCTGAACGTGGCTAGGAATGCCGACGCCGCAACATTAACTGGTTGCTTACCTCGATCCGACAGCCCTCATTCCCATCATATTTGGAGAGGAGCCGGTTGGTACTGTTACTCAGGAGCGACTCGATAAATTCCCGGCGCTGATGTCATCAAACTTCCTTGAGACGGAATTGCGCTTTGCATTCGAACGTGCGGGCGAAAATTTCGATCCTCGTTGGCTATCCGGTATCGAGTGGGTTCTGCCAAACCGCCGCTTGGGAACGGAAATGGCAAGGTTGCAAGCGCTTGTTTCCCTGTCTTCGGCTCGTATGTGGCACCTTGCAAACGCAATGTATTTGGCAAGCAGGCAATCATTGACCAGCAGACAATTCCGGCTGGCTTTCATCACGCTGGACGAACAGCAGGAAACGGCGGCGCGCGAGTTGGGTTTCTTCATCCCCTGACGTATGGCTCCGCGCTTGCCACCTGCCTATCTGCCCCACCGGTCCATCTGCGCCTCTCGCTCCAGCCGCCCTTCCTCCACTGCTGCCGCCGCGCCGAGCACCAGACGACCCCCGGGGCGATCCTCCCAGCGCTTCTTCCATTCTGCGGCGTCCGATGGCGGGTGCCCGATGAGCAGGTGCATCAGCCGTTCAATCACCGCCCAGTCCAGCGAATCCCGCAGCCACTTCCGCAACTCCCGGCGCGCGACCGTCACCGTGAGCCGGTAGCCGCGTTCCTCTTGCAGTTCCGCCAACCGTTCGGCCACTCCGGACGCTACCCGCTCCCCGGCCATCGCCAGGCTGGCGTGCAACAGATTTTCCGGGTCAAACTCCGGTATCGGCAACTTCCACAAGTGCTTTTCCAAATCCCGCGCCCCGAATTGCCCCTTGTTCATCAATGGAGTCACTGCGTGATACAGCGTCTCGCTGTTGATAATTGCCAGCAGATAGTACGCCTCTTGCATATCTCTGCACGTAACCCAATATGTAGTGTAATCAACAATTGCCTGGTCATCTGTCAATATTGCCGCCGTTGGCTGGCCGGCTTTTGGATATAGAACGCGGACCGCGCGTTTCCCAGAATCCTGCTGCCATTCCAGTTGCGCCGACAGATTGCCGAAATAGTTTAACCGGCCGTGCATATCCAACTTATTTGCCGATCTCTTGTGCATTTCCCATAGGTCGCTGATGGTCTGCCAGCGTTCCCGCATCCGGCGCTCCAGTCCGCCCAGGTAGATGCTACCCGGCCCGTCTTCATCGGTCGGTATCGCAAACTCGCCCCGTTTCACGGGCAGCACGGCTTTGAGCGGTTTCAGCAAAGCATAGGGAACCAGTGTCTCGCCCGGGTGCACGTCATACACGTGAGCGTTTTCAACGGTCTGTTCGGTGATAGCTGCCAGGTTCAAGCCATTCCAGGGCGCCTTGTCCTGCGAACCCCGACGTGGGTTCACTGTTACGGTGCCGCCGGCCCGGATGATAGCGGTGTTCTCCGTTTCTTCCACAAAGAACAAACAGCGCGGAAAGATTGTCGCGCCATTTCGCGCGTAGCCAGCATAGGGTGATTCACCGTCCACTGACGTATCAGTTATCCCGGCGGCTGCCCGCTTTACGTCCGCGCTGTCGGTTTGGCCCGTCCAGCGTTCCACTGTGCCGGCCAACGGGGTTGCCTCGGTACTTTCACCCTTGCGTTCCGCAAATACCACGCACGATGCCACGGGAAAGAAAGTGTTGGGCTCTAACGGCTCCAAATCCCATGCTGTCTTGCAGCCAAAATTCACTGACAGTGTCCGCCCTCGCGCCCGGTTGCGGCCCCGTCCCATCGGCTTTGATTCCCACATGCCCGTGCGCCATTTGGCATACTGGCCGCTCTGCAACGCGCTATGCGGCATTACCATCCCAATAACACCACCATGTTCCAGATACAGGTCAACGCACCGAGCGAAAAACAGCCCGGCAACGTCTTGGTGCGTCGCGTACCGCCCCCCCTGCCAGATGCCATAAAGGTTCCGGCTTTGCCGTTCCAGTTCTTCCCGCAAAATGCTGGACGTATTGCGGTAGTTCAGCCACGGCGGGTTGCTGATAATCAGGTCAACCTTGTTCCGGCTCAGGACCACGGGGCGCACCATGTTGCGGGTGTAGTAGGCCCAGATGTGGTTTTTCCCCTCCCGGTGCAGCATCTGCATGGTGGCGATGGACTGGGACATGGCGGCCCGTTCCGCAGGATCGGCAACGCCGTTGTCGTCCAGGGCCAGCAGGGGGTCGTTGCCCCGCTCGATGGCGTCGGCTACGTCGGCCATCAGGCGGTCAAAGGTTTCCGCCCGCTCCACCAGGGTCATGGGAAAGTCCAGGGTCGGGCTGCCCAGTTCCGCCAAGCGGGTCTCGATGGTGACGGTGTGCTCGGCGAACATATCGCCGGTGCGGTAGCGCAGTTGCAGCGCGTCGCCCAGGTAGATGGGCGCCGATATTTCGGTGTTGTAGTTTGCCGCCGCGTTGACGGCCTCCCGCGCCGCCAACGCCCAGGAGGCCCGGGCCAGATGCACCGCCGCCGGATGCACGTCAATGCCCGTAACCGCCGCCCGCAGCCGACCCAGGATTTCCAGCGGCTCCAGGGCGGACTCCCGCGCTGATGCCATGAACCGCTCCACCGCCGCCACGATGAAAGTTCCCGAACCGCAGGCGGGGTCCAATACCCGTTGCGTCAGCGGGTCGGCGACCAGTTCGGCGACCATGGCGTCGGCCAGCCACTTGGGGGTGTAGTATTCGCCCAACTGCCGGCGTTCCTCGGCGGGAATGACGATTTCGTACAGCACGGGGGCAATGTCCGACGGAGTGTTGCGCCAGTCGAACCGGGCAACGCGGTCGGCCAGCCGGCGGACGAACTCGCTGCCGCCGGCGACTTCGGTGGGCCAGGCGAAGAAGTCCGATTCCACGATGCCGCCGAGTCCGGTCGCGCTGCGCAATCGCCGGCCTTGCAGCAAGTCGTCGGGGTCCTGCGTCGCCAGGTCGTGGATGTCGATGCCGAAAGAGGCTTGCACGGCCATGCCGATAACCGCGCTCAAGTAGGTGTGGCGGATAAACAGATCGTCCAGCTCGGCGGGCGCGCCGGCGATTTCGCCCAGGGCGGCCCGGAGCAGGTCCTCCCACAGCCGGCGCTTCACCTGCACCGTCTCCCGATGTCCCTCTCTTTCGTACAGTACGCGCAGGGTGGCAAAGTCCTGGTTGGTGTGGTGGCTGGCGTCGCCGAACTCGCGCACCAGGTTGTCCTGGGTCGGCGCGACGTTGCCGGCCCGTTCCTCAAACACCCGGTCATGCAGCCATTCGTAGAGCCGCAGGCCGGCGTCCGCCGCCTCCAGCGTCCACATTGGCGGGCTGATCGCGTCCACCTGCCCGTCGCCGGTGCGGCGCAGCAGCCAGCGCCGGCCGTCGGTCAGGACACCGACGCGGATGCCCCGGCCGGCGGTGAGAGCGTCGGTCAGGTAATCGTCCAGTTGAGTGATGTACTCGGGCGCTATCTGCGCGCCGCTGTACAGATTGCGCTTGAACTCAAAGAACGCGTCCCGCGCCACCAGGTCAACCCGTCCCGCCGCGGCCTGGGTTGGGGACTCCTCTTGCGTGACCTCGCTGGCAGTCACCAATCCGCTCTGGATGATGAAGTCTCTGACCGCGCTGCGGATGTCCGCCTCGGAGTCTCCTCGATTATGCCGGCGTAGAATTTCCGCCGCCAGTGGGGCGTAAACATCTACACCCTCCAACTCGTCAGTTTTATGTTCCTGATTAATCATTGCCGACCATCGTCCTAGGCCGTGTTGACATATTCACCGTCATTCCTAATTTTCACCGTCATTCCTGCGAAAGCAGGTATCCAGTGGCCGAAATCGTAAGCAATCCTTCCCGTTTCTTCATATCACAACTTATGGATTCCGGCTCAAGGCCGGAATGACGGGAGGGGTATCAAAGTGTCAACAGGCTCTACCGATAAGCAGAGTGTACCACGCTGTTAGGGTTGCCACGGCGCAAGCGCCTCGCAATGACAATCCCCTGAATAATGACAGCCCCTTATGACAACCCCCTGAATTCTGAACAGTTACGCCGTAACGGCAACTGTTGCTTATTCTCCCGTGACGTGTTAGCCTGTTTGCGAAAGACAGAAGAAACCCAAAAAGAGAAGGTACGAAGCCCGTAATGTTGGATGCTGACGTCAAGCAAAGGATCATCGAGGAATATCGAGCACACGAGTCGGACACCGGCTCAACGGAACTCCAGGTCGCCATGCTCACTGAGCGCATTCGGCAGGTGACCGACCATCTACGCACCCATCGCAAGGACGTGCACTCCCGGCGGGGCTTGGTAACGATGGTTTCCAAGCGGCGCCGATTGCTCAATTATCTCAGCCGCGAGGATGTGGGCCGCTACCAGAGCCTCATCGGGCGGCTCGGGTTGCGTCGGTGATTCGGCCCGAAGCGCCGAAACCCGGCATACGCCCACGCTCCCAACAGCCGGCCGGAATAAGAACCTGCCGGCGCTCCCATCCGATAGACGGCTCCTCCGGTCGCCATGGCCAGCGCCCGGATTGAATCGTCCGGGTGTTCAGCCTCCGAACCGGAACCCTTCCCCGCCAGCAAAGCCGTGATCCAACGCTCAACGTAACAATTTCAGAACGCCGCATATGTTTCCCGTGCAATTGACCTCGCGCGTTTCCGGATTCACACCAACTGTCATAGGAATTACGCACTTGAAATCCCACGCCCGTCACTCCGGCGAAAGCCGGAGTCCAGAAGCCGTAGTGTGAAAGAATATGAACGATGGTTAACAATTTCGGGCGCTGGATTCCGGCTTTCGCCGGAATGACGGAAGCACAGGCACTCAACTGCGTAAGTCCCATTTGCCATCAAAAACCAGAATGAAAACCGGCCCCTACACACAAGTAGCAGGTTGGCAGCAACAACGATGGAAGAAGAGGTAGAGAGAACTGCTGTTATGACAACTATAGACGCCGCCCAAGAATTGATGAACCCCTTCTCCATTGACGGCGAGATCGGCGGGCATCCCATAACCCTGGAGACCGGTCGACTGGCCCAGCAGGCCCACGGCGCCGTGACCATCACCTGCGGAGAGACCATCCTGCTGGCCACCGCCGTGATGTCCGACCAGGCCCGGGAGGGAATCGACTTCCTGCCGTTGACCGTGGAGTTCGAAGAGCGGCTGTACGCCGTCGGCAAGATTCCCGGCAGCTTCTTCCGCCGCGAGGGGCGCCCTGGCACCGAGGCCATCCTGTCCGCCCGGCTGACCGACCGCAGCATCCGCCCGCTGTTCCCCAAGGGACTGCACAACGAGGTGCAGGTGATCATCACCGTGCTGTCGGTGGACGAAGAGCATCCGCCTGAAACCCTGGGCATGGTTGCCGCATCGGCCGCGCTGTCCCTCAGCCAGATCCCGTTTGAAGGGCCAATTGGGGCCTGCCGCATCACCTGGGACGGCAACAACTACGCCATCAACCCCAGCTTCCAGCGCAGCAACTCCGCCGATCTCAACATGGTGGTGGCCAGCAACCGCGACGCCATCATGATGGTCGAGTCGGGCTCGGTAGAGGTTTCCGAAGAGGTCATCCTGGAGGGCATCCGGCTGGCCCATGAAAGCAACGTCCAGACTATCGAGATGATCGACCGGCTGGTGGCCGAACGCGGCGCCGACAAGACCGAGGTCCACTTCGACTACTCGGAAACCGAGGAGCGCCAGAAGAAAGTCGACGCCCTGGTCAACGGCCGCATCTCCGAGGTGCTGGAGCGCAATTCCTTCAAGAGCGAACGCGACTCCAGCCTGGACGCGGTCGAGTCGGAAGTTGCCACGCAGTTGGCCGACGACTATTCCAGCGGCGACATCGCCGAGGCCTTCAAGAACCTGGTGAAGAAAGAAGTGCGCGGGCGCATCCTCAACCAGAATGTCCGCCCGGACGGGCGCCAGACCACCGAGATCCGCCCCATCACCTGCAGCGTCGGGGAACTGCCCCGCGCCCACGGCAGCGGCCTGTTCACCCGGGGCCAGACCCAGGTGCTCTCGATAGCCACGCTGGCCTCGCTGTCCATGAAGCAGACCCTGGACACCGTGGGTCCCGAGAACACCAAGCAGTTCATGCACCACTACAACTTCCCGCCTTACAGCGTGGGCGAGGCCCGGCGGGTGGGTTCCCCCGGCCGGCGTGAAATCGGCCACGGCGCCCTCGCCGAGCGGGCGATCCTGGCGGCCATGCCCTCCGAAGAGGACTTCCCCTACACCGTGCGCGTGGTCAGCGAGGTGCTGGCTTCCAACGGCTCCACGTCCATGGGCAGCGTCTGCGGCTCGTCCATGGCTCTGATGGACGCCGGCGTACCGCTGCGGGCTCCCGTGGCCGGCATTGCCATGGGCCTGATCACCGACGCCGACAGCGACCGCTACGCCATCCTCAGCGACATCCAGGGCATCGAGGACTTCCTCGGCGACATGGACTTCAAGGTCGCCGGCACCGAGAAGGGCATCAACGCCCTGCAGATGGACGTCAAGATCGACGGCCTGACCCAGGAACTCCTGAGCGAGGCCTTGGAGCAGGCTCGTGTCGGTCGCCTGCACATCCTAGACCGCATGTCCGAGGCCATCACCGAGCCGAGGGCCCAGATGAGCCGGTACGCCCCCAAGCTGGTCAAGATGCAGATCCCCGTCGAGAAGATCGGCGCCCTCATTGGCCCCGGCGGGCGCGTCATCCGCGCCATCCAGGAAGAGACCGGCTGCGGCATCGACGTTTCCGACGACGGCGGCGTCATCATCTCCTCCAACGACCAGACCATGATCGAACTGGCGCGGAGCCGGGTGGACGGGCTGACCCGCGACCCCGAGGTGGGCGACATCATCACGGGCAAGATCACCCGCACCACCAACTTCGGCGTCTTCGTGGAGCTGACCCCCGGCGGCAAGGACGGCCTGGTGCGCAACGAAGACCTGGGCGACCTGGCCTACGAGAACGTGGACATCGGCCAGGAAATCACCGTGATGATCCACGAGATCGACCACATGGGGCGCATCAACCTGTCGCGGCGCGCCCTGATGGGCGATACCGAGCCACCGGCTCCCCGGCCCGAGCGAGGAGGGTTCGACGACCGCGGCGACCGTGATCGCGGGCCGCGCGGCGGCTTTGGCGGCGGCGGAGACCGTGGCGGACGCGGCGGCTACGGCGGCGGCGGAGACCGCGGCGGACGTGGCGGCTTTGGCGGTGACCGCGACCGAGGCGGGCGTGGCGGCTACGGCGGCGGCGGCGGCGGTGGCGGTGGAGACCGCGGCGGACGCGGTGGCTATGGCGGCGGCGGTGGACGTGGCGGCGATCGTTCCGGACCGGGACGCGGCGGTCCCGGTGGCGATCGCGACCGTGGCGGACGCGGCGGCGGCTACGGCGGCGGAGACCGCGATCGCAGCGGCCCCAGCCGCGGCCGAGAACGCGGGAGCATGCTGGGCAACGAGTCCAACGACCGCGGGCAGGGACCGCGCCGCTACCCCGGGCGTCCGCAAGGCGGAAGCCGCAACCCGTCCGACCGCCGGTTCCTGGGCGGCGGCGGGGCACGCCGCTAGTCCGGAGGCAGACGGATAATCCGACGCAACGGGGGCAGGTTTCGTACCTGCCCCTCATCTTGTATCGCCGGGATGGGCGCTGCGGGATCGTGCCGTCGCTGGTGATTCAGCGACCCGCGCAGCGGCTATGTTATCCTGTAATTGGTGCGGTATGATGCCGGCACAATACGCCCTGCTGTTTTAGGGGATTGGGAGGCGATGTAATGCCCGTAATTACCATCAACGGCCCTATCGGGGCCGGCTCCATCGCCGTCGGGCAACAGGTTGCCCATGACCTGCATCTCAACTACGTGGACCGCATGGTCTTCGCCGAGGCCGCTCGCATCATCGGCTCTCCCGTCTCCAATCTGATCGCCAAGGAACAACGGGTTGAGCGGTTCGGTGACCGGGTCACGGCGTTGCTGGGTCGGGTCCTGGAACGGGCCGCCGTGTCGGGGGACTATGACCTCGGCGTCGGCATCGAGACGCTGCCGGAGACTTACCATGAGCTGGCCGGCGAACCCTCTTCGCGGATGCAGCGCGTGAACGACCAGGTCTTCATCGACACCACCCGCGAAGTCGTGCGCAACCTGGCGCAGGCGGGTCACGTGGTGATCATCGGCCGCGGCGCCAACATCATTCTCGGCGACACGCCGGGCGTGCTGCACGTTGGCATGCTGGCTCCCATGTCACGACGGGTGACTACCATCATGGAGCGCGAGCACCTCGATGAAACTCAGGCTCGCTCCTACCTGGAAGGCCTCGAGGAAGCGCGGGTGAAATTTTTCCAGAAGTTCTTCAAGGTGTCGCCCCTGGACCCGACGCTGTACCACATGATGCTGGACATGGGTCACATGAGCGACGCCACCGCGGCCAAGATCATTGCCCACGCCGCCGGCGATTTGGAGCACTGAATTACGCTGATAATGCCGGCCGCTGACCGGCCGGCCCAACGCCAAGGAGGATACACGGATATGTTTATCAGGATGGTCTGGGGCAAGCTTCGCGCGGGCACCTGGGAGGAATTCGAGCGGCACTACCACGAGCGCGTTGCCACGGGTGCGCCCCCCCAGGGATTGAAAGAGCGGCAATTGATCCGCAGCACGGAAGATCCCGACGAAGGAATCAGCGTCAGCGTTTGGGACACGCTGGGCGACCTGCGCGCCTACGAGACCAGCGAGTTCCGCGCCAACATCGCCCGCGAGGTCGAACACCTCTACCGGGGAGAGTACTGGGTGAAGCACTTCGAAGTCGCCTCCACCGACTGACGCGGTATCGCACGCAGCACGCACCAGAAGGCCCCGCTCCAAATGGAGCGGGGCCTCGCTTTTTGGCGCCGTGCGGGAAATGGCTAGCGGCTGGCGCTGGCGCCGGACAGGCGACCGATTCCGGCCCGCGAGCAGTCCTCGTCCTCCTGGGCCGTGCCGCCGCTGCCGCCGACGGCTCCGATCAGTTCCCCGTTCATGTAGATGGGGAGCGCGCCCTGTCCGGGCACGAACTCGCCGCGTTCCACTTCCATCACCGCCCGCATGATGGGCGTGGTGGACCGCTCGGTAAGGTCTCCGCTGGGCTCGCCGAAGCAGGCGGACGCCCGGGCCTTGCCGCGGGACACGTACGGCGTCCGCCAGGCGGAGCCGTCCATCTTGCACATCGTAATCAGGTCGCCGCGGGCGTCCACCACCGAGAAACTGAACGCTTTACCGAGGTCCAGGGCGGCGGCTTTCGCGCCGGCCAATACTGCTTCCGCCTGGTCGAGGGTGATGTTAGGCATGGTTACCGGTCTCCTTGTGAGTGAATTGTCTTGTGCTGAGCTGTACGGTTGCGAGCCATCGCTAGCCGTTTTGCGTATCGTCATTTTCGAGCAGCGGATGGGGTTCGTCAAATGGTTCGTTGCGTGCAGCGGCGGCCAGCCGGCGCCGGTTCCACTCGCCGACCAACTGGCGGAACTCGGCCTCAGCTTCCGCCCGACCCTGCGCTCGGCCCTCCTCACGCTGCTTTTCCTGCAACGGCCGGACGTACTTGTTCATCAGATAATCGTAAGTGACCATGAGACGTTGAATAACCTCCATCAGGGTGAACGTAGCGGGAATTCCCAATGCGGTGACGGCAGGAATGTGCGCCAATGCCGCTTCCACCACTTCGCCCCTGCTGTAATACGGGTGGAGCCGACTGAGAAACTCCACAACTCCGTACATTGCCAGGAGCCATTGTACCCAATACAGTGCGATGTAGGGCAACCTCCAGCGCGGCGGAATGGCCCAAATGGATTCTCTGCTTTGGCCCGGCCTCAGTCCGGGTCCGACGCTGCGATCAGGTTGTGCGATGGTTCCGCTCCAAACGGCCCCGGTTGAGTGAATTCAACGGGCTGCGCTATTATAGCAAGGCAGCCGGCCAAACCACCGCGCCCAGCGGGAACCCCGCCGGTTCACGGGACACGCTCCGTCATGTTCGGCTTCTTCGGTTCGTTCAACAAAGGCTGCGGATGTGTTCTCGGCGTAGTCACCGGCCTGATCATAGCGATCATCATGCTTAGCCTGTTTTTCATCGATGCCCAAGGGTGCATCAACAATTGGTGTATCGGCTTCTAAAAACCGGCTCCGCGTTGTTTCAGGAGTTACCCATGCAATTCGGATTCTACCTGCCCAATCACGGCCCCAACGCCCAGCCCGGTCCACTGGCCCAGATCGCCCAAACCGGCGACCGTCTGGGGTTCTACTGCATGGTGGCCGGCGACCACGTGCTGGTGCCCAGCCGGATCGACTCGCCCTATCCCTACACCGTGGGCGGCGAGTTCCCCACGGGCGAGAGCGGGGAGTATTTCGAGCAACTGACCCTGCTCACCTTTCTGGCCGGCGTCACCGAGAACATCCGGATGGTGCCCAGTGTGATGATCGTCCCATACCGCCCGCCGATCCTGGCGGCCAAGATACTCGCCACGCTGGACGTACTCTCCCAGGGCCGGCTCATCCTGGGCGTCGGAGTGGGCTGGATGGAAGAGGAATTCGAGGCTCTGGGCACGCCGCCCTTCGCCGAGCGGGGCGCGGTAACCGACGAGTTCCTGAGCGCCTACAAAGAGCTGTGGACCAGCCCGAACCCCGAGTTCGACGGGAAATACGTCCAGTTCTCGGGCATACAGTTCCTGCCCAAGCCGGTGCAAAAGCCCCATCCTCCCATCTGGGTAGGCGGCCAGAGCCGTCCCGCCATCCGCCGCGCCGCCACCATCGGAGACGGCTGGCATCCGGTGGGCACGATACCGGCGGCAACACTGGAGCCGGAGGAACTGGCGGGAGACCTGGTGACTCTCAACCGGTTCGCGGAGCAGGCCGGACGAGATCCCGCCGAGATACAAGTGTCAATGAAGGCCCCGCTCTACGATCCGGGCACCATGCAGACTGGTCCGCGCCGACGGTTCTCCGGTTCCACCGACGCCATCCTGGAGGATGTCCATACCTATTCCGAGGTTGGTGTCTCCCACATCATTTTTGATATCCGCGGCAGCGACCTCAACCAGGCCCTGGAGCGGTTGGACTGGTTTGCCGGAGACGTGATGAGACAGGCCGGCTGACCCGTCGCAGGCAGGGGCAAGACAGCCCTATGCTATAATCCCCATGCTTGACAGTCTGCGCCTTCGCCGCAGCTCCATCATTCCTTCCATTCAAGTAAGCTGCTTTTCGCGAGGAGGAATACAGCCTTGACTTCCCTCAATGACCGCTATGAAGCCGGCCAAGACATGCGTGGACAAATGGCCGCCGGCGATGTGTCCCACTATGCCCTGCCCGGCGTCGATCAACTGGCGCCCGACCTGAAGCGCATCATTGACGAAGCCCTGTTCGGGACCATCTGGGGCCGTCCCGGCCTGGATCTGAGGCAGCGCTGTATGGCCACCATCGCGGCGCTGGTCACGCAGGGAGAAATGAACCTGATGCGCCGCCACATCGTGCGCGGCCTGAATGTGGGCCTCACGCCGCAACAGGTAGTGGAGGTCTTCGTACAGTCCACCTTCTACATCGGCGTGCCGGCGGTGGAATCGGCTTTGCGATTGACCAAGGAAATCTACGAAGAGCTGGGCATCGAATGCGAGCCGGCCCTGGAATACGACACCAACCGGCACCCGGATGAATTGTACGCCCTGGGCCAGGAACTGCACCGCCATCACATGGGCAATACTCCGACCGGTTTTGAAACCGATTCTCCGGAAGGACAACTGGAGCGAATCGTCGACGAATACAACTGGGGCGCGATTTACAGCCGGTCGTTGTTGGACGACAAGGACCGGGCAATTGTCTCGCTCTCGGCGCTCACCAGCATGGGCGTGTACGACAACCAGATGCGACGCCGCATTCGTGGCGCCATCGGCGTGGGAATGACCCCCACGGAGCTAATGGAAATCTTCATCCACCTGTCCATGTACGGCGGCTACATCAACGCGCGAACCGCCATGCGGATCGCCCGCTCCGTATTCAACGAGCTCGAAATCGAGTAGCCTCAGGCTAACGCGAGGAGCGACATACATCATCGATAGCGCGAGGCGACGCCCTCGCGCTCATCAGTTGGGACGGGACCGGTACCCGACAGCACGGAGGTCAGCAGGAATAAGATGAAACTGCGCCTGGACGACGGCTGCGAGCTGTTCTACACCATCGACGACTTCACCGACCCGTGGACGGAGCCGGAAACCGTGGTGATGCACCACGGCATGGCCAAGAACCACAAGCTCTGGTTCGGCTGGGTTCCCATCGTGGCGCGACACTACCGGGTGATCCGGTTCGACATGCGGGGCATGGGCCAATCTGACGTCCCCGAACCCGGCTACCCGTGGTCGGTGGACAACTTCGCCAAAGACTTGGCGGAGTTTGCTGACAAACTCGGACTGGAAAAGTTCCACCTCATCGGTGAGACCGTGGGCGGCAGCATTTCCATGCGCTACGCCACCATGCACCAGGAGAGGCTCCTTTCCCTGACCGCCTGCACCTCGCCCACCAGCTTCAACGACGCCCACCACGCGGAATCGGCGGTGCAGATCGAGAACGAGGGCATCGGCGCATGGGTCGAGGGCAGCATCGGCCGCCGCCTGGACCCACAGATCGTGGACCCGGCCTACACCCGTTGGTACGCCGACCAAATGAAGGCGACCACGCCCCACGTGGTGGCGGGTTTCCAGGCCCAGGCATCCGGCGATCTCCGGCCAATGCTGAAGGACGTGCAGACGCCGGTGCTGATCATCGCCGCCGCCGCTCTTCGGGAGGAAGTGCTTGGCGACTTTCGCGGCGCCGCCGACGTTTTCCCCAACGGGCGCGCCGTGGTATTCCCGGGCGTGTCCGGCTTCGTCCAACACATCCTGCCCGTGCCCTGCGCCCGGGTCTGGCTGGACTTCGCTCGCGACCTCGCATAACGCCGCCGACCTATGGCAAACCGCGCCAGGTCGGAGTCTGGTGACATCGCGGGGGGTGAGGCGTCACGGCGAAGAAGGAGAGCGCACGCTCAAGCGCGCCGTCGCGCCCGTGAGCGCCGGGCGCGCCAGTCGACCGGGTTCCTGGATCGCCTGCTTTCCCGTGGCGAGTTGCAGTTGATGCCCCGGCGGATGAGCCGGCGCTACCACCTGCCCTTGTTCATTGAGCTGTACAACGTACAGTTCTTCCGGCTCAAAACCCGCTACCTGTGGCAGTCGGCGCTGGCGGCGGTGGTGATGCTCATCGTCATGCTGATGGTGGACTCCCTGGCCGACGCGGTTCTGGCCGCCGGCCTGGGCTCCAGCGCGGTCATCGTTTTCGTGCATCCCAACTCCAGCAGCGCAGCGCTGAGGCACCTGGTGGGAGGGCACGTCCTGGGGTTGACGGTGGGCGCGCTGACCTCATTCGCGTTATTCCACGCCGGCTGGGTTCCGGTACCCGATAGCTCGCATCACTGGGCTGCCGACATCGCTGCGGCGATGACCCTGGGCGTGGTGATCCTGCTGATGTCAATAACCGACACCGAGCACCCTCCGGCGGCGGCCACCGGCCTGGGTTTCGCCCTGCAAAGCCTGGAATTTACGCTGGTGATGTTGTTCATCGCCGCCGTCCTTACGCTGGCCGCCGGCAAAGTCATATTCCGCGCCTACATCCGCGACCTGGACTGACGCTCCAATCGCAAACATGGGTCTCGTCGGCCGCGGCCGGCGGCTGTGCTACCATGTTTGCAACCTATGAGAGTCGCTACTGCCATTCTGTCCTGCGAGGCCGACTATGGACACGTTCAAGACCACCGCGAAAATCGCCAAAGGCGGCGTTCTTATTTTGAACAACCTGCCCTTTGCAGATGATATTGAGGTGGAGGTTATCATTCAGTGTCAACCGGAGGGTTCGCTCCGAATGGAGATTGACCCGAACGATCTCAGCCGGCCGGCCCTGCACAATCCCAACAAGGGCACCGTTTTGCGTTATGACCGTCCGTTCGATTCAGCTTTCACGGACGAAGAGTTGGAAATGCTCGACAACGGCACCCCATTTTAACTTCGCCATCCTCTGCAGAACGGCTCTCACCGGCATTACTAGCGTGATACTACTCGACACACATATCGGCATTTGGTGGTCGGACGAAATAACCCGGCTTAGCATAGCCCAGCGCCATGCTATTTCTAATGAGCGTCGCCGACGGGGTACCATTGGCGTCAGCGCAGTCTCATGCTGGGAGGTTGCCTTGCTGTCCGAAAGGCAACGTGTCACGCTGGAATTGGATCCTCTTCCGTGGCTGAGTCGCTTGTTGAACTACCCGGCCGTCCAACTGCTCCCCATCACTCCAGAGATCGCCGTGCGCGCATACAGCCTTCCGGAGCCTTTCCATCGTGACCCGGCAGACCGTTTACTCGTAGCAACGGCAATCGAATGGGATTGCCCACTCCTGACCGATGACAGAATGATTCTGGACTATCCCCACGTCAACACCATCGGATAAAAGGATCTGACCATCATGCCCGATTCCCTTTCCCGCCAGCTTGCCCGCTGGGCCGTGAACCTTGACGCCGACGACCTGCCGCCGGCCGTGGTCGACAAGATGCAAACCTCCCTGCTCCACGCCACCGTGGTGGCCATCATCGGCGCCGGAACCCACCATGGCAAGGCTGCTGTGGACCTGGCCCTGGCCGAAGAAGCCTCGGCCCACGGCGCCAGCATCCTGGCCTCGGGCGGACGCGCCACCCGCTGCGGAGCGGCCTTCGCCAACAGCAAGCTGATGCATGCCACCAACCAGGCAGATTCCTACCGGATGCTGACCCACCCCGGCCCGTGCATCATTCCCGCAGCGCTGGCTTCCGCGCAGTTGGGGGGCGCCACCGGAGCCCAGCTCGTCACCGCCATGGCCGCCGGATACGAGGTGGAATCGCGCATTGCCGGCGACTTCATCGCTTCCACCCAGGCCCGGGGGTTTCGCTCCAGCCCCATCTACGGGACCCTCGGAGCCGCGGTCGCTACCGGCAAGTTGCTCGGGCTGACCGAGGACCAGATGGTCACCGCCATCGCGCTGGCCTGCACCTTCACGGCGGGGACCAACGAAGGGCCTCGCTCCGGCGGGCGGGAGATGATGTTCCACGAGCCCCAGTCCACCCGCAGCGGCATCATGGCCGCCCTGCTGGCCCGCGAGGACGTCCGAGGATCCGAGGACGCCCTGGAAGGACCGGCCGGCTTCTACAACGCCTTTACGGGCAACAACCGTGGCGAGCTCTCCTACGTGTTCACCGGCCCCGAGCAGGTGTCCTTTGAGCCGGTAACCGAAGGGTTGGGAGCACGCTGGGAACTGCTGCACACCGTGCTCAAAATGTACCCGACTGCCGGCTACAACTGCCCCGTGATCGACCTGATGACGGACATCCGGCGCGCCCACCAACTGGCCATCGACGAGATCGAGCGCATCACCATCGACATGAACTGGCTGGAGACCCTCTACCCTTCGCCGGCCTTTCCCAATCCGTCCCGTGGTCAGGCCATCGTGGGCAGCACCCACTATTTCACCGCATACGTCGCCGTGAATGGAAGCTATCCGCCGCTGCGCACCCGCATCGACCCCGGTGACGATTCCAACGCCGCCACCGCCGAAAACCACGACGCGGTGTTGGCCCTGATGCACAAGGTCCAAACCGTCGGGCACAAGGACCGGCCGGCATTTGCCCCGCGCATCACCATCGACATGGCCGGAGGCAACGTGTACCGCGGCGAATACCAGGGCAACGAACTGGAATGGGGACTGGACACCGAGGTGGAACGGCTCCGACCACTGTTCCCGCAGATCAGCTGGCCCGCCGACAAGCTGGAGGCCACGGTCGCCGCGGTGCGGGATGTCCCCAGCGCCGCCAATATCAGCGATCTGATTGCCGCCGCCACGCCATGAAAGATCACTTCCGGGGCGGGGCCATAACGCCGCCAGGCTCTATAATTCCGCCAGCGCCACGGCGGGCCAACCAACACGATCGACTACAGGAGTGAATCATGCTGCCAGGACTGGAAGGCAAGGCCGCGCTGGTAACCGGCGGGAGCAAGGGCATCGGCAAAGCCATCGCTTACGCGCTGGCCAGGGACGGTTGCTCCGTCGCCATCTGCGCGCGAGGGGAGGATGACCTGCGGGCGGCCACCGCCGAAATCAGTGACGCCACCGGCGCGCGTATCATAGCCATCCGCGCCGACATGACGGTGCCCGACGACATCGTGAACCTGGTGGGTGAAACCGTCAACGGGCTGGGCCGGCTGGACATCCTGGTCAACAACGCGGTGAACAGCACCAGCGACCGGGCCAGCCAGATCCCGGACGACGTGATCCTGAACCACATCACCACCAAGGTGATGGGATACATCCGGTGCGCCCGGGAGTGCGTGCCCCACATGATCGCGTCCGGCGGTGGGCGCATCATCAATATCGGCGGCATGGCGGCGCGGAATTCCAGCCCGACCAACCCGGGATCGGGCGTCACCAACTCGGCGATGTCCAACTACTCCAAGGCCCTGTCCGATGACGTAGCAGCGGACGGCATCCTGGTGAATTGCATCCACCCGGGCAGCACCCGAACGGAGCGGTACATGGGCCTGGTCGCCGAGCGCGCCGTCCGGAACAACACCACATCTCAGGCGGAACTGGAAGAATCAGTTGCCGAGATCCCCATTGGCCGCATGATCGAACCGGACGACATCGCCAACCTTGCCGCCTTCCTGTGCTCGGATCTGGCATCCGCCATCACTGGACAGACCATAGCCGTAGACGGCGGAGCCGGGCGGGGCGTCCACTTCTAGGAAACCTCCTGTCATTCCGGCTTTCGCCGGAATCCAGGGCGTCTTTGCAGACTAGTTCATCCCCAGTTCACGCAGCGCATTGGCAAAGTTGGAATCGAGAATGTAGGCGTCTTCGGTTCGGTCGTAAATCAGCGGTCGGGGCAGGTCCACGTTTCCCCGGCGACGCTTCAGTCGGTTCAGGCTGTGCCCCTGGCTCGACAGTGAGCCGGACAGTTCGCGCTGGGAGAGCCGCAGCGTGTGCATCAGTTGCGCGCGCTTTTGCGTGTGATTGGGCGACCGGGAAACCCGCAGCATGGCCTGCCGGGCCGTGTCTGACAGGTTCCGCCAGAACGTTGTGACGTAGCTTGCGTTCCAGGCAGCCCCCGATGCTTCAGCCACCGTTTCGGTTGGCTCTCCCTCTTCTGTTCCGGTCTCCGGCGTTATGTTAACGGCTGCTGTTTCACCGACCGTTTCTTGCGCTGCCGGAGGCGACGCGCCTGCTGTCGGGCCGATAGACCGACCCGCCATCCCTCTCAGCGTCGCCACCACTTCGTCCACATCGCCCTCAATCGTTATTGTGACATTCGCCAAAGTTTTGCTCCTGGTTGCCCGATTTGTACGCTGTGCTGCCGGTGTTCTATATAATCTAACACACGTATTACTCAATACACCATACCACTCAATAACGAAAATTAATTTGACGGATTAATCGCGGCCAATAACGCGGCTTCCAATACTCGCGGCGGCACATATTGTTCAAAGCGATCAGCGATCCGGCCATCGCCACCCACAACGAACGTCCAGGGCTCGGACACGAGACCCCACTCGTCAACGGCGGGAACCAGCTCGCGGGCCGGGTCTGCGGGGTTGATCCGGTGCGGGTCGCGGTACACCTCAACGTGAACGAAGCTGACCTGGCCTTCATACCTCTCGGCCAGGACCGAAAGGTCCGACACTTGCGGCCCGCATGTCGCCGTCACGCAAAAGGCCGGTGTGGCGAAGGTGATGACCGCGGGTTTTCCCGCGCGCACCGCCTGGGCCACCGACAACCGGTACAGAGCCGGATCCGGCTCCGGGCTGCTGCTGATGGTGCGCAGGTCCGTGACCGTTGTCACCGTCGGCGTGTCGGACAGGGGCGCCGCGTCACCGATGAACGGCGCACGGTGGCTTTGAGCCACAGACACCACCGAGCCTATGGTCAGTGACTCTGTCGCTTCCGAAGGCGACCGGGCGTAGTCAAACGTGGCGTGCAACTCCCAAATTCCCAGCGTATCGCCGGTGGCGGTTCCGGCCTGATCGAAGGACACGTTGGCGATGAAGACGCCGCGACGGCCTTCCGGAGGCCAGGGCAGAAATTCCGCTTCGGTTCGGTGTCGCACCTGGCCCGTCGCGGCTCCGGGCTCATAATACACCGCGCGCAACGCTACGGAGTCCGGACGAACCGGCATATAGTCCCGGTCCACCAACCCGAAGGACACGCGGTTTTCTCCCACGGCGAGGTCGCTGTTGCTCACCACCAGGCTCACCGGCGGGCCCCCCGGAGGCTGCGACAACGGATCGTCCGGAGTATTCGTCGGCGCGCACGCCAGCGCCGCCAGCCACGCCAGAATGAGTACCGCCGTCAGATTCCGTGGCGGCACCGGGCGGCCGGTCTTCCACTCCCGGGCGGCATCAATAAGACTGGGGCAAGATGGGGTCAATTCAAACCTTCTGACTTCCGACCTGCTGGTGAATTCCTAACGGATACCACCAATATACGTGTCGATACATGAGACCGGACCGGCCCAAAACGAATGACGAAAATATCGACACTGACGGAAAATATCGACGCCGCCTAATCGCCCTGCTGGCGGCGCTGGGTGCGGACGGGCAAGCCGTAGATGTCGATGAAGCCTTTGGCGGCGGTGTGGTCGAACTCGTCGGCGCGGTCGTAGGTGGCGAGGCCGTAGTTGTAGAGCGGACGGTCGGCGGTGCGGCCGACGACCACGCAGGAACCCTTGTGCAGGCGGACCCGGACGTCGCCGGTGACATGGCGCTGGGTGCTGTCCACGTAGGCGTCCAGATCGCGGCGGTGGGCGGTGTACCACAGGCCGTTGTAGACCAGTTCGGAGTACTCCTGGGCGATGCGCTCCTTGAAGCGGCTCTGCTCGCGGGAGAGGGTCATGGTCTCCAGGGCGCGGTGGGCGGTATGGAGCAGCACGGCGGCGGGCGACTCGTAGACCTCGCGGCTCTTGATGCCGACCAGGCGGTTCTCCACGTGGTCGATGCGGCCGATGCCGTGGGCGCCGGCCAGGGTGTTCAGATGGCTGATCATGGCGACGCCGGCCATGGTCTCGCCGTCGACGGCGGCGGGTATGCCCTCCTCGAACCGGATCTCGACGTAGGCGGGCTCGTTGGGCGCGGCAGCGGGGCTGACGGTCCACTCGTAGGCGTCCTCGGGCGGCTCGACCCAGGGGTCCTCAAGCTCGCCGGCCTCGGCGCTGCGGCCCCACAGGTTCTCGTCGGTGCTGTACTTGTTGTTGGAGGGCGCGATGGGCAGGTTGCGGTCGCGGGCGTAGATCACCTCGTCCTCGCGGTTCATGCCCCACTCGCGGATGGGGGCGATTAGCTCCACGCCGGGGGCCAGGGCGGACACGCCGACTTCAATGCGGACCTGGTCGTTGCCCTTGCCCGTGCAGCCGTGGGCCACGGCGTCGGCGTCGTGCTCGCGGGCCACCTCGGCCAGGTAGCGGGCGATGAGCGGCCGGCCCAGCGCGGTGGCCAGGGGGTACTGGCCCTCGTAGATGGCGCCGGCGCGGAGGGCGGGCCAGAGGAACTCCTCCACCAGCGTGTCGCGGCCGTCCACCGTGACAGCCTGGGAGGCGCCCACGGCGTAGGCGCGCTGGCGGATGGTTTCCAGGTCCACCATACCCAGGTCGATGGTGCAGGTGATGACTTCGGCGTCGTAGTTCTCCTTGAGCCAGGGGACGGCGACGGAGGTGTCAAGGCCGCCCGAGTAGGCGAGGACTATTTTCTTGCTGGGCATTGGCGGGGTGTGCTCCTTGATGGATAGTTGGATCAGCAGAATGTGTTGGGCAGTTCGGTGATGGTTACCAGGCCGCCGGGGATTGCGTCAACGCTGAGATTGCTGCCGCGCAGAAGTCCCATGCCGATGAGTGGGTCGGTGTCCAAGTTGACGACCTCAACATCCCGAAGCCGGTCGTGCCAAAAAACTCGGGCGGTATGCACTCTGGCAACACTGACCGTGCCATCCGCCAACACAACGGAAGCATCAGCACTACCATAGGCGACGAACGGGAGACTGAGCCTGGCGATGGTGGCTTGGGGTAACGTTATCTCTCCGGTAGCGCCGGTGTCGATAAGGAAAGTGACGCGCTCGGACACACCGCCATAACCCAGCACGGTGAGGGCGACTGCGGCTTCAAGGATGTCACCGATGCCGGATACGGCGCCGTAGTGCGTCATTGCACCGTCTTGTCCTGGGGAGCCGGGCGATGGCGAGCACGAAATCGTATGACGTAGCTGTGGTGATCCCGGATGGTGTGCATTATCGCGTCCGGCCGGCGAGCGTGCAGCGCTTGGCCGGTATCGACTGAGCTCTCTCCGATTTCGTAATCGCCGCTGAGAATGTCGATCCTAATGAACTTGCCCGCGTCGGCGGGCTTCAGCAGCGGGCGAATTTTGGAATTGTATATCTCAAAGGCGCGGCGTTCCCGCTCCTCGAAAGACATTTTGCCGGGTGTGGTCATAACTTTCACCCAGGAGGTTGCCAGAGTTGAGAGCAACAGAATAGCACACGGCCGTCGCGGCTCAATCCTACGCGACCTGTTCCAGCCGTTCCCGCAGGTACTCGTTGCTGCGGGCGCCCTTGGTGCGGTTGCACCAGCCGCAGAGGAGTTGCAGGTTGGAGTCGATCTCCGGGCCGCCCTTGGAGCGGGGGATGATGTGGTCCAGTTCCAGCAGGCGGGCGGGCAGGTCGATTTCGCAGCCGGCGCAGCGGCCGCTCTGTATCCCGTAGAGCAGTTCTTTGATGTTGGGCGACCGGCGGGGCGCGTCGGCGTCGGTGCGTTTGGGGACGTCGGTGCGGTGCGTCACGGTGCCGAAGAGGGCAGGCAGGTCCTCGTCGCCCAGGCTGACCTCCCGGCGCATCCGGTCGATGACCAGTTCGTAGGCTTTCTCGGAGATGTCGATGCCGACCCACTGCCGGCCGAGGCGCTCGGCGGCGATGCAGGCGGTGGCGCAGCCGCAGAAGGGGTCGAGGATCAGGTCGCCCTCGTTGGAGGAGGCCTTGATGATGCGCTCCAGCAGGGCCAGGGGCTTTTGCGTAGGATAGCCCGTGCGCTCTTTGGATTGCGCCTGAACAGGCTTAATGTCGTCCCAAATGGTATCAACCGGATTACCTTGCATCTCGTCAAGATAACGTTTTTGACTGGCGAGACCCGTTGAAGAATAATGGATTATTCCCTGGTCATGCGATTCCTGCATCCGTTCTTTGGTCCAACGCCAGACCCGCATATGGCCGTTCCACTCGTAGGTCAGGTTGGGCCGATCCTTGTTGGGATTAGTCAGGTCACTCAGCCGATATCGGCGGCCAGTCTCTGGTTCGACGTGGCGATAAAATTGTTCCACATATTCACGGTCATGGGGGCGATATGAGCGGTTCCATGTGAACCGGTCGCTCTTGGAGTAATAGAACAACGTGTCATGGTTGTTTGGATAGCTCTTGAACGACAACCCTTTAGAATTGGTTCTTCTCCATGTGATTTCGCTGCGAAAGTTCTCAGGACCGAACACCGAATCCAGTAGTGCCTTCAGATAATGCGCCGCCGTGGGGTCGCAGTGGAGGTAGATGCTTCCGGCGGGTTTGAGCAGCCGGTGCATCTCCATGAGACGCACGATCATCCAGGTGAGGTAGGCCTGCATCCCCTCCGAGTGGGCCTTGCCCGCGGCGGTGATGATGTGGGCCAGGGCGGGGTGTTCGTCCTCGATCTGGGTGACCCACTCCTCCTTGACGTCGTCCAGGGTCCAGGCGTCCTTGAATGAAGCGCCGGCGGCCTGGCTGCCGATGGGGGCCTCGAACATCCGCTTGGAGTTGAAGGGCGGGTCGAGGTAGATGAGGTCTACGGAAGCGGAGTTGATACCCCGCATGACCTCGAGGTTATCGCGGATGAAGATGGTGCGGTTGGCGACGTTGGACATGGGATTTTACGCCGTCGCCCGGTTATCTGCGTCAACGATGCGACGCACTTCGTCGTCGTCAATTCCCAACTGATCCCGCAAAATTCGGAGCCCGATTTCCCGATCTTCGGGTTGTTCACCGGCCAGGTAAGATAGGGCTTGTTCGTAACGGAGCCGGTAAAACTCGGGGCTCCGCTGCGCCCTCTCCCGCACCATTCTGGTATATCCGTCCATATTGTTCACCTCTGTTGGTAGTCTCGCCAATATCTTTTGGCCCTGGCTATGTCTCGCTGTTGTTCCCGATGATTATTCTTGTCGCCGCCGTGAAGAAGCCATAGTGTATCGCCAATTCGTCCAAAATAAATCCGATAACCTGCTCGCAGCCGACGCTCAAACAGTCCATCGCCCAAAGCTTGGACGTTGTTCCAATTCCGTGCCCCCAGTTGGTCAAGGGCATTCGACACTTGGTTCGCAGCCTGGTCGCTCAGACCATCGTACCATTCCCTGAACGGATAGCGGTTGCCCCACTGGTACAATTCCAAGGCAAACCGGGATTGCGGCTGCATGATTCACTGCGTTGATCCGCTGCTCGTGACACTTAATTCAGACTGGACGGTCAGGGTGGTTATTCCGGCGGGTCGGTGCGCATTTGGTTCACGTAGTTGACCAGGGCGAAGACGCCGGAGGCCTGCTTTACCAGGAACTCCGAGCCCATCAGGCCGCCCAGGCGGCTGAATACGTCCAGGCGGATGCGTCGCCCGTTGCTGACCACGGACCGGTCCCAGTGGGCCTTGACGCCGTCGATGGTGGACATGGGGACGCGGGCGGAGTCGGCGGAAACGGACTTGCCCAGATAGACGAAATCGCGGTCGGCCCACATCATGCCGCGGCGGCACTCAAAGGGGCCGACCATCTCGGGGACTTCGCCGGAGGTTTCGCCGAGTTCGGTGGTCTGCTCTTCGGTGTAAACGTGGTGGAGGTGGGCGGTGAGGCCGATCATGCCCCAATACTGCAGGGGGCCGAAGCTGGCGCGGACGAGGCCGGCGGGCCCCTGGACCATGATCCTGGTCTCGGCGCGGGTGGGGTTCTCCTTGAAGAAGTCCCAGTCGGCGACGATATCGGACACGTCGGTCAGGGGCAGGCGGAAGGACTGACTGGTGTCCATCCCCGACTTGTGCAGGCAACCGTCTTCGATCCAGACCAGGCCGTCCAGGCAGGGTATCGGGCTGAATACCTGGGGGGCGCGGATTTTACCGTTGCGGCCATCCGCCGAGATGGCGGACCCCTGACGGCGGCGCCGGAAAATGCTAATCATGCCCCCTCCTGCTCTCTATTGCGATGGCTCCAGCGAAAAGCATTCTACCAGCAATCCGGAGTGCGCCTACCATTGGTTCCAGTGGACGATGTCGTCCAGCGACTCGCGGTGGGCGGGCCGGAATCGGTCGCCGATGGTGTAGGCCAGGGGGATGAGGCCAGCCTGCATGATCCGGCGGTAGGGAATGTCCAGCACGGCGGCGGCCTCCTCCTCGTGCATCAGGTGGATGCAGGTGAAAACGGAGCCGATGCCGCGGGCGCGGGCGGCCAGCATCAGGCTCCAGGCGGCGGGAATGATGGTGCCCCACTGGGCGCTCTGCACCAGGGCCGGCGCGGAGTCGGTGCGGCCGGCGATGCAGGGGATGACCATAACGGGAGCGCGGTGCAGGTTGTCGGCGAGGTACTGGGCGGAGTCGCCCACGCGCTCCTGGACGGCGGCGCGCACCGGATCATCGTAGGTCAGGTTCGTTGCGGCGGTGGGCGATTGGGTGTACTGGTTCCACCCCTGGCGATAGAGGTCGGCGATGGCTTTGCGCTTGTCGGGGTCGGTGACCACCATGAAATGCCAGTTCTGCCGGTTGCTGGCGGTGGGCGCCTGCTGGGCGACGGCCAGGCACTCGCGGATGACCTCATCGGGGATGGGACGGTCGAAGTCCATGCGCTTGCGGACGGCGCGGGTGGTGGTGAGCAGGGCATCGGGCGAGAGGTCGTGGATGACGGGCATGGGTGGGGCTCCTGGCCGGGGTCTCGTAAATGTCACGGTAGTCCGCACAGGATACCAGTCCACTGCCGGCACCGTGGCGAATCCGCCGGAGAAGCGACTGTTCCGAGTCAGCGCACGATTCGACTCCCGGCCGGCTTGCGCCGCATAAGAGCATCACCGCGCTCCTGTGTACCCGGTTTGGGTAGTTCGTCAGAAGCAGGATTATCAGGATTCACGGATTGGCCGGATTGAGACCATTTGGGGCAGAGAGCGCCTAATTCTGATAATCCATAAATCAGGCAAATCCTGCTTCTGACGTTTCCCTGCCACCAAGATTGGTACGCAGGAGCATCACCGCACCAAGGCGCGGGGGTCAGCCGTTACGCAGTCGCCGGAGTTCGGCCTTCAGTTCGGCCGCCCGGGCTTCAGCCTGTTGGGCACGGCTTTCCGCCTGGAGGCGGGTATCACGTTCCGCATTGGCCCGGGCGCGTTCGCTGTCAAAAGTGGCGATGTGCAGACCCGTCACCGGGTCAAACCAGCCCAGTTGCCCGTTGGTCCAGCGCAGATCCACGTTCAGGATGCGGCAGTGTCCCCGCCAGCTCCCGTCGGGCAGCTCGTCAATCTCGACGGGCTCGTAGCGGCCGTCCACCAGCCGGTCGCCGGCCAGTCGGGCGCCGTGGTACTGGCCGGTTTCGTCGAATCGCCAGTATTCCAGGATGCCCAACTCGGCGTAGCGGACCCGCTTTTCGACGGTGTCCCTCCGTCCGGTGGAGGGCGACGCCACCTCCAGCACGAAGTCGGGCGGTTTGCCCTGCTCGGAGATAACGTAGCCGTTCTGGGCGTAGTACAGATCAGGGTCGGCGTCAAAGGCCACCAGGAGGTCGGGATAGACCGAGCCGGCCATGCTGGTCAGCTCGGCAGTCGGGATGGGGATTAGGTAGAGGTCGGAGCCGACGATGGTGGTATCGGGATTGCCCAAGTGTTGGGCCAGGAAGTGGGCGCCGCCGGTGATGGAGAGGTGCTTGGAGGCGGTTATCTTCTCGTCCTGGGACTTGGGCGGCTCCGGCAGGGTGAAGTGTGGCGGCGCTTTGGGTATCCTGGCGGTGGTCATGCTGGGCCTCCAAAGCCTGGGCAGTATCGACCCTTCGCGTCGGTTCGGCGCAAATCGAAATTCTATCCGTCAGAGGCGGGTAATTTCCGGCCAACGGAGGGGATGATTATTCACTGTATTGCGGGATGGACTGCCGAACGCGATTATAGCCCATGCCGGCTGGTTCCACCCTCAAACGTGAACAGTTACCGAGGACCCTCCCCTGGAAGACGCTAACGGAACACGCCGTACCGGGGGCGCGGCGGGCAGGGGGATCAACGCGCCGGCGGGGGGGCAGCGCCGACGCGCGTCATGCGATCCAGTTCGGCGGCCAGGACCGGGAGGAGCCTTTCCAACTGGCCGCGGTTGGTGTCACCCATGAGGCAGATCTGGAGCCAGTTGCGCTGGCGCAGGTAACCGCTGGCGTAGGAGGTGTAAAAGCCGTGAGCTTCCAGATTGCGGCCCATCTCCTGGGCTTCGAGGCCGTGACCGGTCGAAGCTTGATGGGCCGAAGAGGACACGGGAAGGGCGATGGTGGTCACCGCGCCGGCGCTCTCCTCCTCGGTGGCAACCAGGGTGAAACCCAGGTCGCGCAGTTGCCGGCGGAGCCAGCGGCCCTCACGGTCGACGCGGGACAGCAGGGCATCGGACTGGCGGGCCAGTCCGGCGTCCAGCGCGGCGAGCAGGTTGGACGACAAGGTAAAAGGCACCGCGCCGCTGTCCTCGCCGGCGCAGTGGAGTCCCAGGTCCAAGTAACGGGGCAGCGCCGCGTCGGGCTCGGGCCGGTAGCCGGAGAAGACCAGGCCCAGGCCGGGGTAGGCGGCGAGGGCCTTGCCGCTGGCCCCGCTGGCCAGCCACACGCCGCTCAGGTCCACGGGCGTCGCCCCGATGCTGCTGATGCAGTCCAGGGCGAGGCGGGCATCGTGCTGCCGGCACATCGCCTCGAGGCGGGGCAGGTCGGCGAGGGCTCCGGTGGAAGTCTCGCAGTGGGTCGTCCAGAGCCAACCGGCGGGCTTACCGTCCACGGCCTCGGCCAACGCGGGCTCAATGCGGTCGTAGTCCAGGGGAGCGCCCCATTCGTGCCGCACGGCCGTGTAGCGCAGGCCCATGCGGTCGGCGTGATCCAGCAGCCGTTCGCCAAACTCGCCGGCCGTAACGACGACGCCCGGCGCATCCAGGCGGGAAAGTTGGGCGGCCACCACGTCGTTGGCCATCGTGCCGGAGCCGACCATCACGGCGCAGTGGCTGGCGTTGGTCAGGGCGAGCAACCGCCGGCGGACACTCTGCATCAGGGCGGCGAACTCGGGGGAACGATGCGAGAGGGGCGGACGGCTGAAGGCATGCACCACCGAGTCGGGCATCGCCACGGGGCCGGGGGTAAGGATCACCGGCTCGCCGGGAGGCGCGTCGACGTCGTCGTGGAAAAGGCCGGCGAACTCGGCGCCCACGTTGCCAACGGGCCGGTACATGGGCTGGTAGGGCGCGGCGTCATCGCCGACGACGGGCCCGAAGGGGATGAAGCCGATGTGCCGGTAGAGGGCTTGCTGGGAAACGCGGCCGGACATGACCACGTAGTCGTATCCACCTTCCTGGCAGTAGCGGGCCATCATGGTCAGCAGGCCGGTGAGAACCCGGGTGCGGCGCATATCGGGGCGCACCGTCAGGAGGCGGACCTCGCAGACGCGAGCGCCCTCGGCCTGGGGCAGGTATGCCTCGAGGCTGCCCAGCTTTTCGTCCAGGGAGAAGGGGCGGCGGTCACGCACGCAGATCATGCCGACGAGTTCCTGTTCCCGACGGCAGATGAAATAGGTGTTCTCGTCGTGGAAGCGGTCAACGAGCACACCGGCATCGTTGGAGGGATGCTGGGGGACCTCCTCGACGAAGGAGGCATAGTTCAGCTGGAAGATTTCTTCGAACTCCCAGGGCTCATCTGCCTGCTTGAACTCCAGCACGGGAGCGCTGTCGCTACTGCCGTTCGTGGAGAACTCATCTACGGGCAGCGACCCCGATTCCGCGACGTTGTGTTGCGTCATATCCATCACATGCGGCTGGGCCGAGAACCAGGCTGACGACGTGACATTATACTAGGCGCATTCAATCAATTATTCAGAGGATATCAAGGGCCGTTTTACCATAAATTCCGGCGATGCACACCATCGAGCGTTAGGATATAATGCGAGAAAAGGCGCGATTCGATCCACAACCGAAGGAGGTAACGACATGGCCCACACCCCAAAGCAGCTTGGTCACCTGGTAATCAAGGTAAGGGACATCGAGCGGAGCGTTGACTTTTACACGAACGTCCTGGGCCTGACCGTGATGACGGGGCGGCCGGGCGGGATGACGTTCCTGTCCGCCGACACGACGATGTCCCATGAGCTGGCGCTGATTCCGCTGGGTATGGACGCGCCCGGCCCCGAGGACCAACGGGTGGGCATGGCTCACATGGCGTGGCAGATGAACTCCTTCCGCGACCTGAAGGAACTGTACCAGCGGTGCAAGGATCACGGCGTGAAGTTCAAGAGGCTGGGCGACCACGGCATCTCCATGGGCGTGTACATCTACGATCCGGACGACAACGAGATCGAGATCTACTACGAGTCGCCGGAGAGCGAGTGGGGCAACAAGGACGGCTTCCTGTTCGAAGGGAACTTCCCCTGGCAGTTGGATCCCATCGAGGAGCGGGAGCCGGCGGCGGTGGGCGACGACGACTAGACAACCATCGCACACCTCGCTGATTATCGTAGGGGCGACGGACTGGTCGCCCCTACGCGCATTTGGGCGCCGACACAGATATAATCCAGCCGAACGCACGGCGCGTTGCCAACCGGCCACTGACTCTCTCGCCCGGTGAGGCTCAGCATGACCACCGCCAAGACACCCAAAGCCCCGCCCGACTTCACCCTGCCGGACCCTCCCAAGTCCCAGGACGAAAAGATGACCGCCTCCCAGCACCTCTCCCTCACCGGCGGCGCTCACTCCCTGGTCGTATATCTAGGCAACCCCGACACCACCATCGTCGGCGCCGACCTCTACATCATCCCCATCCCCACCACCGAACTGACCACCATGGCCGGCGCGGTCTATCCCGACCTGATGGTGGCCTTCGACGCCGACCCGGCGCTCTACCGGGCCCAGAATGGCTACGTCATCTCCGAACAGGGCAAGCCGCCCGACTTCGTGCTGGAAGTCGCATCGCGGTCCACGGGGCGCAGGGACACCGTTGAAAAGCGAGTTCGCTACGCTGAGTTGGGCATCCTGGAGTACTGGCGCTTTGACGAGACGGGTCGATACCACGGCGCGCGCCTGGCCGGCGACCGACTGGTGGACGGCCGCTACGTACCCATCCAGATTGACGAATTGCCGGACGGCAGCCGACAGGGCCACAGCGCCGTGCTGAACGTGGACCTGCGCTGGGCCGACGGCCAGCTGCATTGGCACGACCCGGCAACGGGCGAGCGCATCGCCTCCCTGGAGTCCGAACGCGAAGCCCTCACCCAGGAACGTGTGGCCCGCGCCCGGGCAGAGGCTCACGCCGTCGCTGAGCAGCAGGCCCGCGCCCAAGCCGACGCTCGCGCCGCCGTTGAGCAGCAGGCCCGCATCCGGGAAAGCGAAGCCCGCGCCGAGGCGGAGGCCAGGATCCAGGAATTGGAAAACCAACTCCACCAACTGCGCAGTGAATGATCGTCCTTGCGTAAATCGTCAGAAGCAGGATTTGCGAGATTTTATGATTGTGCAGGATTGTGAGATCTCCATCGCAGAACGGTTTCCAATCCTGATAATCTGTAAATCTTGATAATCCTGCTTCTGACGTTTCTCCACCGCAAACTGGGTACGCCTGGAGTCGCGTGGGATTGACATCCTTGCGCGGGCAGAGGCGGACCGCAGCATGTCCGTAGCGCTGGGTTACGATTGCAGATGGTGAGTGATGGCGACCTTCTGATGGGCACAGCGAGCTACGACTACATCATCATTGGCAGCGGGATTGCGGGGCTGAACACGGCGCTGCTGGCGGCCGAGCATGGCGACGTGCTGGTGGTGACCAAGGGGCGCATCGACGACTGCAACAGCCGCTACGCCCAGGGCGGAATCGCGGCGGCCATCGGGCCGGGCGATTCGGCGACGCTGCACGAGCGGGACACGCTGGACGCCGGCGCCGGCCTGTGCGATCCCGAGGCGGTGGGAGTACTCACCGGGCAAGGACCGGACAGCATTGCCGGGCTGATCCGGTGGGGCGTTCCCTTTGACACCATCCACGGGCAGATTGCGCTGGGGAGGGAGGGGGCACACAGCATGCCGCGCATCCTGCACGCCGGGGGCGACGCGACGGGGCAGCACATCGAGGAGACGCTGGCGGACCGGGTGCGGGCGTCGGAACGGATCACGGTGCTGGAGTACACCCACGCCATCCGCATCTGCGTGGAGGACAGGAGGGTGACAGGTGTGGAGGTGATGGGCGGCGTGGTTCGACAGGCTCACCATGAGCGGGGGGATACCGATGACGAGATTGCCGCGACGCAAGCGCCTCGCAATGACAGTGTGGAGAGGGCGCCTCTTGATGACGGCAGCGGGGGCGGCACGCGGCGGGTGATTCATGGCGGTGTGGTGGTGGTGAGCACCGGGGGAGCGGGACGGCTGTATCGCTACACGACGAACCCGGAGGTGGCGACCGGGGACGGCGTGGCGCTGGCGTACCTGGCCGGGGCGGAGGTGATGGACATGGAGTTCTACCAGTTTCATCCCACGGCGCTTTGGCTGGAATCTGCGCCCACGTTCCTGCTGTCGGAGGCGATGCGCGGCGAGGGGGCGGTACTGCGGAACGCGGACGGGGAACCATTCATGGCGTCGCATCACCCCATGGCCGACCTGGCGCCCCGGGACGTGGTGTCGCGGGCGATTGCGGCGGAGATGGAGCGGGCCGACGGCCGGCCGGCAATGCTGGACATATCGCATCTGCCGGCGGCCACGGTGTCCAGCCGGTTCCCGACCATCTACGCCGAGTGCCGGCGGTACGGGCTGGACATCACACGGGAGCCGATTCCGGTGGCGCCGGCGGCCCACTACATGATGGGCGGCGTGCGCATCGATACCTGGGGTCGGACGAACATCGCCGGTCTGTACGCCTGCGGCGAGGCGGCCTGCGCGGCGGTGCACGGCGCGAACCGGCTGGCCAGCAACTCGCTGCTGGACACGCTGGTGTTCTCGCGGCGGCTGGTGGAGGCGACGCTGGGCAATGCGCCGGAGCGTGAGGAGGCGGACGGAGAGGACGGCAACCTGCGCATCGGGCTGACGGAACGGGCCATGGTGTGCGCCACGGTGCCGGAACGGGGCAAGGACAACCTGCAGGACCTGATGTGGCGCAACGTGGGCATCGCGCGCAACGGGACGCGGCTATTGCTGACGGCGCGGATCCTGAACCTGTGGCAGCGGCAGTTTTATGCCGGCGGACCCCAGCCGGAGACTACGGAGGATTTCGAGCTGCGGAACATGCTGGTGGTGGCGCGGCTGATCGTGGAGGCGGCGCTGCAACGGCGGGAGAGCCGGGGCGCGCACTACCGCGAGGACTTCCCCGAGACGGTGGAGGAATGGCGGCGGCACATTGTGCTGAGGGGGTAGAGCGGCGCAGCAACAAGGAGTGCATGGAGATGATCCGGTTGCGGACACTGGCGATACTGGCAACGGCGGTGATGGCGATGGCGCTGCTGGCGTGCGGAAACGACGAGCCGCCCACCGCGCCGGCGTCCGTCTCGGAACCGCCGGCCGCCGCAACCGTGACGCCCGCGGTCGCAGCAACGGAGGCTCCGCCGACGAACACGCCCGTTCCCACCGCCACAGCGATTGCGGCTGCACCCCAGGCGACGGCAACGGCGACTCCGGAGCCGACGGCCACACCCGTACCCACGGCAACGGCGACGGCAACTCCCGCCCCGACGGCCACCGCGACGCCTCGCCCCACGTTTACGCCGCGTCCGCCGGTGACGCGCCCGCCCACGGCCACGCCGCGCCCAACACCAACGCCCACGCCGGAGCCGACACCCACACCCACACCGCGTCCGCCGGTGGGGCCGGGAACGGAGCAGCGAAACATCCAAATGCCGTTGTCGGGCGAGATGCAGTTGACCATACAGCGGAGCAAGCCGGGGGCAGCGCGCAGCATGGACCTGCTGGAACACTCGGTGCGGACAATCGAGGAGTTCATGGGGGAGCCGTTCCCGGTACGGTACGTGGGGATTCTGTTCAAGGACGCGGTGCACGCCGCGGAGGGTTCGGCGGGGACGAACTTCGGCAACGTGATCGCGCAGCGGGCCAGGTACGACGTGGACGACGGGAGCCGGGACGCCCAGACGTTGCCCGGTCTGACGTCCCACGAGATCGCTCACTACTACTGGAGAGGGAACGAGGACTGGATCGACGAAGGGGCGGCGACGTTCATGGAGTACATCGTGGAGAACGCGCGCACCGGCGCGTCACTGGTGGCGGACCAGCGTCCCTGCGCCTACTATGAAAACCTGGGCGAGCTGGACCGGGCGAATCCGCAGAACCCGGGCGGCAGCTACTGGGCGGAGTTCGGCTGCAACTACTCGCTGGGGGAGCGGCTGTTCCTGGACCTGTACCGGACGCTGGGACGGGATCAGTTCCAGCAGGGGTTCCGCAACCTTTACCGGGCGATAAAGGGACGGAGCGCCTACGGCGGCATCGCGGAGGTGGAGGAGGCGTTCAAGAAGGACGCGGCGCCGGAGGTGGTTGCCGACGTGGACACGGTGATCAACCGCTGGTACCACGGGACGGAGCCGCATGATCTCAGCCACCTGGACGCCGTCCCAGTTGACCCCATACTGCCGAGCATCAACGGGCAGATGACGGACGCGTTCATCTCGCTGGACCAGGAATGGCCGGTGGACATGGACTCCCAAACGAAAAGTCTCACCGTTGACGAACTCAACGAGCTCGACGACTGGGCGTATCTGTATCTGCGGTTCGGGATGTCGCGCACCGCAGCCGACAAGGTTATCCCGCTGACGTACGTGCAGTACTACGAGGACGGGGTGCCCTTCCACAGCAGGGTAGTGACCCACACGTTCGAAGGGTCGTGGACCTGGGGTTGGTGGCGGGTCAGCGTCGGATACGGCCCTTCCCGGCAATGGGCCACGGGCAAGTACGGGGTGATGGTGTACGACTGGGAGCGGAAGGTGGCGCAGGTGGAGTACGACGTGGTTCCGTAGGGGTCGCTGTCGGCTCACGGGATTGCCGCGCTGCGCTCGCAATGACAGGGGGCGGCGTGGGTCAGCGCCGGTCGAACATCGATTGCGCGACCAGGAGTCTGCGTTCCTCCTGGGTCAGCTGGGGGAAGGCACTGATGGCATTCTCGGCCTGGGCAATGGCGTTGACAGCGTCCGAACGGATGATGGAGAAGTTGGGGTCATAGTCGGCTTCCTGGCGCAGGCCCTGCAGGTCAATGAAGGCGCGGGCGAAGTTTTCTCCGGCCGGGGATAGCAGGTTCAGGACTGCGCGCAGGTTATTCTGGGCCCGGCCGTGGTCGAGGCGGCGATAAACCCGTTCCCACGCATAGGCGGACACGCCGGATTGCGGTTGACCGGCGATCAGTTCGGCGTTGGACGCCGCCAGGGTGTGGAATACGGCGTAGTAGGCGGCGCTGACTGCACGCCGCAGATCCGCTTCGGAGGGTGGTGGGTCTGCCGCCGCCGGCACAAGTTTGTAGCAGGTGGCAATGAGCTCGTTTGGGTCTATCATGACGCGGGCGATGGCGGAGTTGGCGACTTGGAGTATAGCCACCTGGTGGGGTCGTTGATATCCGTATAGGTGACCAAGGCGTGGGCGGTGATGCCGGCAGCACGGATTGGTTCGTCGGTGACCCGGAACAGCGTGTTCATCAGGTGGCCGTCGAGCACGGGGTTGGGGGCGGTGTACAGGAGTCGCACGTGGAAGAACTCCTCTTCCTCGTGGTTCAGGCGGACGGTGACGTTGGCGTCCCGGAATTCGACGGGAGGCGGGAAGTGGGCTTTCGCTCCGTCGAGAATTATTCGCTTGACGGTGTCTATTTCCTGCTGGGTGATGGGCATTGGGGGCCTCGCGTGGTGATGGTCTGGGTTTTGATGCTAGGGGGCGAAATCTCGATAGTCAATGCCTGGCAGAAACGGGCACGTACTCGCTGCGGCTTTGGCGTGGATGAAATCGTCAGAAGCAGGATTTACCGGATTTTATGATTGGACAGGATTGGGAGGGATCCGTCACGGAATGGATCCAATCCTGATAATCCTCTAATCTTGAAAATCCTGCTTCTGACGTTTCCCCCGGCCTGAACCGGGTACGCGTGAGCAAGTTCCGAGTGGCGGCGGGATTGCCGCGCTGCGCTCGCAATGACAAGGGGCGGCAGCTCAGCTCACGTTGGCCGGACATGCGGCGTGCTATTCTGGGCGGCGGGATGTGTGCCATGACGCCGATGATGCCGACGATTTCGCCGCGGGAGTTTGTGGGTCGCTGGCGGGATGCCGGGTTTGGCGAGCGGCAGGGGGCGCAGTCGTTTTTCAACGACCTGTGCGGGCTGGTGGGTCACGCGACGCCGGCGGGGTTTGGCGATCCGGAGGCGTTCACCTTCGAGAAGGCCGTGCCGGGCGGGTTCGCCGACGCCTATTACGAGGAGCATTTCGGCTGGGAGTTCAAGGGGCGGGACGCGCAGCTGGACGGCGCCTTCGACCAGCTCTTGCGCTACCAGGTGCACCTGAAGACGCCGCCCCTGCTGATCGTGTCGTCGTTCCAGACGCTACGCATCCAGACCAACTTCCCGGGGATGGAGACGGCGCGGTACGACGTCGGCATCGGGGAGTTCGAGCGGCCAGAGCGGCTGGAGTTGCTGCGGGACGTGTTCTTCGCGCCGCACCGGTTCCGGGAGCGGCTGCGGTCGGTGGACGCGGTGACCCGGGAGACAGCAGCGGTGTTCCAGTCCATCGTGGTGGACATGGAAGCGCGGAATGAGGACCCCGAACGGCTGGCGCGGTATCTGAATCAGCTGGTGTTCTGCCTGTACGCCGAGGATGCGGGGCTGCTGCCGGAGGGATTGTTCACGCGCATCGTGGCGCAGCACTACCGTAATCCGGCGACCTTTGACCGGGCGATACGCAGCCTGTTCGCGCAAATGGCCACGGGCGGGTTCTCGGGGGCCGACGAGATCGCACACTTCAACGGCGACCTGTTCAACATGGTCGATACCGTTGAGCTGAGCACTACGGCCTTGCAACGGCTGGGGGAGGCGTGCGAGCGGAACTGGCGGGACATCGAGCCGTCCATATTCGGGACGCTGTTCGAGCGGGCGCTGGACGCATCGAAGCGGGCGCAGACGGGGGCGCACTACACCGGCGCGGAGGACATCGAGCTGGTGGTGGAGCCGGTAGTGATGGCGCCGCTGCGCCGGGAGTGGGAGACGGCGCGGGCGGAGATTGAATCGTCTGAAGCAGGATTTTCGGGATTACGGGATTTGCCGGATTATGGCCGGCAATCCGGATCGTCTGAAGCAGGATTTTCGGGATTTACGGATTTTCAGGATGGAGTCGCCGATGCGTCAATCACCCAATCCCGTCAATCCCGAAATCCGGTAAATCCTGCTTCTGACAATTCCCCGGCGCGGGCGCGGCTGGAGGGGTTTCGGGAGCGGCTGGCGTCGGTGCGGGTGCTGGATCCGGCGTGCGGCAGCGGGAACTTTTTGTACATCGCGTTGCGGTCGCTGCTGGACTTGGAGAAGGAGGTGATTGACTACGCGGCGGCGCAGGGGTGGCTGGGGCTGACGCCGCGGGTGCAGCCGGACCAGATGCTGGGGCTGGAGATCAACCACTACGCGGCGGAACTGGCGCGGACGGCGCTGTGGATCGGCTACATCCAGTGGCACCAGGCCAACGGGTTCGCGTACACGCAGCGTCCGATCCTGACGCCGCTGGACACCATCCGGCAGACGGACGCGATACTGGACCTGACCGACCCGGAGCATCCGGCGGAACCGGAGTGGCCGGCGGCGGAGTTCATCGTGGGGAACCCGCCGTTTTTGGGTCACGTGCCTTTCCGCGAAACATTGGGCGGTCACTACGCAGACAAATTGTACGCCCTTTATGGCAACCGCATCCCCAACTTCAGTGATCTTTGCTGCTACTGGTTCGAAAAAGCGCGTGCGCAGATAGCATCTGGTATGACAAAGCGCGTTGGTCTGCTGGCGACTCAAGCAATTCGCTTCCGATTTAACCGTTCAGTACTGACGCGCATAAAAGAAACTGGAAACATATTCGAGGCGGTTTCGGACAAAGACTGGATTCTGGACGGGGCTACAGTTCACATTTCGATCATTTGCTTTGACGATGGCACTGATACTCGCCGTTCGCTAGATGGCGCACCGGTTTCAAGCATTCACAGCGATTTGACTGCCGGAATTGAACTGACGCGCGCACAAAGGCTAGCAACCAACAGCGGCATAACTTTTCAAGGCGTTACCAAGGTTGGAGACTTCGACATCTCGGAAGATGTTGCGCTGGCCATGATGGCACAAGGCAACCCACACGGCCGCCCGAACTCCGACGTGATCAGGCGGTGGATAAATGGTGCGGACATTACCCAACGCTCACGGAATATGTGGATAATCGACTTCGGCGATATGTCTCTCGAACAGGCTGCCTTGTATGAAGCGCCGTTTGAATACATCGACGCTCACGTACGTCCGCAACGAGAGCGGTCTCGATCAACTATTTCAAGCTGGTGGCTACACGAGCGCCCCCGGCCAAAAATGCGCCAGGCATTGGCTCCATTCGAGCGGTATATTGCTACGCCAAAGGTTGCCAAACATCGCTTCTTCGTCTGGCTGTCAACCGAGATGTTGCCATCCAATCTGGTCATAGCCGTTGCTAGCGACGATGACTATATGTTCGGAGTGTTGTCGTCATTTATTCACGAACTATGGGCGCGTCAAGTTGGAAGTCAGTTGAGGGAAGCAGACAGTGGTGGCACCTACACGCCGACGACGTGCTTTGAGACGTTCCCGTTTCCGCATCCCACCGAGGAGCAGCGGGAGGCCATCGGCGCAATCGCGGCGGAGTTGAACCGGCTGCGGGAGGGCTGGCTGAATCCGGAAGGGGTCAGCGCGACGGAACTACGGAGACGGACGCTGACCAACCTGTACAACCAGCGTCCGACTTGGCTGGATAACGTCCACGCCCGGCTGGACGCGGCGGTGTCCGACGCCTACGGCTGGCCGGCGGACCTGGCGGACGGGGAGATCCTGGAGCGGCTGCTGGCGCTGAATTTGGAGCGGGCGGGGGAGGTTGGCGCGACGCAGAACGGTTGATAACTGTGTTGGGCTGTGCTAGCCTGATATCAGTCAACAATATCCAATGATACGGCCGTAAGGAAATGATACTATGCGGTTATACCGAAGACGACCCACGCCGATGACACACTACCAGCGTGTAAAGAGTACAGCCGCTCGCGCCATGACCATCATAGGTATTGTATTGTTGATATGTACGCCGTTATCTTTGCTGCTTTTTGACTTGGCAATCACGCTATTCATTGGTGGGAGCAGTTTAGGTTTTCTGTTGGTTGGTTTTCAGCAGCAAGTTGACGCTATTGCGGCGAGAGCGGAAGGTCCGAGAAAAGGAGAGGACGATGGTTAGCAAAATCGTCGCCGTCATTTCAGACGAGAATTTTGGTGAATACGTCTGGGCGGCAGTGCCTGTTATCGCCATACTATTAGGGATAATTGCCCTTGTCGCTATTGCTCTGGCTCGGAGCGGTTAACGGCGGAAGGCAAGGGTTAGGTACGGGCGGACGCTGACCAACCTGTACAACCAGCGTCCGACGTGGCTGGACAACATCCACGCCCGTCTCGACGCGGCGGTGTCCGACGCCTACGGCTGGCCGGCAGACCTGGCGGACGGGGAGGTGCTGGAGCGGTTGCTGGTGCTGAACGGGCGCGGGCGGGGTGATATAATCGACGGAGCACATACATACTGTTCAACTAACGGTATATCTAATTTCAGTGCGGATGCTCATAATGAAAGCCCTCTACCTAGACGAGTCTGGCGAACATAATCCATCGGTGAACAGTGCTGATTACCCTATCTTTGTACTGGGCGGAATCATCGCGGACAAAGACTATGCTGATGGGCCGCTTACGGACACGCTCGACGACTTCAAACGTCAATGGCTCGGTCAAACAGACATTGCGATTCACACTGCGGACATCGCCCACAACCGTAAAGGGTTTGAGGCGTTGGGGGACGCCAGTATTCGCAAGCAGTTCTACGAGCAACTGAATGCGCTGATGCGGGAGCTGCGGTACTCGGTGGTTGCGTGCGCCATACGCAAAGGCGCCCCGGCCTTCCGTAGGTATTCGGAGCGCGACCTTTATCTAGTCTGCTTCGAGGCCATAGTAGAACTGTTTTGCCAGGAAGTTGGCGATGTGCGCGATGGCGGGATAATCATCGCGGAAAGCCGCAGCTCAAGGCAGCTAAACCGGGCACTGGAACGTGAGTGGTCAAACCTGAAGGCCAACGGCGCCGGACATACGCCGGGCAAAATCGTAGCAGACCGAATTATGGCGCTGAACTTGCGGCCCAAGAGGGACAATGTAGCAGGCTTGCAGATAGCCGATTTGGTGGTTTCGCCAATCGGTCGTCACTTGCTAGCGAAACCCGAATCGGAGCTCTGGCCAGTCGTAGCGAACAAGTTGTGCCGCAACAACTTTGGCCAGACGTCAGGACACGGCCTGATTGTACTGGCATGAGAAGGGGCCAGTCCCCACTACGCAGGGTCCGGCCCCACACTGCTGACAACGGCAGGACTGTGGCGTGCGCGAGGCTCGTTCAAAGTCTGCCTAATCCCTGCTGTGCGGGAGTTGCCAGGGGCTACCCTCCACTACGCAGAGAATAGCCCGGTCAGATACCGCTATGTTATGGATTCCTTGCTCAGTTGTCAACCGAGTTTGGTGGAATTACACTGGTGGCCCGAGCGTTGTTGTCCTACTTCCTTCGTGCTGCACAGGTCAACGCCAGCGAGCCGAGCCGGTCACAGCCGGCGACGAAGCTTCGCAAAAAGGGGAACGGGATAGTGAGCAAGATACGTGAAATTGTCTCGGACGAGTATTTTGGTGAATACGTCTGGGCGGTAGTGCCTGTTATCGCCATCGTACTGGGAGCGATTGCGTTTGCCGCAATAGCCTGGGTCAGGGCTAGTTAGACTCGAGGTTAGCGCGGCGGCCTACGGGCGGCCGGCGCACTTGGTGGACGGGGAGGCGCTGGAGCGGCTGCTGGCGCTGAATTTGGAGCGGGCGGGGGAGGGCTGATTGTGAGGAATTCTACGTCAGCGGAAGCGTAAGCTGGGAGGTGACGGAGCGGTAGGCTTGTTGAGGATGGGTAACATTTTCCGGGAATCGTCTTTCAAGCAAGCCGCTTTCGACCATCGGGGAGAGGTAATTCCACGTGAGGTTGCCCTGTTTACGGTTGAGATACTGAGATATTTCCGAGGCGGCTACCCAGGTCCCTTGCGAGCATATGTCTTGGATGACCGCCTGTACGTGCTCGCGAGGAGCGCGCTGGCTGAGTTGGGCAATGCGTTCTTGAATGCGTATTGGAAGCTCCCCAACTTCCGGCCTGAGCTCTCCAGTTACGGGCTCCAGCTCCCCAACTTCCGGCCTGAGCTCTCCAGTTACGGGCTCCAGCTCCCCAACTTCGGGGGTGAACTCCCGAACTTCTGCACCTCCAGACGCCATAAGAGAGGAGGTCAGGGTGTAGTAGCTGTTAGGGCCGTGGGGGTGGAGTTCCAGTAAGTTCTTGTCGCAGAGACCGCGCAGCAGTCGACTGGCATCTAGCGTATCGAGGCCGGACAGCCCCCGTAGTTTGGCGTTGTCGATCTGGCCTTCGCGATGAGAATGAAGCAAGGCTCGAAATTCGTTGCGGGAAAGTCCCGAGAGGTCCAGTCGTGAGATGAATTCATGGTCAGAGCCACTCAGAGTAGGAGTATTACGCAGGGTAACGGTGATGCCTCGATGGTTAGCTTGTATCACCGGCCTGGGAAGGAAGGCGTCGGCCATCTCAGCGAACATACGCGGGATGCCCTCACCTTGGTCACGCGCCAATCCGAGGTCCACCAGTGTCCGGACGATGCGCGGATTGCGACTGTGGTGAACACGTTCCAGTGTGAGCAACTCTTCCAATGTTAAGCTGTCGACCAGCGCTCCCGGACTGGCTACTTCCATACGGTCATCAAAAATGTGGATTTCCGTGCAGGCTCCCATGACTCCGTAATCGCGGTGCGCGACAGCGTTGAACAATGCCTCAAGCCAGGCGAAATCCGGGTATTCGGGAGTTTCTTGAAAACGGTTGCCCACTAATCGCGAAGGGCGTCGCAACATACCGTTTATGGCGTCGCCAACTGCCGCAATCACCGTGGGCAGGTTGCCCTCGCTGCGTGGGCGCTCTTCAACGTTATACCGAGCTCCGGTATGGCGTTCCGTGCCAATTACGCGAAACAGGCGGATGCCGGCGTTGGGATGCTCCGGACCGTTGCGGGCGAACAGCAACTCGGCGGCGTTGCGCAGCACCAATCTGCTTCCACGTCGGTCGGCCAGCTTGCGCTTTAGCAGGTACTCTTCATTAGTCAATGCGGATAATCCGGCGTTTTGCCGCGCCGATTCCAACAATTCGTCATCCAGGTCGGTCAGAGTGGACGACGACTGCCTACTTTCCCAACTCGCAGCCATCCCGTTGAACTTGAGCGTGTTGATTTGGCTTTCGCTGGATTGAACCGTCTGGTCGCCGATACGGAGCGGAAAGCCATCGCCATCCACCCGGACGGGAACATCCTCCATCGGCACGTCAAAGACAATAAGTTCGTGGTCGCCGACGGTGACGACAAAACCCTTGGGTTGTGGTGGAATCAGGCGGTTGTGCGGCGTTGCCAGTATGTCGTCCACCGCCCGTTTTGGCAGCTTGTGGCCGGTAATGGTCAGGTCTTCGTCTTCAATGCCCAGGACAAGGATGCCACCCTCGGCGTTAGCGAAAGCGGCCACATTCTTCGCAACATCATCGCGGATGGCGCGGCGGGGACGCGACTTGGTGCGTTCCGGGCCTTCGAAGAGCGATTTACGCTCGAAGTGCTGGCCTTCGTCCTGGCCAAGAAACGGGGTGATGTCGAAACGTGGCGTTGTCATCGTTTGTTTCTTTGGATCAGTAGATCCGTTCGCTGGGCAATTATATCAACCCCAGCAACGACGACGATCTGAGAGGTTGCGATTTTCGGATTCCTGACACCGTCCCGTTGACGGTGGGCGTATCGGGCGGATAGGCTGTAGTAAATCAAGCGAGACAGAAGCCGGTGGACTGACCTGATGGCGGGTCGGGTCCACCGGCTTTTTGCGTGAGCGGGTGGAGGTACGGGCTGGGCATCAGGCGGCGCCGGCGGGAGGTCTGGATGACGATGATGAGGCGGACGATGATGGAGGCGGGAGCGCGGCGGTCGGGTCGCACGGCCGGCTGGCGCGGGCCGCGGGGTCTGCCCAACGGAAGGGCTTCGCTGCTGGCGGCGCTGGATGCGTACCGCCGGGGCGTCGCTGAGGCGCCGGTGGTGTGCAAGTGGGTCCTTCGACAGGCTCAGGATGATCGGGGTGCGGGAATGGCTGCGGCGACGGGATTGCCGCGCTGCGCTCGCAATGACAATCCGTGGGTGGTTCGGCGGGCTCAGGATGCGCGGTTCTGGAACGGGGATGGCAGCGAGAAGGCCGGGGCCGGCCCGTTGGTTTTCGTGGCGTCCACGGGGGAGGTGGACCGGCATGGCGATACCGTCGCGCCGGAGGGGTGGCGGCTGGATGCCTACCGGGACAACCCGGTGGTGCTGTGGGCCCACGACTACGGCGAGCCGGCCATCGGACGGGCGGAGGCGGTGTGGAGCGACGGACGGGCTCTGCGGGCGCGACTGGAGTTCGCGCCCACGGAGTTCGCGGGGCAGGTGGAGCGGCTGTACCGCCAGGGCTACCAGAAGGGAGTGTCGGTCGGGTTCCGGCCACTGCGCTTTGAGGAGCGGCGGGACCCGGTGAACGGCGCGTTCCTGGGCATCCGGTTCCTGGAGCAGGAGTTGCTGGAGATCAGCGCGGTGCCGGTGCCGGCCAACGGCGGGGCGCTGCTGGCCGAAGATGCCATGGCATCGCAACGGGAGCCGGCGGAGGCCGGCCGCTCGCTGGACGAGGTGGTGGGGCTGCTGCGGGGGCTGCGGAGTTGACGGTGTTGTCAGAAGCAGGATTTTCGGGATTTTCGGATTTGCTGGATTGCACCCGTGCAACTGTTCAGACCATCGGGGAAGTGTCATTGCGAGCGAAGCGTGGCAATCTCGTTAGCGTAGGGGGAGTCCCCTGGGGCAGACGTGCTGATACGGCATCGAGATTGCCACGGCGCAAGCGCCTCGCAATGACAACCCGCTGGATTCCGAACACCTACGGAGCGGTCCAGCACAAGAGAACACCCAATCCTGAAAATCCTTCAATCCGGCAAATCCTGATTCTGACGACTTTCAACGGCATGTACTCACGAAATACAAGGAGTTTGCAAAAGTATGACGCTTTCGACATGGGAACTGGAGACGATCAAGAACGAGGTTGCGGAGGTGCGGGAGTTCTACCGGCAGCGGATGGACGCGGACCTGCCGCCGCTGCGGGAGGAAATGGAGCGACTCAGCCGGGCCGTGGGCGAGCTGACCGAGAAGCAGCGGGCTGGTGAGAAGCAGGCCATGCTGGCCCGTTATTCCGGTGGGGTTCGCGGCGGGGAACGCGGTGGCGACCGGCCCCGGGTGCCCTTTGGCAAGTACCAGGGGATGGACGCGCTGGACCTGGCCTGCGTGCGCAGCGTGCTGGCCGCCCAGCAGCGCGAGCCGGGGGACGTGAACCCGCGGTCGCTGGAGGACTGGCAGGCCAATCTCAAGGCGGCCATGGACAGCACCACCGCCGGCGCCGGCGATGAGCTCGTCGCCACCGGCGAGGCCGCCGCGCTGTGGGCGGACATCAACGTGGATACCCTGGTGGCCGGCCTGTTCACCCGCGTGGACATGCCGACCAACCCCTTCGAGATCCCGCTGCAACTGGGCGACGTGTCCTGGTATCCGGGAACGGAGAACACGGCCACCACCGAGACGGCGCTGACCACGGGCCGGCAGACGCTCACGGCCTACGAGTTGGTCGCCGAGGTTCCGTGGTCGCTGACGCTGGAGGAGGACGCGGTGATCGCCATGGCGGCGGAGGTGCGCAGCACGCTGGTGCGCAACGCCGTGGAGGTGATCGACGACGTGCTGCTCAACGCGGACACCACGCTGCAGAACAACATCAACGCCGACGGCGCGACCATTGCGGCGTCCACCGCCGGCAAGGCGCACTGGCTGGTTGGGTTCGACGGGCTGCTGCACCTGCCGCTGGTGGACAACGCGGCGCAGGGCAACAACCACGGGGCCGCGCCCAGTGCGGACATGTTCAACGAGGCGCGGGGTCTGCTGGGCAAGTACGGCGTGCGCCCGTCGGAGCTGGCCTACATCGCCGACGTGGGCACGTACATCAAGTCGCTGGGCATCGGCGAGTTCCGCACGCTGGACAAGCTGGGCCCGCAGGCGACGCTGCTCAACGGACAACTGGCGCAGGTGGACGGCATCCCAGTCATCGTGTCGGAGCAGATGGCGCCGTCGGACGCGGACGGGAAGGTCACGGACGGCGCCAGCAACGCCAAGGGCCGGCTGCTGGCGGTGAACCGGACGCAGTGGCGCCTGGGGTTCCGCCGCGAGCTGATGATCGAGACGACGCGGGACATCCAGAAGCGGCAGAACATCATGGTGGTGAGCATGCGCCTGGCCTTCATGGAACGGACGGGGGCGCGGGCGTCGGCCAAGCACACGGCGTTGCAGTACAACATCACGGTGTGATCGTCAGAAGCAGGATTTACCGGATTTGAGGATTAGCAGGATTGGTATGGTTTGGCCACTGGAGCGTCGCAATCCTGCCAATCCCGAAATCCTGGTAATCCTGATTCTGACAATGGGAGGAATGATGCCCAACGCTTACGGTGACCTGACGACGCTGAAATCGGCGGCGTTTCTGAACGCGCCGGACGACGGACACGACCAACGGTTGCTGGGGATGCTGGAAACGGCGTCCCGGTGGATCGACGGGTATTGCGACCGCCACTTCTACGTCACTGAAGGCGAGCGCAGGTTCGACGGGACCGGGCGGGTCGTACTAGCGGTGAGCGACCTGGTGTCCGCCGCCGCGGTGCGGGTGCGCCAGGGAGCCACTGGCCGGTGGGTCGGCTGGAACTCCGGCGACTGGCTGGCGTATCCATTGAACGCCGCGCCCACGGAACCGGGCGGGCGGCCGTACACCCGCATCGTGGCCACGGCCGGCGGGCGCCGGTTCCCGCTGAGCCGGGGCGGGGTAATCATCGCCGGCGCGTGGGGCTACGGCGATGTGCGCGAGGACACGGGGTTGCAGTTGTCAGGCGCGGAGGCGGAGATGGGGGATGCCGCAATCATGGTTGCCACTTCCAGCGGCGGGCCTGCGGTGCAGTTGTCGGCCGGCCACAGGGTGCGGATCGGCGACGAGCAGATGTACGTGACGGCAGTGTCCGACGACGGGCAGGGGACGATCACGCTCGCGGTGCAGCGCGGCGTCAACGGCACGACGCCGGCGACGCACGGAATCGGCTCGGGGGTATCGGTGTACCGCTATCCATCGGCGGTGACCGAGGCGTGCCTGCAGCAGGCCGCCGTCTGGTGGCGGGAGAGGCTTGGGGGGCCTTTCTCGCTATCGGAGGGCGATGGTCGGGGAGATGTGGGTGGCATCTCCCCGGCGGTTCGCGCGCTGCTCAAACCGTATCGCCGGCGCGTTGCCGCCCTGGGGGTATAGGGATGACAGGGTATTCCAGCGCCGGGCGCAGTTACGTGGCGGTGGCGGACGTCGGCGGGGTGACGCGGGACCTGTCGCCGTGGGTGGAACGGGTCGGGCCGCTGGGCCGGGAGTTGAGTCCACGGGACGCCACCGGCGTGAACGACGAGAATCCTCGAACGGCGGCGGGCACCGAGGTGGCCCAGGAGTTCACCCTGGCCGGCCGATGGGACGACACGCCGGGCATCGGCCCGGACGCCGTGCTGTCGGGCATCGTCGGGATGGCAGTGGCGGTGGAGTACGGGCCGGCGGGCAACGGGCCAGGCCGGCGTCGGGTGTCGGGCCGGTTCGTGTGCCTGTCCTACCGGATCAGTAGCGCGGCCGGCGAGCCGGTGCGGTTCGAAGCGCGGTTCCGGCAGGACGGGCCGGTGGCGCTGGGGACGTGGTGACGACGCATCACTGCGTTTCCCAGCGGAACAAGTTGGACACCCGCTCGCTCAATTCGTCCACCTGCTGGCGCAGAACCTCCAGCTCCGCTTCCTGGTCGGCGACACGCTTCTCGAGATGGGTAATCCGCGTCTCTTGATGGCTGATGCGTTCGGGAAGCCCGCGACCCAGAAGATTGGGATTGACAAAAGCTCTCCAGCACAGCAGCGCCAGGATCACGGCTGAAGCGGCCAGGACGAAAAAGAGTGCGCCAAACAAGGCGTATTCCGCGGGAAAAATCATAATCGACCCTGCATGGTTGAAAGAAATGGTTGAGAATTGGCAGGCCAAACCCATTCGGGCCGGCCGTACAGTGTGGAACTACAAGGCGTTAATGGGCCACTCAGTCTGCGGCGATTTCCTCTGCGGGAACGATGACCACGCGGCCGGCGTCGTCATGGTGGTGGCGCATGAGAAAGTCCATTCGCTCGTGCATGGCCAGCACCAGGCCCCGAACCTCGGCGAGTTGTTCGCGAACGGTCCCCATCTGCTCTTCGAGGCGTTCAATCCGGGGGATCATGCTTTTCAACTGGCCAATGTCACGGGACTGCCGCATCAGTGCGACAACGATGGTCACCTGCAGCAGCCCGATAAAGGCCGGAAAGCCGTAGAGAATGTATAGCTCGGAAGCAACCATTGCCGATACTCCGTTGGAGGGCTGATGCGCAGGATTATGGCACAACCGGCTGGTAGCGGCAAAGGACAGAGGAGCTCAATGACCCACTCAGTCGGCGGCTACTTCTTCGGGGGTTATCACAACGCGGCCGGCGTCGTCATGGCGGTGGCGCGTGAGGAGGTCCATCCGATCATGCAACGCCCGCATCATTCCTCTGACTTCGGCAAGCTGTTCGCGAAAATCGGCAAGCTGTTCGCGGAAGTTCACCATCTGCTCTTCAAGGCGCTCGACGCGAGCAGAGAGTGTACGCAATTCACCTACGATCCGGCCCATGGTGAACGACTGGCGGATCTGAAACCCTACCAAGGTGACCAGCAACAGGGAGATAAATGCGAGAAAGCCGTAGAGGATGTATGGCTCGGAGGCAACCATTGTCGATACTCCGTTGGCGGGCTGATGCGCAGGATTATGGCACAACCGGCCGGCGGCGGCAACGGAGGAAGGGCGCCCAGTGTCAGTTCTCAAGCATGGAGAGGGTGCGGTGGACGAAATCCTGAACCAGGGGAAGGCCGCGGCTGACGTCGTCCGGTTCCATGAAATCGTGGGTGGCGTTGGCGTGAAACTGCTGGGCGGCGAAGAAGCCGGCGACGATGACGATGTCTCCGGCGGCGAGGCGGTCAGCGGCGGCTTTCACGTCCGCGTGCCCGTCGCTGGGCCAACCGCGCTGGCGGGCCACGGCGGTCACCGCGTGGACGGCGGCCTGCCACAGCCGGTTCGAGCCGGCAGTGATTCCACCCGCCGCGAACTCGGCCTCAGCGGATTGCAACGATGCGTCCGCCGCCCGGGCGTGCTCCTGGGGAGACTGGGGAACGACCTGCCCGTAGGCGTCCAGCAGGGCGAGCATACGGTCAACGAACTCCCTCATCAGGCGGCAGTAGTCGGCCAGTTGGTGGCGCTCGACGAAACCGTAGTTGAACTTGGCGCGGAACTGCTGGGCCACGGCGAACTGGTGGCGCAGGTGGTGGTCGCTGGCCTCGCTGGCCAGGCGTTCCGCGGCGGTTCTCAGGTCTTGCGGGTCGTCCGTGGGCCAGCCCCGCGCATCCGCCACGGCGGTCAGGGCGTGGGCCGCGGCGTTCCACAGGTTTTCGTAGGCCAGCAGCGGCTCCTCATCCTCGAAGTGCCGGTCGGCGGCGTCGAAGAAAGCCTGAGCGGCCTGGGCGGTGGTACGGGCAATCATTGGCACATGCTCCGGACTGTGGCGGGCGTTCCTGTCAGACACGCCCGGGACGGGAATCTAATCCATTTTGGTAAACGTGCCGCCGGTGCGGGAGGCGATGGCCTGGAGCGCGCCGGTGTCGACGTTGGGGCTGAGGGCGATGGTATCGATGGGTACGTCGGACCGGGCCAGCGCGTCAACCGTTGCCTCGTCGAGGTCGTCGATGGGAATCATCTTGCCATCGGTCATCAGGACGTAACGTTGGGCATGGCAGGAATTGTCGCCGAGGTCCATGATCCTGGTGTCGCCACCAAGCTTGAGACGGGGCTGTTCGGGAACTGTCACCATGGTGTCGCCGTCATCGGTGCGGGACACGACCAGGGCGGACTCGATGGGAGGAGCGACGGGAGGAGCGACACTGCCAGGGGAGAGGTCAGTGGCCGCGCCGGGCTGGCTCCCGCCGCTGGTCCGTTCGGCGCGGTCGGGCTCTTCCGGTTCGTCCAGCAGGAGCCAGCCCAAGAGCAGGGCGAACAGGAGCAACAAAAGGAGCAACAGCAGCCATGGCCAGATCTTGCGTCGCTCACCGTCATCACGGGCACGCCGACGAGTTGGCTGGATCCGGACCACCTGGGGGCGGCCGTAGCGAGGGCCCCGGCCCCAATTCCACGGCCATCGCCACTGCCACCACCGGCGCCGCCGCCGTCGGGGGTCTTCATCGACGCTGTAGCTGATCCAGTGCCTGGCCATGCTCTTCGCTCCTTGCGCAAGCCTGATGCTAATGGTTTTCGCCCGTTTATGCCAATCCCGCGACGAGCGCACCCGTACCTGGATTACGGCGGGGAAACGTCAGAAGCAGGATTTGCCGGATTCAGGGATTATCAGGATTGGAACCGTTCGGCGACGGAGATCTCCCAATCCTGCCAAATCATAAAATTCCGTAAATCCTGCTGCTGACGATTTACTAAAGCGGGTACGCGTGAGCACGGCGAAATACCCAAACCACCGTGCAATCAAAAGGACCGACCGCTCTTCTGGAGGTCCAAAACGCCCATGACCATGAACATCAAAACCGTCACGCCATCCCCCATTCCCAAGCTGCGCTGGCAGGCCTGGGTGAACTGGGCCGGCGACGGCATCTGGGGCACCGAGGATGTAGACATATCGGACGACGTCCTCGGCCTGCGCTGGGGCTGGGGACGCCGGGGTTTGCCAATACCCGAGTTTGCGGCTCCGGCCACGCTGGAGTTGACGCTGAACAACGCAGATCACCGATACACTCCCGGGCGTGTCGTCGGCCCGCTGGGATCGAACGTCGTACCGGGCCGCGAGGTCAGGCTGCGGGCCAGCCGGCTCCACGACGACTTCGCCACCTCGGGTGCAGGCTCTGAGGACCTGGACCGGCGGCCGGCGGCGTTCGGCGACGCGCGCTGGGAGGTGATCGCCACGGCGGGAAACGGCTTTGCGGCGCTGGATGGAGAGGCGCGGGGCACAGTGGGATCGTTCCCGCCGGCGGACGCAGTGGCGTTGCTGGACACCGGCGACGCCATCGCCACGCTCACGGCGCGCTACCGGAGGGCGACCAACGGGCAAGGCGGGTTCGTGCTGCGATGCGCCGCCGCCAACGACTGCCTGCGGCTGCGGTTCGACCACGTTTCCAGTGTGCTGGAGCGGGTGGCCGGCTCCACGGTGACCCGCCTGGCGTCCGGGGGGCCGCTGGTTTCCGGGGCGTGGCACGATCTGGAGATCGAACAGACGGCGGACAGCGTTCGGTTGCATGCCATCAACCTGGAAACCGGCGACCCCGTCGGCCGCACCCTGCTGACGGCCACCGGAATTATCGACCCGCCGGACTCCGGCCGGCATGGGCTGTGGCACAGCTTCCGCAACACGGCGGACCGCTGGGGCGGATTCGGCGTGGGCCGCGGGTTGTTCCGAGGGCAGATGACCGCGATCTCTCCCGACTACGGAGCCGGAATCTGCCGGATCGAAGCCGCAGACGTGATGCAACGGCTGAGTTCGGTGCGGTTGCGGCGGGCTCTGCCGGGCGGGCCGATGCGCTCCGGCGACGTGGCCGCCTCCATCCTCGCCTGGTCAGGCCTCGTCCCCGACGAGTACCGCCTGGACTCGGGTCGGGTCCTGCTCACCGGCGGAGCACGGTCGGTTTGGGAAGTATCGGCGGCGCGGGCCTTGCGCCGGTTGCAACGGGAGGAGCACGGTCTGATTTACACGGACGGGCACGGCCGCGTCCGACTGGAGGCCGCGACGCAGCGATCGAAGATACGCTCGCACGGCGACCCGGCATCGCTGGCCAGGGCTGCGGTGGCCGACACCGCTGACGGCGATGGCGCGTATACCTCGGCGCTGCGCTGGGACGACGGAGCATCGGCAACGGAGGATGCGGTGGTGTTCCGCTACCGGAGGCTGGCCGACGAAGGGCCGCAGCGGGTCTGGAACCTCAACGAACCGATGGCCATCGACGCCGGCAAGGAACGTCTGGTTCTGGCAGCCTCGGAAGCATGGGAGGCAATCGACGGAGTGCAGACGCCGGTGGCGCAAACCGATTACATGGCGACGGACGATGCTGCGGGGACGGGGACGGACGTGACCGGTGACATCACGGTGGAATTGCTTGCCGAAGCGGCATCGGGCATCGCCGGCCGGGGCCGGATGCTGCGGATTCGAAACGACGGCACGGATCGAGCCTACATGCAGACCCTGGGCTTGTCGGCCAACCACTGCTGGCGCGCTGAATCGACGACGGCGCACCGGGCCGGGACTGGCGACGCGTCCGCGTCCGGGACCCTGGTGAACTGCCGGTACGTGGACAACTACGCGGCGGCGCAGGCGGGCGCGGAGGCTCGGCTCGCGGAGCGCTCACGGCGGCGGGCGCAGGTTGAGGCTTCGCTGCCGCTGTTCGCCGGATCCAACGCCCGGGCCGTGGTAGAGGCCAGGCTGTCCGACGTGGTGGGTCTGCGCGCCGCGGCACAGGGGATCAGCAGGGCGTGGCTGCTGGAGGGGATGGAGGTGAGCGCTGTGGCCGGCGGTGACGGGAGGGCGCGGTGGTGGCTGACTGAGGTGTAGAGTCTAGATTGACCGAGCGGCGAATCGTATCCCGTTTTGTGCTCCAAATCGCAATAGGCGCTTTCGTTATTATACTTTGCGTAATAAGCGTTGGCGGGATTGACAGCCGTTCCTGTTATTATTAGGGAATTATATCGGAAATTAGCCATAGCGACTTGACTTTCGGGGCGGGTTTGGCTAAACTTATACCGTAATGCAAACTGGTTACGGTGCTGTTATGGTCGCTGGAAAAGGTCCCGGAAAAGCCTACCGGAAGGGTATCAGCCTCATCGAGGCTGTCAAGCGGTTCGACACCGAGGAGAAAGCCGAGGAATGGTTCGTCGCCCAGCGCTGGCCCAATGGAGTGCGATGCCCGTTCTGCGACAGCGACGACATTGCCACTCCCGCCAATCGCAAGCCCCAACCCTATCGATGCCGTAAGTGCCGCAAGCATTTCTCGGTCAAGACTGAAACCCTGCTCCACGCCTCCAAGATCCCGTTGAGCAAGTGGGCCATTGCCTTCTACCTGTACAACACGAATCTCAAGGGCGTCAGCAGCATGAAGTTGCACCGGGACCTGGGCATCACGCAGAAGTCGGCCTGGTATATGTCGCACCGGATACGGAGCATGTGGGGTGAACCAGAGGAGAAATTCATAGGTCCGGTTGAAGCGGATGAGACCTACCTCGGCGGGAAAGAGGGCAACAAGCACGCCAGCAAGAAGTTGCGTCAAGGCCGTGGCACCGTGGGCAAGACGCCCGTCGCCGGCGTGAAGGATCGAGAGACCAACCAGGTTAGCGCACGAGTGGTCGAGCGCACGGACGGGCCTACGCTCAGAGGGTTTGTCCACGAGCGCACCGAACCGACGGCCATGGTGTACACCGATGAGGCCAGGGCATACGACCGCCTGAACCGCCACCATGAGGCGGTTGCGCACGGCATTGGCGAGTACGTGCGGGAACAAGCTCATACGAATGGGATCGAGAGTTTCTGGTCAGGGCTCAAGCGCGGCATTATGGGAACTTACCACCACATCAGCGACAAGCACGCGGCGCGTTACATCGCGGAGTTTGAAGGCAGGCACAACGCTCGACCTATGGACACGTTGAACCAGATGGAAGAGATGGTGCGCGGCGCTGACGGGAAGCGCATGACATTCGAAACCTTGATCGGACCGGTGGAAACCCGCAATCCCACGATGCTGTGAAATCATTAGAAGTTCCCTGGGATGCATGTTCGGTAGCGCTGACTGGGCTGCCCACGACATTCACAAAGGCTTCGCGGTTGTCAGTCTCAGAGGATTGGCAACCGCGATTTTTCTACCGGGCCAGGGTTCGGGGGTAGGTGCACAACCCGTCGGCATGCTTTCGTCACCAGCGAAACACGTCTTTCACTGCGATACTCACGTCAGGTAATGCAGTAGGCGTGAGAAATCCGTCCATACCAACCGTTTCCACCTTGATGTATGCCCCATCGTGTGGTTCGGTGTGTTTTTCCACGGCTTTGTTGTTGACATCAGCCAACCATGCCTCAGGAATGCCGTGGCAAGCGTAGTGCACGAATTTGGTGCCGCGGTCGTAGCCGATCGTTGTATCCGCCACCTCGACCAGCAGCAAGATGTCCTCCGCTTGTGGATGGCCGTCTGAGTAGGATGCCAGGCGGACCAGCATTGCGTCGGGCTGCAAATTCGTATGGCCTTCGAGAAACACCGGGTCTTGTATTGTCACTTCAACGCGGTTGGTCACCATCAGGGGAGCGAATGCCTTGTTGAAACCTCTCACACAAAATGCGTGCTTGCTACCGATTGCGGCCATTACGATTATCTCCCCCTCCAGCAACTCGGTCCTCTCGTCCGGGGACAGGATGCCAACTTCGGCCATCCGGTAGTATTCATCAACGTTGAACTTGCGCCGTACCAGAGGTTCTTCTGTTTCCCTCAATAGCGTGTCCATGCTGACCTCATCTTCCTGGTGTCGCTCACGGGATGCGGGTGGCGCTTCCAGCACCTGCTGGTCAGATGGAACTGTGCCCCCTTCTGGTTCCAAGTCTGCCCTGACGGGTCGAAAAGGCAGCCTTGATCGGTCGGGCACCATCACGAACCCGTCGAGCAACTGCGCTCGCTCCTGTGGGAGCAGAATGCCCTCGTCCAGCATGATCTGAAACTCGTCGGGAGTGAATCTCCGGCGTTCAGGTTCATCGTTTTGAGTGAGCACTGTCATCCTCTCTTGACTTGGATACGGGGTCGCGCTTATCGCGCCGCCGCTCATGTCTGATCCTACAAACGGGCCGATATGTTCGCAAATCTGGGATGGGCCATAGGGCCGTTCATATCTCCTTAGCGGCTACCCCTCAGGCACCAGTCGACGCCACGCAGATAGCCGCCATGCAGGTAGCAAAATTCCACATAGCGCCGCAATCTGGCACAGTCGATCGACTCTTTCTGACAAGCGCGCTCCAGCGCGTCCTCGCCCGGCTGCAATGGCACCAACCGGCCTTCCTCGGCCGGAGGCCAACTATCTGGCCTATGGTCATCCATCCAACGTTCGAACTCGTAAGCGACCTGCGAGTGTTCAGCCTCAATGGCCGTATCCCGTTGGCCGCTTGAAAACGGATTGCCTACGAAAAGCATGGTCACAGAACCGGTGGCCAATGCGAGCAGCATGATGATGGCGACCAGCATCCAGGACCGCGGAATAGCGTTGAGCATCGTGGCACCTTCCTCGCGACAAAGGTCAGGCAAACTTGCCACGGTAAGCCCACGCCTCATAGATGCGCGAGAAAGGCACGAAGCCTTCCTTCGGATTTTCATCTATGAGGCACGCCCGCCTGGGAGCGTGAGGCAACAAACAATGGTGAGATTACCGTGGCGTCGCCAGTACATCATCCCGGGCTAACTATGTCAAGGCTCGGCCTGCGTAGTATAATGGCGCAACGAAGCGGACCTCGACAACCCGAGGACCGTAGCCAACGGGTTGAATGAAGTGGAGCAGTTTTTGGCGCTGCTGGAACCTTTGGCATAACCCAGCAAAGGACTCGCAGCAGAGGAGCATGATGCCACGCAAGCGCAAAGAGAAAGGCAGGCCCATGCACCGAGGTTATCCACCGCGGATCGACGCTACACCGGAACAGATGGCTCATGCGATCCTGAATGCGGGACGCCCCAAGGGCCCGGTCCAAGTGCGGCAATATCACTGCGTGGACTGCCGGCGAGAGGTCAATTATCCTGAGACCCTGTATAACGACGGCCGTTGCGGAGGGTGCCATGCAGATGCAGCAACATCACCCCCATAAGCATCGACCGACATCAGTGGGTCATGGCTAATTTCCGATATAATTCCCTATTATTATGATTTGCGTTGCAGATCATAATAATATAAGCAGTTATTACGCTTTGCGTAATAAGCAAGGAGCGCGATCGGCGATGGAACGAGGTCCAATAGGCTATTATGGGCCCGCCGAGTACCACGGTGAGCAGGTTCAGGCCTTCATACCCTACCCGCTGCCGCCGGACCCTCCTCTGGAACTTGAGGACAGCCTGCTCTACAAACTGGAGCGGGCTGCGCTGGCATTGGGCCGGCTTGACGCCATATCCACCCTACTCCCGGACAAAGATCTGTTCATATACGCATACGTACGCAAGGAAGCCGTTCTATCCTCGCAAATTGAAGGAACGAAGTCGTCCCTGTCCGATTTGCTGATGTTCGAAGCGGATGAGGCTCCGGGTGCCCCTGTTGACGACGTTGTAGAGGTTTCCACGTATGTGGACGCCTTGGTGTACGGGTTGGACCAAGTTGCAAAAGGCCGCTTGCTATCGAGTCGACTGATCAGGGAGATACACGGCAGATTGCTTGCCAAGGGACGCGGCAGCAATTTCCACCCGGGCGAATTCCGCGAACAGCAAAACTGGATCGACGGGACTCATCCCAACAACGCCGGTTTTGTTCCACCACCGTATACCGCGGTTTCCGACTGCATGGCGGAACTGGTCAGTTTCCTGGATGCCAAGGATGATGGCATACCAATGCTGGCGAGGGCTGGGCTGGCCCACTTGCAGTTTGAAACCATCCACCCTTTCCTAGACGGCAACGGGAGATTAGGGCGTTTGATTATCACCTTGCTGCTCTGTCAGGCGGGCCTGCGGCGGGAGCCTTTGTTGTACCTGAGCCTCTACCTCAAACAACATCGCTCAGTCTATTATCAGAGGCTGGACTGGGTGCGGAGCACCGGTGATTGGGAACGCTGGATGGCTTTCTTCCTTGACGGCATCCAGGAAACCGCCGAAGGAGCGTGGAATACTTCCCAACGCCTGACACAACTTTTCGCCGCTGACCGGAGGCTGATACAGCAGAACCGCCGCAGGGCGAATGCTGCGCTGCGCGTGCAGGAAGCGCTAATGGCACGTCCCATTGCATCGCTCGCTGAGGTGCGTCGAAGAACCGGCCTTTCTTTCTCTGGCGCTTCCTCCGGCATGGATATGCTAATGGATATGGGAATAGCGCGGGAATTCACGGATCGTCGGCGCAACCGGCTCTTTGTATACGACGCCTACCTGTCGATCCTGAGCGAGGGGACGGAGCCGTTGTAGCGCCGTCGGCGTGATAACATCGGAGGCCAACCAAGCTACGGGAGAAGCGGAGTGACCGAGAAAATCCAGTGGGGCAATCCCTTTGACGACGCCGGCATCGAGGAGATGGCTGACTGGATGGCTCCCCGGCTGGGACAATCCCCCATGTACCATATGGCCATCGACGGGGCCGACCCGGATCTGCTGGCGGTGCTGCTGGAGCGGCTGATGAACGAGTACCTGGAATATCGAGAAATCCCCGCCCGTGTCCGCCGGGACCGCAACCTGGTGTACGTTTCCATGGGTGAGGATGACGAGGACGAGGAATCGGCAGCCAACATCAGCATACCGCTGGTGCGCGCCCTGATGCGCCGCCTCCGCGGCTCCGGCTGGTGACGTTAACTTGTGACCGCTCGCGTCGGGGCTACCACTCCGAGCGGGGCGGGCGTTCCATCAGGACGGGTATGCAATCGGCGGCGGGGAGGCCGTCGAACAGCACCTGCGACATGAGGCGGGTGATGGGCATGTCGACGTCCAGACGCTCGGCGATTTCCAGGGCGGCCACGGTGGTGTTGATCCCTTCGGCAACGGCGCCCATGTCGGCCAGGATGTCGGGCAGCTGACGACCCCGGGCCAGTTCCTCGCCGACGCGGCGGTTCCGGCTCAGCGGGCTGCTGCACGTCGCCATAACGTCGCCCAGGCCGGCCAGGCCGGCAAAGGTCATCAGCTGGGCGCCGGCGGCGATGCCCAAGCGTCCGATCTCGTTCAGGCCACGGGTGACCAGAGCCGCCTTGGCGTTGTCGCCCACGTCCATGCCGTCGGCGATGCCGGCGGCCAGCGCGATAATGTTCTTCAGTGATCCGCCCATCTCCACGCCCACCACGTCGTCGCTGGTGTAGACGCGAAAGGCCGGCGACATCAGGGCATCCTGCACCAGACTGCGCGATTCTTCTTCCAGGGCCGCTACCACGGTTACCGCGGGTTTGCCGGCGATGACTTCGCCGGCCAGGTTGGGGCCGGACAGGACGGCAAATCGCCCGGGTGGGTGACCGGGCATTTCCTGCGCCAACACTTCACTCATGCGCAGGCCGGCGGGGAGTTCCAATCCCTTAGTAGCGCTGAGGATCACGGCGTCGGCGGGAATGTGCGGGGCAATGCCTTGCAGGTTCTGCCGGAAACGGTCGGACGGCACGGCGACGATTACCAGGCGGGTTTCGATCAGCGCCTTCGCCGGATCATGCTCGACGGACAGAGTATCAGGGAACGGCACACCGGGCAGGCGTCGGGCGTGCTCCCCGGCACGACGCAGCGCCTTCGCCTCTGCGTCAGTGCGGCAAAGGAGACGCACCGGCGCTCCGCCGCGGGCCGCCAGCACGGCAAGGGTGGTACCCCAGGTGGTGGCGCCGACGACGGCGGTGGGGAACGGGCGTTGCGGGGAGCAAGGCAATCCAGGCCCCTCCGCTAAATTGGGCGACCGATTAGTTGGGACAGATTGTGCCTGGTTGACTCGTGGGCCAGTACAACCAGCCTCACCCTCGCGCGGGTCAGCCCGATATAGACGGTGGCTTTATCAACGGCTTGGTTCAACCTTTCAACAATCAGGATGACTACCTTACTTTCCATTCCTTTGAAACGCCGCACGGTGCGAAATTTCAGATAGTCGTCCGCGTCGGTAGAGGTTTGGCAACAGGGACGCTGATCGCATTCTCTGCTGGCTGGCCAATAGATGCCGGGGCAATCGTACATCCGGTAACCGCCGTAGGCACCGTCGCACAGGTCCAAGCCAGATAATTCAGCGCGGGCGCCACGAGTTCCGGTACCTAGTACAACGATGTCGCTGGGGCGTTCTCCTTGCAACCGCACCAAGTCGTCAATCTCCCGGTCAAGCATGGCGCGGAGTTCGGTCTCTTCACGCCAAAAGCGGTAGTCGGGCTGCGGGCCTCTGACCGGGGGAATGCCGGTTTTTGGAGCGTTCGGGCCAATGAGCCTAGCCGAGTCTTCCGATATGGGTTGCGTATTGCGGCAATTGATATCCAGGTTCTTGGTAACGTAGGAAACGCCGCCAAGTCTGGCGTCCAGATTGCCTTGGGCTGAGTTGGGGTTGCGTTCTCCCGTCCACTGGTGAAAGTCGGCAAACATCGCCCAACGGCCGCCGGCCAAGCCGTCGCGCAACGCCAGATCCATAATTTCCAGATAGGGATCAGTGCATATATCCTGCAACTCATCAACTATCAGATAGTCAAACATAGGCACGCCCATGTTCAACAAAACGTCCCTGGTGTACTCGGGACAAATTCTTTCGTACTGCTCGTCCGCGTTGGCTGCGTTGTCCATTTCGTTTGAGAATTGACGCCACAAAGCGGGATCCTGTTGGACAACGTAGTACGAGAAATGATACCAGAAACTACCGGCAAGGCTGCCCAGCCTGAAGTCTCGAATGGATTGCCCGAACAGCCAATCGCCCAGAATGCGGTTGTAGCAAAGCAGCGCCACCCGCTCACCGGCATCGGTGCGGCGTTTCGCCAATTGCAAGGCCAGCATCGTCTTGCCGGTGCCCGCGCCGCCGGTGAACAGACACCGCTTGTTTTCGTTGATGATTTCTAACGCAGCGAACTGCTCCTCCGTAAGGCGGACGATCCGGTCTTCAGCATGGCGATAAGGAATCGGCCGCGCAGTTGCGATAAACTCCAGAACCATATCCGGCGCCAAATATTCAACAATTGAACGAACCGCTTGCGTGTTGAGATTCAACCGATTGGATTCCGGGATTTCCCTGCGGGCTTGTCGTCCAATTTCCAGCAGTCTTCCCGCAAGCGTAGTCCGGTCTCGCTGCAATAACTCCGGCAGTCCGATTACCGGACGTTCCGGAAGCCGTTCGCCTGCCGGCCAGTTGACATCGGCGAATATGACGACACTTTCTATCGGAAGCTTGGCGTCGCCCCATGCTCGGCCAACTTGGGCGGCCAGTTCGTTGAGGGCCATATACATCGCGGTTTCCCCTTGGTGGATCGGCGATTCACCAGGACGGTCTGAATGGCCCAAATACCAATCACCACCGCGTATTTCGAACCGGCCCCCTTTGGCGCCGACGCATAAAGCCGCCGTGCCGGGAATCAGAATGAAAAAATCGATTTCCCGCTGGCGCCGCGGCCGACGGCCCGGAGTATAGCGGGTGTCCGGTTCGAGCGAATGGAACACAAACCAGCCGTCGGTGGCAGGGTCCTCACTCAAAAGCCGGAAAACCAGCCGTTCCGAATCAGGGGCATCATCGGGCAAAACAGACGGTATCATCGTTGCCATGGCGCTACAGCCTCAACAATGCCCGCGCTACGCTACTGGCAAAGCGCCACCGGTCAATTGTCCCGGCAGTTCTGTTAGCAGGTAATCCTTGATGTCCTCGATAACGCGGGCGTCCAGACCTATGCTGTCTGGAAACTCTTCCCGTGTCTCCTTCGCAATGTCGGACAGCCGTTCCCCCAAGGACTGTTGGAACCGAAGCTCCAAATCGGGAAGTCCTACGGTGGGGTGAGCCAGTGGGCGCAGGTGGGGCGGCCAAGTGGTATCGGTGAACAGTATCACGCAATCCATCGGCAGTTCAGCATCGGCACCCCGGCGCTCAAAATGGTCGCGCAACTGGTCATCCAGGCCGTACATGGCCTTGGCCACCTGGCGGCCCGGACGGTCAACCATTTCCCGGGATCCCAGTGCATACCACTGACCCTGCTTGACTTCATAGCCGCCGCCCCGGACATCCATGCACAGAATGGCCGAATCAGGCACGAGGGCCAAGAAATCAATCTGTCGCTCTCGCCGGTCGTCGGTAGTGACTTTAACACCATGGAAAATTACCCAGCCGTGGGTGGCAGGGTCGTCACGCAACAGGTTGAACACCGACTGGTCGGCTTCGGGGGCTTCGGGTATAGCGGCCGGAACCATGATTGCCATGAGGTCAACTCCGGATCCCAAGTTGGTGTTGAGCACGGGCTAACTTTAACAGGCTTAACTCCGGGACTGCAATCATCTGCTGTTATTAATTTTAAAACAGTGTTCAGGGCAAGGACGGCAGTTTAGCATAATTGGTGCAATCTTTGGCGTTAGACCGCGAAGATTTTAGAAAAAAGAACAGAATCCCGGTAGGAAACTTTGTCGGGTTCCCCGGCCAGAAAACGCTTAACATCCGTCGTGCGGGGTAGCGTGAGAACACTCTCCACCTCAACACCAAACCGTTTGTACGCCTCGTCAGTACGCTTGCGCTGTTCTGCGCGCCCTTCTCTTTTCGCCCGGTTCCACGCTTTGGGAATCAGCAATACCATTCGACCCGTCACCTCCAATACAATCGCCGCCAACAGCGCGATGCCCGCCGCCGCGCCAAAGATAGCGGCCATCAGATACACCTGATCTTCACGCAGCAGTTGGCTCCATTGCAGCCGGGTCCGGTTCAGTCACCATCCCAAGACTGCGATTGCGACATAGAACAGATAGTAGGCAATCCGGTATTCTCCGACTGCTCGCCTGAACAAGGCCACCGTAGCATCCCGCCAATTGAATCAGGCAGGGGCAAGCAGCCGGAGATTGCTTTGGGTAGAGAAGCGTCTAGTTGTCCGCGCCCTGCTTGGTGTTGAAGTGGGGCATGACGTCGCTGGCGAACCATTCCAGCTGCTCCATGGAGGCCGAGGTGGGCATGCCCATGTTGGTGATGCCGATGTTGACCTCTTCCAGGCCGGGGTACTTTTCCTGGATCTCCATCAACTGCTCGGTGATGCGGTCCGGCGGCCCGACGAGGTACTGGCCGGCAGCAACTGACTCTTCGATGGTGGGCATCTTGAGACCTTGGGGAACCGGGCGGCCGAAGGCGTTGAGGGCGTCCAGTTGCTCCTGGGTCAGGCCGGCGATGAAGCCGAGGGGGCCGAACATCTTGACGCGCTCTTCCATCCACAGGCGGGCCTGGTCCATCGCCTCCTTCTCGGAGTTGGCGATCTGGACGGAGTAGCCGACGGCGAGGCCCTCGCCCAGCTTGTAGTCCTTGCCGTGCTCGGCGTGGATGGCCTGCCAGCGGTGGATCACGTCGTCGCTGGCGCCGCCGGTGGCCGCGCCGCCGCCAATGATGCCCTTGATGCCCCAGCGAGCCATGAAGTTGATGGCCCGGTCGCTGGCGGACACCACGGGCTGCCACCACTCGACCTCGTACTTGGGCCGGGGAACCAGGGTGATCTCTTCGAGATCATAGCCGCGGTAGGGCACGTTGGGTGGAATGTCGTAGTGCTTGCCGTGGTGGGAGAAGCTGCGCTGGTTGAACGCCTTCCACATCACCTCGACCTGCTCCTCGAAGAGCTCGCGGTTGGCGTTCTGGTCCATGATGGGGGAGCCAAAGACCTCAACCTCGCGGGTGTGGTAGCCGCGGCCCACGCCGAAGCGCACGCGGCCGTCGGTGAGCCAGTCGGCGGTGGCGTAGTCCTCGGCCAGGCGCAGAGGATTCCACATCGGGTTGATGTTGAAACCGCAGCCGAACCGGAGCTTCTCGGTGAGGTGGGCCAGGTGCACCCAGAGCATCAGCAGGTTGGGGATGCACTCGTAGCCCTCGCGCTGGAAGTGGTGCTCGGCGGCCCAGAAGGTATCGTAGCCGAGGCGGTCCATGGCGATGGCGATCTGCTCTGCCTTCTCGATGGCGCCGCCGGCCAGTTCCTCATCGGAGAGCCAGCGGTCGTTGGCGGGGGTGCCCTGGTAGCCGGGGTTGTCCATGTCGACGTTGCCGGCCCAAAGGCTGCCAAATCTGGTAATCATGTGAAGGGTTCCTCCTTGGTAGCGGACCGGTGAGCCGGCCTGGGTTCGAGTTTCATTGGCGGATATGGTAGCGGGTTTTGGGGATGCTGTCAGCCGGGTGTTTGACGGGGTGACTAATCGCTTCCGTTTTCATTATCCGCGGGGTCGTTGCTATCGAGGGGTTCCAAAGCATCGGTCAACGGAGCCAGGGGCAAGCCGTCATCGCCGTGGCGATGCAGCGCGAACCGCCCCAGCATCCGCCGGTTAGTGATGATCTCGGCGCGGTTGGCTTGAAAATCCAGCTTCAACTCCGTACGCAGCTCGGCCATGTCACCTTTCAGCTCTGCGCGCAGCTCGGCCATGTCACCTTTCAGTTCTGCGCGCAGCTCGGCAATTTCCGTCCTGACATTCGCGATGTCGCCTTTCAGCTCCGCGCGCAGCTCGACAATTTCCGTCCTGACTTCGGCGATCTCCGTCTTGACTCCAGATATCTCCGTTCTGATTTCGGCGCTGCTTGCCTTCAGCGCGTTTTGCAGAGAAGAATTGCCCACCCTCGAGATAGAAACCAGCGCCAAGAGGATGGCGACGCCTACGCCGATGACCGTCCATTCTGTGGGGCCCATAGCCAAACTCCACTCACCGGGGAAATGTTTGCATCACTGCGCCGACGCCGTCAGCGCAGGTCGCGGAAGAACTCGCGCATGTCGTTCACCAACTCGGCCGGCTTCTCCAGGGCAGCGAAATGACCGCCGCTGTCCATCTCGGTCCAGCGCTGGACGTTGTAGGTGCGCTCGGCCCAGGAGCGCGGGGGAGTGGACAGTTCCTTGGGGAAGACGGCGATGGCGCAGGGCACGCCGATCTGGTCGTCCGGGCCGAAGTACCAGGGCGTGCGGCTGTTCTCGTAATACAGGCGGGTGCTGGAGTTGATGGTCTGGGTGACCCAGTAGATCATTACGGTGGTGAGCAAGTCGTCCTTGGTGTAGACGCTTTCCACGTCGCCGTTGCAGTCGCTCCAGGTGCGGTACTTCTCGACGATCCAGGCGCAGAGGCCGACGGGAGAGTCGTTGAGGCCGTAGGCCAGGGTCTGGGGCTTGGTGCCCTGGATGTGAGCGTAGCCGCCCTCGGCTGCCTGCCAGGAGACGCGCTGGTCAATCATTGCCAGTTCGTCGTCGGACAGGCCAGCGGCGAAGTCGCGGCGGTAGCCGCCCTGGGGTGTGCCGATGACCTGCTCCAGCCGCTCCCGCATGCTCAACCCCTCCAGGCTGGCGCCCTGGTAGGGGATGGCCTGGGTCACCGAGGTGGTGTGGATGCCCAGCACGTGGTTGGCATGATGGAAGCCCAGGCGAGCCGTGACGCCGGCGCCCCAGTCGCCGCCCTGGGCGGCGTAGCGCTGGTAGCCAAGCTCGTCGGCCATGAGGATGTCCCAAAGCTCGGCGATACGGCGGGTGTTGACGCCGCGATCCCGGGTCTGCGCGCTGAAGCCGTAGCCGGGCATGGAAGGGACGACGACGTCAAAGGAGTCGGCCGCGTCGCCGCCGTGGCTGGCCGGGTCGGTGAGCAACGGGATGATCTTGTGCATCTCGTAGATGGAGCCGGGCCATCCGTGGGTGACGATGATGGGCATGGGGTTAGGGCCTTTGCCCTTCTCGTGGATGAAGTGGATGCCCTGGCCCTCGATGGTAGTGTAGAAGTTGGCAAAGGCGTTGAGGCCGGCCTCGGCCTTGCGCCAGTCGAAGCCGTCCTGCCAATAGGCCACCAACTCCTTGATGTAGTCCAGGTTGGAGCCGTAGTCCCATTCGGCGCCGGGAATTTCGTCGGGCCAACGCGCGTGGTTCAGCCGGTGCCGGAGGTCTTCCAGCACGTCGTCGGGCACGTTGATGGTGTAGGGCTGTACCGCCATGGTGGAACCTCCGCAGTGTAATTCGGGTTGAATGCAGTAAGGATTGTCGCCACAGGCGACCGTTGCCGGCAGTTTAGCATAGGGCGTCGGTGCGGGCCGGACCGCACGTTTGTTGGCCGGTTTTGCCGGATGGTAAGATGGGAGACAGGAGGCGGGAAAATGGCTACGCCCACTACACCAGGCGAGGAAATCAGAGTCGGAGGTACACCGTCCGGCGAACCTGTGGCGTCCAACACACCTTCTGATGACCGGCTGGGAACTGCCAGTTTCGTCCTTGCCGGCATCGCCGTAACCGGCCTGCTGATAGTGATTTTTGGCGTGTTCTTGACTCCCAACGACATGGCTATTCTGATTGGCGCCAGCATTGTGACCCTGACCGGAATCGGCTGGACAATCGTAGCCGCGATAATGCTGGTTAGCACAATCAAGCGGTGGTTCAATGATTCCGGTAAAGCGAATACAACAGCACCACCAACCAGGCCAGAACCACGCTGAGTATCCCGAAAACGCCAACGCGACGCTGACCAACTGGCAGTTCTCTAATCAGCGCGGGAATCAGCCCCATCAATTTTGAGATTGCATCCCACATGGCGGACTACTCTACCAAAAACCGCGTGAACACCTGGTTGGCTACCAAGTAGGCATCCTCCGCCAGCCGCAGCCGAGCATCCCCTTCCCACACCAGCAGCCCATCCTCTGTGAGCTCGGCAAGCTCCAGACGGTAGCGGGCGGACAGATCAATGCCGGTGCGCTCCGAGGCGGCGGCGATGTCCATGCCGTCCAGCAGGCGCAGGCCCAGGAACATGGTCTCGGCGGCCGTGGTCGCCTCGTCGGATACCTCCGAGCCGTCAACCGTCGGGACTTCCGCGATCTGATCTGCCGTCACCGCCGGCCACGGGCCGGCTTGAGCGGCATTCATCTCCCAGTCCCTAGCCAGGCGCGCATACTCGCGGGGCGAGCGCACGGTCCAGAACCGGCAGGCGGACCCAGCCTCGCCCACCCGCAGCGACGAGTGGGCGCCCGGCCCGACGCCCACCCACTGCAGGTTGCGCCAGTACGCCAGGTTGTGCTCCGACTCCAGGCCCGGCAGCGTCCAGTTGCTGATCTCGTAGTGATGGTAGCCGGCGGCGGCCAGCGCGACGCGGGCGTGGTCGTACATGTCGGCGGCAAGGTCCGGGTCCGGTTCGGGCAGGCGACCCTGTTGCACCCACCGGCGCAGGGGAGTGCCCTCCTCCAGGGTCAGCGAGTAGAGGGACAGGTGCTCCGGCGCCAGCGCGACGACCCGCGCCACGGTGTCCCGCCACTGGTCCAGCGACTGCTGCGGCAAGCCGTACATCAGGTCCAGGTTGACGTTGTCGAAGCCGGCGCGACGGCAGCGCTCCAACGCCTGGGCGGCCTCGTCGGCATCGTGGCGGCGGCCCAGCATCGCCAGCAGACCGTTGTCCATGCTCTGCACGCCGATGCTCACCCGGTTGATGCCGGAGGCGCGGAGTTCGGCGCACTTCTCGGGAGACAGGTCGTTGGGGTTACACTCGGCAGTTATCTCGGCATCGGCGCGGACCGCGTAACTGCCGGCGATGGCATCCAGGATGCGGGCCACCTCGCCGTCGGGCAGGTAGGACGGGGTGCCGCCGCCGAGGAAGACGGTGTTAACCGCCGGGCGACCCAGGGCCACGGACCAGGCAGTAATCTCCTGGATGACGGCGGTCAGGAAGTCGTCGAACTGGGACTCGATGCCCTGGTAGGTATTGAAATCGCAGTACGGGCACTTGCTGAGGCAGAAGGGCACGTGCACGTACAGCGAGATGCCCTCGTCCAACGTGAAAGCGGGACGGTCATGGGGTTGCGCGGATTGAGACATAACGCATCCTGAACGCTGGGGAAGCATGACTAAAAACGTAGGGGCGAATGATCATTCGCCCCTAACCACGGAGTCAATATCGTTGGATCCTGGGGATGGTCAACCGCCGCGCTGGTCGTCATCGTCGGTGGGGCGGGCCTGCCCGTCCACCACGCTGTCAGGGTCGCGGTCTTCGGGGCGGGGAGGCGGGGGCTCACCCATGTGCTCGCGCACGACGGCCCGGGGGCACAGGTTCCAGAATAGCCAGACCGCCAGCCCCAGGATGATGAGGTCATCATACCGGCCCAGGCCGTAGGGGATGCGGTCCCGCACCAGGTCGACGGGGAAGATGGCGTAGACCACCGCCAACGGGATCAGCAGCTTGATCAGCAAATTGACGCGGGAATCCCGATGCAGGCGGTACAGCGCACGCACGAACTTGACGATGCGCGGCCCCAGTTGAGGGCCGAACATGAGCAGGATGGGCCAGAGGAAGCGGAGCATAACAACGTCACCTACGTGATGCCATCGTAGCACAAAGAACCCGTTTTCTGACGCTTCCTGTCGCTAGGCCACATTCCGCGCTGGTTGATCGGACTCGGGCTCACTATAGATGATTGAGCGCAATTCCGGCCAGGAACATTGCTCCAACGGGTCCCGCCGTCCAGCGTTGCCGACGCTCAGGTCGGGCAGGGTGTACCCGCTCTGGGGCGGCGCATCCAACAGCATCCTCAGCCCTTCCTCGACCACCGCCCGCAACGGAAGCCCGGTCTGCCGCGCGTGTTGCTTCGCCCGTGACAAGAGATCATCCTGCATGTCGATCGTGGTCTTCATAAAGCCGACGTTTCAAATAAGTTCGGTTGTTTCTGCCCTGCATTGGCTGATTGCGATAAAAAATCCGCCAGGGCTGATACCGGAACGCGGGCCAACTCCTTCGGCTCCATCTTGTGCAACCCTCCCCCATACACCCTACCTTCGCTCAGCATTTGCTCGGGAACGATGTTGTTCAGACAATCCCAGACTTGACGTTTGAGTTGCGACGATTCAGCAAGAGATTCCTTAAGTCTTCCTTTCGGGTACAACATGAGGTATACGTTGGGCGCCGTTGCATTGGAATGGTTCAGAATGAACCGAAACGGTCTGCCGCCTTTCTTGTCACTACGGCCGAGGTAGGTACACAAAAACGGCGCAGCCGGACGCCGCTCTTGAGCATACCAAGGTAGCCTGTGACGGCAAATGTATCGCTCTGCCACTCCCTGAGTTTTACCTTCTTCAAGGTAATGCCACAGCATCGGGTATCTCTCCTTGACCGTTTCTTCCGTCAGTCGGCAGTCCAGCAGGAACAATGACCGATCCAAGATTGGATTACCGGAGCGATCTGCCGGAACTTCGTCAGCCGGCAAATATCGTGGGCTGGGCAGGATAGGAGAGAACACTTCAGTCGGCAGTTGGCGCGATCTAATTTCATCCATCGATAGGATGAAGTACCTGTTACTGCCTGTGGCAAGGCCGCGCTTGATGGTGAAAAAATCATCCAATATGGAGTGATGATGAGACGGTGTATTACCATGTCCGGCCGAGAACTGAGTCCACTTTGGTGTGCTTCGGAGAGCTTCGATAGGCACCATCTGCTGTTGTCTCGGTTTGAGCAAAGTCCCGCCAAACGTCATACGCACCTGGTGATCCATAGACGGTTTGCGCTTACTGAACCAAACTACGGTCGAAGAAACGAGCGCGTCTCCGAACTGCACGTCATTCGGGTCAAAGCGGTGGATATGCCGCAACGTAACGCTGTCCAATAGATAGCGCTTGATTGACGTACCGTAGTTGACATCCATAAACTCGCTGGGTATCAACCAACCCGCCAGCCCTTCGTCTGCCATCCATTGATGGGAAAGACACATAAAGTAGCAATACAATCCGGCCAGACCATTCACCTTAACGCCGCAAGATTTCCATGCAAGAGCCTGCAACCGCCTCTTATCGTCACTCGGAATGTGGTGATGTCTCACATAAGGAGGGTTGCAAATCAACAAGTTGAACTTCTCCCCGTCAGCCGGGGCTTCTGCCAACGTGAAATCCTTCAAGTGGAGGTCCAACATAGTGCCGTTCCACAAGTTTGCCGCAGGTTGGCCGTAATGAGGATCAACTTCGTAGCCCACGGCGCATTTCAAGCGGTCTTCAGGGAATACCCGCAACAGCGCTGAGTAGAAGGCTCCGGTGCCGATGGCAGGGTCAATGAATCGAACAGCCCCCGTTTCCTCCAGTTCCGTTTTCGCGTACTGGAGTATCTCCGCGGCGAGCTCAGTCGGGGTAGCGAACTGCCCCATCCTGTTTCGCTCGGCTTGATCCTTGCCCGCGTCCAGTCTAGCCTGGATCGCTAGCCGATGGGTTTCCTGTTCTGGCACCGATCTCATCATCTACAGTCCGAGCTCCTCGAAATCCTCAATCCGGTGTTCCCAGACCCAGTCAATGCCCTCCGCCGCTTCATATCCCAAGTAGCCGCTATCGAAGTAGCCGCACAGGAACAGGACGAAGCGCACGTCGTCACCATAGGTCAGACGCAGTTGGACCATCTTCGTCGCCTCCTCCTTGCGGCGCTTGTTCACATTAGTGAAGTCACCCGCTGACTTGGCTTCCACCAACAACGGCATTTCTCCCGCTCTTGCTGTCTTGGACATGATGACCGCATCGATGGGAAGATTAACCGGCCGTCCAGTCCCTTCTTGCTCAGCCGGCACGTTCATTCGGAAGGTGAATGTTCCTGGCTCCATCTCGTCGTGACGCCTCTGTTCGCCAATGGGAAGATCAGTGAAACCACGTTCCTCCAGCCACCGTGCTATGGAAGCGAGTTGCCGTTGTTCCTGGGCGTTGCGAATGATGGGATTGGCCACTGAGCCGCACAAACGGTCCGCCACAATCGTCGCTGCCCGATACAACTCCAGATCAGAAGGAATACCCTCGCGTTGTAGCCAGACGAAAATGTCCGGGTCGGCCATCCTATGGATAATATTTGCAATCTTGCCCAGCGCGTTGTCTGCATCCTGCTGCGACATCCGTGGCGGCATCCTCTGTTCTTTCTCCATAACCTTCACCAGGTTAGCCGGCACACCGGAAAGTCCGATCAACCTATCCGCTGCGAGAGGAGGACAGGTTGACATCCGCAGGGTTGGCAAGATACCAGGATTGTCCCGCAGCAAGGGCACGCTGATGTCTGTCAGGTTTTGCGTGGCCTGCAAGGTTGCCTCAACGGCTTCTGTGGTCTCAACGCGCGTTGTCCGGTAAGCATCGGGAGCGAAGTGCAAGAACCAGTCATTGTACATATCGACCGACTGGGCAATGTCCGCCTTCCACCGGTCCGGCTTGTCTCGATTGACTGCCATTTTTTGTTTACTGTTTAGCCGAGCACGCGATGGACGCGGTGATGCCGGGATTGTATCACGCCGCTAACCGCTTGCTATACTGCCGGTGCCCCGATCCTGATCGAGGTTCCATGCCCACCAAGTCAGCCCGCCACCTTAGGCCAGCTCCGCAATAGCGTCTAGCAGCCGGATTCTGACGATAACGCGTCGGCCTTCGATTCAGGATTGCGGCCGGCCAAGCTCCGCGCGGAGCCGCGCGACTTCGGCGCGGAGTTGCTCGTTTTCGGAAAGGGCATCGTCCCGTTGGGTTTCGGCGGCGTCGGCGCGGGCATTGGCTTCATCGCGGGCAGTGAGCGTTTCGTCGTAGCCCGGCAGAAACTCCCCGGTGGCTGGGACGCGGAACCGCAGCTTGCCGGCGTCCCAGCACAGGTCCAGGCCCAGGGCAGGGCTGTGCCCCCACACCAGGCCGTCGGCGTCCTCGTGGATTTCAAAGGGCTCGTACTGATCGTTGAGCAGATAACCTCCGTATAGCTTCAGGCCGTAGAACTCGCTATCGGGCGTGGCGTCGTACAGCCAGTATTCGCCGATGCCAATGCTGGCGTACAGTACCGGCTTGCCCCGCACGTCGTGGGCGGCGGTGTTTTCGGAGGCAATCTCCAATGCAAAGTCCGGTGGCTTGCCCATCTCCCACACCCGGTAGGTGTTCCGGTAGAAGATGTGGTCCAAGTCAACGTTAAAGGCCGCGTAGCAGTCGGGCGACACGAAGCGTCGAGGGTTGCCTTGCTCGTAATAGATGAAGGTGTTGCCGCTGACCGCAACGTCGGACCGGTCGCGGAAATGTCCCCTCAAGGTGGATACGGTGCGGACAAACAGAGGTTCTTGGTAGAAACCGTCGGGCAAGGGAACACCGTCCGTTTCGGGGTAAAAAACACCGTTCTCGTCGTAGAGGTGGGCCAGCCTGGGGTCAATGGCCGGCGGCGATTTGGTGGTCATCACTAGCCTCCGGGCGCGTGCCGAACTTGCCGGCCATTGTAGCAAAGCCGGCAGGAATGAAGGCCGGCGCCCGTTGGGAGAGACGGTAAACCGGCATATTTGATTCTACAAATTGCGCACGTTGGGCAGGTTTCCCATCCGGCGATCCAGCGTAAGGGTTTCCAGCCCGGCGCGTGAATAGTCGTCGGCGATGAGCCGGTCGAAAAGCCCTGGTCCTTCGCGCGTTTGGAGCGCCTGGATCACGGCCTGACCATTCAGCGGGGCGACCAGTCCGCTGGTCAACACATCGATCAGTGCGCCCCGAGCGTCAACATCCGACACCCGGTAGTGGTGCTGGATCGCAACGCAGGCTTCGCCGATCACCTGATTCGACGCGAAGATTTCACGCCCTTCGTCCTCGACCAGGGCGCGAAGCGCTTCGAGACAGTGCTGGAAATCCCTTTCGGGCTCCCCGACTGCGAGCCTCACCAGGACCGAGGTGTCAATCCCGAAGCGTGGTGTCATAGGGCTGATCACGGAACTTCCGGATGTCGAACGGCGGCGTTCCGGGTGCGATCTTGTCCTGCAGGGTGCCCAGACGCGAGTAGTCGATGCGCCTGGGTCGCAGGATGAAGCCGTCCGGACCTTCGGTAAGTTCCAAATGGTCTCCGGGCTTCACGCCCATGGCGTCCAGGACACGAGCCGGAAACGTAACCTGGCGCTTCGAGGTAATCTTGACAATCATCACATCTCCTTACCAGAATGCTAGTCATCGTAAGGCATGGCGTCAACCAGCTTGGCGGATTGCATGTGAAAGCCGGCCCGGTTGACACCGCCGGGCCCCGCACTAGAATCGCTCGTACCCGCTAATCCTGGAGGACCACCGTGCCCGAGAACTATTCGGAAGAGGAACTGCTGGAACTGGCGCGGAGGTACAGCTTCCGCAGCCGAATGGACCGCAGCGGCGTCACCGGCCCGATCTTCGTTTGGGGGCGCGGGTCGGTGGTGCGCGACATCAACGGCAAGGAGTACCTCGATTTCAACTCCGGCCAGATGTGCGCCGCGCTGGGGCACAACCACCCGCGCATCGTGCAGGCGCTGCAGGAAAGCGCCGAGTCGCTGATCCACAGCCACATGACCATCCTCAACGACCGGGAGATCATCCTGGCCAGCCGCCTGGCGGAGATCACGCCGGAGGGCATGAACCGCAGCCTGTTCTCGGGCTCGGGCAGCGATTCCAACGAGGCGGCCATGGCCATCGCCAAGCGCTACACCGGCGGCTACGAGGTGGCCAGCCCGGTGGTCAGCTTCCACGGCATGAGCGACGCGGCCCGAGCGGTCACCTTCTCCGGCTGGCACGGGGGCTATGGTCCCTACGCGCCGGGCAACTATCCCATCATGGCGCCGTACCGCTACCGCTGCGCGTTCTGCAAGGACCGGGGCGCGTGCGACTACACCTGCCTGGACACCAGCTTCGAGCTACTGGACGCCCAGGCTGACGGGCGGATGGCTGCCGTCATCACCGAGCCGCTGTTCAGCGCCGGCGGGGTCATCGAGCCGCCCCCGGGCTGGCTGCAGGAGCTCAAGCTGCGCTGCGAACGGCGGGGCATGCTGCTGATCCTGGACGAGGCGCAGACCGGACTGGCCAAACTGGGCACGATGTGGGCCTCGGAGCACGAGGGGGTGGTGCCGGACATCTTCACCATCTCGAAGCACTTCGGCGGCGGCATCGCCATCAGCGCGACGATCACCACCGACGAGATCGAGGTGAACGCGGTGGACACCGGCCTGGTCGTGGCCCACTCGCACTCCAACGACCCGCTGACCTGCAACGCCGCCATCGCCAGCCTGGACATCATCCTGGAGGAGAACCTGGTGGACGTGGCCGACCGCATCGGCCGGTACTGGCAGGGTCACCTGCTCCGGCTGCAGGAGCGGCACGAGTTGATCGGCGACGTGCGCGGCCGGGGATTGCTCCAGGGTATCGAATTCGTCACCGACCGGGAGACCCGGGAGCCGGCCTACGAACAGGGCCAGCGCATCGGCCGGATGCTGCTGGAGAACGGGCTGATCGTGAGCATCCGCCGGCAGGGCTCGGTGCTGCGCTTCGTGCCGCCCTTCACCACCACGGAGGCGCAGATGGACCTGGCGGCGGAGATACTGGACGCGGCGATTGGGGCGGTGACGTAGATAAATGCCCGCAGTGATATGCTTGAATGCACGTAAGAACCAACGTGCTTGGTCCTATAATTTCACGAACGGAGATACATGCCAAACGTCAACATTTTTGTAAGCTTCGAGTTCGACAAAGATCTCGATCTAAAAAACGCTTTCTATGCACAGGCCAAAACGCTGTCACCTCACCGGGTCTTGAACAGCTCCCTCAATGAGGCTTACCCGGACCAGCGGTGGCAAGAGAAAGCGCGATCAGCAATCAGCACATGTGACATTATGGTTATCCTGGTTGGACAGGATACACACAATGCCCCCGGAGTAAAAACCGAAGTCAGAATAGCCAGACGATTGAAAAAGCCGATCCTTCAGGTGATCCCCCAAGGTCGTCCCTACACAGGGCTGTCGGGAGTTGACGCAACGGTCAAAGGGCGGTGGAAGCGGATCAACGCCAAGATCGATGAGCTGTTAGATGGAAACGTGAAGCGATAGAAGAGCTGCGTACCGAGGCACGACGCACTCCCGGGTCGGTGCTGCGATTCGCGCTGCCCCTCACGACGAAGACGCAGATGGATTTGGCGGCAGATACATTTGACCACGCAATTGCGTCAGCAACCTAGCAGAGGAATGAACTACTATGCCCACAGTAACCGAAATCCTAAAAGCCGACCCCTGTCGCCAGTGCCTTCCGAGAGAATGCTCCTACGATCTCCGGGGCAGATTGTCGCTTACTCGGGAGCTGCGAAGTGGAGGGTGTGCGCATTATTACATGAACAGCGCGTTCCCAAAGTTGGCGAGTTACGTGAAGCGCCTAAATCTTCCAAAGGGCGACCTCCTTACGGAGGCACCCAAGGGATGGGAATCGTTCATGGGGACGGCATTCGACCGCAGGCTGCGGTACGAATACGAACCAGACTACGTTGACGAGGTAGTAACGCACGGATCTCTCCGGTTACAGACACTCAGCGACATTTGGATAGGTGAAGAGCTGGAGAGCAAAGACCTCGATAAGCGCAGCATATATGCTGCCGTAGCAGACACGGAATTCAGGAGCGGGAGAGGCGCAACAAGTTGGTATGGGCTGGTAGAAGGAGGAGCCGAACTGGAAGGAGAACTGGTTGCAGACCTTCAAGCGCTACTCAAGATAGCGCGGGAGAAACTCAATCTGTCAAGCCCGAAGTTCGGACCGACGTTAGGCATTGGCAGCAATTGGATAGGTGGAGCCGACGCCGACGTCATAGACGAGGGGTGTCTGATCGACATCAAGTGCGTGAAGAACGTTGAAGCCACAGCATTCATCAGGCAGGTAATCGCCTACGCCCTGCTCGATGTAGAAAATGAGCACGACCTTGATTCCGTGGGAGTTTACTTGGCTCGCCAAGGGATCCGATGGCAAATCCCGCTGGAAGACATTGCCAAACACTCCGGCAAGACGATCAGCGAACTACGTGCTCAGGCACCATGGGGAGACCCAGAGGACATTGCAAACCTCAAGGCACTGATAAGACAATTGATCTACTGATTTGTCAACGCGCCCGAGCACGATACTCAATCTTCGCATTCACCGGTCCCACATCCGCACCACGCCGGTGATGTGGGACGTGTCGTTGTAGAGGTGCATGACGCAGTTGTCGGGGTAGGTGTAGATGACGGTGAGGGAGCAGTTGTGCATGGCGAACTTCCAGTTGGCTTCCAGGGGCAGTTCCAGCAGGGAGACGATGCCGGCGCGCAGGCTGCCGCCGTGGCCGACCAGCAGGACATTCTCGTCCATGTGGTCATGCTTGACCCGCTGCACGATGCCGGCCAGGCGGGCGCTGGTGTCGCGGATGGTCTCGCCGTTGGGGGGCGCGAAGTCCAGGTTGTTCTCCAGGGACGGCTCGTAGAGATCGGGGTAGGCCTCGCGGTACTCGGCCTCGGTCAGGCCCTCGAACACGCCCTTGCTGTATTCGCGCAGCTCCTGGGTGAAGGTGATGGGGATATCCCGTTCACTCATGGCGACGCGTGCGGTTTCGGCGGCGCGGGCCAGATCGGAGGAGTAGGCGGCGTTGATCTGTATCGACGCGAGGCGCCGGGCCAGCATCTGCGCCTGCTCGCGGCCGCGCTCGGACAGGGGCACGTCGGTATGGCCCTGGATGCGTCCCTCGGCGTTCCATTCGGTCTCGCCATGCCTGGTGATGTAGATGATGCCCATGTTGCTCCCTTATGGCTGCTCGCTGGTACACACTCTGTCATCGCGAGGAGCACAGCGACGTGGCGATCTCGTTCCCAAGGCGGCACTCCTTGTCCCGACGAGATTGCCAAGCTGCGCTCGCAATGACATTTCATACAAATCGGGTACGCATCAGCTTATGGCTGTGGGTCCTGGGTCCAGACTTCGGCTATCGCGTCGGCCAGCCTGACGCAGTCATCCACGGGTCGCAGGCCGATGCGGATGCAGTCGGGCAGGCCAAATGACGTGCAGTCCCTCACGAACAGGCCGCGGCGGGCGAGGCGGTCACGCAAGTCCGCCGCGTCGCCCACCTGGGCCAGCACGAAGTTGGCCGCAGTGGGATAGCAGCGTATGCCCAGGGCGGTCAACCGCTCCACTACGCAATCGCGGGAGGCCGCAACCGCCGCTCTCGCCCGCTCCAGGTACGCCGTGTCCACGATGGCGACCAGTCCCGCCGCCTGCGCCAAGCCGTTGACGCTCCAGTCGGGTTGCAGGGCCGCCAGCCGGTCGATTACCGGTTCGCTCGCCACGGCATAGCCCAGCCGCAGCGCGGTCAGCGCGTAGTCCTTGGTCATGGAGCGCAGCGCGATCACGGAGCCGTGCCGGGCCGCCAGTGCGATCACGTCGGCGTCGGCGCGGCGTTCGGACAGGTTGATGTATGCCTCGTCAACGACCAGGAGGCCGCCCGTGTCCGCAATGACGTCAGCGATGACCGCCAGTTGGTCACGTCCCATGAGCACGCCCGTGGGGTTGTTGGGATTGCAGATGAAGGTCAGGGCGGGCCGTTGGGCGGCGATGGCCGCGGTCACGGCAACCGTTTCCCAGGCGAACCCATCGCTGCACCGGGTGGCGGTAAGGGTCGACACGCCCCCGCCGCAGATACGGACGGCGCCGTCATACTCGCCGTAGGTGGGAGTGAGCAGGAGGGCGCTCTGAGTGCAGCCTGCCGGCGGCGAACCGATCCAGGCCCGAGTCAGCAGGTGGATGATCTCGGTGGAGCCGTTGCCGACGATGACGTTGCCGATGGTCACGCCGTCGCCGACATGATGCGCCGCGATGGCCTCGGTCAGCGCCAGACAGTGGGGGTCGGGATAGGCGGTCAGGTCAACGGCGGCGATGGCCGCGGCGACGCCCTGCGGCGGACCCAGGGGGCTGACGCTGGCGGAGAAATCGAGACAGTCTTCCAGGCGCAGGCCCAACGCTCGCAGCTCAGCCTCCTTGATGCCGCCGTGGACGGGGCGGACGGGCGGGTCTGGGTTGGCCGGATCCTGAGGCATCTCGATCTTGCTAGCGATTGGTGGGGATCGCGGCGAGAGATGGATGCCCGAAGATCTGCTCCAAAGGAAGTTCAAATCCAGGTATGGTCTGCGTCGTGAGTGTATCGCCGCGCGAAAAGGTGCGTTCAGCGTACTCTGTTCCGTTCCATTCCAGGACGATGATCTCTTCATTGGCCAGATCAATTATCCAGTACTCGGGTATGGCGGCTCCTGCGTACCAGGCCCGCTTCATCACCAAATCGCGTTTCCGGTCGGAGGACAGGATCTCCACAACCAAATCCGGTATTCCCTCAACAAAACTGCCGTTGATAAGACGCAGGTTCCCCTGTCTCAAATAGATGATGTCGGGTGTCGGGGCGTACAAATCGGACAGGGCCAAACCGAGGTTGCTAAACGCCCAACCCGGCGACGGATTTACGGCATCCATCAGGTTATTGATCATTCTCACCAGGAAATCCATCAAAAACTGGTGCTTACCAGTGGCCGGCGGCATCTGATATAACTCTCCATTAATCAACTCCCACACGCCGCCGTCAGCTTCATCCAGCTCGCGATATTCGGCCAGGGTCATTCTTGTTCCGGGTTGTACGGTGGTCATCTCGGTCACTCCAAGAGCCGGTTGCCATGCCGGCATTTTACACTACGGCCAGTAGGTCCACCGGAGCCACAGGATGCCGACGGCGGTAACCGTTCAGAATTCAGGAGGTTGTCATTGCGAGGCGCCGGCGTGAGCCTATTGACCGCGGAGCTGAGCGAGGATCGGGTCCCCAAATACCTTCTCCACCTCCAGTTCTAATCCCGGTATGGTGGAAGTGGTAAGAATATCCCCACGAGCAAAGGTGTGTTCGGTGTATTTCCCGCCGGATAGTAAAAAAACAAGAATGACCTCGTTGACCGGGTCCGCTATCCAATACTCGGGCACCCCGGCTGCCGCATACCGGTCGCGTTTTCGAATTAGATCCCGGTCACGGTCCTCCGATAAAACCTCGACCAACAGATCAGGGATCCCTTCCACAAAGCTGCCGTGCATCAAGTGAAACTGGTCAGCACATACATACACAATGTCGGGCGTAGGCGCGAACGTTTCCGAAAAAGCGACGCCTACGTTGCTAATCCCGCACCCCAGAGGGGGATCGGCATCTGCGGCGAACCCGTTGATCCCCATCAATAGTTCGCCGAGGATCATTTGGTGTACCACTGTGGCGAGAGGCTGCTTCTCCAACACCCCATCAATCAGATCCCAAACCCCATCATTCTCCGGTGTGAGGCGGTACTCGGTGAGAGTCATACGGTCCCCGTGGCGCATTACGATCATCGTGTCCCTCCGCGTCACTATCGTATCCGCACTTCGGCATTTTACACTACGGCCAGTAGGCCCACCGCAGCCACAGGATGCCGACGGCGACGGCGGCTGCCAGTACCGTGGTGGCGTAGAGGGCGCGGGTGGCGCGGCTGATGTGCTGCGCTTCCGGCTCCGGCGCGGGGTCGCCGAGGCGGTAGTGACCGACCTTTTCCAGCGTCACGCCCAGGCCGCCGGCCATGGCGGCCATGGTCCAGCCGGCGTTGGGCGACTCCGTGCGTCCCCGGTGGGCGAACATGATGCGCCACGCCTGGCCAGCGGCCATGCCTGGCAGAATAGCGGTGGACAGCCACAGCAGCGCCGCCGCAAGCCGCGCCGGGATCACGTTTACCAGGTCGTCCAGCCGGGCCGATGCCTTGCCCAGGTACTCGTAACGGCCGTGATAGCCGACCATGCTGTCCAGCGTGTTGATGGCACGGTAGGCTACCGCGCCCGGCAGGCCGAACAAGGCGAAGGCCAACAGGGGGCCGACGATGCTGTCAGTGATGTTCTCGGCAACGGACTCGATGGCGCCGGCGGCCATCTGGCCGGTAGTGAGTTGTGAGGTGTCGCGGCTGACCAATGAGGACATCTGCCGGCGCGCCTCGGCGATTTCGCCGGCGGTGAGGATCCGGCCGATGCCGGCGGCGACCCGGTGCAGCATCCGCACTGAGAAGGTGGTCTTGAGCAGGACTGACACCACCAGCAGGTAGGCCAGGGGATGCAGTTGCAGCAACCCGAAGCTGACCGCCCACGCCGCCGCGCCCCACGCCGCCGGTATCAGCAGGGCCATGGCGGCGCCGAAGACCAGTTGCAGCAGTGGCGCCGCCTGCGGACCCGGGGCGATGCGCTCGGCAAGGGCGACGGTGTTGCCGATCCACACCGTGGGATGCAGGCGGTTGGGCGGTTCGCCCAGGGCCAGGTCCAGCAGCAGCGCCAGCAGCAGGACCAGCACGTCCAGGGGGACAGGCAACGTGGTGAAGATGTGCGCCAGTGCGTCCATTTCACGGGCCGGGGTAAGAAAACCAATCGCCCGGCAACGCAATCGGCCAGGGAATGCCGGTCAGAATCCCGCCGCCGTAACCGACCACTACCCCTATGCCGTAACCGGACCCAATCCCGATGCCGCTCATTTCAGCGCGCGACAGCAGAATCAGCAGCAGCAACAATGCCAGCGCTTCCATGATTTCATTGGCCGCTCCGTAGCAGTCGCCAGTCAGCCCGCCGCCCAGCCGTCTCGATGCCCACCAACCCAGCGCCAACGATGCTGTCGAAACCGCAACCAAAACCACTATTCCCACCGGCCCCAATAACAACCACGCGCCGGCGGTCACTGTAAGCAGGGCAAACCCGGTTGCCAGCCAGGGGCGCCCGCTCGACGCAAACGCGCTGCCGATGCCTTGTTGCCGGCCGTAGGGGAAAACGGTCAGTAGCAACGTCATCGTCCACCGTGACACTATGGGGAAAAGCAACAGGGCGCTCAAGCCCGAGACCATGGTCAGCAGCGACAGCAACGCGGCGAATTTGACCAGCAAGACGCTGACACAACCGGCAACGGCAAAGGAACCCACGCGGGAATCGCGCATGATCTCCAACCGTCGCTCCACCGTGTGCCCGCCCCACATTGCATCACAGAAGTCCATCAGGCCGTCCAGGTGCAGGAACCGGTTGGCTACCGCCAGCGCCACCACCAACAAGGCTGCCAGGGCTTGCACGAAAAGGGGCAGCGCCAACGGCAGCGCCCACAGCAAGGCCAGTCCCAGCAGAAGCGCCCCGTAGAGCAGGCCGACGAAAGGATACCAGCCCCGGGAGCGGGAGATTTCGGCGTCGGTGGGGTTTGCCACCCCCACCGGCAGCAGGGTCAGAAACGACAGCGCCACCAGCAGCGGGGCGTAGGCGGCCCGAAACACGGTGGCGAGGACGCGGGGCTAGTCGTCGCGGTCGGAGACGCCGGCCTCGGCGAAAGTTGCCATCTCCGCCAGGGTTTTGGCTGCGGCCTCGATGATGGGCATGGCCAGGGCGGCGCCGGTGCCCTCGCCCAGGCGCATTTCCATGTCCAGCAGGGGGGACAATCCCATGGCGCTCAGGCCGACGTTGTGGCCCGGTTCGACGGAGCGGTGGGCGGCGATGCAGCGTTGGGCGATGGTGGGGCACAGCCGCCAGGCGATCAAGGCCGCCGCGCCGCTGATGAACCCGTCCACGACGACGGCACAGTTGCGCGCGGCCGCGCCCAACATGACGCCGGCAAGCACGCCGATTTCGAACCCTCCCACCTTGGTGAGCACGTCCAGGCCGTCGCCGCCGTCGGGTTGGTTGACCTCCAGGGCGCGGCGGATGGTGGCGATCTTGCCCTCCAGACCGGCGTCGTCAACGCCGGTGCCGCGACCGGTGACCGTGGCCACGTCCGCGCCGGTGACGGCGGCGGTGATGGCGGCCGACGGAGTGGTGTTGCCGATGCCCATGTCGCCGCCGGCGATGACGTTGGCGCCGGCGTCGGCCTGCTCGTTGGCGGCGTTGATGCCGATCTCCAGGCAGCGGACGGCGTCATCGCGGCTCATGGCGGGCCCGCGGGCGATGTTGCCGGCGCCGTAGCCAACCTTGGCGATGGTGAGGCCGGGCTGCGGGTCCAGGTCCACGGCGACGCCGGCGTCGATCACGGTGATGCTGGCGCCGGCGTGGCGGGCCAGGGCGTTGATCGCCGCGCCGCCGGCCACGAAGTTGAACACCATTTGCGGCGTGACCTCGGCTGGGTAGGCCGACACGCCCTCGCTGGCGACGCCGTGGTCGCCGGCCACCACGATGACCGCCTTGCCGGTGATCTGCGGGATGGGCTGGCCGGTTATGCCGGCCAACTGGATGGACAGCGCTTCCAGCCGGCCCAGGCTTCCCGGCGGCTTGGTGAGCACGCCCTGTCGGGCCTCGGCGGCGGCAACCGCATCGGCGTCCAGCGGGCCGATGGCGGCAATGGTCTGGTCAACCAGTGGTGAGATGGGCATGAATGTGCCTCTCCTTGATCATCAAAAACCGAACTCTACTTTCAACACGTCGAACAACTGCTTAGCAGCATATTCGTCAAATTGCATTGTTTGGCTAGTCTGGCCTCGCACTTCCCGGTCGGCTGAACCGAAAGTGCTCAACTGGAGCACCTTGCCGCCAGCGTGAATTCCCACAAAATAACGGCACTCCGTCTCAGTCGGATGACGACGAAAACTAGTCCGGTCGTCCCGCTGCATACTGATTACAACAGCCATCGTGCCTCTTGGTGTATTGGTGTAGGAATTGCAATCTTGCCGCTGGTAGGATCCCTCAGATGGTCAGAACTCGATGCCTGGCTGGGCCTTGATGCCGGCGTCGTAGGGGTGCTTGACGACGTTCATCTCGGTGACCAGGTCGGCGTATTCCACCAGGGCTTCAGGCGCGTGGCGGCCGGTGATGATGACGTGCTGCATCTCGGGGCGGGCCTTGAGGGCGTCGATGACGTCCTCGACCGGGAGCCAGCCGTAGTGCATGGGGTAGGTGAACTCGTCCAGGATCACCAGGTCGTACTCGCCGGCGGCGATGACTTCCTTGGCGTCCTCCCAGAGGTTGCGCGCGAGATCGGCGCTGGCGTCCAGGTCCTGGGAGCGCCAGGTGAAGCCGTCGCCCATGGCGCGCACGGTGACGCCCATCTTCTCGGCGGCCCGCTGCTCGCCGAAGTTGGCGGTGGTGTGCTTGATGAACTGGAGCATCACGACCTTCATGTCGCGGCCCCAGGCGCGCATCAGCACGCCCATGGCGGCGGTGGTCTTGCCCTTGCCGTTGCCGGTGTTGACGATGACCAGGCCCTTGTTGATGCGGGGGCCACGGACGGACTGCGGACCGTGCCGCGTTTCCTGGGTAGTCATGTGAGCATCACTCCTGTATTGCTTTCCTCACAGTGATCGGTGTCACGGGACGTTGTCGAAGATGCGTTCCCGCACGTTGAAGGCGAAGCCGGGCAGCACGTCGCCGCCTTCGAGGGTCTCAGGGTCTTCCTGAACTTCCGGCTCTGCGCCGGGGCGGTGGTAGGTAACGGTACGATTGGACGGATGGATCACCAATACGAGGCGCGCGCCGCCTTCCAGATAGCGACGCACCTTATCCGCCAGTTCCGGGCCTCGGTTGGAAGGCGAAACGATTTCGACGAGGAAGTCGGGAACCACGGCCCGGAACGGCCGGCGAGCCTCTTCGGGTATCAAGTTCCAACGTTCCGCGGACATCCACCAGGCGTCGGGGCACAGCCGGGAGCCGTCGGGAAGAATGAACATGGACGTTGGCCCGCCGGCTCGTCCGCCGTGCTCCAAAGCCCAATTTCCCAACGCAAGCCCGAAATCAAATTCGTGCAAATCCCCTGGGTCTCCGGTGGGAGCCATTATTTTCAGCTCTCCTCTTGAGGTGATTTCGACATCTCCGACTGCTTCCTGGTTACGCTCGGCAAAACCTTCCAGCCAAACGTCCAGATCAGGACTGTCCAGTGACAACCCGAATTCTGCCAGCGGTATCAGCAGGTATCCCTCGAAGTCGGATGGCGCACGGACGGCCTGTGCTACATCCGCGGCCGCAGGAGGCTGGGGTTTTACGGTGGTCATTTTGCGACCTCGTTCAAAGTTGAATCACGGCGCGTAGTCGAAGATGCGTTTCCGCACGTTGAAAGCGAAGCCGGGCAGCACGTCGCCGCCGCCGAGCACATCCGGGTCCTGCAGGATCTCCGGTTCCGCGCCGGGTCGGTAGACTGCCACGAGGCGATTGGCGGGATAAATTACCCACACGAGGCGCGCCCCTCCTTCAAGATAGAGGCGCACCTTATACTGGAGTTCCCGTTCTCGATTGGAAGGCGACACGATTTCTACAATGAACTCGGGAATGACCGCTGCGAAGGGCGGCGTACGCGCTTCTTCGGGCAGCGCATTCCAGCGCTCATCAGAAATCCAATATGCGTCGGGGCCGATGCGGGAACCATCCGGCAGGATAAAGCGCCCCGACGAACCGCCGGCACGCCCGCCTCTAGCACGAGACCAATCCAACACCGCCGACGCCATTTCAAGCTCGAACCATTCTCCGGGAAACCCTGTCGGGGGCATTATTTTCAGTTCTCCCTGTGCGGTGATCTCAAAATCACCCACCGAATCCTTGTTTCGTTCGGCAAATCCCTCAAACCAGGTGTCCAGATCTGGACTATCCAACGACTTCCCAAACTCGGACAGAGGGATAAGGAAGTAGCCCAAGAAATCGGGCGGCCGGCTCGGGTCGCTTGGCAGTTTGACAGGAGCCTCAGCTTGCACGGCAACCATCTACAAACCCCCGTTTGCGGCCGCGCAGGTGTCCACAAAACGCTTCGCCAGCCCGGGGCGGCTGCCCAAGTGGACGTGGATGTAGGAGGCCCACACGCTGCCGGCGCGGAAGCCCTCGGGCCGGCCGGCCTGGTTGACCACCTGGTAGGCGGCGCTGGCGGCGTCGGGTGGGTCCTGCAGCACCGACCAGTGGAACTCGTGGCCGCGCACCTGCTGGCCGGCGGTGAGCAGCGGGCCGTCGCCGCAGGCCGCCACCTCCCGGTAGCCCAGGTGCAGCCGCCGGCCATCCATGGAGGACACCACGGGAATTGCGCCGACCATGGGGAACTGCCGGCCGTCCAGGTCGGACAGGCTGCGCCCCAGGTACATCAGGCCGCCGCACTCGGCGTAAACGGGCAGATTCCGCGCCACGGCATCGCGCATGGAACCGAGCATGCCGGCGTTGCGGGACAGATCCTCGGCGAAGAGCTCAGGGAAGCCGCCGCCCAGGTATACGCCGCCCACGCCGTTCGGCAGGGATTCATCATCCAGCGGAGAGAAGGGCACGATCTCCGCGCCCCACGCTGCCAGCAGGTCCAGCGAGTCCTGGTAGTAGAAGGAGAAGGCACGGTCCTGGGCCACGGCGATGGCGGCTCGGGGAGCCTGGGGCGCGTCCGGGAAAACGCCGGCGTCAGTCTCCCGAGGACGGCCGGCGGTGGCAGCGATGCGGGCGATAGCGTCAAGGTCGACGGTCTGCTCGATCTGGTTGTTGAGGGCGTCGTACCAGTCGTTCAGGACAGTGCCCTCCGCCGTGGGGATGAGGCCCAGGTGGCGTTCGGGCTGCACCAGGTCGTCGCGGCGGGGGAGCCAGCCCACCACGGGCAGGCCGGTGGTCGCCTCGATCTGGGGCTGGCAGAACTCCAAGTGGCGCTCGCTGCCCACGCCGTTGAGGATCACGCCGGCCACGCGCAGGTCGGGGTCGAACTGCTGATAACCCAACACCTCGGCGGCCACGCTGCGGGCCACTTTGCCGGCGTCGGCGATGAGGATAACCGGGGCGTCCAGCAGCTTGGCCAGCTCGGCCGTGGAACCGTCCTCGTCCAGGGACGAGTGGCCGTCGAAGACGCCCATGACACCCTCAACCACCGCGATGTCGGCCGCGCCGGCGGCCCGGTGGAACAGCTCGGAGACTACGGGATGGGGCAGCAGCCAGGTGTCCAGGTTGCGCGAGGGGACCCCGCAGGCGATGGTGTGATACGAGGGATCGATGTAGTCGGGGCCGGCCTTGAAGGGCTGGACGCGCATACCGCGGCGGGACAGCGCGCCCATGACGCCGCTGGCGATGGTGGTCTTGCCCACGCCGGAGCGGACGCCGGCGATGACTACGGCCGAGGTCATATCAGCCTCATCCGGTCATTGCGAGCGCAGCGCGGCAATCTCGATCCCACGCTACGGGTGCTCACCGACCGAACCATAGGCATCGGCGGGCAGGTCGATCTTGCTGGGATACTTGTCCAGCAGGGCCATGAAGAAGTTGTGCCGCGGCGGGTTGGTGGCGTCGTCGTCCGACTTGCGCAGGTAGACGCGCATGGCCGGGTTGCCCTCCCCGTCGCGCATCCACAGCTGATACGAGGGGAGCCCCTGGTCGTTGGTGGTGTGGATGAACTCGGCCTCGCGGATCTTGGACATGTCCAGGTGCATGTGGGTGCCGCCGGGCACCATGAGGGTCACGATGCGCCCGTCGGGAGTGAACCGCAGGTCGTCGAAGTCCATGTAGACCTCGGCGGAGGCGGCGGTGCTCTCCAGCATCACCACGACTTCGTTGAAACCGATGCCGTCGACCCCGTCGCGGCATTCTTCGAGTATCTCGCGGAGCATCACGTCGCTCATGCAGTCACCTCTCAATTTGGTGTAACGATCCGGCCGTCCGACGGGCGTTTTTGGATTTACGGTCACGCGGGTCGATTATCACCCAGCGGCGACGGCAAGGCAAATTGACGAAAGCGCGCCCCGACGGACCGATGGAGGAGGAACCGGTCCGTCGGAGCAGCGCAGGGGAGTAGTCGTCCATTCCTGAAACAAGCATTGCTGCAACAAAAAACCCGACTGCACTCTTGCTGTCGGGTGACGGAGCCTGCGGCTGGGAACCGGTCTGCTACGGGTATACCGGGATTCCGCCCACTCGTTCCACGAAGTGCAGCTGGAACACACCCGCTGGCAGGCCTCCTGGCTGATGGCTGATAGCGACGCTCCTCCGCCTTCCCACCCGCATGGCACGGGCAGTGGCTTGCTGATCACCTCTGTGAGCAGCGGGGGAGGGCGTCTCGCCAATTACAGTGGCGGGACCGCACCGGATTTTCACCGGATTTCCTTTTCAGCCCGTCGTGCGCGAACGTGTGGGTGCGCTACTAACGGGCCACCGGCGGGAGTTTACGGTTCAGTTGTTAACTGATTTCAGGGTAGCAGCCGGCGCGAGTGGAGTCAAACGGCGGCCAGGCGTGTTCAGGATTACCGCGTCCGGCCGGGTCGAGTCCAGTCCTACCGCGCCTCCATCACGTCCGCCTCGTTCGTGCCGGTCAGTTCGTAGGCACGGTTGATGAATGTCCCGACGGCAAGGTTGATCTCAGCGCGGAACCGGTCCCGGTCAACGTCATCCATGCGGAAGGCAGTACCGCTGTAACGATAGCTGACGGCATAGAGGGTGAGCCAGTTGTCCGGTCTCCCGGCATGGCCGGCGTTTGGAAACGAGGTGTAGTCGATCAGCAATCGCAATTGCGCCGCCGCCAGCGTGCCGGCTTCGGTGGGGTCAGCGAGGATCTGGTCGGCCACCTCCCGCAGGTCGTGGACTGCCCGGTACTCCAGGCCGGCCGCTGAGAGCCACGCTTTGATGGCATTCTCCACGGCCTGCTGAGCGTGGAAGCCGAATATTTCCTGGATTCCGTCTCGATGGTCGATTTCGCGTCCGAACGCGCCCATGTGCCGATACGCAGCCTGCAGCCGTTCTCGCACATCCGGCCAGCTGTCGGGGTATCCGTCCTCGTAGCCGGCTGAAAGGTCGAGGTTTTGGTCGCTCATTACCACTCCATCCCGCATCGCCTGCGCAGCGACGTGGTTCTTGGCCCGGCGGCAGTAGTTGAACGTCCGCGCGTCCATAGTGACCACGTCCACGCGGAGGCGGGGCGGATTATCGCGGAAGTACTCCCGGGCAATTCTGGTGGCCTGACCCCGGCCAGCGCCCGGGCCGGCCTCGGATATGATTAGCAGATCGACGTCGGAGTTCGGGCGATGATCTCCCCGGGCCCTGGAACCGAACAATATCACCGTGTCCTCGGTCAGCTCTGACTGGACCGCTTCGGCGAATTCCAGAGCAGTTTGATCGGGAGCGCGCACCTGGCTTGTCAGGCTGTTCATCAGTTGACCATTTTAGATGCGCAGCCGCTCATGCACTGCGGCGTGGGCCGGATACCGATTCGATTTTAGCACCGGGCCGAAACACGGGGCAGACCCATCCGTCAGTAGTAAATGTTCAGACTTCAAGAGGTTGTCATTGCGAGGCGCTTGCGCCGTGGCAATCTCGACGCCGCAGCAGGAACGTCTGCTCCGAAGAACTCCCTTGCTCTAACGGGATTGCCGCGCTGCGCTCGCAATGACACTCTCCCCGCAACTCTGAACAGTTACCGTCAGTATTCCAGCATCATGCGCTGCAACTCGGCCGGGTCTTTCGTCCGTGTCAGGCCGAGCATGAGCAGGATGCGCGCCTTCTTGGGGTGCAGGTTGTCGGCGACGACGTAGCCCTCCTCGGTGAAGCGGCGGGTCTGGACGACCCGTCCGGTGCCGACGTGGGTGGACAGGACCACCGGGATGCCGGCGGCCTGGGCGTTTTTCAGGCCGGCCATGAACGTCGACGGCGACCCGCCACTGCCCAATCCGGCGGCCACGATGCCGTCCACACCGTCGGCGACCAGGGCGTCGATGACCGTGCTGCCGGCGCCGGCGTAGCCGTAGGCGATGTCCACCCGGGGCAGTTCATCGATGGCGGATACGTCGAACTCCGAATCGGCGGTATGCCTCCGTTCGGGCCGGCGGTAGTAGACCACCTGGCCGTCGGCATCGGCGTAACCCAGGAAACCCATGTGTCCCGACTGGAAAGTCTCCACCCGGTAGGAGTCGGTCTTGGTCACGTCGCGGGCGGATTGGATCTCGTTGTTCAGCACCACCAGGGCGCCGCGGCCGGCGGACTGGGGCGCCGCGGCGATCCGCACGGCGTCCAGCAGATTGTTGTCAGCGTCGGTGCCCATGGCCGACGGCGGACGCATGGCGCCGGTTACCGCCACCGGCCGGTTGTCCCGCACGGTGAGGTTGAGGAAGTAGGCCGTCTCCTCCAGCGTGGCGGTGCCGTGGGTCACGGCGGCGCCGGCCGCAGCGGGGTCGGCGGCAAATTGCTCATTGATGCGCTTCGCCAGGGTGAGCCAGTGGGGTGGATAGACCTCGGTGCTGCCCACGTTGATCACCTGCTCCGGTATCACCTCGGCCAGTTCGTTGGCCTCCGGGACCCGGGACAGCATTTCCTGGATGGTCAGTTGCTGCCCTCCGTAGCTGTAGTTGGCGAAATCGGTGCGAGTTTCGCCCACGAATGAGATGGTGCCCCCCGTGCCAAACAGATACACGCGGCGTCCAGGTTCGTATGCCATTTGAAACCCCCTTGAGGACCGGCCGGTTGAAAACACCATTCTACGCCGGCTGCCGCTCACGCGTACCTGGTTTGTCATTGCGACCCCGCACTCGATGCAGGGGACAATCTCGTTGCGGCGAGGATCGTCGCTACATCAACGGGATTGCTACGTCGCTGCGCTCCTCGCAATGACAGGTTTGCGAAAACCGGGTACACGTGAGCGGCGGCGGCAGTTACATGGCGACGAATCCCGCCGGTTGACGATGCCGTCTTTGCAAATTCTTCCCCACGCGGGTAGTATGTTACGCTAGTCTGAGAGATCAACTTGCACCGCAGGGCGGCCGTGCACTCATCACCGGCAGGAACGAACGGGCAGGAACGTTATGACCAACAACCGCTGGGTCCGCAACAGCCTGATCTATCTCCTCATCATCATTGGCGTGATCGTCATCTTCTACACGCTGCTCCCGAGTTTCGGCAGCAGCGAACGCCTGACCCTAACCGAGGTGCTCAATCAAGCGCGGGCCGGTCAGATCGATCGGATCATAGTGGACGGCGAGAAACTCACCGTCATACCGACGGCCGGCCGCCAGGGAGAGGAAGCCCAGAAGTACAGCAGCCGCATCGGCAAGAACACCGATCTGGAAAGCCTGCTGATCACCACGGGCATTTGGGACCAGGTCAGCGCGCCCGACGTGGAGTACAAGGGCTCCAGCGGGTTCGGCAGCGTTTTCGGCATCCTGCTCAACTTCCTGCCGCTGATCTTCTTCGGCGGGCTGATACTGCTGATGATGCGGCAGGCCCAGGGTTCCAACAACCAGACCATGAGCTTCGGCCGCAGCCGCGCCCGCATGATGCCCTTCAATCGCCCGTCGGTGACCTTCAGCGACGTGGCCGGCGTCGACGAGGCCAAGGCCGAGCTGGAAGAGGTCGTCGACTTCCTGAAGTATCCCGAGCGCTTCCTGCAACTGGGCGCGCGCATCCCCAAGGGCGTCCTGTTAGTGGGACCTCCGGGAACCGGCAAGACCCTGCTCGCCCGGGCGGTGGCCGGCGAGGCCGGCGTGCCCTTCTTCCACATCTCCGGCAGCGAGTTCGTCGAGATGTTCGTGGGCGTGGGCGCGGCGCGGGTGCGCGACCTCTTCGAGCAGGCCAAGCGCAACGCGCCGTGCATCCTCTTCGTCGACGAGATCGACGCCGTGGGCCGCCATCGCGGCGCCGGATTGGGCGGCGGTCACGACGAGCGCGAGCAAACCCTCAACCAGATCCTGGTTGAAATGGACGGTTTCGAGACCAACACCAATATCATCGTCATCGCGGCCACCAACCGGCCCGACATCCTGGACCCGGCCCTGCTGCGGCCCGGCCGTTTTGACCGCCGCGTCACCCTGGACCTGCCCGACGTGATGGGCCGCGAGGCCATCCTCAAGGTGCACGTGGCCGGCAAGCCCCTGTCCCGGGAGATCCGGATCGACGTCGTCGCCCGCGAAACCCCCGGCTTCAGCGGCGCCGACCTGTCCAACCTGGTGAACGAGGCCGCCCTGCTCGCCGCCCGCAAGAACCAGTCCAGCATCTTCATGCAGGACTTTGAAGAGGCCATCGAGCGCGTAATCGCCGGGCCGGAGCGGAAGAGCCGCGTCATCAACCAGCGCGAGAAGGAGATGACCGCCTACCACGAGGCGGGCCACGCCCTGGTCGCCTGGCACCTGCCCCACGCCGACCGCGTGCACAAGATCAGCATCGTGTCCCGCGGCAACATGGGCGGACACACCACCCTGCTGCCCGAGGAGGACCGCTATCTCTGGACCAAGAACCAGTTCCAGGACATGCTGGCGGTCATGATGGGCGGGCGTTGTGCTGAAGAGTTGATCTTCGACGAGGTGACCACCGGCGCCAGCAACGATATCGAGCGCGCCACCAAGGTGGCCCTGGGCATGATCAAGCGTTACGGAATGTCGCCCAGTCTCGGCCCCCGCACCTTCGGCAAGCGCGAGGAGATGGTGTTCCTGGGTCGTGAGATCAGCGAGGAACGCGACTACGGCGACAAGATCGCCGAGGAGATCGACGACGAGGTCCGCCACCTGATCAACAACGCCTACCGGCAGGCGCAGCAGTTGCTCATCGACAACAAGCCCAAGATGGTGCAGGTTGCCGAGTACCTCATCGAGCACGAGGCAATCTCCGGCGACGCGCTCACCAACCTGTTCAACGACCTGCCGCCGGGCACCGAGCCGGAACCGGCCGTGCCAGATGCGCCAACCCCCTCGCCCTATGCTCCCCCGGCTCCTCCGGTAACCCAGGGCGGGCCCGTGCCCAGTCCGGCGCCGTCCTTCGGCAGCGCCAGCGCGGCCGAGCCGATACCGGGCGCTTCGCCGGGCGACGACTGACGCGACATCCCGGCGTGCGACCAACTGACCGGGGCGGGTTTGAAACCCGCCCCTACGCGGTTTCGGCCTCGCCGCCGTCGGCGTCCGCCTCCAGGGGCAGGCTGCGGTAATAAAGGCCCCACTGCTGCATCAGGCTCTCCACGCGTGGGTCTTTCAGCGCGATGAGTTCGCGGAAGAACCCCGCCAGCGCGTGGGCCGGGCGCAGCTCGTCGGTGCACACCCAGCTGCGATCCCCGGGCACCACGTAAATCAGGCCGCTCTGGTGAGGGCACGTCACCTGGATGCGCCCCATATCCGTGCTGATCTTGACGGTCAGCCCCTGGGTTTGCGGAAGGCTTTCCTGGTTGCCTGGCGTCAACTGAACTGGCGTAGTCATGCTGCGATTGTCCTGTCGGGAGCGGGCGAATGGGTCGGTGGCATATAGCCGGAATGCGTCCAATGGTGAACGCGAAAACACCCCTGAAGGCGGATGGCCAATTATAAACCCCGGCCGCCAATGATGGTGTTATACTGTGTCGGCCAACCGTCCGAAAATCGTACCGGAAATCGCTGATTACGTCGGTCAGTCCTGATATAACGGTTGACATTGATCGAGGACCAACCAGCAACTTCATAAAGGACACTTTCGTATGTTCACACCCGGGGGAGGTCAACAGCCGCCTCGTCAACCCGAATTCGACCTTGAACAACTCTTCGGTCGCTTGCGCGGCATGTTTGGTGGCTCCGGTGGACGCCTTGGCGGCGGAAACCTGGGCATTTTAATTCTCGCCGTCATCGCCCTGCTGATAATCATCTGGGCCGCCACGGGAGTGTACACGGTAAGCCCCGGTGAAAACGCTGCGCTCCGGCTGTTCGGAGCCGTGCAGGGCGCCCCCGTATCGGAAGAAGGTCTCCACTGGTGGTGGCCGACGCCGGTGGGCAACAAGGACGTGGTGCTGGTCACCGAAACGCGGCGCATGGAGCTGGGCTTCCGCTCCAACGAAGCCGCCGTCAATACTCCGTTCCTTGACGAAGCCCTGATGATTTCCGGCGACTTGAACATCGTCGACGTGCAGATGGTGGTGCAATACCGCATCAGCAATCTGAACAATTTCCTGTTCAAGGTGGACGATCCCGGCGAGCCGCCGCGCGGCATACCGGAGGGACGCCCCGACGGGCGCACCCTCAAGGACGGCGCGGAGGCCGCCCTGCGCCTGGTGGTGGGACAGCGCTCCATTGACGACGTGCTGGTGCGGGGCCGTGAGGGCGTTGAGACTGACACTCGAGAGCGGCTCCAGTCCATCCTCGACGACTACGAAGCCGGCATCGAGGTTATCTCGGTGCAGTTGCAGGACGTGAAAGCGCCGGAGGAAGTGCGCGACGCCTTCGACGACGTGCTGCGCGGCCGTCAGGAACGCGAAACCCGCATCAACCAGGCCTTGGCTTACCGCGAGGACGTGCTCCCCCGAGCAGACGGTGACGCGGCGCGCATCATTCAAGCGGCGGAAGCCTTCCGACAAGCACGTATCCAAACCGCCAATGGTGAAGCCCAGCGTTTCGAGTCGGTGCTCAATGAGTACCAGAGCTCGCCCGAGGTGACCCGCCAGCGCCTCTACCTGGAGGCACTGGAAAACGTCTTCCCCGGCGTTACCAAGATCATCGTCGACCCCGACACCGAACCGGTACTCATTCTGGGACAGGACGGAAACGTCATACCTGCCCCCATCGGTCCCAACCCGTAACCGCAGGTTATCCAGACTGACCGTCTCTCATCCCCGGAGAACCTCCAATGCGAAATTTGATAATCGTCGCCATCGTTATCATCGTCGGACTGGTCGTGCTGCGCCAGGCCCTCTATGTGGTCGACGTCACCGAGCAGGTCATCATCCTCCGCTTCGGAGAGGTGGTGGACACCCGCACCCAACCCGGTTTGAGCGTCAAGGCGCCGTTCGTGGACACCGTGGTCCGGCTGGACAAGCGGATCCTGAGAATCGACGCGCCGCCCGTTTCCATGCCCGACCGGGAAAAGGAAAACCTGGTCATTGACATCTATGCGCGCTACCGGATTACCGACCCGGTGCAGTTCCGCAAGACCCTGCAAACCGAGAGCAACGCCCGGAGCCGCTTAGGTGACATCGTGACCTCTACCCTCCGCGACCGGGTGGCTCAGCGCGACCGCAACGAAATCATCGGTGCAGAACCACAGCTTGACGAGAACAATGTCGCCGTAGTTGACGAAGAGGGCTTGCCCCTGGTGGTGGGATTAGAAACCCGTACCGAGATTCTCGACGAAGTGCTGGTCGCCGTCCGCGAAGCAACTCAGCGTGACAATTTCGGCATCGAAATGATCGACGTGCGCATCAAGCGCGCCGACTTCCCCGAAGCCGTCACCCAGTCCATCTTCACCAGGATGCGCGCCGAGCGTAACCGTATCGCCGCCCGTTTCCGCGCCCAGGGTGAGGAGGAAGACCGGATAATCCGTGCCGAAACCGACCGCGACCGCGACGTCATCCTGGCCGAAGCCGAGCGCGAGTCCAACAAGCGGCGGGGTGAAGGCGAGGCCGAGGCCATCAGCATCCTGGCCGAAGCGCTGAACCGCGACCCGGAACTCTTCGCCTTCCTGCGCAGCCTGGAATCCTACCAGCGCATCATCCGCCAGCAGGACACCATCATCCTGTCCTCAGACGCGCCGCTGTTCGACTACCTGGCCGGCCCGGCCTTGCCGGCGGGCAATTAGCGCGGATCCGTTGCCAGAAGGCACGCCGATCGATAGCCGGGACATCGTATGACCACCAAGCCGAAAGAGCCGCCGGCAAGTCCGGATACCGGTGACGACGTTGCCATCGGGGAACGCACCGGTTCCGTAGTGCTGTGCCTGGACGCCCTGGGTCTCGATTTTCGCGCCGCCGATTTCCCGACTCGGTTCATCGAGTTCTGTGAAGCCAACGACGACTATGAGATGGAAATCAACGAGGCCGGGGAGTTGGTGATTCTGCCTATGGTGGGTTTCAGAGGCAATCGACAAGAAACTGAAACAACGATTGACTTGGGCATTTGGCAACGGGCCAACGGTGGCGTCAACGCATCGCAGACCAGCCGGTTCCGCCTCGCTTCAGGTGCGATCCGCGGGCCCGATGCCGCCTGGATCACCCAGGAGCGCTACGACGCCGCCACCGAACACGAGCGCGAGACCGTCTTCCCCGGCGCACCCGACTTCGTCGTCGAGATCAGGTCCCGCACCGACAACCTCGCCCCGCTGCGGCGCAAGATGCAACTCTGGATGGACGGCGGCACTCGCTTGGGCTGGCTCATCGACCCGCCCAACCGCCGCGTCTATGTCTACCGCGCCGGCCAAGCCGAGCCGGAAACGCTGGAAGACCCGGAGACGCTGGACGGCGAGGACGTGCTGCCCGGCTTCTCCTTTGGCGTCCGGCAATACGTCTTCGACATGCAATAGCCGACGCTCGCCATGACCACCAGGCCGAAAGAGCCGCCGGCAAGGCCGGATGCCGGGGACGACGTTGCCATCGGGGAACGCACCGGTTCCGTAGTGCTGTGCCTGGACGCCCTGGGTCTCGATTTTCGCGCCGCCGATTTCCCCACTCGGTTCATCGAGTTCTGTGAAGCCAACGACGACTATGAGATGGAAATCAACGAGGCCGGGGAGTTGGTGATTCTGCCTATGGTGGGTTTCAGAGGCAACCGACGGGAAAATTACCTCAACGCATTCATGTGCAACTGGGAGATTGCCAACGGCGGCGTCAGCGCCTCGCAGTCCAGCCGGTTCCGCCTCGCTTCAGGGGCGATCCGCGGGCCCGATGCCGCCTGGATCACCCAGGAACGCTACGACGCCGCCACCGAACACGAGCGCGAGACCGTCTTCCCCGGCGCACCCGACTTCGTCGTCGAGATCAGATCCCGCACCGACAACCTCGCCCCGCTGCGGCGCAAGATGCAACTCTGGATGGACGGCGGCGCCCGCCTGGGCTGGCTCATCGACCCGCCCAACCGCCGGGTCTACGTTTACCGCGTCGGCCAAGCCGAGCCGGAAACGCTGGAAGACCCGGAGACGCTGGACGGCGAGGACGTGCTGCCCGGCTTCTCCTTTGGCGTCCGGCAATACGTCTTCGACATGCAATAAGGGCGGGTCCTCACGCATACCCATTTTGTCATCGCGAGGAGCGAAGCGACGTGGCGATCTCGTTCCCGAGGCCGTGTCCATTGCCCTGACGAGATTGCCGCGCTTCGCTCGCAATGACGATTCCAGCGAAACTGGATACGCGTGAGGGGCGGGTCAGAAACCCGCCCCACTCTTTGGAACCATGTCGGTTCTCTGTGTCAGCGTCCCGCGATCCGCCGTCCCTCCTCCAAGCCGCCGGCGGTCCGGGTGGGCGCGGTGATCAGGATGCTGAACCCCTGCTCCAAGCGCATGGGGACCTCCTCGGCGGTACAGCCCACCGCGCAGGGCACCCCGGCGTTTTTGCAGGTGTCCAGGATGCGCAGCAGCATCTCCTGCACCTCGGGATGGCCGGCGTTGCCCTTGTGCCCCAGTGCCACCGACATGTCGCCCGGGCCGGCCCAGACGGCGCCGATGCCCTTGACCTCGCGCAGGATGTCGGGCAGGTTCCGTACGCCGGTGGGCTCCTCGACGATGCCCATGAGCAGCATGTTGCCGTCGGGGTCCAGGGGCCACAGGTCGGCGGCGTCGTAGTACTCGGCAGCGGAGAGGCCCCAGTAGCGCGGTGCGATGCGCTGCCACCAGCCCCGCTCGCCGTGGGGCTCGAAGTCGGCCACGCCGGGCACCTGGGGATACCGCGCCGACTGCACCGCCGACATGGCTCCTTCCACGGTGTCCAGGTGGGGCAGGATCAGCCCGTACACGCCGGTGTCCAGGGCCTGCTTGATGACCCACTGGTTCTGCTCGCGGGTGTTGGGCGGGATGCGCACCACGGGCGTCGGATCGGCCATGAGGCCGCCGCCCTCGGCGACCTTTTTGCGGTTGAGCAGGAACTGGAGCGACGTGCGGAGGTTGTTGAAGGACAACCCCTCATGCTCCATCTCGATCATGACCATGTCGTAATCGGAATCGGCAAAGTACATCATCTCGTCCAGGTTCCCGTTCCAGATCAACCCGGTGCCGAACACCGGCTTGCCTTCCTCCAGCAGTTGGATCACCTTGCTGTAGCGTGTAGCCATGCCTCTGCCTCCTTGTCTTGCCGAAATATGCTGTTCAGGCTGCCGTTGCGAGCGCTACAGCGCTTCGGCCGGTTGTTGCCATCATCCTGGGTTTGCTGAACCGAGCTATTGATTCCCAAGGCTGTGAAGTTCGTTTTCCAATTCCCGAACGCGGGCTTCGGCCTGCAGGCGAGCCTCGCGCTCGCGCTCGATCTGGGCTTCCGCCCGGTCCGCACGGTCGCGCTGGGACTCGTAAGTGGGGATGTGCTCCCCGGTGGTCGGATCATACCAGCCGAGTCTTCCGCTCTCCCAGCGCAAGTACAGGTTCAAGACTGAGCTGTATCCCTGCAACACGCCTCCGCCCAACTCTTCAATCTCGATCGGTTCGTACCGTCCCGCTACCAACCGGTCGCCGGCCAACCGCGTCCCGTGATGCTCTCCCGTCTCGTCAAAACGCCAGTACTCCAGGATGCCAAACGCCGCGTAGTCATCCCGCTTTTCCCCGACATCGGTATCTGCGGTGCTCGGCGAGGCTACTTCCAGCACGAAGTCCGGCGGCTTGCCCTGCTCCGCAATGACGTAGCCGTTGCGCGCCCGGTAAGCGGCGGGGTCCACGCCAAAGGCGATGAGCAGGTCGGGTACCCGCCGCTCGGTGGCCGGCGAACCGAGTTCCCGGACAATGTAGCGTTCGGCGGTGACCAGGGTGGTGTCGGGATTACCCAGGTATTGGGCCAGGTGATGGGTATGGCCGGGTTCGTGAACGTGATCTACGGCGGTCATCTCGTCTGGGTGCCGCGGCGGCGGATCCGGTAATTGAAACTGGGACTGTCGAGCCGGTGATTCGGCGGGGATGCGGGCGGTGGTCATGGGGCACCTGCGTGGCTGGGGGCCGATGAACATTCACAATCCAGTCGATCATTTTCCGATCAACGCCGCCTCGAACTCCGCGGCATCCTCGTGCGGTCCCACTATAGCCAGTCGAAACGCGTCCGCATCCACCAGACGCTGGGCGGCGCGCAGGACGTCGCCGGGGGTCACCGCATCGATGCTGGCGGCGGTCTCGTCGGGGGTGGTGATCTCGTCCATCAGAAGTTCCTGGGAGGCCAGCCACGAGGCCACGGCGCGGGAGTCCTCCATGCGCATCAGCAGACGGCCCTTGATGTACTCCCGGGCCTTGTGCACCTCTGTTTCCGGCGGCGCCGTCAGCAGGCCTTCGAGTTCCCGTATTGTCGCCACCACAGCCTCAGCCGCCCGGGACGGCTCGGTGCCGCAGGACACGACCAGGGCGCCGCAGTCATGGTAGCTGGTCAGTGAACTGTGGCAGTCGTAGGTCAGCCCGAGGTTTTCCCGCAGGTTCTGAAACAGGCGGCTGCTCATTCCGTCGCCCAGCAGGCCGTTCATCACGGTGGCGGCGTAGCGGTCGGGGTCGTTCATGGCAAAGCCCGGTAGCCCCAGGCAAATGCTGGTGTCTTCCGTCGCCCGAGTGTCCAGCAGGATGTCCGGCGCGTCGCCGCTGGGATCGGACACCGGCTGCCAGGTCAGCGTATCGCCGGGAGCCCATTCTTTCGTAGCGCCCGCGACGAAACGCACCGCTTCGTCGTGGCTGACAGCGCCGGCGATGCCGATGACGGTGTTGTTGGGCCGGTACTGGCGTTCCATGTACCGGCCCACGTCGTCCAAGCCGATGGCCGCCACCGACTCCGCGGTGCCACCCACGTCCCGGCCCATGGCCTGGTCGGGCCACAGGGCACGGTCGATGAGCAGGTCGCACACCTGGGCTGGGTAGTCGTTGGTCATCCGCAGTTCGTCGAGGATGACCTCCCGCTCCTTCTCCATCTCGGCCGGCTCCAGGAGCGGGTGCAGGATCAGGTCCAGGATCACGGGCAGTGCCCGGTCGGCGTGAACGCTGGCCACCTTGCACCAGAAGGAGGTCATCTCGCGGTCGGTTGCAGCGTTCATCATGCCGCCGACGCCCTCGACCGCTTCGGAGATCGCCAGTGCCGTGGGCCAGTTTCGCGTCCCCTTGAAGGGCAGATGCTCCAGGAAGTGGGACAGACCGGCCAGTTCATCCGGTTCGTAGCGGGAGCCGGCTCCCACTGAAACGAACATTGAGACGCTGCGGGTGTGCGGCATTTCCGCCGTCATAACCCGCAGCCCATTGTCGAGCACCGTTTTACGGTACATCAAGAGCTTGTCCTTGAGCCGTCAGGCCGGCCCTGCCGTGTTCCCGCTCGGTCGGGAATGGAGGTTGAAGCCGGCGGGGCTAGGTGTTCAGCCAGTCCACGTCGCCCTGCAGGTCAGCCGGGTGGTCCTTGGACATGAACACGTCGTAGCGGCGCTTGGCCTCGGCGATGGTGGTGTTGTCGGGGCCGTGGCCGGGATACACGTAGGTGTTCTCGGGAAGGGTGAGCAGCTTGGTGCTGATGCTGCCGAGCAACTGTTCCAGTGCCTCGGGGCTCCGGGAGCGGCCCGGGCCACCGGGGAAAAGGGTGTCGCCGGAGAACAGGAAGCCGCCGACCACGTAGCAGGTAGAGCCGTCGGTGTGACCCGGCGTGTGGATGCACTGGATGGTGCGGTTGCCGAACTGCACCGTGTCGCCGTCGTTGAGCTGCCGCTGCACCGGGCCGGGCGGCAGGTGGGCATCCAGTTCGCCAATGGCGGCGGGCGCGCCGATGCTGCCGGTGATCTCGTTGTAGCCGGCCAGGTGGTCGCCGTGGCCGTGGGTCACCAGGATGTGCTGGACTTCGACGCCGGCCTCGCGGACCTCGTTGATCATCTTTTCCGGCTCGTCCGGAGTGTCGATGCAGACGGCCTGGTTGGTCTCGGGACAGATGATGATGTAGCCGTTATTGCTCAGGCTCCCCATGTTCTCGATCTTGTGTACGGTGACGTCGCCCGCCCCCTGCGCCTGGTGATGAACTGGCATGCTGGTGCCCTCCTGTGTAACGTGGAAAATGGTGCCAGCATTGTAACAAACCGGGAGCGAGGCAGGTCGAGCAGAGCGAAGGAACCGCATATCGATTGACACCTGCGCGCATGGTATGATAAGGGAACCGCTAAAATAAACTAACGCAATTTAGCGCTCGAAAAGAGTGCACCGCAAAAGAAGGAGCGAAAGATGGAGGTTCACACCGGCAAATTGGACCACGGCCTAACTTTAACCATACCGGAGGCATTCGCTTCCGAATTGGGTTTGGAGCCGAACTCACCAGTGGATGTATCACTTCACGGCACCGCAATCATCGTATGCCGTGCAAGGCAACCGCGTGTGCAATTGGACGATTTGCTGGCGAGGGTCACCGAGGCCAATCGGCACAGCGAAATCGAAACTGGTGAGGCGGTGGGACGCGAAGTATGGTAATCCCTAACCCTGACATCCCCGAACGTGGCGACACCGTTTGGATGGATTTCAGTCCCCAAAGCGGACACGAACAGGCCGGGCGGCGCCCGGCCATTGTTCTGTCACCCCGTCAGTACAACGATACCGTTGGCCTTGCCATAGTGTGCCCCATCACCAACCAGAAAAAAGGCTACCCGTTCGAGGTCGATATACCCGATGGCTCATCCGTAACTGGTGTAATTCTGGCCGATCAAGTCAAGAGCGTTGACTGGCGCGCTCGAAAAGCCGCGCGGGTCGGCAAGCTTCCACCTCAAACGGTTAACAAAACCCTCGAATTGCTGGACACCCTGCTGTGCGGTGCCACTCGGCCGTGACAAGCAACGAGCTAATTTCTAGTGCCCCCCAGAATGTGATGCCGCGCGAACTGTTTCAATCCATCGTCGAAACTATGGAGATAATGGACGACGCGGAGATGATGGAGGCCCTACGACGCGGCATCAGGGACGTGCAGGAAGGAAACCTCGTATCGTTGGACGAAGTGAAGGCCGAATTGGGGATCGCAGATTAACGCGGGCAGGTCCGGCCTTCCTAATCGACAGGCACCGATCAGTTGCGGCGACGGCGGATCAACGATTGAACCGCCACCGCAGTCCGCTCCTCAATGCTGGCCTGCATGAACCCGCGTATGGCCTCTTCGGCGCGGTCGATCCAGGTGTTTGCCAGGTTTGTAGTGAAGGTCTCAGCGTGGTCGTAATCGGCTCTCTGCCTCACTTCCTGCAGCCGGCCAAACGTGTCCCCAAACCGCCTGGTGTCAGGCGAAAAGAGTTGCTGGTCCTGTTGCAGCTGGGTCCTGGCGATTCCGTGTTCCAGTCCCCGATAGACGCGATCCCATGCGTGGCGCGATGTTGGATTGTTAGGGATTCCGACGATGCAGTCCGCGTTACTGGTCGCCAACGCATGGAACATGGCGTAGTAGGCCGTGCTGATCGCCCGTCGCAGTGCCTCGTCGGTAGGTTGGCTGGCGGGAGGAACAGGTGCAACGAGAGCCCGGCTGCTGGCTATGAGCGCCTCCCAATTCATACCGAACGAGCCCCATGCGGTATTTCCGGATCGGCGTCGGCACGTTGTTCCGGGTCCATATCGTTCGTGTAGGAGATGGGAACCACGTCGTCCACTCCGATGTCAGTCAGCAACGGCTTGATTTCCTGATCGAACTCGTTGAGCATCCTCGGGCTGAGATTTTTCCTGTCACCTTCATAGACGACCAGGACATGAATGATTTCATTCTCGATACCGTCCCAGATCTCGGATTCGACCCGGCGAACACGGATGCTATCCGGGAGGCGCTTGGGAAGCTCCGTGCGGACTATCTCCGAAACCTTGTCCAGCATCTCGGCGGTTATGGCCATTACTTGCACCTCCTTTGTCGTATGATCCGAGCTTGATCCTCACCGAGAAGCCGGGTACGCGCGAGAACCACTACCCGCCTAGCCGCGCACGCATCCCGTCCGGCACCTGGCGGATGCGGCGGCTGAAGGCGGTGTCCCAGCGCATGGGGACCTGGCGGGCCGCCTCGGTGCACAGCGCGGCGCCGTTCAGGTAGTCATCCCGGTGGATGTACTCGGCGGCGATAGAGCCGTCCTCGGCGCCGTTGTGGTAGTTGCCCAGCGGGAAGGCCATGCCGGTGGAGCGGTAGCCCCAGGCGTTGAAGGCGCTGGCCTCGCAGACGCCGCCGCTCATCAACTGGCGCTGGCAACGAAAATCGGGGTTGCCGGCCACTAGCGTTTCACGAGCGCGGATCAGGGCCGACTCGGCGTCGGCGTTGAAGGTGCTGCCGGCGTCGCCCACGCGGATCACCGGCCCGTTGCCGATCACCGCGCCCGGCAGAGTCCGCGACGACTCCAGCGACACCACCAGCGTGTCCATGGGCAGGGTGCGGGCCTCAGCCAGCAGGCGCGCGCCCACCAGGCCCACCTCCTCGGCGCGAGTGAACAAGCCATACACATCGCCGGCGGCCGGCTCGTCTTTCAACGCCGACAGGGTCGCCAGGATGCAGCCGCAGCCGGCCAGGTCGTCGGCGGCGCGCATGACGATATGGTCGTCCTCGATGCTGAAATCGGGCAGGTCGAAGACGACCGGCGACGGGATGGGCACATCGGCGTTGGTTGAACCGGTCAGCCGGATCTGCGCCTGGCGTTCGCGCTCCTCGCCGTGGGGTCCCACGGTCTCGGCCGGAATGCGCCGGCCGCCGGGCAGGACGATGTGCAGGGGCACGCCGGCTGCGAATGATCCCGACGGCACGCCGCCCAGGGCCTTGCCGATGAGGTAGTCACCGTCGCGGCCGACGATCTCGAAGCCGGGATGGTCCATGTGGGCCATCAGGGCGATGGGCGGGTGTTGGTCGGCATCCGTGCCGGCGATGCGGGCGATGATGTTGCCGAAGTCGTCCGTGCGCCAGGACACGCCGATCTCGGTCAGCGCGTCACGGACGGCGGTGGCGACGCCTTGCTCGTGAAAGGCCACGGCCGGCTGCGCCCCCAGGCGGGCCAGGAAGTCCAGGGCACGGGCGTTGTAGTCGTCAAGGTTGGTGGTATTCAAGATAGTTACCTCTGCCAGCGAAACAGGCTCCATACCGGAGCGGTGAAGTCGGGGAGCAGGTCTCCCCCGTCGATGGTGTCGTCCCCGCCCAACTCCAAGGGCTCGGTGTCGGGACGGTAGACGGTAATGGTGGTGGTGTCGGGGTCGGCCACCCAGACCAGCCGGGTGCCGAAGCTGAGCCACATCTCGGCCTTGCGGCGCAGTTCGGGGAATACATCGAGGTGTGATTTCACCTCAACAATCAGATCGGGCGCGAGGTTGTGATAACCGGCGGTTCCTTCAGGTATGCGGCCGGGGGCGACCCAGGTCACATCGGGCGCGCGGACGGTGTCAGGTTCTATTTCCAGCAGGTAGCCAGGGTCACCCGCAGCCACTTCCCCATAGTCGCGTGAAAAGACAAACGTGCCCAACACTGTTGCGGTCATGGCGACCACGGCAGCCTTTGCATCGCCGCTGGCTGGCCGCTCGATCAATTCTCCGCGGATGAGTTTGTACCTGGTGCCGTAGCCTTTCGGCATTGCCAGCAGTTCGTCGGCAGTGATCGGCTTGCGTGCGGTGGTCATGTTGCTTTCTCCAACCAGATGTCGGGGCAACTCCATTCTCCCACCGCAGTATACGTCAGGCAAACGGCCGACACCCGCCGGATGCTATACTGCGGCGCGTATATTTTTACCCTGCAAATCCGCCGTCGCGGCGGACCGGAGGTGCGCCGTGCTGCCCAAGTTTCGTGTGAGTCTGGACGAGGCTACGATGGTTCCCGGGGAGGACCTGAAGTCCACCGTCGCCGCCGTTTTCGAGAAGATGGGCGTGCCGCCCGAGGACGCGCAGTTGGGCGCCGACGTGCTGGTGGTGGCCGACCTGCGCGGCGTCGACTCTCACGGAGTCTCCAACATGCTGCGCAGCTACGTCAGCGGCTACACCAGCGGGCAGATCAACCCCAACCCCAACATGCAGATTGTCCGCGAGACCCCCAGCACGGCCAGCATCGACTCCGACCGCGGCCTGGGCATCATCACCACGCCCAAGGCCATGGACATCGCCATCCGCAAGGCCGCCGAGGTGGGCGTGGGCATGGTGACCATCGGCAACGCGCGGCACCTGGGCATGGCGTCCTACCACGCCATGATGGCCCTGGAGCACGACATGATCGGCGTGTGCATGACCAGCTGTCCGCCGTCCGTCGTGCCGACCTTCGGCGCGGAGCCGCGCCTGGGTACCAACCCCATCGCCATCGCCGTGCCGTCACGCAACGAGGCGCCCTTCGTGTTCGACGCCGCCACCAGCACGGTGGCCGGCAACAAGGTGGGCATCGCTCGCCGCCTGGGCGTCAAGCTGGAGCCGGGCTGGCTGGCCGACGCCGAGGGCAACCCCATCATGGAGGAGGCCGACGCGCCGGACAACTACACCCTGCTCACCCTGGGCAGCACCCGCGAGCTGGGCTCACACAAGGGCTACGGCCTGTCCTGCATGGTGGACATCCTGGCCGGCGTGCTCACCGGGTTCGGGTACGGCGCGGTTCCCGGCCGGCCCAACTTCGGCCACTACGTCGCCGCTTACAACGTAGCCGGCTTCGACGACCCCGACCACTTCAAGGACCAGATGGACGAGTGGCTACAGATGATGAAGTCCACCCGCCCGGCCCCCGGCGAGGAGCGGGTCATGGTTGCCGGCCAGCCCGAGGCCGAGATGGAGGAGATCCGCCGGGTCGAGGGCATCCCCCTGCACCAGGAGGTGGTGGACTGGTTCCACGACACCTGCGGGGAGCTGGGGATCGACTGCCCGTTCTAATCGGCTGTCCGCTCTAGTGGGTAGCCTGTATCAGATATTGGTGAACCACAAGCAGGTGACGGTGTTGGTCACGCCGTTAATGGGGCGGATCCGGTGGCGCATGATCTCGGTGAGATCCTCCACCGTTCCCGCCTCCAGTTCGACCACCATGTCGTAGGGGCCCAGCACCTCGCGAACCGCGGCTCCGCTGATGGTGTTCAAGCGGTCGAGAACCTCCTGGGTCCGGGCGGGTTCCACGTTGACCAGTACGTATGCGTTTGCCGCCATAGCAGCACCTCCATGCGGATGATGTTTTTATCGTAACATTGCGTTGAGATTTGCTCATTCATGCCCCTCGCGGCTTCGCGGCACAATGAACACGCCCCCGGCACTTGTCGGGGCGTTTCGATTTTGGACCACGCATGCCCGTGTGCGCGGACCAGGTCAGAGATTGCGGTCCAATATCCGCGTGATCCTTTTGAAACTGGGCAGATGCTGTTCAAGGATTTGTGGGTCAAGTTTGCCCAACAGTTCAAATGATTTCGGAACTTTACCGTATGACCAAGCACAATCGCGGCTGGCGTTTCGCAAGGCATTCAAGATGTCATGGCGATACCGTTGTTCCATGTTCTGAACTGAGGGGAGCGCGGATTCCCGAAATCCAGGGCCGAAATGTGTGGCCAACATGTTGCGGTCCGCGACCATCCAAGTCTCCATCGACGTGGTCATGAATAGAAGCTGTTCGTCATCTGCGCCGTTGGGCCTTGTCCAGTTATCACCCGACCGTTGGGAGACGTGTTGCCACGTTTGCGCCGGGTCAGCTACCGGCTCCTCGCTGTCGACGAGCAGGCCGATAAAGTTGCCACGAGAGGCTTGCGAATGGGCCGTTTTGAAGTCGTCGTAGGCATCATTGCGTGGGCCACAGGCCACCAACGCCGGCATCCGACCCATAAATCCGCATTTTTCAAACAGCTTGCGGAACCCTTCGCGGCACCTGACCTTGCCTTCTTTCGAATTGCCGCCGCCCTCGATATAGATGCGAGCGCTCACCAGCGAACGCCTCCGATCTCACCGCGGGTCCACAACTCGCCCAGGCGGTACTTCTCAAGCCACACAGCCAGATCGGACCGGTCCAAGCGGCGCATGGAAGTCTGGCCGTCGTGCTTTTCGCACACGACGACCGACTCCGGTCGGTCGGTGAGGGCGTCGACGAGGATGTCAGAGTGGGTGGTGACGATCACCTGGCAACGGGTGGAAGCGTCCACCAGCAGGTCGGCCAGCTTGGGTATCAGATCGGGGTGGAACCCGAGCTCCGGCTCCTCAATACACACGAGGCTCGGCGGTTCCGGATCGAGCAGTATCGCCAGCAGGCACAGGTAGCGCAGGCTGCCGTCGGAGAGACGGGTTGCCGGTATGGAGAATTCGCCTTCAGTGAAGAATATTTGAACGGTGCCACCTTCGATGTTCAGTTCAAAGTCCCTGAGACCGGCATAGAGATCGCCCAATCTATCGAACAGTTCGGTCTTGGGCTGAGGATGTTGCCTGAACCGATTCAGGAACATGCCCAAATTAGAAAAATCTTCGACCAGCGGGCTTGGCCTGACGTCAATACGCTGCGGATGCCTGATCACGGCTTTTGGCCCAAATTCCCACTGTCTATACAAGCTGATGCGTTCGTAAAAGTCTGTGATCGTTGATAGCTCTGGAAACTGAACCCTATCTTTGACCTCCGACAGAATTGACTTGTCACGTTCAATTTGTCGCTCTTCTGCATTTGGTTCATCATGGCCCGAAGATGTCGTTCTAGTAGCATTTTGCCAGTGGCGCTTCCAAGCGAATTCAGCCGCGCCATTTCCGCCGCTACTCAAAGAGAACTGTACGTCTTCCTGCCATACTATCGACATTTGACCGGATCCAATTAGCGACACGCTGTGAGACAGGTTACAGGCCACAGGACTAGCGTTTAGGCAGGCTTCGACCGATGCTACCGGCCTGCTGCGCTCGCCGTGCCATATCCAGTCCCCGATGCCACCACTTTCCCGTATCGGTGCCACGATATCTTGGGGAGCTGCTTTCAGCAGCCCCACCGTTTCCAGCAGGTTCGACTTCCCCGACCCGTTAGGCCCTATCAGCACGGTCAACGCAGGCAGCTCAAGGTCTATGCCCTCCGGCCCGAAGGACAGAAGGTTTTGCGCCTTGATCCTGGTTAGCATTGGTAGCGTCATGGCCGCTCCACGGTGAGGATTACCACCTCTCCAATTTTACTTGATACGCCCTTGGCGCCGCCTCGCCCCATCACTCCTTCAGCGCCGGTATCACCTCTTTGCCGAACAGTTCTATGGAGCGCATGGTGTCGGCGTGGGAAAGCTGGCCGCCCTGGGCTTCCAGCAGGATGGAGCCGATGCCCAGCTCGTCGCGGATGTGGCGCAGCTTCTTGATGACGGTGTCGGGGCTGCCCACCACCAGGTGGTAGCGGTCCTGCAGTTCCTGGTACGACATCTCGTTCAGGGGCGTGGGTCGGCGGGCGGCCGCCGCGGCCGCGCCGGCCCGGGACGTGTAGCCAGGGGGCGACCAGTATTCGCGGGGGCCGCGCAGGGGGTAGTTCATCCGCCAGAGGAACGCCTTGCCCGCCTCCTGCGCCTTCTCGTCGGTGTCGTTGACGTGGGCGCAGATCATGAAGGCGAACTTCTCGGGGCCGGGCTCCCAGCCGTCGGCCGCGGCGTACTCACGGTAGCGGGCGAACAGGTTCTTGGCGACCTCCAGGGGCGTCAGGAAGGCCGCGTAGGTGTAGCGGTGCCGCGCCGTCCAGGCCACGGTCTCGGGGCTGCCGGTGCCGGGGACCCACACCGGCGGGTGTGGCTTCTGGATGGGCAGCATCCACGGGTTCACCGCGCGGTAGTGGTAGTGGTTGCCCTCCCAGCGGAAGGGGCCGGGCGTGGTCCAGGTCTTCACCACCAGGTCGTGGCACTCCTCGAAGCGTTCGCGGTTGTGGATGGGGTTGGTGTTGTTGGCCCAGGACTCGATGCCGATGCCGCGCACGAAACCGGAGATGATGCGCCCGCCGGAGATCACGTCCAGCAGGGCGATCTCCTCGGCCAGCCGCACCGGGTTGTCGGACGTGGGCAGCATGTTGCCCAGCATCAGAATCTTGGCCCGCTTGGTGATGCGCGCCAGGATGCCGCCGGTGATGTTGACCTCAACGTCCATGCACGACGGCGTGTTGTGGTGCTCGTTGAGCATCAGGCCGTCGAAGCCCATCTCCTCGGCGTGCTGGTACTCGTCCAGGTACCGGTTCATCAGACCGCTGGCGGTTTGGGGGTCGAAGTAGGTGTTGGGGAAGGTGAGCCGCATGGACGGGAACTTCTCCGCCTCCGACTCCGGGAACTCAGCGTAGGGCATCTCGGTGAAGTAGAAAACGTCCATCAGGTTGCCTCCTGCTTGGTGTCAGTCGTAGGCGCCGCCGTTTCGCACTGTGGCTAGAAAGCCGGCGAAACTGGGGCTCCGTTGGGCGATGGTCTGCGCGTCCAAAACTCTGGCAATCTCCTCAGAGACCAGAGCGGTATAACGCCGGCTGGCCAGTAAGTGCTTAAGATGCTCTTTCGGGTTTTCAATGTCGTCCGGACTGGACGGGTCTACGCTACCTAACGACCGGCCATGGAAAAATTCACGCAATCCCTGGGCGTCGGCGAAGTACCATGCTTCCAAATGCCACCTTGCATAGGCGTACAAAATCGCTGTTTCAAAGTGTTCTCCCAGACGCTGGGACAAGCCGGAACGTATCGGCTGTAGAACCGCCTCTGGCGGCTTGCCATCGGTGTCAGACAACACAACGTACTTGTCCGGAGTTGGAGGGACGTAACGTTCGCTTTGGATTATGTTATACACCTCGTTGGCCGTGACCGGACGGTCTTTGGGCGGGATGCGGACATCGATCGCGATGCCGTGACTTTGCAGGTGCGCCGTCAAATGCGGCAGCGCCAATCGCTCCGTATTGCCGGAGGCTATAACCAATACGCGCTTGGGCACCGGCTTCAGCCTCCGAACCCTCTGGTTTCGTGATACTCGCCCAAACCAAACCCGGACGCCTCCAGGGCTTTCCGCACGCCTTCCGGGTTGCCTTCTTTATGAACGATGGTGCCCAGATTTTTGTCGCGTTTGACTACGTTCACCGCCGCCGGTTCATCCAGGTAACTGAGCAGCAAAGGCGAGTGCGTTGTAAGTAGCATCTGATGGCGGCCTTGCGCCCCTGCAATGTGCTGGGCGAAATTGAACAGCGCCAAAGGGTGAAGGTAGTTCTCCGGTTCTTCTATCCCAATGAGCTTAGTTTCCGGATGGCCGTAGAGAGCGGTCATCAGCGCCAGCACGCGCAACGTCCCGCTGGAAACTCCCATCTGGTTCACCGGATAATGCAGTCCGGGTTCATCCTGTACGAAATAGAAGCGGTCTTCGGACTCTCTCGGCTCGATCCGGTCTGGAAGCCCAACTATGGAACGGGTCGCATCCACTACCCGGTCGAAAATCTCCGGTGATAAACGCTCCAGAGCATATAGTGTCTCGCCGAGATTTCTCCCATAAGGGTCAACCCCCCCGGAATCGGGCAAGTTCCAGTCTCGCCGCAGCAGGAAGGGGCTGGGGTCGAAGAAACCCCATCTCCCGACGAACTCCGCGACTTGGCGAGCCGGGAAAGATGCATCTACCGCCGCCGCGGCAAGAGCGCAATCCATCGGCTCTTGCAACAAGTTCACCCGTTCCCCTTTTACTCCAGACCGCCACCAGCCCTGACCGGATTCGGCGCTGAGCAACTCTATCGGCGGATAGCCGCTGGGCGTTTCATGGACTCGCTCTACGACAGAAAAGTCGTAAGATTGCCTGGCCAGCCGCACGTTCCACTCATAGCGCCTATCACTATCTTCGAATGTCACGGTCAATTCAACCTGGCCGGCTTCCTGCCCCTTCCAGGCCAGATTGAGCATACCGCCGCGCGAGAACATCGGCCCGCGAAAATCGCGCGCCCGGACGGCCTCGCTGAGCAAGCGCAGCGCGTCCAGGATGGCGCTTTTCCCGGTAGCGTTGGCGCCGATGAACACCGCGAGATCACCCAACTCAACCGTGGCGTCACGAATGCTGCGGTAGTTTTTTATGGTGAGCGTCGAGAGTTTCATCGGCCGGCCCCTTCATCAGGGCGTTAATATTGAAACGGGAACTTGGCCGCAGTATAGCAGGCGCCAAAATAGTTCTTTGCCGTCCGCAGTTGGCAGGTATCCTGGTCTAGAGGCGGCATTGGCGGTCCCGCAGGAGTGGGGAAAAACTCTGGCATCGTACGGACACCCAAATTCGCACAGTTACCAGACGGCTGAACTCATGCGTACCCAGTTTCCTGCACTGGTCATTGCGAGCGCAGCGCGGCAATCTCGTGATGGCAACAAAGCCTCTTTCAGCAACGGGATCGCCACGTCGCCGCGCTCCTCGCGATGACAACCGGGTACGCGTGAGGGCGGCTGCATTGTTGACATCGATAGTGCATTGCAATACTTTGTATCGCCATAATGAAAGACTGCTTACGAGCGCAGGCTGCATAATGGATCCAGCAGTCGGGGGACGAAGGCGATGAGCACACAGCAGGACCTTCAGCAGGAAGTGGCCCGCCTCACCGCGCTGCTGGCCGAGCGCGACCAGGAAGTCGCCTCCCTGCGCACCCGGCTCACCCTGGACGAGAGCGGACGCCGCGCGCCCATCGTGCGCGCCGACACCGGAGCGACCGACGTTGCCGGCTCCGAGACCTTCCACGAGGCGCTGCACGGCCTGGCCTTGGTTTCCCGGCTCCGGATCGGCGCCCACCAGGCGGCCCTCAGCTACGTGCCCGACGGCGACTTCAAGGCGGCCATCCACACCCACTCCTTCTCCGAGAAGTACGCCCATTACAACGCCTACGACGTGATGCCCACCGGCGACGGCATCTGGGGCCTGGTGGTCAAGACCCGGGCGCCGGTGCGGATGACCCGGGACGAACTCTATTCCCATCCGGAGTTCAAGCGCTTCAGCGACCTCAAGAACGGCCACGGGCTGGAACACCCGCCGCTGCCGGGCTGGCTGGCCGTCCCCGTCCTGCGCCGCGACGGCGGGCTCATCGGCGTGGTGCAGCTCAGCGACAAGTTCGAGGGCGAATTCGACCAGGCGGACGAGGACCAGCTGGTACAGCTGGCCAAGTTCTACACCGCCACCTTCGAGCTGCAGTACGTGTACGAGGACCTGCGCCGGCTCACCGGCGCGCTGCGGCAGGCGACCCGGGAGCTGCAACGCTCCAACGCCGAGCTGGAGCAGTTCGCCTACGTGGCCTCCCACGACCTCCAGGAACCGCTGCGCATGGTCACCAGCTACCTGCAACTGCTGGAACGCCGCTACAAGGCCAACCTGGACCAGGACGCCAGCGACTTCATCGCCTTCGCCGTGGACGGCGCCGCCCGGATGCAGACCCTCATCCAGGACCTGCTGACCTACTCCCGGGTGGGCACCCGGGGCGCATCCTTCGAGCCCACCGACTGCCCGGCGGTGCTGGAGCAGGTACTGCAAAACCTGGAGGTGGCTATCGCGGAGAGCGACACCGAGGTCAGCTCCGGGCCGCTGCCCAGCCTTTCCGCCGACGCCTCGCAGCTGGCGCAGTTGCTCCAGAACCTCATCGGCAACGCCATCAAGTTCCGGGGCGACAGCCCGCCCCGCGTCCGGGTCGATGCTACCCGGCGGGACGGCGACTGGCTCTTCTCAGTCCAGGACAACGGCATCGGCATCGACCCGCAGTACTCGGACCGCATCTTCCAGGTGTTCCAACGTCTTCATGGCATCGGGCAGTACCCCGGCACCGGCATCGGCCTGGCCGTCTGCAAGAAGATCGTGGAACGGCACCACGGGAACATCTGGGTCGAATCCCAACCCGACGCCGGCGCGACCTTCTTCTTCACCATCCCCGTTGACCTCGATTCCATTCCCGACCCCGGACTGGCCGCCGTGCCGGGAGGGCCGGACGACTGACCGCTACTCCGTCGATAATAGGGCACCGGTGCCAGCATCAGTCATAACCCCGACACGCAGCGCAGGAGAGGAGGCGATGACACAGCAATCACGCCGCAGGGCCATAGAAATTCTCCTGGTGGAAGACAACCCCGGCGACGCGCGGCTCACCCGCGAAGCCTTCGCCGACGCCAGCGTGTCCAACAACCTGTCCGTGGTGGGCGACGGCGAGCAGGCCATGGCCTTCCTCAGACGCCAGGGCAACTACTCCGACGCCCCACGGCCCGACCTGATCCTCCTGGACCTGAACCTGCCCCGCAAGAGCGGCCGCGAGGTGCTGGAAGACGTCAAGACCGACCCGGCCCTGCTATCCATACCCATCGTGGTGATGACCACCTCGGAAGCCGAGGGCGACATCCTCAATTCCTACTACCACCACGCCAACGCCTACGTCACCAAGCCCGTCGATCTGGACCGCTTCATCGACGTCGTCAGCAAGATCGAGGGCTTCTGGCTTACCGTCGCCAAGTTGCCGCCGGAGTGATCTCTCAACGCGCCACCCCTGGCGTCGGCAGCGCGCCGCGCCGGTCAGCGGTTGTATTGCCAGGGGTCGCATCACCAGGGCCACAATCACGAAACCGCCGTCACGACGTACCACAAAGGAGGCAGAGCGCCATGACTACACGCTCCCCGGAAAACCCAATCGAGGTGCTGCTGGTTGAGGACAATCCCGCGGACGCCAGGCTGACGGAAGAGATACTGAAGGACTCTAACTACGCGGTGAACCTGTCGTTGGTCGAGGACGGCGAAGCGGCGATGACCTATCTCCGCCGGCAGGGTGAGTACGCCTACACGCCCCGGCCCGACCTGGTGCTCCTGGACCTGATGCTGCCCCGGAAAAGCGGTCAGGAGGTCCTCGCCGAGATCAACGCCGACGCCAACCTGCGCAACATACCGGTGATGATCCTCACCGGAACCGCGGCGGAGCAGAGCCTGCTCTGGTCGTTCAACATCTCCCCCGGCCGGTTCTGCCGTAAGCCCATCGAGGTGCAACGTTTCGACTCGGCCGTGGCCCAGCTCGACTCGCTCAGCGAGCGCCCCCTGGTCATGGCCGCGCCGGTAGCCGTGGAGCCGCCAAAGAAGCGGTGGTGGTGGCCCTTCGGTGGGTAGGGGGGACCGCTCCCGGTTTCCGGCGGAGAATCGTAAGAAGCAGGATTATCAAGATTTGGGGATTATCAGGATTGAAACCGTTCCGTGATGGAGATATCGCAATCCTGCGAAATCATAAAATCCCGTGAATCCTGCTTCTGACGATCCGCGAAACCGGGTACGCTTGAGCTTGCCGTCGGGTTGACATCCCCGCAGCCGCCGGGCATCGTTGCTACATGCGCGCGCTGCTGGCCGGCATCTCCGGCGTCAACAAGGACATCGTCGTCGCCAACCTGCTGGCCCGCCTCCGCGCCCACGGCGAGGTGAGCGCCCCGGACGGCACGGACACCCTCGCCGTCGACCCGGCGGAACTGCTCGCCGCCGGCATCGAGGACGCGCTGGCCGCCCAGGGCAACGAATTGGCCGGCGTGCTGGCCGCCTTCCGCCCCGCCTACCAGTTGGCCGCGTGGAAGCGGGCCGGCCAGGCCATCGCGGAACGGATCGAGGCCGCCGACCCGCGCCACAGCCTCATCGCCGCCCACCTGACCTACTACACCAGCGGCCGGCAGTTCTCGCTGATCGACCTACCCACCATCCGGCGGTGGCGTCCCGACTGCATCATCACGCTGGTGGACGACATGCTGGACATCCACAGCGCGCTGGCCCAGCGGGACGCCGAGCGGCACACCAACTTCCGGCTGCGTCTGCGGGAGATCCTGGGCTGGCGCTCCGCCGAAATAGCCATGTCCGACCTGCTAGCCCGCAACCTCTATCCCGAGCGCGCCGTGCCCCACTACGTGGTCAGCGTCAAGCACCCGGCGGAGATGCTGTACCGCCTCATCTTCGCCCGCCGTCAGTACCCGCTGGTGTACTCCAGCTTCCCCATCACCGCGATCCGCTACGACCCCGACCTGCGGGCGGTGGTCAACGACATACGCGCCGAGTTGCACCGCCGGTTCATCGTGTTCGATCCGCTGACCCTGGACGAGGGCACCCCCCAGGTTTTCGAGAAGGCCCAGGCCGCTTGCGCCGACGCCGTGCCGGAGATCACCGTCACCGCCGACGAGGCCCGCTGGCCGCTGGACACCGCCGGCGCGCTCGCCGAGGGGCGCGTCGACCCGTATCCCATGACCCTGGACCCGAGGGAGGCGCTGGAGGTGTGGGACGACATGGAGAACCAGGTGCGCCACCGGGACCTGACCATGGTGGAGCAGGCCCAGTGCGTCGCCGCCTACCGCATCACCATGGGCGGGCGGCTGTCCACCGGCATGTACTCGGAGCTGATGTACGCGTCGCACACCGCCGAGCCGGCGCGGCCGGTGCTGATGTACGCCGACCCGTCCGACGGCGGGCTGGACCACCCCTTCCTGCGCAACTTCAACCACCGCACCTTCCACGATTTCGAGGCGTGGTTCGACGCCATCCGCCAGATCGCGCCCAGCGCCGAGCCGGATCCCCAGCGGCCGCTTTTCTGAGCGGCGCTCGGCAACTGTTTGCAGCGGGATGTCGTCAGAAGCAGGATTTTCAAGATTTGGGGATTATCAGGATTGGAACCGTTCTCCGATGGAGATCTACCAATCCTGCCAAATCGTAAAATCCTGGGAATCCTGCTTCTGACGACTTCGGATAGGGTAAGCCAGCCCACGGGGATCGCACCATGAACGAAGAACTGCGCCGGTTCATCAAGGAATCCCTGGAGAGGGGCATCGACCGGGAGACCATCCGCGCCGTGCTGCTGGAAGCGGGGTGGCAGGAGCGGGACGTGCGCAGCGCCCTGGCCGCCTACGCCGACGTGGACTTCCCGGTGGCGGTGCCCCGGCCGCGTCCCTACCTGCACGCGCGGGAGGCCTTCCTGTACCTGGTCTCCTTCATATCCCTGTACGTCTTCGCCTTCAGCCTGGGGGCGGTGCTATTCGGGCTGATCGACCACACCTTCCCCGACACGCTGCACCGCTACCGGTCACCGGCATCCGCGGCGGATGCCACCGCGCTGGCCGCGGTGATCGTCGCTTTCCCGCTGTACCTCTTCCTGATGCGTCGTTTGGCGGTGGCCGTCGCGGCTGATCCGGAGCGCCGGCAGTCCCTGGTGCGACGGTGGCTGACCTACCTGACCCTGGTGGTCGGCGCGGGTATCATCCTGGGCGACATCATCGCCCTGCTGGCCAGCCTGCTCACCGGCGACCCGACGGTCAGTTTCTTCCTGAAGGTGGCGGCGGTGCTGCTGATCGTTGCGCCCATCTTCGGCTACTACCTGTGGGATATGCGCCAAGCCGAGGACGAGGCAGCCGGATCGGCGGCGCGGGCCGCGCCGGTATTGCGCGCGCTGGCGATCGCCGCCGTGGTGGTCGTCGTGGCCACCGTTGGCTACTCGATCTACGTGATCGGCACGCCTGTCCAGCAACGGCAAATCCGCCTCGACGAGCAGCGCATCGACGACCTGCGCAGCATCTCCCGCAACGTGGACCGTTACTACGAGTTCAACGGCGCAATGCCCGCCAACCTCTTCGACCTGCAGGGTCCGCAGTACTCCGTCCAGTCCATAGCAGACCCGGACACGGGCCGTCCCTACGGGTACCATCTCGTCGGCGGCGTGGACTACGAGCTATGCGCGGTGTTCAATGCCGAAAGCCCGGAGCGGCGGGACGAGCGCCGTCCCTTCTCCGAGTCCATCTGGGACCACGGCCCCGGCCTCACCTGCTTCGCGCTAACGGCGGAGGCGGAGGGCTGACGTCGTTCTTTTCGCGAGACCTTACGCGCTGTGTTACATTAAGCACAGTACGGCCCGCCATATCACTGGATCTTGCAATGACCGCAGACCGCGAACCCACCATGCAAAGCCTGGCTGAAGGGCAGGAGCGTCTCGCTTCACTGCTCGCTGAGTTCATGGATGAGCAACGCCAGTTCAACGAGGAGCAACGCCAGTTCAACGCGCGTACCGACCGACGCCTTCGTACGATCCAGGATGATATCGCCGAAGTAAAAGGCGGCCACGCACGGGTGGAAACCATCCGCCGCGCTGACGTCATCGCCTCTGGGTTGAACTTGATTTACGAGCGCACGCTTGCCGCCGGCGAACTGGAAGACATGGTTCGTGAAAACCTCGACATTGGAGTTGCCAGAAATGAACTGCTGAGCTTTACCAAGGCTGACATGGTCATCAAAGCCAAGGACAGCTCGCGCTTGACCACTTACATTGCCGTAGAAATCTCCTACACAGCTGACCAACGAGACACGAACCGGGCAATCCGGAACGCAGACCTTCTGACCAAGTTCACCGGGAGGCCGGCGCACGCAGTGGTTGCCAGCGTAAAGAATGATGATTTCGTGAACAGCACCATTGCAGGCGGTTCGGTGCGTTGGTACGAAATTCCGATGCGTGACCTCCGCATTGAGTAGCCGCACTTGATTGACGCATTCCCGTCGTTTTTCGTAAAATTATCCCATCATCCACTCCCACCGCGGAGGTTACGAAACCATGCCCATCACCCAGAACGGCGTCGAACTCACCGTTGAGATTTCGGAAAAGGCCGCCGAGAAGATCAAGTATTTCGCTGACAAGGAAGGCATCACCGACAACATCGGTCTGCGTGTGGCCGTCAAGGGCGGCGGCTGCTCCGGCCTCACCTACGACCTGACCATCACCGACAAGGAGCGCGAGTCGGACAAGATCGTCGAGCAGTACGGCGTCAAGGTGATGGTGGACAAGAAGTCCTACATCTACCTGGTCGGCACCCAGCTTGACTTCTCCGACGGGCTGAACGGCAAGGGCTTCGTCTTCGAGAACCCCAACGCCAAGAAGGCCTGCGGCTGCGGCACCTCCTTCGCCGTGTAGCCAGCGCATCCGAACCCGATACGACGCGGCGCAGGGGCGGGTTGCAGACCCGCCCCTGTTGCGTATCCGATTGCGCCCGACCCGCCATTGCGCACTCAACCTGTCATTGCGAGCGAAGCGCGGCAATCTCGTTGCCAGCGGAACGACTACCTCCAGCAACGAGATCGCCACGTCGCTACGCTCCTCGCGATGACAAAATATACGCTCCTCGCGATTGACAGGACAAACGCGTACCCACCCCGGAGGAACCCCATGGCCACCACCGCTTTAGACACCCACACCGCCGAGGAATTCCGCGCCGCCACCGAGCGCGCCGCCGTGTACCCCGACGACTCCGGCATCCTGCTCCTCACCGGCGAGGACGCTCGCGACCTGCTCAATCGCCTGTCCACCAACCTGATCGACCCGGACGCGCCGGCCGGCGAGGTCGCCGTCACCGTTCTCACCAGCGACCGCGGCCGCATCGTGGACCTGGTACACGTCATCCACTGCGGCGACCACCAAGTCATGCTCACCAGCCCGGGCCAGCAGCAGAACGTGATCGATTTCCTGGACAAGTACACCATCATGGAGGATCTGGAGGTTGAGGACATCACGGACAAGACTTCCATGCTGCGGCTGACCGGTCCCGACGCGGCGAACCTGCTGGCCCGGGTTTCGGATGACGGCATCCTCGTGGTGGAGCCCCCGACGGACCCGGACGACCCGGAGCGGCCGCCCACCCGCTACCTGCTGGCCGACGATCCCAGCGACGCCGCGCGCATCACCGCCGACCTGGAGGCGGCCGGCGTGGCGAGCATCAGCGCGGAAACGGCTGAGGCCCTGCGCATCGCCCAGGCCCGGCCGGCCCACGGCGCCGAGATGAGCGACACCTACAACCCGCTGGAGGCAGGCCTCATCGGCGCCATCGACTTCCACAAGGGCTGCTACATCGGCCAGGAGGTCATCGCCCGCCTGGACACCTACCACAAGGTGCAGAAGTACCTGGTGTCCCTGGATTTCGACGCCGAACAGACCCAGGCCGGCGCGCTGCCCGGGTCTCGCCTGGTCAACGACGAGGGTGCGGCCATGGGATTGGTAACCTCGGCGACGGTGGTTCCCGGAGCGGATGGGGCGCACGTCATCGGGTTGGGCTACGTGCGCACGGCGGCGGTGCAAGTCGGCGGCACGCTGCAGGTGGTCACTGAGGAAGATAACGGCGACGCCGGCATCAACGCGCGCATCACGGCCCAGCCGCTGCTCTTCGGCGCGGAAAAGCCGGGGCCGGGAAGGTAGCCGTTTTCGCCAGCCGAAGGAGCAAATATGATCAAGACCATCAAAGCCAAGTTCACCGATGGGGTTCTGGTGCCGTTGGAACCGCTCAATCTGACCAAGGACGAGGTAGTATCCATCACCATCGACATAAGAAAGGGTTTTGAAGACTGGAAAGATCCAGACTGGATGCCGACTACCCAGGACGAAGTACAGGAAGTTGAGGCAGCGGCGGAGGATATGATCAGGTTCGTGTACGGTGCTCGTCACCGTGGCAGCAATTGCGATTGCATCTATTGTGCGCCAAAGGCGTGACAGCATGAGCAACCTGCTGGATACCGACTGGGCCATAAATTACCTGAACCGCGTTCCGCGAACGGTGCGCCGCATGGATGAACTACGTCCAGAGGGCATCAGCATTAGCATCGTGTCCGTAGCGGAACTATATGAAGGAGTGTTGAACAGCAACAACCCGGCGCATAACGAGAATCGAATGACGGATTTCCTGGGCCGGTACCCCGTTATAGGCTTAGATGTTCCCATCTGCCGTATATTCGGCATCGAGCGGGCCAGACTACGCACGGCGGGAACCCTCATCCAGGACATGGACCTGCTCATCGGCGCAACCGCTCTGCGTCACAACCTCACCCTGCTCACGAACAACCGGCGCCACTTCGAGCGCTTGCAGGGCCTACGCATCATATCCATTTGAACGCCTCTGACCGCGATCATGGCCTCGCCAACTAACCCCAACACTCCACAGAACTTCGCGCCCCTCACCGAATACCTGGGGCGCTGGCTTGCTGCCGCTCCCGCGGCAGGGTTGTCCGTCTCCCTCACCGACCGGCGGCGGACCCTCTTCACTGCCGGCGTGGGCTACGCCGACCTCGCCGCGCGGAGTCCGGTGCTGGCCGGCACAACCTTCCAGATCGGCAGCATTGGCAAGTCCTTTACCGCCCTGGCGCTGTTGCAGTTGGTGCAGGCCGGCCGCCTTGACCTCAACGCGCCCATCAGCACGCACCTGCCCTGGCTGGCCCTGCCCTCCCGGTACGGCCCGATCACCCTCCGGCACCTGCTGAGCCATACCGCCGGCCTGCCGGCGGGCACCGACTTTGCCCCCGCGGCCCGCTACGAGGGCTACGCACTGCGGGACACCGAGGTCGCCTGGGAGCCTGGGTCCCGGTTCCGCTACTCCAACACCGGCTACAAGCTGCTGGGCTGGCTCCTGGAGGACGTGACCGGACAGGACTACGGCAGTATCATCCGCCAGCGCGTCCTAGAACCCCTGGGGATGCACGCCAGCCAACCGGTCATCAGCCACGGGGCTTGGCACGGCATGGCCACCGGCTACGTCGATCTGCACGACGACCGTCCGCGCCGCCTGGGCGACTCCCTCATTCCGGCCCACTGGACGGAATACGCCGTTGGCGACGGCAGCCAGGTCTCCACCGCCGGCGACATGGCCTGCTACGCCCGGCTGTGGCTGAACGGCGGGCGGAGTGAGTTGGGGCCAATCATATCCGCAGACTTGTACCGTCAGATGACCACACCGGTCATCTCCATGAATCGCGGCCAGCCGGAGGAGGACTATCGTTACGGCTTCGGCGTGATTTCCCACCGGGCCGATGGGCGCCATTTCATCGGGCACGGCGGCGGCACCGTGGGCTTTCGGTCAATCATGATGACTGACCAAACCGACGGCCTAGGGGTGGTGATCCTGTGCAACGGCTCCGGGGTGGACCTGTACCCGCCGGCGCGTCATGCCCTCCAGGTAGCGGCCGCGGTACGTGACGGCGAGCCGATTCCGGAAGCACCTACCCTGTCGGACCCCACCCGCATTGACGACGCTGCCCGCTACGCCGGCCGGTTCGTCCATGAGACCTCCGGCACGGTACTGTTGGTAATCGCCCGGCGCGACCAGCTTCTCCTGCGTCGACAGAACGGTCCGGCCATCCGGCTGGAACACATCGCTGGCAACACCTTCTGCGTGCCCCACGACGGATTTGACCCCTTCCCGGTGCGGTTCCGCGCTCTGCGGGGCGCGGGAGACGCGGCACACATGGTTGAGGTCCACCACGGCCCCGATGTGTACATCCGCGAGGGCGCCGCGCCACTGGCTGAAACGGCGCCGCATCCGCCGGAGTGGGACGCTTTCCCCGGCCACTACCGCAGCCATACCCCCTATCTGACCAGCTTCCGCGTGATACTGTGGCGGGGACGGCTTTACCTGGCGTGGCCCCACGGCGGCGAGGAGCCGCTGACGCCGCGGGCCGGCGACCCCCTAGCATCGCCGCGCTTTTACGTCGGGCCGGCAGACCAACCCTCTGCCGAATGGATCAGGTTCGATACCGTCGTGGGGAGCCGAGCCCTGCGCGCCCAGTGGGCCGGCGGCGGCAGCTTCTACCGGGTGTAACGGCAAGCCGCCCATCCAATCCTCCGCGCGGGTATAATTCCCGCCAACACACGCCCCGCCCGGCGAGGTTCAGCATGACCACCGCCAAAACTCCCCAGTCCCCAGCGGCCTTCGAATTGCCGGACCCTCCCAAGTCCCAGGACGAAAAGATGACCGCCTCCCAGCACCTCTCCCTCACCGGCGGCGCTCACTCCTTGGTCGTATATCTAGGCAACCCCCACACCACCATCGTCGGCGCCGACCTCTACATCATCCCCATCCCCACCACCGAACTGACCACCATGGCCGGCGCAGTCTATCCCGACCTGATGGTGGCCTTCGACGCCGACCCGGCACTCTACCGGGCCCAGAATGGCTACGTCATTTCCGAACAGGGCAAGCCTCCCGACTTCGTGCTGGAGGTCGCCTCGCGCTCCACCGGGCGCAGGGACACCGTTGAAAAGCGAGTTCGCTACGCTGAGTTGGGCATCCTGGAGTACTGGAGGTTCGACGAAACCGGTCGATACCACGGCGCGCGCCTGGCCGGCGACCGACTGGTGGGCGGACGCTACGAGCCCATCCAGATTGACGAATTGCCGGACGGCAGCCGGCAGGGCCACAGCGCCATCCTGAACGTGGACCTGCGCTGGACCGACGGACAACTGCATTGGCACGACCCGGCAACGGGCGAGCGCATCGCCTCCCTGGAGTCCGAACGCGAAGCCCTCACCCAGGAACGTGTGGCCCGCGCCCAAGCCGACGCTCGCGCCGCCGCCGAACACGAAGCCCGGACATCAGCCGAAGTCAGGATCCAGGAATTGGAAAACCAGCTCCGCCAATTGCGCGGCGAATGATCGACGTCATTCACGCCGGCCGTATCCGCCCGTCCTCGCCGGCCGTGAGCAATGCCTCGAAATTATAGCCCCGATCCCGAATAGCTTTGCTGCCGCCTTCATTCCGGTCCAGAACAGCTAGCACCAGCCCAACCTTACAACCAGCAGCCTCCGCCGCGGCGATGGCATGGAACAGCGACCCCCCGGTGGTGCAGGTGTCGTCCACGATGGCAACGGTCGCCGCCTCCGGCAGCGGGCCCTCGATCATTTGGGTCAGGCCGTGGCCCTTGGCCTCCTTTCGCACGATGAAAGCCGGCAGCGGCGCACCCTGCTGCCACGATGCCATAGCAGCGGCCGTCACGATGGGGTCCGCGCCCAGGGTCGGGCCGCCCACTGCGTCCACGCCGGCCTCAGCCAACATCGGCAGCAGCGCGTTGCCGATGAGATGCGCTCCCTCCGGATCCAGACTGAGCAGCCGTCCGTCGAAGTAGTACGAGCTCTTCTTGCCCGAGGAAAGCGTGAAATCCCCGTACCGGATGGCGCCTCGCTCCAACGCCAACGCCAGCAATCGGTCCGTCGAATCTCCGCTCCTCGTATTCATACACCCTCCCCAGGCCGTCAACCATCAGTCCTCGGCGCGGTACAACCTGTGCTCGTCAATATAAGCCGCCACCACGTCCGGAATCTGGTATCGGGTCGATTGGCCACATGCCAGCACCCGGCGCAGTTCCGAGGCGCTGAAATCGACCCGCGGCCCGGCCACCGACACCACCGCGCCGGCATCCAGCGCGTCCGAGAAATTCCCCCGGAGCGTCGCTATTCCCTCCACGGGGCCGCCCGGCCGCTCGATGACCACCAGGTGGCACAGGTTCAGGATGGCCTCCGGTTCCTTCCAGCGGTGGAACTGGTCCAGCACGTCCGACCCGACGATGAAGTACAGTTCCGTATCGGCTGAAAACCGGCGCCGCAGTTGGCGCAGCGTATCCACCGTGTACGTGGCCCCGGTGCGTCGGATCTCGCAATCGGACACGCAGAAGCCTGGGTTGTCGGCCACCGCCAGTTGGACCATCCGGAGCCGGTGTTCGGCCAGAGTGATGCGCTGACCCGACTTGAGCCAGGGCTCGCCGGCCGGCAGGAACATCACCGTATCCAGGTCCAGCGCGACCCGCGCCGTTTCGGCAATCAGCAGGTGGCCCAGGTGTGGCGGGTCAAACGTTCCGCCCAGGATGCCGATGCGGCGTCGGTGTGGTTCCTCAGAAGCCATCAGAACCACTCCAACTCAGCGTCGCCGATGCGAATGGTGTCACCGGCCTCGATGCCAGCTTCCTCCAGCCGTTGCGCGATGCCCAGGCGGCTCATCTCCCGCCACAGTTGCAGCATGACGCGATAGTCCCGCATGTCAGCGCGCCCGGTGAGCCGCTCCAGCCGCTCCGATTCGATGACGTACACGTCGCCATCCAGGTAGAAACCCAGCGGCGGACGTTCTCGTGGCGCGCTGGCAGCCGGAACCTCGCTCTCCCACTCCGACGCGTCGATGCCATCGCGAGGAGCCTCGGCCAGGATGCGGACGAGATCGCCCAGCAGCCCATCCACGCCCGCGCCCGAGACCGACGATATGAAGTGGACTGGCGTGTCCACATCAGCAACGACCAAACCGTCGTCCATAGCCATGGCTCGCCGCAGTTCTTCCTCGATGACATCACGCAGTTCGTAGGTGTCGGTGGTATCCAGTTTGCTCACCGCCACCACCTGCGGCTTGGACGCCAGCATCGGGCTGAACTCGCGCAATTCCCGGTTGAGCATCAGAAAATCGCCAGCCGGGTCATCGGACAGCCCATCGATGAGATGGACGTACGCACGAGCCCGCTCGGCGTGGCGCAGGAACTGGTGGCCCAGGCCAATGCCCCGGTGCGCTCCCTCCAGCAGACCGGGGATCTCCATCATCACGAAGTCCTGGCCGCCGTGGGTGACCACGCCCAAAACCGGCTCCACCGTGGTGAAAGGATAGTCGGCAACCTTCGGCTTTGCCGCTGAGCAGCGGGAGATCAGCGTGGACTTGCCGGCGTTGGGCTTGGCCAGCAGACCCACGTCGGCCAACAGCTTGAGCTCCAGCCACAGCACTGAATATTCGCCCTTGTCGCCCGACTCCGACAGCATTGGCTCCTGGTTGGTCGAAGAAACGAACCGGGCATTGCCCCAGCCACCCTTTCCGCCGGTGGCCACCAGCACCGGTTCTTCCGTGGTAACGTCCGCCAGGAAGTCCTTCGTGCCATCCCGGTGCATGCGCCAGATCACGGTGCCCATGGGCACGCGTATCTCCGTATCCTTGCCGTTTGCGCCGCGCTGGTTCTTGCCCTTTCCGTGGGTGCCGCGCTGCAGGTAGAAGGTGCTGTTGTACTTCAGGTGCAGCAGCGTGTTGATGGACGAGTCGCCGACGATGTAGGCGCTGCCGCCATCACCGCCGTCGCCGCCATCGGGTCCGCCGCGGGGCTGATACTTGAGCCGGAGGAAACTGATGCAGCCATCACCCCCATTCCCTGCTTTTACGTTAATTCTTACAGTATCGATCATTTGAAATTGGGTCTTTTAAGATCAGTAGCAGCAATAGTAAAGGCGTGGATACTGTCGATAAACCTGAACGTTGAGCGTGAAATTGTCGTTCATAACCCAGTTTCACTGGTGGACAAATACGTTGGCAGCAACGCAGATCTGGGATCGCTGTGCTGACAACAAGCCACGACTGATGGACAGCCGTAGCAGCGTCCACGGGATCTGTCTAGTTATCAGCATATTCCCCAAATAGATCAGGGTTGTTGTCCAGGGCTTATGAACGACTTATCGACGTTTCCAGGTAATCGGCGAGGGCCAGGATGCGGACATCCCGAAAACGCTGGAGAGCCAACATCTGCCGGTCACCGGTGACGATCACTTCCGCGTTGGCCGCGACGGCGCATTCCAGGATCCGATTGTCGGGCTCGTCAGTGAGTACATGGACGGTTTCCGTGGGTGTTACCAAATGGCCGAATTGTTGGATGAAAGCCCGCACTCCTTCCAGTTCAGCTTCCGTTCGGCCAAATTTTCCGGCGAGCACCCTGAGGAGTTCCTCGACTATGGGATGAGAAATAAACATCAGGTCACGTTCGGACCTGATGTTTAGGAGAACTTGGGCGGCACGTCCGTTGGGGAATTCAAATGCCGATACCAGTATATTGGTATCGAAAGTGACTTTCATGATTCCAGGTATCTGAAAATGTCCTCTTCACTGAACAACCCAAGTCGCATCATACGCAGGTGCCAGCCTTCGTGGATCCTTGCTAGCTGCGCGTCAAAATCAGCGTTACGAGCATCTTGCAGGGCTTTGGCAACGAAATCGTCCAGCGTGAGGCCGTCCCTCTCCGCCATCATCGCAACGGCATCGGCCAGATCAGCCGGCAAGGAAATAGCAATGGTCTTTGCTGTGATGCCAGTGGTAGTCATGGTGACGTCTCTCTTGGCTCCCAATCTCCTGCTGATCCAATATAACTGCCGGTTCACAAGGCGGCAAGGGGAGTCTACTTGTGTCCCACCTGGCCATTGTACCAGTCCAGGATGCTGCTGCCGGTCCAGAAGGTCACGCCGTCAAGCTGGGTGATGTATTCCAGCAGGCGGTAGAAGTGGCCGATCCGGTGGGCCGCGCCAGTGATGTAGGGGTGCATGGAGATGGCCATCACCCGGGCGCTGTCCTCGCCCTCGGCCAGCATGACCTCCAGGGAGTCCTTGGCGCGCCGGAACAACTCCGGCGCCGAGTGGTGCTGCACCAGGTAGATGGGGATGTCGTTCAGCTCCACGGTGTACGGCAGGGCCACCAGCCGGCCCGACTTGACCTTCATCTCGTAGGGCTGGTCGTCATTCACCCAGTCGGCCACGTACTCGATGCCTTCCTCGGCCAGGATGTCCGGCGTGTGGTGGGTCTCCGCCAGGCCGGGCCCCATCCAGCCGCGGGGCGCGCTGCCGCTGAACTCGCGGATCACCTCGATGGTCTTGCGGATGGTGGCCCGCTCGTCGGGCTCCTTGTGGAGCACCTGCTGGATGTAGCCGTGGCCCAGCAGTTCCCAATCCAGGTCCAGGCACGACCGCACCAGTTCGGGATAGGCCTCGCAGACCGCCGCGTTCAGGCTGATGGTGCAGGGCAGGTTGTGCGCGGCCAGCGCCCGCTGCATCCGCCAGAAGCCCACGCGCATCCCGTAGTCGTACCAGGAGTAGTTGGGGATGTCGGGCGACACGGCCGCGCCCTGGGGCGAAGGCAGCACCGTCCGCGCCATGGGCTGGTCGATGTCCCACTCCTCGACGTTGATGATGAACCAGACGGCCACCTTTGCCCCGTCGGGCAGGGTCAGCTTCGGCCGGTCGAAGATGGGCGAGAACTCGGCGCGGGGGTTGGGCATGAGGAGAGCCTCCGGGTGGATGACTGGCGGTTGGGGTACTTGATCGGGAGCTAGAGCGTGCGGAGGTATTGCAGGAGTTGGTCGGCGTGGGGACAGGCCGCGGCAACTTGCTGCGGGTCAATCTCGGCCAAAATACCGTAAGACCTTCTGCCTTTGCTGTAATGACGTCGGCATCGGAGTGTAGCCTGTCTCAACGTGCTCAGAGCATCTGCATTTAGGATTGTTTCCAAAGGTGGTAATTTCTGAAAGACACTTGTGTCAAGCGAGGAATCAAAAAAGCGCTGCAACGCCGGTGGGTCGGCTACAAACCAGGTTTCCATAGCCTGAACCATCATAAATGCGCTTTCATCATCCGCATTTGTAGGTCTTTGGAAACGGTGCTGATGACGTGCTTGCAGGTGATCCCAAACAGTATGCCCGGCTGCGACAGGTTCCTCGCTGTCAACGAGCAGCAGGGGTTTTGGTTCTGTCTCTTCATGCTCTGCATAACGATTGAGCTGACTGTTGAACAGCGCGAAGGCTTCCTGCTGACCACCGCCAACAGCAATGTCCAAAATCTGCCCATTCACGCCCGCTTTGTTGAAGAAGATCTGCCAACCTCTACGAAAGGACTCGGCGTTATCATCCACCATGGCCGCACGGTCCATTTCCGACGGGTCCGGATCTGCTCTCCCGCCACCTTCTATGTACAGCCGGTATGTTACCAACGGTTCCCCCCCAGCTCACCGATACTCCACAGGTAGCCCAGGCTGTACTTTTCCAGCCACTGCTCCAACCGCTCGGGGTCAAGCCGCTTCATCTCCGTTTGGCCATCCCGCTTTTCGCAAATCACTACGCTTCCAGCGTAGTCCTCAAGTGCATTGACGAGCACACGGGAATGGGTTGTGACCACCAACTGCGTCCGCTCTGCTGCCTGTATCAACATCTCTCCAATGCACAATACCACGTCCGGGTGAATCCCCAGCTCCGGCTCCTCAATCACCACCAGCGGCGGTGGCTCCGGGTCCAGCAGGATGGCCGCCACCGCCATGTAGCGCAGCGTTCCGTCGGAGAGGCGAGATGCTGGGATGTAGCGCTCGCCGGCGCCTTTTTCCACGACGAAAATCTCCGCTCCGCCGCGGCCGACTTCAACCTGGAAACCCTCGATTCCATCGTAGATCTGCTGCAACGTTTCAACGAATGCCTGCCGGCTGTCGCCTCTCAGTTTGGATAGCAGCAGCGCCAGGTTTTCGCCGCGTTCGGTTAAGAATGTACTGGGTTGGTCAGCCCGGGGCGGTTGGCGCAGCCTTGCCTCCGGCCCAAACTCCCAATTCCGGTACAGGCTTATCCGTCGATACTGCTCCTGTAGCCACGCCAGTTCCGGGTACAGGTCAGGGTCGTCTCTCTGCGATAGTATGGATCCTTCGGGGTGAACGGTACTCCTGCGAAGCTTACGCTCCTTACGGGGGCCGCCGAGTTCGTCAATGAAGTCATTGATTACCGGATCGCCTCTCTGAAAGCGGTAGTAGAAATGCGGCTCCGTCTGGCCGGCGTTGGGGCTTTCGTTTTCAATGCGTTCATCCCTGACCTCGAAACGTTCACCCTGCTGGCCGATTTCCAATACGTGGCGTAGCGGCATCACGCCGTCCGGATAGTTGACCAGCGCATCAACCACACCCGCTGCAGGAGCATCATTCCCTTTCCAAAGCCATTCCGAGATGCCGCTCGGCCGCCTGACCGGCGCGGACAGGTCCCGCGGCGCCGCCTGCAGCAGCGCCAGCGCCTCAATGAAGTTGGACTTGCCCGACCCGTTCGGCCCGATGAGCACGTTCAGCGGCTCCATGGGCAGGTCAATGCCCTTTGGCCCGAAGGACAGCATCCCGCTGATTTTCAGCCGGCGTATGAGTATGTTGCCGGCGTTCGACCGCCCGGCCGTCTCGTCGGCAGCGTCAATGGCGGAATCAACGGAGGTCATGCTCCGGCCTCCCGGGTGGGGTTGTGCAGGTGGAACGCGCCTACAGCCCCAGCGCCTGCGCTCCCAGGCGGGCCAGGTCCTCGTCCTCCTGGGCGGAGAGACCGCTGACGCCGATGGCGCCGAGGACCAGGTCGGTCTCGGGGTCGCGGACGACCACGGCGCCCTGCACGGCAACCAGTTGCGGGTCGCCGAAGTCGGCGATGTTGCGACCCTCGTTCTTCAGCCGCTGGGCGTAGGCGTCTGAGTCGGAGCCGGACATGGCGGAGGTGTAGGCCTTGCTGACGGCCATGCGCTGGGGCAGGGCGCGGCAGTTGTCCATGCGGGCGTAGCTCAGCAGCTTGGCGTCGGCGTCGACAATGGCGATGGCCAACGGGCGGTCGGGTTCCTGTTCGGCCTTGTCCAGCATGGCTCTCATGGCGGCGCGAACCTGGCTCAGGCTGAGGGTGGGGCGGTTGTACATGGGAAGCCTCCGTGACGGGCAATAGAGAAGTTGGATGCCGGCATTGTACACAGGGGCGATGATGGGCGGCAACGAAGGGCGTGGTCGATGACAGGCCAGGCGCCGCCTGCCGGGTCAACCTTGTCGGGTCTCCAATTTGTGCAAATCGGCTCGCAATACTCGCACTGAAACCACAATTTCGTCAGCGTCGCGTATCGGCGCCGGTGTTGCCGGCGCTGTCGACAGGCGTGCCGGCGTCGACGCGGGTGGTAATATCAGGCCAAGTTCTCAAAAGGGAGGTCTCGAGATGGATATTGGAGTCACCGCCAGGGCTTCGAGCGAGTCGATTGACCCGGCAGAATTGGCGAAGCGCGCAGAGGAGCTGGGGTTTGAGTCGTTCTGGCTGCCGGAGCACCCCATCCTGCCCGTGCATACCACCTCCCGGTACGGTGGTACGCCGGACGGATCAATCCCGGCTTCCATGGCAGACATCGGTGATCCGCTTATTGCCCTGGCCATGGCCGCGGCGGCCACCAGCACCATCAAGCTGGGCACCAGCATCAGCCTGGTGCCTGAGCACAACCCACTGATGCAAGCCAAGCAGATCGCCACACTGGACAAGTTCTCGGGGGGAAGGTTCCTGTTCGGCATCGGCGCGGGCTGGCTGCGCGAAGAGACCGAGATCATGGGCGGTGATTTTGACCACCGCTGGGGGCAGACGCGGGAAGCGATCCTGGCGATGAAGGAGCTTTGGACCAAAGAAGAAGCGGAGTTTCACGGACGCTTCTTCGATTTCCCGCCGGTAAAATGCTCCCCGAAGCCGGTCCAGCAGCCGCATCCGCCGGTGCTTCTCGGCGGTTACGCCGCCAACGTGTTCAAGCGCGTAGTGGCCTGGGGCGACGGCTGGATGCCGGTGCGGGTGACCGAAGAGCAGGTGCGGGCCGGCCGCGCCACCATGGACGAACTGGCCGAGGCCGCCGGCAGGGATCCTAGCACGATACAGCTCATCGTAACCAACGTCCAACCGGATCGGGAAGTCATCGCCGGATACGGCGAGGCCGGCGCCAACCGGGTGACGGTCGCCCTGCCGCCGGACGCTGGAGCGGAGGGTCTGAACGAGCTGGAGCGCCTGGCGGAACAGGTTCTGTAAGAATGTCGTCAGGCGGAGACTTGAGGCCACCGGAGAACCTGCCGGCGTGGTCGCTGATGCGTGGCAAGAACGACGGTGAGCGATGGTCAAGGAACGACGCTGAAGTGGGGGAGTTGATTGCCTGGGCCGACATTTCCGACTTCGAGCACTATATGGGGCCCATGCCCTTCCCGTACGACAACGAAGCGGCGGTGCGGTTGTACGAAGCAGCGAAATCGGACGCCTCGACCCACGGCATCACTTTCAGCCACCAGCACTACGCCGGCGGTTTCCTGGAAGCGGTGTACGAAGAGTGCCGGATGCGAATGGGTCTGGGACCGCCAACCTGAATTGCCGCTGCCGGCCCGGTACGCTATACTCCCTGCGATTTCCCCGACACCGCCCCGGAGGGCCTACTTATGGACATGGGACTCAGCGAGATTCAGCAGATGCTGAAGAACTCGGCGCGCGAATTCCTGGCGCAAGAATGCCCGCTCACGCTGGTGCGCGAACTCGAAAACGACCCGCAGGGCTTCAGCGAAGACCTGTGGCGGCAGGTCTCCAACCTGGGCTGGACCGGGATCCCTTTCCCCGAGCAGTACGGCGGAACCGGTGGCTCCTTCCTGGACCTGGCGGTGCTGGTTGAGGAGATGGGCCGCGCCCTGCTGCCCGCTCCCTTCTTCGCCACCGTAGTGCTGGGCGGACTCACCGTGCTGGATGCCGGCAACGATGACCAGAAGCGCGACATCCTCACCGGCGTCTGTGCCGGCACCGTCCGCCTCACCCTCGCGCTCACCGAGCCAACCGCCACCACCGAGGCCTGGGGGATTGAGACCCAGGCCAGCGCGTCCGGCGACGGCTACAGCATCAGCGGTACCAAGCTCTTCGTGCCCGACGCCCACGCCGCGGACACCATCATCGTGGCGGCCCGCACCATGCCGGCCGGCGACGATCCTGAGCAGGGCATCACGCTGTTCCTGGTGCCGTCCAATGCGGCCGGCGTCGAGATCGAGCAGATCAGCACCATCGGCAACGAGCGTCTCTGCGAGATCCGGCTGAACAACGTCTCCGTGGGCGCCGGCTCCGTGCTCGGCGAGGTCGGACAGTCCTGGCCGGTCATCGAGCGCGCCCTGGCTAGAGCCACCGCGGCCCACTGCGTGCAGATGGTGGGCGGAGCCGAGGCCGTGGTCGATATGACCGTTGAGTACGTCAAGCAGCGCACCCAGTTCGGCCGGCCCGTGGGCAGCTTCCAGGCCGTGCAGCACCACTGCGCCAACATGGCAACGGATGTCGAGGGCGCGCGCCACGTGGCCTACCAGGCCGCTTGGGCATTGGCCGAGGGCCAGTCCGCCCGACGCGAGGTCGCCATCGCCAAGGCCTGGTGCAGCGGAGCCTACCAGCGGGTCTGCTCCCTGGGCCACCAGTGCCACGGCGCCATCGGCTTCACTCAGGAGCACAACCTCCAGCTCTACACCCGCCGCGCCAAGGTCCAGGAACTCTCCTACGGCAGCGTCCACGACCACAAGGAAGTGGCGTTGCAGGAGATTGAGGCGGGGTAACGCCGCCTCACCAAACCCCGATACGCCCTGGATTTCCAAGACACCGGGGAGAACTACCGTGACTACCATCCCAATCGCGTCGCCACCCGCGATAACATTCGAGACTACCGCTGGCATCGTTCAGAGGCATAGCGACCATACGGATTCGGTAGCCGAGCCCACCTGGACAGCCCGCTCCAAGGCGCACTGCCGGCTCATGGCGACCCAGAGCAACGACCGGAGAATCCAGTACCTCGGAACGGCCGGATGCGACGACGATACGGTCCGGTTCATAACTCGGGCGATTGCCGAGAGCATCGAGAAAGAGGCCAAACCTGCTCTCCGTTCCGCCGCGCGAGAAACCGCCGCAGCCAAGAAGGATATCGAAAGCCTCTTGAGCCGGTGGCCTGAACCGGAACACTTCCGACTGCTGAGCTCCAAGATTGCCGGCCTGAGCGACGAACAAATCAGCCTCGCCAGCGCTTACGCGGCTTGCCAGATATATGAAACGGCGGCTACCGCGCTCTATTTGGCCATCGTGGAAGGTATGGCTCCGGTCGTCACCGAGGAAGCATCCGACGCAGCCACTATGGAGAGAGACCAAGCGATAGCGGATGCCGGATACACCGACGAGGTGGCCCGATGGCCCAAGTGACCACTGGGCGCATCTATGAATGCGACGGTCACAGCCAGGAAGGCCACGAGCTAGCTGCAAATCATCCCATAATAGTAGTGGGCAGACAAAGCCTGATCGACAATCAACGTATCGCCATAGTAATACCGCTGACCAACGCCCGACCCAACCACCCGGTGCATTGGGCCGTGGAGATTGAAGATACGAACTCACACGCCTACATCCGCCACGTCAAATCGGTTCACGTAACAAAAATCGGAAGATTCCTCGGCACGGCTACGCTTGATGAAATCGATAGCATCAAAGACGGACTGGCGAGGGAACTCCAATACGACACCCATGAGTGTGCCACAGCCTTGGGGCGGGAGGTATATCCGGGCAGTTTATGGTCGGCATCTATACCAAACGCCCGCGGACTGAGCTACGAGGGCGAACTCCTAATCCTTACGTCTAACCGGGATACCGGAATGGCAACCGCCCTGGCTGTGGACCCGCAACCTCGCAACAATCCAAGACAAACCATCCCCGTAAGGCTTGAGAATCCGGAACAACTGGCGTTCGCTATCACGTACCAAGTCAGATCTGTTTCTACCGAGGAGCGTCTCACCGGATATCGAGGAGATATCTCAGATGAGTACTTGAGGTTCGCAAAGTCGGCGCTGATCAGGTGCATATAACCTTGATGATGTTCGAGCATCTGATGAGAAGGTGAGTATCGATTTTTGTATCATTTAGACTTTACGGCACAGAACGTCCGCACCAGGATTGCACATAGTTCTGTGATTCCAGTCGAAAACAAGGAGCAACTACCCATGACCATGACCCCCGCCCGCAGTTCACCCTTCGCCGCCATGGCCCGCGATCCGCTGCATCCCGATGTGATCTACCGGGACGAGCGCTGTTTCGTGGTGCGCGACATCAACCCCAAGGCGCCGGTGCATCTGCTGATCATCCCCAACATGCCCATCAATGGCCTCGATTACATCAGCCCGGCCATGGAAGCCACCATGGGGCACCTCTTCGTCGTTGCCGCCGAGATGGCACGGCGCGAGGGCGTCACCATCAGCGGCTACCGCCTGGTGGTCAACAACGGCGAGGACGCCGGCCAGACCATCGCCTGGCCCCACATGCACCTGCTGGGCGGCCGGGGACTGGGAGATATGGGCTGACCAGTGGGCGATTTCACGACCGAAATCCACATTGGGAACATCACCGGGGGCGATATGCACCCGGTGACTGCTCTGGTGGATACCGGCGCCACCGAATCCGCCTTTCCTGCGGACCTGCTGGAATGGCTCCACATCCCGGCGACGGAACGGCCGATGGACTACGTCCTGGCCGATGGAACCATCCTGCGGTGTCCCCGCGGGTACGCTCGCATCGCCATAACGGTCCGGTCCGGCGAAACCTTCAGCGGCATCTGCCCGGTGGCATTCTGGCCGGATGAGAGCGGCCAATGTATCGGCGCAACCACGCTGCAGATCCTGACGCTGGCGGTTGATCTCGTCAACGAAGAACTGGCGCCCGTTGCAGCGCTCCGGCGAGGCTGGGGCGGTGATATTCCGACGCGGGGATGACCGCGCTCTGCACCAAGCGAGGGTGACTGCCCCATGACCACCATCGAAATCTCCGACCGCGTGGTCGATCGTATCCACCGCCGGATCCGCCGCCTCCCGCCCGGGCTCCAGGAGCACTGCCAGCGGGTGGAGCAGATCGCCCGTGGCCTCGCCGAGCGCCACGGGCAGGACGTGGAAGCTATCGGCCTGACGGGTCTGGCCCACGACGCCACCAAGCACTTCTCCGGCTTGGAGAACCTGCTCCGCATGGAAGAGTACGACCTGCCTCCGGTCACCGAGTTCGAGCGGCGCAACCCGGACATCCTCCACGGCATGGTGGGCGCGGAGTTGCTCAAGCGCGAGGACGGCCTGGGTCATCCTCAACTCTACAACGCCATCTACTGGCACACCACCGGCGACCCGACCGGCGGCGACTCCATCGCCCACATCGTGTTCCTGGCCGACAAGCTGGACCCGGTAAAGGTGAAGCGTTACCCCTGGCAGGGCGAGCTGAAGGAACTGGCGGAGAACGACCTCCCCGCCGCCATGATCATGTTCCTGACCAGGAATGTGGTCCGGATGCTGGACAAAGGCTCGGCGGTGCACCCCGCGTCGATTGAAGCGCGGAACACGTTGCTGTTGGCGACAGCATCGTAGCTCAGAGTATAATTGCTCTTACGAAAGTAGAGAGGGATAGCATGAAGTACGATGTTGTTGTCTGGCGTGGGACCCTGTCCGACGGTTCCACCTGCTACGCTGCAGTTTGCCCGGCTATCAATTATGCTCACGGTCAAGGCGACACTGAGGCCGAAGCCCTGGCTGAAGCGGCGGCCACCATGGCCGGCTTTCTGGAAAGGATGCCCGGCGTAGCTAAGTCGGGTCAGGCGGCTCAAGACGAGCTGACGGAAAAACTCGCTGATTTGGCCTCGGAAGGCATCGCCCATTGGGTGCGTCAGGTTGAACCTGCTATTGCGCCGACGCTCGCATAAAGATGGTCAGGATAGCTAATGTCAAGACCCGAGAATTGCTCCGTTTGCTGCGAAGGATGAGGTTCGTTCAGGACAACCGTGACCATATCTATTTTTACCATGAATGGTTGAGGACGAGCGAAGGCCGGTTGTGGACGCAAGTTTCTCATGGTGACAAAGAGATTGACGCGGACTTGATGGGCGACATCGCCATCAAGCAGCTCAAGATGAACAGCGCCGAAGAATTCCGCGCCGCCCTCCGGGGCAATATCCCTCGCCGGTATCTCGACCCCGACGCGCCGTGGGACGGCCAGCCCCTGGACTAGCCTGAGGATGTGAAACATGGAATTTGACGTTGTCTTTTGGCGCGGAACCTTGTCCGATGGTTCCACCTGCTACGCGGCGATTTGCCCGGCCATCGATCATGCTCATGGCCAGGGAGACACGGAAGCTGAGGCTCTGGCTGACGTTGCGGATACCATGGCCATCTATCTGGATCATGAGCCGGAAAGATTCAAAACCGGACAAGGAGCTCAGGATGCGATCCGTAGATTGACGGAGGAACTGGACGAGAATGGAACCTCCTGCTGGGTGAAGCAGGTCGCCCCGGCGCGCAATCGAGTGCCCGCTTAGGTTATGGTTAGGATTGCCAACGTCAAGACCAGGCAGTTGCTTCGATTACTGCGCAGGATGGGCTTTACACAAAGCAACCGGGACCATGCTTACTTCATACATGCTTGGCTGCGCCTGCGGACAAAGGTGTCGCATGGAGACAAAGAAGTGGACGCCGATCTGATGGGAGAGATCGCTATCGTGCAACTCAAAATGAACAGCGCCGAGGAGTTTCGCGCCGCCCTCCGGGGCGATATTCCACGCCGCTATCTCGATCCCGACGCGCCGTGGGACGGCCAGCCCCTGGACTAGTGAACAACATGACCGCACAGCTTGAAATAACCCCCGAAGCCGCTCAGTTCATCCGTCATAAAGGCGGGCAGGCCGTCATCGACCTGATCTGCTGGAAGGGTTGAAGCGGCGAGTCCGTCGAGGTATCGGTCGATACCAACGTGCGCCGTCGCCGCAGCCTGGAGTCCTACGACCCCGCCAGCCAGGACGACATCACCCTGTACCTGGCCCCCGGCATCGCCGAATACGCTCAGCAGGTCAGCCTGTCCATGAGCCGGTTCCTGCTCTTCCGGAACCTGAAGGCCACCATCGTGCTACCCCACGGCGTCACGCTGGGCCGGCGCGCCTCGCTCGTCTAGCTCTCAATCGCCGGCAGCAGATCGGCCACGGCGCAGGCGAAGCCGGGCAGGTAGTCCCCGCCGTCCACCGTGTCGGCGTCGGTCAGAACCAGCGGCGGCGCATCGGGAGTGTGCACCGTCAGGGTGCGGGCGTCGATGTCAATTACCCAGACGGCTTTGCCGCCGGCGCCCAGGTATTCGCGGATCTTTTGGGTTATTTCCGCCAGCGTATTGCTCTCGGACAGGATTTCCACAGCGAGGTCCGGCGCACCGTTGTAGAGCTTTCCCGCCAGGTCGGGTTGCGCCAGCCGTGCGTTGGAAATGAATGAAACGTCGGGCATCCGTGACGTGGACGGCGAATCCGGCCCGGTGACGTACCCTCGGTTGCCGGTGTACACCCGCCCCAACCGGTTGGGGAAAACATGCGCCGCCATCCGCCAATTGACCAGGGAACCGGTGTGTTCGTGTTCTTCTGACGCAACCATCAGTTCAATCAGGACCCCGTTGACCAGCTCGTAGCGGGGATGCTTGGGCAGCGCAGCGTACTCCTCCAGCATCACCGGCGGCGCGGCAGTTTGTTGCGTAGTCATGTGGCACCTCCGGGTCAGAGAACCGGCAGCAGATCCGCCACGGCGCAGGCGAATCCGGGCAGATAGTCCTCGCCGTCCACGGTGTCGGCGTTGGTCAGAACCAGCGGCGGCGCGTCTGCGGTGTGCACCGTCAGCGTGCGGGCGTCGATGTCAATTACCCAGACGGCTTTGCCGCCGGCGCCCAGGTATTCGCTGATCTTTTGGGCTATTTCTGCGGGAGTGTTGCTTTCTGAAAGGATCTCGACGGCTAAGTCCGGCGCGCCATCGTAAAGCATCCCTGCCACGTCCGGCCGACCCAATCGGGCATTGGAAACAAAGGAAACGTCGGGCATCCGCGACGTAGCCGGCGAGTCGGGGCCGGTAACGTAGCCTCGATTGCTGCCATAGACTTTACCAAGTCGGTTCGGATAAACGTAATTGCCGACGGCAAGGCCAGAAAGGATAACCGTTTCCTCATGCTCATCAGATGCTACCATCAGCTCGACCAGGACTCCTTTCACCAACTCGTAGCGCGGGTGCTTGGGCAGCGCGGCGTACTCTTCCAGTGAAACCGGCGGCGCGGCGGCGGTTGGTTGAGTCGTCACGTTGGGGCCTCCGTATTATCGGTACTTGTTATCATGAGCGCAGCCGGGGCAGCATATCCGCCACGGCGCAGGTGAAGCCCGGCAGATAATCTTCCCCATCCACGGTATCGCCGTCGGTCAAAACCAGCGCCGCCACGCCGGGTCGGTGTACTGTCAACATCCGTCCGATGGGGTCAAAAACCCAGACCGCCTTACTGCCGGCTGCCAGGTACTCGGCAGCCTTCTGCGCTATCTCGCGTTCGGTGTTGCTGGGAGACAGCACCTCCACCGCTAGGTCCGGCGCGCCGTCAAACAGTGCTCCGAAAAGATCGGGCCGCAACCGCTCGTTGGACACAAACGATACATCGGGCAAACGGGATGAGGCCGGCGATTCCGGGCCGGTTACGAACGCACGGTTGCTGCCGTAAACTTCCCCCAAGTCGTGCTCGTCAGCGTGCCAGTCCACGTGGCGAGATACTCTCACTACCGTTATTTCATGTTCTCTGGATGCGTACATTTTCTCAACCAGCACACCTTTCACCAGTTCGTAGCGAGGAAACTCCGGCAATGCGGCAAACTCCTCCAACGTCACCAGTCGGGTGGTGGTTGCGTTCCTGGTGGCCATGGCAAAACCTCCTCGCAAAATGTCGGGGCTACCGCGCGTAGCGGTAGCCGCCGGCCGGCGTGCGCGCGCAGTTCAGCCGCCGGTTCAGGTGCAGCCCTTCCAGCACGAACTCCACCGCCGACGCGACCACCTCGGGCCGCTTGTCGTCGCCAACCAACGCGGATACCGCCGCCGGCAGACCTTCGATGTTGTCGAGCGCTGAGGCGTAGGCGGCGGCCGGAACGTCGCTGCCCGTTTCCACCGCATTGCCCAGGTCGAACGCCGTCACGATGTCTTCCAGGTCGTCCACGTTGCAGTAGCGGCCGAAGATGCCCAGCGTCGCCCGCTTGGTCAGGTCCTCCACCAACCGGTCCTCCCGGCCCTCGCCGAAGGTCTCCAGCTCGATCTTGCCGCCCAGGGAGGCGACGAGATAGGGCAGGTCGCTGATGCGCGGACAGGCAATATCCTCCCCCTGTCGGATGCTGCGGCGCAGCGCGTTGCTGATCAGCGTCTCGTAGTTGGCGATGGAGACGCGCACGCTCACGCCGGAGCGCTGGTTGATCTCGTTGCTGGATCGCGCCCGCGCCGTCACCTCCGCGATGATCTCTGTCATGAACTCGGGGACGACCACCCGGTCCTCGTCGGGGAAGCGGTTCCGCTCCTGCTCCATGATGGCGATCTCTTCGTCCAACGCCCGGGGATAGTGGGTGTGAATCTGCGCGCCGTAGCGGTCCTTGAGCGGAGTGACGATGCGGCCGCGGTTGGTGTAGTCCTCGGGATTGGCCGTGGCCACCACGAACACGTCCAGCGGCATCCGGATGCGGTAGCCCTTGATCTGCACGTCCCGCTCTTCCATCAGGTTGAACAGGCCCACCTGGATCCGTTCGGCCAGGTCGGGCAGCTCGTTGATGCAGAAGATCCCTCGGTTGGTGCGGGGCACCAGGCCGTAGTGGATGGCCGACTCGTCCGATAAGTGTCGGCCCTCGGCCACCTTGATGGGGTCGATCTCGCCGATGAGATCGGCGATGGAGATGTCAGGCGTCGCCAGCTTTTCCGAGTAGCGCAGGTCCCGGCCGATCCAGTCCACGGGGGTGTCGTCGCCCATGTCGGCCACCATCTGCCGGGCGTCCGGACTGAGGGGATTGTAGGGGTCGTCGTTCAGCTCGCCGCCGGCGATGACCGGAAGCTGCTCGTCCAGCAGGTTCACCATCTCCCGGATCAGCCGGGTCTTGGCCTGCCCGCGCTCGCCCAGCAGGATGATGTCCTGCCCCGCCAGGATGGCGTTTTCCAGCTGCGGGATCACCGTCTGGTCGAAGCCGATGATGCCGGGAAACACCGGTTCCTCGGCGCGTATCTTGGCGATCAGGTTGCGACGGATCTCCTCGCGCACCGATACCGATTGGTATCCGCTATCGCGGAGTTCGCCGATGGTGGCGGGCAAAGCGTTATTCGTGAACATGGAGTCAGGCCGTCCTTTGGTCAGAGTGGTGGGTCCGCCGGCAGTATAGCAAACGGGCGGATATTGAACCCGCCCGCCCCTGTGCAGAGTAGTTTCGTTGGCTGGTTTCACCTGCCAGCCGATCATTGACGATATCGCTCGATGATTGCCGCCGCGGACGAGTCAAGCCCTGGGAACAGTGTTTGGCGCGTGACATTCAGCAGCCGCAGCTCCTCCATAATCTCAGCTTTGCTCTCCTTGGGTATGTCCAGCGTGTAATGGGCATAGACCGGTATGCCTTCGTTCCACTTTAAAATCTCATCCCGCTCAAATCGCTGGTGAAAAGCCGATACCAGAAAAGCGCCGGATTGCGCCCTGATGCGTTCCGATGATTGTTGCGGCTCAACTACGAAAACGCGATAAAAGTCTCTGGGGTCAATCCGCGCCGAAAAGTAAGGCTTTTCCGTCCGAATTATCTGGCAGAGATTGTACATGGCTGTGTTGTAGCTTGTGTCATGCGGGAGGTGCATACATGTCTTGCCCATGAGGGCGTATTGGTCGTAGATGGGCAGTTTTGCGAAGTTAGCTATGACGGATACAGTGTCGCTGTTAAAAGGCTTGACCAACCATGGTGGTATACCAAATATATGGAGGCGGCCGTCCTTTGATGTACTTGCACTCTTTTCCGATTTCTCACAGGCGTGAAACAGGGCGACCAATGGGTTGCTAGTGATGTCCAGGAAGCGCGTTTTGAGGCCATGGTGCTGGGCTAATACCCATTGGGCGATAGCTGAACTCCGCTCGTTAAAGTCTTCGGGCCGCTGGGCAATGAGGTCAATCAGCATCCTGCTTTCCGATCCAGTAGGGCTGTTGTTCCGCATTATGGAGGGGCGTAATTGCCAGTCATTTTCGTATTCCCCGCGAAAATAGAACAATGTATCAGCTTTGGTGTTGTTATAAAATATTTGCAACGTCTTGATTAGGTCCAGTAGTTCTTTGACAGAATTGACAGCATTGGCAACGTCATCATAACCATTGGTGCTAGTTTGAGATTGTTTTGAAAATGCCACGAGGTTCCACTATGCTGTGAGTTGACGACACTCCACAGCGGAGGAACCTCGTGAACATTGCCGATTTTATCACCGAACTGTACTGCAAAATAGACGATGCCATGCCGCGGGCGCCCCGGCACTCCCAGGCGGTCCTCGCGCTCAGCGAACTGGTCACCATCGGTGTCCTCTGGGCTATGAAGAACGTCAAGCAGCGGCCCTTCTACCGTTGGCTCAAAGACAACTATGGCCACCTCTTTCCCAAACTGCCCCATCGCACCCGGCTCTTCCGCCGCTTACAAGCCCAACAGGACTGGACCGGCTACTTCCTGGCCCAACCCACCGTCCTGGGCGTGGCCGACAGCTACGGGGTGGAACTGCGCCATCCCGTGCGGGATGGGCGACGGACGGACCAGATCGGCCGGAAAGGCAAGTCCAACCACCGTTGGATCAGCGGTGGCAAGCTCTGCATCGTACAGAACCAGTGGGGCTTGATCACCGATTGGGACTGCGCTGGCGCCAATGTCCACGACCAGACTTTTCGGCTCCTGCTCGCTGGCTACGACGGTCAAATGATTATCCTCACCGACACCGGCTTTCACCGGGCTCAAGGCGACCCGGCCAACGTCAAGGTCTGCAAGCGCGGCCAGTGGAACGTGCGGATGGCGGTGGAAACCACCTTCTCCATGATGTCCGTGGTCTGGAACACCAAAGAGATGCGCCATCGAGTGTGGGAGGGTTTCAGCGCCCATCTGGCCTACACCGTCGCGGCTTTCAACATCCTGGCGCAATGGAATGGATTGGAACCAGACGCTAATGGACGCATCCACCGCTCTATTGCTCATTTCACCCTCTGACTCTAACCGGCACCAATGGTTCATACTGCTCTGGCAACCGAATCACAGATCCAATGTCATGGTAGAGAATTGCTTCCCAAAGACGAGTGCCGTTCAAATCAACGCCAGTAAGGTCGGCATCTGTAAGGTTAGTGCCGGCAAGATTCGTCTCCCAAAGTTCCGCATTGGTGAGCTTGGCACGATAGAGGTTGGCACCGGTAAGATTTGCATTTCATAGTTGCGCATCAGTGAGATCCGCCTCTTCAAGGTCGGCATTGGTAAGATTGGCATGGATCAATTTTGCGGAGACCAAACCTGCGGACATGAGTCTGGCTCCAGTCAAGTCAGCGTTCCAAAGATCGGCTCCAGTAAAGTTGGCTCCGTATAGGGCATATTGGGCGAGCGGGGTGGGCGTCATATGCGGAAGGTCCAGATAATCCGCAAAAAATTCACGAATGTCTGCACCTGATAAATCAACATCTACTCCAAACAGATCGCCATCCTCTTGACAATAGCGCGTGTTCCATGCCTCCTTTCCTTTAAGCAACCACTCGACATGCTGCTGGTTAGCCATCTCAGAACCTCCTTACACTGATATTCCAAATCAGTTGATTCTAACAGAATCCGACGAATACAAAACTTTTGTTGAGTGCCGCAACCTCGCCACGCTACCCGCCGCTACACGTTGATACAGCGCGGTAGGATGACTACGGCGGCGGCGCGTTCTTGGGTGTGAGTTAGTGCCACACCATCGTTCACACCCGCAGTATCCCCCGTATCCGCAACTGCTGTTTCAGGTAGCCCATGTCACGGTTGCCCTTGATGGCGTTGCAGGTGTGGCACATCAGCCACAGGTTGGCTACGGAGACCTGGCCGCCCCGGGACCGCGGCGTGATGTGATCGATGGTCAGCACGTGCAGGGGCAATTCGTACTCGCAGCCGGCGCACCTGCCGTGTTGACTGCGATACAGCAAGGCCCGGTCCGACTGAGGGTCAGCCGGGCTCAATAACGTCAGGTCGTTTCTTCGGGGAGGCTCCCGCAGCACCATTGGGGTCCAGTCCTCCCACGGCTTTTCGTCGCCACCGTTCATCGGTATTTGCAATTCCCGCCTGGCCCGTTGCGTCAGCACCTCGGCAGCCTGTGGCAGTATGTCAATGCCAATCCATTGCCGATCCAGCTTTTCGGCGGCGATGCACGCCGTGGCGCAGCCGCAGAACGGATCCAGCACCAGGTCGCCCGGGCTGGACGAGGCGTTGATGATGCGCTCCAGCAGCGCCAGGGGCTTTTGCGTCCGCCATCCCGTCCGCTCAACGGACCGGGGCGGTATGGGACGTATGTCAGTCCACTGGTTGGTGGGGACCTGACCCGTGTTACTGGCGAGGTAGCGCTTCAGGGATGGCATAACATTGTCGCCTGGGTAATAAATCAACCCTGCTGCATCGAGCGCATCCAAACGCTCCAGTGGACTGGCAATGTCGCGGTAGCCGGAAGTTACATTCCCGTCAATCCAGGCGGCGTAACTTCCCGTCATGGGAACTGCCCAGTGCCGCCCGATTCGGTTAGGGTCATGCCCGCGCCAGGGCTGTCCCGTTTCCCCATAACGCAATTCTGCCGCGGTAAGGTCTCCCAAGCGGTACGCGCCCCGCTCGTCTTCGTGCCGGTAAAACTGTTCTACATAGTCGTCGTCCAGCGGAATACGGACTTCGTTTGAGTTTATCCTGGGCTGCCGGCTGTAAAACAGAATGATGTCGCGCACCCTGCCGAAGTTTCGTGGATCGTTATGCGCGGAAGTGCGTTGCCAGCTTATTTGCGCCCGGTAATTGTTTGCCCCAAAGATCGCGTCCATCACCGATTGCAGGTAGTGGCCGGCCGTATCGTCACAGTGCAGGTAGATGCTGCCCGCCGGTTTCAGCACCCGGTGGAGTTCCAGCAACCGGATGCTCATGAACGTCAGATAGCCGGCCATGCTCTCCCCGTGGGACAGCCGAGCGCCGTTGACGAGGTGAAACAACGCCGGCAGCCGGTATTCGATCTCATCGATCCACTCCTCTTTCATATCGTCCAGCGTCCATACGTCGTCGAACTCGGCGCCCCGGGCCTCGCTGTCCAGCGGCGCGGCGTAGGTCCGGTTGGAGTTGAACGGCGGGTCCAGATAAATGAGATCAACGCACTCGGAGTTGATCCCCCGCAGGATGTCCAGGTTGTCCCCGGTGAAAATGGTGCGGCTGGGCACGTTGCACGCGCTGGGCATAAGATCACCTCAGGGGAGAGTCTAGCAGCCGTCAAAGACGGCGGACAAGGCAGAAGTGTCACCAACTGCACCTCGCTCTCCGAACGACGGTGCGGCCAACCCGCCCGGTGTAGTACGATTGCTGCGAGCAATCCGTAATCCAAGGAGCCCACCCACCATGTCCACCACCCCCGTTTACACCTACACCTACGACCACATCCATGTCCGCACCAAGGACCCGGAGGGCATGGCCACCTTCTTCGAGACCATGTTCGGCGCCACGGTGCTGCGCCTCATCCAGAGCGACGGCGTGCCCCGCGTCGACCTGGACGTGAACGGCCTGGCCATCTTCATCGCCTCCGTACCGCCCGAGGAGCACATCGACCTGAGCCCGCGCGACCCGCACCTGGGACTGGACCACTTCGGCTTCCGCGTTGATGACATCGACGGCGCCGTCGAGGACCTGCGCAGCAAAGGCGCGGAGATCTACGTGGAGCCCCGCACCATCCGCCCCGGCGTCCGCATCGCCTTCGTCCGCGGCCCAGACGACGTGCGCATCGAGATCCTCCAACGCGACGGCTCCGGGTTAATGGAGGAGTAGTCGGGAAGCCGCTTATCCTGCAGCGGAGTTGAGCCGTTGGCGAGGTTCAGGCTGGCGAGGGGGCCGGCGCAAGCAATTGCAACAGACCGGCAAATGCCTCCGGAATCAGCAATCCGATCAAGGCCAGCAATTCTAGGACGAACCATCCGTACAGGTTGCGCGCAATGCGCCTTTTGGTTGTTCTCCGTCGTCCAAGTTCGTCGGGTGTCGAGAAAATAACCCTACTGCCCAAGTGGAGCACACTCAGGTATGCAAGTATCGCGATTACTGCAAGCGAATACGTTGCCCAGGACGTAACAACTTCCGTGACGTCAGCGGTAAACAGCGCAACGCCTGCTGCTGCCGTTGCCACGGTGACTATGCCCAAGGATATTGTATTCCAATGGCGTTCCCATTCCTGGCTATCCGGCATTTTGAGACTCTCCGGCCCGCGACTTTCGCCGGCCTTTATCGGTACTGTAGCGATAGCCGCGCCAGGTTTCCCATGTGGCATAACTGCCGGGCGCAATCATCAGGAAGATGCCGCCGGCAGCTACCCCTGCGATTCTAGTGGCGTCTTCCAAAGTGAAAGCTATTGACAGAAACATGACGCCAAAGAACCACCCTCCCCCCCACGCTATCGCGACCCATTGCAAGTCCTTCCGCAAGAACGACAGGAAAGTTTCTCTTTCACCGGAATCAGCGGCTTGGGCCGGAGCGTCGGTTGAGCCTGCATCTAACGGGGTATCGTGCGGTGTTTCGCCGGCCATTCTGGCACCTCCGCTTAGAGCTGCGCGCGTAGCCAGTCTATCACGTCAGCCCTTCCCCGACTTGTCGCGTGATACCCTGTCGGCCGGACACAAACCACGAAGTTGAGGACACCTATCCATGCCCCGCGCCGCTTTCGTCTACGACGACGCCATGAGCCAGCACGTGTTGCGCCAGGACCACCCCATGCGCCCCGTCCGCCTGCGGCACACCTACGAGTTGTTGGACGCCTACGACGCCTTCGACGGCGTCGATTCCCTGCTGGTCACCCCGACCCTGGCCGATGAGACCAGTGTGGGGGCGTTTCATTCCCGCGACTACATGGCCGCTGTGAGGACCTTCAGCCTGGGTCTCACCGGCTTCCAGCCCCAGCGCTTCGGCTTCGCCCAGGGCGGCGACAACCCGACCTACCCTGGCATGTACGAGGCCGCCATGCTCAGCACCGGCGCGACCCTCACCGCCGCGCGCATGGTCGCCGACGGCGAGGTTCCGGCTGCGTTCAACATCAGCGGCGGCCTGCACCACGCGGCGGCCCGCAACGCCAGCGGCTTCTGCGTGTTCAACGACCCCGTGGTCGCCATCATGTACCTGCTGCAGCGCGGCCTCCGCGTCGCCTACGTGGACATCGACGCCCACCACGGCGACGGCGTGCAGGACGCCTTCTACGACGACCCCCGCGTGCTCACCATCTCGGTGCACGAGTCGGGTCGGTATCTCTTCCCGGGCACCGGCTTCGCCGGCGAGGTCGGCTCCGGCGAGGGCATCGGCTACGCCGTCAACCTGCCCCTGTATCCCTACACCGACGACGAGATCTACCTGGCGGCCTTCGAGTCCGTGGTGCCGCCACTGCTTGAAGCCTTCGCGCCCGACGTGCTGCTCACCCAGCTGGGCATCGACTCCTACCACACCGATCCGCTGACCCACCTGCAGGTCACCAGCCGGGGCTTCATCGCCGCCGTCACGCGGCTGGGCGGGCTGGGCTATCCGTGGCTGGCCACCGGCGGCGGCGGATACGATATCGGCGCGGTGGCCCGCTGCTGGACCCTGGCCTACGGCGTTATGTGCGGCGCCGACTGGCCCGATCGCATCCCCACGGCGGCCATCGAGCGGCTGGGCCGCACCACACTGCGTGACACCGAGATACCGGAGATACCGGATCACATCCGCGCCGACGCCCGCGCCCTGGCGTCAGAGAGCGTGGCCGCCATTAAAGACGCGGTGTTCCCGGTTCACGGCCTGTCCGCATAGCCCTGGAGCCGGATGGATATTAGATCTGGGATATATCTACCTCGTCGGGACGGGGTTCGTTAAACTCCAGTCCCTGCGCCAACGCCGCATCCCGGCGGGCGATCCAGGCAACCCACTGCTCGCCGGTGCGGGCGGTGACTTCCTCAGTGACCTGGGCGGTGACTTCCTCAGTGACCTGGGCGGTGACTTCCTCAGTGACCTGGGCGGTGACTTCCTCAGTGACCTGGGCGGTGACTTCCTCAGTGACCTGGGCGGTGACTTCCTCAGTGACCTGGGCGGTGACTTCCTCAGTGACCTGGGCGGTGACTTCCTCAGTGACCTGGGCGGTGACTTCCTCAGTGACCTGGGCGGTGACTTCCTCAGTCACTCGGGCAGCAACTGCCGCGCGGATTTTGTCGGCGTTTGGAGCGACTATCCTGGCGTCGATGATAGGGTCCAGGATTTTTTCATTGATGAATTGGGATAACGACATCAGGATCCTCCCGGCTGTACTCAGAACGGGCGTAAGCACCAAAGCGACAGCCGTCAGGGGGACGACAATGTTGCCAAATCGCTGTAAGACGATATAGGCGGTTCCATCTCCGATGTGCGGCGGCGGAGATGCCCATTGTATCACTGGGAGCGAGGTCGGGGAGTATTGGGCATAAGCCAGTACGATAGCGGCCGCTATCCATAGGCTGTATAGAAGTAGAAAGAAAAGCCTCGCTTCCCGCCTGCGGATGCTCCAGGTTGGTACTCGTTCGCCGTCATCTGGTTGATAGAGGACGCTGCCGATAATTCTCAAAATAGCGGCAACGGTAGACCCCGCTACCACCAGAAATCGTAACGACATTCCTCCCCTCTCTATCGCGAACGTTCAAACGTCGGTTCACGGCCTGGAGGCGTAGCCCTCACGACCCGGCGGCACGCAGCGGACCGCCGTGGTGATGAACCCGCTGTGCGCCACCATGCGGTGGGCCGGCCGCACGCTGCGCCGGGACACGTTCCACCCCCGCAGCATGGTCTCGGCGGTCTCCACCCGGGCGAAACGGCCATCACTGTTCAGCGCCAGCACCAACTCCTGCACCTGTAGTATCGTGGGCAGAAAGGACAGCAGTATGCCGCCGGTGATCAGCGCGTTGGCGGCGGCGTCCACGGCGTGCCACGGCTCCGGCAGGTCCAGTATCACCCGGTCAACGTCGGTATCCGAGATGCCCTCGAAGATGTCGCCTACAGTGACCTCATGGCGCGAGGTGTCGGGTATCACGGAGCGCACGTTGGACAGCGCCTTGTTCACCACCGCCTCGTTGATCTCGTAAGAGTGCACGCGCCCGTTGGGACCAACGGCGCGCAACAGGGCGGTGGTCAGCGCGCCCGAGCCGAACCCGGCCTCGACCACCGTGGCCCCGGGGAAGATGTCGGCCATGGACACGATGTTGCCCAGGTCCTTGGCGTAGATAACCTGGGGACCTCGCGGCATCAGGCGCACGTAGTCGCCCAGGGTGGGCCGGATGCCCAGCATCACGTGGCCGCGGCTGGTGGTGTACCAGCCGCCCACGGGCTGCCCGATCACGTCGTCGTGGGGCAGCCATCCCAGGTGGCAGTGGAACTCGCCGCCGGGACTCAGCGTCTCCTGGTAAGTGCGGCCCTTGCGGTCCAGGAACAGGGCCAGTTCTCCGGCGCGGAACCGGCTGCGGTCGCCAGCATCAGCCTCCGTCATCGCCGGGGGCGCACCCCCGTTGCAATCCTGATCGTTGCTGGCATCATCGTCGGGCGTTGTCATTGGTGTATTATACCGCCGTTATGCAGGAGCGGATGTTCACCCGGGAAGAGGCCAACGACCTGGTGCCGTGGCTGGAAGAGCGGTTTGAGGCCATGGCGCCGCTGCGGGCCGAACTGGTGCGCCAGCAGGAGGAGTTGCTGTCCCTGCTGCGCCACCGCCGCAGCAACGGCCACTCCAGCAGCGAGGAAGACATCGCCGAGTCGGAGCGCATCGTCTCCCAGCTCACCCAGCGCCTGCAGGACGCCGTGCGGGAGATCACCGAGCGGGGCATCCAGGTGCGCGACATCGGCCGCGGCCTGGTGGACTTCCCGTCCCGACGCGAGGGCGAGGTGGTGTACCTCTGCTGGCAGCGCGGCGAACCCTCCATCGACTGGTGGCACCCCACGGATACGGGCTTCGCGGGGCGGCGACCGCTGTAGCCCGCTAGGAACAGGCCGCTTCTAATGCAACGTTAGAGGCCAAAAGGTTTCGTTGTTTGGTAGGCAACGCAAGGATCCTTGCATTAGAGACGGAGAAGTGCAAGGTGGTGGCCGTAAGGTTGCATTGTCTAGCGGTAAATGCAAGCATCCTTGCATTGGCGGCAGCATAATGCAAGGTTTGTGCGATATCCTTGCGTAAGCCGGCTGGTGCCCAAAATCAGTCGAACTAGTGCGAGTATGGTGATGCGAGAATCTGATTTCACAGATGCAAGCCCGGGAAATCTGGTGCCAGCGGATACCTTAGATGGTAGTTACTGGCCTGCTTTCGTACCCGACCCGTTGCCACCGGAAATAGACTGGAGCAACGAGACCGTAAGCCTGCTTTCTCGCGCGGACTGGGCATTAAGCCATTTGGATGGTCGAGGCGCCGATTCGCCCGACCCGCACCCATTGATAGGTCCAATGTCAACGCGCGAAGCGGTGGCGTCAACTAGGATCGAGGGCGGCTTGTCCGATATTTTAGCCCTCTACAGGTATCAGATCGATGAAACCGATGATGAACGCCATGATGCAGAAGAAGTGAACAACCACATAAAGGCGATGCGGTTCGGGTTAGAACGTTTGGAAAGCCTCCCAGTGAGCCTGCGCCTAATTCGTGAAGTTCACGAAATGCTGATGTCAGGAGTTCGTGGACAACAGCGTCGTCCCGGGGAGTTTCGCACAGTACAGGCCATCATTAGCGGCCCAATAGGAGGGATCCAGAACGCGCGCTACGTTCCTCCACCGCATGCGAACATGATGCCAGCTCTTCACGCACTAGAGAATTTTTGGCACGAGCCGTCAGATTTGCCCATTCTGGTACAGCTGGCGCTCATACATTACCAGTTCGAGGCGATCCACCCATTTGAGGATGGTAACGGACGAACTGGTAGGTTGCTGCTGACGTTGCTGTTGTGTTCCAGGGGATATTTGACCCATCCTTGGTTGTACCTCAGCGATTACTTAGCCCGAATCCACCGAAGGGATACTGCAGCAGTGGTCAGACGAGGGATTAGGGGTCAGGGAACGGGCCGGCGGTAGCCTGATGTCGGAGAGATGGACGATGTGGAGTGTAGCAGCCACGCCGGAGGGATTTTGACGGCCTGTGGTAGAAGTCTGGGCGCGATTTTCGACACCAGATCACAGGCGGAGACCGCCAGGGGCCCAGCCTGAGCGCTGATGGGCCAGGCAGTTGGGTAATCTGTTGGACAGGTCAAACGCCGAGGGCGTGATCAAGAAGGGAGCGGCAGGGCGCGCAATCGGGCCAGGGCAGAGCTGAACTGGTTTTGCCAGGGCCAGCCCTGGGGCAGATGCAAGGTGAGGCGACGTGCCTTGCGGGTGATGCGTCCGGCCAGGGAGAAGAAGCGTCGCCGGAGGGTCTTGGTGGTGGCCACCGGCTCGCACAACCCGAGACGTGTCGTCCAGCGGGCGAGGTTATGGGCGATGACTTGCACCGCCAGCCAGGCGGCGTTGGCGGGAAAGCGACCCGATGGCAGATGGTTGAGGCCCACGCCGTACTTGAGGTCGCGGATGGCGTTTTCGATCTCGGCGTGGCGGCGATGGTCGGCTTCGAGATCCAGGGTGTCGCCCTCACGGTCGGTGATGAAGGCGTGATAGCTGTATTCGGTAAGCAGGGCCAACTGGGAGCCGGGGGTGGGCGTCACCCGGCGGACGATGAGCCGCACCGGCACGGCATAGGGCTCATGCTGGAAGGGAGTATATTCAGTTTCGGCCACGTCGGCGCCGCCCTCCATCCAATAGGGTATGGGCGTCCAATCCTCTTCGGGTATGGCCTCGATGAGATTGCGCACGATTGGTTGCTGGCGGACGGTGATGGAGTAGCGGACCTTCATCTTGCGACAGGCGGCGACGATGTCGCGGTTATAGAAGCCGCTGTCGGCACGCATGGTCAATGGTCCGGTGGCCCCGGCGTAGCGCACTCGGCTGATGGTCTCACGCAGGAAGTGGGCGGCGCCCCGAGCGGTGTTGGCTCGGCCCTTGCGCAGGCGGGCCATCAGCACGTCGCCCGTCCCAGCAGCGACGGCGAAGAGCGGGTGATAGCCACGCTGACCGGCGTAGTTGTGGCGCTGCGCGCCCTCCTTGCACAGGCCGTAGGTCTCGCAGACGGTGGAGTCCAGGTCGATGGTCAACGGCTCGTCGCCCGGACCGGCGCCGGCGACCCAGGCTCGGGCCAGCGCCTCACGGCTCACTCGATCCAACTGGCGCGCATGGCCCCACTGGAAACTCCGCAGAAAGGTGCCCAGCGTGGACGGCGCCTTCACCGCGCAGCCCAGCACCTGTGCGGTCCCGCCAGCGCGCAGCGCGTCGGCGTCGTCAATGCAGTCCCCACCGGCCAGCGCCGACGCCACCAGCGTCAGCAGTTTGTCTCCCGCGTTGGCTCGACCCGGCGCATCCCCCAGATCAACATGGCGGTCCACCAGCTCTCCCAGTCCCAGATGATGGGCCAGGGTGACGGGCAGAATCAGCCCAGCATTGGCCACCAGGCGGGCATCATCAAACGCGATTTGGATGCGGTCGGGGCGCTCAGGTGGTAGCATCCGATGGGTGCTCCTTGTGAGGGGTTGGTTTTCTGTGACAAAAACCATTATCCCCGAAGCCGGGAGCACTTTCTCATCCCATCAGCACGCCGCCAAACTCATCATTTCGGTGGATTGGGGCTTAGACGCGCGTCGCCAAGATTATGTGGACTTGTTGCTCAGCGTCAGCCTGAATGGAGCCTGGGAACAATGGATCCAGTTTTTTCTGACAGCGATTGCTGCTGTCGCGACGGATGCTTTTGGCCGCGTTGAAAAACTGTCGCGTGTTAGGTCCGAATATCAGAATAAGGTGCGTCACCAAAGGGCTGCTGGCTCTGCGTTCCAGTTAATCGACGCCCTTTTTGAGCTGCCATACGTGACTGTCGCCCGGGCTGGCAACGTTCTGGGACTGTCCCATACGGCAGCACAAGGACACTTGGCTAGGTTTGAAAACGCCGGGATATTGACTCCAGTTATCGGAAGCCGCCGCCCGCAACTTTACGTAGCTCAGGGGATTCTCGATGTGATCACCGAAGACCCGGACTTTCGCGACTTCTGATCCCCTCCACCGCCGCCCGTATCTCGTCGGCGTGCACGGCGTAGAAGGTGCCCACCACCGGCACGCCGCCCGGCGTTCGGCGAGCGGCGGCGCGGACCATGCCCACCACCTCGCCGGCCGTGTTCAGTACGGGGCCGCCGCTGTCGCCTGGGTCGATGGGAGCGTCCATCTCGAGGTTGCGGCCGTAGCTCTGCGCCCCGAAGTTGGTGATCTGGGACAGGATGCCGGCGTTGGCTTTGGGCGAGCCCACCTGGCCGTCGCTCTTGACGCCGCTGCCCGAGTAGCCCAACGCCAGCAACTCTTTGGCGATGTCGTTGATATCCGCATCGCCCAGCGTCAGCGGGGCAGTGCCCGCCCCCATCTGTGTTCCTGTGACGTCGTACCGGAGCAGCGCAACGTCCCGGCGCTCGTCCATGCCGGCCACCGTGGCGGAGAATGCCGGCGCGGCTGCCTGCCGCACGGTGACCTCCGCGCTGTCCGAGACTACGTGGGCGGCGGTGACGATTACCCCGGATTCCAGCAGCCATCCCGTCCCGTGCTGCCCATCCTCGGGCTCGATATAAAACACCGACGGCCAGGCCCGCTGGTAGGCCGCGCTGATGTCCGACGCGGCGTGGTCCGCGATGGCAGTCTCTACCGTGCGCTCGATCCGCGCGTCCAACTCGGCGTCACTCGGACCGCAGGCCGTTACCAGTAGCACAAACAACGCGGCAACCCAGACTGCCGTCAGACCGGCAGCGGGATTGCCGCGCTGCTCTCGCAATGACGAGGCTGGAAAGGTCAGATGAACCGCGCCTGCGCCCGGGCCTCGTCGGCGTAGTCGATGTACACGGTGATGACCTCGCTGAAGAAGTCCACCGCCTCCACGCCCTGCTCCCGCTGGCCCACGCCTGACGCCTTCAGGCCGCCGAAGGGAAGGTGGACCTCGCCGCCCAGCGTCGGCGCGTTCACGTGGACCATGCCCGCGTCCACCGTGTTGATGTACTTGAACGCCCGGGGGATGTCCCGGGTGTAGACCGAGGACGACAGGCCGAACTTGACGCTGTTGGAGATCTCAACGGCGTGTTCCAGGTCGCGGGCGCGGAACACCGTCAGCACCGGCCCGAAGATCTCCTCCCTGGCGATGCGCATGTCCGGCGTCACGTCGGTGAAGATGGTCGGCTCCACGTACCAGCCCTCGTCGTAGATGCCGCCGGCAAGCGTGCGCCCGCCGAAGGCCACCGTCGCCCCTTCGTCCCGGCCCACGGAGATGTAGTCAGACACCGTACGCTGCTGCGACTCGCTGGACAGCGGGCTCACGTCGATGCCGTCCTCCAAGCCGTCGCCGATGGTCAGCCTGGACGTGCGCTGGATCAGTTCCTCCATGAACTGGTCGTACACCCCGTCCTCGACGATCACCCGACTGGTGGCCGTGCAGCGCTGGCCCGTGGAGCCGAAGGCGCCCTGCACTATGCCGCCCAGCGCCTTGTCCAGGTCGGCGTCAGCCAGCAGGATGACGGCGTTCTTGCCGCCCATCTCCGCCTGGATCTTCTTGAGCAGGGAAGCGCCGCGGGTGTACAGGTCGGTGCCGATCTCGGTGCTGCCGGTGAAGGAGATGCCGGACACGTCGGGCGACTCCACCAGCGCGTTGCCCACGCTGCCGCCGGGTCCAGTGATGAGGTTCAGCACGCCGGGCGGTACTCCGGCCTCTTCGAACACCTCGGTGAGTTTCACCGCGCACAGCGGGGTGCTGGACGCCGGCTTGAAGATGATCGCGTTGCCGCAGATCAGCGCCGGCGCCATCTTCCAGGCGGGGATGGCGATGGGGAAGTTCCACGGTGTGATGATGCCAACCACGCCCAGCGGCCGGCGCACCGTGTAGGCCACCGTGTTGGGCAGTTCCGACGGGGTGGTGTAGCCGAACATCCGGCGGCCTTCGCCGGCCGCGTACTCCATGATGTTCATGGCTCGCTTGACCTCGCCCCGCGCGTCGGGCAACGGCTTCCCTTCCTCCTCGGTGATGGTTCTGGCGATCTCCTCGGACCGGCGTTCCATGATCTCCAGTGCGCGGAAGAGTACCTGGGCGCGCACCGGCGCCGGCGTGTCCGCCCAGCCTTCGGCGGCTTCTGATGCCGCCGCCACGGCGCGCAGGGTGTCTTCCGGGTTGGACAGCTGGAAGTGCCCCAGCAGCACGTCCTTGTGGGCGGGGTTGTATACGGAGTAGGTACGGCCGGAGTCGGAGGGTGTCCACTGGCCATTGATAAAGTTGTTGTGCGTGCGAACTTCGGTGGTGGGCATCTTGGCAGGCGCTCCTGTGTCCGTCCGCCTCCGGCGGCTGGCGAGTGCGAATCAGAATACTACCGGGTTCAACCCACGGCAAGCGGCGTGGCGGCGGGTAATGTGCGCGGGTTAGAATGGCAATGGCCGCGAATATCTGCACACCGGCGGCCAGTTTTCGCCAAGGAGACGACCCATGGCTGCCTACATCATCGCGACGATTGAAGTGACCGACCCCGAGAAGTTTGAAGTCTATCGCGGGCAGGTTCCCGCCACCATCGAGAAGCACGGCGGACGTTACCTGGCGCGCGGCGGGGACGTGACCGTGGTGGAGGGCGACCAACCGACCCGCCGCACCGTCATCCTGGAGTTCGACAGCCTCGAGAAGGCCAACGGCTGGTACTACTCCGACGACTACGCCGGCCCCAAGGAACTGCGCATCGCATCCACCATCTCCAACGTCATGATCGTGGAAGGGGTCTGACCACTCCACTGGTTGGGGGGAGACATCAGCATGACCACCGCAACCGAGGCAAAAACCCGCCCGCGCATCAGGGTCCAGGAACTGGTCAACCGGTTCGTCCGGGAAGGTCTGGATCGCCCGCTGTCCGAGGACGACCCGGACATCTACTACCCTGAATCGGACGGGAACCCAATGGCAGAAACCGACGCCCAGTTTTACCCGCTGACCGAAACCGTGCTCGCCCTGCGCCAGCGCTACGCTGACCGTGATGACGTCTACGTCTCCGGCGACCTGCTGATCTACTACCGCATGAACGACAACACGGTGCGCCTGGCTCCGGACGTGTTCGTGGTGTTCGGAGTGGAGGATCACCTCCGCAGTTCGTACATCATCTGGCGCGAGGAGGGCAAGACGCCCGATTTCGTTCTCGAAATCGCCTCACCCAGCACCTTCGTGCGCGACATGACGGAGAAGCGTGCCCTGTACGCAGCGCTGGGTGTGACCGAGTACTGGCGCTTCGACCCCACCGGCCAGCTTTTCTCCCCGGCCCTGGTCGGCGAGCAGCTGGCCCCGGACGGTGAATACGAACCCATCGAAATCGGGCTGGGCGACGACGGGATGTTCCGCGGGTACAGCGAGGTGCTGGGGTTGGAAGTTTGCCAACGTCCTGACGGTGAACTCCGTCTCTACGACCCGGAGGCGCAAACCTGGCTCAGCTACCTGGCCGAGGAAGTGGCCGCCCGCCAGGCCGCCGAAGCCGAGCGAGATGCTGCCGAGACCGCCCGGCAGGAAGCCGAAGACGCCCGGCAGGAAGCTGAAGCCCGCACCCGCGCTCTGGAGGAACGACTCCGGCAGCGCGGCCTGTCGCCCGATCAAGTCTAGCGCGGAGGTTCAGTGATGCGCGAAGTTGAGGATTACGACGCCAAATTCATCCTTTTTGAGCTGTTGGAGGCGGCAAGACAGGGTGAAACGGTGGTGATAACCCACCACGGCCAGCCAGTTGCGCATCTCTGCCCGGCTCCCCTTCCTGATCCGACTTTGGAAGCACCGTGCAACCTTTTGGACGAGAACGAAAAGGCAAGTGACGAAAGCCATGACAGGTCGCCGGAGCCGTGGGAGACAGTCTCCGACAGCCTGCGGGACATCATGGATTGGCGACGATACGGGCGCCGCTGATGCCTGCCATCGCTCTGGACACCTCCGTGGCGGCGGCGTGGGTTCTTGATGATGTAAACGAACCTTACGCTGACGCCGCCTTCGTATCACCCCTGATTTCCGGCTGGTTGGTTCCCCGCTTCTGGCACATGGAGATGCGGAATGTCTTGCTCACCGCCGAGAGGCGAAACCGGATGTCTTCGTCTCGAGCCGCTCAGCACTTGAAGACGTTGACCGCGCTGCCAATCGACACCGACGACCAGACCGATCTGAATGCGGCCTACGAGTTAGCCAAAGCGCACGTCCTGTCGATCTACGACGCGGTGTATTTGGAACTTGCCCTGCGGCGTGACGTAATGATGGCCACGCTGGACAACAGACTGCGCCGGGCTGCGCAGTCCGAAGGTCGGCTTTGGCAGCCATAAAATTAGGGCGGGTTCCAAACCCGCCCCCGAAATCATCTATTGCCGGGCCCGAGCTATCCCTCGAAGTCCACACCCACGCCCACAATCTCCACCTGCATCGAGCGGATGTCCGGCGCGCCCGGGTCGAAGGTGACGCCTACCACCACGTTGATGCCCCGGTCCACCTCCGGCGCGCCGGGGATCTCGAAGCTGGCATCCAGGTTATCGCCCTTGATGGCCATGCCCAGGTGCTCGGCGATGATCTTCTCTCCGTCGTACACCAGCACCTCGGCCACGTTGGCGTGGGAGCGCGCGCGGAAGGAGACCGACACTGACTCGGCCTTGGTCCGGTTTCCGTTCTGCACGGTGGGAGTGGGTATGGCGAAGTGCATCCAGGCGTTCTGGCCTTCGCTGCCCTCGATGCGGGCGAAAGGCCCGCAGTGGCGTACCGAGGTGACCCGGTTCAGGTACTCTCCGGTCATCGCGGAGCCGTGTACCCAGGATGTGAATTTCTGTCCTGCCATCGTCGTAACCTCCTGCCGGGCGGCGCGGTTGGATAGCGCGATCGTCGTTGCTGGTTGGAATCGTTGTTGCTGATCAGAGGGGATTGAATCGCGCTACAGAATACCCGTCGGGTAGTGCATACGCAAGGAGTACCGCCGCCAACGCCTGCCGGCAATTGGCTCTACATCGATGGACACGATTTACAGGATGTTGACGATTCCGAAGAACCATTCAACTCAATCCACTGCGAAGAACCATTCAATCCACGCCGTCGTTTGGAACGGTTGGACCTTCGCGACAATCAGTTGATCCTGTCCATCCTGTATATCGATGTAAAGTTGCTCCGGCTACAGCAGCGTGCCCCGGTTGCGCTCCATCTCCAGCAGGCGCGCCTTCACGCCGACGCCCCCGGCTCCATACCCGTGCAGACCCCCGTTGCTGCCCACCACCCGGTGGCACGGGATAATCAGCGGGAAGGGATTTCTGGCCATCGCCTGACCGGCGGCGCGGGACGCCCTGGGGTTCCCGGCAGCCTCGGCCAGCCACTGGTAGGAGCGGGTCTCGCCCGGCGGTATGCCGCGGCAGGCGGCCCACGCCGCGCCGAAGAACGGAGAGGCGTGAGAGAGGTCCAGCGGTATGGCGTCCAGTGCTCCGGTATCTCCGGCGAAATACTTGTCAAACGCTGCCAGTGCATCCGCGAACACGGCGGCGTTATCTGCGGCGGCGTTGATTGCATCGCCCAGTCCGGCCAGCGCGTCCTGCGGCTCCGGTTGCAGGCTGACTCGAAGCAATCCATCCGGTGAGCCCAGCAGGGCCAGCCACCCGAAGGGCGTCTCATGCAGGCAGTAATATACGATGTCCGCTGGTAGCGTAGTTGTGTTCATCAGATCGGCCTTCCGAGCGGTTTTCAGACTTCCCGGCGGCGGAGAGCATACCACGCCAGCGGGCCGCGAACCGTCTTCCAGGCCTCGACCACTGCGGCGTCGGCATCCGGGCGGGGATCCTCGCGCCCGGCATACGTATGGCGCGCGTAGGCATTGACGATCCGCCCGATGTCCGGCGCCTGCTCCGGGAGGGCCGCAGCCAGCATCCCTGCCCACTGGTGCGGCGTTTGGTGCTCCCGCAGCGGTATAGATGCCAGCCGGCCCAGGCGACGCAGGCGGCGGTACGCGCCCGGCACGTCGCTGGGCGGCGCGAACAGCCACCGCCACAGCGCCCAGGCGCTGACTGCCAACGCCGCCACGACCGCGGCGACGCCCCCGATCCAGGGCAGGAAGTTACGCGCAGTGGAGGTCCAACCGGTGTTGACGGCGTCGCCGGCCACGAGATCGGAATCCTCCAAACCGTCTTCAAAGTCTTCGCATTCTTCTTCGATCTCGCAGAGCAGATCGTCGACATCGCTGATGTCGGTGGCCGGCGATGCCCTCCGCGCCTGCTCTTCGGGGGGAATGGCCACCGGGATGTCCCTGCCGGGCGTGGGTTCAAACGGGATCCAGCCGTAGCCGGGGAAAAACACCTCGGTCCAGCCGTGGCTGTGGCGGTCCGTAACCACGTAGATGTGCGAACCGTCGGCGAGATTCCCGGTGGTGTAGCCGGTGGTCATGCGGGCCGGCACGCCCAGGCTTCGCATCAGGACGGTCATGGCGGATCCGAAATATTCGCTGTAGCCCTGACCGCTTTCAAACAGGAAGTAGTCCACGCCGTCCGCGCCGAAAGGAGGCGGATCGATGGCCAGGTTGTAGGTGTAGCTGTTCTTGAGATACTGCTCCACCGCCACGGCCTTGTCGTAAGGCGTTTCCGCTCCGCCTGTGATTGACCGCGCCAGCTCCGCCACCCGCGGCGGCATGTCCGGGGGCAACTGGGTGTATCGTGACCACAGCCAGGGCGCGTATTCCTCGCCAGCGGTGCGCAATTCCTCCGGCTCTGCGGAGGACACGGACGCGGTGAGCTGGTAGGGCTCTCCAGCCTCGGCAGCGCCGCCGGCCGCGCGCACGGCCAGCACGTCCGGTTCAGAGGGTACGATTTCGCCGATCACGGCCTCGACGACGCTGCCGGAGGTATCCCGCTCGATCGATTCCAGCACGAAGGACGTGGGCAGCACGCCTGCCACGGTTTCCGCGGCAGCGAAGGCGTCCGCGGAAACGGCGTCGCGCAGACCCTCCACCGCCAGCTGGAGGGCCGACGGCAGCAGGTTGGTCTCGCTATCCAGGGTCGGGTCGATGACGTATCGGGGCGAATCGAAGGTTTCGACACGCACGTCGCGATTGGCGCCGATCACCTGCCCGCCGGCGAAGAGGCTCCGGCTGTCGTAGTTGGGTATGACCTCAAAGGTCACGTTGAACCGTTCCTGGTAGGGGGCGGGCGCGCTGTACTCAGGCGCCCAGCCGGGCTCCCGGAGCACGGTGCCCTCGGACAGCCAACCCTCGTGCGTGTATTTCGCGTAAGAACGCGCTTTCCAGTACAACGGCACCGGGGAGTTGACCTGCAACACCGGCGTGTCCGTGGGGTTGATTGTGCCCTGGAAGGCCATGGTGTCGCCCCAGATGCGGTAGGGCAGCGGGCGCCGCGCCGGCAGTCCGGCGAACAGCCGGTTGAAGTCTTCCTCCCACGAGACCAGCGGAGCGCGGGTCAGCGAATAAAACGCGTTGGCTGGGCCCCACTGCCCTCCCACCGGCAGCAGGAAGGCGATCACCAGCGCCACGATGGCCACTATGGATGTGTCGCTGACAGTCAGGATGCCCAGGTGCCCGTCGTAGATGCGGCCCTCCGCGTCCCAGCGTTGGCGGGAGCGCATCGACTGGACCCAGCCCACCAGCAGCAGGCCGGTGAAAACGTAGATCGCCAGGTAGATGCTGGCAGTGTCCGGCAGGAAGGTGAGGTTGGACATCAGGCCCACCGCACCCAGGGCGAACACGCCCCAGAAGTTCCGGTAGCGGAAGAATACCCATCCCGCCAGGTAGCCGGAGAGCCACGCGGCCATCATCAGACCCACCGCGAAGGGCAGGGGGTCCACGCTGATACCTTCGTTGCGGGCTGCCAAAACCCACAGGCCCAGGCGCTCGAACAGTTCCGCCGCGGTGGCCACCTGCAACTCGTCCGGCGCCGCGATAACCATCTGCCAAATGATGACGCCGATGCCGATGAGCAGCCCGATGGGCAGCACCGCCGCGGTCCACAGGCGGATGCGCGTCAGCGGGATGGCGGTCAGCACCGCCAGGATCATGACCAGCACCAGCGACGGGGTTGGCGCCCAGTCCGCCACCTCCACCGACCATACCACGACGATCATGTTGAGGAGCAGCAGCCCGGCGGCGACCCATCCATCCGGCGGTCGCAGGGTGGTCAGGGCCGATAGCAACCAGCGGGCCGCGCCGGCTCCGCTCCACGCCGGATTTGCCTCCGGCGTGGGCTGTGCCAAGGTAGGGGACGGGGCGGTTATCGTAGCCATGACCTGGTTACTTTACGTCATCTTTCCGTGCCGGCGGCATTGTATCGCTACGCAACCCGGCCGGCTACCGGCTCGGCGCCGGCGGCATCCGTTGTGTCCGGGGGAACGCTGCCGCCTTCCGGCATCCTGGCGCCTCCCACTGCCAGCGGACGGGACAGGGCCTGGTTGATGTCCCCGTCGCGCCGCACGATGTAGATGGGTATGTCGTGCTGGGCCAGGTACTCGGCCACGGCCTGGCCGGTGGTGCCGGTGCTCGATTCGCCGTCGGGACCGGTGAACGACGTGTGGTCCACGTAGCATACCGTGACGTTGATCCCCTGCCGGCGCAGGCTGACCAGCGCGGAAGTCCACTCCGGCCGGCGCGAGGCGGTGATGACCATGATCGTGTTGAAGCCCGACAGGTGGGGGCGCAGGTCGTAGATGAACCGCTCCAGCGACAGCGTCCCGTCCGCGCGAATGCCGGCCAGGGTCTCCATCAGGATGCCCAGCTGGGCCGGCCGGCGGTCCGGGTTGAGCATCCACAGGTCGGCGGAGTTGGCGGCCAGGCCGACGGGCACGGCCGTTTCGTCCCAGTGCTGCACCAGCGATGCCGCAACGGTCACCGCCAGTTCTTCGGTGTTGTCCGGCGGCTCGCCCAGGTGGGAGCGCCGGTCCATGTCCAGCAACACCCACGCCTGGGCCGACACGCCGATGTCGAACTCTTTCACCATCAGGCGGTTCATACGGGCGGTGTACGGCCAGTGGATGCGCCGCAGGCTGTCGCCGTGGGCGTAGTCCCGCACCGTGGACGATTCGGGGGTGATGGCCGGCGTGCGGCGGGAGAAGACCGAGTCGCTGGGCAGGTTGGCGAAGCGACGGTCCAGATCGGGCAGCGGCACGGTTTTGGGCAGCACCGTGTAGGACTGGTCGTTGAGGAACGTCCGGCTCAGGCGGAAGAGCCCGAAGGGGTCGCGGGCCGTGACCCGCACCCGCCCGGTGCGATAGATGCCCCGCCGTGACAGGTAGGTGGCGATGCGGAAGGAGCGCACCTGCCCCTTGACCAGCGCCACGGTGCGCCCGCCCGGCTCGGCCAGGTCGGTGTCCTCCACCACTTCCAGCCACGACTTGGGCAGTCGCGTCCGGTTGATCATCTGGATCTGCCCTTCCAGGTAATCGCCGACGCGGCCACGGGTTCCCAGCCGGGTCAGCCGCACCTCGATGCCGCGCAGGTTGAGCCAGGCCCAGCCGTAGCCGATTATCACCAGCAGCACGAGCGTGAACAGCAACCGGTAGAAGAAGGAAAACCCCGTTCCCAGCGAGTAGAACAGCACCGCCAGGATCAGCAGGCTGAACAGTATTTTGCGCCGGTGCTGGCTGATTAAAGACTTGATCATGGCGAACAACCTTTTAGTTGTCCCAGAATGCAGGATTGGTAAACCGTTCCGGGATATTCCCGTTCATAGATTCGCGAAACTCGTTAACGGTCATGCGTAGCTGGGTGCTTATAATCTTTCCCATGAACGCAGCGTCTAACTCTTTATTGCCGAAAGAGACGAACGTGTGCAACCCCAGCCCGTAGTGTCGGTAACGCCAGTGGTCGTTTCGTGCGGTTTCCACGAATCCCATGCGCAGAAGCAGGTTCCGGAGTTCCCGGGGCCGGACATTGCCGTAGCGTGGCATCAGACGTCGGCCGGTTCCGGGATGGCCAAGGTCACCCGATGCACGCGGTATGAAATGCCTTCGTCGGCCAGTTCTCGCATCAGGTCCGCCATTTCCGCCTCGGCGGCTGGTTCGTCCGCCAGCGAGACCCCGTCCGGCCAGGGGTTGCTGATGGCATCGACCATCATGGCGGTGATGCCGTCCAGCGCCTCCGTCTCGGTATCCCCCTGCGCTCCAACACCAAGTACGTACGAGCACCAGGCAGAGTAGCACGTCGATCCGTCGGATAACGTACCTTCCCACGTTATAACATCAAAGGTGTGCATGTTCTGCTCTCTCTTTGGTGTCAAGAAGCGAACGGCCGGGCGGCTCAGTTGTTCCAAAATGCAGGGTTGGTGAACTGCTCGGGTATATTCCCGTTCATGGCTTCGCGAAACTCGTTAACGGTCATGCCTAGCTGTGTAGTGATAATTTCGCCCATCAAGGCCGCTCGGATCTCTTGGTTGCCAAAGGACACTTTAGTACGTAAGCCGAGGCCCGGGTGACGATAACGCCAATGATCGTTGTGGGCGGTTTCGACGAACCCCATCCTGGCTAGTAAACGTCGTAGCTCACGCGGCCGGACATTGGCGTATCGCGGCATCAGACGCTGGCGGGTAGTTCAGTCGAGATCGATACCTGGTGCATCTTGTAAGGGATACCCTCAGATAAAAGCTCCTCGATGATCCCGGCCATTTCGGTCGCGGCTTCCTCGGCATTTGCCAAAGAAACGCCATCATCCCACGGGTGCAGGATTACATCCGTCATCACCGAGGTGATATCCGCCAAAGCCTCTTCTTCCGTATCCCCCTGCCCCCATACTCCTACGACGTAGGAGCACCACGCTCCATATCCCATGGATCCATCCTCCGATGGATCTTCCCAAACCAGTACTTCAAAGGTGTGCATGCTCTTATCTCTCTTTGATGTCGCAGCACGCAGCTGGCGAATGGGTGCCAACGCGACGGCTTTCCAAATGTTGCTCAGTTGTTCCAGAACTCAGGGCTGGTGAACCGTTCAGGAATATCCCCGTTCATAGCTTCGCGAAATTCATCAACGGTCATGCGTAGCTGCTTGGTTATGATATTGCCCATAAAGTCCGATCTGATCTCTTTGTTTCCGAAAGACATCCGGGTGCGGAGACCAAGTCCGACATGGAAATAGTGGCGATGATGGTTCCTTGCGACTTCGATGAACCCCATCCGCAGCAGCAAACGGTGGAGCTCCGCTGGCCGCACGTTAGCGTAACGAGGCATCAGATGTTGGCCAACTCGGCGTCTTCTACCGAGACCGTCCGTGTCCACCATGGGGTGCCTTCGGTCTCATATTCGCGGATCATGTCCGCCATTTCCGCCGCCGCTGCCTCGGGGTCAACCAGGCTTTCGGCCAGGTCTGCCGGATCGTTCACGACGTCGGTCATCATCAACCTGACTTCCGTCAGGGCTTCCTCCTCCGTGTCGCCCTGCCCCCATACGCCATACACGTACGAGCACCACGCTGCGTAGCAGGTCGAACCGTCGGACAACTCGCCTTTCGAAACCAAAACATCAAAGGTGTACATATTCTGATCCCCCTCGTACTGATGGCAACAGTCTACCGCGCGCCCGGCACCGGTACGCTGTCCAGCAGGTCGCTCACCATCTGTTCGGGTCGAACCCCGCGCATCCTGGCGGCGGGCGTGAGCACGATGCGATGGGCCAGCACCGCCACCGCCAGTTCCTTGACGTCGTCGGGCAGCACGTAGTCCCGGCCGCGGACCAATGCCAGCGCGCGCCCCACGCGGAACAGGCCCAGAGATGCCCGCGGCGATGCGCCCAGTGCCGCGTCGGAGTGTTCCCGCGTGGCCTCGGCCAGCGCCACTAGGTACTCGCGGACCAGGCCGTCAACGTATACCTCCTGGGCCGCCTGTTGCATGCCGATCACCTGCTCCGGCGTCGCCACGGGCTCCAGGTCCAGGATCGGATGCGAGTGCTCCTGCTGCGCGATGATCGTGATCTCCTCCTCAAAACGCGGGTAACCCACGTTGATGCGCATCAGGAACCGGTCCAGCTGCGCCTCGGGGAGCGGGAAGGTGCCCTCGTACTCGATGGAGTTCTGGGTGGCGATGACCAGGAACGGCAGCGACAGCGGGTGCGTCACCCCGTCCACCGTCACCTGGCGCTCTTCCATGGCCTCCAGCAGCGCCGACTGGGTCTTGGGCGTGGCCCGGTTGATCTCGTCGGCCAGCACCAACTGGGCCGCGATGGGACCGGACCGGAAGGAGAACTCGCCCGAGGACTGGTTGTACACCGACACGCCGGTCACGTCGCTGGGCAGCAGGTCGGGGGTGAACTGAATGCGCGAAAATGTCCCGCCGATGGAGGTGGCGATGGAACGGGCCAGCATCGTCTTGCCCACGCCCGGCACATCCTCCACCAGGATATGGCCCTCGGCGATGAGGGCGGCCAGCGCCATCTCGATCACGTCGCTCTTGCCGACGATGACCGTGGCAACGTTGTCGGCGATCCGCCGCGCGACGGCGGCGGCGTCCAGGATGGCCGGCGCCACGCCGGCCGCGGGAGATACCGCTGTGTTTTGCAAGGTAATGTCCTGGCCAGTTTGGCTGAGTTTGGGCCAGTTTAGCACAGGCGGGGCCCCGCCCTACCCCCGCTGTGTCATTGCGAGTGCAACGCGGCAATCCCGCCCCCGATGCTACAATCGAACTTATAATCCCAGCAGCCAATCCGGAGCAACGCTATGTCACCCCCCGAAAACTGCCGCCCGGTGGAAGTCACGGGGCAGGTGCGCGGCGTCCGGATGAACCCGCCTGGCGAAGGCGGCGGCGGAACGTTTCAACTGCTGCTGGAAAACGGCGACGTTATCATCAGTCCCTATCCCGAAGAATGGCACGTTGATGTTGGAGCGGCGTTGCAGTCCAACGATATGCGCCGTGCCATTGTTTCCGGCATCGGTGAGTACTCCCCCGACGGCAAACTGCTGCGCATCCGCGAGATGGGATCCTTCGACGTGGCCCAGATACCCGATTGGCAAGTCGCTTTCCGTCGCCGTATGAAGCTGCGGGCCAACTCATGAGCGACTACTTTGGCGATGCCTCATACTGTATTGCTCAGATTGACCCGGACGACGAGTTTCATCGGCAATCTCAGGAATACGCCGCCTTGATTGCGTTAGAAAATCGTCGAGTTGTGACCACCCAACTGGTGCTTAACGAAGTTCTCAACCCTCGTAGTGGTACTACTGCACGGCAGCGGCGGGCTGCTATTGAGTTGGTTGACCGGATTGGACGTGATACGCAGGTTGATATCGTTCCCCAGTCCCCAGAGCAATTCACTGAAGCTCTGAATATGCTCAGGACTGCGGTAGATGACAAGGAATGGAGCATCACCGACTGCGCCAGTTTCCTGACGATGCGCCAATTCAGCATTCAGGAAGCGCTGACCAGCGACCGGCATTTTACGCAGGCCGGCTTCACTGTAATGCTGAACCGGGCGAGGACATAACACCATGGCAGAGCGGAAGAACGAAAATTACCGGCGGATGGAAGTCCGGGGCCAGGTTCGCGCCGTCCAAATGGACCCACCAACCCCGGACGACGCCCCCCAGGGCGGCATCTTCGATCTGCTTCTGGAAAACGGGGATATTATCGTCAGCCCGTATCCGGCGAAGTGGCACATTGAGGTAGTCGGGGCTTTCCAGGCCAACGACGTCCGCCGCGCCATAGTTTCCGGCATCGGCGAATACTCTGCCGACGGCCGGCTGCAACGCATCCATGAACTCGAATCCTTCGCCATGGTCTGGGCGCACGAGTAACGTTGGTATCCAGCGCATAATCGGTCATTCGTCCACTTCTTCGGTCTGCTATCACTGCCGGTTTTCTTATCACTATCAGTTGGCCCCGACGATGACGGCGCATATTGCGGTGACGGTGGAAGCAATCGCCACTATCGTAGGAATTACCCATTGTGCATTATCCAGCAGCCACTGCCGCCATGCCGGCCGTTGCAATCGGTCCCGGTACTCCTGACCTTTTGCGGTTATCACGTAGAGTTTTGGTTCCACCTCAACGAGGTATCCTTCGATGGCCATGACACGCATTTGGAGGTCAATCTGTTCATCTCCAGGGGGCGGTCTGTTCATCGTTCCTGGGGTGCATTGCTGAAGGAGGTTTAGTTGCAATGTTTTATAACGATTGTCCAGTTCCTTGCGAGCGCGCCTATCCAGAGGGGTTGGTGTGAGGATTGTCACTGTACGTTCCTTACAGGCTGGCTTATTCGACAGACAGGCGGTTGAACCTGTGCCCCGGCGCCGGGTACAGGTCTCCGCGCTCCATCACGACGCTTTGACCCGGCACGGCTTTGGCTTCCAGCCCAAGGTACACGGCGTGGGAGCCGGGTGGAGTGAATTCGACGCGGAAGTCGTGCCCCTCTTTTTCACCTGCCGGGGGGAGGTGGCGTAGGGTACATATTTCGTCCCCGATGTAGATGCCTTCTGCCAACGCCTCCGCCAAGTCTGTATTTTCAGGGTAGAGTGGAATCCCTTCAGCAGATTTCGCTCCCTTGCTGCGGCCCTGATAAGAAGCCACGGTTTTGGTATTTTCCGAACGCTTGAACTCGACGCGATATTCATGCTCGCCGGTCTCGGCGCATTGGTAAGTGAACACCGCTACCGCATGGCCCGTTTTGATCCGGCGCCCCAATTCGTTGCCCAACGCGCTGGTGATGGCATCACGCATTTCATCCGTAAGTTTGATGATTGGCATTTTGAGCCTCCTGACGGTCGTTGGCCCTTCCCATCAATTCTACCTCAAACCGCCGCTTCGCCGTTGCCCAACCCGCTTCAGCCTCACCTCGTAGCCCCCGCGCTGTATCCCGCCGCCTACGAACCTCTTCGACAATCGCAGTCTGCATTGCATTGTCCAGTTTCGGGAACGGTAGGCTCATAAGATCATCGCCGTTCAGTCGGAATCGGCTCGGTGTTGCGCCGCGGCTACGTAGATACATCATTTCGCGGTAGATGGCCGTTCTCAATAGCCAAAGTACCGCTTCAGGTTGGTAGCTCTGGTTACAGCGCAAAACCAAAAACTCTCCTGAAGCTACCGTGCGCCTTGACAGCTTCGGGCATAGGACAAACTTCGCATTGAGGATGGTAGGGCCTAATCTGGCAATGAGTATGTCGTCCTCCTGAACCTCAAATAAAGTGCCCGCAATATCGCTGCCGTTCTCCGTTCTAACTGTCTCAACTCGCCAGGGTTGGTTGGGGAGGTCATCAATGCGGATCCAGTCGAATAGCTCTTCCGGCGCGTCCTTCGATGGTGAGAATTTGCTCCTAATTAAAGAACCTGCGACGCTGACTGTACTGCCAAATGGTAGATTCTTTTCGATCTGCCAACTTTGGTAGCGAACAGGATTGATGGCATCGGTAAGGTCTTTGGTTTGCAGGGCAAAAGTGCTCCGTGGGATAGATGGGCGGGTTACACCGACGGTTTGGATCACGAAATCATCCATCCCAGCCAGCAGCGCGTCCGCCTCTGCCAGTTTCGCCCTGCGTTCTGCCCGTGCTGTGTCCATCGCATCCACCAGAGTATTCTGCATTGCCAGCGATGGCAGCGGCACTCGTAGGTTGCGGATCGCGCCGTAGTCCAATGCCGCCCGCGTTCCGCCGGAAACGTAGCGGTTGGAGAGTTCCAATCCAGCGGGGCAGTTCAGCCATTCATTGAGAAACTCCGGCCGGCAGAGTTCGGTATCGACCCGCAGCCGTGCGATGTGCTGGTTGATGTTGGCTGGCAGGTGCTCGGTGCCAACTACCGCTGCGGAGCCGACGCGCCCGGTAATGGTCATCAGCACGTCGCCGGCTGCCAACTGCGAGCGTTCCAGCAGCCCATTGTGAACGTCGTATGTGACGTACTTCAAATCTCGGTCAATAATTTCGCCGTCGTCAACATTGAGGATGCGGAAGAACCGCACTCCGTTGTTAGCATATAGCGAGTCGTCGCTGCGCCTGGGAGTCGCGCCGCCGGCAATGGACTCCAGTAACCTGCTCAGCGCCGGCGTCGGAAGCGGCGCGGCGTCTAGCCAAGCGTTGAGCAGAATGTAGCGCGGATGGTTGAACCAGGTATCCAGCCGCCCTTTGGCGTCGCCCCACTTCAGCGCAAATGCGGTGGCAGCGGGGCTTACACGAAAAAAGGTGTGGGGTCTCTATCGAACGCCTCCCACTGGCCCACCAGGCCGGTGCCGGGGATGATTTCCCGGCGCCGCTCGCTCCAATCGTTTTCTCTGGCGACCCACTCCCAGGTGACGCGGTAGTCGAACAGGTCGCAGCGGTGCCGCTCCACCTTGCTGACTCCGGCGATTTCCTCTTCTAACTCCACCTCGAACGTTTTGCGCCCGGTGGCGTCGTAGCCGATGTTTTCGGTCAGGGCCATGAAGATGGCGTCATCGTCGGAAACGGTTTCTCCGTCCGCCAACCGGCGCAGGAAGACGATGCTGGCCTTGACTCCGGCGTCGTAGTGGCTGAAGGCGAACTGCGGCAGACTGACCACCGCCAGCAGTTGAAAATGATTGAGCAGCCAGTGGCGGACGCCCTGCAGCGACGAGTTGGTCAGGATGCCGTCGGGCAGCACCACCGCGGCTTTGCCCGTTTTCGGCTTGAGGAAGGAGTGGATCCGCTCCAGGAATGCGATTTCGGTCTTGATGCTGGCCCGTTTCGCTTTCGAGTTGGGATAATTCTTGCCTAGGTAGCGCATCAGCTCGAACTGTTCCAAGTAACCGTCGCCTTTCTCGGTGCGCCGGATGGTGGCGCCGAAGGGCGGGTTAGTCAGCACCAGGTGGAACTGTCCGGTGGCCAGGCCGGCGTTCTTGTCGTGTATGTTGTTTGGAAAGTCCAGCGCGTCGTGGCCTACGACGTTGGTATGCCCGTCGTCGTGGATGATCATGTTCATCTTGGCGACGCGGGCCAGTTCTTCGTTGATTTCCAGGCCGTAGAGGTTGTTCTGGGCGAAGTTGTGCCAATACTCAAAATGTGCTCGGCTATCCGGAGGATGCAATTCATCGGCCTTGCGCCGCACGTGGTCGAGAGCGTAGAGCAGGAACCCACCGGAACCACACGCGGGATCCATCACTAGGTCAGTGCGCTTGGGGTCCAGCACGGCGACGCAGAACGCGATTAACTCCCGGGGCGTGAAATACTGGCCGAAGTCGCCCTTGAAGAAGCTGCCCATGAACTCCTCAAAGGCCACGCCCTTGGTATCCAGCTCGGTGCGGTCCAGGGAGATGCCTTCCAGGTGCTCCACGCACTGCGCCAGGATGGGTGGATCCACGGCGATACGGTCGGTGAAAACGTCCGGTTTCTCCTGCTGCTCCTTGTCGTACAACGCGTTGACGCGGGCTGCCAGTTGGTCGGCGGTTTCACCGTCGCGACGCTGGAAGTCGTAGGGTTCCCCTTGCTGCCGGTCCAGGTCCTTCTCATCCAGGTGCTTGATGAACACCAACTTGGAGAACTCGCCAAAGGCAGCGATGGGGCTGCGGCGCCCGCCTTCCCACAGGGTTTGATGGCACTTGCGGATGGCCGCCCGCAGTTCTTCCCGGGACACGGCGGCCAGGTCCTGCCCGGTGACGTTCTTGTAAAAGCGCCATTCGGGTGGGTTGCCGTAGCGCACCGGAATGTCTGCCAGGTGGTTCCGCTCGCGCTCGCCGGGCGGATACTTGTCAAAGCGCAGAAGCCGGCGGGTGGAGCCGGCCACGGCGCCGCAGTAGAGCGCGCCCAGGCTGGCGCGGTTGCCGCAGGCTTGTTCAATTGACTGGTTAAAGGCCGCGTCGGACAGGTCCGCCCGCTTGCACTCGAAGACGAAGTACGGCATCTTCAGCGCATCGTCGCTGAAGATGACCAGATCGGCGTAGTCGTTTGGCGTGCGACGCGGAACGTTGACCTCGAAGCCGATCAACTCCGGGTCATATTCGTACTTGTAGACCAGTTCCGCCCACAGCTCGGCGCGGACTTTCTCCTCAGGGTCAGACCACCGCTCCGAGTGGCCGGCGGCGATGTAATGGATGCGCTCGTTGCGGCCCTCGCCGACGATCTCGGCGTGGCCGTCGGCCAGAGCGCGGGCAAGGTAGGGCTGGTGATGGGCGGTGGTCATGGGAACGAGCCTTTCCGAGTGATTGGGCATCAAGATAGCACCCCATCGTCTTAAACGAGGGTTGCTCATGTCATCAAATCTTGCCGCGGCATGATCGCCGCCGTCGCCCCGGGGCGGTGAAAACGGGCCCTGGCGCGAAACTCCGCAACGGGCGAATGGTTTCAGTATGAGGCAACCGGGGAATAGTTAGTTCCCGGATTGCAGCCGTCGCAACTGCTCCCGGAGCAGCTGCGCTTCAGCCTCGGCGGCGAGGGCGCGAGTTTCGGCGGCCAGCCGGGCCGCGCGTTCCGCTTCGCGGGCGTGCCACACTTCCCTCCAGCCCTCCAGGTAGGTTCCGGTGGCCGGGTCATACAGTCGCGGCCAGCCCTCATCCCAGGCCAGGCTGAGTTCCAGCAGGGGGCTGTACCCTTTCAAAATGCCGTCGGGTTCGGTAGTCAACTCAACGGGGCGGTACGCGCCGTCAAGCAGCAGGCCCCCGCTCAGCGGCGCGTCGTGATATTCGCCTCCGGACGGGTCGAACCGCCAGTATTCCGGCACGCCGATAGCGGCATATATTCCCGGCTTCCGGTTGACGTCCGCCGCGCCCGTGCTTTCCGACGCCACTTCCAGGGCGAAGTCCGGCGGCTTGCCCACTTCCCAGGGCAGATACAATTTGCGCGGACGGATGGCGCGGGCGTCAACGCCAAAGGCCAGGTACACGTCCGGCGCAACGCGCACGTTCAGGTTGCCGGGGTCATAGCAGATGTACGTTTCGTGGTCCAGAAACACATCGGGCCGGCGGTTGAAGTCAGTGAACCGGGCGCGGAAGACGCCTGCAATTTCGGCAATTTCAAGGTTTTGTTCCATGTCGTCAGGGGTTCGGCTCTTTTCGTCGGGATTGAACTCCAGGCTGGCATAGTCAATCTCGCCGCCCAGTTGGTAGGGCAGCATCTTGATTCCGTGTTTGGCGGTAGTCATTGCAAGCCTCCGTGCCGCGATTTTATCACCTGCGCCCGTCCACTCCCGGAATGACACCTACCGCCCGACCCGCTATAATTGCACGGCGTAAACGAACGGCACACTCTTTCACGAGGCAGCGTTGCTATGGAATTCGCATTCACCCCCGAACAGGAAGCCCTGCGCGTCGAAGTCCAGCAATTCATTGCGGAAAACGTAACCCCCGAAATCGTCGCCGAGCTTGAGGACACCGGCATCCGCCGCCGCGGGCCCAAGACCCGCGAGATGTACAAGCAGATCGCCGAACGGGGCTGGATCGGCATCTCCTGGCCCAAGGAATACGGCGGCCAGGCCGGCAGCCGCATCGACCAGTACATCGTGGAAGAGGAGTTCGCCCGCGCCGGCATCACCGTCGGCGGCGCCGGCTCCGGCGCTCCGGCCATCCTGGCCGCCGGCACCGAGGAGCAGAAGCAGGAGTTCCTGCCCGGCATCATCCGCGGCGAGATCTCCTTCGCCTTGGGCTTCACCGAGCCCCAGGCGGGCGCCGACCTGGCCGGCCTGCAGTGCCGCGCCGTCCGCGACGGCGACGAGTACGTCATCAACGGCCAGAAGATGTACACCACGGCCGCTCACTACGCCACGCACATATACCTGATGGCGCGCACCGATCCCGACGCTCCCCGTCACCGCGGCATCAGCATCTTCCTGATCCCCATGGACACCCCGGGCATCACCGTGCGCCCCCTGTGGACCATCCAGAACAACCCGCCGGCTCCCCTGGGCACCACCTACGGCGACAACCGCACCAACGAGACCTTCTTCGAGAACGTCCGCGTACCCGCCAGTTGTATGCTGGGCGAGGAGAACCAGGGCTGGTACGTCGGCGCCATGGGCCTCAACCTGGACCGCGTGGGCGCGTCCCGCTACCTCATCTCCATCCAGCGCGACGAGGACATCGTCAACTGGGTCAAGGAGAACGAGATCGAGGGCTACGCCATGCGCGAAGACCCCACCCTGCGCGACCGCCTGGCCGACATGTGGATCGAGGGCCAGGTCTGCCGGCTGATGACCATGCGCAGCATGTCCATCGTGGAGACCGACGGCAACTTTACCTACGAGGGCTCCGCCGAGAAAGTCTTCGCCCCCGAGCACGGCGTGCGCACCACCGAGACCATCGCCCAAATGCTTGGACCCTACGGCCAACTGCTGAACGGGTCGGAGGACGCCATCGAGAGCGGGGTATTCGCCCACAACCTCATGGGTGCCTTCCAGAGCGGCATCAACCACGGCAGCGTCCAGGTGATGCGCGACCAGGTGGCCCGCCGCGGCCTGGGTATGCCGCGCGTCTAACCCGTCGCCGGAGCCGTCACCGTGACGCAAACCCAGTCCGTAACCGCCGAAACCTGCGACCATTTCCTGCGCCAGGCCCGTAAGTTCCTGGCGCAGGGCGACTTGGCGTCGGCTTCCGCTGCCGGCTGGCAGGCCGCCGTCACCGTCATGGCCAGCTACGCCGGGTCAGGCGCCGAATTCAACTTCACAGACGCCGCTCAACGGTTGGTTAAAGACAATCGAGAGCATACCGCCGCCGAGTGGGTGGTCAGCGCCATGGCGCTGTCGGACAACGCCGGGTACGACTGGCTGGACAGCGAGGGCGTCGCTCGGCGGCTGGACGACGTGCAACGGCTGGCGATACTGGTGAAGGACATAGCCGAGCCGCCGCAGAGCGCGGAGGACGTGTTGCGCCGCGCCTGGGCATGTTTGGATAACGGTTCACTCGCGGTAGCATCGGAAAAAGGATGGGAAGCGGCCGTACACGCTGCCAAAGCGTATGCGACGGCGATGGGCCACGACCGTATCCGCAGCAATTACGTCAGCCAAGTCACGCGACTCCTGAAGGAAGAACCCGGCGGCAATCAAGTTGGCAACTGGTCAATGAGTGCGTCGATGCTTCATCAAAACGCTATTGGCGACCCGGATTGGCTGGATCTCGAGATAATCCGTGAAGATCTGCAGGGCGTGTCCAAATTAGTATCGTTTATCGGGAAATGTATCGAATTCCACGAGAACTCAGGCAAGTTGCCAAATGTCTGAGTTCAATGCTGACCACGGCGTAATCTGCGCTGAATTCCTTCGTCTGAGCCGACAATATTTGGCTGATGGCAATCTATTGCAGGCTTCGGAAAAAGGTTGGGGGGCGGTAGCGCATGCCGCCAAGCTGTTTGCTGAATCTCGTGACGGCTTGGAATACGAACGACATGAGCAATTACGCGAAGTTGTCACTGAAATGGGGATTGCAACGAACCGACATCAACAGATACGGCGATGGAGCGATGTAGCCAGTCGCCTCCATCAGAATTTCTACGACGATAGCATGGACGCCCTGACCATCGGTCGCCATTTGAACGATGTCGAACGGTTCGTCAACTTGGCCAGGGGACTCACCGGCCTCCCGCCCATCGACCCCTAACTTCTGTGTGTATTAACCGCTAAACTATTCTCCGAAACCCACCACCACCGAGGCACGATGAACGTACTACCCACCGAAGAAGAGTTGATGGTCAAGAACGCCGCCCGGGAGTTCCTGGACGCGGAATGCCCGCCCGGCCTCGCTCGCGCCATCGAGCAGGACGAACGCGGCTACTCCGTGGAACTCTGGGAGCAGATGGCCAGCCTCGGCTGGTTTGGCATCTCCCTGCCCGAGGCCTACGGCGGCGGCGGCCTGCCCGTCACCTACCTCGGCCTGATCCTGGAGGAGTGCGGGCGCGCCATCGCCCCGGTACCCTTCCACAGCACCTCCACCGCCGCCTTGGCCGTCTCCAACCACGGTTCCGACGAGCAGAAGCAGAGCATCCTGCCCCGAGTTTCCCGCGGCGACCTGATCATGACGTGGGCGGTGCAGGAGCAAGACCCGCGCCTGCGCGCCGACGCCGTCCAGTGCCGCGGCGAGGTGGACAGCGACAGCCTGGTCATCAACGGCATCAAGCACTTCGTGGACAACTTCTCCGCCGCTGAACTGGTGGTCATGGCCGTGCGCACCGCCGCGCCCAGCGACGACAGCGCCGGCATCACCCTGGCCATCGTGCCCACCAATTCCGCCGGCATCACCGAGACGCGCCTGACGACGCTGGCCAAGGACTCCCAGAGCAAGGTCGAGCTGAGCAACGTCCGCATCCCCCTGAGCAACGTTATCGGCGAGGTCAACCAGGGCTGGCCGGCCACGTCCGAGATGCTGGACACCGGCACCGCCCTGCTCTGCACCCAGATCATCGGCGCGGCCCGCAAGGACGCCGAAATGGCCATCGAGTACGCCAAGAACCGCGTCGCCTTCGGCCGTCCCATCGCCGGTTTCCAGTCCATCCAGCACCTGTGCGCGGACATGATCGTCTGGGTCGACGGCGCGCAGCTGCTCACCTACGAGGCCCTGTGGAAGCTGGATGCCGGCCTGCCCTACAGCGTTGAGGTGTCCCAGGCCAAGGCCTTCACCAACGACAAGTGCCAGGCCACCGTGCGTTCTTCCCAGCAGATCCACGGCGGCATCGGCTTCATGATGGAGTTCGACCTGCACCTGTGGTACCGCCGGGTCACCGCCTGGACCATGCGCCTGGGCACCAGCTTCGAGCACCGGGCCCGGGTCGCCCGCTCCCTGCTGGACCAGCCCGGCCCGGTCCGTCTGGGCATGAACATCGAAGCCGTCGCCTGAGCGTGCGCTGCTTGTCATTGCCAGCGCAACGTGGCAATCTCCGTCCAACCCCGAATCCCAACAGGAGCCCTACAATGCCCGCCGATCCCGTCTGCCCCGTCTGCAAGACCGTAATCAACGAGGACAGCGCCCGCGCCACCACCGGCCAGACCATGCACGGCGCCAACGAGGTTGACCCCAACGCCGGCACGCGCAGCTTCTTCAACGGCGAGTGGTACTATTTCTGCACGCTGCAATGCCGCACCCGGTTCCTGACGGCGCCCAACACCTTCATCGAAAGCTAATCAGTTACCCGTCATTCCGGCGGAAGCCGGAATCCAGAAGGTTTTGGATAGCAGACATCGCACGCCTTCTGGATTCCCGCTGGCATGGGAATGACGAACTTCAGATTGAGGAGGATCATCATGCACGTTGGTCTGGTAATGGAATGCGATTACCGCGAGGGTCGCACCCAGGACGAAGCCTTTGACGAGGCCTTCACCGTGGCTCAGCTTGCTGACGAAAAGGGCATCGACGGCGTCTGGCTGGCCGAGCGCCACTTCGCCGCGCCGCGTACGCCCACCGACCCAGGCGGAGCCGGTATCCCGTCGGTTTCCTCGGTCCCGCTGATGATGGCCGGCATCATTGCCGCCCGAACGGAGCGAGTCCGCGTGGGCACCGGCGTCAGCGTGCTGCCCCTGGCCCATCCCATTCGGCTGGCCGAAGAGGCCTCCACGGTGGACAACATCTCCAAGGGCCGCCTGGACTTCGGCATCGGGCGCAGCAGTTTCCCCCGTTCCTACCACGGCTACGACGTGCCCTACGAGGAGAGCCGGGAGCGGTTTGCAGAGGCGTTGGAGATCATCCTCAAGGCTTGGAACAACTACCGGTTCGACCACCACGGCCACTACTACAACATGGACGACGTGGTCGTCACGCCGCGCCCCTACCAGCAGCCTCACCCGCCCATCCGCATCGCCGCCAACTCGGTGGAGACCTTCCGCATCATCGGCGAGCTGGGCTTCCCGCTGGTCACCGGCGTGCGCGGCCAGGGCATCCCGCAGGTCGCCAGCAACCTGAAGATCTACCGCGAGACCGCCGCCGCCAACGGCCACGACGTGGACGACGCCTACGTGCGTATGCCCATCTACGTCGGCGATTCCATGGAAGAGGTCCGCGCCGACACGGAAGAGAGCACCATGCGCGCCTTCCGCCGCACCGCCGACACCTACATCCGCACCGTGGAGGCCGAGGGCGCCAACGCCACCGAGGAGCGACGCCAGCGGGCCGAGCAGTTGCTCAACACCACCTACGATGACCTGCTGGTGGACCGGGTCGCCTACGGCACCCCCGAACAGGTGGCCGAGCGCCTCATTTCCCTGCGCGACGACCTGGGCCTGACCGGGTTCATCATGGAGCCCAACCTGGGCGGCACCGTCCCCGCCGAGCGCGTCCAGAAGTCCATCCGCCTCTACGCCGAGGAGGTCGGGCCGGCGTTGAAGTAGTGACCCACCGGCCACGATGCGACAAGCGAAAGGCCCCGCTCACCGGCGGGGCCTTCTCTTTTGGAGACGTGGAGATTGCCATTCGGCTACTGTGCCGGTAGGCGGCGCACTTGTTGCAATACCAAGTAGGCAAGGTCGGAAGCCGCAATCCAAACTAGTACGGCATTTGCGAGCCATGGGCGGTGAACCAGAATATTCCGTCGTCTGGTGAGTTCTCTCAGGTCGGAATCCAGCGTACCGCTGCGAACATCTAGGGGTATATGGCCGGCTGCTTCACCAATCAGAGCCACGCAGTGGTAAATAGCGAGGCGGGTTCTGATATCGCCTTCCCAATACTCCCGGTCATATAATCTGGTCAACCAACCCGCCACCTCGCACCAGTATTCCAACTGCCTGAAGCGGTCGCTCGAATCGGGGCCGCGTTCATCTGGAGGAATAAATAACACCACGGCTCTCTAGTTCCTTTTGGGCTTCCTGGTCGCCGTTGGCGGCGGCATGCTCCAAAGCAGCCTTGTCGCTCAGGTACACCCGGTGGCCGAAAAACTCCCGCATTGCGTCGGCAAAACCGGCAATGCGCTCTTTGGTTGACTTGGCTGAGCCATCGGGATTCATGCCAACGATAAACTGGGACCCCATCTCGCGAATCCGGTCAGGGTCAGAGTCCATTCGCGCATAGTTCACCGCCACTTCAGACACGTTCCACTGCCGGCACATTTCCTGTAACGATGCGGGCGGCAATTCCTCAGGCAACGGTACCGGCCGGGTCTGAGCCTCCAGTTCGGCGTCTGACAATCCTTCGGCAACATAGATGATGTCGCGGTGCGCCATCTCCCGCTTCGCCCATTCGGCGCCCTCCGCGATATGTTTGGTGAGTATGCCCTTGTCCTCTATCCAGACGTGGCGACCCAGCAGGTTGTACAAATCTTCAACCACGTCCATGTGATGCTTCTTACAGCCCCAGTGGTACTCCCCGGGGCCGAAATCCACGATCAGGTAAAGGTCAATGGACCGGAAGGGGTTGTCATCGGGCATAAACGGGAACGGATTTGGAGGAGGGCGAGTTTGACTGGGATCTATCGCCATCTCACGCACGCCCCACCGCCGGCAGATATCGGCGATGGCGTCCAGCGGCAGATCGTCACGGGTAAGCAGAGGTCGAGGTTGTGGGGTGGTCATTCCTGGTCACCTCCGTCACTCCCAGCATAGCACTTGCGCTAGGCGCCAATCTCCCCCAGAAACGCCAGCAACGCCGCGTTCACCTCGTCGGGTTTCTCCTCGTGCAGGAAATGCCCGCCGCCGGCGATGAACTGCGTGCGCAGGTTGGATGCCGCTCGCTGCCACGACGCCTCGGGATCCAGCCCGCCGGCCGCCGAGGTGCGTTGCCGCCGTTCGCCCCACAGGTACAGCACGGGGATGTTGAGCACCCGGTCCGCGTCGGCGCGCCAGTCCGGCGGGTCCTCGTAGGCCGCGGCCCGGTAGTAGGAGAACCCGCCCCGCAGCGCGCCCGGCTGCGAGTAGGCCGTGGCGTACACCGCCACCTCCTCGTCGGACATCATCGCCTGGTTCACTGACCAGTTGCGGTAGAAGTGGCGCAGGTAGGCCTCTTCGTTGCCCCTCACCAGGTGTTCCGCCAAGTCGGGTATCTGGTGAAAGTAGGAGTGCCAGCGTTCCCGCACGCCCTCGGGCGTCTGCGGCCCGAGCTGCTCCAGCGGGTGTGTCCCGTCCAGCAGCGCCAGCCGGTCCACCTCGGCCTCGTGGTCCAGGCAGTAGCGATAGGACACACGCACGCCGATGTCGTGTCCCACGATGGCGATCTTGTCGTGGCCCAGGTGCCGCACTAGCTCATAGATGTCGGTAGCAGCGGTTCGTGTCCGATAATCTTGCAGGGGCTTCTCCGACGAACCGAACCCGCGCATGTCGGGCACGATCACTTGGTAGTCCTGCGACAGCACAGGTATCTGCTTGCGCCACGAGAACCACATCTCCGGCCAGCCGTGCAGCAGCACTACCGGATACCCGTCGCCCTCGATCACGTAGTGGATGTTGACCCCGTTCACCCGCGCCGTGCGGTGCGTGAAATCCCAACTCGCCATCGCATCACCTCCGTGGTTCAATCGGCATGGATAAACAGGATGGACGGGATACGGATACTGAATCCATGATGCCGAACATCCTGTTTATCCATGTTGCGTTCGGTTTTTGGCGGATGATTACAGGTTCATCGCGTCCAGACCCACTCGCGACAGGTCCTCGTCGGCCTGGCCGCTGGGGTAGCCGCCCACGCCGATGCCGCCCAGGATCACGCCGTCCTTCATGATGACCAACCCGCCCTGGCCGTAGGTGAACCCGGGGTCGCCCATGTCGGCGATGCCCCGCCCCTGGGCGGCCAACCCGGCGGCGTGCTCGCCGGAATCCCGCCCTATGATGGCCGAGGTGTACGCCTTGCGCCGGGCGTGGCGGCGGCTGAAGACCCGCAGGTTGTCCATGGTCATGTAGGCCAGCAGCTCGCCGCCGGCGTCCACGATAGCCATGGCCACCGGCGCGTCGGGGGTCTCGTTGGCCTTGGCCAGCATGGCGTCCATCGCCGCCTTGATCTGCTCGGTGGTAAGTGCCGGTTTGGTAGCCATCGGTGCGCCTCCAGAAAGTCGTCTTGCAACCCAAATTTCGGGGCGATGATACCATGTCCCGGATCCCGTTCAGGCGGACTAACGCTCACCCGTGGCCTCGCCGTCGTTGACGAGGTCTCGGTGGTTCACTACGATGCGAACAATCATCCCGTGCCGGCCGCGACCGGAGGAGACCAATTGTGACTCAGATCACCATACACGGTTTGGACGACGAGTTGGAAGAAGTTATTCGCAAGCTGGCCGAGCGCGATGGCACCTCGTTGAGCCATGCAGCGTGCGAGCTGCTTCGTATCGGCGCCGGCCTGGTAAAACCGACTTGGGAGCGGCCTAACGTCGGTTCTTCATTGGATCAGTACATCGGCAGTTGGACCAGCGCTGAGGCAGACGAGTTCGACGCCGCGGTCCGAGAATTCGAGACCATAGATGAAACCGCTTGGCAATGAGGATCTTGCTGGACACTAACGCTTATTCGTTGCTGATGAGAGGTGACGATCAAACGGCCGCCGTCGTGCGCAATGCCACAGAGATACTCATGTCCGCGGTGGTGATCGGCGAGTTGCTTTTCGGGTTTCGACAGGGGTCGCGCCGTCAAAGAAACACCGCAGACCTTCAGGGGTTCTTGGCAAGCCCTCACGTGTCTGTGCTGCCTGTAGGACAAGCCACCGCCGAACACTATTCGAGGATCGCCGCAGCGTTGAGAGCCAACGGTACTCCGATCCCTACCAACGACGTGTGGATCGCGGCTCACGCCATGGAAGCCGGCGCGCAACTGGTCTCAGCCGACCGGCATTTCGACGTTGTTGAGGGCATTGCGCGGTTGCGGCTTGGCGCATGAGGAATGGCGTTTGAAACACTGGCGCATATCATCGGGGCACATACCCGCTTGAACGAGGAAACGTGATGGACTATCGACCACTGGGCAGCACCGGCATCAGCGTGTCCGAGATCGGGTTCGGCTGCGGCAACGTCGGCGGCCTGATGATCCGCGGTGAGCACAGCGACCAGGTCGCGGCGGTGGCCCGGGCCATGGAGCTGGGCATCAACTACTTCGACACCGCCTCCTCCTACGGCGACGGCCACTCGGAAACCAACCTGGGTCGGGTGCTGAAGGAGCTGTCGGCGGACGTCTACGTCGGTACCAAGTTCCGCGTCACCACCCACGAGCCGGGGCGCATCCGGGGCAACGTCATCGCCGCGGTTGAAGAGAGCCTGACCCGGTTGCAGCGGGAGCAGGTCGACCTGATCCAGATGCACAACCACGTCGCGTCCGTGCCCGACGGCGGGTCGGTTTCTCCCGAGGAAACGCTGGGCGAGGTGGTGGATGCGCTGCGGGACCTGCGCGACCAGGGCAAGGTCGGGTTCTGGGGGATGACCGCCGTGGGCGAGACCGCCGCCCTGCACCGCGTCATCGACTCCGGCGCCCTGAACACCATCCAGTCGGTGTACAACCTGGTTAACCCCAGCGCCGGCGCGGCCGTGCCGCCTGGATTCGATATGCCCGACTACGGCAACCAGATCCAGCGCGCCGCCGCCAACGGCATGGGCGTCCTGGTGATCCGCGTCCTGGCGGCCGGCGCGCTAAGCGGGGAGCCGACACGACATCCCGTCGCCGTGCCCAGCGTCGCGCCCATCGGCTCCGGCCGCGACTACGACCAGGACCAATCACGAGCGGAAGGTTTCCGGTTCCTGCAACAGGAGGGCTACGCCGGCAGCCTGGTTGAGGCGTCGCTGCGGTTCGCCCTGACCAACCCCGGCGTAAGCAGCGTGTTGGTGGGATATTCCAGCATGGAGCACCTGGAGCAGTCCGTCGAGTTCGCCGCCCGGGGGCCGTTGCCCGACGAGGCCATGGCCCGGCTGCCGGAGGTCTGGGCCGGTTTCACCGGCTGATACGGCTGCTCCTGCGCAAAGTCGAAGAACACCCGAACCGGTCGCGCCGCGATCACGCCGCTCGGCGCTGCAAATCGCCGGAAACTCCCCCGGAATTACCTTGCGCATCGTTCCTCCCGGCCGCCAGAATCGCTAACATCCGCAGCATCCCGCGCCGGTTCACCCATCCGGCCGACTGTTGACGCTTCCCATTCCGTACATTTGCCACCTGCCGAGGTTCGACTCATGGCTATCGATGCCCTCTCAGACGGCGCAACCATATTGGTGCTGGCCGAGCATCGCCTGGACAGCTCCAACGCCGGGGCGTTCCAGGAAGAGCTGGAGTCGGTCACCGAAGCCGCCAGCCCGGCCGTGGTTATCGATATGGAAACCCTCGACTACATCAGCAGCGCCGGCCTCCGGGCGATCATGCGGGCCGTGCGCAGGATGCAGCAGCAGGGTGGCACCCTGGCCCTGTGTTCCCTGTCCAGCGATGTGCGCGCCGTGTTCGAGACCAGCGGTTTCGACCAGCTCATCGAAATCCATCCCTCGCGGGCGGAGGCGGTCGCCGCCGTAGTCACGGAAGGCTGACTTTATCGATCAACGACCGCCGCAGGACCGTGGAACCTATGGACCGCTCGGCAATCCTGCGACGATGCGCAAGCGAAAGTCCGCCGACTTCTTGGAGCGGACACCACATTCAACGATATGTGGAACTCCCGGCCGGCGCTTCACCGTTGGCCTCCATGTCGGCCACGCAGTCCGCCACCAACTCGCGGATGCCGGCGAACGCCTCCTCGTGCGTCGGCGCCAGCCAGCTCAGTGAAGGAAACTCGGCGCACAGTCCGGCGAACTCTTCGTCCTCGGCGGACCACGTGACCCGGTACGTGTAATGATCAGCCATCATCATGTAGTCTCTCAAGGTTGCTACCCACTGGTTGCCAGCAATAATGATAACCAATAGGAAGCGATCCGGACCCCGGTTCCCGGATCAATATTTCCGCAGGGTAGGCGCGGCCACGCCAAGCAACTCCTGCCTCGCAATCGACCAGACCCGCGTCATGGCCTGCTGAACCGATGTGCAATCCTGGCCGATCATCTTGACCCCCACGCCGTCGCTGTCGGGCAGCATGGAAGCGCCGGCCCGAACCTCAAGGCACGGTTCCGGGTTAATCCTGATCCGGTCCAGTATCGCGCGCGCTGGCTGGCTTTCACACACGATCAGCAGGGAGCCCAGGGTGCGCGCGGACATGTCATCTGAGAGCCGCTGACCCCCGAAACCCAATATGCCAACCCCAGTGAGGTTCCCCGCTCCCGGGTCCAGATCGAAGGCTTCGCGGTAGGCGGGCCGGCCGCTCTGACCTCGAACCGTGACCCGGTTTGAGATCTTCCTGAAGCGGAAGGACTCTCCCATGGCCACTCTGCCGGGTGTTATCACGTCGCTGAACAGCAGAGCGCCACCGGGATCGCAGGTGATTTCGATTTCCTGGATCAGGCTGGCGTCCCGGTAGGGTATCAGCGGGTCCGGCAGGTATTCCAGGTACCCGCCCGATGCAACGTTGATGCGGACTCGCTGCTCGGCAGAGCCCTCTGGCATCGTGTATACCTTCGTCGCGCTCTGGGTGGTCACGTGGGCCCTGGCGCCGTCGCCGACGCTCACCGCGATGTGGTGGCGGTCGTTTTGCAGCAACCCTCCGGTGGGATTCGCCAGGAACACGTGGGCCAGGTCGGGCGCGGCCTCGTCCGGATACAGCGCCTGCTGAACCAGCAGCGGCGGCCGGGTGCGGCAGTGGATCAGCCGGGTCCGGCCCGCCCTCCGCTCCAGTACCAGATCGACCGAACCGTTTTGCCCGGCCGAGACGGCGTCAGCAGGTCGTTCCGGTGCCGACAGCATCAAGGATCCGGTCCAGAACGGCATCCAGCCCCTCGCCGGTGCGGCAGTTGGTGAACGCGTAGGGACGCTCGCCCCGGACGATGTTGAGGTCGCGCCGCATCACGTTGAGATCCGCGCCCACGTAGGGAGCCAGGTCGGTCTTGTTCACCACCAGCAGGTCGGTCTGGGTGATGCCCTGCCCGCGCTTGCGGGGTATCTTGTCGCCGGCCGCGACGTCGATCACGTAGATCTGGAAATCGGCCAGGGCGGGGCTGAAGGTCAGCGTCAGGTTGTCGCCGCCGCTTTCGATCAGGACGATATCCGAGTCGGGATATTCCTCGGTCAACTCCTCCGCCGCCAGCAGGTTGAGGCTGGGGTCCTCACGCACCGCCGCGTGGGGGCAGGCCCCGGTGGCGACGCCCCGGATGCGGCCGGTGTCGAACACGCCCTCCAGGGTCCGCGTGACGTGGTCGGCGTCCTCCCGGGTGAAGATGTCGTTGGTGATGACCACCGGATGCCGGCCCCGTGCCAGCAGCATGGGCACCAGCCGCTCAACCAGCGTGGTCTTGCCGGAGCCCACCGGCCCGCCGACGCCAATTCGGGGCACACTTCTCATGGTTTCTCTCCACTATTTGCGGGGCAACCCGGCACATACTGGCACGTTTGCCCGGGTATCAGCTGTCCCTCAATCGTTGCAGTTCCTCCTCAAGCTCTTGCACCCTGGCTTCGGCCTGGAGGCGCGCTTCGCGCTCGGAGTCAAAGGTGGAGATGTGATCGCCGGTATCGGGGTCATGCCAGCCCAGGGAACCGTCGGTCCAGCGGAGTTCCAGACCGAGGACGGCGCTGTGCCCGCTGAGGTTGCCGTCCGGCAGCTCGATGATATCGATGGGTTGGTATCTTCCGTCCACCAGCCGGTCGCCGGCCAGGCGGGAGCCGTGGTACTGTCCGGTTTGGTCAAAACGCCAGTATTCGGCGATACCGAGAGCCGCGTAGGCGGCGCGCTTTTCGCCGGTGTCGGCGCGGCCGGTGGAGCGGGAAGCGATTTCCAGCACGAAGTCGGGCGGCTTCCCCTGTTCGGATATCACGTACCCGTTGTTTTCCTCAAAAGCGGTCGGGTCGGCGTCGAAGGCCACCAGGAGGTCGGGGTAGAGGACGCCGGTCATGTCGGCTCTTTCCGACGTGGGCACGAGGGTGATGTATCGTTCGGTCGTTACGATGGTAGTCTCGGGCTCGCCGAGGTGGAGGGCCAGGTGGTGGGCGTGCCCGGTGTCGGTCAACTGTTTGGCGGCGGTCATCTTCTCGTCCGGAGATTTGGGAGGGTCCGGGAGCCGGAAGGTGGGAGGAGATTTCGGCGATTTGGCGGTGGTCATGCTGAAACTCTCCGTGGCGGGTCGGTAAAGCGGTGGGCTGTAGAGTGGATTATACCCATGACGGGTTTGACCGTTGCGGGCGCGCCGTCAGCTGGCGAACATCCGCACCTCGTCGTGTTCGTGCAGCATGGACGCGATGTCGGTCTGCGGCGCGAAGGATGTCATCTCGCGCCAGTCGCGGTGCTGCAACGCCGTCGTCGCGCTGATCACGGGTTCGTGCAGCGACCGCAGGATATGCTGCGCCTCCGAGTGGGTGATGGGCAGCAGCCGTTGCGCCGCGCCCAGCGCGCCCACCGCGAAGCTGTGGCAGAACATCAGCAGGGCGGTTTGGGCCTCGATGCCCGCCGTGCAGGACGCTACGCCCAGCGCGACCGCCCCCGTGCCCGGCGTCTCCCGTTCCACCACCAACCGCCGAAACTCGCCGTGAACGCCGGATCCGAACCGTCCCTCGAACAGCGGTGCCGTTTCGTCCAGGATGCGCCGCCCGGCGTGGCAGGACGCCTGCCGCAGTTCCTCGGGCAGTTTCATCGCGTGCAGGAGCCGGTCGATATCCGCCAGCGTCGCCAGGTCACCGTCCCGCGCGGCGTGGTGGGCATTCAGCAACGCCACGCCGTCGCACGGCAAGATCGACCAGCCCAGCAGGTTGCGCAGGTACTCCTCCAGGTCGTCCGCATTGCTGACCCAGCCCCGGGTCACCATTCCTTCCAGCCCCTGGGAGTGAGCGTAGGTACCGGAAGGGAAGAACGAGTCGGCCAGCTGCAGGGCGGCCAGAAAGCTGGCGCCGCCGTTGATGCTCGTGATAGTTTGCATCCGCTACACTAGGAAGTGCAGCTGCGCCAGGCTGAGGCGTTCCGCCGCCGGCACGGTGGCGATCTCGCCGTCCACGCGCACCGTGTAGGTGTCCGGGTCGACCTCGATCACCGGCATCCCGTCGTTGCGCACCATCTGACGCTTGGTGATGGTCCGGCAGCCGCGCACCGGCTCCACCCGCCGGGTCAGGCCCAGGTCGCGATGCACTCTCGCCTCATAGGCCGCCTTGGACACGAAGGTCAGCGACGTATTCGCCACCGCCTTGCCCATCGCGCCGAACATGGGTCGATAGAACGACGGCTCGGCGGTGGGTATGGACCCGTTGGGGTCGCCCATGACGGCCCAGCAGATCATGCCGCCTTTGATGATCATCTTGGGCTTCGCGCCGAAGCTGCCCAGCGGCCAAAGCACGATGTCCGCCAGTTTCCCAGGCTCCAACGAGCCCACCAGGTGCGATATGCCGTGGGTGATGGCCGGGTTGATGGTCAGCTTGGCCAGGTAGCGCAGGACACGGAAGTTGTCGTGGTCCGGAGAGTCCTCGGGCAGTTTGCCCTTGAACTGCCGCATCTTGTCCGCCGTCTGGAACAGCCGGGTGAAGTTCTCGCCCACCCGTCCCATGGCCTGCGAGTCCGACGCGTACATGCTGATGACCCCCAGGTCGTGCAGCACGTCCTCGGCGGCCATGGTCTCCGGCCGGATGCGGCTCTCGGCAAAGGCCACGTCTTCGGGAACCCGCGGGCTGAGGTGGTGGCACACCATCAGCATGTCCATGTGCTCGGTGAGCGTGTTGACGGTGTACGGCCGCGTCGGGTTGGTGGACGACGGCAGCACGTTCAACTCCGACGCGATGCGGATGATGTCCGGCGCGTGGCCGCCGCCGGCGCCCTCGGTATGGTAGGTGTGGATCGCCCGCCCGCCGATGGCCGCGATGGTGTCCTCCACGAACCCTGCCTCGTTCAGCGTGTCGGTGTGAATGGCCACCGGCACGTCGAACCGGTCGGCCACGGCCAGGCAGCAGTCGATGGCCGCCGGCGTGGTGCCCCAGTCCTCGTGGAGCTTGAGGCCGCTGGCCCCGGCGGCGATCTGTTCCTCCAGGGGAGCCGGGTCGCTGGCGTTGCCCTTGCCCAGCAGGCCCCAGTTGACCGGCAGCGGCTCGGCGGCCTCCAGCATCCGGGCGATGTTCCACGGACCCGGCGTGCAGGTGGTGGCGTTGGTGCCGTCGGCCGGCCCGGTGCCCCCGCCGATCATCGTGGTGATGCCGTTGGACAGCGCGTGGTACACCTGCTGCGGCGCGATCATGTGGATGTGCGCGTCCACGCCGCCGGGCGTGGCGATCAGGTGCTCGCCGGCGATGACCTCAGTGCCCGGACCGACGACCAGGTCGGGATGCACGCCGTCCATCACGTTGGGATTGCCGGACTTGCCCACCGCTACGATCAATCCATGGCGCACTCCGATGTCCGCCTTGATGACGCCCAGCATCGGGTCCATGATGATGGCGTTGGTGATGACCAGGTCCAGCGCGCCGTTGCCGTTGGTCGCCTCCGAGGCCTGTCCCATGCCGTCCCGGGCCGACTTGCCCCCGCCGAACACCAACTCGTCGCCGTGGGTGAGCAGGTCGCGCTCGATCTGGCAGACCAGGGAGGTGTCGGCCAGCCGGAACCGGTCTCCCACCGTCGGCCCGTAGAGGTCCACGTACTGCCGTCGGCTGATTCGTGCCATGTCGCTATGCCTCGCTGGTGTCCGGTTGGTTCGACGGCTGGTTCAGGAAACCCCGTTTGGAGATTGCTTCGATGGCCTGGGCGCGCACCACGGGCGAGTCCAGGCTGCCGTCGGTGAGTCCATTGAGGCCCTGCACCCGGCGCGTGCCGCCGATGGCCACCAGCGTCACGTCCTTGCGGTCGCCTGGCTCGAAGCGCACCGCGGTTCCCGCCGGCACGTCCAGGCGCATCCCGAAGGCCGCCTCCCGGTCGAACCGCAGCGCCCGGTTCACCTCGAAAAAGTGGAAGTGCGAACCCACCTGTATCGCTCGGTCGCCCGTGTTCCACACGGATAGGCTCCTGGTAGGCCGGCCCGCGTTTATCTCCACCGGTTCGTCGGCGATGATGTAGTGTTCGCTGGGATTGCTCATGCTCGTCCTGGTTGCAATTGGGAGTGTCGTCAAATCTCGTCATTCCGGCGAAAGCCGGAATCCAGGCGCCTTTGTCACCAAATATGTGCCCCATCGGATGACAATTTGGTTCTCTACACGATGGGGTCGTGCACCGACACCAGCTTGGTGCCGTCGGGGAAAGTGGCCTCCACCTGCACCATATCCACCATCTCCGGCACCCCTTCCATCACGTCCTCCCGGTGCAGGACCTGGCGGCCCAGCTCCATCACCTCGGCGACGGTCCGGCCGTCCCGCGCGCCCTCCAGGATCGCCTCCGTGATCAGCGCGACTGATTCGGGCACGTTGAGCTTCAGGCCGCGACCCTGCCGCTTGCGTGCCAGGTCGGCGGCGACGTAGATCAGCAGCTTTTCTGATTCCCGTGGAGTGAGCATCATGGTGGGTTGCCTCGTGCGTTACAGCGTGGAGAGGTAGCGGGAGACTTCGTAGTCGGTCACCTCGGAACGGTACTCGTCCCACTCCAGCTTCTTGTTCTCGATCAGGCTGTTGAACACGTGGTCGCCCAGCGCCTCGTAGAGCAGTTCGCTGGTCTCGGCCAGGCTGATCGCCTCGCCCAGGCTGGACGGCAGCGTTCGTATCCCCAGCGACTGGCGACGCTGCGGCGACATCTCCTGCACGTTGCCCACCACGGGCGCGGGCACCTGGTACTGCTGCTCGATGCCCTTGAGGCCGGCGGCCAGCATCGCGCTGAAGGCCAGGTACGGATTGCACGAGGGGTCCGGCGCGCGGTACTCGATGCGAATGGAAGATTCCTCCCCCCGCTCGTAGCTGGGCACGCGGATCAGGTCGGAGCGGTTCACGTGGGTCCACGACACGTACACCGGCGCCTCGTAGCCGGGAATGAGCCGCTTGTAGGAGTTGACCCACTGGTTGGTTACCAGCGTTATCTCCGGCGCGTGGGCGATCAAGCCGGCGATGAACTGCTTGCCCAGCATCGACAGGTACTGCTCGTCGTCGGCGTCGTAGAACCGGTTGTCCTCGCCGGCGAAGAGCGACTGGTGCAGATGCAATCCAGAACCGTTGATGCGAGAAATCGGCTTGGGCATGAACGTGGCGTAAACGTTCTGCAGCTGGGCCAGTTCTTTGATGACCAGCTTGGCCGTCATCAGGTTGTCGGCCATGGTCAGCGCGTCGGTGTACTCCAGGTCGATCTCGTGCTGGCTGGGCGCGCCCTCGTGGTGCGAGTATTTGACCGGAATGCCCATCTCGGCCAGGTTGAGCACGGTGTCGCGGCGCAGGTCGGAGGCGGGGTAGCTGGAGAGCTGGTCAAAGTAGCCGTCGTGGTCCAGCAGTTCCGGCGCGCCGGCGCTTTTCAGGTAGAAGAACTCCAGCTCCGCGCCCACGTTATAGGTGAATCCCATCTCCGCCGCTTTGTCCAGGTTCCGCCGGAGTACCTGGCGCGGGTCGCCGGAGAAGGTCTGCCCCCGGGGCTGGCGGATGTCGCAGAACATCCGGGCCACGGCGTTCTGGCGCGGACGCCACGGCAGCAGCGTGAAGGTGGACGGGTCCGGGTAGGCCCGCATGTCACTCTCGTGGTGGCGGGCGAACCCGTCGATGGCCGAGCCGTCGAAACCCACGCCGCGCTCCAGCGCGTCCTCCAGGTCGTCGGCCGTCACCGCGAACCCCTTCAGCTTGCCCAGGATGTCGGTGAACCACAGGCGGATGAACTTGACGTCGTTGTCCCGCGCGGTACGCAGCACGAAATCCCGGGCGGTGGCTGTCTCAGTTGTCATGTCTATTCCTCACGTTCGGGTTTATGCCGGGACCTACACCGCCACGTACTCCCGGACCAGGTTGTGGTCCAGGTCACGGGCGGCGCCCTCCAGCACTATGGCTCCCTTTTCCATCACGTAGCAGTAATCGGCGATGCCCAGGGCAAAGTCCAGGAACTGCTCGACCAGCAATATCGTCGTCTCGTTCTGCTCCCGCAGCCGGTGCAGCAGTTCCTCGATCTCCTGGACTATGGACGGCTGTATCCCCTCGGTGGGTTCGTCCAGCAGCAGCAGGGAGGGCTGACGCACCAGGGCGCGAGCCAGTGCCAGTTGCTGCTGCTGCCCGCCGCTGAGCGTGCCGGCCACCTTCTTCGTGTAGGTCTTCAACGCCGGAAACAGGCCGTACATCCTTTCGACGGCCTCCGGACGCCCCTTCTTGCCGGCAAAGGACTCCAACCCCATCAGCAGGTTCTCGTGGACCGTCAGGTACGGGAAGATGTGCCTACCCTGGGGCACGTAGCCGAACCCGGCCTTGGCCCGCTTGTGCGGCGCCCATCGCGTCATGTCCGACTGCCCGAACCGGATCTGGCCGGCCCGGGGGTTCAGCAGGCCCATGATCGCCTTGAGCAGCGTGGTCTTGCCCACGCCGTTGCGGCCCATGAGGCAGACCACCTGCCCCTCCGGCACGTCCAGGGCCACGTCGGTCAGCACCAGGCTCTGCCCGTAGCCCACGGAAAGGCCCTTGATGGTCAGGAACGGCTCGGGTTGGCGAAACATTGACTTGCCCTTCAGTCCGCGGCGACCGGCGCGGCGGGTTCCGCCTCGCGCCGCCCGTTGAGCCGGCCGGCCTGCGGCCGCTGCTGCCGGCTGTTGCCCAGGTACGCCCGGATGACCTCCGGGTCCTGCTGCACGTCTTCCATCGTGCCCTCGCTGAGGACCTTGCCCAGGTGCAGCACGGTGACCGTCTGGGCGAACTGCCGCACGAAGTCCATGTCGTGTTCCACCACCAGCACCGACCGCTCGCCGCCGATGGACTGGAGCAACTCGCCGGTGCGGTCGCGCTCGCGGCGGGTCATGCCGGCCACCGGCTCGTCCAGCAGCAGCAGCTTGGGTTCCTGCACCAGCAGCATCCCGATCTCCAGCCATTGCTTCTCCCCGTGGGACAGCCCGCCGGCGATGTCCTGTGCACGATGCCGGAGGCCGACTTCCTCCAGGGTGCTCATGATCCGGTCGCCGTCGCCTCGCCGCAGCTTGCGCAGCAGCCCGGTGATCCGGCTGCGGAACCCCAGGGTCACCTCCAGGTTCTGGTACACGGTCAAGCTGGAGAAAATGGCCGGAGTCTGGAACTTGCGGCCGACTCCCAGCCGCACCAGTTGGTACTCCTGCCGCCGGCTCAGATCCGTCGTGCCGTCGAAGATGATGCGGCCCTTGCTGGGCTTGGACTTGCCGGTGATCACGTCGATCAGCGTCGTCTTGCCCGCGCCATTGGGGCCGATGAGGAACCGCATCTCCCCGTAGCCGATGGCGAAGTTCAGCTCGTCCAGCACGGTGAAGCCGTCGAAGCTCACCGTCAGGTTCTCCACGGACAGGATGGGCTGGCTCAGGTCCGGCGTCGGCCGGGAGCCGTTGCGTGAAATCGAGTTGTTTGGACTGCCAATCATCGTGTCGCTCCAGGAACCAGGCGGTTGATTGCCCCGCGAACCTGCTCGCGTGACAGCCACCACGGACGTTGCCAACCCTCGCCGCGCAGCAGCCCCATGATGCCCGAGGGGAACAGCAGCACCGCCCCGATGAACAGCAGGCCCAGGAAGTATTGCCACACCGCCGGGAACGACTCGCTCAGGCCGCTCTTGGCCCCGTTGACCACCACCGCGCCGATTACTGCTCCGAGGAGTACGCCGCGTCCGCCCACGGCCACCCAGATGGCAATCTCGATTGACGGCACGATGCCCATCATCGTCGGGGAGATGATCCCCACCTGCGGCGTGAACAGCGCACCGGCCACGCCGGCGATGCCGGCCGACAGCGAGAACACCAACGTCTTCAGCACTGCCGGGTCGTAGCCGGAGAACCGCACCCGGTTCTCGTCGTCGCGCATGGCCACCAGCAGCCGGCCCAGCCGCGACGAGATCAGCCACCAGCACAGCAGGTAGGCGGCGGTCAGGGCGGCCACGCTGGCGTAGTACAGGATCAGCTGCATCGACGGCGCGTTCAGCGCGTAGCCGAAAATCGTCGTGTAGTTGGTGATGCCGTTGGTGCCGCCGGTGTAGGCCTGCTGCCCGATAAATAGGATGCTGACGATCAGCGCGAGGGCCTGGGTGATCAGCGCGAAGTAGACGCCGGTGATACGGCTGCGGAACACCAGGTATCCCAGCGCGCCGGCCAGTACCGCCGGCACGATGAAGGTCATGGGTATGGCGAACCACGCGTACTTGAACGGCGCCCAGAAGAAGGGCAACTCGGTCAGGCCGCTCCAGAACATGAAGTCGGGCAGCTTGCCGCCGGCCGATTCCAGCTTCAGGTACATCGCCATGGCGTACCCGCCCAGGCCGAAGAACACGCCGTGCCCCAGGCTGAGCATCCCGGCGTAGCCCCAGATCAGGTTCAGGGAGATCGCCAGCATGGCAAAGGTCAGGAACTTGCCCAGCAGCGCAATGCGGAAGTCGGACAGGACCGTCGGGGCCACCAGCAGGACCGCCAGCATGATCGCCGGCGCGACCCACGAGCCGATGCGGTCGTGCACCCGCACCGGCGCGGAGGCGTTGCGCACCACGGTGATTATGGATGACACGGTCGTCATGGCCGCCTACCGTCCCTTGGCCCGCATCAGGCCGGCGGGACGCCACTGCAGGAACAGGATCACCATGGCGAACACCAGCACCTTGCCCACCACGGCGGTGGTGCCGAACTCCAGCATCGTGTTCAGCATCCCGATGATCAGCGCCGCCAGGATGGTGCCGGGCACTTGCCCCAGCCCGCCCAGGATCACGACGATGAAGGCGTCCACCACGTAGAACGTGCCCAGCGACGGCCCGATGGGTCCGATCAGCGTCAGCGCGCACCCGGCGATGCCGGCCAGGCCGGAACCCAGGGCGAAGGTGAAGCTGTCCACCCGGCGGGTGGATACCCCCAGGCTGGCCGCCATTTCCCGGTTCTGCATGACGCCGCGCATCCGGCGCCCCTCGCTGGAGCGGTACATGTACCAGTAGAGCCCGCCGATGCACGCGGTGACCAGCGCCAGGATGAATACCCGCTTCACGGGCAACACCAGGTCGGACGTGACCGTGATCGCGCTGCCCAGCCACGGCGGGGAAACCACCTGCACGTTGGGCGCGCCGAATATCGACCGCGCCAACTGCTGCAGGAACAACCCGACGCCCCACGTCGCTAGCAGCGTGTCCAGGGGGCGGCGGTACAGGAAACGGATCAGCGCGTTCTCCACCACGTACCCCGCCGCTCCGGCAACCACGAAGGACACGGGGATGGCGATGAGGAACGTGACCCCCGACTGCGGGTCGCCGGTGAAGCTGAGCGCCGCCTGCTGCAGCGCGTACGTAGTGTACGCGCCGATCATGATGAACTCGCCGTGGGCCAGGTTGATGACGTTCATCAACCCGAAGGACAGCGCGAGACCCAGCGCGATCAGCAGCAGGATTGAGCTCAGGCTGAGCCCGTTGAACAGTTGTAGAGCCCAAACTTCCATTTCGTGGCCATAAAGGAGTTTGAGGAGGCGGATGCGCGGATGTCATCCGCGCCTATGGGTTGTTGTCAGAAGCAGGATTTTCAGGATTTCGGGATTGACAGGATTGGAGCCATCCGGCGGCGGAGAACACCCAATCCCGTAAATCCTTCAATCCGGCAAATCCTGCTTCTGACAGTTGATGCTACTGGGCCAACTCCCGAAGGCCGGCGGCCCATTCGTAGCTGTCCAGGTAGGGGTCGGGAACCACCGGCGAGCCGGAGTTCCAGATCTCATCAATCTGTCCGTCGTCGCGCACCGTGCCGATGCGGACGGTCTTGGACACGTGCTGGTTCTCGTTGTGAATGGTCACCATCCCGCCCGGAGCGGCGAACTGGATGCCCTTGGCGGCTTCCTTGACCGCGGCCACGTCGGTGGACCCGGCCTTCTCAACGGCGGCCTTCCACAGGTACACGCCGAAGTAGCCCGCCTCGATGGGGTCGTCGGTGACGCGGTTCTCGCCGTACTTGGACTTGAACGCGCTGACGAACTTCACGTTTTCCGGCGTGTCGGTGGTCTGGAAGTAGTTCCACGCTACCAGGTGCCCGGCGATGTTCTCGGCGCCGATGCCGGTGATCTCCTCTTCAGCGACGCTGACCGAAATCGTGGGCAGTTCTTCGGCCGTGATGCCGGCGTCCTTGAGCTGCTTGAAGAAGGCCACGTTGGAGTCGCCGTTCAGCGTGTTGAACACCACGTCGGGATCGGCGGCCTTGATCTTGGTGATCACGGTGCTGTACTCGGTGTGGCCCAGCGGGGTGTATTCCTCGCCCACGGCCTCAATGCCGGCGGCGGCCAACTGCTTGTTGATGATCAGGTTCGACGTGCGCGGGAACACGTAGTCGGAACCCAGCAGGTAGAACTTGGTCTTGCCCTCTTGCAGCAGGTACTCGATGGCCGGCACGATCTGCTGGTTGGTGGTCGCTCCCGTGTAGAAGATGTTGGGCGACGTCTCCAGACCTTCGTACTGCACCGGGTAGAACAGCAGCCCGTTGTTGGCCTCGAAGACCGGCAGCATCGCCTTGCGGCTGGCGCTGGTCCATCCGCCGAAGACCACGGACACCTCGTCCTCCTGGAGCAGCTTGCGCGCCTTCTCGGCGAAGGTCGGCCAGTCGGACGCGCCGTCCTCGATGACCACCTCAAGCTGCTTGCCCATCACGCCGCCGCTGGCGTTGATCTCTTCAATGGCCAGCAGTTCGGCGTCGTGTACCGCGGTCTCGCTGATCGACATCGTGCCGGACAGGGAGTGCAGGATGCCCACCTTGATGGTGTCGGACTCGGCAGCGGCGGGCGGGCTGGCCGGCTGGGAGGCTGCGCTGGCCGCGGGAGCGGCGGTGGCGGCCGGCGCCGGGGGCGGCTCGGAGCCGCAGGCGGCCAGCATCAGGGGCATGATAACGGCGGCCGCGCCAATGAGCGCGAACCGCATCAGTACAGGCAGTTTGGCTAAACCGGTTAGAGACATCGTGGGTGTTTCCTCCTCTGGAGTGTTTCGTCAACGGCAGATCGCCGGCGTCGATGCCAAATACGCTAGTCCCACGGTGTTACCGGCAAATTGCAACTCTATGACCGCGAAGTTGCGTCGGTGTAAACGTCGCGTAACGGCCACCGCGTTCCGAGGTTGCCGTCCACGGCTGCACAATCCCGTTCTCATTGCAAATAGTATCTGCGGATTAGCATTGACAGTCCTGATTGGACATTTCAGAATGGCCGGCCGATTACCCTGCCGAGACGATACCCATCAACCGGCCTGGCGCTCGTGGAGGAGCAATATTGCGAGGATCTGCACTCCCCCGGTTGCACACGCTGGACACCTGGATGGCGTACCGCAACTTCAGGCTGCTGTGGTGCGGCAATTTCTTCGCCAACAACGCCCAGTGGATCCAGCTGTTGAGCGTGGGTTGGCTGGTCCGGGATCTATCCGAGGGCTCCACGGTCGCCGGTCTGCTGGTGGTCACCGTGGGCGGCATCAACACCCTGCCCGGGCTGGTGGTTGGCCCCTGGGGCGGCGTTCTCAGCGACCGGTTCGACCGCCGCCGGCTGGTCATCATCTTGCAGCTGGCGATGGCTGCCCTTTCCCTGAGTTTCGCCCTGCTGGTGTTGTCGGGGCGGGTGGAGGTCTGGCACGCCTACGCCTATGTGATCCTGGCCGGCGCCTGCCGCTCCATGACCCAACCCATGCGTCAGTCGCTCATCGCCGGCACCGTGCCGCGCGAGATGCTGGGAAACGCCCTGGCCACCAACGTCCTGACCATTACCGGCACGCGCATCGTCGGCCCGTTCGTGGGCGGCATCCTCATCTTCACCCTCGGGTACTTCTGGAACTTCACGATCGAGTCCGCGCTGTACCTGGCCAACGTGGCGATGATCATCCCGTTGCGCACGCCCTTCCACCGCCCCGGCAACGCCCGCCAGCGCGGCTCGGCGCTGGCCAACATGGTCGAAGGACTGCGCTATGTCTGGAGCGGCGAGCGCGCCTTCTTCCAGCTGATGGTCCTTTCGGTTATTCCCAACATCATCCTGCAGCCGGCCTGGTTCCTGTTCCCGGTGTTCACCACCGAGGTGCTGCAGCGCGACGCCGACGTCGGCGGATATCTCCTGTCGATCACGGGCGTGGGGGGCCTGATGGCGGCGCTGTTCATCGCGTCCTTCGGCTTCATCTTCCCCAAGGGCCGGTTGGTGCTCGCCGCCGCCATCGCCAGTTCCCTGATGCTGGTCCTGTTTTCCTTCTCGAAGTGGATGGCCCTGGCCTTTGTGGTCATCGCCGCCATGGCCTTCAGCCAGTCCTTCTTCCGCACCACCCGCGGCACCCTGATACAAACGTTGGCCCCGGACAGCCTGCGGGGTCGGCTCACCAGCCTGCAGAGCATCGACCGGGGCTTCCTGGTCGTCGCGAGCCTCGGCGTCGGCATCCTCTCCGACGTGACCACACCGTCAACGGCAATGGCCATCATCGGGGTACTGGGCATCACGTTGGGCCTGGTTTTCTGCTTCACCCTCCGCCGCGTCCGCCAGCTGGCGTAGCCCGTTGGCTGAAAGGCGGCGGTTCCACGCAACCGGCGGTGTCATCGGTTTCAGGTGATGGCCGGCGGAATGTTAATCGGGAAGGGCACGTCCGGATAGCGTTCCAGCAGCCGGCGCCACGATGCGTGTCCCACCGCCTCCGCTTGGCGCACCACGTCCTCCTCGTCGATGGTCAGCGCCTTGCCGTCGCGCATGACCCACTGACCATCCACCATTACCGAAATAATGTCGGCCGGCTGCCCATTGTGCACGAAGGCGGATACGGGCCGCAGGCTGGGCACCAGGTGGGGCCGCATCAGGTCCGCCACGAACAGGTCGGCCTTCTTGCCGACCTCCAGGCTGCCGGTGATGTCCTGCATCCCCAGGGCTTTGGCTCCCCCGATGGTGGCCCATTCCAGCACGTCCTCAGGCTGGGGCCAGACCTCGTCGTTGCGGCGCACTCGCTCCAGGAACAGGCCGGCGCGCATCACCTCCACCATGTCCTCGGCCATGTTGTCCGTGCCCATGCCGATGACGCATCCCGCGGCCTGCAACTCCTGCACCGGCGCGGCCGCGCCCCGGCGGGCGGCAATGGCGGCGTTGTTGGTGACCTTGACCCCCGTCTGCCCCAGCAGCGCGATCTCGGCGGAATTGACGTATCGACAATGGGCGGCCAGCAGGTCCGGTCCCAGGAAGCCGCTGGCGAAAAGATAATGGGTCGGCGGCACGCCACGGACCCGCATGACGGCCTCGATCTCCTCGCGGCTCTGCGACAGGTGGATGGTGTAGCCGACGCCGAGGCGCTCGGCTATCTCCCGCGTGCGGCGCAGCAGGTCCGGCGAGCACGTCTCCGGCGCATGGGGCGCCAGGAAGCAGTTGACCCGCCCGTTTTCGCGGCCGTGCCACGACTCCACCAGGTCGGCGCTGCGTTGCAGGCCGGCGTCGGCCCGCGCCTCGTCGAATTCGTACACTCCGTCCCGCGCTCGCGCCTCGTCCACGTCGTTGATGTTCTCCGACAGAACAAGCCGCAGCCCCGTTGCCGCCAGGTCGGGCGCGTAGCCGGCCACGTTGGACGAGATTTCCAGCAGGCAGGTGACGCCGCTGCGGATCGATTCCAAAACGCCCAGCAGGGCCAGGACCCGGCGTTCCTCATCGGTCAGCAGACCGCGCGCCGACACCGGAAAGGTCAGCCGCGTCGGAAAGCCGAAGTCCTCCAGTATCCCCCGGTCGCCCGTGGCCAGCAGGTGCGTGTGGCAGTTGACCAAGCCGGGAAATACAGCCTTGCCCCGTCCGTCCACCACCTCGGCGTCGGGGTACGCCGGCCGCACTTCATCCGTCGGCCCGATGGCGGCGATCCGGTCCTCCGAGATGGCAATGGCAGCATCATGCAGAACGTCCCGGCCCGCGTTGCCGGTCACAATGGTTGCGTTGGCGATGACGGTGGTCATGTCCACTCCACGGGACGCCCTCATGCGTACACAGTTTGCAGCGGGGAAACATCAGAAGCAGGATTTTCAAGATTTAGGGATTATCAGGATTGGAACCGTTTTGTGATGGAGGTCTCCCAATCCTGTCAAATCATAAAATCCCGTAAATCCTGCTTCTGACAATTTGCAAAGTGGGCACGCATGAGACGGAACCCCTTGCTGCCAAGTTCAGTTTCCGCCCGGCGCCCCGGCGGTTACACCGAGGTCGCTCCGGGCGGGGCCGGCCCGCGCTCCAGAAGTTCCAGCCAGTTCCCATCGGGGTCTTCTATGTAGCAGCCCTTGCTGGCCGCCGGATACACCGGGTTGGGCCGGGTCGCCGGCGGGCTGACGAACCGCACGCCCCTGGCGCTGAGGTCGGCGTAAAACGCGTCTAGATCATCGACGATGATGCCCAGGTGACTCGCTCCCACCTGGTGACGCTGCGGCAGCGCAACGGCATCCCCCGGCGGGTTCAGGTACTGGATCAGCTCCACCGAGTGCCGTTGATCCCCGACGCCCAGGTACACGATGTGCAGCCGCGCGTCGGGATAACCCACGACCTCCGAGATGAAATCGCCCTCCAGCACCTGGTCCCGCTCGATGCTGAGGCCCAGCAGGTCGCGGTAGAACGCCAGCGAGCGTTCCATGTCGCTGACCACGAACCCGGTGTGGTTCATCCATTGGACTTCCATTGCTGTGAACCTCCCCGTGTAATCATAAGCAGGATTTCCAGGATTTGAGGATTTTCAGGATGAGGTTGGCTGTCGTGTCAACCAATCTAATCGTAACTGTTCAGGGTCCAGGAAGTTGTCATTGCGAGGCGCTTGCGCCGTGGCAATCTCGACGCGGTAGCCGCAACGTCTGCCCCGAAGAACTCCCTTGCGCCAACGGGATTGCCGCGCTTCGCTCGCAATGACACGTTCCCCGCAACCCTGAACAATTGCATCCAATCCTGCCAATCCATCAATCCTGGATATCCTGCTTCTGACATTCCCGCGCTCGGAAGCGAAAGTCTGGAGACTACCGCCCTTCCTTGATGTAGTCCGACACCCTCTCGCCGATCATGATGGTCGTGGCGTTGGTGTTGGCCCGGATGCAGTCCGGCATGATCGAGGCGTCGGCTACGCGCAGGCCCTCGATTCCCTTCACCTTCAGGTGCTGGTCCACCACCGCCAGGGGATCCGAGTCCGGCCCCATCTTGCAGGTGCCCGAGATGTGGTGCGACGTGCCGGAGTTCTTGCGCAGCCAGTCGTCCAGCAACTCGTCGGACGACAGTTCCTCGTCGGTGGGCATGATCCGTTCCTCGATCAGGTCGGAGAACGGAGGCCGCTCGGCCATCCGGACGCCCAGCCGTATCGCCTCCCGCATCCGGCGCAGGTCCTCCGGTTCCTGATAGTAGTTGTAGTTCAGGAAGGGCTGCACGTGCGGGTCGGTGGATTGCAACGTCAGCTCGCCCTGGCCCAGCGCCAGTTGCAGGCTCGCGCCCATGCCGAGGTAATTGAGGTCCTCGTCGATAGCGACGTGGGCCGGCCGGTGCTCGCTGGTCATCAGGTTGGGGCTCAGCTGCATGTCGTTGCGCAGGTCGGAGCCTTCCACCGTGTAGCGCAATCCCACCTGGATCACCGGCGCCTGCACGTCGGGCTTTTCGCCCTTGCCCCGGTACAGCACCGACGCCGCCGGATGGTCGCGCAGGTTCTTGCCCACGCCCGGCGAGTCGTGCACCACCGGAATGCCCATGCTGCGCAGGTGCTCCGCCGGCCCGACACCGGACAGCATCAGCAGCTGCGGCGACGCTACGGCCCCGCTGCTGACGATGATCTCGCCGCCCTCCACCGTGAAGACCTCGCCGCCGCTCTCGGCCTCGATGCCCACCGCCCGGTTTCCGTCGAAGATGATCCGCCGCGCCGTCACGCCGCCCCGGATGGTCAGGTTCAGGCGGTGCCGCGCGATGTCCAGGTAGTTGATGGCCATGCTCATGCGCACGCCGTCGATAGTGTTGCGAGCGCGGGGCGAGACGCCCGTGGACTCGGGATGGTTCTGGTCCTCGTCCTGGGGGAAGCCCTCGTCCAGGCAGGCCCGCTCGAAGGCCACGGCATGGGGCAGCCACTCGGTGCGGGGAGCGCGGCGCACCGGAACCGGCCCGTCGGAGCCGTGGAAGTCGTCGCCGCCGAAGTCCAGGTCGGTTTCCAGCTTGTTGAAGTAGGGCAGGCACCGGGTGAAACTCCACTCGTCGTTGCCCCACTCGGCCCAGCGGTCGTAGTCCTCGGGGATGCCGCGGAACAGCACCTGTCCGTTCACCGCGCTGGAACCGCCGGTAGCCTTGCCCCTCGGGATCGTCAGGTTGTCCTGCTCCTCGGTGATCTTGGCGGTGTAGCCCCAGTTGTGCGGCCCGTAGGCCGACAGCCACACGTTGTTGCCCAGCTTCAAGTCGTCGGGCAGCGTCTCAAACACCGGATAGTCCGGCCCCGCCTCCAGCAGCAGCACCGACCGTTCCGGGTCCTCCGACAGCCGGCTGGCGATGGTGCATCCGGCGGAACCCCCGCCGACTACGATATAGTCGTACTTCATTCTGTGGCCTCCTGCAATGGATATGCTTTACGTGCAGTTGTTGTCGATTGTCGCGTGTCGCGATTGATGCGTAAACCGCCCGGCCGCTCAAGTCACGTGACCGGTTGAGCGCCATGCCGTGTCCGCAAATCGCCCGTAGCCTATCACCTCGCGCGGATTGTGTCCTGTGTGTATCGTGGGTCATTCGCCCGGCAGTGGCGGCTGCTAGCATAAGAATTGACCAGCCAGTCTTGACCTACACGGGATTGATCTATATTTTGCCTCAAATAGCCTCTAGATATAACTCACTGGAGGAACACGATATGAACCAGTTGACAGTCCGGGGGTTCGACGACGAACTCAACGCCATTATGCGCCGCCTGGCAGATCAGGAGGGGATCTCCCTGAATCAGGCGGCGTTGCGGCTACTCAGAAAGGGCGCCGGCCTGACGGACAACAAAGGGAATCCCAACGCTATAGGCGCTTCGTTGGACGACCTCTTCGGCGCGTGGAGCCCGGATGAAGCTGAAAGTTTTGAGGCGGCTCTTGAGGTGTTCGAGACGGTGGACGAGGCAGCGTGGTCATGAGGATCCTGCTGGACTCCAACGCCTACTCCGCGTTCATGCGGGGCAGCCATGAGGTGAGAGATCTGATACGAGACGCTGAGGAGGCGCTGTTCTCGGCTGTGGTAATAGGTGAGTTTGCTGTACGGCTTCCGTCAGGGAGCACGTTTCGAGCAAAATCTGGCGGAACTGCGATCCTTCCTCGAACGTCACTATGTGTCCTTGGTTCCCGTTGGTCCGGTGACCGCGGACCGGTACTCTCGGGTGATGACTGCGCTGAGGGCGAAAGGGCGGCCCATCCCGACCAACGACGTCTGGATTGCGGCTCACGCGATGGAAACAGGGGCCGACCTGGTTTCCGCCGCCGGCCACTTCGAGCATGTTGATGGGATCGCGTGGGTCCGGGTGTCGGCAAGTTGAAACCCGCGGACGACAATCCGATAAGGGGAGCGGGCACTGTGGGATGAGGTTATGCCCAGATGGGCAGGTTTGCCAAAATATCCTCGCGGGGAGTAATTTGTAACTTGACCTGACTAACGAGGCTGAGGAGATGTCTGCCACATACGCATTACAAGATGCCGCTGGCTGGCGTCGCCGCTTGGATCGCCCAGCATATCCAGTCCGAGATGCTGCCAGGTACGCCGGTATTCCTACTCGCACGGTGGGATATTGGCATCGGGGCGCTCTGAATCGTCCAGCGGCACTGCCAGGCCGTGAGGCTGGCCGTCCGTTGTCTTACTACGAGCTCATCGAAGTCGCGTTCGTAGCTACGTTTCGGAAATTGGGTTTGTCGCTACAAAAAATTCGCGCTGCCCGCGCCTTTGCGGCTCACGCGCTAAACTCTGAGTATCCGTTTGCCCAGTACGCATGGAAATCTGAGGGCTTTCACCTGATGCTCGAAATGCGCGATTTGGAGGAAGATGCAGAGGTTGGTAAGCTGGTCGCAGACCTTGATGGGCAAGTGGGCTGGGAGGAAGTGGTCGCGGAACGGTTTGAGCAGTTCGATTATCAGCATGATATCGCCCTGGTTTGGCACCTCGTAAACAGGGACATCTCTGTTTCGATCGACCCTCGGGTCTCGTTTGGTGCGCCCGCTGTCCATGGTGTCCCTACCTGGATATTGAAGGGTCGTTGGGACGCAGGCGAAACTGTTCAAAACATTCAAGACGACTATGGCTTGGCTGGGGACGACGTGCTTCACGGGTTGAGGTTTGAAGGGGTTCGCGACGATGAGTTGAGATGGCGAGTTGGATGACTGCCGCCGAGCTTATCCAACCCTCCGACAGTGATGATCCGGTCTTTTTCTTCGATAGGGATGTCGGTATTTTCCTGCCCCAGCGATTACGGGATCTAGGTTTGCCCACGCGTGTGGAGATCCATCAAGAGCACTTTGCCCAAACTGCGGAAGATGATCTTTGGATGGCTGAAGTAGGCAGTCGGGGATGGATTGTAATCGGACACGACCGTCATCACCACACACGTCCCCTGGAGAGGCAGGCTATCCAGGATCACGGCATAGGCTGCTTTTACTTGTGGGGCGGCGACCGGCCCGGCCACGAAAAAATGCGGTGCTTTCTGAGCGCCTACGATAGGATGATTGAAGCGGTCCGCACTACGCTGCGCCCTTTCGTATATCGGGTTCTGAGAAACGGCGGTCTCAGGAAAGTGGACCTGGAAGCTTAGGCTCCCGCTAAGTCACAGCAAATGGTGGAGGCTACGGGATTCGAACCCGTGACCCCCTGCTTGCAAAGCAGGTGCTCTCCCACTGAGCTAAGCCCCCACGCGGATCCCATACGGACCGGCAGCGGCCGCGTCGACCGCCCTTCCATACTACCACCAGCCTGCGTCGGCCGGCCATGCGCGATCACAGGTCGATGATCAGCACCCACATGGGTTCCCGCCCGATGTCGTACACCTCCAGCGGTTCCAGTTCCCCGCTGTCCTGGTTGACCCGGTAGGATGCCAGCCGGCCCGTCTCCAGGCCTGAGGCGTACAGGTAGTTGCCCGTGGTGTCCAAGCTGAAGGCCCGCGGCACCGCCTCCGTGGCCACCCGCCCGATGGCCGTCAGGCTGCCGTCGTCCGCATCCACGGCGAAGCCGGCCACGCTGTTGTGCCCCCGGTTGGGCGCGTACAGGAACCGTCCCGACGGCGTGATCTGGATCTGCGAGCAGGTGTTGCGCTCCGTGAAATCCTCCGGCAGCGTCGGTACTGTCTGGAATGGCGACAGCGTGCCGACGTCGGCGTCGAACCGGTAGGCGGTGACGCTGCACCCCTGCTCGTTGGACGAGTACACCACGTCCAGGTTGGGGTTGAAGCAGACGTGCCGCGGACCCTCGGGCGACGTGGGGTTGGCCCGGTCCGGCGTGTTAGGGGTCAGCCGGCCCGTCGCCTCGTCGAACCGGAACTGGAAGATGGCGTTGGGTCCGGTCTGCGAGCCCTCGGCGATGTGCGGCACGAAGGCGTAGCGGTTGGACGCGTCGGTCTGGATGTAGTGCGCCCCGATGCCCGTCTCCCGCCACTCGGTGGGCGTCGGGTCCAGCCGCCCGCCGTCGTCGAAGCCGTGCACGCCCACCCGCGCCTGGTAGTAGTAGGCCGACAGCAGGAAATTGCCCGTGCGGTCCGTCGAGATATGCACCGGGTTTCCGCCCAGGTTGATGTCGTTGATCCGCGCCAGGTCGCCGCTGTCGCCGTCGATGCGGAACGACGTCAGCCCGTACTCTCCGGCCCGGCGCCGCCCCACGAACAGGAAGCGTTTCCCGGGATCCGTCGCCATAGGCGCCGGCATACCCGCCAGCGGAAACTCGGTCCGGTTGTCAAGCCCGCCCGTCGCCGGATCCAAATCGTACCGGGCGATGACGTCGTCCCCTTGCAGCGATACGTACAGATAGGTAGCCATGTTTACACCTCCGCTATTCCCGCGAGTACCCGCTTGTGTAAATCGTCAGAGGCAGGATTTGCGGAATTTCATGATTTGACAGGATTGGAAGATCTTCAGCACATAACGGCTCCAATCCTGATAATCCGCAAATCTTGAAAATCCTGCTTCTGACATCCCCCGCCGCCAACCGGCTGCGCACGAACTCCTCTATTCCATCACTCGCGCGTCCGGCAGCCCCAGCAGGAACTGCCCGTGGTTCTCGTAGGCCGTGTCGCTCACCATCTGGTGCTGGGCTGCCGCGTTGATGTCCCGCAGACACTGCTGCAGTATGTTGGGGGTGAACAGCGCCTCGCCGCCGCCGTAGCGGAAGGCCTGGGCCGTCACGTCCGCGGCCACGTCCGTGGTGTAGGTGGCGCAACTGCGCATTTGTGCTTGCAAGGGCGGCGGCGGAGTCTGGCCGGCGCACACCGACCGCCACGCTTCTTCCAGTATCTCCACGTTCAGCGACCGCGCCGCCCGCAGCCTCAGGTCGCACTCGCCCAGCGCCCGCTGGAACGTCGCCCGGTTCGCCACCAGGTTCACCGAGTTGTATCCGCGCGCCTTGGACGCCGCTACTTCCGTCACCGCGTCCAGCGCCCGCCGCGCCACGCCCAGGGCGAAGGCCGAGTGTTCGTTGGTCACAAAGGCCGGCCGGCCCAGCCGGTACAGCGCGCCGCCCCGGAGCGGCTCCGTCAGCGTCGAGTCCCACGCGAACCCGTTCGGCACGAACAGGTCCTCCACCGAAAAGTCGCAGCTACCCGTGCCGCGCAGGCCCATCACGTACCAGTTGTCGTGCACCTTGACCTTGTGCCGCGGCATGGCCATCCGCACCTGCCGTGGATATCCGGCGATCTCGCCGGTCACCCGCGCGCCAGCCGAGACCCAGTCGGCGTGCATAATCCCGCTGCCGAACTTCCAGTGGCCGTTGACCCGGTAGCCGCCTTCCACTGGCGTCGCGGTCGCGGAAGGCGCGGCCGCTCCCGCCGTTTTGGGAGGCCGTCCGCCCACGAATATCTCCTCGATTGATTCGTCCGGCAGGAACGCGGCCAGGCTGCCCACGCTGGCCGCCCCGATCATCAGGCACCAGCCCGATGCCGGATCGATGCGGCTCACCGCCTCCAGCACGTCCAGCTGCGTCACCACGTCGGCTTCGGCGCCGCCCAGCGCGTGGGGCATCTTGAGACGCAACAACCCCGACTCGTAAAGCGCATCCACCGACGCCGGCGCCAGCGTCCCGATCCGCTCCGACTCCTCGGCGCCAGCCTCCAGCGTGTCCCGCACGCTCTCCACCGCGTCCATCAGGACGCGATGCTTTTGGGTCCGTTCCTTTGGAAAAGCTTTCACTTGATTCACACGTTTTCGCGGGGAAATCATCAGAATCAGGATTTGCCGGATTTTAGGATTTTCTGGATTGGGTATTCTTATCCACTGGACAACTGCAATCCTGTCAATCCTCAAATCCCGAAAATCCTGATTCTGACAAATCCGCCCTAATCATCCACCTTGGGAAACACGTCCTGCACCAGTGCGTCCATGGTGTCCAGCAGTTGTTGCAGGTCGCCGCAGTCGTGGCAGTTGATCTGGAATTCGTCCAGGCCGGACTCCTGCCGGTATCGATTGATGTCCGACACGATCTGCTCGGTGGTGCCGTAGCCCGTCGGCCGGTCGCTGTCCGACACGGAATGACCCGAGACGCTGCTGATGTTCACTCGAAAGCTCATCCGCACCCGCGGCGGCTCGTCCCGTCCGATCTCGGCGGACACGTCGTTCAGGTACTGCCAGTTGCTCACCAGGGTCGGCAACGCCGTCGGCGTCGGCTGCCACACCTGCGCGAACCGGGCGGCCCGCCGCAGCGACGCGTGGCTGGACCCGCCGATCCAGATGGGCGGGTGCGGCTGCTGCACCGGCTTGGGGCTGGTGTACAGCCCGTCGAAGGAGAAGAACCGCCCGCTGAACGACACGGGGTCCGGTTCCCAGCACGCCTTCCACAGACGCAGGTACTCGTTGGTACGCGCACCTCGTTCCCGGTGGGGCACGTCCAGCGCGGCGTACTCGGTTTCGTTCCAGCCGGAACCCACGCCGACGATGGCCCGCCCGTTGGACATCTGGTCCAGCGTGGCAACCATCTTGGCCGTCACCACCGGGTTGCGGTAGGGCATGATCAGCACCGACGTCCCCAATTTGATCGTCGACGTGCGCGACGCCACGTAGGCCAGCGACATCAGCGGGTCGTACACCTGTCGCCACGGCTCGCTCCGCGCCCCGTCGTCCACGATCACGTGGTCGTTCACGAACACCGCGTCGAAACCCAGTTCCTCCGCCTTGACCGCCGTGTCCAGGATGCCCTGCGCCGACGCCTCAAAACCCAGGTAGTCCGCGTTGGGCAACCGGAAAGAGTACTTGACCATTCGAAACCGCCTTGTCCTGGTGATCCTGTGTAAGCGTCATCATATTGGCAACACCAAGTTGAAACAAGGGTGAGCATCCGGGATAATCACGCTACGAAACCGCGCTACATGGAGGCTCCCGATGTCAAAGTTCCGTATCGTGCCCCACGGCCGGCTGCAGGAATGGGTCGCCGAGGAAAAGGGCTATTTCGCCGACGAGGGCCTCGATTACGAGTTCGTCGCGTCGAACCGCCCCGACGAGACCCTGAACCCGTCGGTCGATTCCGCCGAGGAAGCGCCCATGGAGATCAAGCGCGGCGCCTTCGAGTCCATGGAGGCCGGCCGCGCCTGCGAGATCAGCTCCGCCTGCCACTGGGCGGTGGGCATGGCCGCCAGCGCCGCCCACGGCCGCATGTGGGGCCACGCCTACTCCGTCACCCCCAGCGGCATCTGGGTTGCCCCCGAGTCGCCGTTGCAGACCCCCGAGGACCTGGCCGGCGTGGAGGTCGCCGTCGGCTGGCATTCGGGCAGCCACTTCTCCGCTCTGCAGGCCCTGGAGAGTATTCTGCCCCGGGACCAAATCAGTCTCCAGTTCGTGGGCGGCCCCCTGGACCGGCTGCAATTAGCGCTGGATCGCCGGGTGCCAGCCGCCAACGTCTTCGGCGCTCCGGGTTACGTGCTGGAGCAGCAAGGCTTCCGCAAACTCGTCGACACCAGCTTCATGATCGGGTTCCTCATCAACGGCGATGCCACCGACGACCAGCTTTGGGCCTACTTCAACGCCCTGCAGCGCGCCCAGCGCGAGATCGACGCGGCCAAGGAGCGCTACCAGCACTACTTCCTGAACGAACTGCCCGAGCGCTACCACCCGCTCTTTGACCACCGCCGCGCCGGCATCGGCGAGCGCCTGGTCTTCGAACCCTACACCAAAGAAATGTTCGACCGTACCCACCGCTGGATGCTCGACTGGGAAATCTTCCCCCAGGACCAGGTCGGGAGCGTAACCTACGAGGATGCCGTGGCGGTGTAACCCGTCAGCTGCGCACGTAGCCCAAAAAGAGCGGGGGCGCAACAGCAGCGCCCCCGTTTGCATGTTACCTTGCCGTTGCAACCGGCAAACCGCCGCCGGTCTCTAATTCCTGTCTCCGCCTTCAAGTGGTATTTCAACCACGCCTGGACCGTCTGGCCCTATCCAGTCGCATCTTGTATCTGGCAAGTCGGCGCAACGAGTCTACGAATAGCAGCGAATAAGTTTGGAAGTTGTTGTATTGACGGTTGAATTTGCGTACATTGACCAAAACCCGGTGGTATTTCATCTCTGCCATGGGTCGGATGAAATTTTCCACGATAAATTCGGCGTGAAGATCCAATCCCTGGTCCAAGAACGCCTCAACCATCAGCTCCAAAGTATTCAGAACATCATCGTGCAATTCGCGGAGTTCAGCGTCAAGCAGGACGAGTTCAACGTCGTCTTGCCAGCTATTACTTCTTCTTTCGCGCATTTATTCTTTTGACCAGTTCGTCAACCCGCTTGTTGCCTTCTTTCATGCGTCGCGCCACGGGGCGCGCTTTCCTCAAAAAATCCTCGGAAGGCGGCGGAAAGTCGATGATCTCGTTGCGCTCCGCATCGTAATACTCGTCGATTTTGATCTGCTTATTTGCCCGAACCATTTCGATGCCTCCTCACCTGGGCACTGCGCGTCAAGGTACTATGCAATGTAGTTTCCTGTCAAAGTTTATTTGCTGGTTGTAACCGTTCAGAGTTGCGGGGAAAGTGTTATTGCGCCCGTATCAAGTACGGGGGCGGCAATTTTGTCGGCGCAGGGGAGACCTTCAGGGCAAACGTCGCGGTTACGGCGTCGAGATTGCCACTGCGCAAGCGCCTCGCACTGATAACCTCCTGAAATCTGAACAGTCGCGGCTATCCTGACGGCTGCGGGCGATGTTCGACCGCACCCACCGCTGGATGCTGGACTGGCAAATCTTCCCCCAGGACCAGGTCGGGAGCGTGACCTACGAGGAATCCGTGGCGGTGTAGCCGCCAGCTACGCACGTGGCCCAAAAGAGCGGGGGCGCAACAGCAGCGCCCCCGTTTACGTTTCCTGTTCCATAGTTCGCGGGCAATTGGTACCCATTAGGTCTCAAGCGCTTTGGCCAATTTCTCCAGCGTTTCTTGGACATTAAGGGCAGAGTGACGCGCCATGGCATGGAGTCGGCGTAGTTTATCAATCCGGTCCACGTTGTCAGGAGATGGTGCATCGAATTGCATAACCTCGGCCAAATGACCGTGCTCGTTGTAGATCTCGAGTTGGGGCAGGCCTGATGTGCCACGACGCAACTCCTGTGGCCTGCCTATGATCACCGAAATGGTATCTACCGAGGTGGCGAACTGGTCATCAGAGGCTGCTCGACTCCACCTCAGTTTCCCGTCGGAAGTCCGCTGGATCAACCCGTCCAGGATCCTGTCTAATTCATTCATGTCGGTTCCTCCGACGGCTTCCCAAATCCCATGGCGCTGGCGAGTTCCTCCAGCGTGCTTTGAATATCGTTTAGGCTCTCATCCAGTGAAGGCCAATCTGGATCCTCGTCTCCCTGACGAATGCTGTTTCGCACGGAGTTTTCCATAGCGGTGACAATCGCCCTGGCGGTGCCAAGTCTATCCCGAACTTCAGGTTGCTCTTGGGGAGTACGGGCGATGATACCGGACAGCATCATGCGCAGCACCTGATATTGTTCCATCGCGGCTTCCCACCGGGCGATGTCGTGCAGGAGTTTGATGCGTTGGATCAACGCGATCGCGCGCTCGATATCTACTGCTTGTAGATGGCGTGCGATGCTGTTGTTTGCAGCAATCGCCGCCGCCCGCGCCGCTCGCGAGGCCGACCTGGCGCCCCACGCCACGATGATGGTGGCGATCAATCCAACGGTTGATATCGCTGCTCCCGATTTGCTGGCCCAACTACCGGTGTTTGCTGACAAAGCATCCATGTCGGGTAACAATTGTAATTGCTAGCACTCGCCAAATCGACCCGTGACGGTCAGCAATCAACGCGGGCTCTCAAATGATACTGGCCAATTCCGCTACCGTCGTCACCCCAGACCCAGCGTCGCCTCCGGGAACAGCTCCTCCACGTCCACCGCCTCCGGTATCACCTTCTGCTCCACGTTGAAGCCCACGAAGGTCTCCAGCGTCTGCCGTGAGCTCTCGACGCCGTAGGGGATCGGGTCGTCGCCCACCACGTCAACCATCCGGTGGTAGGGCCGGTCCTCCGGCGCCGCCGCATCACCCGAACGCAGCTTGCCCATGTACAGCGCCTTGGCCGTGTTGAACGTCTCGAACAGTTCCGCCGCCAGGTCGGGGTTGGCGTCCAGCGCGGCGTTCTTCACCACCAGCATGTGGCTGATGGGATACACGCCTGTCTTGCGGTGCCAGGCCGCGTCGGCAGCGTCCGGCTCCTCGAACAGCGGCCGCACGTCCGGCGAGTCCATCGGCCCGACGCCGATGGCCGCGTCGATTTCGCCCGACACCAGCATCTCGCCCAGGTTGCCGTTGGACGAGGAAACCACGTTGGCCGGCGCCACGTACTCCGCCACGTGCTCGTCCCCCGACAGCACCCAGGTCACCGCGTCCAGGTCCACCCCGTACTCCGTCTGCAACAGTCCGCGCGTCCACACCCCCGGCGTCAGCGTGTAGCTGCGCACGCCGAACCGCTTGCCCTCCAGGTCTTTGGGCGACTCGATGCCGCTCTTTCGGTTGACCACGATGCCGCCGTGGTAGAAGGCCCGCGTCAGGAAGATGGGAACGCCGGTGAACTGCTTGCCGTGCGCCCGGGCGCACAGGTACGTGGACAGCGCCATCTCAGCCACGTCGAACTCCAGCTCCCGCACCATCCGGCGGAAGATGCTGGTCACCGGCGACACCTCGATATGCTCCATGCTGAACGCCGACGACGTGATCGTGCCGTCCTTCAGGGGCGTCGTGTGCCCGTAGTTGCCGACGGCGGTTCGCAATACCAGGTCGCTCATGTTGTTCCTCCCGTGCGTTGCTCGTGTTCCATCCGGAATCTCTGACAGCCATGCGCCAATCATCCCCCAAACGGAGGCTGCCCGCAAATCCGGACGAATCCCTGGGTCTCGATGCTGCGGCAGCCAGCCCGAATGGAACGCGATGCAGGACTCCGGCTACGACGTCATCCGGCTCAGGGCGTTGAACGCCAGCTCCTCGCCCTCCTCCCCGATGGTTTCCGCCATCCACTCGGCGATGAGCGGCGCCGCTCTCTCGATTGCGCTGGCCAGGGCGTCCCGCATCAACTCGCCGGTTGTACCGTAGCCCCAATCCTCTTCGTCCTCCTCCTGCCGTAGCAGTTGCAATTCCTCTTGCAGCGCCGACTGAAGCGGTTTGTAGGCCTCGAAGACCTTCAGACCGAAAATGTCGACAAAGCCGGAATCCGGTCTGAAGCGTCCTTTCATCTCCACCAGGCGCAGGCACTCCTGCATCAGATGCCGTCTGAATTCGGAGGCCAATGCTTCATCGACCCCCGCGCCTTCCAGCAAGCCGTCTACGCTGGCGCCGAAATCGTGATAATCGAAGGGCTGGTCCCAATCGGTGCCGATCTCAATCATCGGAGTGATCACGACCGCGTCGAATTCCTCGTCGAACCCCGTCAGGTCGTCCATATAGAACGAATCTTCATATCCCTTTTCCAGGATGTCATTGATCGGATCGTAACCGTCCGTCTCGACCTCGTCCGCCAGCTCGCTGACCAGCGCCGCGGCCAGCTGCCTGTTTTCGATCAGGTAGACAGCCAGCTCCTCCGCCGTGGAGATTGTGCGCTCTCCGCCCTCATGCTCCGGTTGTTCCGACTGTTGAGTCATCCCTCGCTCCTGTGCGGCAACTCGGCTTGCGTCGCGCCGGCAATTGTCTGTGCAGCCCGGCAGCGCCGTCAACCGCACCGCGGCTCATGCGTACCCACATTCGCAAATCGTCAGAAGCAGGATTTGCCGGATTTTATGATTGGGCAGGATTGGGATATCTCCATCACATAACGGTTCCAATCCTGAAAATCCGATAATCTTGAAAATCCTGCTTCTGACGTTTCCCCGCCGCAAACTGGGTACGCATGAGGACCGCGGATCGCCCCCGCCGTTGGGAGAGGAACGTGGACGCGCCTGGCCTTTTCGTCATTGCGCCTCAACGGTCTTGGCGGTATGATGATTCTCAAAGTTTTCCAACGTCACACCGCCGCTCGAATAACCTATGGCTGCTGATACCACTGCTGCTGAGAATCTCCGCACCGCGCTTTACGACACCCATGTCGCTCTCGGCGCCCGCATGGTGCCCTTTGGCGGATGGGACATGCCGGTGCAGTACGAGGGAGTCATCGCCGAGGTGGCGGCGGTACGCAACGCGGCCGGCCTGTTCGACGTTTCGCACATGGGCCGACTGCACATCGGCGGACCCAACGCCGCCAGTCTGCTGGACATTCTGCTCACCGGCTCCGCGTCCGGCCTGCGCCTGGGACGTGCCCGCTACTGCTTCATCTGCAATGATCGGGGGGGTGTCATCGACGACACCATCTTCTACCGCCTCTCCGAGGATGAATTCCTGCTCATCCCCAACGCCGGGAACCGACCCGCCGTGAGCCTCTGGTTTGACCGCCAGCTTGCCCAGCACTTCGATGGGCGCGGCGTGCATATCACCGACCGCACCATGCTCACCGGCCTCCTCGCCGTGCAGGGGCCCAGCGCCGTGAACATCCTCGACCAACTGTGCGAGGACTTCGCCCCCGGCGCGCGCCTGGCCCGCAACCCGGGCCGCAGCCCCGCGCCGTCCCTGCTGCGCCCCTTCACCTGGGGCCGCGGCCACATCGACGGCCGCCGCGTGTTCATCGGACGCACCGGCTACACCGGAGGGGATGGGTTTGAGCTTGCCGTTGCCGCGACCGACGTCGTGGCCATCTGGAACCGGCTGACCGAGGCCGGCGCGGCTCCCTGTGGCCTGGGAGCCCGGGACGTGCTCCGGCTGGAGGCCGGCCTTCCCCTGCACGGCCACGAGCTCACCGACACCATCACCCCCATCGAGGCCGGCTTCGGCCGGTTCGTGCGGCGCGACGGCGGCTACAACGGCGCCGACGTGCTGGACCACCAGCGGGTGTACGGAACCGAACGCCGCCTGGTTGGGCTGACCCTGCCGGGGCGCAGTTCCCCCCGCGCCGGGTACGACGTGCTGGCCGACGGCGAGGTCATCGGCACCGTGGCCAGCGGCAGCTATTCGCCCACCCTGAACCGGTGCATCGCCACGGCTTTTGTCGACGCCGCCCACGCCGCCACCGACACGGTCCTCACCGTGGACATTCGCGGACGTCGCGCGGACGCCACCACGGTCGAACTGCCTTTCTACCAGCGGCCGAGCTAGCGCCGGGTGACCAATACCGTCATTCCCGCGAAAGCGGGAATCCAGTGCCCGCAATCGTTAATGACCTTTCTGCTCATTTCACCATACCCGCTCTAGACTCCTGCTTTCGCAGGAGTGACGGTATGACTTGCCATCCGTGGCGCCTTCGGTCGCCAGCATCGTTGACTACCCTACCCTTGGGAGGTATCAGACAAAGTGAATCCCGAAGACCGCAAATACTCCAGGGAACACGAGTGGGCCCTGGTTGAGGATGCCGCCGCCGGAACCGTCCTGGTGGGCATCACCCACTACGCTCAGGACCAGTTGGGCGACGTGGTGTACGTGGAGTTGCCCGAAACCGGCGCTCCCGTGGGGCACATGGCCAAGATGGGTGAGATCGAGTCCGTCAAAGCCGTCTCCGACCTCTTTTCCCCCGTCAGCGGCGAGGTAACCGAAATCAACGCACGCCTGGCCCAGGAGCCCGAACTGGTCAATAACGACCCCTTCGGCGACGGCTGGATGCTCCGGGTCCGCATGACCGACCCCGCTGAGCTGGACGCGCTGCTCGACGCCGGCAGTTACAACGAGTACCTGGGCGGCCTGTAGCCTCGGCGGCCAATGCGCATGACGACGCCTTCCGATGGCGCCTGACGCAAATCGTCAGCAACCATCCGTCCTCACGAAGCAAATCTGGAGCCGGTCCCAACTGGGACCGGCTTCATCCTGTTGGAGGCCCAGGGCGGGCAGCTCTCGCACGCCGACACGATGCAGTCGATAGAGCTTTTCGGCAAGGAAGCGATACCGGCGCTGAAGGATTGATGGGGCCGAGACGGCGTACGAGGCGGATACATTAAAATTGAACAGGCAGATGGCAGCAAGGAGGCTCGTGCCTTGGGCCGTTCGTACACATAGATTTTACGTTCATCATTGGGTATTTGCACCCCGTAATACACAGTAAAAACGCGCTTATTGCGTGCTCAAATAGTCAACGTTTTGATCGCCACTGCCATCGTGAATCTGCCGATCTCTGGTCTTCCGAGCTCTGTTGTTAACATCCTCGATTTTTTGGGGTACGTTTGCCCGCGCATTGCGAGCAAATCATACTAACCACAGGAGGGCGAACGATGGCAGGCAGACATCATGAGATGGACGAACGGGCTATGGCCGCCGCCCGCGCCAGTCTTGCTGCCCGCGCCGGCAGGCGCACCAGCCCGTTATCATTGAAAGATGCCGCGTCCAGGCACTCGGTCGGCGAAAAATACGTGCGCATGGCGAGCGCGCTGCTGCAATCGGACATGTCCCACTTGGTGTGGGAAGTCGACTCAGGTCACAAGAAGCTACGCATCGCCTATGCCGAATACAAGGCGGTAAAGTACGGAGACCGAGGCAATGACCCTGGACCAGAAGGGTTGTATCTGATCGCTGAAACCGGGGATGAGCAGTGGTGCAAGGTCGGGATCGGGCGAGTAACCCAACGATTCGATAATCTCCAGCAAGGTAATCCGCGTCGCCTTCGACTCGTGCGGTTTTGGCAATTCAACGATCTCGCCGACGCCAAAGCCGTGGAACGTCAGCTATTTGCCGTTTATCCGACCACAGACGGTGGGGCGGAATGGCTGTCAGGCGTTGACTACGACGACACCTATCAAACAGTGGTAAGCGCGGGCGGCCGCTGGCTATTGAGCGTTCCGGGATTTGACCAAGAGGGACTGCGGGAGCCACGGACAACAGGCAACAGTTAGCCGAGCGCCGCGTTTCACGTTCGGTGGCAATGGAGCGGAAATGACTGAAGCACAAGAAACTGGCGGATACCGCCAAGGATATATCGATGGCAGAAAACAACTGTTCATTGAGATCACCTGGGCTCTCGCCTTTCAACAAGATGGTGAAATTTGCGACTGCGCAGGCCATGTAATGGCACGGCAATTCGTGGATCAACTGCGGCGCGGGCGCCAGGCAGAAGACCGCGCATTTGACGCGGCTCGTGCGATGGCGTTACATAACGCACAAGGCGAGGTTGATAACGCTATTGCCAACGTGTTCGTCCACTTCCCTCTCCCAGGTGGAATGCGGGGTCGTTATCACGACACACTCTGCGGTGAAAGCGTCCATTGGAGCCACATGGCCAGCTTTCGGGAAGGCGATGCCGAAGGTGAATCGGAGGCAAAAGGCAGGGTTACTTGCCCGGTGTGCCTAGAGAATCCAAATTTACTTGGCAACGGAAACGGAGCGTGATGGTCCAGCCAGGATTTTGAATGCGCTGCCTTGTAAAATCGGCACCAAATCCGAATGTCGATACGTCTTGGACTCTCATGCGCACCCAGTTTGTCATCGCGAGGAGCGCAGCGACGTGGCGATCTCGTTCCCGCGGCGGCGTCCGTCTCCCTGACGAGATTGCCGCGCTGCGCTTGCAATGACAGTTCCAGCAAAACCGGGTATGCGTTCAGGGCAGATCGCCACTTGCCAGCTTAAGAGTCGGCGACTATCATAGCCCCATGGCAGAGCGCGAAGTCCGCTATAAGATGGGTGCCGCCCAGTCCGTGTCCGCCGAAACCTTCGGGCGCCCCGGTCAGCGCACCTTCCGGCTGGTGGCGGAGGCCGGAAGAGCCCAGTCCTTCATCTGGCTCGAAAAGGAGCAGCTGCTCCAACTGGCGCTGTATCTCCAGCAGGCCGTGAAGCAGTTGGGCGAATCGGTCGGCGACAAGGAAAGCGCTCCCGGCGAAACACCCTGGATGGGCGATCCCCTGGAGCAGGACTTTCGCGCCCGACAGATGCAGTTGGAATACGACCGGGAAGCGAACTGCTTCGTCATCCAGGCCTTCGAGGGCGACGAGGACGATCCGGACGCCGGCGCCCATACGTCCGTCAGTTTCTGGATGACCATGGCCCAGTCGTCAGATCTGGCCGACCAGGCGTTGCGGATCTGCGCCGCCGGCCGGCCTCCGTGCTTCCTGTGCGGCGGGCCCATCGATCCCGACGGCCACCGCTGCGCTCGCGCCAACGGCCACGCCGTATTTGAAACCGGCTAGCCGGCCGGCAGGCCGCCTGTTCCCGTGGTCACCGACGGGCCATCCGACCTTGACTTGCTGCGGCACGGGGAGATCCTGAGCTGCGACCTGACGCGGCAGGGTTCGAACTACACTTATCTGGCCGAGTTGTCCCTCGGCGACCGCTACGGCCTGGCCATCTACAAGCCCCGGCAGGGCGAGTGGCCCCTGTGGGACTTCCCCAGCGGCACGCTCTACAAACGGGAGTATGCGGCCTACCTGCTGAGCCACATCCTGGGTTGGGACTTTATTCCGCCGACCATCATCCGCGAAGGGCCGGGCGGCGTCGGTTCGGTCCAGCTTTACGTGGACCATAACCCCAGGGAAAACTACTACACCATCACGCGTGAGGAACTGAGCGAGTGCGACGCCGACCAACTCCGCACCATCTGCTGCTTCGACCTGGTTGCTAACAACACCGACCGCAAGCCCGAGCACGTCATCCGCGCCCCCGATGGCAAGCTGTGGGGCATCGACCACGGCCTGACCTTTCACGCTGATACCAAGATCCGCACCGCCATCTGGGACTTTGCGGACGAGCCGATACCGGATCGCCTGCTGGAGCCTCTGCGTAACCTCTGCGGACAGATACTGGCGCCGACGGGAGACGTTGCCGAGCTCCTGTCCATGATGGACGCCGCCGAGGCCCGCGCCCTGATGCAGCGGCTCCAGTGGGTCTTGCAGGAAGGGACCTACCCCGGCCTCCCGGGCTATCGCCGCCGCCGCCGACGGGGATAGGCAACGCTGACGTTAACTGTCCAGACTTGCGAGTGTCATTGCGAGCGAAGCGCGGCAATCTCGTTGGCGTAGGGGAGCCTATTGAGGCGGACGTGGCTGCTACGGTGTCGAGATTGCCACGGCGCAAGCGCCTCGCAATGACGACTTCCTTGGATTGTAAACACGCCCTAGTCGCCCCCCGCCAGCAGCCCGTAGTCGAAGTGCTCCAGGTTCTCGATGATCACGTCCGCCGCCGAGAGGTCCAGGTGGCGAGTGGAATCGGTCAGCGTGCAGACCGTGTAGGCCCCCGACCCGCTGGCCGCCGTCAGGCCGATGGGCGAGTCCTCGATGGCCACGCACTCCGTGGGTTCCAGCCCCAGCAGCCGCGCGGCCTTGATGTAGATGTCCGGCGCCGGCTTGCCGTTTTCGATGTCGTCTCCGCCCAGCGCCACCGGGAATGCATCGGTCAGCCCGATCACCGACAGTTTCAGGTTCACCCACTCCCGCAGCGATGACGACGCCACCGCGATGGGCAGGCCCCGCCGCTGCGCTTCGGCGATCAATGCCCGTACCCCCGGCCGCGCCACCAGATCGGAGCGCAGCACGTCCTTCACCACCTCGTTGTAGCCGGCCAGCAGTTCCGCCGGCGTCTGCGGTATCCCGCGCAGTTCCTTGACCCGCACCCAGGTCTCCTCCACCGTGGTGCCCAGCAGGTAGCGGTTGTTCTCCTCTTCTGTGATCGGCGCGGCGCCGCACCGTTCCACCATCACGTTCACCGCCTTGTGGAACAGCGGCTCGCTGTCCACCAGCACGCCGTCCATGTCGAACAATATCCCCTTGTAGCCAGGCATATCCGGTTGGTCCTCCTTTGGTTGTATTTCTTCACGCGTACCCAGTTTGCGGAGGGGAAACGTCAGAAGCAGGATTTACGAGATTAGAGGATTTTCAGGATTGTTGCCATCCTCGCCGTAGCTCTCACGCGTACCCAGTTTGTCATCGCGAGGAGCGCAGCGACGTGGCGATCCCGTTGCGGAAAGAGACCCCGTTGCCATCACGAGATTGCCACGCTCCGCTCGCAATGACCGATGGGGGAAACTGGGTACGCATGAGCGCCGTAGCCAACTCAATCCTGCCAATCCCGAAATCCGGCAAATCCTGATTCTAACAACCATCCAGCAGCTTGATTATGGTTGCTATCCCGTAAAACACGGCTTTGGCCCATCCCATTATAAGCGGATCAACTGCTACGGCTGATCCTCCGTGAATTACGGCGCTGATGCTGACGAAGTTCGCCAGTTCAGCAAAATCCGCGTTTCTGGTCTGCCAGCGCGTTACCAATCAGGTCGTGAAGGCGATCCCGAATGGTGACACCGAAAAGTGTCACCCCAGCAATCGATCTGGCGCAAACCACCGTCGCCATCGTTCCATGTCGGCATTATATCAAGGAGCCCCAACACGCAGGGCTTGTGCAAAGTTCATCCCGGCGGCAAATGTCAGAAGCAGGATTTGCCGGATTTTGAGATTTTCAGGATGTTCATAAATCCCGAAAATCCTCTAATCCTGGTAATCCTGCTTCTGACAACGACTTTGCACAAGCCCTGGTATTCCCTATTGACTCGCATTGGGCGGCAGTTTATGTTACATCCGCTTTCCAGATCGGTCTAAATCCTGCGAAGCTCTACTCCTATATGGATGTAATTCGTACCGGTTAGTACAAATGCCGGCGGATGTTCGACAGCGCAGTCGTTGATCAAGACGGGACGAACTGCGACACGGCACAGTTACCTGCCTTATTCTTCGAAAATTTGGAGGTTCTGATATGAGGCACCAACGGCTTCCATTAGGTCGACTACTGGCAGTCACGCCATTGGCTCTCGTGCTGATGGTTGCGGTAGCCTGTGGAACAGCAGGGGAAGCGCCCGCCGCCGCGCCGGCGGCCCCGGCGGCAGAAGCAACCGCGATGCCCGCTGCGGCCATGGCGGAAAGCACTCCTGTCGCGAGCTCAGGAGGGTCCGGTAGTTCCGGGCAGGCGATGCCCGCGGCTACCGCCATTCCCGAACCGACGGCCATGCCGGAAACCTCGGCCATGATGGGACCCAGAGGGACTTTGACCTTCGGATTGCCCCTGGTCCCGCCGTTCCACGTCTTCCCGACGGTGACCGAAGGAGCCGGGTATCACCACAACGGATTCACCACCTCGGAGACCCTGGTTCACATGAGCGAAGACCGGGAGATTGTTCCCCGTCTGTTCAAGGAATGGAGCGTTGCTCCGGACAACGTCACCTGGACGTTCAAGCTGGTAGAGGGCGCCCAGTTCCACAAAGGCTACGGGGAACTGGATGCGGAAGGTGTCATCTGGAGCATGATGATCAGCGGCGGCAAGAGCTCCCGGGTAGGGTATAACGCCCATATCCGCAGAATCTGGGGAGTCGCCGGCGACGTCAAGGAAGGCAAAACCGTCACCGACATCATGGACGAAGGGCGGGTCAAGGCGATTGACAAGTACACCATCGAGCTGAACACCGGGACGCCACAGTACGACACCCTGAGCCTGCTGGCCTTCCCGCACGTCAACATCATCAGCAAGGCGCAACTGGAAGACGTGGGTGTGGACGAGGCGAGCCGGAACATGTCCGGAACCGCCCCATGGGAGTTCCAGGAGCACCAGAGCGACCAGTTCACCCGGTGGTCCGCGGTGGAAGACCACTGGCGCAGGACTCCCGAGTTTGCCGAGATGGTATGGCAGCACATTCCCGAAGAGAGCACCCGGGTCGCCAACTTTAAGACCGGGCAGTTGACGGCGCTGGAGATGAACCTGGACTCCATCGCCGCGGTCAAGGACGAGCCGGGCACCAGCCTGTTCAAGATAGCCGGCGGCAGCGCGGCGAGCATGGCCTTCTATGGCAACTGGTACGTGGGGCTCAACGCTGACGGATCACGCACGCCGGAACACATTGAAAGAGCCCCCGGCTTCGATCCCACTTTGCCCTGGACCTCCGGCAACCCGGACCCCGCGTCCGAGGAATGGCAGAATGCCGCCAAGGTGCGAACGGCCCTGTCCATCGCCATCGACCGCCAGACCATCGCGGATAGCCTGCTGAGCGGCGAGGCGATTCCCGACCCGCTGCCGGCATGGTCGTTCCACCTGGACAAGCTGCCGGCGGAGTACCGGCAGTGGGAGTTCAATCCTGAGAAAGCCAGGCAACTGCTGGCCGAGGCCGGCTATCCCGACGGGTTTGAAATCACCCTGACGCCCCTGGGCGGCTCGAATTACCTGGAAGTGACTTCCGCCATCGCCCAGATGTGGGACCAGATCGGCGTCAAGGCCAACCAGCAGAACCTGCCCTACAAGACCTTCCGTCCGAGCATAGTGGAACGGACCTACAACCAGGCGTACCAGCACACCCACGTGGCGGTTGACCCCCTGGACCGGTGGTCCGGCGCCTTCAACCACGATACCGCCTGGAACTTCGGCGTGGACCACCCGGTCCTGCGGGATCTGATGGCGGAAGCCCAGGGCACCGTCGACAACCAAGCGAGGTACGCGATCATGGCCGAGGCGGCGAAGTTCATGTACGACAACGCCCTGTCGGTCGGCCTCTATGCCCAGAACCAGGTGTTCGCCCTGAACGGGGACACGGAACCCTGGCCCGAGCACCTGAACTACGCCGAAACCCGGGACCTGACCGCGCTGGAGTACGCTCCCAACCTCACGCAGTAGACCGGGAGAGCGTCACAGAGCATCGAGCTGGCTTACGGTCGGAGCCGAAGCCGGTTCGACGGCAACCGTGGGAACCGTTAGCCTGATGCGATTGCAGGTCTGCCGGCACTGATCGAGCAGCGCCGGCAACGGTTTCCCCAGAGAGGCTGAGGCTGAATGTACCGGGTCCTTGCTCCAACCCCAGCCGGCCATTCCCGCGCCGCTCCGGCGGTGAACTCCGGTGCGCTGCCGGAGCCGATTTGCTCGGGCACTCCCGGGACGGCCGTCAGTTAAACATATAAATATTCGCTATTGACTCGCGGGGGATGGCAGTCTATTTTACCCTGACGTTTTCGGGGCAGTCTAAAAGCTGCGCGGAGCCGGCCCGCTATCGAGCGGATTCGTGCCAATGCCGACGGACGATCTTACGACGGCACGGGCATCGGTCGAGACGGGACGAGCTGCAACGCGGCACAGTGCACTGCCCTATTATTTCGGAATTCGGAGGTTCTGATATGAAGCACCCACGGCTCCCATTGCCCCGACTGCTGGCTTTCGCCCCATTGGCCCTGGCGCTGATGGTCGCGGTAGCCTGCGGAACGGCGCAGGAAACGCCGGCCGCCGCGCCGGCGGCCCCGGCGGCAGAAGCAACCGCGATGCCGGCGGCGGCCATGACGGAAAACACTCCCGCCGCCAGTTCAGGCTCAGGGCAGCCCAGCGCCGCGGCCACCGCCGTTCCCGCCGCGACGGCCATGCCCGAAGCCTCGGACGTAGCGGCGCCCCGGGGGACTTTGACCTTCGGGCTGCCCCTCGTCGCCCCGTTCCACGTCTTCCCGACGGTCACGGAGGGAGCCGGGTATCACCATAACGGCTACACCACCGCCGAGACCCTCCTTTACATGAACGAAGACAAGGAGATTGTTCCCTGGCTGTTCCGGGAATGGAGCGTTGCCCCGGACGGCGTCACCTGGACGTTCAAGCTGGTAGAGGGCGCCCAGTTCCACAAGGGCTACGGCGAACTGGATGCGGAAGGCGTCCTCTGGAGCCTGATGATCAGCGGCGGCGAAAGCTCCCGCGTGGCGTTCAACACCCACATCCGCCGGATCTGGGGGCTGGGCGGAGACGTCAAGGAAGGCACGACCGTCACCGGCGTTATCGACGAAGGCCGGGCCAAGGCCATCGACCGGTACACCATCGAGGTGAACACCGGGACGCCGCAGTACGACACCCTGGGCCTGCTGGCTCGCCCCCACGTCAACATCATCAGCAAGGCGCAACTTGAAGAGGTGGGCGTCGACGAGGCCAGCCGGAACATCGCCGGCACCAGCCCGTGGTCATTTGCCGAGCACCAGAGCGACCAGTTCACCCGGTGGGACGCGGTTGAAGACCACTGGCGCAAGACGCCCGAGTTTGCCGAACTGCGGTGGCTGCACATTCCCGAGGAATCCACCCGCGTGGCCAACTTCCTCACCGACGGACTCACGGCGATGGAAATGAACCTGGACTCCATCGCGGCGGTGGCGGACCACCCGGGCACCGACTTCGTCCGGATAGCCGGCGGCAGCGGCGTTAGCATGGCCTTCTACGGCAACTACTACGTGGGAGTGAACCCTGACGGTTCGCGTACGCCGGAACACGAAGAGAGAGTCCCCGGCTTTGATCCTTCTCTACCCTGGATTTCCGGCAACCCGGACCCCGCATCCGAGGAATGGCAGAACGCCGCCAAGGTGCGTACCGCCCTGTCCATCGCCATTGACCGCCAGTTGATCTCCGACACGCTGCTGAGCAGCGAGGCCATCCCGGACTCCCTGCCGGCGTGGGCGTTCCACCTGGACAAGCTGCCGGCGGAGTACCGCCAGTGGGAGTTCAACCCGGAGAAGTCCAAGCAGTTGCTGGCCGAGGCGGGCTATCCCGACGGGTTCGAGATTACCCTGACGCCCCTGGGCGGCTCGAATTACCTGGAAGTGACTTCCGCCATCGCCCAGATGTGGGCACAGATCGGCGTCAAGGCCAACCAGCAGAACCTGCCCTACAAGACCTTCCGCCCGGGCATCGTGACCCGCACCTACAACCAGGCGTACCAGCACACCCACGTGGCGGTTGATCCGCTGGACCGCTGGTCCACCGCTTTCAACCACGAGAGCGCCTGGAACTTCGGCATGGACCACCCGATCCTTACCGATTACATGAACCAGGCCCAGGGCACCGTTGACGACGCGGCGCGGTACGAGATTATGGTTGAGGCGGCGAAGTTCGTGTACGACAACGCCCTGAGCGTCGGCCTCTATGCCCAGAACCAGGTCTTTGCCGTGAACGGGGACACGACCCCCTGGAACGATCACCTGAACTACGCCGAAACCCGTGACCTGACCGGGTTCGAGTACGCTCCCAACCTCACCGATCAGTAAGGTCAGGAGGGCGTCAGAGAATGTCGATATGGCTACGGCTCCGGCCGTAAGTTAGCTTGGCGGCAAGCATACTCACCATCGCTGGGCGCGCAGGGCTTGGATTTCTTATAGCCCTCGTGCTCAGCTATGTGGGTGTGTGGGTCGCGTGGGGCCTGTATTATTTCTTCACCGACACCTCATCCAAGCTGCTTCGGGACTTGATGTTCCTGGGGGGCGCGGCAATCGGGGCCGGACTGGGCGGCTCGCTGACGTGGCTGCGCCTGGACGGCAATACGTTGCCGACGCTGTTGCTGATCGGATCTGCGGGTCTCGGGGGCGGGATCATCGGGTCCTGGATGGGGTACGAATTCGCGCTGGGTCGTGAAATCAAGTGCTGCTCCGCCCCGCCCATCAACGCCTTCTCCTACGCGGCGTTGGGCGCGGCCGTGGCAGCCAACGCGGGAACCCTGCTGCTGGGAGTAGTGAGAGAAATCGTCACCTTCAGGCGATGAGACCGGATTGAACGTATCTGAACATCTGATGCTGGGACCTTGACATGCAACGGTTTTTGGTACGCCGATTTTTCCTGATGATAATCACGCTGCTCGCGGTGTCGATGATCATCTTCGTCATGGCGCGGGTGGGTGGTGACCCAAGATCACTGCTCCTGGACGACCACGCCACCCAGGAGCAATGGGAGTTGCTGGGGGAGGAGTTGGGGCTGGATAAGCCCCTGTACCACCAGTACGCGATTTTCATGGGCGGGGTGCTGCGCGGTGATTTCGGCGAGTCGATCAGCCAGCGCCGGCCGGTGCTGGAGGTAGTTGCGGAGAAAATCCCGGCGACGCTCCAGCTTGGCGGGGCCGCCTTCCTGCTCGCGCTCATTGTCGGGATACCCCTCGGCGTGATGTCGGCAGTGATGCGGGGCAGTATTCTGGACCAGGTCGGGAGGGCCGTGGCCTTGATCGGGCAGGCGGCGCCGTCTTTCTGGCTTGGCATCATGTTCATTTTCTTCTTCGCGGTGTACCTGGGGTGGGTCCCGCCTTCCGGCCGGCAGGACTGGAACAGCTTCGTGCTGCCCACAATCACCCTGGCGTGGGGCGGGTTCCTGGCCGGCAGCCTGCGGTTGATGCGCTCGGCGATGCTGGACACGCTGGACACGGAATACATCAAGCTGGCGCGGGCCAAAGGGTTGCCCGGCCGGGCGATCATCTGGAAGCACGCCTTTCGCAACGCCCTGATACCGCCGTTGACCCTGGCCGGCGTGTCCATGCCGGCTATCCTTACCGGCTCCATCACCACCGAGCTGGTGTTCGCGTGGCCGGGAATGGGCCAGCTGGCGGTGCAGGCCCTCTGGTCGTCGGACTACCCTCTGATCCAGGGGCTGACCATCATGTTCACGCTGGGGTATGTGTTCATAGCGCTGCTGGTTGACATCCTCTACGCATACATCGACCCCAGAATCCGATACCTGTAGGAGATACGGATCCTCGACGAGTGCAGCAGTTACCGCCGCATCGAGAATTCACGTTTCCAGAGAAGGCCCGGAGAAACCAATGGCCAACGCTACAGTTCTTTCTCCCTCCCAACCCGTCATCGTGCGAGCGCTGAAGGCCATCTCGCGCTGGCGCCGCCCGGTGCTGATTATTCCGGTGTTCATCCTGACCTTGGTAGTGGTGGCCGGGATCACCGCCGACTGGATCTCCCCATACGATCCGGAGGTGGGGGACCCGAACCACCGTCTCCAGCCGGGGTTCTGGGCATACGAGCCGGTGCCGCCCGTGATAATAACCAAAGAGGTGGTGGCGGTAATCAGCCCCAGCGACATCGAAAAGCAAAAAACACAGATCACCGAATACAACGCCAGGCAGATAGACCCCAACGCGGTTATCGGCGACAAGCTGGACGTGGTGGTCCGGGAAGGCATCGATACTCTGTACATCCTGGGCACCGACCACCTGGGGCGTGATCTGTTTACCCGGATCATTTACGGCGCGCGCGTTTCCCTGGTGATGGCCGGCCTGACGCTGGCGGTGGGCGGCACCATGGGCACGGTGCTCGGCCTGACTGCCGGATGGCACGGCGGGTGGGTCGACGAGGTCGTAATGCGCATGGTGGACATCATACTTGCGCTCCCTCTCATCCTGGTCGCCCTGGTATTGGTGGTGGCCCTGGGACCATCCTTCCAGCTGATTATCGTGATCATGGCGATAGCTATCTGGCCACTCTTCACCCGCGTGACGCGCGGGGAGGTGCTGCGCGTCAAGACCGCAGACTACGTCGCATTGGCCCGCGTGGCCGGGGCCGGCACCATTCGCATCATGATCGTCCACATCCTGCCGGGCATAGCCAACAGCGTGATTGTGGTGGCAACTCTGCTGGTGGGTGTGGTCATCCTGCTGGAGGCCGCGTTGAGCTTCCTGGGCGCCGGCGTGCCGCCTCCGACACCCGCCTGGGGGTCCATGCTTTCCGAGGGCCGTGACCGGATCGCAATCGCGTGGTGGATTTCGACGCTGCCGGGGCTGGCGATATTCATGACCGTGCTGTCCCTGAACCTGTTCGGCGACTGGCTGCGCGATGCCCTGGACCCCAGGCTGCGCCAACTGGAGTAGCCACCCACGCGTACCCAGTTTAGCGAGATCCGGGAATTTGCATGGATGCACAGGTGTCCAACTCCTGCCATCCCGTTCATCCTGCTTATCCATGCAAATTGTTCCCCCTCTGCAAAGTGGGGGTACGCGTGAGCGCACTTACCGCGCGGATTAACGGTGGAACGGTGCCCGCCGGTCCTGGCTTCGCAACCGCCTCTTGATGATCTCGTCTCCGCCGTTGGAGGACTTTTCGGCGGGCGCCGCCGTTAGTGTAGTCAGCGCGGCGCGGGCGGACACTACCGTGACCTGACCAGTGTGAGCGTGGCGATGTGCACCCGCTCGTCCAGTGCGACTTGGGCAAAGCCAAGGATCGCCGCTTCGGCCCTGTTGAGGTATAGGGCGCCGTCGCTGGTCGTGATGACGGCGTTGGGATCGTAGTCCGCCGAGTGACGGCGCTGCTGTAGGTCAGCGAATGCGGCGGTGAAAATCCTGGCTTGCAGGGAGAAATCCTGGCGGTGCCTCTGCAATTCCCGCCGGGCGGTGGTGTGGTCGAGGCCACGGTAGATTCGCGACCACGCTGCGGCGGTGGTCGCGTTTGTGGGAGGACCAACCAGGGCCGTGGCGTTGCTGTGGGCCAGGGAATGGAACATGGCGTAGTACGCGTTGCTCGCCGCCCGGCGGACATGTTCGTGCGACGGCGTCGGTCCGGCCTGCTGCGGGTTGAGTAGGTCGCGTCCTGCCTGGATGAGGTTGGCCCAGTTGATGGGGGCCGGCGTCGCGCTGACCGGGGTGGTCATGCGTTCAGCTCGCTCCGGTCGGCGTACGACATGTTCGGGTTGTGGGGAATTCCCAATTTCTCGAAGAGGTCGCCCATCTCCAGGCGGAAGCGCATGTGGATCTGCATGTCCAGTTTGGGGTGGTCGTCTTCGAGGATGACCCTGATGTGGACGTAGTCCTCGTCGTCTGGGCCGGGTAGGTTTTCCGCCGTCACGTCGTGGATGACGAACTCGGCGGGCAGGTACCTGGGCGCTTCGGAGCGGATGATGTTGGCGATTTTCTTGAGGGTTTCAGGGTTGGCGGTCATGGGTTTCCAACCTCCGGCGGTGGCGCTGGAGTTCGATGGTATTTCCGAGGTGAGAAAGTGGTCAACCTGGGCTGAGTCCCCACGCGTACCCAGTTTGGCAAGATCGAGGAATTTGCATGGATGCACAGGTGTCCGACTCCCGCCATCCCGTTCATCCATGCAATTTGTTCCCCCTCTGCAAAGTGGGGGTACGCGTGAGCGCACTTACCGCGCGGATTCACATCGGAACAGTGTCCGTCGGTCCTGGCTTCGCAACCGCCTCTTGATGATCTCGTCTCCGCCGTTGGAGGACTTTGCGGCGGGCGGGCGCCGCTAGATTCCCAAAGCGGCAACTCCGGCCTTGGCGATGGCCTCATCGTCGAACCCGCTGGGCAGGCCGCCCACGCCGATGGCGCCGACCACCACGCCCTCATGGAAAACGGCGACGCCGCCCGGTATCGCTATCAACTGCGGATCCCCGAAGGACTCCAGCGTCCGGCCCGTGCTGCTGAGTTGCTCCGCGAATGCGGCCGTGTCCATGGATCGCACCGCGGAGGTGTAGGCCTTGCGAATGGCGAAGGTGGGCCTGAGGCAGCGGTCCATGCGGGCGTAGGCCAGCAGGTTGCCGGCGTCGTCCACCACGGCCATATCGACCTTGCGCCGGTCGGGGTCGCGGTTGAAATCGGCGATCATGGCGGTGATGGCATTCTGGGCCTGTTCCAGGCTGATCATGGATTTGTTGTACATGGTTCCGTCTCCTTGAAATTGGTGCTGAAAGATTGATCGGCTCTAATTGTTGATCAGGTCATTGTCCTGACGAGGCCGGCCGGGAGTCGGTTTCACCTCGCCCCGTAAAGCCGGTTGAAATTACCGTGTCGGTTGGGATCCAGGTCCCTACTCCGCAAGGCGGGATGGTCGGGATCGTACCGATGGGCACGAAACACGGCGTTGGCCATGCCGTATTGGGACGGGACGAAAAAGGGGCTGACGTATTCCCAGACAATCTCACCGGATGGCGTCACCTCGAACAGCCGGCCCTGCTGACCTTCGGTGATGAGGGTATTGCCGTTGGGCAGACGTTGCGCGCCGCCCGTGAAGTGGGTGAAGAAGGACACCATCGGGCGTCCCTGGTACTGCCACACGATCTCGCTGGTGGAAGGGTCGACCTCGATGACCCGGGAGTAGCTGAGGCCGCGACGGTGGGAACCATTGTCCAGCAGCAGCACGTTGCCGTTGTCCAGGTAGGTGGGGTGATGCTGGTGGGATATAATCCCCGCCCCCCACTTCCACGCGATCTCCCCCGTTGGCCGGTCCACCAACGCCACGGAGTTGAGAATGCGGAAGCTGATCAGGAAGGTGCTTCCGTCGGGCGACGCCGTCAGGTCGTTTGCGCTGCCCCAGGCATCGCGCCGTTCCAGGGGGCAAATCACGTCGGTGTCCGGATCCAGGTGGTCGGCGGAACTCCAAACGCTCACCTCGGTCCCATCGGGCGCAACCTCCACCACCTGGTCGCCGAGCATCCGCTCCGGGTCGCCGGCGGTGGCGAACCCGCCCTGGACCCTGCGGGTCAGTTCCGCCGATATCCGGTCGCGCTGCAGCAGGAACAGATTGTTGCCGTTGGGGAGCCGGTTGTGCCGGCGCAGGCTGGTGTCGTGGTGCTCCCAGACCAGTCGGCTTTCCCAGTCCAGCTCACGGATGTGGTCTGCGCCGGGCGGGTTGGCTCCCAGGTCACGGAAAAGCAGGTTGCCATTGTCCAACAGGAACCCGTAGGCAATTCCGCCGGGATAATGCCAACGGTGAACGAAGTTGCCTTCCATGTCGATCAGGTAAGCGTCGTCCCCGCCGTTGGGCGAGAAGAGCGTGTACCCCCGGCACGCGCCGGACGAGTCATAGCGGATCAATCCGGTGGGACGGTAGGATGTGTTCATGGGGCGCTCCTACGCTGCTGCCTGGGCCGAAGCCATCGACTGCTACCGCTCAAGTTTCAATCCGTGGCTCGTTCGCAGAGGATACCGGCTGTGAGACTGTGCGTCCCCTATGCATGAAACCATCGCCGCACCAGCGGTGCCCATATCTCACCTTCCAAAGAGATTGTAGGCTCAGTCGCCTGCTGGAGTTTTTGCAAATCTCCAATGTGGGCACTCATCATCAGTGCAGAAACGCCCGCATCGAACGCGTCATCGCTAGCGACCATATCGTCATGTAATGGTCCCTCCAGATCACCATAATTCCTTTCCAAGTATCTCCGACGAGATCTCTCCAGACTTTTTGTCACTCCGTGTCCGTAAAACACACGAGGATATATTTCGATCACGTTAGGACTGTCAGGAACTGGAGCATCAAAGGGCCAGATAGTTGCACCTGCGTTTTGCATTTCCGCGAGATGAGGAAGCCCGCGAATGGTTCCTGTCCCAACGTTTGCCCCTCCGGAAACATGAAATACGGACTCCCCGCCGTTAGCCCAATCAGTTTCCCGCAATCCGAGATCATCCATTACCTCTTCCGGTTGAGATTTAAACGGGCCATCCAAGCCCCAGAAAGGCGGTGTCTGGCCATTAAGCCAGCGCTCTCCTCGCTTCGCAGCTTCAGCCCACAGTGCTTGCACGTTCTCGAGATGGTACTCATCCAAGTACCATTCCGGAAAAGAGAACGCGAAATCCAGCCCGATGATCAGCGGGCCGCCTCCACAAATCTTTTCCAACAGGTAATCGACAACTTGACGCCGCGTTCGCCCGTTTTCCAGTCGGATGAGACGCCCCTGCACAGCTTCGGCAACCCAAATTTTGTCACGCTGGTCTTTCAAGTCCTCAGCACCAGACCAGTCAACCGCGATACACCTGACGTTTTCCATTTCTAATCCTCTTTCCGGTCTCATCATACTAAAGTGCCTTCCTACTCAGCAGATAGACACAACGCCCCCGACAGTGGAAGTGAACCCACGTTTGCTCCCGTCCTTGATCGGGCCTCAATTGTTATACCATTTTCTTCGTTTATGTGATCATTGCCAGCGCAGAATCCTCGGGACGGATAATCTGCGGCCCGGCCGCCCGTCGCTTTCCCCAACAGTGGTTCCGGCCCGACCAGCCCTATCTGAAATACCCCAGCGATTCTAACCTCGTCTGGTTGCGAGAGGCCGGCATCGACCTGGCCGACGACTTCGTCCCGGAGAACATCAGCGACACGCAGGCCGCCGAAATATGCGATGCCTTCGGCCTGTTCGGCACGCCGGAGGAGTGCCTGGCCCGGCTGAAACGCGCCCGGGAAGAATCGAACATCAACCACGTCTTCATCTTTCCCACCCACACCCAGGAGGGCGGCTACGACATGCCGCGGGCCGAGGTGGACGCCTTCCGAGAGACGATAATTCCAGGTCTGGGCGCAGTGCCGTAGGGGAACGTCAGAAGCAGGATTTTCAAGATTTGGGGATTATCAGGATTGGAACCGTTCCATGATGGATATCTCCCAATCCTGCCAAATCATAAAATCCCGTAAATCCTGCTTCTGACGATTTACGAAAGCACCCGTGCCGGCAATTGTCGCGTTGACGGCACTACCCGCGAGCATTACACTCGGCACGGCCGAATCACGGCAAAATCCAGCACTCTTCATGGGCCGATAATGCTTGCCACCGACGTTTCCGATGCCATCGAATTGATGTTTGAGACCGGATGGACCGACGGCCTGCCGGTTGTGCCGCCGTCCGACGACCTGGTCCGCAAGTTCGTGGAGATCAGCGGCCGCGGAGGGGACGAACTCATCGCGGAGTTGCCGCCCCTGGGCGGACGCGCCACTGTCGAGCGCATCGCGGTCAACGCGGTCATGGCGGGCTGCCGGCCGGAGCACATGCCGGTGATCATCACCGCCCTGGAAGCGATGATGGACGAACGGTTCAACCTGCGGGGCGTGATGTGCTCCACCGGCATCCACACGCCGCTGTTGATAGTGAACGGTCCCATCGTCAAAGAGCTGGACATCAACGGCGGCTACAACTGCTTCGGCTCCGGCTGGCGGGCCAACGCCACCATTGGCCGCGCGGTCAAGCTGGCCCTGCTCAACCTGGGCGGCGCGATCCCCGGCGAGACCAACAAGGCCACCTTCGGCCACCCCGGCGCGTACACCTACTGCGTCGCCGAGGACGAAGACGCCAACCCCTGGGAGCCGATGCACGTCGAGCTCGGCTTCGCCCCGACCGATAGCACGGTGTCGGTGTTTCCGGCGGAGGCGCCGCACAACATCATGTACCACGCCTCCCATTCGCGGAACTTCCTGACCGTTCTGGCCGACACCATGTGCACCCTGGGCAACGTCCAGATGTACGTCATGGGCGACACCTTCGTGGTCATTGGCCCCGAGCACGCCAAGTTCCTCCACCGCGACGGCTGGAACAAGCGGGACATCCGCCAGTTCCTCTACGAGCACGCCCGCAAGCCGGTGCGGAAACTCCGCCAGGGCGGCCCGCCCCAGGGCGACTCCCGACGCGGCCACTTCTGGCCCCGGTACATCGACGCCGACGATGACGACCAGATGGTGCCGGTGGTCCGCGCCCCGGACCGCATCAACATTTTCGTCGCCGGCGGCGCCGGCGGCCCCCACTCGGCCTACCTGCCCGGCTGGGGCTCCCGCCGGGTCACCCGAAAAATCGAACGCTGATAGCCGAATTGGAGAAGGAACGATGACCGTCACAAATTACCAGGACCGGATGCGGGAACTGGGTCTGGCCCTGCCCATCGACCCGGATGCAGCATCCCGCTGGCGGGCCGCGCCCCGGCTGGATACGCTGCACGACAAGGTCGGCGGCTTCTTGGGCAACCGCAAGGCCAACGCCGACCTCCTGTTGCGCAACATCGGCGAGCGGATGGCCAGGGACCTGGAACTTGGCGACATCATCGCCGTGGACAAGTTCGTCTATTCCCGGCCGGCCACCGATGAGATCATCAGCGACCTCTCCGACCGGTGCGACTTCGTGGTCACGGCGATTGCCGATTGAGGGTCCTGCACCGCGTGCAGTGTGCACGACGCAATGACCCTCGAAAACCTCGGCATCCCCACGGTGGTGCTCTGCACCGACCCGTTCCTGAACTCGGCCTTCCGCCACGCCCGCACCTTCGGCCGCCCCGACTTCCACCCCCTGGGCATCCCCCATCCCCTGGGCGGCCTCACGCCCGACCAGGTCTCCGTCCGCGCCGGCGAGCTGGAGCAGGCGGTGATTGATACGTTGACGACGTACTAAACGGTGGTCGATGCCCAAACAGCCGATGAGGCCACGGTCGGAGGAGACGAATGAACATTCATGCTCGCCGCAGGACGGTTAATATCGGCCTTGCGTATCTCGCCGAGGCCATCGCAGACGTTCTTCAAGAAGCGAAAGACAACAACGAAGGTGGTCTTGCCGCTACCACGAATCCGCGCACGCATAGGGTTGCCGCACCAGCAGTTCTCGTGGCAAACCTGCCGGTTTATGTTGGACCGTTTGGACCAAGACGGCGTCGTAGTGAACGGCCAGCCAGGCTTCGGTCATGGTTCGTGGCGATTGGCGGAATAAGAGCATCCGAAACCTGGAATGGTGCCTCCCTTTGGCCGAGTTCCTTACATCACCTTTTGGTCAGTACCATCCTGAACCGACTGTCCGTTTTCGCTCATGAGTGCAGGCTGGAAGTGGGTTCTGGGGATCGCAGGCTGCATCGGGTTAGTAGGCCTGTGCAATATTTGGCTGTTGAGTGACACGCCAAGCCAGGGGACAGGACCTAGAGCAGAGCACGCGCGTAAGGTAGACGAGGCGTTTCGAGACCTCTGGTCGCGTGACCGATCCCCCGAGTCAGAGCGGGCAATGTCGGCGGACGTGGCGGGGGCGGCGGTCGACACCTGTCCTACGCCCGCAGAGGCGGACTACTTTCGCGAGGTCATTTCCCGGTTCCAGAAGCAAACCACGTACTTGAAGGCACTCACCGACCGGGACTCAGAGTTGCGACACAATCCCAATCGGATTTTCGACGATGACTGGCGGGGCAACGTGCTGTTCCTGCTAACGGAATTGGAGTTGGGTTCCGACTACCTAATGGGAATCAACGGGCCGGAGTCGACTGTTGCGATCCAGCGGACACTGGCGCTCCGGGCCGAGGCGATGCAAGAGTTCGTGGCCCTGTATCGGAACGTGGTCGTGGCAGCAGCCATGAATCCCGCGGGGGTTCCCGGGAACCCGATGGAGGCCGCGGGCAACGCCATGCGGGAGGTCATCCGCCACACCAATGCCGTCGGGGAACAGGGGAAGGGATTCTGTTCGCAATCGTCGTCACCGCCCGCCGAGACTGATCCCGTGATGCCACCTTCCTCCTACACGCGGCGACCCCCACCCCCACCCCCAACCGCTACGGCGACCGGGGTAGTGTGGCTGTTTTGCAGCGGGGTATTGCGCGAGCGGATGCCGGCGCAACACCAAGTGGCTGCCGTGTATCGCTTGGACGAGTCGGAGTTACGCGAGCACCGTCAGCAGACGTTGGCGGTTGTGCGCCTGCTGCGTCGGCAGGTCGATCAAGGTACGTTGCGGAGCCTGGCGGGGGTGCGGGAGATGCGGGAGGCCTGTCGGGAGGTACCCCGGGCGAATCAGGGACGGTAGTCGTAGTGCCGATTCCGCATACAACTGGTCGCAGGCATTGAGATCGCCCAGCTAATTCTAGAGCGGGTGCCCTTTCCACCCAAGGCTATCGCACATGAATATTGCTGGGCAGATTGTATTATAAAAGTCTGCCAGGCACTGCTAATTTTGGGCAGATTGGCCTTACCACTATCCGACTTCAGGACGCTTTCAATCCCAAAACTCTGGCTAAAATCACGATCTGCGGCATCAGATTTTCATATGCGATAGCCCTGGTATAAATCCCTTGACTAGCAAAATGGATCGGATAGAATGGGCCAAGGGGAACCCCAAGGTCGGAGACGAAACGATGACTACGATAACGGAAATCACGGAGTTGAAAGCGGAGATGGACGCCAAATTCGACAAGGTATTCGACCAAATTGCCGAACTCCATAGCGAGATGAACGGACGATTTGAGGATGTCAACAAAAAACTTGACAAACTGCTCAAATTCCACGGCATCGAGGATGACAACGGCTAACCAAGAGAAACGCCCGCTGACGCGGGCGCAGTTCTTGAGTCTGCTGAACCGGGCTAGTCAGCCCGCAGGCAAACCAGAACCCGGTCCATCAAAGTCTGAAACATCGGTGCCGCATCCCGCCGGTGATTGAACCGGAACACGTAGGCATCCAAGTAGCCTTGCAGATGCTTCGGGCTGGCCGCGTGGTGCGCCGCCCCGTCGATACCCCATTTGGTGTTCGACCAAAACCCTCTTCCCCGGGATCACCGGGCGCGATCAAGGAGGCTATGACATGGTTACCGTCGGCAGTGGCAAGTACACCTACGAGCAGGTCGAGAACTGGGAGAAGCTGCCCGAGGGATGGCAGTTGGGGCAAACGGCCATCGTCACCGACTCCGAGGACCGGGTGTATCTCTTCAACCGCGGCGAACACCCGCTGATCGTCCTTGATCGGGACGGCAATTATCTCGCCTCCTGGGGCGAGGGCGTCCTCACCGACGCCCACGGTATGTTCATCGATGACGACCAGAACCTCTACCTGCCGGTCAAGAACAGCCACGTGGTCCTCAAGTACGACCCCAAGGGCAACCTGCTGATGACCATGGGCGAGTGGGACAAACCCTCGGACACCGGCTGGTCGGGTAGCTACAGCGACCCGGTGGTCCGGGCGGCCGGGCCATTCAACAGCCCCAGCGACATCGCCATCTCTCCCGACGGACTGCTGTACATCTCCGACGGCTACGGCAACGCCCGGGTGCACCGGTTCACCGCCGACGGCGAACATGTGGACTCATGGGGCACGCCGGGAAAGACCGCGCCCGGCGAATTCCACGTCCCCCACGGCGTCTGGGTACACACCGACGGGCGGGTGTTCGTGGCCGACCGCGAGAACAACCGCATGCAGATCTTCGACTCCGAGGGAAACTTCCTGGAGCAGTGGACGGACCTGGCTCGACCCTGCGACATCTACATCGACGACGATCTGGCGGTGTACGTGCCGGAACTGGACGGTTTCATGTCCATCCTGGACATCAACGGCAACGTCCTGGCCCGCTGGGGCAGCCCCTCGGATGCCGGGTGGGGCACTGGCGGCCACGCCGTCTGGGTCGACTCCCACGGCGACATCTACGTGAACCAGAACCTCGAAGGCCAGCGGCTGATCAAGTACCGCCACGTCGGCGGCTAGGGCCTCATGCGTACCCTCTTTCGGGAGTTCGTCAGAAGCAGGATTTGCCGGATTTTGGGATTAGCAGGATTGGACTGGTTAGCGCTTTCGTGGCGGCATCCTGAAAATCCCATAATCTGGAAAATCCTGCTTCTGACAATTCGCAGGAACGACGGTGTGACCGGGTGAGGCTATGCGCGTCGGTTATCAGGTCGGCCATGTGGTGCAACGGGACAGCATCGACCATCAGCAACAGTGGCAGAACCACCTGGAGCAGTTCCGGGCCTCGCGCGATGCCGGGTTCGACATCTATTGCTGGGGCCACCACTACCTGATCGACCCCTTCCAGCACTTCCAGCCGTGGCCGGTGCTGGCGCGCCTGGCCGCCGAGCCGGGAGACATGAAACTGGCCACCTCGGTCCTGTTGTTGCCGTTGCTGAACCCCGTGGACGTTGCCGAGCAGGCGGCGACTCTGGATCACATCGCGGAAGGACGCTTCACCCTGGGCATCGGGCTGGGTTATCGCCCGGAGGAGTTTGAAGCCTTCGGAACGAAGATGTCCGAGCGCGGCGCCCGCTGCACCGAAGCTCTCGGCCTGATGCGCCGGCTGTGGACCGACGATGAGGTGACCCACCACGGCCGCTACTACCACGTGACCGGGGCGCGGCCCACCGCCCGGCCCTACCAGAATCCCCATCCCAAGATCTGGCAGGCCGCGATGAGCGATCCGGCGGTGCGCCGGGTCGCCCGGGGCGGCGACATCCTCTACGTCGGACCCGCCCAGTCCAACGCCACCATCCGGCGCCAGATATCGCTGTACCATCAGACCCTGGAGGAGAACGGCCACGAGGTTCCCGAGGACATGGTCATCGTGCGCGAGTTCTTCTGCGCCGCGACCCGCGAGGAGCTGGAGCGCGCCAGGGTCAACCTGGCCAGGAAGTACGAAGTCTACGCCCAGCACGGTCTCCACGGCACCGACGACGAGCTGACCCGCAAGGTGACCGGCGACCTGGAAACGCTGATGGACGATACCTTCCTGGTGGGCAGCCCCGAGGAGTGCGTCGAGCAGATCGCCGCCTACCACGAGATGGGGTTCACCGACGTGGCTATCCGGTTATTCTACCCGGAGATGTCCCAGGCCGAGGTGCTGGAGCATATCGACCTGGTGGGCCACGAGGTCATACCGGCGTTGCACGCCCTGTAGTCCCCCTCCGGGGCTACTATACTTTCCGGCAACGCACTGCCGGGCTGGTAATGGTTCAGACTTGCGGGGAATGTGTCATTGCGAGCGCAGCGCGGTAATCTCGTTGGCGTAGAGTAGTCCTCTGGGGCAGAGGTTGCTGCGGCGGCATCGAGATTGCCACAGCGCAAGCGCCTCGCAATGACAACCCGCTGGATTCTGAACACTTACCCGGGCTGGACCAGCCCAACGGGTTCTGGTGAGATTGTTGACGCCGGCCCGCCACAGCCGATCCACTATGGAGGACGCATGACCACGCAACCGACCCTGCTGACCATTGGAGACTACGAAGCCCGGGCCAGGCAGACCATGCCCCAGGCCCTGTTCGACCGGCTGTTCGGCGACCTGGGCGCGCCGGACTGGATTACCAACACCACCAACGTCCAGGCCATGAGCGAAGTCAAGCTGCGGCCCCGGATCCTGGTGGACGTAACCGAGCGGGACATGACCACCACCGTCCTGGGCGAAGAGATCAGCATGCCGGTGATGCTGGCCCCCACGGGCACCCACCAGCGCGCCCACCCCATGGGCGAGTTGGCTTCCACCCGGGCCGCCGGCGGCGCCGGGACCATCCTGGGGCTCAGCACCGCCTCCAGCTACAGCATCGAGGAAGTAGCCGAGGTTGCCACCAATTCCCTTTGGTTTCAACTCTACTTCTTCGAGAACCGGGAGCTGACCGAAATCCTGGTGCGCCGGGCCGAAAACGCGGGCTACAAGGCCATGATGCTCACGGTGGACAACCTGGGCGCCAACTCCCGGGAGCGGGAGTACCGCTACGCCTACATCCTGGACCAGGAGCGCACCCTGAAGAACTTCCAGGGAATCGAGTTGCCCAACTTGCCCACCCGGGATAATTTCGCCGAGAGCTTCGAGTCGGGCCTCAACTGGTCCGATCTGGAGTGGCTGCGCTCCATCACCTCGATGCCGCTGGTCATCAAGGGCGTGCAAACCGCCGAGGACGCCCGGCTTTGCGCCGAGTACGGCTGCGAGGCATTGGTGGTCTCGAACCACGGCGGCCACGCCTTGCAGGGCACCGAAGGCACCATCGAGATGCTGCCCAAGATCGCAGACGCCGTAGGCGACCGGCTGGAGGTCTATTTCGACGGCGGCGTGCGCAAGGGCGCCGACGTGCTGAAGGCGCTCGCCCTGGGCGCCCGTGCGGTCTTCGTAGGTCGGCCCATCTTCTGGGGCCTGTCGGTCAACGGCGAGGAGGGGGTCCGCCACTGCCTGGAGATCCTCCGCTCCGAGCTAAGCGTGGCCATGGGCCTCTGCGGCGTGACCGACGTGAAGCAGGTTGACCGCTCCGTTGCCCAGGACCCGGGCGCGGACACCGTCGGCGGCGCGGTGGGCGAACTGGAGCGCCTGGCCCGTCTGCTGGACCAGGGCTACATCACCCGCGAGGAGTTCGAGTCGCTGAAGGGCCGGCTCCTGTAAGCCTGATGCGTGCCGGCCGAGACGGGCGATCGCGAAACGTGTCGCGGCACCGAAGCAGGCCACCCCGAATTTACAGGGGCGATGGTTATCTCAACATACCCCTCCTTTTGGGGTAATATGACGCTCGCAACGACACCATTGGAAAGCCAACCCATCGCGAGGCAATACCGATATGCCCCTTACGCGTACCCGGTTTCGCCCGCTTCGTCATTGCGAGCGAAGCGCGGCAATCTCGTCAGGGCAGCGGACGCCGCCGCGGGAACGAGATCGCCGCGTCGCTACGCTCCTCGCGATGACAAACCGAGTACGCGTGAGCGATATGCCCACGATACGCATCAAACGAAAGGAAGTGCAGCTATGGTAGCAGCCGATGACCGCATACTCCTGGACTGGGATGCCCTGGAGGTCGGCGAGACCTTCGAGACGTACCAGTACCTCCTCACCCAGGACATGATAGATACCTACCGCCAGGGAGTGATGGACCCGGAGGCCAGCTTCCCGACCATCTCCCACAAGGTCGATGTCAAGCAGTACAACGCCAAGTACCGGGACGCCGGTTCGGTCAACGCCCGCTGCGCGTTCTACTGCTATAACCCGCCCGTGGCCGGCAAGACCATCACCGTGCGGGCGTGGATCGCCGACAAGTACCTGCGCCGGGGCAAGAATTACATCGTCACCGAGGCGGTTTCGGTTGACGAAGACGGCCGGCTCATCGACCGCGTGATCACCCACGAGCTCAAGCAGCCCACGGAGGTCGGCAAGAAATGGGGAGGCTAGTACGCGCCTACGAGGTGGGGGACGAACTGCCCCCATTGATGAAGGAAATGACCCAGGAGGCCATCAACCTGTTCGAGGGCAGTTCCGGCGATCTGGAAGCCTCCCAGTTCACCGACGAGGAGACCGCTCGCGAGACCCTGGGAACCGAGGGCACGGTGGCGTCGGGCCGGATGTCACTGTCTTTCGCCCTGGAACTGCTGCGCCGTTACTTCGGCAGCGACGTGTTCAACCACAGCGGGACCGTCGACCTGAGGTTCCTGCGGCCGGTCCGCCCGGGCGACACCATCACCTTCACGGGGGCGGTAACCGGCGTGAGCCGCGAGGTGAACGGCAGCCGGGTATCGGTGGACATCAAGGTCGAGAACCAGCGCGGCGATACCACCGGCGTCGGCCAGGGCAGCGCGGTGGTCCCCAACGCCTTCCTCCCCCAGGACGAGTAACCCTCGCGTAACTGTTCAGAGTTATGGGGAAGGTGTCATTGCGAGCCCGTACTTGATACGGGGACGGCAATCCCGTTGGCGCAAGGGAGTCCTTCGAGGCAGACGTTGTTGCCACCGCGTCGAGATTGCCACGGTGTAAGCGCCTCGCAATGACAACCTCCTGAATTGTGAACAGTTACACACCCGCCGGAAAGGTGAAGCAAAATGCAACTGGAAGGTAAAGTCGCCTTGGTGACCGGAGGGGGCCGCGGCTTGGGCCGCTCCATGGCATTGACCTACGCCCGCGAGGGCGCAGACGTCGCCATCGTAGCCCGCACTCCCTCGGAGCTGGACGCGGTCGGTTCCGAAATTCGCGCCCTGGGCCGCCGCGCCCACACGGTCAACGCCGAGCTGACCACCGGCGAGGGCGCCAACCGGGCCGCCCGGGAGACCATCAGCGAACTGGGCAAGATCGATATCCTGGTCAACAACGTCGGCGGATATCGCCTCTTCACCAACGACCTGACCCACGCCGTAACCGTCCTGGACATCACCGAAGAGGAGTGGCGGCGGGTGATGGAATCGAACCTGACCACCACCTTCATGACCTGCAAGGCCGTCCTGCCGCACATGATGGAGCGCGGCAGCGGCGTCATCGTCAACCTGACCTCGATGAACGTAGCTCGCCGGGGCCGGCCAGGCATCCTACGGAGCCGCCAAGGCCGCGGTGGAGCGTCTCAGCGAGTCGCTGGCCGACGAGGTGAAGGACTTCGGCATCGCCGTCAACATCCTCGACCCCGGCTGGAACCTGACCCGGCCCAACGACGACTACGACGACGAAGTGCACAAGCGCATGAGGCTGCCCGACGACATCGCCGAAGTTGCCGTGTTCCTGGCCCTGCAGACCCCGGCAACCATGACCGGGCAGTTGGTCTCTGCCGCCGAATACGACGAAGAGCATGGTATCGAGCGGCTTTCAGCCTACGACCGGCTCCACGCCTAGCGTCCATGGGAGGATCACGATGACCATGCTGCCGCCACCACATCATCCGGAAGAGCACCTGATGCACGCCCGAACTCAGCGCAAGCTGGAGGAGGATGCGAAGAGGAGCCGAAAGGTAAGCACGGGCGATGTGGTCCTGCTGTCGGTATTGGCCTTCGCGGCAACGGCAGTAATCGCCCTGGCGGTCCTCGTGTTGTTCTGAAAGGAGCGGCTACACCTGACACCGGGTTCGGATCCAGCCGGTACCGGGAAGGGAACCAGACGACACACGATAAAGGAGGAGGCGATGAGCACCAACGGGACACAGACCACGATAATCCGCAACGGCACACTCATTGACGCGACGGGTCAGCCGGCGGCTCCGAACGACGCGGTGGTGATCCAGGGCAACCGCATCCTCAGCGTCGGCGCGGTGCCTCCCCAGGTCAACGTCGAGGACCGGGAGCACGTGGAGACCATCGACGCCACGGGCCGGTGGATCATGCCGGGCCTGATCGAAGGCCACTGCCACCTGTCCTTCGGGCAGCCGGCCATGCCCGGGCTGAACGTCGCCCGTGGAACCACCAGCCCCGAGTTCTCCACCATCCGGGCCGCCCGGAACGCCCGCGAGGTGCTGCGCTCCGGCGTGACCGGCCTGTCCATCCCCGGCGGCACCTGGTTCATCGACGTGGCGCTGCGGGAGGCGATCAACGCCGGCCTGATTGAGGGTCCGCGCATCTACTGCGCCGGCCGGTTCATCGTCACCTACGGCAGCATCGCCGACAACGAACCGTCGTGGATGGGCACACCGGAGCACGTCAACGGCGTGCTCGCCAACTCGGTGTCCGAGATGATCACCGAGGTGCGCCGCCAGTGCAAGCACGGCGTGGACTTCATCAAGATGGCCGACAGCACCTGGGGTGATTTCCAGACCATCTCCAAGGAAGAACTCGAAGCCGTGGTCGGTGAGGCCCACCGCCGCAACGCCCGCATCACCATCCACTCGCGCGGGTCCGACTCCACCCGCGCCGCCGCCGAGGCCGGCGTGGACTGGATCATGCACGCCGACCTGGCCACCGAGGCCGACCTGGAGGTCGTGGCCGAAAACGACGTCCGCATCATGCCGACGATTACCTTTCTCAAGCACGCCGTGGAGGTCGGGCGGGAGTTTGGCCGGAGCGACCAGGAAGTTGACCAGATCAAGTACAACCTTGAGGGCGGCTTCAATATGCTCCAGCAGGCCCGCTCCATGGGCGTGAAGGTGCTGTGCGGCACCGACAGCGGCAACTCCCCGCTGATGCCCTACGGCGAACTCCACGCTAACGAGATGGAAATCATGGTCAAGTACGGCGGCTACACTCCCATGGAAGCCATCGTCGCCAACACCCGGGACAACGCCTTCGCCGTCGGTTTGGAGGGCGAACTGGGCACCATTGAGCCCGGCAGGTTGGCCGACATCCTGATCCTGGACAAAGACCCCCTGGCCGACGTCAGCGTGCTGCAAAAGGGCAAGCATCTCTCCGCCATCATCAAGGATGGCAAGCAGGTGAACCTGAACGCGCTCGCGGACGACCACCTGGTAGCGCTGGCGGCGGACTGAAGAACGACGGTTGCAACTGATTTCCGGCCGTCCGCGGGGCAGACCGGTCGTAAACGCCAGATGCAGGATTTACGGGATTCTATGATTTGCCAGGATGGAGAGTAAGTGTTCAGAATCCATGAGGTTGTCATTGCGAGGCGCTTGCGCCGTGGCAATCTCGACGCCGTAGCCGCAACGTCTGCCCCAAAGGACTCCCCGGCGCCAACGAGATTGCCGCGCTGCGCTCGCAATGACACTTCCCCGCAGCTCTGAACAGTTACGACTAACCCCGCCGCGCGTCGCGCCGTCATGCAATGTCCGGCTCGCGGGGTAGCCCAATGACCAACGTTACCGCCGGGCGGACCAGGCTGGCCCACGCCCTACCCTTCTACTACGGCTGGGTCATCGCGGGGAATGGGGTGGCGTTGAGCCTGTCCACCCGCACCGTGATGGCGGTGGCGACCCTCTCCGTTTTCGTGGTGCCGATGACCCAGTCCATGGGCTGGTCGGTGGGGATGTTCTCCGGCGCGGTCAGCCTGGGCGGGCTGGTCGCGGTCTTCATTTCGCCCATTGTGGGGAGGTGGCTGGACAAGTACGGAGCCGGCGCCATCCTGGGGATGGGTTCTCTCGCCACGGGTGTTCTGGCGATCGGGCTGGCCTTCGTCACCCATCCCCTGGCTTTCTATTTCCTGTACGTTCCGGGGCGGATGATCTTCTCCGGGCCCATGGAGATCGGGCTGCCCACGGCCATCAGCAACTGGTTCGTCCGGCGTCGTCCGCTGGGGCTGGCGGTGGATGCCGTCGGCAAGGGCGCCGGCCTGGCCATCGTGCCCTGGGCAATGCAGCTGATCATCACCGGTTATGACTGGCGAACCGCGTGGGTGACCCTGGGGATCCTGACCCTGGCGCTGGGCGTCGTTCCGTCCCTGTTGCTGGTGGCCCGTCGGCCGGAGGATCTGGGCCTGGAACCCGACCCGGCGCCGGCGCGGGAAGACGCTGCCAACCGTGATTCCGAACCCGCCAAAGGTTCCGGCAACTCGGGGAGTTTCACCGAGACCAACTTCACGGTGGGGCAGGCGCTGCGGACGCGCGCGTTCTGGATCCTGGCGATCTTTTCCGGCGCCGGGATGATGGTCCAGGCGGGGATCAGCCTGCACCAGGTCTCCCACTACATCAGCCAGGGAGTTGACCCGCGGTTTGCCGCCATGAGCGCGAGCACCTTCGCCCTAGCCCAGATGCCGGCGAGCCTCTTCTGGGCGGCGTTGGCGCGGCGAATGCCCATCCGGTTCCTGATGATGTCCGCGGCCTTCGTGGTGGCGCTGGCCGCGGCGGGAACGGTGGTGAGCGACTGGGTGCTGCCGGAATTGGTCTCGGCGGCGGGCGTCGGCTTCGGCGTGGGCGGCCTGCACCTGCTGATCCGCCTGGTGTGGGCGGACTACTACGGACGGCAGAACTTGGGGACAATCCGGGGCCTGACCATGTCGGTGCAGGTGGGCGGCCAGGCGCTGGGGCCGGTGATCGCCGGGTTCATGTTCGACTATTTCGACAGCTACCGAATACCGTTCGCGTTCTTCGCTGTGGCCGTGTTCCTCGCGGGGCTCTTGGCGCTGGCGGCCAAACCGCCCCAGCCCCCGGAACCGGAGCCTCCGCAGGAACCGGCGGGATTACCCCGCGAATAGTCAATTCGGCTTGGCACCTGCCAGTGAGCCGCCTCAGTCCCGGGAGGAGCTATGCAGTTGAAATTGCAAGCTCGTCATTCCTGCGAAAGCAGGAATCCAGGTGTTTCATGGTGAACGAACCCGGAACAATGTTAACGATTTCGGTCACTGGATTCCCGCGAAAGCGGGAATGACGGATGTTATGACCTGGCAGGATTGGGCGATCTCCATCACAGTACGGTTCCAATCCTGATAATCCCCAAATCTTGAAAATCCTGCTTCTGACGTTTCCCCGCTGCAAACATTGTCACCATCGGTTGTGACGTGCGACAGGGATGCCAACCTCCCGCGCTGTGTTAAAATTCCGCCCATGCCACTATCCTCGTTCCATCCCGTCATTCAGCGCTGGTTCCTCGACCGTTTCGACGCTCCTACGGAAGCCCAGGCCGTCGGCTGGCCGGCCATCGCCCGGGGGCGGCACACGCTCATCGCCGCGCCCACCGGGTCGGGCAAGACCCTCACCGCCTTCCTCACCTGCATCGATCAGCTGGTGCGGCAGGGCATGGACGCGGAGCTGCCCGACGCCACGCAGGTGGTCTACGTTTCGCCCCTCAAAGCCCTGTCCAACGACATCCAGAAAAACCTGGCGACACCGCTGGAAGAGATCGCAGCCCTGGCCGAGGAGACCGGAACTCCGATACCCCGGATCACCACGGCGGTACGCACCGGCGACACCCCGGCCTCGGAGCGGCAGAAGCTTGCCAAGCGGCCGCCGCACATCCTCATCACCACCCCCGAGTCGCTGTACATCCTGCTCACATCAGAGAGCGGACGGCGAGGGCTGAAGCACGTCCACACGCTGATCCTGGACGAAATCCACGCCGTGGCCGACGACAAGCGCGGCGCGCACCTGGCCCTTTCGGTGGAGCGCCTGTGCCAGCTTTCCGACGAGCCCATCACGCGCATCGGCCTGTCCGCAACCCAGCGGCCCCTGTCGGAAATGGCCCGCTTCCTGGTGGGCAACCGGCACATCGACGCCGATGGCAATCCCGATTGCGTGGCCGATGGCAATCCCGATTGCGTGGTCGTGGACACGGGCAGCCGCCGCAAGGTTGACCTGTCCGTGGAGCTGCCGGAGCAGGAACTCGGTCCCATCGCCACCCACGAAATCTGGGGCGAGACCCTGGACGCCATCGCCGGTCTCACCGATACCCACGCCATCACCCTGGTCTTCGTCAACACCCGCCGCCTGGTGGAACGAGTGGCCCACCAGCTTTCGTCCCGCCTGGGAGAAGAAGCGGTCGTCGCCCACCACGGCAGCCTGTCCCGGGCCACCCGGTGGGACGCCGAGCAGAAGCTGAAAAACGGGCAGGTCAAGGTCTGCGTCGCCACCGCCTCGCTGGAACTCGGCATCGACATCGGCGAGATCGACCTGGTTTGCCAGATCGGCTCGCCGCGCTCCATCGGATTGCTGGTGCAGCGGGTGGGCCGGTCCGGGCATACCGTCGGCGGCGTGCCCAAGGGCAAGCTGTTCCCCCTCACCCGGGACGAGATGCTGGAGTGCGCCGCCTTGTCCCGGGCGCTGCTGCAAGGCAACCTGGACACCTTCGCCATCCCGTCGTGGCCGTTGGACGTGATGGCCCAACAGATGGTGGCCGCCTGCGCCTCTGAAGACTGGGACGAAGACGATCTGTTCGACCTGTGCCGGCGGGCCTACCCGTATCGTGACCTGCCCCGGGACCGGTTCGATCAGGTGGTCGCGTCCCTTTCCCAGGGGTTCGCCCCCCGCTTGGGACGCAACGGCGCCCACCTGCACCGGGACGGCATCAACCATCAGTTGAAGGGACGCCGGGGCGCCCGTCTCGCCGCCCTGACCAGCGGCGGCGCCATCCCCGACAACGCCGACTACGACGTGGTGGCCGACCCGGACGGCACTTTTGTGGGCACCGTCAACGAGGACTTCGCCATCGAGAGCATGGCCGGCGATATCTTCCTGCTGGGCAACACTCCCTGGAAAGTCCGCCGTGTGGAAAGCGGACGGGTTCGCGTCGAAGACGCCCAGGGCAACCTGCCGACCATCCCCTTCTGGCTGGGCGAAGCCCCCGGCCGCACCTGGGAACTCTCCGACGAGATTACGCAACTCCGGGAAGGCATCGACCGGCTCCTGGACAATCCGCGGCACGCCGAAGCATGGCTGGTGTCCGAAGCCGGCGTGTCGCCGGAGGTCGCCCGTCAGTTGGTGGCCTATCTCATCGAAGGCAAGCGAGTTCTCGGCGTGGTGCCCACCGCCAGCCGGGTGGTCGCCGAGCGGTTTTTCGACGAGAGCGGCGGTATGCAGTTGGTGATCCACGCTCCCTTCGGCGCGGCCATCAACCGGGCCTGGGGCATGGCCCTGCGCAAGCGCATCTGCCGCACCTTCGACTTCGAGCTCCAGGCCACCGCCACCGACGACGGACTGAACTTCTCCCTGGGGCCCAGCATGGCCTTCCCCCTGGGCGACGTGTTCAACTACCTGTCGCCCAACACCGTTGAAGAAGTGCTGACCCAGGCCGTGTTTCAGGCTCCCCTGTATGGGACCCGATGGCGTTGGAACGCTGGGCGCTTCCTGGCCCTGCTGCGGCATTCGGGCGGCAAGAAGGTGCCGGCGCCGCTGCAAAGGATGCGCTCCGATGATCTGCTGGCCGCCGTGTTCCCAGCCCAGGTGCAGTGCCAGGACAACGCGGAGCCCGGTAACATCGAGCCGCCGGACCACCCGCTGGTGTTCGAGACCACCCGCGACTGCCTCACCGAGGCCATGAGCCTGGAAGGTCTGAAGAGCGTCCTGGCGTCCATCCGCGCTGGGGAGATCGAAGTATTCGCCAGGGACACCGTGCAGCCGTCGGTGTTCGCCCACCAGATTCTCAACGCCATGCCCTACGCCTTCCTGGACGACGCGCCCCTGGAAGAGCGACGGGCTCGGGCCGTCTCCCTGCGCCGCGCCCTCCCCGAGGACGCCCGCGACCTGTCCGCCCTGGACCCGGAGGCCATCCGCGAAGAGTCGGCCTACGCCTGGCCGGCCATCCGCGACGCCGAGGAACTTCACGACGCCCTGCTGACCCTGGGCGTGGCTCTGCTGGACGAACTGGCCGCACGCACCGAGATGGCCTCTCGGGACATGCTCCTCGGTTGGCTGGATGACCTGGCCCGGGCGGGACGGGCGCTCCGCATAACCCAACCGGAGGGCGCAACCCTCTGGCTGGCCGCCGAGCACGCCCGCCTCGTCTCCGCCGCCTACCCGGATGCAGCGCTGGAAGGAAAGGTCAGCCTGCTGCCCCCGGCCACCGGAGGCGCCGGTGATGAAATCGAGCCGGAGGATGCCGTACTGCACCTCGTCCGGGGCTGGGCTGAATCCTCCGGCCCCTTCACCGCCGGCGAGATGGCCGGATTGCTCTGCCTGACGGTGTCCGACGTCAATACCGCCGTAATTGGGCTGGAAAGCGAGGGGCTGGTCCTGCGCGGCAGTTTCCGCCCCGGCGTTGCCGAGGAGGAATTCTGCGACCGGCGTATCCTCGCTCGCATCCACCGCGCCACCGTGGGCCGTCTGCGGCGCGAGATCGAACCCGTGTCGCAAGCGTCATTCCTGCGTTTCCTGTTCCAGTGGCAGCACGCGGCCACGGGTTGGGAAACCTCCGGCGAGGGCGGGCTGCTGGACGTCATCGAAAGGCTCCAGGGGTTCGAGACCGCCGCCGCCGCGTGGGAACCGGAGTTGCTGGCGCGCCGCGTTGCCGACTACGGCCCGGAGTTGCTGGACCGGCTGTGCACCGGCGGCGAGGTGGTCTGGGGACGACTGGCCCGTGGCAATAACGTCGCATCCGGCGCCGGCTCCCTGCCGCGGGCCGCTCCGCTGACCCGCGCCTCGGGCATCACCATGACCCTGCGCGAGTCCCTGGACTGGCTGTTGGATCCGGCTCCCGAGAGCGTCGACAATCTGAAAGGAGCGGGGGCGGAGATCCTCGAAATCCTGTCCACCCGGGGCGCCTGCTTCCAGGCCGACCTCATCACCCGCACCCGACGCCTGCCGTCGGACGTGGAGGAAACCCTGTGGATGCTGGCGGCCAACGGGCTGGTGACTTCGGACAGCATTGTCCCCCTCCGCGTCCGGATCAACGGGAAGCCAAACCGGGGCCGACCGGAGCGGAAACGTGCCAAAGGCGCCCGCGATCGCAGCCGTGGACCCGTTTCCGCGCGTACCAATCCCGGCAACAGCCAGCCCCCGGCGTCCCAACGTCCGCGTTCGCAGCGGCAAGTCAGCGCCGGACGGTGGTCCCTGTTGGAGTCTCTTGACCCGGTGGAAGACCCCCTGGAAGCCAAAGCCATGCAACTGCTGCATCGATACGGCGTGGTGTTCCCCGAGTTGATGGCCCGGGAAAGGATGGCCCCACGCTGGCGGGATTTGGCCGGTGTCTACCGCCGGCTGGAGGCCAGGGGCGAGATCCGGGGCGGGCGGTTCGTCTCCAGTTTCGTCGGCGAACAGTTTGCCCTGCCCGACGCTGTCCCCGCGCTGCGGGAAGCGCACCGCGCCCCCGCCGCCGGCAAACTGGAAGTCGTCTCGGCCTGCGACCCGTTGAACCTGGTCGGCATCATCACCCCCGGCGAGCGAGTGCCGGCCCAGCCGGGCAACCGGGTCGTGTTCCGTGACGGTGTTCCGGTGGCGTCGCTGGAAAAGGGCATCGTTGTCAACCGCTCCAACGCCGACGCCGAAATTATGACCGCCGCGACCAAACTCCTCTACGGTCCCATCCGGCCTCCACAGCCGCAACAGCGTGGACCCTTTGACACCAACCACGGCTCCACCCAACCGGCCTGGCCGTTGCCGGACCACGGAGTGCTGGAGCCCGTACCCGCCGCCCATTTCAACCTCAACTGAGTCTCACGCATACCCAGTCTGCCGCCAGGGACCGTCAGGATTACCAAGATTAGAGGATTTTCGGGATTTATGAACATCCTGAAAATCCCAAAATCCAGTAAATCCTGCTTCTGACATAGGACTTACGCAGTTGTGACCGTCATTCCGGCGAAAGCCGGAATCCAGTGCCCGAGATTGTTAACCATCGTTCCAATTCTTTCACACTGCGACTTATAGACTCCGGCTTTCGCCGGAGTGACTGGTGTGGGATTTCAAGTGCGCAACTCCAATCCTGAAAATCCCAAAATCCGGTAAATCCTGATTCTGACAATGACAACGGACAATCCCATGCACCAAGCCGGAAATCCCAGCCCGCCGCGTCTCATCATGGACCGCCTGTCTCCGGATCTTACCGGGGAACTCTGGCGGCTCATCAAAGCAGAGCAACTAGACGACGTTCTTGCTCCGGTAACCGTGGTTACCCCGACGCGGTACGCCGGCTTGGCCCTGCGCCAGGAGTTGGGACGCACTGGCTTCGCCAATGTCCGGTTCATGCCGGTGGCCGTGCTATCGGAACTGCTGGGCGCGGCCGCGCTGGAGCAGCAGGGCCGGAAGCCGCTGACCGGCGTGCTGGAGAACCTCGCGGTGCGGCAGGCGCTGTCGCAAACCGACGGCCCGTTGCGCGACGTATCCGAGCATCCCAGCACACAATCCAGCGTCCGCGCCGCGTTTCGCCAACTCCGCAACACCGATGCCGCGTTGTGTTCCGCTCTCGCCTCCCGTGGCGGCATCGCCGGCGAGATGGCCCGCTTGTACGACAGTTTTCGCCGGATCACCGCTGACGAATGGTACGACGCGGAGGACCTGGCCGAGGCGGCGGCCGCAACGGTGAACGCCGGCGCCGCTCCCGGATTGGACGACCTGGGACTGATCATCTTCCACCTGCCCCACGGCCTTTCGCCGGGCGAAGTCAGGTTGATGGAATCCCTGGCTGGGCAACACCGGTGCGCGGCCATCCTGGGCATCACTGGCGATACGGCCGCCGACGAGTCAACACTGGACCTGGCGGCCCGGCTGCGCGGGAAGACCGCTTCCTCAACCGCTCCCCCGGCTCCTGAATCAGACACTCCTTTGCCGGCCGGTCCAGCCCGATTGCACGTCGCGCCCACCGCCCACGACGAACTGCGCTGGGTGATCCGGCAGATCATGCGGGAAGTCAACGAGCGCGGCACGCCGTTGCACCGCATGGCCATCCTCTATCGCATGGCCGATCCGTACGCCTCCCTGATCCGTGACGAGCTGCGCATGGCCGGGATCCCCATGGCCGGCCCCGACCGCGAGACGCTGGCCGGCACCGGCGTTGGCCGCACCCTGAGCGGCCTGCTGGAGTTGTGCGGCAGCGAGTTTCCCAGGTCCGAGGTGATGGGATGGCTCAGCAGTTGCCCGGTGCGGAACCCGGTCGGTACGGCCGCGAGTTTCAGCCCCAGCCGGTGGGACGTGGTTACCCGCAAGGCCGGCATCGTCAGCGGCCGGCGGCAGTGGCGCGACCGGCTCGACGCCCACGCCCAACGGCTGATCGCAGACGCGGACCGCCGGGAAACCGACGGCGAAACCAGCGTGTCCCGCGCCCGTGGCATGAGATCCGAGGCAGCCGCAGCGCGGGCTATCCAAGCCTTCATCGACAAACTCGCCGATGACCTGGATCCGCCGGCCGACGGCAGCCCCTGGCGCGAGTTTGCGGACTGGGCGAAAACCCTGTTGAACCGCTATCTGGCTACCGACATCAGCGAGGCTGACGGCGATGCCGCCGAACGCATCCGGAGATTGCTTGACGAGTTCGCCGCCGCGGACAGCGTGCACAACGAGGCCACCCTGGCCGCATTCCGCCAGATGGTCGGCGAGATGATGATGGCCCCCTTCGGCCATCTCGGCCCCACCGGGCAGGGCGTGTTCGTGTCCTCTTTTGCGGGAGCGGCCGGCATGACCTTCGACGCCGTGTGGCTGGTCGGCATGATCGAAGGAGCGGTTCCACCGTCGCCGCGCCGCGACCCTTTGTTGACGGAGCCCGACTGGTCCGCCGCCGGCGGCCGCGACCGTATCCAGATACGCATGGCGGAGGAGCGCTACGAGTATCTCGCCGCCGTCGCGTCGGCATCGCGTCGCACCCTGACGTACCCGGCAGCGGACGCCGCGTCGCAGCGGCCGGCGTACCCATCGCGTTGGTTTCTTGAACAGGCGTCGGCGTTGGCCGGCGGGCCGGTGCGCAGCGGCGATCTCGCCGGCTGGCGCGGACACGATTGGCTCACCGCCGATGATTCGCCCCAGCAGGCCCTGACCAATGCCGATGAAATCGCCCTGGCGGACGGGGCGGATTTCCGGCGCAAGCGACTGCTGGAATGGCGACGTGACGGGCGCACCCTTCCCAACCATCCCTACGCCCGGCGGGACCCCATGGCCCGAGCCCATCGATTGGCAAGCCAGCGTTCCTTGCGCCGGTTGACCGAATACGACGGGAACCTGTCGGGGATCGAAGAGATCGACGGCTTCAACATCCGCCCCGATGGAGCGCCCATTTCCCCCACGGCGCTGGAGACCTGGGCCGCCTGCCCGTACCGCTATTTCCTGGCCCACGTTCTCCGGCTCGGCGCGCTGGACACTCCCGAGGAAATATTCACCATCAGCGCCTTGGACCGCGGCACGCTGGGCCACGAGATACTGGAGCGGTTCATCCGCGAGAGCCCGCAGGGCGGCCATCTCCCCGCGCCCGGGCAACCGTGGAGTCCCGCCGACCACGAACGGCTGATGAGCATCGCGGCGCAGAGCTTTCAGGAAGCGGAAACCCACGGCGTGACCGGCAAACGGCTGCTGTGGGAGATGGTCAAAACTGAAATCCTGTCCGACCTGGAGACTTTCCTCGAAGCGGACTCAATACTGCGTGAGACCGGCGAAACGGCGGATGTACGAGTCGAGACCAGGTTCGGATTCAGTGGTGATTCAACCGAGGTTATCGACCCTGATTCCGGGATCCGCTTCCGGGGAATGATCGACCGCATGGACATCAGCGGCGACGGCAAAGCGGTGCTGGTGGTCGACTACAAGACCGGTAGCGCGGACCCGTACAAGGGCCTGGACGACGACCCAATCGACCAGGGTCGCCGGCTGCAACTTGCCGTTTATTCGCTGGCGGCCCGCGCGTTGTTCCCCGAAGCGGACTCCGTTTCCGCTGCCTACTGGTTCAGCACCAACCGGGGCCGATTTCAGTTCGCCCCTTCCGCGCATCTCAACATGGCAGACGAAGCCGTCGCCGCAAGGTTCCGTGAGGGCATCGCCGGCATCGTGGGCGGCATCAACGGAGGAATCTTCCCCGCTAACCCCGGCCCGCCGGCCCGTTACGGCCCATCCAATTGCCAGTATTGCGATTTTGATGCCGTCTGCCCCACGCGCCGCGCCGACCTCTGGGAGCGCAAGAAGTCCGATACCGTCCTTGCCGGCTATCTGCAACTGGCGGAACCCGACGGGGAGGGCGACTGATGACCACCGTGCCCGGCGTCACCACCGGCAACCGTCTCACCGACTTTGTTCCCGTCGATGACGACGCCAGGAAAACCATTCGAGACGACCTGGGCGCGACGCTGTTCGTCGAGGCCAGCGCGGGCACCGGCAAAACCACCAGCCTCGTCCAGCGAGTGACCAACCTGGTAGCCACCGGGACGACCACCCTGGATCGGATCGCCGCCATCACCTTCACCGAAGCCGCCGCCGCCGAGCTGAGAGATCGCATCCGTTCCGAGCTGGAAAAGGCGTCCGGCGACGACCAGCGCGACCCGGCGGAGCGCGACCGCTGTCACCAGGGTATCGCCGACCTGGACCAGGCGGACATCTGCACCCTCCACGCTTTCGCCGGCGGCCTGTTGCGCGAACGCCCCCTGGAGGCCGGACTGCCGCCGTCCTTCGAGACCAGCGACGAGATCCTCGCCGGCATCAAATTCGAGGAGCAGTGGCGCGATTGGCTTGACCGCCATCTCGATGGCGAAACCGGACTGGCGCCCCACCTGGCATTGGCCCTCACTCTGGGCTTGACCCTGAATCACCTGAGAACCATCGCCCGGGCGTTCCACCAGAACTACAGCGACCTGTCAGAAGTCAGTTTCGGCGTATCGGAAAGCCCGCATCCGTCCGCGATGGAACCAATCCTTGAGGCGGCGCCCGAGCTGGAAAGGCTGTGCCGCTACTCGAAGAACGGCCCGGGCGACCCGCTGTACGACCACGTCCAGAACCGGCTGGCGCTGCTCCGCCACCAACCGGCAACCGTCACCGGCCCGGCCGACGATTATCGCCTCCTGCTGGGCCTGCTGCCCCTGCGCCAGAGCCGAGGCCGCCAGGGAGACTGGAACACCGACCCGGACAGCGGCCGGAATGCCTGCGCCGCCCTCAAGGACATCCTCAGCGACCTGGATCAGCAGGCCAACGATCAAATCCAAAACGCCCGCCGCACGGCGCTGCTGCCCATTCTCGAGGACCTGCGGCTGTTGGTGCTGGAATACGCGCGCCAGCGCCGCGCCGAGGGTCGGGCGGAGTTTCACGATCTGCTGGTGTGGGCCTGTGAACTGCTGCGGGACAACGCGCCGGCCCGCGACTACTTCCGCAACCGTTACACCCATCTGCTGATCGACGAGGCCCAGGACACCGACCCGATCCAGGCCGAAATCGCAACGCTGCTGGCCGCGCCGGCCCATGCCGTGACCTCGGACGATAACCAGCCGATCCCCTGGGATCAGGTCAGCCCTGAACCGGGCAAGCTGTTCGTGGTCGGAGATCCCAAGCAATCAATCTACCGTTTCCGCCGCGCCGACGTCGGGCAGATGCAACGCCTGCAATGGAGCATGGAACGTTCCGGCGGCCGAACCCTCAAGCTGGTGCAGAACTTCCGCTCCCAGACACCCGTCATCGGTTGGGTCAATCACCTGTTCGAGCAGTGGATGCAGGAACCCCATGCCGCCGGTGACGACAACGGGGATTCCCAAGCCGGGTACGACGCAATGTCCGCCCTCTGGGTCGGTGACACCGGAAATCCCTACTGCCCCCGAGTGTGGACGCTGGGCGACGAAGCCGTCGACGCTCCCGTCGGAGAAATCCGACAGGAAGAAGCGCGGGAGATCGGCCTCCTGCTCCGTCAGATGGTGGCCGAGCAATGGGAAACCCTGGACCAGCCAGCAACCGACAGCAACGGATGCGAGATCTACCGCCCAGTGCGCTATTCGGACGTGTGCATCCTCATGCCCCGCCGCACCGGACTGGCATCGCTGGAGCGCGGGCTGGAAAACGCCGACATACCCTACCGCCTGGAAAGCGCGTCCCTGGTGTTCGAGACCCAGGAGATCCGCGACCTGCTGAACTGCCTGAAAGCCATCGATGACCCCGCGGACCAGGTGGCCACGGTGGCCGCGCTGCGCTCTCCCGCCTTCGGATGCAGCGATGCCGACCTGCTGCGCCACCGCGCCCGGGGCGGCAGTTTCGACTACCTGAGCAACGCTTCACCGGACCGGGGCGACGACGCGGCGCTTGACGCATTCAACGTGTTGCGGTCGTTCCACCGCGCCCGCCTGGACGAAGCCACCGCGGCGTTGATCGACCGGTTCGTCCGCGAGCGCGAACTGATGGAATCGGCCGTCGGACACCCCCGGATGCGGGAGCAGTGGCGCCGCTATCGGTTCCTGGTGGAACAGGCGGGGCAATTCAGCCGGGCCGGCGGCGGCACGCTGCGCGCCTTCCTCCAGTGGGTGGACGACCAGATCAGCGAAGGCGCCCGCGTCACCGAGTCCCCCGTCCCGGAATCGGACGAAGACGCCGTGCGGGTGATGACCATTCACGGCGCCAAGGGCCTGGAGTTTCCCGTGGTGATCCTCACCGGCATCAATTCGGCGCCGGCCCGGGGCGGCAATTCCGTCATCGTGGACCGGGGTAGCGGCCGGGTGGAGGTTGGCGTTGGTTCTGCGGGCAAGCGGTTCGCCACGCCCGGTTTCGAGGAACTGGCTGAAATCGACAACCGCATGTCTGCCGCAGAGCACATCCGCCTCATGTACGTGGCGACCACCAGGGCCCGGGACCACCTGGTGCTGAGCATGCGCCGGCCGTCCAAAGGCCAAAAAACAACCGCCGCCGTTATCGCGGGATACCTGGAGAACCACGCGGAACTGTGGGAAGCGGTGGAGCTCAACGAGGCGGCGGCGTTGGCTGAATCCCGACCCGCCGGCGAGGCTGAACCCCGTGTGCTCGATGAATCCCTGCATTCAACGGAGCATCTGGACCAGTGGGTGGCAGACCGGAATCGCGCCGTCGCAGAACTCAGTCGCCCCCGGTTCGTCGCCGCCACCGGACTTTCGCGGGCGTACCGGGATGAAGAAGCAGAGCAGGACAGCCCCGAGCCCTGGCGGCGCGGCCGGGCGGGCACCTCGGTGGGACGCGCCGTCCACGCGGTGTTGCAATCCATCGACCTTGCAAGCGGCGCCGACGTCGAACACCGGGCCCGGGCGCAGGCCGTGGCCGAGGGTGTCCCGGACCGTGAGGAGGAGATCGCCCGGCTGGCGAAAGTCGCCGTGCAGAGCGACATCGTCCGGCGCGCCGTGGCGTCGCAACGAATCTGGCGCGAAGTCCCGGTGGCCGCGCCCGTCGGCGACGGTTCGCTGCACGGGTTCATCGACCTGCTGTTCGAGGAACGGGACGGCCTGGTGGTGGTGGACTACAAGACCGACGCCGTTACCGAGGCACAGCTGCCGGAGGTCGTAGACCGATACCGTTTGCAGGGAGGAGCCTACGCCCACGCCATCGCCCAGATCACCGGCAAGCGGGTCAAGGAGATGGTGTTCCTATACCTGCAGCCGAAGAGCGAGGTTGCGCTTCGGAACCTTGGCGACGCCATGGTCGACGCACGGGCCGCAGCCCAGTCGCTGCTGTCCAGGGACGCCGCCTGATCCTCACGCGTACCTACACTCGTTCTGTAATGGGGCTTACGCAGTTGGGAGCCTTTACAGTCGTCATTCCCGCGAAAGCGGGAATCCAGTGGCCGAAATCGTTAACCATGTTCCAGATTCGTTCACCATGAAGTCAATGGATTCCTGCTTTCGCAGGAATGACGGGTTTGTAATTTCAAGTGCGTAACTACTATGTCATTGCGAGCGCGGCGCGGCAATCTCGCTGTCACCGGGGCCCTCGTTCTGGCATTTCAGTCAAACGCGCCGGCGATGGCGCACTCGTCCACCTCGTCGTCGGACATCCCCAGCAATTCGCGCAGCACGTAGGTCATGTCCGCCGCGAAGGCCGGCGCGCCCCTGGTCACGCTGCCCGGCGTGCGCGACATCTTGTAAGGGGCGCTCTCGATGATCCGCACCTCTCCCTGGTGATCCGGAACGCGCCGGAAGAAACCCCGCTCCTTCAACTGCGGATCCCTGGACAAGTCTTCCCCCGTCTGCACAACCCCAGCCGCGACCCCTGCGGACTGGAGCAGGGCCATCGCCTCTTCAGCGGTGTGTTGAGCAGTCCAGGAATTCACCAACGCATCCAGCGCGTCGGCGTTGCGCTCACGTGCATGGCTGGTGGCGAATCGTTCGTCCTGGGTCCATTGAGGGCAGCCCAGCGCCCCCACGAAGGCGCGCCATTCCTCGTCGGTGAAAACGGAGATAGCCACCCACCGGTCCTCTCCCTGGCACCGGTACGCGCCGTGGGGCGCTCCACCGCCATGGGCCGGGCGGTTGCCGGTCCGCGTCGACACGGCGGCAGACCCGTTGACGCTCATGTCCAGCGCCAGAGTATCCAGCAGCGACGTCAGCGACGTCAGCGACTCGAACTGCGAGACGTCCAACCACTGCCCGCGTCCCGTCCGCGACCGGTGGAGCAGCGCCAGCAGCACCGCCTGTGCGCCGGCCATGCCGCCCACGGCGTCGCTGTACGCGCTGGCTGGCCCGCTGGGGTCGGTGTCGGGAAACCCCGTTAGCTCAGTGAACCCCGACCACGCCTGAAGCGTCTGGCCGTAGCTGACCCGGTCCTTCCACGGCCCGGTGCGGCCTAAACCGGACATACTCAGCATAATCACGCTGGGATTGATGGTCCTGATGGAATCGTAATCCAGGCCCCACGAGGGCATCACCCGCCCACTGAAATTTTCCGCCACCACGTCGGACACCGCAACCAGCCTTTTGGCAATGTCGATGCCCTGCGTCGTCTTCATGTTCAGCGATATGGACAGCTTGCCGGCGTTCCAGTTGTGCCGCTGCCCCAACCCCCGTGCCGTGGCCGACGCCGGCCCGCCCACCACGGACAGCGCGTTGTTCGACTCGACCTTGATCACCTCCGCGCCCTGGTCGGAGAGGATCCGCGTCGCCGACGGCCCGGCATGAATCCAGGTGAAGTCCAGCACCCGGATACCCTGCAGGGCGAGGCCGGTCGGTTGGTGTGTGTAGTTGTCGTTCATTGCCCCACGCATTCGTCAGAATCAGGATTTTCAAGATTACAAGATTGGCGGGATTTTGGGAGGCAATCGTGAAAATGTAAGTGTTCAGAGTTCAGGAGGTTGTCATTGCGAGGCGCTTGCGCCGTGGCAATCTCGACGGCGTAGCAGCAACCTCTGCCCAAAGGACTCCCCTGCGCCAACGAGATTGCCGCGCTACACTCGCAATGACACTTCCCCGCAGCTCTGAACAGTTACCTGAAAAATCCTAAAATCCAGCAAATCCTGCTTCTGACAAAATTACCCTACGAAAGCCCCAGTATCCCACCCAGGATTTCATCGTTGTGCTCCCCGGGCGCTGGCGCAAGTCGGCGCACCGGGTGCTCGAACTCGGTCAGCCGGTATGGATCTCCCGGATAAACCAGGGACGGGCCGCCATCAGACGATTCTACGGCGGTCAGGTATCCCCGCCCCCATAGCTGCTCGTTGCCCAGGATCTCGTCGGCCGTTGCCGCCGGACCCCATGGGTGGTGGTTGGACTGGCCGAACTCCGTTATCTCTTGCCTGGTGTGCGTCATCGCCCACCGCTCCACCAGGTCTTCGATGTGGGCTGAGTGCTCGCCCCGCAGGACGAAGTGGTCGTCGTACTGCGTGTCCATCAGGTCGCCGGCCATCCCGTCCCGGTCCATCCAGGCCCGCAGGTCGTCCCACGCCTTGCGGGTATTGGTGGTGATGCTGGCGTAGCCGTCCTTGCACCGCCACGTCGCGACGAACTGCCCGCCATGTCGGAACCCGCAGCGCACCGCGGACTCGCCGGTATAGTTGTAAGTAGTGTTGACGTGCTCGGTGGTGGCCGCCACCGCCTCCTGCATGGACACGTCGATGTATTGGCCCTCGCCGGTCGCCATGCGATGGTAGAGCGCCAGCAGGATGGCGATGTAAGCGCGGTTCGACGCCGTGTTATACGCCTGCGAGCCCCACAGTTTCGTCGGCGGCGTGTGCGGCCAGCCCGTGACGTACATGTACCCGCCCATGGCAAAGCCCACCAGGTCCGATGCCTTGTAGTCGCGGTACGGCCCGGTCTGCCCGAACGGGGTGATGGACACGTATACCAACCCGGGTGCAGCGGCAGCCAGACTGTTATATCCCAAACCCAGCGAGTCCATGTACCCCGGCGCTCCCGTCTCCAGCAACACGTCGGAGGCCATGGCCAAATCACGCAACGCCGCCGCTCCCTCGGCGGTACCGATGTCCAGCGTCACGCTGCGCTTGTTGGTGTTGAAATGGAGCCAGTAGAGGCTGCGGCCGGGTCCGGGCTTGCCATCGATGAACGGGCCGATCTCCCGCATCGGATCGCCGCCCGGCGACTCGACCTTGATGACGTCGGCGCCCATGTCGGCCATCAGCTTGCCGCAGTAAACGCCCATGGGGCCGGCCAGATCCAACGCCCGGTAGCCGCTCAGCGGCAGGACAGGCTTGGCATTGGGGCGTGTCTCCGGGGCAGTCATCGCGACGCATTGTAGCACCGGCCGGGAGCGGGGTCTTTCGGTTTTGTCATTGCGAGCGAAGCGTGGCAATCTCGTACGGGATGCAGGTGATCCCCCAAAAGCGTCGCCGAATCGACGAGATTGCCACGGCGCGAGCGCCTCGCAATGACAACCGGATGACCCTGGGCCGGGAGTAGCCGGCTGGTATAATGCGGCCCACAGCCTGCCCCTCCGCCAGGTGCGCCATGACTACCCCGTCCAGGAAACCCGCCACCCTTGACTCCCCATCTCTGGGCCGCTTCCGGCTGCCCGACATCCCCGAACGCGAGCCCGACGAAGTGACCCAGTTCGACCAGCTGTTCAAGAACGGACGCTCCCATGCCGTGGCGGTTCACCTGGGCAATCCCGATACCACCCTGGTGGAGGCCGACCGCTGGATCATCGCGGAGCCGGGCACTTTCCGGGACCTGGCGCGCTATCCCGACCTGCTGATCGCCTTTGACGTGGACCCCGTGGCCTACGAAGCCAGCAACGGTTACATCATCTCGGAGCAGGGCAAGCCGCCGGACTTCGTGCTGGAAGTGGCGTCGGCGAGCACGGCTGACACCGACACCGGGGCGAAACGGGAGGACTACGCGAGGCTGCTGATACCGGAGTATTGGCGGTTTGACAAGACGGGCCAGCATCACGGTACCCGGCTGGCCGGGGATCGCCTGGTGAACGGGGTGTACGTGCCGATACCGATTGACCAGTTGGGGGAGGACGTGTTGCAGGGATATAGCCAAGCGTTGAACCTGCTGCTGCGCTGGGAGCGTGGGGAACTGGCATTTCACGACCCGGCCACGGGGCGGCACATTGTGACCTATGAGGACTTGCAGGAGCGCGTTGACCAGGAGCGCGCCGCCCGCCTCCAGGCCGAAGCCCGCATTCGCGAACTGGAAGCGCGGCTTGCCCAGGAGCGCTAATTCCGCCAACGAACACACCCTTGTTACCACACCGCAAGGAGCCAACATGACCACCACCATCTACGACGCCGAGCGCCACGATATCTCCATCGCCCTGGGCGGCGACGCCATGATCACCCGGCGGATGCAGGCTTTCCAGGAGCCCCGCTTCCTCAAGCTGGTGGACATCCTGCGGGAGGCCGACGTGTCGCTGGTCAACCTGGAGATGCTCTTCCACGACTACGAGAGCAGCTGGCAGTGGAGCAGCGCCACCTACACCCGCTCCGACCCCAGGAACCTTGACGAGCTCAAGTGGATGGGCATCAACGCCGTCACCACCGCCAACAACCATTCCTTCGACTTCTCCGAGGGCGGTTTTCTGACCACCCTGGAGCACTGCAAAGATGTCGATTTGCCCCACGCCGGCGGCGGACGCAACCTGGACGAGGCCCGTTCCCCCGCTTACGTCGACTCCGCCCGGGGCCGCGTGGCGGTGATGAGCGCCACCAGCACCTTCAGCGAGACCTCTCGCGCCGGCGCCGGCCGCCCCGACTTCGTCGGTCGCCCGGGCGTCAACGCCCTGCGCCACGACATCACCCACCACGTGCAGCAGGACGTGTTCGATGCACTGCGCAAGGCCAACCTGGAGCTGGGCTACGAGGAAGAACACGCCTTCATGCGTCACTTCGGGTTCCGCGGCAACCAGGACGCAGCCGACGACAGCGCTGAGGTCGAGTTCCTGGAGCACAAGTTCATCCTCGACGAGACCTTTGCCGTCCGCACCGCCCTGAACGAGGAGGACCGCCTCGGCATCGGCAACTGGATCCGAGGGGCACAGAAACTATCGGACTGGCAGGTCTACGGCGTCCACTGCCACGAGAGCGGACCCGAGGGCGACTTCCACGGCCATTCCCGCGTGTCTCCGCCCCACTTCCTGGTGGACTTCGCCCGCTGGACCATCGACCAGGGTTGCGCCGCCTTCGTGGGTCACGGCCCCCACTTCTTGCGGGGTATCGAGATCTACAAGAACCGCCCCATCTTCTACAGCCTGGGCAACTTCATCTTCCAGAACGAGAGCGTCCTGTGGCTGCCCCACGAGTCCTACCGCCGCTTCGGGCTGGACTTCAACAGCACCCCCGGCGACTACCTGGACACCCGCTCCGGCGGCGGCACCCGCGCCTTCGCCGCCGACCCGGTGTTCTGGCAGAGCGTGGTCGCGGTGTGCAACTACGCCGGCGGCGACCTGAAAGAGGTCATCCTGCACCCCATCGACATGGGCTTTGGCCGCCCCATCGCCCAGCGGGGCCGCCCAGTGCTGGCCGATGAACCCATCGCCCGCGAGACGCTGACCTGGCTGCAGGAAGTTTCCCGCCCCTTCGGCACCGAGATCTCCATCGAGGAATCCGAAGGCGATCTGGTGGGCGTGATACGGGTTTAACAGTTGGTCATTGCGAGAATGCCGAACGGCATTCGTGGCAATCTCGTCAGCGTAGCGAGGGTCCCAGTGAGTGGCCGCCCATACCCCAACGAGATTGCCACGCTACGCTCGCAATGACAAACTTGGTGCATGTGATCGCGCCAGGGCAAACGATCCTACGGCGTGTTGAACTGCACCAGGATCCCGTCCGGGTCAAACACGTAGATGCTGCGGATGTCCCCGTCGGCATCGGTGAACGACTCGATGGGGCCGGCCAGTTCTACCCCCTTGCCCAGAAGTTCGTGAGTCAGGGCCTTCACATCAGCGACCCCAAAGGAGATGTGGCTGATGCCCACCATGTCCAGTTTGATGGGCTCCCCATCGGGGTCCTCGCCCGGATGGCTGGTCAGCGTGAGCGTGGGCGTCGCCCCGTCCCCGTAGGCCAGGCTGACCCAGCGCCGCGCTTGCCGTTCCCGCAGATAGTTGTGCGTCCGTCCGTGCTCGGTGGGGTCGGTCATGCGGTCGCCCAGGACCGTCATGCCCAGTGCGTCGCGGTAGAACGCCAGCGACTTGTCCATATCGCTGACGCAGATTCCAATGTGAGTAACGCAGGTTGCGTCCATGATGTTCTCCTTCCTCATGTTGGTGGAGCCATCCCGGCTCCGATTGGAGGATTCTTGTGGAAATGGTGAACCAGCAGCAGGCCGATGCTGGCGATGGCTACCGCTATCACCGCTCCGTAAGTGAATCGGGCAATGCCGGCATCAAAATTGTCCCACAAGATGGACATGGCTATCAGGAAGCCTGCCAGACCCACACCGAAATAGGCGACAAGAGCGCCGTTGCGGACGCGCCGGTTCTTTACCGGCGACATGAGGCCAACTATGAGCAGGTACGAAGCACAGACGATCAGCGCCTGCCAGAACGCGCGGCTGAAGCCCTCGCCGGTTATACCGCTGGTCGTAATCCATAGCGCGTCCACAATCTCGAAGGCGATGATAGCCGTCAGCCCTATCGCCACCCAGCGCGCGACCCGGTACATCATGATCGGCCCAACATCGGCCAGCGACAACAATCCGATATGCGTCAGGCACGACCCCAAGCCAATCAGCATGAACATTATCTTCTCGATCAGACCGCCCGTACTGTCATACCACACCTGGTAAATCAATATCGGCAATCCCCCGCACAGCAAGAGGGCGGCGGCAACCGGGATGGAAGGAGCAATCATCCAGAACCGCCCGTCTTTTCCCCGCATATAGTAGACGACAACGCCATTGACGGCGACACTCATCGCCATACCGAAAACGAGCAACTGGCTGACCAGCACGTCAACCAATTCCAACGTCCCGGACAAGTCAAAACGGAGTGCCAGGAGGCCGATCACGACCCAAATCAGGCTCGCGATAGCCAGAGACCAGATCGCTACAGGCGCCGTGACTCCCGTGAACCCGCCCGACATGTCCGGGAAAAGGAATCGCTGATAACTGCCCAGGGTTGTTCGGTCCTGGGATGCGGACGGATTCGCTCCCGGCTCCGGCGAGCATGGCAACTGGGCGCCGCAGCGATCGCAATGAGCTGCCGTCTCGGCTGCTTGCGAGCCGCAGTTTGCACAGTATCTGCTTGATGCCGCCATAACATTTCGCTCCGGGCTCGCTTTCCTGGCAGGTTTATTGTTGCCTAGTCCATCGGCAGCTTGTGCAGCCAGCCCGGCTCCGATATGTCCAGAACCTGCCCGTTGGGACCCGACCACTTTTCCTCTGCCCGTGGAGCGCGGGGCTGGCCGTCGGCGGCAACATCGCGCCGTACGATCTCTTCGCCGTTGATCCCCCTCAGCTTGGCCCCGGTCTCCTCCAGGTCGTCCACCTGGAATCCGATGTGGTGGATCCCGTCGTAGTGGGCGCCGTTGGGGCCGACGTCGGCGTCCTCGTTGGTCTTCCACTTGAGGATGGTCAGGTTGATGTCGCCGTCGGATAGCTGGATCTGCCGGGCGTTGCGGGCGACTTCGAACAGGTCGAACCCTTCCTTGTAGAACGCCGCCACCTCATCCGGGTTCTCACAGGTGATGGCAATGTGCTTGATTTTGGCCATAGTGGCGCCCCCCAATCTGGTGTTCGGGCATTATAGCCCGCAACCCGGTATCACAAAATCGCCAGAATCAGGATAGGACCTACGCAGTTGTGATCGTCATTCCGGCGAAAGCCGGAATCCAGTGCCCGAAATTGTTAACCATCTTTCCGATTCTTACACGCTGAGACTTCTGGACTCCGGCGAAAGCCGGAGTGACGGGCGTGGGATTTCAACTGCGTAACTCCTATCAGGCTTTTCGGGATATGGGGATTTACCGGATTGAAACCATTTGCGGCAAGACGTTCCTAATCCTGATAATCTTCAAATCCGGCAAATCCTGATTCTGACGATTTTCACCAGCGAGGTAATTTACCCATGACCGCAACCCGTACCCTGGCCCAGTTCATCGCCGACACCGACTTTGCCGACCTGCCGCCCCCGGTGGTGGACGCCGCCAAGATCGCCATCTTGGATGGCGTGGCCAACGTCGCCGCCGGTTCGGTCCAGGAACTGGCCGACATCATCGGACGTTACGTGCGGGACGCCGGCGGCGCGCCCCAGGCATCGGTGGTGGGCTGGGGCTACAAGACCAATCCGCCGGCGGCTGCTTTTGCCAACGGTGTCTTCGGCCACTGCCTGGACTACGAGATCCAGGGTTTCCCGCCTACCCACGGCACCTCTTCCTGCCTCCCGGCTGCCCTGGCGTTGGCCGAGCAGCACCACGTCACCGGCGCGCGTGTCATCGCCGCCTACGTGCTGGGCTGGGAAATCCAGGGAAGGCTGCGGCAGGCTTCCGCGCCGGCCACCAGGGCCGGTTACCACCCGCCGGGACTGGTTGGACCGCTGGGCGGCGCGGCCGCATCCGCTAAGACCCTGGGTCTGGACGCCGAGCAGACCCTGATGGCGCTGGGCATCGCTGCCTCCCGCACCGGCGGGCTCACTGCCAACACCGGCACCATGGTCAAGTCCACCCACCCCGGCAACGCCGCCCGCATGGGCGCCGAGGCTGGCATCCTGGCCGGCATGGGCTACACCGCCAGCGACGAGGCCCTGGAATCGCCCGTGGGCTACGCGGCTGCGCTGTTCGGCGGCGAGTTCGACTGGGACGTCGCCACCGGCGGCCTCGGCGCGTCGTGGCGGCTGATCGACCCCGGCTTCGACATCAAGCGGTTCCCCGCCCAGGTCTACATGCAGAACGCCATCGAGGCCGCCCTCAACCTCCGCGAGCAGAACGGCGTCAACCCCAACGACATCGAGCGGGTGACCATCCGCCGCCGGGGAAGGGGCCACTCCGGGCCGGCGCCTCGCAGCGGTCTGGACGGCAAGTTCAGCGTCGAATACTGCGCTGCCGCCGCCCTGCTGGACGGACACGTTGGCATCGACACCTTCACCGACGCCCGCCGCTTCTCCCCGGACATGGACGCCATGCTCGCTCGCATCAGCGTGGAACCCGAGGGACCCGAATCGGGCGCGACCCTCGCCACCGCCGTCCTCAAGGACGGTACCACCGTCAGCGCCGAGTGCTCCGCCTTCAGCGGTTCCGCGGGGAACCCCATGTCTCGCGACCAGCGCCTGGCCAAGGTCCGCGACTGCTTCACCCGTGCCCTCTCCGACGCCGACACCGAGCGCGTGCTGGAGATGCTGGAAAACCTCGAAAGCCTCGACGACACGGCGGACCTCATGGCCGTCCTCGGCAACGTGGCGGTGGGACGAGCCTGACCTGCGCAAAAGCCCAATCGTCAGAAGCAGGATTCACGGGATTATCGGATTTTCAGGATTGTGGTGATACTCAGCACCATCTACTCAATCCTGAAAATCCTCAAATCCGGGAAATCCTGCTTCTGACGAATACTTCGAATATTGCCACGGCAGCCCAGCCGCGGCCACATGTTCCCGTTCATCCCGCGCTATAATCGCGCCAAATCGGGCGAAATGCGTAAAGCGCTGTCGCCATTGTCCGAAACACGCACGTCGGGGAGGGAATCATGCTGGACTTGATCATCAAGGGCGGAACCGTGGTCACACCGGACGGAGTCGGTCTCCGGGACGTCGGCGTCCAGGGCGAGCAGATCGCGGCGGTGGCCGCCCCGGGTGTGCTGGACGACATCGGCGCCGGCGAAACCATCGACGCGACGGGCATGATCGTGCTGCCCGGCGGCATCGAGCCCCACGCCCACATCAACGTGCCCGTGCCCGACTACTGGGCCGGCGGCGACGACGGCGTGTTCACCCAGCCGCCCGAGGCCGCCAGCCGCGCCGCCGCCTTCGGTGGCGTCACCACCTACGTTGACTTCGCCGGGGCGTTGCCGCTCACGCCGGGAGCAGTCCCGCCGTCCGATCCCATCATGGCCCAGATCGAGACCCGTCGGGACACCTTCCGCGGGCACTCCTACACCGACTACACCTTCCACTACATCCTGGCCGGCGCCATCCCGCCCAGCACCATGGGCGAAATCGGCGAGGCCATCCAGTCCGGCGTGGCCAGCTTCAAGATCTTCACCACCTTCCACGCCCGCGTCCCCATGGGCCACCTGTGGGAGATCTTCCAGGAGGTCGGCAAGCACGGCGGCATCATGGCCGTCCACGCCGAGGAGGACGACATCGTCACCTACATGGAGGAAAAGCTGGAGCGCGAGGGCCGCGACCACGGCTCCAACCTCCACCTGGCCCACAACAACATCTCCGAAGACATTTCTTTCAGGAAAGTGGTGCGCCTGGCCCAGAAGACCGAGACCGGCATCTACTTCGTCCACACCACGGCCAAGGAGGGCGTTGCCGCCATAGCCGAGGCCCGGGCCGCGCAACTCCCCGTCTACGGCGAGGCCCTGCACAACTACCTGGAGTTCACCTGCGACGACTACCTCAAGCCCGACGGCCTGGCCATCCACACCTATCCCGCCATCAAGTTCTCCGACGACCGCGACGCCCTGCAGCAGGGACTGGTCGACGGCCCCATCTGCACCACCGCCACCGACGAGTGGACCACCTACAAGAACATCAAGCTGGCCGGCGACACCATCCGCACCCTGTGCGGCGGGCACAACGGCATCGAAACCCGCATGGCTGTCACCTACACCAAGCTGGCCGCCAACGGGCGCATTGACCTGGAGCGCTTCGCCGCCATCACGTCCACCAACGCCGCCAAGATCCTCGGCATGTACCCGCAGAAGGGCGCCGTCGCCGTGGGCAGCGACGCCGACATCGTCCTCTTCGATCCCAACCTCAAGAAGACCATCACCGTGGAAGAGTTGCACGCCGAATCCGACTACTCCATCTGGGACGGCTTCGAATGCGAGGGCTACCCGATCATGACCATCCTGCGCGGCAAGGTCATCGTCCGCGACGGTCAGCTCCTCGGCAGTTCCGCCGACGGCCGCTGGCTCTCCCGCAAGGTCGCCCCGCGGGTTATCACCCAAACGTCCGTGTAGGGTGCCGCGCGTCTACGGCCTGGCGCGTATTCAGTTTCACACGAACTGTCATAGGAGTTACGCAGTTGGGACCGTCATTCCGGCGAAAGCCGGAATCCAGTGGCCGCAATCGTTAACAGTGTTCCAGATTCGTTCACTATAAAGTCAATGGATTCCTGCTTTCACAGGAATGACGGGTTTGTAATTCCAAGTACGTAACTCCTATGTCATTGCGAGCGAAGCGTGGCAATCTCGTTAGGGCAACGGACGCCTCCGCGGGAACGCGATCGCTACGTCGCTTCGCTCATCTCGATGACAAACTGGGTACGCGTGAGGGCTACGGCAGACCAACCGGCAGTCCGGTCTCCATCGACTCGTAGGCGGCCAGCACCAGGGCGAGGTCGGCCAGTCCGTCTTCGCCCGTCATCGCTGTCCGCCGACCCTCGAGGATGCTGTCCAGAAACTCCCGCACCATGGGAACCAGCCCGTTGCCGTAGTTGTCCAGGTCAACCGTGGTCTCCGATACCGCATCGGTTATCCGTAGCCACGGCCGGCCCGGCTCGAAGTGCAGCGTCGCCTCCGAGCCCGCGATCGAGACCCATGAGTGCGGCTGTGGCGGCGCCACGCTCCAGGAATGGTTGATAACCCCGACCACGCCATCGCCATCTCGCGTGACCACCACCAGGCCGTCCTCGGCCTCCAGTCCCGCATGGCCGGGCAGAACCTCGCGCGCGTAGATCTCCGTGGGCGGACCCGCCAGGAACGCCACCGCGCTCAGCTTGTGGATGCCGCCGTCGATGAGTACGCCGCCGCCGTTCAGATCCCTGCGGCTGCGCCAACCGCCCGGCGTGAACGGATATTGCTCGTGCAGTTGCAACAGCCGCACCTGCCCCACCCTGCCGTCGTCAATCAACCGTTTCGCTTCCTGAACGGGCGGCAGGAACCGGTAGTTTTCGGCCACCATGAAGGTGACTGCGGCCGATTCAGCCTCGGCGATCATGGCTTCGGCGTCCGCCATCGTCCCGGCGATGGGCTTTTCCACCAGCACGTGCTTGCCGGCGCGGAACGACAGCGCCGCGTGCTCCCGGTGCAGGTGGTGCGGCGTGCAGACGTACACGGCCTCCACCCTGGGGTCGGCTACGGCCTGCTCGTAGGAACCGAAAGCGTCCGCACCGTTGAACCGAGCAGCGTAGTCCTGCGCCCGCTCCAGGTCCCGGCTGGCGAAGTACAGGTCCACCTCGCCGGCGAGTTGCGCCATCGACCTGGCGAACACCGCCGCGAAAGACCCACACCCAAGTACGCACAGACCAAGACTCATGCCCGGTCAAACTCCTGTCTGCTGATGCCCAGGTCCCGCCGGATTCCGTGAATGGTTCCCGTGGCAAGATCCCGATTGTGCGCATGCAAACCCGGTTTGCGGTTGGGAACCGTCAGAATCAGGATTTTCAAGATTCAGGGATTATCAGGATTGGGAACCGTTCCGCCATGAAGACTTCTCAATCCTGCTAAATCATAAAATCCCGTAAATCCTGCTTCTGACGATTCATGTGACGGTTCGGGACCGGACTATCCCCTCGGGCAATGGTTTGCCCCGTCTTTTCATGGCCCTGCTCTTCGAGGATGCGCGCCGCCCATTATACCCCGATGGGTGCGAGGCAAGGGCGTTGGCATTTCCATAAGTGTAGACTCCCGCGCCGCTGGTCATCATTCGCCCCGGCTCGCGCCCACTACCTGGTCACCAGTTCCGCATCAGCCCATGCTAGACTGGAACCGTTGCTAGATACCACTCCTCAGGAGACTCGCCATGAGCAAAACGGTAAACGCCAGGTTCGCCAACGGGGTCTTCACACCACTCGAACCCGTCGCCTTCCCTGAAGGCGCCATCGTCGTGCTCAACATCGAAGTGGAATCCGCGGAGCCATTCGTGCCCCACGACGGCAAGTTCCTGCCCGGCATGGAAGACCCCCAGAAGATCAAGCAACTCCGCAACGTAGAACCGCCATCCGGCGAACCCACGTCTGCCCGTGCGGGGCAATCCATTCTGGAGATGTTTGACGAAATCCACCGGTCGATGCCGGAAGGGGCCTTTGACGAGCTCCCGACCGATGGGGCGCGAAACTACAAGCACTATCTGTACGGTTTTCCCAAAGAGGAGGACGAGCAGTGACCGGTGCCGCCGGGGAGGTGTTTGCGGATACCGGCTTCTGGATAGCCATGCACAATGCCGAGGACGAATGGCACTGGAAGGCGCGGCAGGCAGCCGCATCGTTGGTGAACAAGCGGATAATCACCAGTGAAATGGTTTTGGTCGAATTCCTGAACTTTTGCAGCAGGAGTGGAGCGGCCAGCCGACGACTAGCGGCGATCACGGTGCGGCAGATTTGGGACAGCCCCGGTATAAAGGTCATACCTCAAGACAGTGCGCAACTGAAAGCGGCAGTGCAACGCTACGCCGACCGTTTGGATCAACGCTGGAGCGTCACCGACTGTGCTAGCTTTCTGATAATGGAAGAGCGTGGCATTACGGAAGCGTTGGCGTACGACGTTGACTTTGTGCAGGCCGGCTTTCGGGCTCTTTTGCGAGAATTCTAAGCAATGCGAAGACTCCCAGACCGCACTGCCGGTAACTGACGCAATAGACTTTCCAAGGAGAACCCAGACCTATGATCATTAACGTACGACAGCCTGGTGCACCTTGGCAGCTAGAACTTGACCGGTGCCCGCATTGCAAGGTTGCGACCCCTAACCTACAAAGATTCGAGGGGATCATATCCGAAGACTCTGAAGGAAGGCGGACCCGCGAATGGGCTTTTTACCATTGTTCAAGGTGTGGCGGAGTCATCTCCACTTCTTGGCGACGGAACGGTCAGGACGCCGCAGATCTCTTGGAAACTTACCCAGGCGATAACAGCCTGGATGAATCCATAGACGACGCTGCCAAGAATTACTTGCAGCAATGCAAGGATTCCCTTCATGCTCCGTCAGGGGCGGTAATGCTTGCGGCCAGCGCGGTTGACGCGATGCTCAAAGCCAAAGGGTACAAAGACGGCAGCCTTTACCAACGCATCAAAGACGCCGCAGCTGATCACATCATCACGGCTGATATGGCTACTTGGGCGCACCAAGTGAGACTGGACGCAAACGACCAGAGGCACGCTGATCAAAGCGCATCGTTCCCAACCAGAGAAGAAGCGCAAAGGTCACTGGATTTCGCTTTGGCTTTAGCTGAAATCCTGTTCGTATTGCCGGAAAGGGTCACACGAGGAATAAACGAGAGCGTGACTTAGCGCATTTTCGTCGTCGTACCATGCCCTCCTACCCCCACATCGAACGCTACCGCGCCGACCTCCAGCGCTTCCTCGACTTCGGCGGCTCCGACAACGAGCAGAGCATCCGCCGCGCCTTTGCCGTCTGCCTCGACTCCTACTGCCGCGACCACCGCGAGAAACTCGCCCTCGTCGACGAACTCGACGCCGGCCCCGGCCCCGGCTCCCGCAATCGCCCCGACGGCACCGTCAAGGACTCCCTCCGCATGGCCCGCGGCTACTGGGAGGCCAAGGACTCCCACGACGACCTCGACGCCGAAATCCAGGCCAAGTTCAACCGCGGCTACCCCCGTGACAACATCCTCTTCGAGGACTCCCAGACCGCCGTCCTCTTCCAGAACGGCGCCGAGGCCATGCGCGTCGACATGGCCCGCCCGGTCGATCTCCACCGCCTCATCCGCCGCTTCCTCGACTACGAACTGCCCCAGATCGAAGAGTTCCGCCAGGCCCGCCAGCAGTTCAAGGCCGACCTCCCCGCCGTCCTCGAGAGCCTCCGCGAGGCCGTCGCCGACGCCGAGGCCCACAACCCCGACTACCAGGACGCCGCCGCCCTCTTCCTCTCCCTCTGCCGCCAGACCATCAGCCCCGACGTCTCCGACGCCGACGTCCGCGAAATGCTCCTCCAGCACATCCTCACCCGCGACATCTTCCTCCGCGTCTTCGCCGACGACCAGTTCCACCGCGAGAACAACGTCGCCCGCCAATTGGACGCCCTGGAGCAGACCTTCTTCACCGGCTCGGTGCGCCATCAAGCTCGGGACCGCCTCACCACCTACTACGGCGCCATCGGCCGCGCCGCCGACGAAATCGCCGACTACGCCGAAAAGCAGCAGTTCCTCAAGGCCGTCTACGAGGACTTCTACCAGGCTTACAACCCCGCCGCCGCCGACCGCCTCGGCGTCGTCTACACCCCCAACGAGGTCGTCGACTTCATCATCCGCGGCACCGACCACCTGCTGCAAAAGCACTTCGGCCGCACCCTGGCCGACGACAACGTGCAGATCCTCGACCCGGCCACCGGCACCGGCACCTTCATCACCGGCCTCATCAACCACCTGCCCCCGGACCGCCTGGAGTACAAGTACCGCCACGAAATCCACGCCAACGAGGTCGCCATCCTCCCCTACTACATCGCCAACCTCAACATCGAGTACACCTACAAGGAGCGCACCGGCCGCTACCTGGAGTTCCCCAACCTCTGCTTCGTCGACACCCTGGACAACATGGACTGGCAGGGCGCCAGCGGCGGCGCCGTCACCCGCCAGGGCGCCTTCAACCTCGGCGGCGTCTCCGAGGAAAACTGGATCCGCGTCCAGGAGCAGAACGAAAAGTCCATCTCCGTCATCATCGGCAACCCGCCCTACAACGCTGCGCAAACCGACTTCAACCAGTTTAACCCCAATCGGGAATATTCGGTTATCGACCAACGGATCAGAGAATCCTATTCGAGAGCCAGTAGTGCCCAAAATCGTAACCAGCAATACGATATGTACAAGCGGTTCATCCGCTGGGCGTCAGATAGGTTAGCCGACGATGGCATCATTGGTTTCGTCAGTAACAGCGCGTTTCTGGACGCTAATCAAGATGATGGTTTTCGTCAGGTAATCGCCAATGAGTTCAACGAACTGTGGGCTATTGACCTTAAGGGTAACGCTCGCACGAGCGGCGAACGGCGAAAACAAGAAGGCGGCAATATATTTGATGACAAGATCCGCGTCGGAGTAGCCATCTATTTTCTGGTGCGCGGAAAGCATATGTCGGGTTTTAAAGTGTATTACAACGCTGTCGTCGACTACGCTGGGTCACACGAGAAGGTTGAGTACATCAAGGATAAATCCCTTGCGGAATGTGACTTTGCAGAACACGTACCCAATGATCGGGGGCATTGGATCAATCAGTCCAGCAGTGATTTCAGAAATCTGATTTCGTTACGCGATCCCGAAACTCTGCGCGCAGATGCGTCAGACGCGGAACAATCTGTGTTCAAATGGTATTCCAACGGGGTTGCGACTCAGCGTGATGAATGGGTCGTTGACTACGAGAGAGAAACGTTGGGATCTAAAATCCGGTATTTCGCTAATATTTACGAAGCTAAACGTCGTCTATTGGCGGGCAGCACATTCGACCATTACGAACTGGGGGCCGAAATCAAGTGGGACGCGGACCTGATTAAGCATCTCCAGAGGGACACTCCGCTACGATATTCAAGTGAATCCATAGTTCGTTCGTTATACCGGCCGTTTACTATCAGGTACTTGTACTTCCAGCGCGAGGTGAACGGAAGGCAATATCAGATGCCGCGAATCTTTCCCGGAGGCAAGCCGCAACAAAACTTGATGATTTGTTTTGTTCCCCCCGGTTGCCGCCCCGATTTTTCGGCTCTCGCTACCGACCACGTGACTTTCAAGGCGTTGTTTATTGACGGTGCCCAATGCCTCCCCCTTTACCGCTACACCCCCGACGGCGAGCGGGTCAGCAACATCACCCAGTGGGGCCTGCGCCACATCAACGACCACTACCGCAAAGAGTGGGGCGCCCACTTTGACGACCGGTATCCCGACGGCATCACCGCCGAGGACATCTTCGCCTACACCTACGCCGTCCTCCACGACCCGGTGTACCGCCACGAGTACCGCGTTGACCTCCTCCGCGAGTTCCCCCGCCTGCCCTTCTACCACGACTTCGATACCTGGGCCAAAATGGGCCGGGAACTGCTCGACCTCCACCTCGGCTTCGAGACGGCGGACCCGTACCCCCTGGAACGCGTCGAAAAATCTCCCTCTCCCACTTCGGGAGAGGGTCGGGGTGAGGGCCGTACTCCCCGCGCCATCCTCCGCGCCGACAAGGAGCGGGGCGTCATCACCCTGGACGACCAGACCACCCTGACCGGCGTCCCCGCCGATGCCTGGCGCTACCAACTGGGCAGCCGCTCCGCCCTCGAATGGGTCCTCGACCAGTACAGGGAGCGCAAGCCCCGCGACCCCACCATCCGCGAACGTTTCAACACCTACCGCTTCGCCGACCACAAAGAGCGCGTCATCGACCTGCTGCAACGCGTCTGCACCGTCAGCGTCAAGACGATGGACATAGTGGACGACATGGCCTACTGGGAAGACGGCCACCTGATAGTCTTCGGCGACCGCGACAAACACGAGTGGGAGGCCATGGCCCTTTCCGAGTGGTTCGGCGAACCCGGCGGGCCGGACGATGACCCGGAATATCAAGCATGGCTGGCATCGTTGCCCGACATTCGGGACCATGAAAAATAGCCAATCGCGGACGCCATCGTCATTGCGAGCGCAGCGCGGCAATCCCGTCACGATAAACACGGGCAGCCGCTCCGGAAATCGTCAGAAGCAGGATTTTCAAGATTTACGGATTATCAGGATTGTAACCGTCCCGCGATAAAGTCGCCCCAATCCTGTCAAATCATAAAATCCCGCAAATCCTGCTTCAGACAACCACCCGCCGCAAACCAGCCACGCTCCCGCCAAACGTCCCCAATCCCGCCAAATCCAATAATCCGGCAAATCCTGCTTCTGACAACCACCCACCCGCCGCAAACCGCCCCCGCCCCGCCAAACGTCCCCAATCCTGCCAAATCCAATAATCCGGCAAATCCTGCTTCTGACAACCACCCACCCGCCGCAAACCGCCCCCGCTCCCGCCAAACGTCCCCAATCCTGCCAAATCCAATAATCCAGCAAATCCTGCTTCAGACAACAACCCACCCGCCGCAAACCGCCCCCGCCCCGCCAAACGTCCCCAATCCTGCCAAATCCAATAATCCAGCAAATCCTGCTTCAGACAACCACCCACCGCCGCAAACCGCCCCCGCCCACGAAACAGCCCCAATCCTGCCAAATCCAATAATCCCGCAAATCCTGCTTCAGACAACCGCCCCCGCCCACGAAACAGCCCCAATCCTGCCCAATCCAATAATCCGGCAAATCCTGCTTCTGACAAGGAGCAACCGAACCAAATGGTCAACGACGATCTCACCTACCGGATAATCGGATGCGCCATGAAAGTGCACCGCACCCTTGGCGGCGGTTTCCAGGAGGTCATTTACCAACGCGCCCTGGCCATAGAGATGGCCCGCGCCGGCATCGACTTCGGCCGGGAGGTCGAACAGCCCATCTATTATGAGGGGGTAGAGGTCGGTTCCAGAAGGGCAGACTTCATCGTAGGGAACAGCGTCGTGGTGGAGTTGAAAGCCCTGGCCGAATTGGAACCCGTCCACCTGGTTCAGGTGAAAAATTACGTGGCCGCCTACGGTTTCAGCTTGGGCCTCCTGCTGAACTTCGGCGCACCCAGCCTGGAATACCGCCGCATTTTCGGTAACTAACGACGCCAGTGTTCGTCAGAATCAGGATTTTCAAGATTCAGGGATTACCAGGATTGAGTAGATGGTGCTGAGCACGGCCCCAATCCCGTAAATCCAATAATCCCGCAAATCCTGCTTCAGACAATCCACGAAACGGCCCAAGCGTACCCAATCCCGAAAATCCAATAATCCCGCAAATCCTGCTTCTGACAATCCGCCAAACCTCACTCGCCGCCGCAGTCCCAATCCCGTAAATCCGGTAATCCCGTAAATCCTGCTTCAGACAATCCACGAAACGGCCCAAGCGTACCCAATCCCGAAAATCCGATAATCCCGCAAATCCTGCTTCTGACAATCCGTGAAACGGCCCAAGCGTACCCAATCCCGTAAATCCAATAATCCCGCAAATCCTGCTTCAGACAATCCACGAAACGGCCCAAGCGTCCCCAATCCCGAAAATCCAATAATCCCGCAAATCCTGCTTCAGACAATCCACGAAATCCCAAAGTTGCATCCCCCATCGCCCCCGCCCTATAATCGCCAGTTGGCGGTCTTGGAGGGGCCATCCATTGCATCGGGCCGCCGGAGGCTGTTCTTTGACCTATCTCGACCTGCATTGCCACTCCGTGGCGTCCGACGACTCCCGCGCCACCGTTGAGCAGTACCTCAAGTTCATCCAGGTGCACCGCAAGAAGGGCTACACCATCGACGGCATCGTCCTCACCGAGCACCGCAAGTTCGACTTCGACGTCGACTACTCCCAACTCGCCGACCAGTACGGCGTCCTCGTCCTCAAGGGCGCCGAACTGGACACCTGCTTCGGCCACATGCTGGTCTACAACATCACCCCCGGCCTCGCGAAAGACATCGACTTCGGCGACGTCAAGATGGATGGCCGCGAACTCATCAAGGCCGCCCGCCACCACGGCGGCTTCGTCGTCCCCGCCCACCCGGGCCGCTTCGGCATCGGCCTGGTGGAGTACATGGAGCAGGGCGAGGTCTTCGAGGACGTGTCCATCGTCGAGCGGGTCAACGCCGGCAGCAAGCCCGAGGAGAACCAGCGCGCCGAGGATCTCTGCCAGCGTACCGGCTACCTGGGCACCGCCGGCAGCGACGCCCACCTCGCCAGCCACATCGCCCGCGCCGTCACCGAGTTCAAGGCCGACATCCGCACCGAGCCCGAGCTGGTCGACGCCCTCATCTCCGGCCAGTTCCGCCCCGTGTACATCCAGGAAACCGCCGCCACCCCCGTCGCCTGACCGGCCCACCCCGTCGTTCCCTCCCCCATCCCGTCGTTCCTGCGAAAGCAGGAACCCACAAACCCCCACAACCGGCAACGTGAGCAGAGCAAAGCTTTCCTGGATATCGGCTTTCGCCGGTATGACGGCTTTGCCATCGAATTGACCCTTCGAATCTCAACATCCACGAATAACCATCCGCCCCTGTCGCACCAAGGAGCGCACAGTATGCCCACCCAGATCGACTACGAATACGACCACTCCCTCTACGGCGTCGAGCACGAGTCCGGCCCCTTCGACGTCACCCGGGAGATTGTCGACGTGTACACGCGCAGCATCGGCGATGACAACCCCATCTTCACCGATGCTGACGCCGCCCGCGCCGCCGGCTACGCCGACCAGGTCGCGCCGCCCACCCTGTGCGCCCTCTTCGAGCGCGGCGAGCTGCCCGACATCAATCTCCAGTTCGGCCGCCGCCAGTTCCACGGCGGGCAGCGCGTCGAGCCCCGCGCGCCCATCGTCGTCGGCGACCGGCTCACCGCCTCTTCCCACCTCAAGGATGTCTACACCAAGACCGGCCGCTCCGGCACCATGGTCCACGTCGTCTGGGAGACCACCTTCAGCAACCAGGATGGCGTGGTCGTCGCCGACGTGCAGCGCTCCCAGGTGGTTCGGGAGTGATTGCGACATGACTGGATCCGCCAAACTCTACTTCGAGGACGTCGAACTCGGCGACGAGATCGGCCCCGCCGTCATCTCCGTGGCCGACGAGCAGGTGGTCGACTTCTGCTCCCTGTGGGGCAACCCCGCGCCCAACCGCTTCACCGACCAGGCCGAGGCCGAGAAGATCGGCCTCGACGGTCCCATCGTCCCCGGCATCATGACCATGGCCCTGGTGTCCCGCGTGATCACCGACTGGGCCGGCGCCGGCACCGTCGCCGACCTCGACCTGGTCTTCCGCGGCACCGTCCCCCACAACCAGCCGCTGTACGTCGGCATCCAGGTCAGCGACACCGAGCAGGACGACGACGGCAACCACGTCCAGTGTGACATCACCATGACCGGCCCCGTCCCCGACCGCCCCTACGTAATAGGCACCGCCCGCCTCAACCTCCCCTCCCGCGAATGACCACGCCCTGGCTGGCATAATGTCCCAGCAGCCGGACGGGGCACAGACGCGAGGCGGTTATAGGCCGCTCCTTATCGTTCACTTTGCCGCCGCCGTCATGGCTGTGGTAGATTTCATGGTGTTCCACGCGGCCGCGGTCGGGCTGGCAATCGCCATTTATTACGGTGTACCGTTGATAGATGACGCCATCAGCAGGAACAATGGAGATTGGGACTGGCTTGGGATATTCAAGATAGTTAGCCCCACCGTAACCTTGCCCGGGGGTGCCGTAACCGTGCTGTCAACCTACTTCTACGCCCGTCGAATCCAGGAAATGGAAAAGGAGAAACAGGCGGCGGAAGCTCGCGCCGCTACGGCGGAGGCCCAGTTGGAAGTCCTCAAGGCGCAGATGGAGCGGACTGCCACCTCAAGCCGCCGCAACCGCCGCCGTCTGCGCAATGGCCCATCACGGAGAAGCCGCTAACCGTGCTCACCAGCTACTTCTTCGCCCGCAAGTCCCAGGAAGCCGAAAGACTCCGCCAGGAAGAAGTCCGGCTTCGCCAGGAGGAGGCTCGCCGGCGCCAGGAGGCCGAGCAGCAGCGCCAGGAAGAGGCCCGGCTCCGCCAGGACGCTGAACGCGAACGCCAGGAAGCCGAGCAGCAGCGTCAAGAGGAGGCTCATCTTCGCCAGGAAGCCGAAGCTCAGCTGCAAATCCTGAAAACCCAACTGGAACGGGCAAACGCCCGTCGCCGCCGCAACCGCCGCCGCTCCCTCCGCTAACGGACATCCACCGCCATGCTCACCAAGCTCCGCCAGATCGCCATGATGGTCAACGACCTGCCTGAGGGTATCGACCTCTACGGCCGCATCCTCGGCATGCAGCCCTGCCGCACCGGCGCACTCCCCCAGTTCGGCCTGGACAACGCCGTTCTCCCCGCCGGCAACGGCACCTTCGTCGAACTCCTCGCCCCCACCGACGATACCTCCGCCGGCGCCCGCTTCCTGCAGCGCCGCGGCGAGGCCCCCTACCTGATGATCTTCGAGACCGATCAGTACGACCGCCTCATCCCCCACCTGCGCGACCTCGGCGTCCGCATCACCGGCGAGACGAATCATGAGGGCAGCCGCTCTGCTTTCATCCACCCCGCGTCCTGCAACGGCGCCTTCCTCGAAATCATCGAGGTCACCGACCCGGCCAACCCCTGGCCCGCCGCCGGACCCGACTGGCAATCCTCTGATCACCAGCCCGGCACCCTGCAACTGCGCCAGATGGCCGTCATCGTCAACGATCTTGACGCCGCCATCGCGCACTGGAGCCGCATGTTCGGACTCCAGCCCACCCGCCGCTTCGAGATCAGCTTCACCGATCTCGAAATCGCGGTCCTCCCGCTCACCGGCGGCGACACCTTCATCGAACTGGCTCAGCCCACCAGCGCCGACTCCCCCTCCGGCCGCTTCCTGGCCCGCTACGGCGAGGGCCTCTATCTCACCATCTACGAAATCGCCGACTCCCTGGCCACCGACGCCTACCTCCAAACCCAGGACATCCGGTTCACCACCTCCCGCCGCACCGACAACTACGTCAACCTCGGCTTCAACAGCATCTGGCTGCACCCCGCCACCTTCAAGGGCGCGTTCACCCAGCTCTCCCAGGTGCTCGACGCCGAAAACCCCTGGCCTCCCGCCGGCGACGACTGGTTCCGCGCCTAGCCTCATGCAACGGAATTCCGCACACGATAACTCCGAGCCGGCCCACGCCCAGCACGGCCATCTCCATGCGCCGACGGGCGATACTCACACCCACGCCGAGCACAGCCACACCCACTCGCGCGACGGCCGGACCCACACCCACGACGGCGCCACTCCCCAGGTCGTCTGCTTCGATGATGTCACCGTCAGCTACGGGCCCATCCTCGCGCTGGAAAACGTGTCGTTCTCCGTGGAATGCGGCAGCCTCTCCGGTGTGGTCGGACCCAACGGCGGGGGTAAATCGTCCCTGCTCAAGGCCGTGGTCGGACTCGTCCAGCTCGATGCCGGCCGCATCCTCGTCCAGGGCCAGCCCAGCTCCCAGATGCGCAAGCACATCGGTTTCGTGCCCCAGTTAGAGCAGGTCGACTGGGACTTTCCCGTAACCGTCTGGGACGTGGTGATGATGGGCCTCACTCCTCAGCGCGGCTTGTTCCGCAGACACAGCCGCGCCAACCGCGAGGCCGCCGCCGAAGCTCTGTCCACCGTGGACCTGATCCACCTGCGCCGCCGCAGCATCGGCGAACTGTCGGGAGGCCAACGCCGGAGAGCGCTGCTGGCCCGGGCCATCGCCGCCAGCCCGTCCGTGCTCCTGCTCGACGAGCCCATGAACGGACTGGACCCCACCGCCCAGCATCGCTTCCTGGACATCATCGACCAACTGCGCGAACGGGACGTCACCGTGATCATGTGTACCCACGACCTCACCTGCGTGTCCGCCCGCGCCAGCGACGTCGCCCTGGTCAACAGCCGCCTGATCGCCTACGGCCCACCGGAGGAGGTGCTGCTGGAGTCGGTCCTGGCCGAAGCCTTCGGCCACCAGTTGGTCGTGCACTCCGCCGGCGGTGCCTACGCCCTCCAACACCACGACCACCCCGTCAACTGGCCCGGCCGACAGTAAAACTCAGCCCTGCCTGATTGGTGGGATAAAGACTATGCCACTTGATATTAACCTGGTTCCTCTCTTCTTCATTGGAATAATACTCTATCTCGCCTTTGGTGCGGTCGTGGGACTTATCGCCGCCATCTTTATCCGCAACGCTGACTTCGGAATAAGCGCATTAATCGGGATGGGCACGACTGTCGGGGGCGGTCTTGCGTTCGCTGGGTTCTTCGCCCTGGCACAGTACATCAGCTTGCATACCTCATTCAGTGAACGTATTGACGTCGCCTTGGCTGTGGTCGCCTTTGCAATCCTTATCGCTATTATCCTCGCCACCTTTATCATTATGGTTGTCCTTATTCGTAAAATAGGACGCAATGCCCCAGAGTAGGACACGTTCACGTTTATGCCATGTAACTGTTCAGAATTCAGGAGGTTGTCATTGCGAGGAGCGTAGCGACGTGGCAATCTCGCGGACTAAGCGGCGACCTCCTTCAGCGACGAGATTGCCACGCTGTGCTCGCAATGACAAACCGGGTACGCGCAGGCCTGACCGCTCCAGGCCAACCATGTCCCTTGCGATTTCTACGCCAGCGCGCTCGTCTGGGCGTTCCTCTGCGTCCTGGTAGCCATCGTTGCCGGCGCGGCGGCAGGCAGCCGAACCAGCCATTGGAAGCGCGCGTTGGTCGGGGCGCTGGTCGGAGCGGCGTTCGGCGTCATCACCGGCGCTCTGGTCAGCTTCGTCGGCGCGGTGACATTCTTCCTGATCTCCGTGCTGCCGGCCCCAGTCGACCGTTACGCTCTATACCTCACCGGCATCCTGCTGAGTGTTACGGCAGCAGCCCTTGCCGGACTGGCGGCGGGCCTGTTGGAGAGGCGATCCGCTGCCATTGTTCGCCGGTGCGTCATCGTCGGGGTCATATTCGGATTAGCGCTCGGCATTGCCAACGCGGCGGTGTCGCCGGTTTGGGAAAACACCCTCATTCCCGCGTTGGATGCTGTGGGTATCAGTCGCTGGTCGGCGGCATCGTTCGGAGTGGCCACCATGGTCATCGGAGTTATAGTTGACCTTGCGCTCGCCATCATCGCCTTCCGTTTCGTCCGCTGTAAGTGGGGCGCCGCGACGCCCGCGACCGACACCGTAACCTGACCTCGCGCATTGTCATAGGACTTACGCAGTTGGAAAGTTTTTGCATTCGTCATTCCCGCGAAAGCGGGAATCCAGTGGCCGAAATCGTTAACTGTGTTCCAGATTCGTTCACCATAAAGTCAATGGATTCCTGCGAAAGCAGGAATGACGGGTTTGTAATTTCAAGTGCGTAACTCCTATGTCATTGCGAGCGAAGCGCGGCAATCTCGACCACGGCAGCCGGCGCTCCCGGTGCTACAATAGCCCCTGTACACCGCCGGGCAACGCGCTCCAATGACCACCATCAATAACATCGAAGATTTCATCCGGGTTCTGGACGAACATCCCCAGTGGCTTGAGGCGGCCCGCTCCCGGCTGCTCAGCCGGGCTCTGCTCGACCTGCCGGAAGAATTCGCCCGGTTTCAAGCCGAGGTTCGTCGATCTACTGAGACGACCAACCAACGTCTGACCGCGCTGGAAGAAAGCTTGGCAAATCTATCGGGAGAAGTACGCCTCTTTGTGGCCGCTACTGACCGGCGCCTGTCCACTGTGGAGTCCGACATCGGCACCCTCAAAAACCAGATGGGCGACATCAGAGGTCGTATCGTGTACGACATCGTTCGCGACGAAGCTCCTCTGCTGGCCGGCAATATGGGCTTCGAGTTCTCCGCCATCCTGCACCGGGGCGATCTGCAACGGCTTACTCAAAGCAGCGATGTCGGCTGGATGGCTCCCCAGGACCTCCAGAGTTTTCAACGCGCCGATCTGGTCATTGACGCAATCGACCCGGACGGCGAACCGCATTACATCGTGGTTGAAATCTCCTACACCGTAAACGGATACGACACCAGGCGCGCCATCCGCAACGCCGGATACCTCTCACGGATCACCGGCGTCCCGGCCACACCCGCCGTCGCCGGGGTTGTCCTGGACCATCACATCCACGACTCCGTAGCCGCCGAGGGCATATTCTGGTACTCAATTCCCATGGGCGACCTCCGGCCCGACTGACCGGTCGTCCCACCACTGCGGGATTTTATGATTTGCAGGATCGGAAGATTTCCATCACAGAACGCTCCAATCCGGATAATCCCCAAATCTTGAAAATCCCGCTTCTGACGTTTCCCCGACGAACTGCCCGGGCCTCAAATAGCCGACGCGCAATCTCTGCATCACTGCCCCCACGCAAACCATCCTCAGGCCATGATGACGCCAACCCAAACTCTGCTGGCGATTGCCGCGAACCAACATTTCGAAGGATTCGGCGGGGGTCTCATAGAGGCCTTCATTGAGGCCTTCATTATTGCGTTAGTTCTTTTCGCGTTAGCTCTTTTCGTTGGGGTCGGCGCTGGTCTTGGCACCATCATCGGAGCAATCTGCACTCCTTTCCCCCGAAAGAAGCGCGGCGCCCTTAACGGCGCGATTATAGGCGCCGCTGCCGTACCCGTTGCGTTGATTATTGGTTTGTTTTTGTTCTTTACATTGTTATAAGACTGCTCACTATTCCCGACTTCACAATTTGCAAGGAGCCTTCCCCATGTACGACCTCAATGGCAAGACCGCCCTGGTCACCGGCGCCGGCGGACGCCACGGCATCGGCCGCGCCATCGCCACCCGCCTCGCCTCCGAAGGCGCCGACGTCGTGGTAACCGACGTCGAAGCCTCCCTCGACGCCATCCGCACCGAGGACCGCCTCGACGGCTGGCAGGGCCTCCCCAGCGTGGTCCAGGAAATCCAGGCCATGGGCCGCCGCAGCGCCGGCCTCTACTACGACGTCGCCGACAGCGCCCAGGTTGACGCCATGGTCTCCGACACCCTCGGCGAGTTCGGCAAGATCGACATCCTGGTCAACAACGCCGGCTCCCGTCCCGGCCGTGACCGCGTGCTCATCGTGGAACTTGAGGAGGACGCCTTCGACGAGGTCATGCGCGTCAATGTCCGCGGTACCTACCTGGTCAGCCGCGCCGTCGCCCGCCACATGATTGACCGCGGCGGCCCGGGCAAGATAATCAACATCTCCTCCGGCGCCGGCAAGCGCGGCATCGCCCGCTACGGTGCCTACTGCGCCAGCAAGTTCGCCGTCATCGGCTTCACCCAGTCCCTGGCCCACGAGATGGCGCCCTACCACGTCAACGTCAACGCCATCTGCCCCGGCCTCGTGGACACTGAGCGCGTGGACTTCATCGCCGCCGCCCTGGCCCCCGAGGGCACTTCCGGCGAGGAGCACCGCGCCCTCATGGTCCGCGAGCGCGAGCTGCGCGTGCCTCTGGGCCGCATCGCTCAGGGCGACGACATCGCTCGCATGGCCGCCTTCCTCTCCTCCGCCGAGTCCGACTACATGACCGGCCTCAGCATCAGCGTCTCCGGCGGCTCCGAAATGAGCTAGCCGTACGGCCTGCCCGGTATAATGGCAGCAACGGGTTCGCTGTCAGGAGGCGCCAAAATGGAAACCAAAGCGGACAAGGTAGCCGGCATTGTCATGGGAACCATATTCTTTTTCCTCGGGATCTGGGCACTATTCACGTTTCCCAGCGACTGGCAATGGTATCTAAAGGTCATGCTGGAAATCTCGGTTTTCGGGTGCAGCCTGGGGTGCTTCGCCGCCGTACTGTTTGGAGTTCCAGGTTCGCGGAAATAGGTGGGACATATGTTGCGCTTTGCCGGCAATCGGGAATGGATTGCCGTCGCCATCATCAGCGTTGCTCTGCTGGTGATTGTACCCACCGCTATCGTCTGGCTTTCGCTGAACCCAACTGCCATCTTACTGTTCTCAATTGCTGCACTGTCGGGAGGCTTTTTCGGAGAACTGCGGGACACTTGGGCGACGGAACGGCGTCTCAGCTTGGCGCGGATATTCTTTCGCACCCTTGAATGGTTGAGCCTGGCCGTCGCCGGCTACATCGTCCTTTCAGTTATAAGCAGCAATGCCGGCCCATTCACCTGACAAGACAGGCTGAAACACAATCATGCCCATCGACCCCGCCCAGGTAGAACACATCGCCGCCCTCGCCCGCATCGCCCTCTCTGACTCGGAGAAGGATGCCTTCGCCCGCCAACTCTCCGACATCCTCGACCAGTTCGAGGTCCTGCAGGCCCTCGACACCACCGGCGTCCAACCCACCGCCCACGTCGCCGGCCTGGATACCGTGCTCCGCGACGACGAGCCCGCCGACACCCTGGACGCCGAGGACACCCTGCTCAACGCCCCCCGCCGTCGCGCCGACTTCTTCCAGGTCCGCGCCGTGCTGGACGAGTAATCCCATGGCCGTACCCGCAGCCAGCAAGCTCTGGCAACTGTCCGTCGTCGAAGCCTCCCGTCTCCTCGCCGACCGCGAAATCAGCAGCGCCGAGCTTACCGAGGCTTGCCTGGAGCGCATCTCCGAGGTTGACGACCGGATCTCCGCCTACATCACCGTCACCCCCGACCTTGCCCGCCAGCAGGCCGCCGACGCCGACCGCCGCATCGCCGCCGGAAACGCATCGCCCCTCACCGGCGTCCCCATGCAGATCAAGGACCTGCTCTGCACCAACGGCGTCGCCACCACCTGCGCCTCCCGGATGCTGTCCGAATACGTCCCTGTCTACGATGCCACCGCCGTCTCCCACCTCCGCGAGCAGGGCGCGGTCCTGCTCGGCAAGGGCAACATGGACGAGTTCGGGATGGGATCCTCCACGGAGAACTCCGCTTTCTTCCCCACCCGCAACCCCTGGGACATCACGCGCGTGCCCGGCGGCAGCAGTGGCGGCTCGGCGGCGGCGGTGGCGGCCGGCGCCGCCCCCTTCGCCTTGGGAACCGACACCGGCGGCAGCATCCGCCAACCCGCGTCCTTCTGCGGCGTAACCGGGCTGAAGCCCACCTACGGCCGGGTCAGCCGCTACGGTCTCGTGGCCTATGCCTCCTCGCTGGACCAGGTCGGACCCATCGCCCGCGACGCCGCCGACTGCGCCCTCATCCTCCAGGCCATCGCCGGCCACGACCCCCGCGACGCCACCTCGCTGCCCGACCCTGTACCCGACTACCCCGCGGCTTTGACCGGCGACATCTCCGGCCTACGCCTCGGCGTACCGCGAGAATACTTCGCCGAGGGCATGGACGACGGCGTCCGCGCCGCCGTAACCGCCGCCATCGACCAGTTGGCGGCCCTGGGCGCTGAGATCCGCGAGGTCTCCTTGCCCACCACCGAGTACGCCCTGGCCTGCTACTACATCATCGCCCCGTCGGAGTGCTCCGCCAACCTCGCCCGCTACGACGGCGTCAAGTACGGCTACTCTTATCAGGGTGACGGCCCGGGCGACGTCGATATGTGGGAGGCCATGGAGCGCACCCGCCAGCACGGCTTCGGCCCCGAGGTCAAGCGCCGCATCATGCTGGGCGCCTTCGCCCTCTCCTCCGGCTACTACGACGCCTACTACCACAAGGCCCAGCAGGTCCGCACCCTCATCCGCCAGGACTTCGCCCGTGTCTTCCAGGAGGTCGACGCCCTGGCCGCCCCCGTATCCCCGGTGGTCGCCTTCCCCATCGGCGACCGCGCCGACGACCCCGTCCGCATGTACTTGGTCGACGTCTACACCCTCCCCGTCAACATGGCCGGCCTCCCCGCCATGTCCGTCCCCTGCGGCTTCGCCCGCTCCGACGCCGACCAGGACCTCCCCGTGGGCCTCCAGCTAATCGGCCCCCACCTCTCCGAACCCAACCTCCTCAACATCGCCCACACCTACCAGCAGGCCACCGACTGGCACCGGGAGCGGCCGGCGCTCTAGCGGCTTCCAACCAATGACGACCTGGACCTGGCCCACTGACTTCCCCGCGGATTGTCCACCTGAAGCGGCGGTTCCTGCCGATGGAACATACTATCGGATTGTGAAGACCGATCCACCGGAACCCCAGGATTTCGTTTCAGTTTATCATCTTGATCGTGATCGGGCCGATGACATAATCAATGATGGACGGATAACCCAGTGTGAACTAATGGGTCTTTCCGTTTATGCAAGGGACGCCGATGCCCTGAAGTGCTCGCGGACATTCCCTAAACTGGGCAGCAAGGTCGCCAGATTGACCCTTACACCAGCGGCCGGTAAAGTATTGCCAACACCCAGTAGATTGGGCGAATCCCATCACACTTGGTGGCAGGTAGATGGCGGTGACCCCGTCGCTTACACCGATTTCGTAATCGATCCCTACTCAATCTAAAGCGCGTCTGAGATGTTGCCACCAATTGCAGGAACCCTATTGCCCAAGCCGCCGTGGCAGGGGTTCATCCTCGACGAGGTCCTTCAGTACTACGACGGTCCGCGCCTGATGTTGCGTCGCAGCGATATCGGCCAATTGTACTTGGCATGGTGGAATGATGCCGACGGTTCCACTGACCGATGGCTGTACTTGCCGCTCAGCGAATCGCGTTTATGGGACCTTCTAGTTGGAGAAATCCCGTGCCGGGATGCGTTGGAAGATCCCGAAGATGGGTATCTCTTGGTAATCGACGCTGCGGGCGACATCGATGACGTCGTACAGACTATCGTCACCAACGCCTCCGCATTGCCTACCGACTCACTGCCTATGCCCGGGGTGACGCTGGACGTTTCGGAGCCAGTTGCAAGAGATATTACTGACAAAGCTGCGGAAACCGCAGGGCAGGCACGGCCTTACGACTATGACGCATCCACGGCCACGGTCGCCGTTCCCGCTCCACATATCCTGCTTCTGCTTCGCGGTCTGATCAGCGGGTCAGAGGTCGTAGCGCAACAACTTGCGGCGCTGGAGGCGGTGGGCGTTGCGGTGACCCTGGGCGCAAACAGCCCACACCCGGATGCTGTCAATGATTTCGCACGCGCGATACCCGTGATGAAAGAACTGGGCAACGTCATCACATCGCTTGCAAGCACGGCTTTACACGAAGAACAACCTCACTACTATGATGTCTTCACTGGCAGGCTGGCGATTCCATTCTCGGAAATTGCTCAACTGTATGTTGGCCAGAGAGGGCTTGAGATCACTACAAATGCCCTCTTTGACGAGATGGAAAAGCATCAGTTGTTGGATGAAAGTAGCAGGCTCGACGTTTCCGTTATGGAGGATTGGAACCGCGCTATTCGCATCATCAAATCGTTGGATGACTTTATTGGTTCGCAAAGAGGCATCCCGGCCGGGCTAAAATCTCCGGCGAAGATGGAGTTTGCGGTTGATATCGCCGGCTTATTCCAAGAGATCAAAGAATTTTTGCTGCAAAACTCGACGCTGAAGCTCCCAGCCCCATTGTCCCGCTGAAATCCTTTCTCCACCCCCCGGAGGCCCGCCATGCCTGCCGCCCATCGCACCCGCATCAAAGACCTCCTCTCCGCCGAAAACTCCGGCGACATCCCCGGCCCCGTCAACGTCAAGGGCTGGGTCAAGACCGTCCGTTCCTCCGGCGGCGTCGCCTTCGTGCAGATCAACGACGGCTCCACCCTCGCCGACCTCCAGATCGTCGTCGACGCCAACTGCCCCGACTACTCCCTCGTCAACGCCCTCACCACCGGCTGCAGCGTCAGCGCCGACGGCAGACTCCAGGACTCCCTCGGCCGCGGCCAGAAGTACGAAGTCGCCGCAACCGGCCTCGAGCTGCTCGGTTCCGCCGACCCCGAGGAGTACCCCCTCCAGAAGAAGCGCCACACCCTGGAGTTCCTTCGCGAACTCGCCCACCTGCGCCCCCGCACCAACACCTTCGGCGCCGTCGCCCGCGTCCGCAACGCCATGGCCTTCGGCATCCACAAGTTCTTCCAGGAGCGCGGCTTCCTCTACATCCAGACCCCCATCATCACCGCCAGCGACGCCGAGGGCGCCGGCGCCATGTTCCGCGCCACCACCCTCGACCTCAACAATCTGCCCCTGGACGCGGGACAGGTCGACAACGACGCCGACTTCTTCGGCCGCCCCGCCTTCCTCACCGTCAGCGGCCAGCTCGAGGCCGAGATCTTCGCCCAGTCCATGTCCGACGTCTACACCTTCGGCCCCACCTTCCGCGCCGAAAACTCCAACACCTCCCGCCACCTGGCCGAGTTCTGGATGGTCGAGCCCGAGGTCGCCTTCTGCGATCTCGACGGCCTGGCCCAACTGGCCGAGGACTTCCTGCGCAGCATCTTCGCCCACGTCCTCGAAACCTGCCCCGAGGACATGGCCTTCTTCAACCGCTTCTACGATAAAGAACTCATCCAGACCCTGGAGGACATCGCCAACTCCGACTTCGAGCGCATGACCTACACCGAGGCCGTCGCCGCCCTCCAGGCCTCCGGCGAGTCCTTCGAGTACCCCGTCCGGTGGGGTTCCGATCTGCAATCCGAGCACGAACGCTACCTCACCGAGCGCAAGGTCGGCCGACCCGTCATCGTCACCGATTACCCCAGCGCCATCAAGGCCTTCTACATGCGCCTCAACTCGCCCGCTCCGGGCGACCCGGGCGAGACCGTCCGCGCCATGGACGTTCTCGTCCCCCGCATCGGCGAGATCATCGGCGGCAGCCAGCGCGAGGAACGCCTCGACATCCTCCAGAGCCGCATGGCCGAGGCCGGCCTGGACGACGCCCCCTACTGGTGGTACCTCGACCTCCGCCGCTACGGCACCGCCCCCCATGCCGGCTTCGGCCTCGGCTTCGAGCGCACCGTCCAGTTCGCCACCGGCATGCAGAACATCCGCGACATCATCGCCTTCCCCCGCACCCCCCGCAACGCCGAGTTCTGACCCGGAAACCCGATCAGAATGAGCTGCACTGACGTGATGACGCAAAGCGGACAGCTATGCTGCAGTACACTTGGGACGAAACCAAGAACGAACGGCTTAAGGAGGAACGTGGCATTTCATTTGAGCAGGTGCTGTATCATATCAACCGTGGTGACTTGATCGATACCGTTCGCAACCCAGATCAACGTCGGTATCCTGGCCAGCGCCTCTATATCGTTGCTATCAACCGTTACGCTTACGTAGTGCCATTTGACCGCACTGGGACCCTTGTGACCCTTCGAACCGTGTATCCAAGTCGGGAATATACTGATTTTTATCTGAGATAATGGGAGGCGACAATGACCCGCAACGACGATGCCGCAGCCAAGCGGCCGCATCCCGACGATGACTGGCCGTTTCCCGATGATCTGGACGAATACGAAAGGGAAATTGAGGCGTCGATTTCGAGGGGTGAGTGGGTTTCAGACGGTGACTTTGAAGTAAGCGGGACGCGCGCCCAGGAAATCGCCCGCCGAACGCTGGCCAGCGAACACCCCGGCCGTATGACTGAAGAGCACCGGCAGCGGTTGCCCCCCGGCCTGCTGGCCTACTGGCGCGGCGAAGCGCCTACTCCATACACTGACCCGACTGGCTGGGAGGAATTCATCGATATCGCAGAGAAAGACTCACCAACCACCCCCATCCCCACTACCCCCAACCGCCTCTACTTCGGCGACAACCTGGACATCCTCCGCCAGTACGTCGCCGACGCATCCGTCGACCTCATCTACCTCGACCCCCCCTTCAACTCCAACGCCACCTACAACGTCCTCTTCCGCGAACGCTCCGGCGAGGAATCCCCCGCCCAGATCACCGCCTTCGAGGACACCTGGCACTGGGGCTGGGAATCGACGATTGCCTACGAGGATGTGGTGAAAAATGGGCCGCAAAAAGTCGGTAAGCTGCTGGCCTCGTTGTACGAATTCCTCGGCCAGAACGACATGATGGCCTATCTCACCATGATGGCCCAGCGCATGATCGAACTCCACCGCGTCCTCAAACCCACCGGCAGCATTTACCTCCACTGCGACCCCACCGCCAGCCACTACCTGAAACTGCTGATGGACGCGGTGTTCGGGTCCGGGAATTTTCGAAATGAAATTACCTGGAAAAGAACCGCAGCCCATGGCAATGCAAGCCGTAACTACAGTTCCCTGTCAGACGTAATACTATTTTACTCGAAAGGAACAGACTATAAGTTCCAACTGCAATACATGCCCTACTCCGCTGAATATATTGACAATACCTTTAAGTACGTGGACGAAAACGGCCGCAGATATTGTACTAGCAACATCAGGAATCCTTCTCCGCGTCCCAACCTGACCTACGACTACAAGGGCTACAAGCCGCATCCCAACGGGTGGACGATCTCGTTGGAGAGGATGCAACAACTGGACCGGGAGGGAAGGCTTCACTTTCCCAAAAACAAAAACGGGCGAATCCGTCTGAAACTGTTTCTTGACGAGATGCCCGGCGTTCCGGCAGGTAACATATGGGATGACATCCCGCCCATTTCGTCGCACGCGAAAGAGCGCCTCGGCTACCCCACCCAAAAGCCCGAGGCCCTGCTGGAGCGCATCATCAACGCCAGCAGCAACGAGGGCGACGTCGTCCTCGACCCCTTCTGCGGCTGCGGCACCGCCACCGTCGCCGCCGAACGCCTCAACCGCCGCTGGATCGGCATCGACATCACCCACCTGGCCATCACCCTGGTCCGCCACCGCCTGTACGACAGCTTCGGCGACGACCTGCGCCCCTACGAGATCGTCGGCCAGCCCACCGACTCCGGCAGCGCCGCCGCCCTGGCCAAGCAGGACCGCTACCAGTTCGAGTGGTGGGCCTTGGGTCTGGTGGACGCCCGCCCGGCTAACGACCGTCGCCGCGGCGCCGACGCCGGCGTGGACGGCTACATCAACTTCTTCGACGACACCAGTGGCAAGCCCAAGCGCATCATCGTCCAGGTCAAGAGCGGACACGTCAACCGCGGTATGATCGCTACCCTCAAGGGCGACATGGAGCGCGAGAAAGCCGAACTCGGCGTCTTCATCACCCTGCAACCGCCCACCGAGCCCATGCGCCAGGAGGCCCTCTCCGCCGGCATCTACACTCCGGAGCATTTCCCCGACCAGCAGCACCCCCGCGTCCAGATCCTGACCATCGACGAACTCCTCGCCGGTGCCACCGTCTCCTACCCCCGCGGCGGCGCCCCGGCCACCTTCCGCCAGGCCCCCCGCCGTCGCCGCAGCCAGTCCCACCAAACCCCCCTAGTCTAACCCCACCCCCTGGCCCCACCCCACCCCACCCCTGGCCCCTCCCCACCCGCCCCCCCACCCCGTCATTGCGAGCGCAGCGCGGCAATCCCGTCGCCCAAGCGCCACCCCCCACCCGTCATTCCTGCCCCCACCCTGTCATTGCGAGCGCAGCGCGGCAATCCCGTCGCCTCGTCGCCCACGCGCCAACCAACCCAATCCTGCTAAATCATAAAATCCCGTAAATCCTGCTTCAGACGACTCCCTCGCGCGTACCCATCCTTTCCAACCCACCCGCCCGTCATTCCTGCCCCCGTTCCTGTCATTGCGAGCGCAGCGTGGCAATCCCGTCGCCCACGCCCCAGGGCCGGTGCAAAGTCCATCCCGGCGGCAAATGTCAGAAGCCGGATTAGCCGGATTTTGAGATTGTCAGGGTGTCCATAAATCCCGAAAATCCTCTAATCCCGCAAATCCTGCTTCTGACGTTCCCTTCGCCGCCCAAGCGCCAACCCACCCAATCCTGCTAAATCATAAAATCCCGCAAATCCTGCTTCAGACGACTCCCTCGCGCATACCCATCCTGCCCATCCATTCCAATCCTCCACCCGTCATTCCAATCCTCCACCCGTCATTCCTGCCCCCGCCCGTCATTGCGAGCGCAGCGCGGCAATCCCGTCGCCTCGCCGCCCACGCGCCAACCCACCCAATCCTGCCCAATCATAAAATCCCATAAATCCTGCTTCTGACGTTCCCTTAGGCGCCCACACCCCAACCAACTCAATCCCGAAAATCCTCTAATCCCGTAAATCCTGCTTCTGACGTTCCCCCGTCCATCCTGTCCATCCATGCCAACCAACCCCTTGACCCATTCAGAACGTCAGTGCTACCATATCCCCCGCAGGTGATTGTCAATCTTCGACCAGGTTCCGAGAACACACGGCCAATCCGATCAGCATTCAAGTCGCTATCCCGATCGCAGCAGACTGTCCCCGAGCGTTCTAAACGGAGTAGTCTGCCGGGTCGCCGCGCCCGCAACAGCGCGCCATGCCGTGGGCATGGAAAATAAGGGCAAAAAGCAAGCGCATTACCCCGGCCGTGGGGCTGATCACTTCCCGGAACCTGGTCAAGTCAACCAACCAATCACCCAATCACCCGCAAATACCAACCATCCGGTCACCTGCAAAAATCCATTCCCAAGGATCCAGTCAACCCAAAATCATCATTCCAATCCCAAATCCCGTTTATCCTGTCCATCCATGCAATACCCGGGACGCACCCCTGCCAATCGGAGGCAACCATCATGGGCAGCGTCCATCATCACCAGGCCCAGGCCCGCCGGTTCTTATCTCTGGCCCGGTCCGACCACAACGCCGGCGACTACTCCCGCGCCGCCAACGCCCTGGCGCGCGCCGCATCCCACGCCGCCACTGCCGCGGTGGTGGAGCGGAACTGGTTTAGCCGTTGCACCCGCCGCCGGCTGACCAACTACCTGTTCGTCCTGGCTGCGGAGGGCCGGATCTCCAACGGCGGGGTCAGGACCTTCCGCAGCATCTACGGCCTCTCCCGCCGGCTGGCCGCAGCCGACCCCAGGGAGGTCCAACGCCTGTGCCGGCAGGCCCGCAACCGCGTGGCCATGCTCATCCGGTCCATTGAAGGAGCCATCGCCGGCCGGCCCGTTACCGGACGGGGCCGCCGTCCGTCGCGGCCTCAGTGGCGCCCCGCGCCCCTGACGGTTTCCGGCATCATCGGGCTCCCCGATTACCGGGACATCGCCGCGAAGTACGGCCTCGGCGACGCGCCCCTGGCCCGTCGTCCCGATCCCCACGGCTTTTATCCCCGTGGCCTGACGCCTCCGCCCTGCGGCTGCCACCCCGAAAACCTGGACCTGCGCCGCGAGCCTTCATCCATTCAGCTGTCCCCCTTGTGGAAGCGCGCCCTGGAGCGCACCTTCCACACCACCTACCCCGACACCATCCCCGTCCGCTGATAACACCCAGCCCTTCATCCCAACCCACCCACCTGAAGTCCATCCATCACAAATCGCCCCCAATCCTGAAAATCCCGGCATCCTGAAAATCCTGCTTCTGACGATCCCCGCCGGGAATCGGGATTTTCACGCCGTCACAATATCAATGTACGCGATAATTGACATCGCAATTTGCCGATGGTAGTGTCTTGCGGGATGTAAAAGGCGGGTCAATATTGGACCGGCTTTACGTAACCTAACGTCAGGAGGTCACTCTATGGCAATTTACCGTCCCGCTCGTTTGCCGCGCCCGGCTCGTTTGTCTCAGATCGCGGTCGCCCTGGTGCTGCTGTTATCCCTCGCCGCCCTCTGGGCCTGCGGAGGATCCGAAGCCCCGGCGCCTCCCGCCGCCCCTGCCGCCACCACGGCTCCGGCGGCCCCCGCGCCGGCCGCCGCCACCGCCGCCCCCGAACCCACCGCCATGCCCGCCATGGCCGACGAAGATAGCTACCTCCATCTGGCCGTCACCCCGCTGCCCCAGGACACCTTCTTCCCCTGGCTGGCCACCAGCAGCGGCCACCTTCCCTTCCGCCCTATGTGGGAGAACCTGACCACCATCTCCCCCGACACCGGCGTCTCCACCATCCTGCCCCAGTTGGCCCGCGAGTGGGACGTCAGCCCCGACGCCTCCGAGTACACCTTCTACCTCCAGGAAGGCGTCCAGATGCACAACGGCTGGGGCGAGTTCACCGTCAAGGACGTGGTGCTCACCATCGACCAGCAGATGTCCGACCCGCTGGCCGGCTGCAAAGCCCCCCTCAAGCGCTTCATGGGCACCGACTCCATGACCGAGATGATCGACTCCGGCGCCGCTGAAATCATCGACGACTACACCTTCAAGATGACCCTGGCCCAGCCCCAGGTCGACGTCGCCGACTGGTGGTTCAACATCCTCGTCGTCCCCTGCGCCGCCGTCCGCAGCGCCGCCCAGTATGAGGCCGAGGGCGACGCCATGTTCGAGACCGCCCCCTCCGGCACCGGCGGCTACCAGTTCGTGGACCGTGAGCTCAAGGAGTACACTGAGTACGAGGCCGTGCCCTACGACCACTGGCGCGTTAACCCTGAGTTCAAGCGCATGCGCATCACCACCGCCCCCGAGGACCTGACCCGCCTGGCCATGCTCCTCACCGGCGAGGCCAACATGGTGGACATCCCCAAGGTGCTGCACCAGCAGGCCATCGACGAGGGCATGGAAGTCTTCGAGAGCCCGCTGCCTTCCGTCGGACTCACCATCCTGCCCCTGGGCCAGTATTACAAGAGCGAAGTGAACTGGAACCCCGAAACCGAGCCCTGGAACGCCCCCGGCGAGACCGGCAACTTGGTCCGCGAGGCTCTCAACCGCGCCATCAACCGCGAGCAGATCATCAACGAGCTGTTCAAGGGCCGCGGCGAGCCCATGTACAACACCATCTTCCACGACACCCTGGAGGGCTGGAACCCCCGCTGGTCTGAAGAGTTCGACGAAAAGTACGGCTACGATCCGGAACGGTCGAAGGAGCTTCTGGACCAAGCCGGCTTCCCCGGCGACAACGGCCAGAACCGCTTCTCCATGGAGGTCTACCAGTCCAGCCTGCCCGGCCTGCCGGAAACCATCGAGGTCTCGCAGACCGTCGCCCAGTCCTTCCAGGACATCGGCATCGACGCCAAGCTGGTGGAGGTTGAGTTCGCCCGCGCGCTGGACGCCTTCCGCGACCGCCACGACGCCCACTTCATCCTCCCCGTGCGCCAGACCATCCGGCAGATCAACGCCAACGCCCGCATCTACTACTACACCGGCGAGACCAACCCGGAGACCGGTCTGCCCAACGGCGGCGTGCTCTACATGGAGGACCAGCTCTACGACGATACCTACGAGCAGCTCCTCATCGAGACTGACCCCCAGGTGCGCAACGAGATCATCATGAAGATGGGCGATGACATCTACGACACCTACCGGACCATCCCCATCGTCAACATCCGCTCCACCCTCGTGGTCAACCCGGATGAGGTCCTGGAGTACAAGTTCGGCAGCCTGACCGGCGTCTTCGGCCACCTGGAGTACGCCAAGCGCGCCAACTAGCCCGCGCCGCAAGCTCCGACGACCCAACGCATGGGGGCGGTGTCCAACCGCCCCCATATATTTGACAGGGCCTTTTCAAAGTCGCTGTTGTCATTGCGACCCCGCACTTGATGCGGGGGGGCACTCCCGGCGGCCATCCTCCGCCTGTCATTGCGAGCGAAGCGCGGCAATCTCGTCAAGGCAAGGAACGCCGTCACGGGAATGAAGTCGCCACGTCGCTGCGCTCCTCGATGCGACAAACCGGGTAAGCGCAAGGCCCCCATATATTTGACGCAATCGTTGACGCTATGGTACGAAAACAAACGATAAACATCGTCCGGGAGGCTTGAGTATGATGTCAATCGATATGAAACGCGTTCGGCGGTGGTTTATTGTTCCCGGCCTATTGGCAGCGTTGGTCGTGATCGTGGCCTGCGGAGGTTCGGCCACTCCCGTCCAAGAAGCCCCTGCAGCCACGGCGCCGGCCGCCGCGGCGGCTCCGGTCAGCGCGACCGCCACGCCGGCCCCCACGCCCGAGCCGGCGGACGCCGAGATCGAAACCGCCCTGCACCTGGTCGTCACGCCGCTGCCTCAGGACACCTACCTGCCCTGGTTGGCCACCAGCGGCGGGCAGTTGCCCATGCGGCCGATGTGGGAGAACCTCACCACCATCTCGCCCGAGACCGGCGTTTCGACCATCTTGCCCCAGCTGGCCCGGGAGTGGGAAATCAGCGCCGACGCCAGCGAGTACACCTTCCGTCTCCAGGAGGGTATCCCCTTCCATTCCGGCTGGGGCGAATTCACCGTACAGGACGTGATCCTCACCATTGACCAGCAGACCTCGGACCCGTTGGCCGGCTGCAAGGCGGCCATTACCCGGTTCATGGGGGCCGACTCGATGACCGAGATGGTCGCCAACGGCGACATGGACGTCATCGACGACTACACCTTCACCATGCGCCTGGCCGAGCCGCAGGTGGACGTGGCGGACTGGTGGTTCAACATCCTGGTAATCCCGTGCGCCGCCGTCCGCAGCTCGGCTCAGCACGCCGCCGAGGGCGACGCGATGTTCGAGACCGGTCCGGCTGGAACCGGCGCCTACCAGTTCGTTTCCCGCACCCTCAAGGAAACGGCGGAGTTTGAGGCAGTACCCTACGATCACTGGCGCGTCAATCCGGAGTTCAAGCACCTGAAAATCACCACCTCCCCCGAGGACCTGACCCGCCTGGCCATGCTGCTTACCGGCGAGGCCAACATGGTGGACGTGCCCAAGGTGCTGCACCAGCAGGCCATCGACGAGGGCATGGAGGTCTTTGAAAGTCCCCTCCCGTCCGTGGGTCTGACCATCCTGCCTTTCGGACAGTACTACGTTACCCAGGCGAACTGGAACCCTGATACCGAGCCGTGGACCGCGCCCGGCGAAACGGGCAACAAGGTTCGTGAGGCGCTCAACCGGGCCATTGATCGGGAACAGATCATCAACGAACTTTTCAAGGGGCGCGGCGAGCCCATGTACAACACCACTTTCCACCAGTCGCTGGAGGGCTGGAATCCGCGCTGGGAGGAGGAATTCCAGGCGAAGTACGGCTACGATCCGGAACGCGCCAAGCAGTTGCTGGACGAGGCGGGCTTCCCGGGTGACAACGGCCAGAATCGGTTCTACATGGAGGTGTGGCAGAGCAGCCTACCCGGCCTGCCGGAAACCATCGAGGTGGCGCAGACCGTTGCCCAGTCCTTCGAGGACATCGGTATCGACGTCAAGCTGGTGGAGGTGGAGTTCGCCCGCGCCCTGGACGCCTTCCGCGACCAGCACGACGCCCACTTCATCCTGCCGGTCCGGCAGACCATCCGCCAAATCAACGCCAACGCGCGGATCTATTACTACGCCGGCGGGGGCAAGACCAACGCGGCCGGGCTGCCTACGGGCGGAGTCGCGTACATCGAAAGCCCTCTGTACGACGAGACCTATCACAAGCTCCTGAAGGAGACCGACCCGGAGGAACGCCATCGACTGGTGCAGAGGATGGGCGATGACATCTACGACACCTATCGCACCATCCCCGTCGTCAACGTCCGGGCGACGCTGGTGGCCAACCCGGAGGAGGTGGCGGAGTACAAGTTCGGCAGCCTTACCGGCGTCTTCGGCCACCTGGAGTACGCCAAGGCCGCCAAATGATCCTGATGGAAATAATCGAGCCGGGTATGCGCTGGGGCACCGGTCGACCGACGCCGGAACTCTTTACGTTTGCGGGGAAAGTGTCATTGCCAGCGCAGCGCGGCAATCTCGTTGACGCCGGGGAGACGTTGCCGCTGCGGCGTCGAGATTGCCACGTCGCAAGCGCCTCGCAATGGCAACCGAATGACCTTGCCAGATGCCTCGCGCCTTTGCCAACCGGCAATCATCAATGATATACTGACCCTGTCGGGAGGAGGGGTCCGACAGGGCCAGCTGCCCATGCGAGGGGCAGAAAACGGGACGTTACTGCCGCTAAAGTAACGTCCCGCTTTTCATGTTAAAGCGCGGGCCATGCGGTGATGGGCCGGGGTCCCCGGCATTCAACGGGGGCGCCGCAGCCGAGCGGTTCGGTGCATGGACCTCTGTTTGTCCCACGTCAGTTCCGGTTTTCAAGATGGCGTCCATCGGATTGCGTCCGTATGCGCTGATCAGTTTAGTGCACACATAATACACTGTCAATGGTATACGCAACCGAAAATGCGTCGAATCTCAAGGTTGCGAATCTGTCCTGCCCCGGACTGGCAATTCCCTCTCAACACGCGCCGGATGGGTTGCCTACGCCCATCGCGGCATCTAAATCTGTAACTTGGAGCCCAGCCGCCGGTTGCCCCGATCTCCCTCCGGAAGTTGCCTTCGGGTGCGCCCGGCGATGAAACGCGCCATATCGCGGATACGGAAAATATTGACAGCCGATATGGTGGCCGGTACACTCACGTCTGCGTTCAATCAGCCTTCATTTTTTGTTGTGATATGGCCTGAAAATGCCCTTCGCCCAATCTAATCACCACGCGCAGGCAGCAGTCAGCGAAGCGATTACCGAGCACAAGGCCCTGCGGTTGTCGGGCTTGTGGAAATCCTTTCGGGAGACGCAAGCCGTCGCCAACGTCGACCTTGACGTTGACTCGGGCGAGATCCTCTGCCTGCTGGGGCCCAGCGGCTGCGGGAAAACCACCACGCTCCGCCTGATCGCCGGGTTCGACGCACCCGACGCCGGAACCATCGAGATCGGCGGGCGCACCGTGTACGGGCCGGGTGTGAACGAGAGCCCGGAGAAGCGCCGCGTCGGCATGGTGTTCCAGGAAGGCGCCCTGTTTCCCCACTTGACCGTCGCGCAGAACATCGCCTTCGGGCTGGGTCGGGCGCGGCATCGCAAGGAGCAGGTGGCATCGGCGTTGCGGATGGTTGACCTGGAAGGATACGAAGGACGGTACCCGCACCAGCTTTCCGGCGGACAGCAGCAACGCGTTGCGCTGGCCCGGGCCTTGGCCCCGGAGCCAGACCTGATCCTCATGGACGAGCCTTTCTCCAGCCTGGACCGCGGCCTCCGGGAACAGCTGCGCACCGAGGTGCGGGCCATATTGCGCGAGCGCGGCGCCACCGTGGTGTGCGTGACCCACGACCAGGAAGAGGCCATGCAGTTGGGCGACCGCGTCGTGGTGATGAACGCGGGGAGGATCGAACAGCTGGGCTCACCGGAGTCGATATTCCACAGCCCGGATAATCGCTTTACCGCCGAGTTCTTCGGCACTGCCGACTTTCTGCCCGCCTGGCAGGAGGGCGATTTCCTGGCCTGCGAGGTGGGCAGCATGCCCTGGCCGGCGTTCTGGCCTTCCCCCTGGCCGGAGCACAAGGTCCTGCAGGTCATGGTGCGCCCCGACTGCCTCGATATCGTCCCTGACCTCTCCGGCGAGTGCGTCGTTACGGGCCGGGAGTTCCTGGGCGCTTTCTACATGTACGCGGTGGCCCTGCCATCAGGAGGCCGCGTCCAGGTGATGAAGTCCCACGTGGAGCATGTCGAGACCGGCGCTCGGGTCCGGATCATCCTCCGCGAGGGCCACCGGCTGCTGCCGTTCATCGACGGCCGCGCCTTCTTCGACGGGCCGGCGTACCTCGCGGAGCTGAACGGGGCGCACGGGTAGGAGGCTAACGGCGCCAGCAGGGGATGCCGCCCGGTTGGGGCGGCGTTTTTGGTTAACGATAGCGGTCTTCTTCAGGGTACCAGGGCAATCGCATATGAAATTGCAACGGCGTCGCTCCAGCGAAAGCCGGTATGACGGCACTAAACCCTGTTCATATACGATAGCCCCGTTCAAGGTAGTGAGCGGGTAAGTGTTCAGAATCCAGTAGGTTGTCATTGCGAGGCACTGGCTCCGTGGCAATCTCGACGCCACCGTAACGACGTCCGCCCAAAGGTCTCCCCCACGCCAACGAGATTGCTACGCTGCGCTCGCAATGACATCGGGGAGAATCGAAAGGCCCTGTCGATGTCCTGCCGTCGAGTGCCTCCCGGGGCGACTCGCCTATAATGGTGGTCAGGCCATGACTGCCATAGGACTTACGCAGTTGGGAGCCTTTACACTCGTCATTCCCGCGAAAGCGAGAATCCAGTGGCCGAAATCGTTAACAGCGTTCCGGATTCGTTCACTATAAAGTCAACGGATTCCTGCGAAAGCAGGAATGACAGGTTTGTAATTTCAAGTGCGTAACTCCTATGCCAATGCGACAACGACGCGGACGGGCAGAGATTAACAACCACCGGCGCCCTTATAGTTCACTGACCTCAGTATGGATCATTGGAGCTTCGACTTGAACCAAATGAAAGCAATTTTCTTCGACGGTGACGACACCCTTTGGGACTTCCGCTCCGCCATGCTGCAGGCGCTGGAGGCGACGCTGGCCGAACTGCGCCGCATGGTGGGCAATTCGGCGGCCGAAGCCCTCACCGTGGCGCGCATGGTCGAGATACGGGAAGCCGTCGCCGATGAGCTTGGCGAGGCCACTACCTCGGTGGAGGTCATCCGCCACGAGGCCCTGGCGCGTACGCTGGTGGAGGTGGGCCACGCCAGTGATGCTGGCGCCCAGCGGCTTTACGAGGTCTACACCGAGGCCCGGTTCGCTGCGACCCGGCCCTTTCCCGGTGTCACCAACCTGCTCAACGACCTCAAGGGCCGCTACCTGCTGGGCCTGGTGTCCAACGGCAACACCTATCCGGAGCGGGTTGGCTTCGGCGACGTTTTCAGCTTTGTGCTGCTGGCCGTGGAGTGCGGCATCGCCAAGCCCGACCGGCGGATCTTCGAGCTGGCTCTGGACAAGTGCGGCTGTGACCCATCGCAGGTGGTCCACGTCGGCGACTCGTTGCCCAGCGACATCCGGGGCGCCAACGGAATCGGCATCCGCAGCGTGTGGCTGAACCGCGACGGCGCAGCCAACGATACGAGCATCAAGCCCGACCACGAGATCAACGACCTGCGGGAACTGCTGGACCTCCTGTAGCGTCCCGTCGTGACGAACAGTTCGCCCGCCGACGAATGCCGCCCGTTCCGGATGCTGGTGATCGACACCGGCAATCGGGCGCGCTCGCAGATGGCCCACGGATGGCTGGTCCACCTGGGAGGCCAATGCGTTCAGGTGGACAGCGCCGGGACCAACCCGCGCGTCTTACATCCGATCGCGGTGCGCGTCATGGCCGGGGTTGGCATCGACATCTCGGCGCACGCGTCCGACCATGTGGACCAATATGTCGGCGAGAACTACGACCTGCTGATGGGCCGACGTGGTCAATGGCGGGACCGAACGCCGCCACGCCGGTCCGGACGGCGGCAGCCGGCGAATGGAGTATAATCGCGACATTCCTAAACTTATCCCCGGAGGAAGGGGTTGTGCCGCGATCACGTAGAACTGCCACCGAGCCCAGGGCGCAAACCGAAGGGCATGACACACCGGAACGCTTGTCGCCGGTCACCGAGAACTACCTGCTGTCGCTGTACAAGATGTGGGAGGACTCGGAAACCCCGACGCTGACACAGCTGACGGAGGCGCTGAGGCAGTCAACTGCCGCCCACGGAAGGCTTGGGCACTTCCGTCCCATCGGTTGCCGGAATGCTGCGGCGGATGCAGAAGCAGGGCCTGGTGGATATCGGGCAACGACAAGCGCATCCGGATGACGTCGCGCGGCAAGACCTTGGGAAGGTGAGAACATCGCCCGCCGCCACCGGCTGGCGGAGTGGCTCGTGGTGAGTTTGCTGGGGATGGAACTGCACGAGGCCCACATCGAGGCGCACCAGCTGGAGCACGGCATGTCCGACGCGATGGAGGCCAAGCTCAAGGAGCGATTGGGCAATCCGACCCATTCGCCTTTCGGCTGGCCGATACCGGGCAGCGGGCCAACGACATCGCCACCGGGGGCGGTAACCCTGGACAACGCCTCCAGCGGCACGGCCTACGTGGTGGATCGGGTTCCGGAAGAGGATTCGGAGCTGCTGAAGTTCCTGGGCGGCGCACAACTGGTTCCCGACCGCCGCATCACCCTCCTGGAGGGCATGCCTTACCTGGGCGTGATGCAGGTGGAGACTGAGGTGGACCGCATCTCCATCGGCTACAACGTGGCTCGCCAGATCGTGGTGCGACCGGCCGAGGATGGAGAAGAGGGAGAGGCTTCCTGAGGCGATCAATGGCCACGACAGCGTTCCGAAACCGCATAACCGAACTGTTCGCCGACGCCCGCGGGATGCACGCTCGGGCAATTGTATGTCTCGAGCACGACGATATCCGGGACGCGGCGGAAAAGGCCTGGTGGGCCGCCAAGCGCGCCACTGACGCGCTCGTTCTTGCCCGCTCCGGTGAAGAACCGGAAACGACTGCCCGTACCACGGAAGGTCTGCTGGAGTTAGCCAGCGAAATTCCCGAGGCCGAGCCGCTGGTTGGACGCTATTTCACCCGCATCAGCTACCTGCACGGGTCCTGCTTTTACAACGGGATGTGCGGCCCACACACGGAACGGCGCATCCGGGAGACTGCGGAGTACATCGGCGACGCTGAGAGGCTGGCCGAGACGTAACGATCCGAAGCGCCAGCCTGCGGCCGCTGTCTAGGTCTCGACGCTGAGGGCGCGGCGCACCTCGGCCCAGCCGTCGGCCATGGAGCGCTCGGGGAAGGCCGGCGGTTCCGGCTCGGGCAGCACCTTCACGGCCACCAGCACCGGGCCGGGGCGGGCCATGATGTCCTCCAAACCGATCAGGAACTCTTCCAGGTTGTCGAACCGGCAGGCGTGCGCGTAGCCGGCGCTGCGGGCCATACCCTCGAAATCCACCCGATCCAGCCCGCGAATGGGCGTCCCGTCGGTGGAGGTGTGATCGGCGTCCTCCAGGACGAAATGGACGAAGTTAGCCGGGGATGCCTCGCCGATGGTGGCCAGGCTGGCCAGATCGGTGCGCAGGGTGGCGTCACAGTCCAGCACCAGGATGCGGCGGTTGGGCTGGGCCATGGACAACCCGAGCCCGACGGCCGGCGCCCGGTCCATGCAATCGGTCAGATCGATGTCGAGGTCGCGCCGGTCGGAGACGTTGTGCCAGTCCCGCAGAGCGGCCGAGGTCGACACCACCAGCGCGTCCTGGCGGTGGTAGTTGATGGCGCGGGCGACTTCTCGAGAGGGGATCATGGTCTATTTACATGGATGAACAGGATAAACAGGATTTTGGTTGATTGGGGATGGAATGGCCGGTTAATCGTCAATATTGGCTTCCCGCTCCGCGTCGCGGCGGGCCTCGGCGCGGCGCTGGGACACCATCAGGTACAGGCCCGCCGGGATGAGCACGGCGCCGGGAACTGCCTTGAGCGCGTTGCCCTCCACGAATCCCAGCCACAGCAGGTAGAAGCCGGCCACCACCACGGCCGACGCGAACAGGCGGCCAAAGATGCTGAAAGGGCGGAACTTTGGCATGGGCCGGCCCGGTTGGCTGGTCAGGCGCTGACGGTCTCCGGCTGCGACCGAGCGGCCAGCGCCGGCGCCAGGTATTTGGACGCCTGGCGCAGGTCCACCGCCACGATGTCCCATTCGCTCCCGTCGTCAAACCATTGCCGGTAACTCACGAAGTCGCCGTTGTCCACCACGCGGTAATCGGCGTCCGCGTCCGGCTTGTCGCCCAGGGTCAGCGTGTCGGTGTCGGCGTCGTAGCCGCGCTCCGCGCTCAGGGGCAAGAACCAGCTGACGTTCAGTATGTCTAGCCGCGTAACGTCCTCGCTGCCTGCGTCCGCAAGGTCGAGAATGACCCCGAAGTCGTCCCGTAGCGCGGCGCCGCTGCGTCCTCTTCGGTTTCCGCTTATCACCAGAGCGTCGTCTTCGGCGTAGTATTTAGCCTGCATCCCGCACCTCCAAGCCTCCGCATCGCTGGTGAAACCAAGGGCGACCGGCTTCGTCGATCCGCTTGGTTGCGTGCTGGTCAAAATGGGCTGACACAATCTCGGCGTCGTCCAGGGAAACGGAAACTCGCAACATCACATCACGCCCTGGGACAAGCCCCCAGTAAGTCATAGTTGTACTGCCTCTCCGGTTTGTGCAGATGCCGCGCACAACCCAATTTTCAAGAGCCCACTGAATTCTGTATGCAGTAACCTCGGCGCGCGAATCCTCCCGTGCATGTCTGGTCAGCCATCTGGTGACGCCGCCCGCCGTGATGGTCTCCGGCAGCTCGGGCTGGCGGCCCGAACCGCGGTTGGGCTCCATCGGCGGGCGGGCAGTAAGCGCTAGTTGTCGCCGGCCAGGGCGGCGGTGACTTCCTCGTAAGCCTGTTGCGCGGTGCGGGAGGCGCGGGTGCGGAACTGTACCGGCGTGTTCTCGATCTCAGGCTCCACGGCCAAGTGGATGAATACCGGACCCTCGGCAGCGAGCACTTCGCTGATGCCGGTGGTGAAGTCCTCGAGATTGTCGAAGGAGAAGACGGCCGCGTAGCCGGCGCCCCGGGCGATTTCCTCCCAGTTGGTCACGCCGTCGGAGCCGGGAATGGGCTGCCCGCCGGTGACGGCGTAAACGCCGTTGTTGAAGAGGAAGTGGTAGAAGTTCTTCGGGGCCTTGGTGGAGGTTGTGACCAGGGCGCCGAGGTTCATCAGCAGGCTGCCGTCGCCGTCCAGCACCATGACCTTGCGACCGGGCTGGGCCAGGGCGATGCCGAGGCCGACGTTGCTGGCCTTGCCCATGGCGCCGGAGATGGGGAGGTCCAGGTTCTGGTTGGTGGTGACGGAGGGCAGGCCGAAGCGGACGTTGCCGGCGTTCATGGTGGGGACGACGACGGCGTCTTCGCGGTTGCTGTCGATGACGCGCACGGCATCGGTGTTGTTGATCATGGGACTTGCTCCTGATACGGCGGGTACTTCAGCGGCGCGGGATTGCCGCGCTGCGCTCGCAATGACGGGGGTGGGCTATGCGCCGAACTCGGTGCCGATCAGGACGGCCACCGGCCGGCTGAGGCGCTGGGATTCCGCGAAGGCGATGCTGATGCGATCGGCGTCGTCGTCAGTTTCCACGAGGTAGTAGTTGATGCCCCACGCGTGGAGGATATGTTCGATGAACCGTCCGGCGGAGTCCGGGGTGGGACCGCGGCGGGTCCAGCCGCGATAGCCGACCAGCATGACCAGGGGCTGGTTGAGGTCCAGGCACAGGCCGCGAATGGAGTCGCCAGCTTCGAAGACGCCCGTGTTCTGGATGAGCACCACGGGGTTGGCGCCGCCGACCCACAGACCCGCGGCGACGGCCATGGTCTCGCCCTCGCGACACACCGGGATGAGGTCCAGGGTGGGTTCCTCCATCATCATGTTGTAGAGGAAGTTGGTCTCGCTGTCGGGCAGCCAAACGACGTGCGACACGCTGTTTTTCTTCAGCTCCGCAACCAGGGATTGCGGATGCAAAACAGATTCGTAGACTTCGGTGGTCATTCTGGAGGCTCCTTGAAAAATGCGCCGGGAAAGGGGTTCTGTCGATGCGTTTTAGTCCATCCGGCATTATATGGGGTGCCATTTGGGGCGTCAACGAAAGCGGCGGCGGGGGGGCAGGGCTATCGCATGTGAAGTCACTCACCCGCCACTCCGGCGAAAGCCGGAATGACGAGGGGATCGTCAGAAGCAGGATTTTCAGGATGCCGGGATTATCAGGATTGGGGCCGATTTGTGATGGAGGGATTCCGATGCTGAGGATTTACGAAAGTGGGCACGCAGGAGCCTGGATTCCGGCTTTCGCCGGTATGACGGAGGGGACGCCGTATGACGCGGAGTTGGGGTATCAGCGGACGGGGATGGTGTCGGGGTACGTAGTGTGGAAAGTGCGCTCCAGGGCGCGCTTCCACAAGGGGGACAGCTGAATGGATGAAGGCTCGCGGCGCAGGTCCAGGTTTTCGGGGTGGCAGCCGCAGGGCGGAGGCGTCAGGCCACGGGGGTAAAAGCCGTGGGGGTCGGGACGACGGGCCAGGGGCGCGTCGCCGAGGCCGTACTTCGCGGCGATGTCCCGGTAATCGGGGAGCCCGATGATGCCGGAGACCGTCACGGGCGCGGGGCGCCACACAGGCCGCGACGGACGGCGGCTGCGTCCGGTAACGGGTCGGCCGGAGATGGCTCCCTCAATGGACCGGATGAGCATGGCCACGCGGTTGCGGGCCTGCCGGCACAGGCGTTGGGTCTCCCGGGGGTCGGCTGCGGCCAGCCGGCGGGAGAGGTCGTAGATGCTGCGGAAGGTCCTGACCCCGCCGTTGGAGATCCAGCCCTCGGCTGCCAGGACGAACAGGTAGTTGGTCAGCCGGCGGCGGGTGCAACGGCTAAACCAGTTCCGCTCCACCACCGCCGCGGTGGCGGCGTGGGATGCGGCGCGGGCCAGGGCGTTGGCGGCGCGGGCGTAGTCGCCGGCGTTGTGGTCGGACCGGGCCAGAGATAAGAACCGGCGGGCCTGGGCCTGGTGATGATGGACGCTGCCCATGGTGGTTGCCTCCGATTGGCAGGGGTGCGTCCCGGTATTCAATTCTTACATCGATGCACAGGATGGACAGGATACGGATTGATTTTGGATTGGGTTGGGTTGGGATGGATCCTTTGGGATTGGATTTGCACCGGTGATTGGGATGGTTGGTTTATTGCAGGTGACCGGATGGTTGGTTTTGCAGGTGACTGGGTGATTGGTTGGTTGACTTGACCAGGTTCCGGGAAGTGATCAACCCCACGGCCGGGGTAATGCGCTTGCTTTTTGCCCTTATTTTCCATGCCCACGGCATGGCGCGCTGTTGCGGGCGCGGCGACCCAGCAGACTACTCCGTTTAGAACGCTCGGGGACAGTCTGCTGCAATCGGGATAGCGACTTGGATACTGATCGGATTGGCCGTGTGTTCTCGGAACCTGGTCGGTAAGGGACAATCACCTGCGGGGGATATGGTAGCACGGGCGTTCTGAATGGGTCAAGGGGGAACTTTACATGGATGCACAGGATGGACAGGATTTGATTGGTTATTGTCAGTGTTCCGGATGCCGGGACGCTGCTGTGAGCGGAAAGCCGCGACGGTATCGAGATTGCCACGGCACGAGATTGCCGCGGCGCAAGCGCCTCGCAATGACAACCCTATTAAAGGGCTACCGGGGGAATTTTACATGGATGCACAGGATGGACGGGATTTGATTGATTATTGTCAGTGTTCCGGACGCCGGGACGCTGCTGTGAGCGGAATGCCGCGACGGTATCGAGATTGCCACGGCGCAAGCGCCTCGCAATGACAACCCTTTAAACGGCTACCGGGGGAATTTTACATGGATGCACAGGATGGGCAGGATTTGATTGATTATTGTCAGTGTTCCGGATGCCGGGACGCTGCTGTGAGCGGAAAGCCGCGACGGTATCGAGATTGCCACGGCACGAGATTGCCGCGGCGCAAGCGCCTCGCAATGACAACCGCCTGAATTCTGAACAGTTGCCGGGGCGCGAATCTTGTTGACAGGCCAAATTGAATGTGATAATTTTCACCAGCCAAAAACGGGCTACGTAATTTCAGCCGCTTTACGTGGTCGATCCTTGGGCAGAGAGCCCAGCATCAAACGTTCGAGCGCAGGTTCACCAGCCACATGCCGCAAGCCGACCCCAACGCGATGAACGCGGCTCTCTGGGCCGATGTCAGCCTCTGGCTGACGTACCTGTGGATTTATTTCCCCCTGATCATCGTCTTTGCGTTCAGCATGCTGATCGCTCACGGGCTGATCCCGTCGGGGGTGCAGACAGGCACCTACCCGGCGTTCTTCTCGCGTTTGCGATTACCCCTCACCGTGATCGGCGTCGCCGCGTTGGCGGGAGCCGTGGTTATGATGATTCTGACCGTCATGCAGTCACCGATTACGCTGCAGAACGTCTTTGAGCGCCTTTTCGTATAAGCGCGGAGCGTCCGGCCGCCACGCCGTGACTCCTGACGCAACCGGCTTTGTCCGATAACAAACCCGACGATTTATATGCCGCCCCTCCCACCCACTCGACAGCTCATCCCGATGGCGATCGCCGGGCTGGTTGTGACGGCCATCGTTGCGTTCATCCTGGTGGTGCTGTTCATATCCTGGTTCTCGAACCCGCCCTTCGGGTGGGGCGACGCGCCGGCGCAGCCGATTGACTTCCCGCACACGGTGCACGCGGGTTCCGTTGAAGAGGGCGGCCACGCCATCCAGTGCGAGTTCTGCCACCGCAACGTGACCTCCGGGGCCGCCGCCACCGTGCCGGCCGTGGAGGTGTGCGTGATTTGCCACAAGCAGATCAATGGCAGCAACGTGACCACCGACGCCGTGGAGCCGGAAACGCTCATCAACATCCAGCGGGTGCTGGACAAGCACGCCGAGGAGCGGCCCATCGACTGGGAGCGGGTGCACCGAATGCCGGACCACGTGCGGTTCGTGCACGAGGCCCACATTCGGTTCCTGACCCAGGGCGAAGAGCGCACGGTCACGCTGCCGGTGGGAGACGAAAAGCCGATGAACCTGCCGGTGACGACCGCCGAAGCCTGTTCGGTGTGTCACGGCGACGTGGCCCACATGGAAGAGGTGCAACCCCAGCAGGGCCAGTCGCTGAAGATGGGCACCTGCCTGGACTGCCACCGGGAAAACAACGTCAGCACCGACTGTACAATTTGTCATAAGTAGGCTGCCACAAGTAGGCCGCACGCCGCTATCGGACTCTTGGACCAATGAAACTGACGCGCCGCAACTTCCTCGCCTGGGCCGGCATCGCTGCAACGGGAGCGATCGCCTGCGACCTGTTTGACGATGAGCTGCGGGTGCAGAGCCCGGCGCTGATCCCCGAAGACCTGGTCAAGGGCCGGGACAACTGGTACGCCACCTACGACGGGTCGGCTCCCGGCGGCGAGGGCGTGCTGGTTCGGGTGATGGAGGGGCGCGCCAAGAAGGTGCGCGGCAACCCCCGGTTCCCGACGAACCAGGGGAAGCAGTCGGCCACCGCCGACACCCTGCTGCAATCCCTGTACCACCCCGACCGGATCGAAGGGCCGATGCTGCGGAACGGGCCGAGGGGCTCGGGACGCTATCGGCCGATCAGCTGGGAAGAGGCGCTGAACCGTTTCAATGCGGCCGTTGACGACCGCGGCAACGGGATGCTGCTGATCACGGAAGACCGCAAGTGCAGCTTCGCCAAGATCTGCGGGGCCTTCGCCGACGCGTTCGGCGGGCGGCACGTGGCCTTCGGCGGCGCGGCGGACGACACGGCGTACCGGGCGGCGGTGAAGGACGTGATGGGCACAGACAGCCTGCCCTTCCACGACATCGCCAACGCGCATTCGCTGGCCAGCTTTGGCTCCGACTTCCTTTCGACCTGGGGCAGCCCCACCGCTTACTCGGTGGCCTACGGCAAGTTCCGCTCGAGTCCGCATGTTGAAGACCGGGGCCGGCATTACCACTTCGGTTCCCGCTACTCGATGACCGCGGCCAACGCCGACAAATGGATACCGATCAATCCCGGCTCCGAAGGCTACGCTGCCATGGCTTTAGCATGGGCGATCGCTTCGACCCACCCGGAATCGTCGGCGGTGGCGCGGATAACGGGCGAAGCCGGGCCGGGCGCGTTGCGCGATTTTAACCCCGACGCCCTGGTGGAAGTTCTGGGAATACCGAGCGAAGTCCTGGACGGGAAAAATCTGCGGGAGTTCTTTGAGGAACTGGCGCACGATTACATGGCCCACGGCGGCTTGGCCATCGGCGGCGGCGGCGAGGCGGGCGCGTACAGCAACGGCCAGTTCAACGCCTCGGCGGTCCTGATGCTGAACCACATCATAGGCAACGTGGGACGCAAGGGCGGCCTGCTGCCGGATCCGGGCAGCCCCATCTCCGACAGTCCGACGGCGGCGCCGGTGGCGTCCCTAGAGGACTGGCGACAGATCGCCGGCGACATCAGCAGCGGAGCCACATCCCTGGTCGTCGTCCACAACGCCAACCCGGTGCACGGCCTGCCGGCCAGCATGGGCATGGAAGCCGCGCTGGCTAACGAAGGCGTGGTGGTGATCAGCGGCAGCCAGTTCCTGGACGAAACGTCGGCGATGGCCGACCTGCTGATACCGGACCGCGCCGCGCTGGAGGACTGGGGCGACGACCTGCCCGACCCGATGCCGGGGTACCACGTGTACGCAGTGCAGCAACCCGTGGTGAACCCCCTGGCCGACCTGGATCCGCGGAGCTTCCCGGACGTATTGCTGAACGCGGCGGCAACACTGGGCCGCGGCGACGGAATGCCGGCCGAGAGCTACGAGGCGATGATCCGCGCCAACGTAGACACGCTGGGGGCGGACTTCAACGACACGCTGATGTACGGCGGATGGTGGGATGAGAAAGCCACCGGCCCCGTCGTGACGCCGCTTGAGGGCACGCTGGCCCGGATCGCTCGCAACGCCTCTCCGGCCAATCTGGTCGGGGGCGGCGACTTCCAGTTGCAACCCTACGAGCATCACACCGTGCGGGACGGGCGCAACGCCCACCTGCCCTGGGCGCAGAGCACGCCGGACCCGTTGACCACGGTGACCTGGCAGACCTGGGTTGACATCAATGAAACGCAGGGTCGCCGTATGGGGTTGCGCGAGGGAGACGTGGTGAACATCACCACCGTCGCCGGCAGCATCCAGGCGCTGGTGTACCTGAACCCGGGCGCTCCTCCCGGGATCGCGGCGGTGCCCATGGGCGGCGGCCGCACCCTGGGGTCCAGCTACGCCACGGATCGGGACGCGCGGGAAAGCGGCAACGTGATTTCCATTCTGGAGCCCGTCATGGTGGATGGCTCCCGCGGATTGGCCTGGGGCTCCACCCGCTGTTCGATAACGCCCACCGGCGACAGTATGGCCGTTTCCAAGCTAGAGGGCGACTACACCAGCCGCGAGGTCGGCGAGCACCCGGCCGAGCAGGTTTACAAGAGCATCAGCGCGGAGGGAGGAGGTCACGGTCACTAGTCCGGCGACTGGATTCCTGCTTTCGCAGGAATGACGAAACGACGCAGGAACAACGTATCGATGCGTGAATGACGTAACGACGCAAGGATTACGAAACGACGCAGGAACGACGTATCGATGCGTGAATGACGTAACTATGCAGGAATGCCGAACGGGGACCCTGGGATAACTGAGAAATGCCGAACGCCGAACATCCGCACAAGTGGGGAATGGTCATTGACCTGGACAAGTGCACGGGCTGCCAGGCCTGTGTGGTGGCTTGCCAGGCGGAGAACAACATTCCCATCAACACCAAGGACTACTTCCTGCAGCGGCGGGCCTACGAGTGGATCCGCATCGAGCGCTATTGGGAGGGCGAGTACCCGAACATCAAAGCGCGGTTCATGCCGGTGCTGTGCCAGCACTGCGAGAACGCGCCGTGCGAGCCGGTGTGTCCGGTGTACGCCACCTACCACAACGAAGAGGGCCTGAACGTCCAGGTGTACAACCGTTGCGTCGGCACGCGGTACTGCATCAACAACTGCCCGTACCAGGTGCGGATGTTCAACTACTGGCATCCCAACTGGCCGGCCCGGCTGGAAAACCAGCTCAATCCGGACGTCACGGTGCGCACGCGCGGTATCACCGAGAAATGCACCTTCTGCGTGCAGCGTATCCGCCGGGGTGAGATCGAGGTCGAAGCCCGCGGTGGGCAGCGGCTGAACGACGAGCGCATCGCCGGCGGCAACTACGACCCCGCCTGCGTGCAGGCCTGCCCCACCAACGCCCTGATGTTCGGTGACCTGGAGGATCAGGACACCGCCATCAAGCCGTACTTCGACGACGTCAACGCCCACCCGGGCCACGGCGAGCACGACCGCGAGACCCGGGGCTACCGGCTGCTGGAAGAGATGAACACTCGCCCCAGCGTCATCTATCTGAAGAAAATCGACCAGTACCCCCTTAAGGGCGGACACTGATGGCTAGCGAAGCACAGGCCCATACTGAACCGGGACACGATGCCCACGGGGTTGGTTCCCCGGGGCACGATGCCCACGAGCACGGCCACTTCGGGCCGGAGATGTGGGTAATCCCCGAACGTTCGGGGTTGGTGTCCGGTGTCGTCGCGCAGCAGCAGGCGGGTTCGAGCCTGTTGCGGTGGGTGATGATCGTCGGCGGGATACTGACGATCCTGGGCATCGTGGGCTTCGTGCTCAGGCTGCTTACGGATGGGTTCGCTGACCATCGCGATTGGGGATTTTACGTCGCGGCGTTCGCGTTTGTTTTCACGCTGAGCGCCTCGGCACCGCTGGCGGCGTGCGCCTTCCGGTTCACCAAGAGCCACTGGCGGCGGCCGCTGACGCGCATCGCCGAGGTGTTCTCGGTGGTGAGCATCATCAACATCCTGCTGTTCATCCCGGCGCTGATCGCGCTGCCCGAAATCGGGGTAATGACGGAAACCGAGGAGCAGATGGTGCGCCGGTCCATCTGGTTCCAGGAATTGAGCAACCCTTCGGGATGGCTCATGGCCTCGATGATCGGGCTGGTGTTCTGTTCGTTGTCGATCCTGTGGCTTTCGGCCATGCCGGACATGGCGCAGAGCCGCTCGATGGTGTCCGGTTTCCGCGCCTCGCTGTACGCGCGTCTGGCCGGCGGCTGGTACGGCACCAAGCGGCAGTGGCAGATCCAGAAGGGCGGCCTGGCCATCCTGGGCGGTCTGTACTTCATGCTGGTGGTGTTCGTCCAGTTCCTCATCGTCAGCGACTTCGCCATGGCGATGATACCGGGCTGGAAGGACTCGATCCTGCCGCCCTTCTACACGGTGATCAGCTTCCAGGGCGGCCTGGCGGCCATCCTGCTGACGGCCTACGCCCTGCGGCGCTGGGGCGGTTACCGCGAGTACATCGGGCAGGCTCCGTTCTGGGCGGCCAGCAAGGTGCTGCTGGGCCTGACGCTGCTGCATACGTACCACCTGTTCGCGTTCTTCATCACCTACTGGTACGGACGGCTGGAGGTTGAGCAGGCGATCCTGAACTACCTGATGTTCAAGTCGTACATCGGCATATTCTGGGCGCAGTTGTTCTTCACCTTCTTCATTCCGTTCCCGATCCTGGTGTCCAACCACGCCCGGCGGGAGGGCTGGGGCGCGCCGTTGGCGGCGGTCTTCATCCTGATCGGCCTGATGCTGTTCCACATCCGGATCTTCGCCGCGGCCTTCGCGGCGGCGCCGGCCGACCTGCACGGGCTGTATTACCTGCCTTCGGATGCCTTCTCGTTCCCGGCGCTGCTGTTGCCGCCGCCAGAGGCGACGTTCCCCGACCTCTGGGACATCTTCATGATCCTGGGCGGTGTGGGCATCGTGCTCTTCCTGCTTCGCGTCGGCCTCGCGATCCTGCCGCCGCTGGCCATGTGGGAAATGAAGGAAGGGTCGATGTACCAGCGGGTGGACACGCTGATCCGGGGCCGCTACCTGGTCCTGGCCAAGCCCGAATAAAGACAACCGGCCTTCAACCGAGAACCAAACCCAGACACCAACCGAGCCACCACAGGTAAGAGTAAGTCAAAATGCAGGAAGGCAAAGTCCTACCCGCAGCGCAAGTTAACCGGGACCTGCTGCGGTCCATACTGGAGACGCCCCGCTGGTTCTGGCCGGTGGTGTCGCTGCTCGGTATGGTCGTGCTGGCGGCCGCCGTGACCATCGGCATCATGATTGACCGGGGTCTCGGTATCACCGGCCTGAACTACAAGGTGGTCTGGGGCTTCTTCATCACCAACTTCGTTTTCTGGATCGGTATCAGCCACGCCGGGGTGATGCTCTCCGCGATTCTGCGTCTGGCCAAGGCTGAATGGCGTCGTCCCGCGACCCGCGCGGCCGAGGTCTTGACCATCTTCTCGCTGATGACGGCGATGATCATGCCGATCATCCATACCGGACGGCCGTGGCGCATCCTCTACTGGGCGTTCCCCTATGACTTCGCGCGCGGCGTCTGGCCCAACATCCGCACCCCGCTGGTGTGGGATCCTTCCGCGATCCTGACCTACCTGACCTCTTCGACGCTATTCGTGATCATCGCGCTGGTGCCCGACTTTGCGGTGCTGCGCGACCGGACCACGGGCTGGCCCAAGATCGTGTACACGATGCTAGCCATGGGCTGGGAGGGCAACCCCCGCCAGTGGAAGTTGCAGATCATCGCCGGCGTGCTGCTGTCCGCGCTGATCCTGCCCGTGTTCGTCTCCGTGCACTCCATCGTGTCCTGGGACTTCGGCATGGCGGTGGCCATCAAGTCGTGGCACAGCACGGTGTTCGCGCCCTACTTCGTGGTGGGCGCGGTGCACTCCGGCGTGTCCGCGGTGGTGTTTGCCATGATCCTGCTGCGCTGGGCCTACGGCTGGCAGGACTACATCCGCCACGAGCACATCGACGCGCTGGGTCGCCTGCTGATCGTTGTCGCCACCGGTTGGTTCTACTTCCTGGTTATGGAGATCATCTTCGGCATCTACGGCCTGGAAGGCGATGAGCTTGCCGTCCGCGCCCTGCAGTTCCTGCCCGGCGACCACGGCGTGGCCTACAACGTCTGGATGATCATTTTCGTCGGCATCACGTACTTCCTGCCGGTCATTCTGTGGCTGCCCAAGGCGTGGCGGCGCAACCTGTGGATCATGTCGGCGGCGTGTATCTCGGTGAACGTGGGCATGTGGTTGGAGCGCTACCTGCTGTTCGTGCCCGGCCAGGCCAACAAGCAATTCCAGACGTTTACGTGGAACGACTACCTGCCGCAGTGGCCGGAGGCGCTCATCGTGGGCGCCACGTTCGCCTTCGTTTCGATGCTGATGCTGCTGTTCAGCCGGGTGTTCCCGCTGGTGCCGCTGTACGACATCAAGGAAGGGGACATACTGAAAACGGAAATGCAGGTGGGCCGGCGCACCGTACCGGCGACGTTCCGAGAGGACTAGCTTGGCATGGATGGACGAGATTGCCGCGCTGCACTCGCAATGACAGGGAACACAACGAGATTGCCGCGCTGCACTCGCAATGACAGGGAACACAACGAGATTGCCGCGCTGCGCTCGCAATGACAAGGAACACTACGGGATTGCCACGCTGCGCTCGCAATGACAAGGAACAAGGTTTAGAGTTATCGTCATGGCAATGCAAGGGATAATGGGGTTGTTGCGGAACGCGATGCCCGCAGCCAGAACGAAGCACACTGTTCTGGGACTGTTCTCGGACGCCGAGTCCGCAGCCACGGCTGGCGACGGGCTCAAGTCCGCCGGCATCCCGGACACCGACTACGACTTCCTGACCGACGCGCCCTACCCCATCGGGTCGCTGGGCGAGCGCGATGAGCCGCACCGCATTTACCTGTATCCCTTCATCGGCGCGTTGCTGGGGCTGTCCTCCGGCATCATGATCACGGCGATGACGCAGGTGGCGTACCCGCTGGTAACGGGCGGCAAGCCCGTGCTGTCCCTGCCGCCCATGGCCATCGTCTGCTACGAAGGGACCATGCTGGGCGCGATCCTGTTCACGGTGATCGGCATTGTTTTCGAATCGCGCCTGCCCAAGTTCGACCTGGGCCTCTACGACAACCGCATCACCCAGGGGTTCCTGGGCCTGCGCGTCAACGCGGAACCGGAGCAGAGCCGGGAGGTGGTGCAGATAATGAACGCCGCCGGCGCCGTAGACGTCAAGACGGACCAGTAGGAAGGACCGGAACGATCGCCATGGCAATGCAAGGAATACTGGGCCTGTTCGACGACGCCTCAGCGGCCGCCGACGCGGGAGATGCGCTGAAGGCGTCGGGAATCGCCGAGTCGGACTACCACTTCCTCACCGACATTCCGTATCCGGAAGGCGCTTTCGGCGAACCGATGGAGAGGCACGCCCTGTTTGTGTGGCCGATTGTCGGCGGAATCCTTGGCCTGGTTCTGGCCCTGATAGTCGCCGGAATGACCCCGCTGGCAGTACCCATGACCACCGGACCGAAGCCCATCCTGGCGTTGCCGCCGCTGGCGGTGATCTGCTACGCGGGCGCCATGCTGGGCGCGATCCTGTTCTCCGTAATCGGTATTGCGATGTCGCTACGGGCAAAGCTGGGGTCCGCTCACACGGACGACCGGATCGCCACTGGACTGATCGGCGTGCTGGTCAACGCCGGCGCCGCACAGGCGCCCCAGGTTACTGAAATCCTGAACGATGCGGGCGCACTGGACGTTACGACCAACCGCGCCTGACAACGAGATTGCCACCCCCGCATCAAGTGCGGGGTCGCAATGACAAAGACGAGCAGCCGCGACTACCGAAGCTGAAAGTTGCAATGAAAAACTTGATGACACGGATTGGCTCCATCCCCGGCACGTTCCGGCTCCCCCTGCTGTTTGCGGCGCTGGCGACGGTGGGGCTGGTCGCAGTTGGCTGCTCGCAGGGTTCCTACCCGCTGGACATCTTCTACGAAATGCACTACCAGCCGGCGTACAAGGCCCACGAGCCGCCGCGGCTCAGCGTGCCGGCGTCGGCGGTGCCGTGGTACGGTTCTACACCGCCGGAGTCCACCTCCTTTGCCGGATCGGGCGCGCACATCTTTGCGACCAACTGCGCGATGTGCCACGGAGCTGAGGGCCTGGGCAACGGCCCGGTGCTGGCGCGGATGATCGTGGACTACGGATACCAACCGCTGGACCTGGCCACGCAGAACCCCAACCTCAAGTCGGAAGCGGCCATGAGCCTGGACCGGGCCGGATTGCGCGGGGTTATCGAGGGCGGAGTCAACGTCATGCCCAGCTTCAAAAAGCTGCTGACCCCGAATGAGATCGATCTGGTGCTGGACTACGTGGAAGGCTGCATCCAGGACGGCAACGCCGCGGCGTGCCAGTAGCAGGAGTTCGTTTACCGGCTTGCGGCGGCTGTGCGCTGGGCTATAATCCTCGTAACGGTCTAAGAATAACGCCGATTTTCGGCCTCAACCGTCCGGGGGGGTGATGACCAACGCAGAGAGCATAATGCTGGACGTGCTGGAAGAGCACGCCGGGCCAGAGACGCAGGTTGATGCGGCAGGCTGCCTTAATGCGCCGTTCGGGAAATTTAAAGCACTGCCGGGCGCGAAAGTCAGGAAGGCTGGGCTGGACTTCATCGCGCGGCTTTGCAACGAAGCCGAGCTGATTTGCGAATTCCCGGCGCATCCCAGCGTCGGGCGCTCATGGCAGAACCCGTGGGACGTGAAAATCAACGGGGCAACCTTTGCGGTGAAGGCATCTACTGAACACGCGAACGGCCGTTTTCAGTTCAACCACATCCAACCTGACCGCAGTTACGAAGCCGTTCTATGCTTGGGGATTGCATCCGACGTCGTTCTATTTGACGCTTGGCCGAAAGCCGACGTTGTAAAGGAAGCAATGGGCGAAACGATTGCTATTGACCAAATATCTACCCCCAGAACGCTGCGGAAGCATCGAGCCGAGCTGAGGCCAATTGAGGAATTTGAAGGGTATATCAAGTCGCTGACCGAGTCTTTGGTAAGCCGTAGATATCGTTTGGCTCCCAAGACTGAGCGCCGCAAGATAGATCTGCTGGTCCATTTGGGCCTGCACGAAATCCCGGACCACGGGAAATCGTTGCGGGAGACGATGATGGAAGTCAGCCACAATGCCAGGAAACGTGGTCTGACGCCCGACATCCTGCAATCAATTTTAGATGGAATAGACTCCGATGCTCCGGTACGTACTTGACTCCAACGTAATCGTCAGCGCACTAATCATCAACAGGAGGTGCGCTCCGCCGGGGCGAGCATTACGGCTGGCGTTGAGCCTTGGGGTTCTTCTGATGTCCGCCGCGCAGGCCAAGGAATTGGAAGATGTTTTCAACAGGCGCAAGTTCGATCGTTACGCTACGCCGGAAGAGCGCCGTCGGTTATTGCGGGATTTGCTACGCGAAACGGAGTTGGTCGAAATCACCGAGCAGGTACGCGCCAGCCCCGATCCCAAAGATGACAAAATCCTGGAACTGGCCGTCAACGGCAACGCGGATTACATCGTATCGGGTAATCGTCTCGACTTACTCGACTTGAATCCGTTTCGCGACATAGTAATTATCAGGCCAGTTACGTTTCTGGCGGTCGGCTGGTTTCGGCGCCCAGGCCAGTCGCCGTGAGCCGTAGCGCGATCGCCGATGTCGGCAGGATATTCGCCGCGATAGTATTGGCTATGGCTGTAACTGCGCTGCTCTCCGGTCCAGCGTTAGCCCAATCCGGCGAGACGGGCGCAGCGTACGACGAGACGAAAGCGCAGGAGATCGACCGGATGCTGATGTGCCCGGTGTGTCCGGCGCAGACCATCGACCAGACCGAGGTGCCGTTGGCGAAGCAGATGCGGGCGCAGGTGCGGGAACTCCTGGCGTCCGGCGCGACCCGCGAGGAGGTGCTGGCCTGGTTCTCTGCGCCGGAGCGGTACGGGCCCAGCGTGCTGGCCGAGCCGCCACGCTCCGGTTTCTACCTGATCGCGTGGATCGTTCCCGGCGTTGTCGTCCTCGCGGCTCTGGTCGGGGGCCTGCTCACACTGCGGGCGATGCGCGGGAGGCGCGGCGATGCAGCCGAGGATCCCGTCACGAGTGACGGCGACGAGTTGCAGTCCTACCTGGCCGCGGTGGACCGCGACCTGGCGCTGGATACGGATACGGAACGGGACAATGGCTGATGTGCCAGTTTCTGGATTCCGGCTTTCGCCGGAATGACGGACGGGGGATCAGAATAACGGTTTGGGGGCGGGATAATGGCTGATCTGGGTGCGGCCTGCCTCTGGATGGGGTTGGCGCTGGCGGCCTATTCGTTCTTCGCGTCGGTGGGCGGCCAGTTGCGCGGTTCGCCGGCGCTGGTGGACAGCGGGCGCAAGGCGTCCTACGTGCTGGTGGTGGTCCTGCTGGTGTCCACGCTGTCGCTGGTGCAGTCGTTCATCACGCGGGACTTCTCGCTGAAGTACGTGGCCGAGCACAGTAACCTGGCGATGCCCAATATTTTCACCTGGGTCGCCTTCTACGCGGGCAACGAGGGATCGTTGCTCTACATCGCCTTCGCGCTGTCGGTGATGGCCGCGCTGGCCATCTGGCTGGCCCCGGCGTCCACCCGGCCTACGCTGGCGTGGACCACGGCCATCCTGATGCTGATCGAGGTGTTCTTCCTGGCGGTGATGGGGTTCATGGCCAACCCCTTCGCCAAGCTGCCCTTCCCCGTCCCCGACGGGCAGGGCATCAACCCGCTGCTGACCCACTTCGGGATGTTCTTCCACCCGCCGGCGCTGATGGCCGGACTGGTGGGCATCAGCATCCCCATGGCGTTCTCCCTGGGCAACCTGATCGGAGGCAAGGGCGGCGACGAGTGGATCGACGCCGGCCGCGCCTGGGGCGTGGGCATCTGGGCGCTGCTGGCCGCCGGCCTGCTGCTGGGTTCATGGTGGGCTTACACCATCCTGGGTTGGGGCGGGTTCTGGTTCTGGGACCCGGTGGAGAACGCCGCATTCATGCCGTGGATCGCGCTGACGGCGTTCGTCCACTCGATAATGGTGCAGAAACGGCGAGGAATGTTCCGCATGTGGAACATCGTGCTGATCGACGTGGCCTTCGGGCTGGCGTTGTACGGCATGTTCATGAACCGGGGCGGGCCGGTGCCCTCGGTGCACTCCTTCGGCGCGTCCACGCTGGGCTGGGTGTTCCTGCTGTTCCTAGCCTTCGGGGTGATCGTGCCGCTGGCGATATTCTTCTGGCGATACGAGCGGATGAAGAGCGCGCAGAGCCTGGACTCGATGCTCTCCCGCGAATCGGCCTTCCTGGTGAACAACCTGCTGCTGCTGGGGATCGCCTTCGCTACGCTGTGGGGCACGGTGTACCCGCTGCTGTCGCGGCTGTTCGCCGAGCAGGAGATCACGGTAGCCCGTCCATTCTACGACCAGGTGAACGGCCCGCTGATGCTGGCGCTGGTGCTCCTGATGGGCATCGGGCCGCTGCTGCCGTGGCGTCGGGCGAACCTGCGCTCGCTGCAGCGGGCGCTGCTGATGCCGGGGATCGCCGCGCTGGCGACTATTGCCGTCCTGCTGGTGGTGGGCATCCGGCAGCCCTACGCGGTGGTCGGTTTCGGCCTGTGCGCGCTGGTGACGACGAGCATCGTGGCCGAGTGGGTGCGGGGAACCGTCGCCCGGCGGCGCAGCGTGGGCGACAATCCGGCAGTTGGGTTCGTGCGGCTGATCCTGGCCAACCGGCCGCGCTACGGCGGGTACGTCGTGCACCTGGCGGTGGTGATGGTCGCCCTGGGCGTGGTGGGCCAGTCGTTCTACGGCGTGCAGCGGGACGTGGCACTGATGCCCGGAGAATCGGTGACCGTGGAGGAGTACACGCTGGAATACGTGGACACCACCGCGCTGGCCTTCTCCGACCGCACCGAGTTTCGGACCACTGTTGAGGTGTATCGCGACGGCGAGCTTTTGGAGACGATGCACCCACAGCGGACGTTCCATCCAGCGTTCAACATGGCATCGACGCGGGCGGCGATCCGCTCCACGCCGGTGGAGGACTTCTACGTGGTGCCCAGCGAGAACCGCGAGGACGGAGCGGTGGGGTTCCGGATCCTGGTGAACCCGCTGGTCTGGTGGATGTGGGTGGCCGGCCCGGTGATGGTGTTCGGCACGGTGATTGCGCTGTGGCCGTCCCGAGTCCCGGCGCGCCGCCCGGTGGCGGTTGCGTCGCCGGCCCCCGGCGCGGCCGACTAGCAGACCGGCGCGGGCAGACCGGCGCGGGCAGACCGGCGCGGGCAGAGCGGTTCGATGCAGCTGGGGCTGGCAATTGCGGTGGCGTTGCTCATCGTGGGCGCCGTGGCGTGGCCGTTCCTGGCCGGCCGGTGGCGGGCGGCTGGCAGAGTGCAGGAGTCGCCGGACGCAAGCGTAGCAGCGTCCGGCAATGCGGCGCTGGAGGACGTATACGAGGCGATACGCACCCTGCAGATGGAGCACAGCCTGGGTCGCATCGACGACGATGATTTCCGTGAGCAACTGGACCAGTACCGGCTGCGGGCGGCGCAGATCATGCGCGATTTGGACCAACAGGACGAGCATGGCCAGGCGTCGAGTGACTGATCTGCGGTTGCGCGTCTTGGCTTTCGCGGCAGCCCTGATGGTGGCCGCGTCGCTGGCTTTCGGACCGACGACGCTGTTCGGGCAATCTCCGGATACCATCGTCGTGACCGGAACGGTAGTCAACGGTACGGAGGGAGTAGATGCCCCCGCCGGTGTCACCGTGCTGCTGCACCGTTTCGGAGCTGGCTCGGGGTCGGTGGATACGTATGAGGAAACGACCGATGCCGACGGGAGCTTTCGGTTTGACGGCGTGCCGGCGGTGTCGGATGGCGACAGCATCGCGCTGGCGGTTGACTACGGCGAGACCCGCTACACCGAGGTGCTCTCGCGAGCGGAAATAGCCGAGCCGGTGGTGCTGACGGTGTACGAATTCACCCGCGACGTGGGTGTGGTGACCACCACGGAGCAGTCGATCATCGTGGCGGGGATCGACTCGGCGACCCGACGCATGGCGGCGGTGCAGCTTTTCACGCTGGAAAACCGCAGCGACACCACGCTGGTTCCCGACCTGTCTGCTCCGCCGATGATCGGGCAGTTCAGCTTCCTGCGGTTCTCCCTGCCGCCGGCGGCCACCGACCTGGACGTTTCCACCAACCTGGTGGGCGGTGAGGTGATACCGGTGGGTACCGGCTTCGCCATTACCGCTGCCGTGCCCCCGGGCCGGCATCAGGTTAGCTTCACCTTCACCGTGCCCTACGCAGGCAACGAGGTGGCGTGGCGGGACAATACCCTGCAGGGCGCGGAATCGATGCAACTGCTGATCCCCGCGGAGTTCGGGAACATCGGCGTCGCGGGACTGGCCCCGGGTGATGGCTTCTCGGTAGGCGAGGTCACCTACCGGGCCTGGGGGGCGGAAAACCTGGCGCCGGGCGCCGGGGTGAGCATCACCCTCTCCGGATTGCCGGAGCCAACGTGGATTGACCGGGTGGGCAACCCGCTGTCCGAGGCGCGGTTCTGGTTCGGCGCCCTGCCCATCATGGTAGGCGCTGCGCTGGCGGGGTTGCTGGCCTGGGGCATCTGGCGGCGTCCGGCGGCGAGCACAGGCTGATGAACCGGCGCGGTTGGATCATGCTGGGTACAGCGGTCGTGCTGATCCCACTGTTTGCCCTGTTGGCCTGGGCGGCGGTGCGGCAGCAGGGCGCGCCGTCCGGAGCCGGCATCAACGCGCAGTTCGGCGAGGTGCGGGTGCCGGAGGCGCGCGCGGCGGACTTCGCGTTGCAGACTGCCGACGGCGACACACTCCGGCTCTCGGACCTACGGGGCAAGGTGGTGATGGTGGACTTCTGGGCGTCCTGGTGCGGGCCGTGTCGACAGGAGGCTGCGACGCTGAACCGCATCTACTCCGCCTACGCCGGTGCGCCGGTGGAGTTTGTGGGCATCAACGTCTGGGACACGTCCGACGCGGCGGAGGTGTTCCTGGTGGAGTTCGGCGTCGCCTATCCCACCGGCGTGGACGCCGATGGATCGATTGCGCTGGAGTATGGCGTGCGCGGCATACCCGAGAAGTTCTTCATCGACGCCGACGGCGTGGTACAGCGCAAGTACGTGGGACCGATGCCGGAGGACGTGCTGCGCGGCGCGCTGGACGAGTTGCTGTTGGGAGCTTCGGGAAAGGGTGGTTAGGCGGCCCTTGCATTAACTGTGAGCGACGCCTCTCAGACCGCTGATGAATCTAGTTACTTCGTCCACAGTGCGGAAACGGCCGCTGTGGCTCCATTCCTCGTCCGAGATTGCTACTGACTCTGGCAATATGGCACGAAAGTCTTCCGGACTAATGCCAAAGTGATTGATCAGACGACTGCCTTGGATTTCGAACCGCATCCCATCGTCGCGGATGCTGTCGGCCAAGTTTAACTTTATCGCCACTCGTCGACTGCCGCTCTCATTGATTTGGAAAGCACAACCTTTGAGACCGTCTGTTGTAGCCTGCATTATCTCCGTAGCTTGCCCGCGGAATAGGAGATACAGTTGGTCGATGCCACGTTCCTTAGCGAGGGTAGCCATTTGCGATACAGTGAGCTGGGGCCGTCGGTTACGAGACTGGCCCCGGGCAGCCGCGATTTCCGGTTCAACTAGAAACACATGAGCCAGCAGTTCCATGCCATCGTCAGTGGTGAAGTGCTGGACGGTCGCTACGTTGATGGGGACGCTCTTGCTAGACAGGTATTCGACAATGCGCTCCGTGGATTCATCCATAGATTCAGCAACTATGATTGACCGGTGTTGACCGTTCAACGTGTCGGGCAGGTCTTCCGCCCCGAACCGTGCTTGGAACTTTTCCTGTAGTGTGCTAGAGACCTTGCCAAAATAACTATTGGCTTTCTCTTCAATCTCAGCACGGGTAAGTTTCGCGGCCCAAGCTGCATAGTCCAAAGTTTGCGCGGTTACTTCGCGTGGGGTTCGGCCCTTTTTGAGTTCGACAACAACAATGTCCCCTGCGGAATCCAGGCACAGCAGGTCGATCAGGCCGTTAAAATCGGTTTCCACTTGACGACCGATCACCAGTAACCCTGGGTCCAGCATCCGGATGTCCTGCTCCAGCCAATCCTCGAGATGCTCTTCCAGCGAGATTTCATCGCTTGTTATTTCAATGGGTTGTTGCCCTGAACTTACTTCCCACAATCTAATCTTGTTGGGCATTTTCGTGTCCCTCCTGATTCGAGACAGGCAAATTCACCTTGACGTAGTTTAGATGTAACCGATAATACCATCCGCGACGGCTGAATGGGTGTTAGGAAGCCCGGCAATCTGTAAATGGTACAATCCCGGGTGCGAATAGCTGACCAACCTGTGACCGTTTTGGGTGCTGACATAAACACTGTAGACGCGCCAGTAGCGCTGGCGATGGACTGGGGCGGGACGTGGGCTCGCGCCGCGGTTATTGACCGGCAGGGGACCATCCTGTGGCAGGACCGCGTCGCCAATGAGCCGGGCGCGCTGCAGGACCAGCTGGTGCACGCCGCCGGCGAATTGCTTCAGACGGCGAAGGATTGGGCAGGGGGACGGGAGATCGCCGGCGCCGGAGTCGCCTTGGCGGGTTCGATTGACGCCGCCAGCAACATGCTGCTGTCCTCGCCCAACCTGCCGGCCCTGAACGGGGTCATGCTGCCCGCGCTTTGGGAGCCACTGCTGGGCGCGCCGGTCTGGGTGGGCAACGACGCCAACCTGGCGGCCCTGGGCGAGTATTACTACGGGGCCGGCCGGCCGGTGCGACCGCAGGACACGCCGTCGCGAACGCTGGTTTTCATCACCTTCAGCACCGGCGTGGGAGCGGGGATCGTTGACCGGGGAGAAGTATTCACCGGCGCGGTGGGAGCGGCTGGCGAAGTTGGGCACATGACCATTGATCTGCGTGCCGACGCGCCGCCCTGTGCGTGCGGCAACAGCGGCTGCCTCGAAGCACTGGCGTCCGGCACTGCCATCGCACGGGCGGCCCAGGCCCGACTGGCCGACGCCACGCCGGGATCACCACTGCAGCGTGCCTACGAAGCCAACGCGGCGTTGACCGGAGAGGCCGTATTCGCTGCCGCCGCGCGGGGCGACAACGTGGCCCTGGAGGTGATAGAAGCCGCGGTGGGCGCGATCATCGTCGGGTTGGGCAACGTGCTTAACATCTTCAATCCCGACGTGGTGGTGATGGGTGGCGGCGTGACCCTTGGCCTGCAGGAGTTGGGCCTGCTGGGCCAGATCGAGGAGGGAACGCGCCGTCGCGCGATGAGCTCCGGTCACCGGGCGTTCCGGCTGGCCCCGGCCACCTTCGGCGACAGTCAGGGGATGGTCGGCGCCGCCAGCCTGGTCTGGGCGGAAACGGCGAAGCGCTAGGTGGTCTCGCCACGCAGCCGGCGTAGCTCCGCTTCCAGCTCGGCGGCACGGGCTTCGGCGGCGGCGCGAGCGGCCTGCTCGCCAGCCAGCGTGTTCTCGGCGGCGGCGAGTTCTACCCTGGTTTCGTCGTAGTCGCGCAGCCATTCGCCGGTTGACGGGTCATAGAACCGCAGGATGCGATCTTCCCAGACCAGGTCCAGCTCCAGGGTAGGGCTGTATCCGCGCGGGCGACCTTCAGCGTCCGGGGCCACAGGCAGGCGTTGGTATTCGCCGTCAACCAGCCGTTCGCCCACCAGCCGTTCCCCGTAGTACCGGCTGTCCTCGGTGGGGTCGTACCGCCAGTATTCGCCGATGCCGATGGCGGCGTACAGCTCGCGCTTGGGGACGAGATCATTATGGGCGGTGTGCTTGGGGGCAATTTCCAGCGCGAAGTCGGGCGGCTTGCCCACCACCCAAATGCGATAGTGTTCCTGACTGATGATTTCGTCACGGTTCACGTCAAAGGCAACGTGGCAGTAGGGCGCGATGTTGCGGCCCGGGCGGCCCTGGTCGTAGTAAACGAAAGTGTTGCCGCTGACGATGATGCGGGGCTGGTCGGCGTAATGAATCTGCAGCAGCGTGTTTATGTGCAGAAACTCATGGTATTGCTCAGCTCCGTCAGGCAAGGGCGCACCGTCCGTTGCGGGATAGAAAACGCCGTCCTCGTAGAGGTGGGGGGCCTCTTCGATGGAGGGTTGGGTGACCGGGGACACTTCGGGTTCAAAGCCGGGAATAGCCGCCCCAGGGTAGTACACGCCGTCCTCATAGAGATTCGGCGCCTCCTCGATGGAAAGCTGCCTCATCTGAGGCGGGTCGAACAGAGGCTTGGATGGTCTGGTGGTCATGGCAGTCCTCGCAGCGGTTCATGCAGCGACACTCTAACACCGTCGCAAATGGCGGTAGTGGCTCAATTTGAGATTGCCTAAATTGTCTCATGGTTACTGCTGACTTAATGGCATGAACGTGACACCGAGCCCGGCGGCCCTCTGGCGATTCGACGGAGAGATGTCCTGGCCGATTACCACGGCGCGCGCGGCCATGCCGGCCAGACGGCCCATGATCAGCGCCCTTTGGTGGGCTCGGTCGATGTCGGTGTCGTCCACGGTGATGGAGGCTTCGATGACCACGTAGATGGTCTGGTCCTGGTTGTCCTTGGCCATGACGATGATGTCGGCGCGTTCGAGCTCCTGCGCCTGTTGGTCGGTGATCGCTCCGTTGATTACGCTTTCGTTCACCATGTTGTCCAGGTGAGCGCTGTGGCCGGTGTTGGGCGCTTGCAGGACCTGGGCTTGCTGCATTCGGAGATAGCGCGCTATGAGCCTCGGCGCGATGCGTGCGGCGCGGTTTTCGTAGGCGCTGCCGGTGAGGTTGCCCAGTGTACCCTCGATCCGCTGGACGCTTCCGGTGAAGGTGTCGAGCCGTTCGTTGGTGCTGTCGAACCGTTCGTTAGTGCTGTCGAGGCGTTCGTTGGTCTGCTGCTGGAAGCTGTCGAGGCGTTCGTTGGTGCTGTCGAGGCGTTCGTTGGTCTGCTGCTGGAAGCTGTCGAGGCGTTCGTTGGTGCTGTCGAGGCGTTCGTTGGTCTGCTGCTGGAAGCTGTCGAGGTGTTCGTTGGTGCTGTCGAGCCGTTCGTTGGTCTGCTGCTGGAAGCTGTCGAGGTGTTCGTTGGTGCTGTCGAGCCGTTCGTTAGTCCTGGCGAACTGCTCTGCCGTTTCCTGTTGGAAGCTGGCGAGCCGCTCTGCCGTTTCCTGCTGGAGTCTGGCGAGCTGAGCGACGGTTTCGGGCAGACGGAGGAGTTCGCGGGTCAGGATGCGGGCTCGCACCTGTTCCAGGAGTTCCGGGTCTTGGTCGAGCTGCCTCATGAATGCGTGGGCATCGGGGGTGGTCATTCGGGTATCTCCGTCTTTGTTGCGGACGTTGCTTGCAATGGGGTTAGTATGCCACCCGTCAGGATACCTGGTGAAGGGGTCGGATGTTGACGTGACTGCTAATCGGGCCTTCGGCTCGTTGGATGTAATACGCCATTTCATAATGAGACACTACCCAAATGGCGCGGCAATTGACGAACCGGGCGGCCTGCGCTACGCTTGCCCGTGCATTAAATCTCCACTGTTACGGAGCATTTCCCTATGACTCAACAAGCCCCTCCCACCGCTCTCACCCCCGAGGTGCAGGCCATGGTGGGCGTCAGCGGCGACGTCGTCGAATCTTGGGGCGTGGTGGACGGCGAGTACATGCGTCGGTTCACCCAGGCTCTCATGGATCCCGACCCGCGTTACTGGGATGACGAGTTCGCCAAGTCCACCCGCTACGGCGAGATCATCACGCCGCCGATCATGGTGAGCTACCTGGCGAGCCGCATCCGGCCGGATCAGGGCGATCCCATCACCGCGGCCTTCGAGGAGAACCCCGAATCGGACGGCATCGGCTCCGTGGAGCGCCCGGGCGAGTTGCCTCCGGTGCCGACCAACCTGGTGCGGGTGCTCAACGCCGGCAACGAGATCGAGCTGTACGCTTACCCCAGCATCGGCGACACAGTCTTCTTCCAGAACCGCTATTCGGACATCCGCGAGCGCCTGGGGCGGGACGGCACGCCGTTCCTGATCATCACCCGCGAGACGCGCTTCTGGAACCAGAACGACGTGACGCTGTGCATCACCCGCGCTTCGACCATCCGCCGGTAGACTCCGTCGGCTTAGGACCCACTGGAGAAACGCCATGACCACCCTGCTGGACGACCTGCTCAACATGGAGGCCGAGGAGATCTGGAAGCTCAACGAGCGCCCGGACGCCGACGGCCTGCGCGTCAAGGAGCAGATCTACTACGAGGACGTCAACGAGGGCGACGAACTGCCCAAATACATCTACAAGCCCACGCCCACCCACCTCTTCCGGTGGAGCGCGGCCATCGAGAACTTCCACCGGATCCATTACGATCTGGACTTCGGCCTGAACCACGACCGCAACCCCAGCATCCTGGTACACGGCTCGTGGAAGCAGAGCGTGGTTCCCCAGTACCTGAAGGACTGGACGCTGCCCAACGGCTGGCCGTGGAAGGCCCGCTTCGAGCACCGGGCGATGCTGGTTCCCGGCGACGTGCTCATCATGTGGGGGCGGGTTACCAGCAAGTACGAAAAGGGCCAGATGGGTTTCATCGACTTGGAAATCGGGATGAAAACCCAGGACGGCATTGAGAGTATGCCCGGGACAGCGACAGTGGTGCTGCCCCTGCGGGACGGCCCGCTGATCCCCTATCCCTTCGTACCGCCCGCCGACTGACCACACCCGTCATTCCGGCTTTCGCCGGAATCCAGAACACGGAGTTAACCGATGGCACGTTTCATTGCCGTTCACAATGTCCCCGGCATCACGGAGGCCGACTTCCGCGACAAGTTGGATGCCGTCCGCAAGTGGCGGCCCGACCGGCGCACCACCATCCTCAAGGTTTACGGCGACCTGGAGAATGGAAAGCTGATCTCCGAGTGCGAGGCGGTGGAACAGTCCCATTTCGAGGACTGGCTCAACCTGGTGGGCTGGCCCGCCGAGTCCATCAACAAGGTGGACATCGTCTGCCAGGTGGGGACGTTCTGGAAACTGTAGGGTCTGGGCCCGTTGAGGGCGGGCATCTCTCAAGTTAACCAGTCGGGCCGGGGTCAACTCCCCGGCCCTCTTCTGTTACGGTGTGCCCATCAACGCGCATCATCTGCGAAGCCGCCTGCCGCCACGACGGCGGCGGCGAAATCGGTTCAGATAGCGGCGGCCCTGGGCGTCACGCAGTTCTTCGACGTCGACGCCGTGGTCATCTGCCCATCGGAGTGCAAAGCGCCTTTCCGCTGAGTTTTGAGCCGAGTCGAGCAAATCCCGAGCCATTTTTTCATTGGTCCGCTTTTCTTTGTTTCTCAGATATTCGGCCGCCATTAAGCCTACCACGATGATTGCCTCCACCGTTGCCACGCTGAACGAGTATCCGAGGACACCCAGGCTCACCGCTTGTATCACCGCATCCCAATCGCGCCAAAACAGCCACTCGCCATCTCGGATGAATTTGGCTACCAGGTAAGTTCCAGCGGCTGAGCCGAACGGCAGTGCCTTGACGTGTGTAGCGAGGCCACCGCCTTTGGAACGCAGAAGCCGGGCGTAGGCCAGAAACGGCCACGCGAGCACCCGCAGCATCATGCCGGAATTGTAACATGCCCACCGGCGCCGGATGCCGGCCGGCGGGATGTGATAACCTTGCAACGAGGCCGACGGCCTATTTTCGACACTGAAATGAGGTACGGCGAACCATGACTATTGCCACCCGAATGAGCCGCCTGGGAACCGAATCTGCCTTCGAGGTGCTGGCCAGGGCGCGGGCACTGGAAGCCCAGGGGCGCGAGATCGTGCACTTGGAAATCGGCGAGCCCGACTTCGAGACGCCGGAGCACATCGTTCAGGCGGGCATCAAGGCGCTGCAGGACGGCTACACCCACTATGGCCCCACGCCGGGTCTGCCGGAACTCCGCCAGGCCGTGGCGCGCAACAGCCGGGAGGTGCGGGGCATCGACACCGACTGGGAGCAGGTGGTGGTGACCCCAGGCGCCAAACCCATCATGTTTTACGTCCTGTTGGCCATCGCCGAGGCCGGCGCGGAGGTCATCTATCCCAACCCCGGTTTCCCTATCTACGAGTCCATGATCGAGTTCAGCGGCGCCAAGGCCGTGCCCATGCAACTGCTGGAGGACAAGGCGTACCATCCGGACCTGAGCAGCCTGCCCGACATGGTGAACGAGCGCACGCGGCTGCTGATCATCAACTCGCCGGAGAATCCCTGCGGCTCTGCATTCACGCTGGAGGAACTGGAGACCATCGCCGACGTGGTGCGCAGCCATCCCGATATGTACGTCATGTCCGACGAGATTTACAAGGACATCCTGTACTCCGGCGAGCACCACAGCATCGCCGCGCTGCCGGGCATGGCTGACCGCACGATCATCCTGGACGGCTTCTCCAAGAGCTATGCCATGACCGGCTGGCGGTTGGGCTACGGGATCATGCCCGAGGAACTGGTGCCGCATGTGTCCCGTCTGGCCACCAATAGCGTCTCCTGCGCCGCGTCGTTCAGCCAGATGGCCGGCGTGGCCGCGCTGGACGGGCCGCAGGACGCCGTGCAGGAGATGGCCGCCGAATTCGCCCGTCGCCGTCGCCTCATCGCCGATGGGTTGCAGTCCATCCCCGGCATAAACTGCCCCGAACCGGAGGGCGCGTTCTACGCTTTCCCCAGCATCAAGGACACCGGCCTGACCAGCGCCGAGTTCGAGGAAAGGGCCATGCAGGAGGCCGGCGTCGCGTTGCTATCCGGCTCGGCCTTCGGCGAGTTCGGCGAGGGCTACGTGCGGCTTTCATATGCCAACAGCCAGGAGAATATCAGCAGGGCCCTGGAGAGCCTGGACGCCATGGTTCGGGCGTTGTAGTAACGTCACCGTCAGATGAGGTAACTGCGATGGCCACTGCACAGACCAAGCCACCGCCGCCTTCCGCCGACGTGGCTCAACTCCCGTTGCGCCGTTTCACCGTGGACGAATACTACGCCATGGCTGAAGCGGGAATCCTGAAGAGAGGAGAGCGGGTTGAGTTGATTGACGGGGTGATAGTCGAAATGGCGCCGATTGGAAACAATCATATGGGGACAACGGATCTGTACACTATGTTGTTCGCCCGAGCGGTGGGAGATCGGGCGATTGTGCGGGTTCAAGGCTCGATACTGTTGGCCGAGCGCAGTATGCCCGAACCGGATCTGGTACTGTTGCGAGCGCGTCAGGACTTCTACCGTTACCGGGCCGCCGTACCAGATGACGTCCTGCTGCTGATCGAAGTGGCCGAGAGTTCAGTGAACTACGACCGCTACCAGAAATTGCCGAGATATGCCCGGGCTGGAATTCCCGAGGTCTGGATAACTGTCCTGCCGGAGCGCATCATCGAGGCCCACGCTGAGCCCGTCGGCGGCAGGTACACCCGCAATCGCATCTACGTCCCCGGCGACACCATCTCCCCCAGCGCCTTACCCGACATAGAGCTTGTGGTCAGCGATATTCTGCCTGAATAGCCGGAGGATGGAGCCATGACGACGCAGACCAAACCGCCGCCGCTATCGTCAAGCGCGTTGGATCTCCCGGTGCGCCGGTTCACGGTGGCGGAGTACTACGCCATGGCGGAGGCCGGCATCCTGAAGGAAGAAGAGCGGGTTGAACTGATTGACGGAGTGATCGTCACCATGTCCCCTATGGGAAACCCTCACCGCGCCACCGTGAACAGGCTCACCAGAATGATGGTCGTGGCCGTTGGAACGCGGGCCATCGTCCAAATACAGTGCCCTATAACCCTGGATGGCCGCACTATGCCGGAGCCTGACCTGGCATTGCTGCGTGAGCGGGCTGACTTTTACGGGACCGAAGACACCTACCCCGATGATGTGCTGCTGGTGATTGAGGTGGCCGAGAGTTCGGTGAACTACGACCGCTACCAGAAATTGCCGAGGTATGCCCAGGCCGGAATTCCCGAGGTCTGGATAACCGTCCTGCCGGAACGCATCATCGAGGCCCACGCTGAGCCCGTCGCCGGGAGGTACACCCGCAATCGCATCTACGTCCCCGGCGACACCATCTCCCCCGGCGCCCTACCGGACATAGAGCTTGTGGTCAGCGATATTCTGCCCGAATAGCCGGAGGATGGAGCCATGACGACGCAGACCAAACCGCCGCCACAAACGTCAAGCGCGTCGGATCTCCCGGTGCGCCGGTTCACGGTGGCGGAATACTACGCCATGGCCGAGGCCGGCATCCTGAAGGAAGAAGAGCGGGTTGAACTGATTGACGGAGTGATCGTCACCATGTCCCCGATGGGAAACCCCCACCGCGCCACCGTGAACAGGCTCAACAGAATGATGGTCGTGGCCGTTGGAACACGCGCCATCGTCCAAATACAGTGCCCTATAACCCTGGATGGGCGCACTATGCCGGAGCCTGACCTGGCATTGCTGCGTGAGCGGGCTGACTTTTACGAGACCGAAGACACCTATCCCGATGACGTGCTGCTGGTGATTGAGGTGGCCGAGAGTTCGGTGAACTACGACCGCTACCAGAAATTGCCGAGGTATGCCCGGGCTGGAATTCCCGAGGTCTGGATAACCGTCCTGCCGGAACGCATCATCGAGGCCCATGCTGAGCCCGTCGCCGGGAGGTACACCCGCAATCGCATCTATGTCCCCGGCGACACCATCTCTCCCAGCGCCCTACCGGACATAGAGCTTGTGGTCAGCGATATTCTGCCCGAATAGCCGGAGGATGGAGCCATGACGACGCAGACCAAACCGCCGCCGCTATCGTCAAGCGCGTTGAATCTCCCCGTGCGGCGGTTCACGGTGGCGGAGTACTACGCCATGGCCGAGGCGGGCATCCTGACCGAGGACGACCGGGTTGAACTCATTGACGGAGTGATAGTTGAAATGTCTCCAGCCGGCAGCCGGCATGTTGGTTGTGTGAATCTTTATACGAGGTGGCTGTCCCAGTTGGTCGGGGACCGGGCGATCCTTCAGGTGCAGGGCTCGATTCACCTGGACGACGACACCGAACCACAACCGGATCTGGCGCTGTTGCGGGATCGTCCGGATTTTTATTCCTCCAGCCATGCGGAGCCTTCCGACGTGCTGCTGCTCATCGAGGTTGCCGACAGTTCCGTCGGCTATGACCGCCACGAGAAGCTGCCCAGATATGCCCGGGCCGGTATACCCGAGGTATGGCTAACGATATTGCCGGAGCGCATCATCGAAGCGCACACGGAGCCCTCGGGCGGCAGGTACACCCATACGCGGATTTTTGCCCCCGGCGACACGATCACTCCCGGCTGCTTTCCCGACGTCGCGCTGCCGGTGGGTGAGATCCTGCCCGGCTAGAGGGAGGACGGAGCCATGACGACGCAGACCAAACCGCCGCCACAATCGTCAAGCGCGTTGAACCTGCCCGTGCGCCGGTTCACGGTGGCGGAGTACTACGCCATGGCCGAGGCGGGCATCCTGACCGAGGATGACCGGGTGGAACTCATTGACGGAGTGATAGTTGAAATGTCTCCAGTCGGCAGCCGGCATGTTGGCGTCGTGAATGGTTTCAATCGAGCGTTGACTGAGGCTGTGGGACGGCGCGCGGTGGTCCAAGTGCAAAGCCCAATTCGATTGGATGATGGAACCGAACCACAGCCGGATCTGGCGCTGCTGCGGGAACGGGCAGACCTTTACGCATCGGGACATGCTGGTCCCCAGGACGTGCTGCTACTCATTGAGGTGGCCGACAGTTCCGTGGGCTACGACCGAAATGAAAAGCTGCCCCGGTACGCTCGCGCCGGCATACCCGAGGTGTGGCTCACCCTGCTGCCGGAGGACGTGGTGGAGGCCCACACGGAGCCGACGGAAAACGGCTACCGGGTTACGCGCCGACTGCGTGCCGGCGACATTCTACGCCCCGGTTGTTTCGAGGATATCGAGATGCCCGTGGAGGCGATAATTCCCGCCGATTCGCCGTAGACGGCACCTGCCCAACCGTCTTTCAACTGCGCACGCCCGCTAGGAGAAGTGCGGCATCACCTTCTCGCCGAACATCCGCATGGATTTCTGCACCTTGTGCGTGTCCATTTCGCCCACGTTCAGCTTGAGCATCAGGTTGCGCACGCCAATGTCTCGCATGGCCGCAACCTGTTCCGCCACCTGGGACGGCGTGCCCATGATGAAGGAGTGCTCCAGGCTCTCGCCGGCGGGGACGGGGCGGTTGGGATCGGGAGGCGGGAATCCGCCGGGGTTGTAGAGTTCGCGGGCCTGGCGGAAGTGGGTGCGCTCCCTTTCGAAGCCGGCGGCTGCGATCTCGTGGGCTTCGTCGTAGCTGTCGGCGACGAAGAGGTCGCGGGAGGCCCAGCATTGGTCCACGGTGGCCTCGGTCTGCTCTTCGGTGAAGCCCGAATCCAGCATGGTGGCTCGGTAGCGTTCCAAGCGTGATTGCAGGTTCGGCAGGGTCTGGATGCCGATCATCACCGGGCGGCCAATCTCGGCCATCCGGATGGTGGAAGCCTCGCTGATGCATGCGCGGATCAGCGGCGGATGGGGTTGCTGATAGGGCCGGGGACGCAGCAACGGGAACTCCACGTCCCAATGCTCGCCGCTGTATTCCAGCGGCTCGCCAGTCCAAGCCTTGACCAGCAGGTCTTCGGCCTCGTCCAGGCGCGCGAGGCCGTCTTCCATGGTGATGCCGAAGCCGATGTACTCGTAGTGGTTGTAGGCGGACCCGCGCCCGGTTCCCATGATGAGCCGGCCGTGGCTCAGGTTGTCCAGCAGGGAGGTTTGAACGGCGAGACGCACGGGATGGTGGAAAGCAAGTTCCACCACGGCGAAGCCGATCTTGAGATCAGTGGTTCGAGAGGCCACTGCGGCGCCCAGCACCAGCGGATCCGCGTGGGCCGCGGCGCCGTCGAAGTGGTGCTCGGTTAACCATACCGAGTGCATGCCGATCTGCTCGGCCAGTACGATCTCGTCGAGGGTGCTGTCGATGACGGCCGAGTCGTTCTCGGGTTGGTGGCTGACGGGAAATACGAAGGAGCCGAAGCGCATATCTGCCTCTGGTGGAAAATTTGGGATGGGGGTAGCAAGATTATAGACGAAAAATTCGCCTCCGCGCTTGGCCGCAAGAAGCCGGGAGTATGGGCCGCCACAATCACTGATGGCTCTCACGCCTACCCAGCTTCAAGAACAAGGGGACGTTTTACCGGGATAAACAGGATGGACAGGATGATTCCAGTTTGGGCTTGACCGGCAACGAGATCAACCCGGCACCCGCTCACCATGAGATGAGCGAGTGCCGTAGGTGACGAGATTGCCACGCTGCGCTCGCAATGACAGTTTCACTGAAACTGGATAGGCGTGAGAAGTAAGGGGGCGTTGGGCTGCTGTGCGTCAGTCCCTATACTGCGCGGCCAGTTGACGGGCCTGCCCCTGATCGATTTTCAACTGCCACCAGAGGGAATTACGTCCTTCTGACGATTTACGGTGGGCTAACTCGCTCCCGCTACTCTAGCCCAACCCGCCGCAGCGTGTACGCCTCCCCGGCCATGATCTCGGGGATCCTGGGCAGCAGGCCGCGGAAGTCGTCGGTCGTCGCCGAGATCAGCCGGCCGGTCAGCGCGCCGCTTTCGTCTGAGGCCAGCCACACCGCCAACTCGGCGCACTCGTCGATGGACGCCCCGCCGCCGGACGTGACCCGCAGCCCCAGTTGGTGAATGAAGTCTGCGCCGGCCTCGGCAGCCTGCTCGGTCATCTTGTCCCACATGCTGGTGTGAACCGAGCCCGGCCCCAGGGCGTTCACCGTGATTCCCTGGCCGTCCAGTTCCTGCGCCAGCACTTCGGTGAGCCGCACCACCGCCGCCTTGCTGGAGCAATAGGCCGACATATTGCTCCACGCATTGGTCGCGCCGGCCCCCGACAGGTTGATGATCTTTCCGCCGTCCCGCTCCAGCATCACGGGTATCACGGCCCGACACACCAGGAATGTGCCGGTGATGTTGACGTTGATGGTGCTCACCCATTCGTCGATGTCGTTGCCCTGCAGCGGGCCCACCGGCCCGGATATGCCGGCGTTGTTGACCAGCACGTCAATCCGCCCGAAACGTTCCACCACTCGACTAGCCAGCCGCTCCGTGTCCTCCGCGCTGGTGACATCGGTAGGGACGGCAATGACCTGCGCGCCCAGTTCCGACACGGCGCCCGCCGCATCCTCCAGCTCCGACTCGCTCCGCGCGGCCAGCCCCAGCATCGCGCCTTCCCGCGCATAGGCCAGCGCGATGGCCCGCCCGATGCCGCGCCCCGCGCCCGTAATCACCGCAACCCGACCATCCAGTTTCATGTCATAACCTCGCCTAAAGGGTCAACCAGATACTCACGCGTACCCAAGTTGTCACTGCGAGCGTAGCGCGGCAATCCCGTCGGCGCAACGATGACCGTTCCTGATGCTCCCCATCGTTGACGCATCACACAGCCGCCACAACATCCGTCCGCGCAAAATCGTTCCCCTTGAACAGCAGCGGCAGATTACGAACCGAAGCCAGCGCGTAGGCAAACGTGTCGCCAAAGTTCAGCCCGGCGGGATGCCGTCCCCTGCCGTAGCGACGGTTGGCTTCACCAGCAACTAGTGCCTGCTCATAGTCCAACGGAACCAGTACGATATAGGGATATTGCAGCATGGCGACGGCGGCTAGATACGCATCAGCCCCTTTGCCCAACGCGACAATCAGAAACTCTACTGCGGTGGCGGTGGAAACCAGGACTTCCCCGTCACGCTCCATCGCATCGGAAAACGTTTGAGCATCCAGTTCTTCCATCAGAACGGCGATAAGCGCCGAGGTATCGGCTATCATCATCTGGGTAGCCCGTTTTCATCGTAAAGTTCCTCTTGCCAGACTTTGGAGGGCGGGCTGTCGTCATCGTAAGGGTATTTCTCACGAAGCTGGCGGGCGCGCTCGCGGACGCCAGCCCAAAAAGCGGCCCTCTCTTTCTCCGTAGGTTTGGGGCGCGGTGGCGGCAGGCTGTCCTCCAGGGCCTGCAAAGCCTGGTGCAATACCTGCTCCCGGGCGTCGGGACCGTAGTAGTGTAGTCGCTCGGCCAGGTTGGCGATACGGGTTTCCAAGTCCGGCTGCTTCAACGGACTGGTCATGGTGTCCATCCTTTTACACTGCGGGAATAACGTCCGTCCGCGCAAAATCGTTCCCCTTGAACAGCAGCGGCAGGTTGCGCACCGAGGCCAGCGCGTAGGCAAACGTGTCGCTGAAGTTCAGCCCGGCAGGATGACGACCCCTGCCGTAGCGACGGTTGGCTTCGCCAGCGACCAGTGCTTGCTCATCGTCCAGCGGGACGAGTCTAATAGTGGGATCATCCAGCAAAGCGATGGCGTCTTGGTAAATGGTTTCGCCTTTGCCCAAAGCGACGATGAGTAACTCTACGGCGGTAGCGGTGGACACCAGCACTGGGCTGTGACGTTGTATCAGGTCAGCAAACAACGGCTTTTCCGGTTCGCCAATCAGTATCGCGATCAGCGCAGAGGTATCGGCTACCATTATTTCGGCAACCCGTTTTCATCGTACAGTTCTTCCTGCCACACACGGGACTCCGGATTGGCGGGATCATAAGGATGTTTCTCTCTGTACTTGCGGGCGTTCTCGTGAATCCTGGCCCAGGTAGCGTCCGATTTGGCTTGCTCTTCAGGCGTCAACTGTCGTCGCGCGGGATATTGGGATTCCAGGGCGATGATAGCGCGTTTCAGTACCTTCTCCCGCGCGTCCGGTCCCTCATAGCCGATCCGCTCTGCTAATCCATCGATGCGATCCAGAAAATGCGGCTCTTGAAGCAAGTCACTCATCATGGTGGCTCCCTTTGGCGATCCTGTACAGCCACAACGCCGGCGGCATCCCCTTCGGAACACCGCCGGCGTTAACGCTGATCCCCGCGTGGGCTACACGTTCCCCAGCGCCTCGCTCAGCCGGTTCACGCCCTCGTCGATCTCGTCCTCGGTGATGTTCAGGGCGGGCATGATCCGCACCGCGTTGGGCCGCACGCCGTTCAGGAGCACGCCGGCCGCCTCCGCCGCGTCCATCACCGCCGGCATGATGTCGCTGTCGAACTGCACGGCGGCCAGCAGGCCCTTGCAGCGAATCTCCTCCACGAATCCGTACCGCGCCTTCAGGCCGTTGAGCCGGTCATTCAGCACGACCTCCATGCGCTTCACGTTGCCCAGCACGTCGTTCTCCAGCAGGTAGCGCGTGCCGGCGGCGGCTGCCGCTGTGGTCAGCGCGTTGCCGCCGAAGGTGCTGCCGTGGTCGCCGTAGGTCAGGGCCATGGCGTTCTCCTTGGACAGGAACGCGCCGATGGGCACGCCGTAGCCCAGGCCCTTGGCCAGGATCATCACGTCGGGTTCCACGTCGTACTCCTGGTGGCCGAACAGGCTGCCCAGGCGGCCCATGCCGGTCTGCACCTCGTCCAGGATCAGCAGGATGTCGTTCTGGTCGCACCAGGCCCGCAGCCGCTGGAAATAGTCGTCGTCGGGGATGTTCACGCCGCCCTCGCCCTGCACCGGCTCCACCATCACGGCCACGGTGTTCTCGGTGGTGGCGTTCATCACCGCCTCAACGTCGTTGAAGTCCACGTAGGTGAACCCCTCGGGGATGGGCTCGAAGAGCTCGTGGTAGTGCGGCTGGCCGGTGGCGGCCACGGCGTTCATCGTCCGCCCGTGGAAGGAGTTGAACGCGGTGATGACCTCGTAGGCGCCGTTCTTGTGCAGCTTGCCGTAGCGGCGGGCCAGTTTCAGCGCGCCCTCCACGGCCTCGGCGCCGCTGTTGCAGAAGAACACCCGGTCCATGCACGAGTTCTCGATGAGCATCTCGGCGATGTCCAGCTGGGGCAGGGTGTAGAACTGGTTGGAGGTCTGGATCAGCGTCGCCGCCTGCTGGGCGATGGCGTCCACCACCACCGGCGGGCAGTGCCCCAGGTTGTCCACGGCCCAGCCGGCCACGAAGTCGATGTACTCCTTGCCGTCGGCGTCCCACACTCGAGAGCCCTCGCCCCGCACGATGACCACCGGCCGCCGGCGCACGGTCTGGGCATAGTACTTCTGCTCGATGGCAATGTATTCAGCGTTGCTGGGCATGACAAATCCGCTCCCTCTGAGTGTGTTGCTGAACGCCGCCACACGCGGCGGCGCGTGGGCCATTATACCCCGCCGGCCGCCCCCGGTCTGTCATCGCGAGGCGCTTGCGCCGTGGCAATCTTGACGCCACCGCAGCAACGCCGGTTCTGAAGGACGCCCCGGCGCCAACGAGATTGCCACGCCGCGCTCGCAATGACGGGAAAGGGCGCTTGCAGTGACACCTTCCCCGCAACTCTGAGTAATTGCGTAGTTGGTAGCGGTTTGACTCGCCATCGCCATCCCGCGTATCGTGCCGATTTTATCGAGTTGAGCGGGTGATGGACGCGACGACCCGGCGCGGCCGTAGTGTCCACCGCCTGACGGGAGCGGACGCTTGGCACGGATCTCCAGCGCTCCGGTTTTTGTAGTCCTGCAGGACCGGAACTTCCAGTACCTGTGGGCAGCCCGGTGGATCCATGAGGTCTCCCGCCGCATGGAACTGATCGTGCTGGGCTACCTGGTGCTGGAACTCACCGACTCGGCTTTCCAGGTCGGCCTGATCTCGGTGTTCCTGAACGCGCCGCGGGTGCCGTTGGCGCTGGCGGCCGGCATGCTGGCCGACCGACTGGACCGGTGGCGCATCCTGGCGACCATCCACACCATCTATCTGGCGCTGGCCTCGTGCCTGCTGGTCCTGCTGCTGCTCGGGCTGGTCGAGCCGTGGCATGTGTTCGTCGTTGTCCTGGCCCAGGGAACCGCCAAGGTGTTGGACGACCCGACCCGTCGCGCGTCCCTGTTCGATCTGGCGGGTCAAGACCGCATCGCTCACGCCATGTCGCTGGAGACGATGACCAATAACGGCGGCAAAATCCTCGGGCCAATCGCCGGTGGCTTGCTGGTGCAGTTCTACGGGTTCACCGGCGCGTTCATGGTGCTGGTGGCGCTGGACCTGGTGTCGGCGGTGCTCATCTGGAGGATGCGCTTACCCGAGCGGTCCATGTTGATTGTGCGGGATACCGCCTTCTTTACCGGCATACGGTCCGGGATAGGGCATTCCTTCTCCGACAAGTTCGTCCTGGGCGTGCTGACCATATCCCTGCTGATGAACGGTATGGTCCTGCCGCTACAATACTTCATCCCGGTCATCGCCACGGACGTGCTCATGGTGGGTCCGGCCTTGGGCGGATTACTGGGAGCAGCCGACGGCATCGGCGCGTTTGTCGGAGCCATGATCATCGCCACGCGGCGCAATTACAGCTTCCACGGACGTTACTTCGCCTTCGGAGCGATCATTGTCGCGGTGGGCGTGGTGGCTGTCGCGTGGTCGCCGTGGTTCTTCGTCTCCTTCCTGCTCCTCTTCGCCGCCGGCGTGGGTCAATCCGGGTTCAGCACCATGCAGAGCACCATCCTCATGCTTTCGACCGCGCCGGAAATGCGCGGCAGGATCATGGGATCCCAGGGCCTGGTCAATGGGCTCGGTCACCTGGTCGGTGGGTTCGAGATCGGCGCAATCGCGCAGGCTTTCACCATCTCTTTGGCCATTGGTCTCAATGCCGGTATCGGCCTGCTCCTGATGGCGCCGGTGATGATATTGACCCCTCTGATCAAGCGGGCGGTGGAGCCGTACCAGCCCCGGGGCTGACCGCTTTCCGGCCGTCACTCCAGAGTGGTGACACAGCGGGCGGGCTCGGACTCCGCCAAAACCTGCGGCCGATGCCCGGTGTGCACGTAGTCGGCGATGAGCTTGCCCGCCATGGGGCCGCGCCCAAACCCCGAGGATGCCAAACCACTGACGATGTACAACCCGTCCAACTTCGGTATCTTCCCGATGATCGGCCGGCCGTCTAGCGAGAAGGGCATCATGCCAGACCACGTGCGGTTGATGGACAAACCCGACAGCATGGGAAGGATCTCACTGGCGTGGCCGAAGTTCACCTCCACGCCGCCGGCGTCCACGGTGTAGTCATAGCCCACGACCTCGCGGTCGCCGCCGAAGATGATCTCGCCGTCCCGGTTCTGCCGGCCGTAGAGGTGTCGCGTGACCCGATTGGAGCCGAAGTGGGTCAGTTCCGGCGGGTGGTCGGCGTCCCCGCCCGGGTGTTGGCTCCAGTGAGCGTAGGATTCGGCGGACGATAGCGAGTGGAAAGACCGGGGAGGCAGCGGCTGCGTCGCCCACATCTGCCCGCGCACCGGCACGATGGGGATGCGAACACCGAGCATTTCACCCAGCGGCCCGCACCAGGCTCCGGCCGCCAGGATCAGCCGCTGGGCGGAGAACTCTTCGTTGGTGCAGGTGACGCGGTAGGTTCCTGCGGTCGTGCGGGCGATCCCCGTGACCTCACAGCCCGTCAGGACAGTTGCGCCGCGTGCCACTGCCGCGTCGGCGAAGGCGCGGGTGGCTTTCCTGGGATCGGCCTGGCCCCGCAGGGGGAAGTGCATGGCGCCGTACAGGTCAGGGCTGAGTTCCGGCTCGATGCCGCGGGCTTCGTCAGTCGTGAGCAGTTCCAGGGTGTAGCCGCGGGATTGCAACGCCAGCACACGGTCCCGCGCGTAGACGTACTGCTCTTCCGTTTGGACAGCCTGGAGGCCGCCGGACGCGCGGAATTCAATGTCGTAGCCCAGATGCAGTTGCAGGCTCCGAAAGATCTGCAGGCTGCCCATGGTCAGGTACGATTCCAGGTCCGTCACGTGGCCCCAACCCAGCGCGCCGATACCGCCGGCGTTGACGCCCGACGCCTCGGAGGCGATCTCGCCCCGCTCCAACAAGGTCACGCTGCGGCCGTGCTGCGACAGGTGAAAGGCGGCGGAGGCTCCGGCGATACCCCCGCCGATAACGATTACTTCAGCGTCCGCCATGCTCACCTCGTATGGCATCTGTCCAAAATTGCGGCGTTCGTCTCATCCTCACGCGTACCCAGTTTCTATAAACCTGTCATTGCGAGCGGAGCGCGGCAATCTCGTCGTGGCAACAGGGTCTCTTTCGGTAACGGGATCGCCACGTCGCTGTGCTCCTCGCGATGACAAACCGGGATCGCCACGTTGCTGCGCTCCTCGCGATGACAAACCGGGTACGCGTGAGCTGTCTCATCATAAACCGTCATACCGGCGAAAGCCGGTATCCAGGAGTCTTGGCCGTATACACGTTTGCCGGTGCCTGGGCTACCTGGATTCCTGCTTCCGCAGGAATGACGTTTTTCCCGATTTACCGCGCCTCACGCCTCGTAGCAGGCGACCCAGTGCCCGGGCCCATGCTCCTCCATGGGCGGATGGGGGTTGTCCCGGCAGTGGTCTGTGGCGGCTGGGCAGCGGTCGGAGAAGCGGCATCGGGGCGGAGGGTCGATGGGCAGCGTCAGGTCGCCGCGAATGTCGGGGCGATCCCGGCGGTAGGTAGGATCCGGCACCGGAACCGCCGACAGCAGCGCCCGGGTGTACGGATGCAGCGGGTTGCCAAGCAGTTCCTCGGTTTCCGCCATCTCGACGATCTTGCCCAGGTACATCACCGCGATGCGATGGCACATGTAGCGGGCCACCGCCAGGTCGTGGGTGATGTACAGGTAGGAGATGCCCAGATCCTGCGCCAGGTTTTGCATCAGGGTCATGATGCCCGTCCGGCTGGACACGTCCAGCATGGACGTGGGCTCGTCGGCAACCACGAAGGACGGGCCGATCACCAGCGCCCGCGCAATCGCCACCCGCTGCCGCTGCCCGCCGGAAAGCTCGTGGGGATGGCGGAACAGGAACGACCCCGCCGGCGTCAAACCCACCTCGGTCAGTATCTCCGTGACCCGATCCACCCGGTCGGTCAGGTGGCCGATGCCCTGCACCGCCAGCGGTTCCGCGATGGTGTCGTATATCGTCCGGCGCGGGTTCATCGACTCGTAAGGGTCCTGGAAGATCATCTGCGCCTGTCGGCGGAAGGCGCGCAGGTCCGCCGAGCGTATCGTGCTGGCGTCCACCGCCTCGCCCGACCCCGCGTCCGCGTCCGGCGAGGGGAACCGGAAGCTGATCTGGCCGGACGTGGGCTCGAGCAACTTCACCAGCAGCTTGCCCACCGTGGTCTTGCCGCACCCGGACTCGCCCACCAATCCCATGCTCTCCCCAGGGGACAGGCTGAATGAAACGTCCTCAACCGCGTGGATGAAGCTGGACGGCTGGCGAAACAGGCTCCTGGATACCGGAAACCGCTTGGTCAGATCCTCCACGACCACCAGCGGTTCGCTATCACGACTGCTCACTTCCCTACCCTCCATACCGAACCGCCAGAGCAATTTTGCATGGATACACAGGATGGACAGGATAATCACTGATTATCAAATCACATCCTGTTTATCCTGTTCATCCATGTAAATACCAGCCAGGGGATGCCAGCACGCGGCCCAATGATCCCCGCGAATAACCTGGTCGGGAAATTCCGTTCGGCAGACCTCATCGGCGTACTGGCAACGAGGGTGGAAGGGGCATCCCGGGGGAGGGTCGATCAGGTTGGGAGGCTCGCCGGCGAGGCTGGCCAGCGGCAACCGGTCGCCGTGCACGCTGGGGAACGACGACATCAACGCCGCAGTGTACGGATGCATCGGCGACCGGAACACGTCGGCGGTGTCGCCCAGTTCCACCAGGCGGCCGGCGTACATCACGCCGATGCGGTCCGTCACCTCCGCTACGACGCCGATGTCGTGGCTGATGTAGATCATGCCCATGCGGAGTTCCTGCTGCACCAGCTTCAATTCCCGCAGGATGCGGTCCTGAACGATGACGTCCAGGGCGGTGGTCGGCTCGTCGGCGATGATCAGGTCAGGGTCGCAGGACAGCGCCATGGCGATCACCGCCCGCTGTCGCATGCCCCCGCTGAACTCGTGGGGATAGCGGTCCATCAACTGCGGGTCCAGGCCAACCATGCGGAACAGCCGCGCCACGCGCTCCCGGGCATCCGACATCGTGGTCTCCATTCCGTGGGCTTCGATGGCCTCGATGATCTGCTGCCCGACCCGGTGCACCGGGTCCAGGGAGTTCATCGCCGCCTGGAACACCATGGCGATGCGACGCCAGCGGTAGGCTCGCATCTCCTCGTCGTCCAGTCCCAAGAGGTCGGTGCCACTGAGCCGCACCTGTCCTCCGGCGAGGCGTGCGTTTTCAGGCAGCAGCCTCATCAGGCAGTTGGCCACCGAGGTCTTGCCGCAGCCCGACTCTCCCACCAATCCCAGCGATTGCCCCTGCGCCAATTCGAAGCTGACCCCCTCCACCGCCTGAACCTCCCCCTGTCGCGTCTGGTAGCGCAGGGAGAGGTCGATCACCTCGAGGACGGGCTTGTTGGTTGACGTTGTCATTTTAACCGGACACCAGGCAGGTCAATGTCCATTATTTTTCAAGTATAGGGCCTACTCAAAAATGATGGACATGGCAGTGGTCAATGTCCATTTTTTGAGCGGCTCTGTCGCAGCGTAATTCGCGCATAAAACCCGGCCCCTCGCCTCAGGCGGTGTGCCGCCGGAGCCGCGGGTTGACCACCTCGTCCAGCGCGCGGCCGACCAAGTAGAACGCGCTGCACAGGAAGGTGATCGACGCGCCGGCCGGTACGATGAGCCACCAGTACCTCGTGCCGCCCAGCAGGTAGCCGCCGGTGTTCGCGGTGTGGATCATGATTCCCCAGCTCATCCGCAGGTCCAGCAGGCCCAGGAAGGACAGCACCGCCTCGGCGAAGATCGCGCCCGTCACCGTGAACATCATGTACAGCAGCGACAGCGGCAGCAGGTTGGGAATGATGTGCACGAAAATGATATGGAAGTGCCCGCCGCCGGCCACCCGCGCCGCCTCGATGTAGGGCTTGACGCGGATGCTCAGCGCCTGGGATTTGAGGATGATCGCCGTGCCGCCGAACCCTCCCAGCACGCCGATGATCAGCGCCAGGTAGAACAGGTTCAGCTTGAACAGCGCGCTGAGCACGATCAGCAGCGAGATGCCGGGCAACGCGATGATCAGGTCCGCCAAGCGCATGAAAAGCGCGTCCACCAGCCCGCCGTAGTAGGCCGCAACCGCGCCCACCGTGGTGGCAATGCCCACCGTCACCAGGGCCGCGGTGATCCCCAGCACGAACTCGGAGCGGGTGCTGGAGAGCAGTTGGCTGAGCACGTCTCGCCCCAGCGGGTCGGTGCCCAGTGGATGCCTCCAGTTCGGCGGGGAGGGATGCTCCAGGCGGTCGAACGCATACCCCGTTACCGGGTCGTACACCTCGGCATCCCAGACGGTCGCCATGAGGATGGGATGCGAAATCGCCATCAGCGCGAACAGGACGATGGTCGCCAGCGACAACACCCCGATGCGGCTTTCCACGAAGATGGCCCAACCGCCGCGGAAAGACCGCAGGGCCAGCCTCGTCCGGGCCAGCGCCATCTGCGAGCGGCCCGGATGTAGGTCGACCAGCGGCGGCTCCGGTATCCCGGGCGGCTCGCCGGAGAAGATCTGCTGGTCTGACTGCGGGCCGATCACTGGTAGCGTATCCGTGGGTCGAGGTACACGTAGAGCACGTCGACGATGACGTGGGCCAGCAGCGAGAAGAGCCCGATGAACACCATGGAGCCCATCACCAGCGGCAGGTCTTCCGAACGCACCGCGTCAAGGAGCGTCATGCCCATGCCGGGCCACGAGAACACGCCCTCGATGATCACGCTGCCGTCGATGGCGAAGATCAGGCTGTACACCAGGCTGGTGACCACCGGAAGCAGCGCGTTGCGCGCCGCGTGCCGGTCGCGCACCACCTTTTCGGGCAGTCCCTTGGCGCGGGCCGCCATCACGTAGTCCTCGCGCATCGTTTCCAGCATGCTATTCCGCGTCAGCAACATGGTGCCGGCGAAGGAGATCAGCGTCAGCGTGACGATGGGCAGGATCATGTGCCGAAGGATGTCCAATGCCAGATAACCGATGTCGGAAAAGGCCCACGCCACTGGAATGGCCAGCGCCGCCACCGCGATGACCGGCGCCACCAGCGGGGTCGGCCCGATCCGCCCCGATCTCCTGAAAAAGAAAAGGACCAGGAATGCGAAGGCGATGAAGGCGGCGCCGGTCACCAGCATGTAGCTGAAAACGTGGTTGGCGCTGACCTCCGCGCCTCGCCAAACCAGTGGGTCCAGGAACTTGCCCACGGGCAGCCAGCCCAGCTTGAAGGCGAAGATCCAGATCATCATGAGCCCGAAGGCCGGCGTAAACGCGGTGAACAGCGTCGCGCCGGATATGGTCGCCGCATACTCCAGCACGCCGCCCCGTCGCCAGGCGATGGCCTTGCCGAGAAAGAACCCGACGTAGAAGGACACCGCCGTGGCAGTCAGGAACAGCACCGCCGTGCGCGGCAGCCGCTCCGCCAACACCTCGATCACCGGCCGGGGAAAGTGCCCGAAGGATACGCCGAAGTTGCCGGTGAAGGTGTTCTTCATGTGGACGAGGTACTGTTGCCACAGCGGCTTGTCCAGCCCGAAAGACTCCTTGATCTGTGCCCTCACCTCCGCCGGCAGGTCGGGGTTCAGCGCGTAGAAGGTGGCGTAGTCGCCCGGCTGCGCCTGCACCAGGAAGAAGGTCAGCGTGACGATCAGGAACAGGGTCAGCGCCATTTGCCCGGCGCGTTTGGCCAGGTATCCCGTCATCGTGGGATAAGCCTCTCTACCACTTCATCTTTGCTGTAGCAGGTCGCAAGTCGGTACAATGTACACGTACGGCGCATGGAGGAATCCGATGGAAGATATTTTGGTTATCATCCTGTTGGTTGTCATGGTGACCGCGGGGATGGTGTTGTTCTTTGGGGGACTGGCCGGACTCGCGTTCAACGCTTATCGTTCAATGCGTCGCTCACAATCGTCAGCAGACCGGGACGATACCACGAGCGTCGAGGCTGAGGCGTGAACAACTATTTCATCGTTGGCGTATTGTTCGGACTGATTCTATTGGGGGCCAGCGGTTTTGTGTGGCAAGCTTTGGTAGCGTCGCCCGACCTATCACCCGCCCAAAGAGAACTGCTCGATGTCCTGGATTGGCTACTGAAAGGCGCTGTGGGAGCATTGATGGGATTCCTTGCCTGTTGGGCGCGGCATACCCGTCCAGAACGGTAGGTAGTTTGGCATTTACTTGAACTGCACCAGCGTCGTCAGGCCGGAAGCGTTCTGCAAGCCGCCCAGGGAGTGGGTGTAGGGGAACTCGATGCGGTCGCTGCGGTAGGCTTCCACCAGCGGGGTGTCGAACAGCGGCACGTAGGGCAGGTCATCCGCCAGGAACTCCTGCATATTGAACACCAGTTGGCGCGCCGCTTCGACGTCGGTTTCGGCCAGCAACTCGTCAGCCAGCCGGTCGAACTCCGGGTTGTTGTAGCCGCCGGCGTTGTGTCCCTGCAAATCCGAATGCCGGCTGTGGAAGAACGACTCCAGGTAGTCCGGGTACAGGCTCAGCCCCCAGCCGAGGATCCACATATCGAAGTCCTGCTGGTCGAACACCTTCTCGACGATCAGGTTGAAGCCGGTCAGGTCGGCGTGTACCGGAATGCCCACCTCGTTCAGCCACCGCTCGATCCAGATGGCGAAGGTTGACCGCAGCGGATCATAGCCGGGGCTGGGAGCCAGGATGTCGATGGCGGGGATCGGTTCGCCGTTGGGCATCTTCAGGCCCTCGCCCCGCTGCTCCACGAACCTGCCGTCTTCGCTGACCCGGGGCTCGGTTTCCCAGGTGAAGCCCGCCGACTTCAGCAGTTCCACCGCGCGGGCCACCCGCTCCGCTCGGCTCATGCCCTTGCCGATCTCGGGCACGTCCGCGTTGTACCACGCCTGGTTTCCCGGCGGCACCATGGCGTACATGGGGAAGGCCACGCCCTGCAGCACAGTGCTGGTCAGGAATTCCTTGTCGATCAGCGTGGCCACGGCCTGCCGGAACTCCTTGCTGCTCATGGGCTCCTTGCGGAAGTTGAAACCCAGGTAGCGGACTCCGTCGTTGGGGTTTTCGATCACCGTCAGGCCGTCCTCGCCCTGCAACTGTTCCTGCAAGCCGCGGGAGAGCCCCAGCGGGTTCAGCATGAAATCGATGTCGCCCTTTTTGAGGGCCAGCACGGTGGCGTCCTGGCTGCCGTATATCGAGTAGATGGTGCTGTCCGCGTAGGGGCCGACGGTGTATTCCAGCGACTTGTCGCCGCCAGTTTCGCCGAACGCGCCGAACTCATGCCCGCCGGGCTTGGTCTCGAAGTAGGCCCCGCTGGCATATTGGGTGACCACCGTGTCGGCGAAATAGTAGTCGGGGTTACTGATCTTCTCCGCGAAAGCCCCGCGCTCCCATTTTTCCAACCCGTAGCCGCCGGCGGTGGGCTCGTCGCCGGAATCGTGGGCATACAGGACCTTCTGCTGCTCGGTGATGTCTCCGGCCTGCATGGCCTCGGCCACCACCGGCTCCCAGTACGCCTTGGGGAAGATGGGCATGAACGCCAGCCCGAATTGCCAGCGGGCCAGACCCGGCTTCTGCTTGAAATAGATTTTCAACTGGTGTGGGTCGAGCGCTTCGGCGTGATCGAAGTACTCCGGGTCCACGATTGATGGCCAGTTGCCCGAAAGCTGCATCTCGGTGACGGTCTGGGCGGTGAAGGCGAAGTCCTCGGCGGTAACATCCGTACCGTCGCTCCATGTCACCCCTTCCTTGAGCGGTACTTCGGTGGTCCAGAAAGTCTGTCCACCCACGGTTTCTTCCTGCAACGCCGTGGGGAAGTCGGAGGCCAGCGAGGGTACCCAGTCAAATCGCTGTGCGGAGTAGGTGTAGAGTGAAGGCTTGGAGCCGCCCAGCACGTACAGATTCCATATCGTGCCGTCCGGCCCCAGGTAGGCCCAGTAGTTGGTGGTGGTCAGGTCGGCCGAGATGCCGATCTGATACACGTTCTCCACGCCGTCACCGGCGTCCGGCGTGGGTGCGACACTGGCCGGGGCCGTGGTGGCCGCGGGCGCAGCCGGCGTTGCGGATGACGCCGGCGCGAACGGCGCTGCCGTCACCTGGGGACGGGCCGCCGTGGTGGGCGGAGCCGCCGGCGGCGCTGCTGATCCCGCGTTCGCCGGGTCGGGCGTGGCGGTGACCACAACTTCGGTGACCACTTCCCTGGTGCATCCCGCCAGTACCAGCATTGTCATTATCAGGGCTATTATCAGCAAGAATTTATTCGTATGCAGCATTTGGATCACCTCAAATAGTCGGGCGAAATCTAACACGCTATTGCCGAATTTCGCAAGAAAGTCCTTTGCTATAAGGCCGTGCTGGATCCTTACGACGTCTGAAACGTCGGGCGGATGCACGATGGATTCTGTCGTATGCCGATAGGCTATGTTTGAATGTAAACAGTCACTAATGGCCCGGCAGTTGGGTCGCACAAGGAAACGCAGGGTGACCGCAATGCGCCAGAGAAGCGCAAAAACCCAAACCGGGCCGGCAAACAGGAACAGAAGGCTGAGGACTATCAAGACGACAGACAGGGCGGCGACCACGTATGGCATCGAATTCGGTTTTCCCCTTTTATGCTTGCACGTCCTGTCCTACATCCAGCGGCGGAACCTGGTACGTGGTTTCATATTCCAAGCGCGCCGCCACCCGGTGAGGATTGAGAGGCAATGACGATGTAGAACTACACTTCAATCTTACCGAGCGCCCATCGGGGCGACGCGATAGCCAACGCCGCACGAGATGAAAGTACCGAGGTTCAGTCCAAATAGTGGTCGGTCTGATCCAAAGCCACAAAGGTTTCCCATCCCGGGGCGTCATCCAGCGTTCCTTCGTAACGAACCAGCATCCGACTGCATTCCGTTCTGTGTGGAGTCCAAGCGATGTGTTGTATGGAGCCGCGCCACTCGCTATGGTCCATTCTTACCGCAACCTCGTGAGGAGGGCGGGTTGTGTGCTCCCTGGCATTGCCAATAACAAACCATTCGATACCTGCCACCTGGTGCGTCGGGAAGGTCGAGCAACCCACGAGGACGTATTCCGTCCCCGCTTCGAGACTGCTCCACTCTTTGGCATCGGGGTCGCCCACCTCCAGGACCGCGCAATCGATACATCCCACCATTCGCTCCGCCTGCGGGAGATATAACACGGCGCACACGGCGCAACTTCCCGTGCCGATCACGAGCAACAGAAGCGATAACCAACCGCTTACCACGAAACAACCGCGCATCAGTACACGACCTCGTAATGGCGGCGTTCCCGTGAATGCCACATCCAGCAAATAGCCCACGTGATGATGGCCCCGACCGCCGCGCCGCCGCTCTGGGTCACGAGTTCGCCAGTTTCTATAGGAGGGAAATCGACGCCGCCTGGTGCTTTGAGGAACGACGCAGTGTCGGGAAGGAGATAGCCGAATACCAGGATGGGGGTGAAAACCATCACCACAACACCGACGGCAAATCCGATCACCACCGTCCAGGCTGCATCCATGTGCCTCATGATTACGCCGCAAAGAGCCCCTGTAACCAACGCCGGTACGAAGGGGATGTACATGTAAACCAGGAAAAAGCAGGAGAGGAAGTAGAAGAATTCGCTGCCAGGTACGCCACCGACTGTAGAGAGGAGAGGAGCCGTTACCATTTGAGCCTCCTTTGAATTTGCCAACAGGCCCTTAGGCAGATAGGCATATACGACCTCGTTTTATGCCGTTGATCGCGTTTCGCTTCATGGTCGCGCGTCCTGTCCTTCCTCTAAAAGCTGCGTTCATCGCAACCCTCCGTTGCCGGTCTCGGCCCGATTGGGCATCATAAGCCCAGAGGGGCGAATGATGTGCGCGCAGATGGACCCGATTAGCGAAGATTTCCGAAAAGCCTTGTGTTATGAAATACATTGGGCGAGCGCGCGACGTCTCAGGCAGAGGGGGATTTAGCAGGGCCTATCTGCTGGAAAGCACGTACCCCACTGCTTGCGGGCCGATGCGCGATGTTAAGATGGGATCGGGGATTGAGTTCCTTGCCTGTTTTCAAGCCTGGGAACGCGCACTGCGGCAACATGCGGGGCCGCAAACAAAATTTGACATTACAAACCAGAGGTGTTGCTGATGAACATACAGACGTTAGGACAGAGCCCACGCAATCATCGCGGCGGTCAGGTTTCGCACCTGCTTCTGGCGGCCGGCCAGTTCGGATCCGAGAACCTGGCCGTCACCTGGGTCGAGGGCGAGCCGGGCAGCGAGCAGGCCGTCCACTCCCACGACGGACGGGAGCAGGTGTACGTGATCGTGCAGGGCACAGGAGCCATGAGGGTCGGTGAGGAGGTGGAAGAAGTCAGCGCGGGAACGGCCATACTGGTCCCGCCCGGCACCGACCACTCGATTCGCAACGTCGGCGAGGAGAACCTGATCTACGTTTCGGCCACGTCGCCGCCCTTTGCGATGCAGGAGGGGAACACCAGTTGGTCAACGCCGGCGGGGTCGTAGGCGGCCCTTATGCGTACCCACTCTCGTAAATCGTCAGAAGCAGGATTTTCAAGATTTAGGGATTATCAGGGTTGAAGCCGTTCCGTGATGGAGGTCTTCCAATCCTGCTAAGCCCCAATCCACCGAAATGATGAGTTTGGCGGCGTGCTGATGGGATGAGAAAGTGCTCCCGGCTTCGGGGATAATGGTTTTTGTCACAGAAAACCAACCCCTCACAAGGAGCACCCATCGGATGCTACCACCTGAGCGCCCCGACCGCATCCAAATCGCGTTTGATGATGCCCGCCTGGTGGCCAATGCTGGGCTGATTCTGCCCGTCACCCTGGCCCATCATCTGGGACTGGGAGAGCTGGTGGACCGCCATGTTGATCTGGGGGATGCGCCGGGTCGAGCCAACGCGGGAGACAAACTGCTGACGCTGGTGGCGTCGGCGCTGGCCGGTGGGGACTGCATTGACGACGCCGACGCGCTGCGCGCTGGCGGGACCGCACAGGTGCTGGGCTGCGCGGTGAAGGCGCCGTCCACGCTGGGCACCTTTCTGCGGAGTTTCCAGTGGGGCCATGCGCGCCAGTTGGATCGAGTGAGCCGTGAGGCGCTGGCCCGAGCCTGGGTCGCCGGCGCCGGTCCGGGCGACGAGCCGTTGACCATCGACCTGGACTCCACCGTCTGCGAGACCTACGGCCTGTGCAAGGAGGGCGCGCAGCGCCACAACTACGCCGGTCAGCGTGGCTATCACCCGCTCTTCGCCGTCGCTGCTGGGACGGGCGACGTGCTGATGGCCCGCCTGCGCAAGGGCCGAGCCAACACCGCTCGGGGCGCCGCCCACTTCCTGCGTGAGACCATCAGCCGAGTGCGCTACGCCGGGGCCACCGGACCATTGACCATGCGTGCCGACAGCGGCTTCTATAACCGCGACATCGTCGCCGCCTGTCGCAAGATGAAGGTCCGCTACTCCATCACCGTCCGCCAGCAACCAATCGTGCGCAATCTCATCGAGGCCATACCCGAAGAGGATTGGACGCCCATACCCTATTGGATGGAGGGCGGCGCCGACGTGGCCGAAACTGAATATACTCCCTTCCAGCATGAGCCCTATGCCGTGCCGGTGCGGCTCATCGTCCGCCGGGTGACGCCCACCCCCGGCTCCCAGTTGGCCCTGCTTACCGAATACAGCTATCACGCCTTCATCACCGACCGTGAGGGCGACACCCTGGATCTCGAAGCCGACCATCGCCGCCACGCCGAGATCGAAAACGCCATCCGCGACCTCAAGTACGGCGTGGGCCTCAACCATCTGCCATCGGGTCGCTTTCCCGCCAACGCCGCCTGGCTGGCGGTGCAAGTCATCGCCCATAACCTCGCCCGCTGGACGACACGTCTCGGGTTGTGCGAGCCGGTGGCCACCACCAAGACCCTCCGGCGACGCTTCTTCTCCCTGGCCGGACGCATCACCCGCAAGGCACGTCGCCTCACCTTGCATCTGCCCCAGGGCTGGCCCTGGCAAAACCAGTTCAGCTCTGCCCTGGCCCGATTGCGCGCCCTGCCGCTCCCTTCTTGATCACGCCCTCGGCGTTTGACCTGTCCAACAGATTACCCAACTGCCTGGCCCATCAGCGCTCAGGCTGGGCCCCTGGCGGTCTCCGCCTGTGATCTGGTGTCGAAAATCGCGCCCAGACTTCTACCACAGGCCGTCAAAATCCCTCCGGCGTGGCTGCTACACTCCACATCGTCCATCTCTCCGACATCAGGCTACCGCCGGCCCGTTCCCTGACCCCTAATCCCTCGTCTGACCACTGCTGCAGTATCCCTTCGGTGGATTCGGGCTAAATCATAAAATCCCGTAAACCCTGCTTCTGACGTTTCCCTGCCGCATAGCGCATTGTCGGCTGCTTGGCTCAAACCTGCGGCCACCGCGACGGCTCCGGTCCGCCGTGGTCTATAATGCGTGCCGATCATTACCTTGACTACATCGCGCTGGAGCCGGATATGGACGGCATCTACCTCGATTACAACGCCACCACTCCCATTGACCCCGCCGTGGCCGAGGCCATGCTGCCCTACGTGCACGGGCTCTTCGGCAACCCGTCCAGTGGACATGCCTTCGGTCTCGCCGCACGCGAGGGCGTTGAACACGCCCGGCAGCAGGTGTCGGCGATGCTGGGTTGCTCGGCGGACGACCTGATCTTCACCAGCGGCGGCACCGAGGCCAACAACCACGCCATCAAGGGCGTCGCCGGCGCAAATCGTCATCGCGGCAACCACATCATCACCTCGGCCGTCGAACATCCGGCGGTAACCGAGGTCTGCCGGTTTCTTGAAGGGAATGGGGTACGCACCACTTACCTGCCCGTTGACGAGTACGGGATGGTTGACCCCCGACAGGTCGAAGACGCCATCACCCCCGAAACCGTCCTCGTCACCATCATGCACGCCAACAACGAGGTTGGCACAATCCAGCCCATCGCTGAGATCGCTGAAATCGCCCACCGCTACGGCGTGCTGGTGCACAGCGACTGCGCTCAGTCCATCGGCAAGATTCCCGTGAAGGTGGACGGCCTGGGCGTCGACCTGCTGTCCATCGCCGGGCACAAGCTGTACGCCCCCAAGGGCATCGGCGCGTTGTACATCCGCCCCGGCGTCCAGTTGGAAAAATTCATGCACGGCGCCAGCCACGAGGGCAACCGCCGCGCCGGCACCGAGAACATCATCCTCATGGCCGGCCTGGGTCAAGCCTGCGAGTTGATCGAGAACAACCTGGCCGAGTACGCCGGCCACATGGCCGCCATGCGCGACCGCCTGGAGCGCGGCCTGCTGGCATCGGGCCACGACGCACAGGTCAACGGACACCCGACCGAACGGCTGCCCAACACCTGCAGCATCGGCTTTCGCGGGCGGGAGGCCGATGGTATATTGGCTGGTCTGCCCACGGTGGCCGCATCCGCCGGTGCCGCCTGCCACAGCGACCAGGTTGAGTTGTCCCACGTCCTCGAGGCGATGCGCGTCCCAACCGAGTACGCCATGGGTACCCTGCGCCTCACCGTGGGCCGTTACACCACCGAAGAAGAGATCGACCGGGCGTTGGCCGAGATCACCGACGTGGTCGCCAACCTGACGCCGGTACACGCCGCAGCAAACTGAACCACCGACTCCAGGGGAGATGCAACATGACCACCCAGACCAACCCGGGCGCTCTTGACGCCGCTACCATGGCCGACTTCCAGGAAGCCTTCTCGTCTCAGCCCAACCACCAGTTGATGCAGAACGTCGTGACTCAGCACGACGTGAACGACGTTGCCCTGAACCGCAACATCGTGGCCGAAGCGACCCACAGTTTTTCCACCGTGCTGGACGACTGGAGCGTGACCAACCAGGCCCGCTCCGGCCGTTGCTGGATGTTTGCCGGCCTCAACCTGTTCCGGTCTGAAACCCGCAACGTCCTCAACGTCAAGGAGTTCGAGTTCAGCCAGAGCTACGTCATGTTCTGGGACAAGATGGAACGGGCCAACTATATTCTCGAGGCCGTCATCGAGACTGCCGACCGGCCCATCGACGACCGGGTGGTGGCCTGGCTCCTGCAGCAACCTCTGGGCGATGGCGGCCAGTGGGACATGTTCGTCAGCCTGGTGCGCAAGCATGGCGTCGTGCCCAAGACCGTGATGCCCGAGACCGAAAGCTCCGGCAACTCCATGCGCATGAACGCCGGCCTGAACTACCAGGTCCGGCAGGGCGCGCGCAACATCCGCAGCCTCTACGCTGATGAGGCCGGCCTGGATGCGATGCGGGAAGCCAAGCAGGAAGCGCTACAGGCGATTTACCAGATCCTGTGCATCCACCTGGGCACCCCGCCGGCCCAGTTCGACTGGCAGTGGAAGGACAAGGATGGCGAATTCCACCGGGACGGCGAGATGACGCCCCTGGCGTTCGCCGAGAAGTACATCACCACACCCATGGAAGATTACGTCTGCTTGGTGAACGACCCCCGCGGCTCCAGCCCTCCGGGGCGCACCTACACCGTCCAATACCTGGGCAACGTCGTCGACGGCACCCGCATCACCTATCTGAACGTGGACATCGACCTGATGAAGGACATCGCCATGCGCATGATCCAGGACGGCATTCCCGTGTGGATGGGCTGCGACACCGGCAAGCAGATGCACCGCGACAAGGGCCTGTGGGACGCCGAGCTCTTCGACTACGGCAGCGTTTACAGCGCCGACTTCGAGATGACCAAGGCAGAGCGCCTGGAGTACCACCAGACCGCCATGACCCACGCCATGCTCTTTACAGGCGTGGACGTGGTGGACGGCAAGCCCCGCCGCTGGCGCGTGGAGAACAGTTGGGACGACAAGGTCGGCGAAAAAGGCTTCTTCCTGATGAACGACTCGTGGTTCGCCGAGTACATGTTCGAGATCGCCGCGCCCAAGAGCTACCTGCCCCAGGAATTGCAGGACGCGCTGGCCCTGGAACCCATCGTGCTCCCGCCGTGGGACCCGATGGGGTCGCTGGCTGGTGCCTGAAATCGGGCTCGGAGCAGAGATCGCAGGGGCGAATGATCATTCGCCCCTTACTCTTGGCTCTGCCTGGCCTACCGGGGTTCTGCCAACTTGGTAGTGACCAGGTAAAGCCACGGCGCCCCCAGTTCGAAAGGCGCCATATCCAGGTCGCCGTAGGACTGGTGGCCGCCGAAGCCGGCCTGCTCCAGCAGGGCGATCAGTTCGCGGTAGGTGTAGAGGCGGATCGACATGTGCCGCGTTTCGCGCGCGGCGCCCCGTATGAACGTCCACGTTGATTCCAACCGACCTGTTTCGTGGTCGTAGGCACGCTCTTCCAGCGCGAGCAGGTCCCCGGCTCTTTCCCAAACCCGGGGTTCCTGAACGGCGTCCAGCAGCAGAGTTTCCAACAACGGCGTGTCCAGCGCCAACCGGCCGCCCGGCTTCAGGCTTCGGGACACCGCCCGCAGGAACTCCAGGTTGCCCGCGTCGTCGAAGTAGCCGAAGCTGTTCCAGAAGCACACTGCGCCATCGTAGGTTCCGTCCTCGGGCAGACGCCTCATGTCGCCCTGCCGCCAGTCCACCTCCAGCCCGCGCGACGCAGCCGCTTTCTCTGCCCACTGGATGAGCCGCTCGTTTCGGTCAATGGCGGTTATACGGTAATGCCGGTCGGCCAATTCCAACGCCAGACGTCCGACGCCGCAGGGCACGTCAAGCATGCGAGCCCGAGACGGCAACCCCATCGCCTCGTGGATGAAAGCGACCTCGGCCCGGGTCTGCTCCTCGTCACGGGCATCCCGGACGTACTCCAGGCACAGGCCCGAAAAGAACTGATCCCACCAACCGCTTTGATCGCCGACGGTCGTCACGCCCAAAAACCCACCGCGTCAGCTCGCCAGCAGTTCCTTCAATTGCGCGTCGATGAACCCGGTGTCGGCCGGGTTCCTTCCCGGCCCACCGCCGGTGTGACCCCAGATCGTCTCGATGACCCGAAGCTCGGCGTTGGGCATCATCGACACCTCGATCTCGTTGTCCTCCGGCGGGAAATACTGGTCGGTGCGCGACGGCATCACGAAGGCTTTAGCCTTGATGGAGCCGAGTGCCTTCTCGAAGTCGCCGCCGTAGAGGGGGTTGTCGCTGATGTCGCCGGCCTGCCACGTGGCAACCATCGCCAGGATGTTGTTGGCGTCCTGCTGCAGGTATCGCCCTTCCCAGGACGTGATGAGGTAATCCTCCAGCGAGGAGTGGCCGATGTCCAGGTACACCTTCTCCCGGTAGAAGGCCTGCGACGGGGCCCAGCCGGCGTACACCCTGGCCATCGCCCGCAGCCCTTTCGCCGGCGGCGTTTCGTACCAGCCGTTGTTCCAGGCATCGTCGGCGCACAGGGCCGCCTTCACGCCCTCCAGGAAGACGAAGTTGTGCCGCGCCGTCTTCGCCGACCCGCACCACGGCGCGATGCGCTCCACCATGTCGGGATACAACGCGCCCCAATGGAAGGTCTGCTGCGCCCCCATGGAAAAGCCGCATACCAGCGCGATTCGCTCGACGCCGAACTGCTCGGTTACCAGCCGGCGCTGGAAGCCGATGTTGTCATAGTAGGTGACCCGGGGGAACCGCGCCCGGCCGTAGGGAGCCGGCGTGTTGCTGGGGGACGACGACAGCCCGTTACCGAACAGGTTGGGGATGATGATGAAGTAACGCGACGGGTCCAGCGCCATGCCCGGCCCGATCATGGGCTCGTTGGCCGGATGCTGCGACCCGAAGAACGTGGGGAACACGATCACGTTGTCCTTGCGCGCGTTCAGTTCGCCATAGGTCTGGTACGCCAGTTGCGCTCCCCGCAGCCGCAGGCCGCACTGCAGGTCAACGTCGCCCAGTTCGAAAATCTTGTGGTCGCTCATGTTTCGTCCTCATAATTGTTCAGAGTTGCAGGGAAGTGTCATTGCGAGCGCAGCGCGGCAATCTCGTTGGCGCCGGGGAGTCCTTCAGGGCAGATGTTGCGGTTACGGCGTCGAGATTGCCACGGCGCAAGCGCCTCGCAATGACAACCTCCTGCATTCTAAACATTTGCTTGTCCGCGTCGGGGTTGAATGCCGGCCCGAAAACCAATAGGCTGCAACCAAGTCTAACAGCCCGCAAATCCAAACGTGGAGAGGTCGATCATGCTGAACAAAGTGCATCACGTAACCTATGTCGTGGAAAACGTGGACGACATGGCCGCCTACATCGAACGCAACTTCTCTCTGACCCCGATTCGGCGCGACGAGTTCACCGAGCGTGGCTTCAAGTCCATCCTCTACCAGATCGGCGAGACCCTGGTGGACTTCTTCGAGCCCCTGCGGGACGATACCCCCATGGCCCGCCAGCTCCAGGCCACCGGCCCCGGCGTCATGCACGTGGCCTGGGGCGTCGACGGCATCGGCCAGCTGTTCAACGACCTGCAGGCCAATGGCAACGACATGCGCGGCGACGGGCCGTCGGCCAGCCCCTTCGGTTACCTGACCGCCAGCATCGAGCCGGCCAGCTCCCACGGCATCTACTTCCAGCTGGCCGAGGGAGAGCACCACTAGAATGGAATACACGCAACTGGGCCGCACTGGCCTGACGGTCTCCCGCGCCGGCTTCGGCGGCGGAGGCATCGGCCAGGTCTGGGGGGCCACCGACGAGGCGGAGGCCATCGCTTCCGTCCACCGTGCCCTTGACCTGGGCATCACCTTCTTCGACGTGGCTCCATCCTACGGCGACGGCAAGGCTGAGGAGGCCCTGGGCAAGGCGCTGGAAGGTCGCACCGAGCCGGTGGTGGTCGCCACCAAGGTCCGCCTTCGCGCTGACGAGATGGAGGACATCGCCGGAGCGGTGCAACGCTCCGTGGAAACCAGCCTGCGCCGGCTGCGGCGGGACTCGGTTGACGTGCTGCACGTGCACAACCGGTTCACTGAGCATCGCGGCGGGGTTGCCGACTCGCTGTCGGCCGACGACGTGCTGGGCCCGGTGTTGGACGCCTACCGGACCGTGCAGCGGGCCGGCAAGACCCGGTTCATCGGCCTGTCGGCCATGGATCACCACGTGCCCACCATGCACCGGATCCTGGAGGCCAACGAGTACGATACCGTCCTCGCTTACTACAACCTGCTGAACCGGACGGGGATGGAACCGCCACCGCCCGGTTTCAGCCAGCACGACAACGGACAGATCATCCCGCTGGCCCGCAGCTTGGACATGGGCGTCATCGGCATCCGTTCCCACGCCGCCGGCGCGCTGACCGACGCCCTGGACCGGCCACCCCGTCCTGGCGATACCTTGATGCAGAAGGACCTGGCCAGCGTCCAAAAGCTCGGGTTCCTGCTGGATGGCCCAATCCGGAATATGTCCCAGGCAGCCATGGTCTTCTGCCTGATGAACCGGGACATCCACGCCACCGTCCCGGGCGTCAAGAACCGCGCCGAGGCCGAGGAAACCGCCGCCTGCGTCGACCTGCCGCCGATACCGGCGGAGCACCTGGAGCGGCTGCAGCGGCTCTACGAAAACGACTTCCGGGACTGATTGCCAGTCCCGGAAGTCTCACGCACGCTCCATCTGTTATCGCGAGGAGTGCAGCGACGTGGCGGTCTCGTCCCTGGAGCAGCGGCCGCTGCGCCGACGAGATTGCCGCGCTGCGCTCGCAATGACAACCGGCACGACCTCCCAATGACAGCCGGCATTTCCTCCCCTACAGCGCCAGCGCGTAGCACGCCCGGCGCGGGTCGGCCCCCGTGCTGAGCGAGCCAGTTTCCGGGTTGCGCACCGACACGGTGGCGCCCAAGCCGCAGTTGGCCGTGCGGTGGATTTTGTGGCCCAGCGCCTTCAGGGCGCCCACCGTCGACTCGGAGAAGCCATCCTCCAGGTCCAACTGACCGGGGTAGTACACGTGGGGGTAGAACGAGTTTACGTTGCTGGAAGTGGCGAACCGGGGCGCTTCCACCGCCTGCTGCGGGTCCATGCCGAAGACCAGCGAGTTCAGGATCAGTTGCAGGTTGCCCTGCACCTGGTTGTCGCCGCCGGGGCAGCCCACGGTCATCGCCGGCTGGCCGTCCTTCGCCACGATGTAGTTCACCAGGGTCGTTCGCGGTCGCTTGCCCGGCTCTACCACGTTGGGGTGTCCCGGCTCGCAGTTGAACATCTCGATGCGCGTGCTCAGGCAGCAGCCCAGATCCGGGAAGAACACCGACTTGGAGAAGGACCCGCCGCTGATGGTGCCGCACACCAGGTTCCCGTGCTTGTCCAGCACCGACACGTGAGTCGTGCCGTCATCGGCGGAGGTGTCGGGGCCCAGGGCCGCGGCCATGACCTGCGGCGCGGTGCGCCCTGACTTCTTCGAGAACCGCCACGGATCGCCGGCGGGCCGTTGCTCGGGGTAGGCGCCCTCGGGATCGATCTCGCCGGCGCGGATGGCGGCGTATTCCTTGGACAACAGGCCGTCCATGGGCACCGTCGCGAAGTCGGGGTCACCGTAGAAGGCTTCGCGGTCTCCGAAGCAGAGTTTCAGCGCCTCGGCCACCGTGTGGATGTAGGCCGGGCTGTTGTGACCCATGGCCTTGAGGTCGAAGTTCTCCAGGATGTTCAGCGCCTGCATCAGCATCGGCCCCTGGGTCCAGGAGTCCTGACCCCAAATGTCGTAGCCTCCGAAGGTCGTGGTCACTGGCTGTCCGAACTGCGACCGGTATCCTGCCAGGTCGTCCATGGACAGGATACCGCCCACTTTCCGTGACTCCTCCACGATCAACTCCGCCACCGGACCCTCGTAGAACGCCGCCCGGGCGGCCTTCAGGCTCTCTACCCTGGAGCCGGAGGCGTTTGCTGATGCGTCGCGCATGGCTTTCAGGGTGTTGGCCAACCCCGGCTGCCGCATCATGGCGCCAGGCGCAGGAACCTCGCGGTCCTCATAGAACACTTCCCAGCCGCCCGGCGGGAAGTTGTCGAACTGCTCCTGACCCGTCCGCGAACGGAGCCGTTCCAGCATGTACTCGTAGTGCGGTATCCCGTCCTCGGCATAGCGAATTGCCGGCTCCGCCACCCCCTCGAACGACATTGTCCCGTACCGGTCCAGCATGTTGATGAAGGCGTCCACGATCCCCGGCTGGGTGAAGGACAGCGGAGCGTCCATGCCCGGCCCGGTGGGGATGCGTTCATGGCCGCGCGAGCGGTAGAACTCCGCCGTGGCCGCGCCCGGCGCGCCGCCCTGCCCGCTCAGCGACACCAGGTCGCCGCTGTCGGAGTCGTACAGCATGAACACCCCTTCGGCCGCCAGCGAGTAGGACGCGATGGGTTCCACCACCGCCGCGGCCAGGCTGGCCGCCACCATGGCGTCGAAGGCGTTGCCGCCGGCCAGGAGTATCCGCATTCCGGCCATCGATGTAAGGTAGTGTCCCGAGGAGATCACCCCTTCATTGGAGCGGACTACAGGTCGCCCCGTGTCGGGCAGGTTCACGTCGCCCTGTTCCAGGTTGTGGATCGTTTGCGCGATGGCCATGTCGTCTCCTTGCGTTGAGTGGCGAAATTCTCGTTGATTGTCAACCGGCTAGATTGTCTCGCGCGTACCCATTCCCCCGCCGGTCATTGCGAGCGTAGCGTGGCAATCTCGTCGGGGTAACGCACACCGCTCCGGCGGCGAGATCGCCGCGTCGCTGCGCTCCTCGCGATGACAAACTGGGTACATGTGTGGCTAGATTGTGATGACAAACTGGGTACATGTGTGGCTAGATTGTACCGTTGGCGTCAGTCTCCAGCAGCACCTTCGCGTATTCCTGTCCCACCAGGTCCATGATGAGCGTATCGCGGTGGGCCACCGCCTGCGCGTCCCGGTGGAAGCGTTGCAACGGATCGGAATCGAAAAGCCCGTGGCCGCCGCTGATGTCGAACAGGCGGTTCACCGACTGCAGGCACAGCTGGATGATGTAGCCTTTGTCCCGGCGGTATTTCGCCCGTTCCAGTGGCGTGTAGCCCGCTCCCGACTCGGCTCGGTCGAATATATCATCCAGGTCTCGGTCCATCAGCGCCCGCGCCGCGTCGAGTTCGGCGGCGCTCTGCGCCAGTCGGATCTGCACCATGGTGGAGTCGGCCGATTTGCCGCCGCCGGACGTGCCCGTGGTCTTGGCGACGAATGCGTCAATCATCCCCTGGGCGATACCCAGCATCGGCGCTACCAGGTCCCACCCCAGCAGCACGGTGATGGGAATCCGGTACCGGATCTGCCGGTGCAGTTCCCAACCGCTCCAGTCGCCATCGCCGGCCGACGGCACATCCAGGATGCGATGGGCGGGAACGAACGCATCGTTCACTGCGATGTCCTTGCTGCCGCTGCCGCGCAGGCCGGAGACGAACCAGGTATCCACGATTTCATAGTCGCCGGCCGGCAGCAGCGCCCAGTTCCGCTCGCCGATGCCCGGCACGCCCAGCATGAGCCAGTCCGCCGCGTCGCAGCCGCTGGAGAATTCCCACCTTCCGGACAAGCGATACCCGCCGTCCACGGGCGTGCAAGTCGAACGGCCCACGCTCAGCGAGCTGGAGCTGAGGGCGTCAGGGTTCGTCCCGAACACCTCCTCCTGTGCGCGCTGCGGCCAGTATCCCACCAGCCACGAGTGGGCGGCCCACAGGCCATAGCACCATGCCGTCGCCGGACAGCCCCGGGCCAGTTCCGCTGCCACGCGCAGGCTCACGCGGTAATCCGCGTCCAGTCCTCCAAACCGCCTGGGCACGGCGATACGGCAGAGGCCCGACGCCAGGAGATCGTCGACGGTCTCCCGGGGCAATCGCCGCAACTCCTCGGTACGCGCCGCCCGCTCCTTGAGCGCGGGCACCATTTCCGATGCCCGGCGGAGCAATTCCGTTGCGGACGCTGTATCAGCGCTAATTCGAGATACGACAGTCACGAATGCAACCTTTCGCGTGAGCCGACGTTCATATAAAGAGGAGTAAAGAGGAGCGCCTTATCCCTTATCGATGTTGTGCCTCGTCGCGGCCAGCCTAACACGGCCAGCACAAGCCGGCTAACCTGGCCGTCTCCCCGCGGCCCCTATGGTATCATCGGCCACCCCAAGGCCCCGCACCCTGGCACCAATGGCCGGACAGCGCAACCCGCAGGGGCCTGACGGGCAGGGCTATCGCATATGAAATCACTCACCCGTCACTCCGGCGAAAGCCGGAGTCCAGAGCCCGTGAATGGCTTGATATTCCCACGGAAACAACCGACTTCGGTCACTGGATACCGGCTTTCGCCGGTATGACGATACTAAACCGTTCATATGCGATAGCCCTGTCCTAACGGGCGTGGCGCCCTTCGAGCCTGATAACCTTTCGGAAGCCAATTTTGCGAATTTCCGCCACGCTCAACCGCGCTTCCTCCCCGCTGAGCATTTTCCGGAATCGCGACTTTGCCTTTGTCTGGGGTTCCACCGCCCTGGTGGGCGTCGGCACCCAGATGGAGTCCGCGGTGCTGGGCTGGTTCGTCCTCACCCTGACCGACTCGCCGTTCCTGGTGGGCGCTATCGCCGCCGCGCGGATGGCGCTCAACTTCCTGGCCCTGTTCACCGGCGCCCTGGCCGACCGGTTGCCGCGCAACCGCCTGCTCTCCTCCGTGGAATTCATCATGGGTTCCATGGGCATCCTGATGCTGGCCCTGATCCTCACCGGCTGGCTGGAGGTCTGGCACATCTTCGCGATCACGCTGGTGATGGGCGTGGTCCGTCTTTGCCAGATGCCGGTGGCTCAGTCCCTGGTAGCAGACACCCTGCGGACCGACCAACTCTCGCATGGCGCGGCGTTCAACACCGTAGCCATGAACATCGCGATGCTGTGCGGCCCGGTGATCGGGGGTTATCTGTTCAAGGGGCTGGGGCCACAGGGCGCATACACGGCCATCGCTTGCCTTTACCTGGTCAGCGGCGGCGTGGCCCTGGGCATACGTCGGCCGGAGACCAATGTCGTCCGCGCGCCGGAGCGCGTGCTCAGTACCGTGATCAGCGGCCTGCGCTATGTCGCCGGCAACCAGGTGCTCTGGGCAGTGCTCGCCGTGGCCGTCATCATCAATCTGGCTGGGTGGACCGTACACACCGGCCTGGCGCCCATCTTCGCCCGCGACGTGTTGGGCAGCGACTCCGCCGGACTGGGGTTGCTGCTGTTCGCCTTCGGCAGCGGAGCGCTGAGCGGTTCCCTGGGTTTCACCATGCTGCCCAGCATCCGCCGCCCCGGGCTGTTGCTGATCCTGGCGGTGCTGTCATGGCACGGCACCATTCTGCTGTTCTCCCTGTCGTCATCCTTCTATCTATCCATGGCCATATTCGTCCTGGTGGGGATGTCATTTGCCTCCACGCAGGTTCTGATCCTGACCCTCCTGCTGCGGACCACCGATCAGCAGTTCAGGGGCCGCGTCATGAGCCTGAGGTCCTTCGCGATCCTCGCCTACAGCTTCGGCAGCGTCGGCGCCGGCGCGATTGCCGGATCGTGGGGCGCTCCCGGCGCGGCCCAGGTGGTGGGGTTCACCGGTATCGTCCTGGTCGTGGTGCTGGCCGTGGTGGCTCCGCAGTTGCGCCGCGCGTGAGGTCTCTACCCTGGTCGAGGCCGCGTCGGCTTTCACGCCTCCCGCGTACCCGCTTTGCGGAGGATTAACAATTTGCATGGATAAACAGGATGAACTGGATGGTATAAGTTGGATGATGGGAACTGGCTCGCTTTCGGAAACCAGGCTATAGTCATAGCTGAACGCTACCCTTTCTGACGCTTTGCGGCCATTGTGACGCCTCTGCGCCCGCTTCGAGCCTGAACCGCGATAGCGCGGCGTATCAATCCGATCTTGTCCATCCTGTGCATCCATGCAAATTCCCCAATCTCGCCAAACTGGGTACGCGTCAGCTTTCACGACGCTTGCCCCCGCCGTCCCGTTCCCTTTTAGTCAGCCGCGCCGGGAGCCAACGCCCCGTTGGCTCTGGCGGCCAGCGCGTTGTCCAGCACCTGCCGCTCCGCCCGTTCGGTCTCCCGCGAGAACCGCACCAGGAACACGAGGGAGGATGCGATCAGCACCGCGACTCCAACTACCAACAGGGCGTCGGCGTAGCTGAGGTTCTCCGCGCGGATCAGGAAACCGAACGCCACCGCTCCCGCATTTCCGCCCGCGCCCACGATCCCGGCCACCGAGCCGAGCGCTTTGCGGTTGATGAACGGCACTACCGAAAAGGTGGCCCCTTCGGACATCTGCACGAACAGGCTGAACACGACCATCGCGCCCACGGCCAGGAACAGCGTCGCCATCTGGGAGAACAACACCAGCGCGACGCCCTCGCACAGCAGCACGATCCCCAGGAACATCACCCGACCCCTCAGGCCGAATTTGATGCCCGCCTTGTCGCCCAACATGCCGCCCAGCGTGCGGGCGAAGACGTTCATCAGCCCAAACAGCCCGGCGATCAGGCCGGCGGTGGCCAGGTTCAGCTCGAACCGGTCGTGGTAGTACAGGGCCGCGATGTTGTTGATGGTCAGCTCCACGCCGAAACACGCGCCGTAGATGACGAACAGCGCCCAAACCCGGTAGTCCTTTGCCGCTTCCCAGAAGGTTCCCCTGGTGTCGGCGACTGAAGGCATCAACCCCCGTGCCCGCAGGTCCCGGTAATTCCCCGCCGGCGTGTCCTGCGTCAGGAAGAAGTAGGCGGTGCCCACCAGCAGCAGGGCTGCGCCCGGTATCACCATGGCAATTCGCCAGCCGAACACCTCGCCGACGCCGAACATCAGCACACCGGCGAAGACCAGGGGCATGACGATTTGCGTTACGCCGCCGCCCAGGTTTCCCCAACCGGCGGTGGTGGCGTTGGCGGTGCCCACGACGTTCGGCGCGAACATGACCGAGGTGTGATACTGCGTGATCACGAAAGACGCGCCGATGACGCCGATTGCCAGCCGGAACAGCAGGAAGGATTCATAGCTGTTCGCCAAACCGATGCACATGACCGGAATCGAGCCAAAGATGAGCAGGCCGCTGTAAGCCAGACGAGGCCCGATGCGGTCGCAGAGCCATCCGAACACCAGGCGCGCGATGATGGTTATGGCCACAGAGGCAATGATGGTGTTGCCGATCTGCGCCTTGGTGAGCAGCAGATCCTCTCGCACCACCGCCATCAGCGGGGCGATGCCGAACCAACCGAAAAAGCAAAGGAAAAACGCGAACCAGGTCAGGTGGAACGTCCGCATCTGCGGCGTGGCCAGGCTGAACAGGTTTATCCGTGTCGCTTTAGCGCTTTCTAAAGTGGCGCCCAGCGTGCTCATATGATCAACTCCGATTAGATTTGCCGGTCACGGGCTTGGGAATGGAATTCGGGATCCAGGATTGATGTTGCGTTTGAATTGCGCGGGCCGCGTTGCTCCGGGCTTCATCGATAGTCCTGGGTCGCGCCGACGGCGACCGAAACGGCGCGTGCATCGCCGCTCGGCCACGTCGTGACCGTCGCGAACACCGGGCTTTCCTCAAGGAGCGTGTCCCTTTCGTGTTCCTCCGTTTCTCCCCAGATTTCGCGCAGGAGGAATTCCAGGTCTGCTTCGGCTTGCGCGTCCGCAGCGCCTTCAGACAGCGCTTCCAGCACCGCCGCCACGCTCTGAAGTTTCATCGCCTTGATGGCTCCGGTCAGTTCCGGTTTGGTGAGCGCAATGCCGGGGACGTAACGGTCCAGGTGACCGGCATCCGCAGCAACCTTTTCCCCTTCCAGGTCAACCAACGCCTGCACCTGCGCTGCACATGAACCGCAGCCGGAACCGGCGCGGGTGGCGGCGCACACCGATTTAGCGTCCCGATTGCCCGATCTCACGGCCGCCACGATCCTGCCCTTGGTGACGCCGTTGCAATCGCAGACCTGTGCGTCGTCGGGCAGTTCCGCCACGTTGGCGGCGGGTCCCGTGCCGCCGGATCCCGTGCCTCCGGGCCCAAAGAAGTCCACCAGCGGGAAGAGCAACTCCGAGCGGTTATCCGGCAGCGGTTCCTGGCGGTCGAAGGCTTGCAGGACCCTGGGAATCGCGAGCCCGTCACCCAGCAGGATGGCGCCCTTGACCTTCCCCTCGCGCACGATCACTTTCTTGTAAACGTTGCGGTTCGGCTCGACATAGGTGACCACCTCGTCGTCGGTCTCCAGCGGGTCCTTGTCGCCGGCCACCGCCAGTTCGACGCCCATCACCTTCAGCTTGGTCGATATCCGCGATCCCGCGTACAAGGCGTCCTCGTCGTGTCCGGTCAGCTGCTCGGCCAGCACGCGAGCCTGCTCCCAGAGCGGAGCGACCAACCCGTAGACCTGGCTGCGATGCTCCGCGCACTCGCCGATGGCGTAGATGTCCTGGTCGTTCCGGCAGGACATGCTGTCGTTCACCAGGATGCCCCGCCGCACGTGCAGCCCGGCCATGCGCGCCAGGTCCACGTTGGGCCGGACGCCGGCGGAAACAACGACCATGTCGCAGTCCAGCGTTTCTCCATCCTTGAACTGAAGGCCGGTCACCTTTTCGTCGCCCAACACGGCCGTCGTCAGCTTTTCCAGGTGGAACTGCACGCCGAGTTCTTCCAGGCTTTGCTGCAGAAACCGGCCGGACATGGGGTCCAACTGAGTTTCCATCAGCCATCCCATCAGGTGAATGACGTCAACCTGGAGCCCGCGGTTCATCAAACCCTTGGCCGCCTCCAGGCCGAGCAGACCTCCGCCGATTACCGCCGCCCGTTTGGCGTCGCCGGCGTATTCGATAATCTCGGTGCAGTCCTCCAACGTGCGGAACACGAAGGCCCCGGCCTTGTACGACCCATCCTCTTCGTACAGTCCTTCCATGGGAGGGACGAACGCGCTGCTGCCGGTGGCGATCACCAGCTTGTCGTAGGGGATCAGCACTCCGCCTTGTCCGTAAGCCATCTTGCCCTTACGGTCCACGCCGATGACCCGGACGCCGGCGTGCAGTTCCACCCCGTTCTCTTCGTACCAATCCAGGGGGTTGATGAAGATGTCGTCGGGACGGTGGGAACCGGACAGCACACTGGACAGCAGAATGCGGTTGTAGTTGCCGCACGTCTCCTCCCCGATCACCGTGATGTCGTAGAGGTCGCGTCCGCCCATAGCGACCGTCTCTTCCACGAACCGTGCACCGGCCATGCCGTTGCCGATGACTACCAGTTTCTGCTTCTCGGTCATGGGATCAATCACCTCTGTCGTTGGAGGGTAGGGCGGCCTCGATGCGTACCGCGCAAACCTTGAACTCGGGCATCCGGCTGGTAGGGTCCAGCGCCGGATTGGTGAGCCGGTTGGCGGCCTGCACTCCGCCCCAGTGGAACGGAACAAACACCGTGTCTTCGCGGATGCCGCGAGTGATCTTGACGTTGAAATTCGCCGCGCCCCGGCGGGTGACCAGGGTGACGCCGTTCCCATCTTCGAGCTGGTACCGGCTCGCCGTGGCGGGGTGGATCTCCGCCAACGGCGAGGGGGTCATGCTCGTCAATTCTTCGACCCTTCGCGTCTGAGTGCCCGATTGGTACTGGGCCAGGTTGCGGCCGGTCGTGAGGTAGAGGGGATAATCCGCGTCCGGTTCCTCGACCGGGGATCCGTGCCGCACCGCATGGAACCTGGCCCGGCCGCTGGCGGTGGGGAATCCGTCGACGAACATGCGCGGCGTGCCCGTGTGGTCCGCATCTGGGCACGGCCAGAAGACGCCGTTGTTGGCGTCGATCTTTTCGTACGTGATGCCGGCATAGTCCGCCGGCCCGCCGGCAGATGCCCTGCCCAATTCATGAAATATCTCTTCGGCGCCGGCATAGCGAAAATGCTTGCCCTCGCCCAGACGCTCCGCCAACTCGCAGATCACGGAAACATCGTCCCGAACATCTGCGGGCGGGTTAGTCACGCGACGGCGGCGGATGACCCTACCTTCCAGGTTGGTCATCGTGCCTTCCTCTTCCGCCCACTGCGCCGCCGGCAGCACCACGTCGGCCAACTCCGCGGTCTCCGAACGGAAGAAATCGCTCACCGCCAGGAAATCCAGGGAGCGCAGTCGATCCTCCACGTGATTGACGTTGGGCGCGGAAACCACCACGTTGGATCCCATAACCAGCAGCGCCCTGACTCCGCCTTCCCGCCCCAGGGAGTCCAGCATTTCGTAAGCCGATTTGCCCGGCCCTGGGATGCGCGCTTCATCCACTTCCCAGACCGCGGCCACGTGAGCCCGCGCCGCCGGGTCGTCGATGCGCCGGTAGCCGGGCAGTTGGTCCGCCTTTTGCCCGTGTTCACGGCCGCCCTGGCCGTTGCCCTGACCGGTCAGGCAGCCGTATCCGCTGTTGGGCCTTCCGATAAGTCCCAGCGCCAGGGCCAGGTTGATGAACGACCGCACGTTGTTCACCCCCTGCGCCTGCTGCTCCGTTCCGCGTCCGGTGAGGACCATCGCGGCGCCAGCCTCGCCGAGCAGGCGCGCCGCTCTTTCCAGTTCGCGCTGCGGTACCCCGGTGATCCGCTCCACGCGTTCCGGCCAATAGGTGGCGATGGTCCCCTTGATGTGATCGAAGCCTTCCGTCCGCGCGTCGATGTAGTCCTGGTCGAGCCGGCCGTCGCGCATCAGAATGTGGAGGATCCCGTTGGCCAGCGCGGAGTCCGTTCCCGGCGTCAGGCGCAGGTGCAGGTCGGCGCGACCGGCCGTCGCGGTCAACCGGGGATCGGCTACGATCAGCATCCCGCCGTTGGCGCGCTGTTCCTCGAAGTACTGCATCAACGGCGGCATAGTCTCGGCCGAGTTGCTGCCCGTCATCAGGACCACCTCGGCGCCCGCGATGTCGGCCAGGGGAAACGGCAAACCGCGGTCAATTCCCAGCGACCCGATGCTCGCCGCCGCCGCGGACGACATGCAGAAGCGACCGTTGTAATCGATGTTCGACGTCTGCAACGCCACCCGCGCGAACTTGCCCAGCAGGTAGCTCTTCTCGTTGGTCAACGACCCGCCGCCGAAGATGCCTGCCGCGTCCTTGCCGTATGCGCCCTGCGCATCTTTGAATCCCTGCGCGACGCGGTCCAACGCTGCGTCCCAGCTCACCGGTACCAGCGCTCCCGACTCGTTTCTGGCCAGCGGAGTGTTGAGCCGCTCGGGATGCGTCAGCGTGGCCGCGGCGGTCCAGCCCTTGATGCACAGGGCTCCCTTGTTGACCGGAAACTCCGCGTCGCCGGTGATTGCGATTTCCTTGCCGGCGGCGGAAATGCGCATGCCGCACTGGAACGCGCAGTAGGGGCAATGGGTGGGAGTGGCGCCCGCGTTTGGGTTCGTTTGGTCGGTGACCTGCTGCATGATTTGACCGCGCCCGTGATTGGTTAGCGCGGTTCAATATATGCAGTGGGTTTTGCGTATCCTTTGCGAGACGGTTACGCGCCGGTTGCAATTTTGTGAATTAGGGATAACGGCACGGTAAATACCGTGTAACCGCCGATCTCACGCGTACCCGGTTTAGCTCGAACGGTCATTGCGAGCGCAGCGCGGCAATCTCGCTGGGGCAATGGACGCCGCCGCAGGAACGAGATCGCCGCGTCGCTACGCTCCTCGCGATGACAAACTGAGCACGCGGAGAGCCGATGACAAACTGGGTACGCGGAGAACCGATGACAAACTGAGCACGCGGAGAGCCGATGACAAACTGGGTATGCAGAGAACCGATGACAAACCGGGTACGCGTGAGAACCATTGAGGGGTTGCCCCGGTTTCGGCGGCATGTGCTCTGAGCCCTGGAACGGAATTGCCCGGCCGTCGCAACTTTGTTTTGCCAACTGCATCGCGTTTCGAAATAATAACTCATTATGATAATTAGTATACGATATATTGACATTGCAGATTCCGTCCTATAGACTGCGACGGCGGTAATAACCCTGATTTTCGAGACTAGGAATTCGAAACTCGGAATAGGCACGAATTTGCCACATCCCAGCCTTATCTCGGCGGGCTCTTAGAGCCCGCTTCTCACGGTTCCTTCACAACGGGAAACTCCGTCCGGAGGTAAATTGATGAATTTGTTCGGAATCAGCCGCAAGAGTTTGCTTGTCCTTGTAATTGGGGGTTTGGCCCTGACCCCGATTGTCGCGTGTGGCACCGCGGAAGAGTCGTCGGCTCCGGCCGCGGCGCCTACGGCCGCGGCCGCGCAGCAGGCAGCGCCCCAGCAGCCCGCATCCGGCAGCCAGCAGGCCGCCGCGCCGGCTTCCCCAACCCAGGCCGCTCCCGCCCAGGCCGCCCAGGCCGCGCCCACCGCCGTGCCGCAGGCCGCCGGTTCGGGTGACTCCATGATGATGGCGGAGCCCACGGGCATCCTCAGCACCGGTCTGAAGGAAATGGGACCCTTCTTCCTGCACCCCAGCACCCTGGGCAACCCGCAGATCTTCGTGCACGGCACGGCGCCCATCGGCGAAGGGCTGCTGCAGGAGGACGTGAACCGCGAGGTGCTGGGCCTGCTTGCCGAATCGTGGGAGATCTCCGACGACTTCCTCGTCTGGACATTCCATCTGAACAAGGGCGTGCAGTTCCACAAGGGCTACGGCGAGATGACCGCCGAGGACGTCGTCTGGTCGATGCAGCAGTGGGGCTTGAGCAAGCACCCTCGCGCCGGGCAGCTGGAGACCTTCTGGGCGGACCGGGACGGCTCGATGATTATCGACAGCCACACCCTTCAGGTGCACACCGGTGAACCCTTGGTCCACGTGATCGCCCAGCGCTGGCACATGACCCCCGGCGGCGCCTCCACCTTCATCGCCAGCAAGAAGCAGACGGACGAACTGGGCGTGGAAGAGGCCAGCGCGAATATGGCCGCCACCGGCCCTTGGGAAATCGTGGACCACCGCACCGGCGAGTTCTGGAGGATGAAGGCGGTCCGCGATCACTGGCGGCACACCCCCGCTTTCGATGAGTTTGTCATGTGGGAGATTCCTGAAGAGTCCTCCCGCGTCGCCGGATTCAAGGTCGGCTCACTCGACACCTTCCTCATGGGATACGACTCCATACCCAGCGTACTGGAGGTGGAAGGCGCCGAGCTGATGAAGGTGCCCAACGCCATCGTGCAAAGCCTGCGGATTTACGGAAACTGGTACCCGGTCGAGGGCGTCGAAACCCGGCCCGGCTACGACCCCGAAAACCCCTGGGTTTCCCCAACCGACGACATAACCTCGCCGGAGTGGGACCGGGCCCGCAAGGTGCGCCTGGCGCTGATGACCGCAATTGACCGCCAAGCCCTGGTTGACGAAATCCTGTCCGGCAACGGCAGCACCGCCACGCCCATCCACTCGTACAGCGGCTTCGAGCACTACCTGGACGGCCGGGACTGGGAGTACAACCCCGAACGCGCCATGCAGTTGCTGGAAGAAGCCGGATATCCTGACGGGTTCAGCATCACGCTGACGCCGGCCCTGCGCGGCGCGCCTCAGGAAGTGGAAAGCTGCGAGGCCATCTCGCAGATGTGGAATGACATCGGCCTGGACGTGGACTTCCAGCGCATTCCCTACGGCACCCTGCGTCCTACGCTGGTGGGCCGGACTTACCAGGGCGCGACCTGCCACGCCGGTGGCCCCCTGCCCACGCCGGCAAGCGGCTTCGGCAGCTACCTGACCGAAAACCCCTTCAACCGCGGCCTGGAGCACCAGTGGTCTGATGACATGATGCGCCGCGCCATGGGTGAAGTGGACCCCGACGCTCGCGAGCTGATGGAGCGCGAACTCGGACAGTTCCTGTTCGACCACGCCCTCACCGACCTGACGTACTACAACATCGACGCCATCTGGCCGGTGGGGCCGCGCATCCAGCCGTGGGGTGACTATGTCCGGCGCAGCGACGTCCGGCAGATCAACGGCTACGAGTACATCAAGCACCGGTAGTAACCTACCCGCAAAATCGACACCCGATCATAAGACGATGAGGTAAATATGCTGCGATTTCCAGGAAAGTCTCTGACCGCCGTTGCCGGTCTCGGCGCGCTGTCCCTGATGCTGGCCCTGGTGGTTGCCTGCGGCGGCGCGGCGGAGACCCCCGCTCCGGCCACGGGCCAGGCCTCCGCCGGTCAGACCTCTGCCGGCCAGAGCGCGGCCCCGGCCGCGCCGGCGGCGACGGAAGCCCCGGCGGCGTCCACATCCTCGGGCTCGTCGGCCCCCGCCGCCACCGAGGTCCCGGTCGCTGCGGCGGTGACAGCGCCCACGGCTACCCCGCAAACCGCGGAAGTAATGGTGGATGACACGCCTGTGGGCACGTTGACGGTCGGGCAGAAGGAACTCGGCCCCTTCATGGGCCATCCCGCGCTGACCGGAAACCCCCAGATTTTCGTCCTGCAAACCGCTCCCATAGGCGAGTCGCTGCTGACCGTGTCCAGCGAACTGAAGCCGGTCGGCATGCTGGCCAGGGATTGGTCGGTGTCCGAGGACGGATCGACCTGGACTTTCAATCTCAACGAGGGCGTGCAGTTCCACAAGGGCTACGGCGAGATGACCGCCGAGGACGTCATTTGGGGTATGCGGCAATTCGGAGCCGACGGGTCGAAGCACCCTCGCGCGTCCAACATCCGCGGGATCTGGGAGAACCCGGAAGGGCACGCCACAGCCATCGATGACTACACCGTCGAGGTTAATACCGGCGAGCCCTGGTCTGAGGTTCCGGTCAACGAAATCCTGACCAGCGCCGGCGGCGGCGGAACCTGGATCGTCAGCAAGAAACAGACCGAAGAGCTTGGCGTTGAAGAAGCCAACGACCAGATCGCCGGCACCGGCCCCTGGGACCTGGTGGAATACCGCACCGGCGAGTTCTGGCGCATGGAAGCCGTGGAAAACCACTGGCGCAAGACCCCGCACTTCGCCGAACTGCAATTCCGAGAAATTCCCGAGGAATCATCTCGCGTCGCCGGGTTCCAGACGGGCAACCTGGACACCACGCTGCTGGCCTTCGACTCGCTGGCGTTGGTCGAGGCCGTGGATGGCGCAGAAATCATGCGCGTCCCCGGCGGCGGCGAATCGGCGCTGACGTTCTACGGCCAGTACTACGTGGGCATCGGCACCGAGGACCAGCAGCCGGGTTACGATCCGGAACTGCCGTGGGTGTCCGCCGACCCTGACATCAATTCCGAAGAGTGGAAGAACGCGGCCAAGGTCCGCACCGCGCTGTCCATTGCCATTGACCGGCAGGGCATCGTTGATACTTTGCTGCACGGCTACGGATCCCCCGCCGTCCTCTGGGACTTCGGCCAGTACGAAGAATCCTGGCTGCCGGCGGAACTGCGCTGGGAGTACAACCCCGAACGCGCCATGCAGTTGATTGCGGAGGCCGGCTACCCGGACGGTTTCAGCATCACGCTGACCCCGTCGCTGCGGGGCGCGCCGGTGGAAGTGGAAGCCTGCGAGGCGATCGCCACCATGTGGGGCGACATTGGCGTGGACGTCAAGTTCCAGAACCTGCCGTACACCACGCTGCGGCCCAGCCTGATCGCCCGCAACTACCAGGGTTCCACCTGCCACGCCGGCGGCATCCGCCTGGAGCCCGGCCAGGGCTTCTCGGGAATGCTGTCGCAGTTGCACCACCAGGCTGTCTGGAACCGCGGCGTTGAACATCCCTGGATGGACGAGAAGGTTTCCCAGCACATGGCCGAGGTGGATTCGGAGGCGCGGCGCGAGCTTGCCATCGAAATCGCGACGTTCATGTTCGAGAATGCCCTCACCGGCGTGGGGCTGTATAATTTCGACAGCCTGTGGCCGGTGGGCCCGAACATCCAACCCTGGATCGAGGGCGTGCGCTATCGTGACCTGCGCAACATCAACGGTTACGAGTACATCCAGCCCAGGGGCTAAACCCGTACACTCCTGAGGTGTCCATGCTGAGCCTTCCCAAAAAGTTCTCCACCTTCGCGGTCGCCATGGGGACACTGTCCCTGCTGCTGGCGGTGGGAATCGCGTGCGGTGGCGCTGCGACCGACGAAGGCTCAGGAACTCAACCGGCCGCGTCCAATCAGCAGGCGGAGCAACCGCCTGCTGGCCAATCGGCGACCTCGGAACAGCCGGCCGCGGAGCCCACCGCGACCCAGCCAGCGCCACAACAGCAGGCCGCTACGGCCGTTCCTATCGCCACCCCAATCCCGACTCCGGAGAGTTCCACCATGGCCTCAACGGAGAAACCCGAGGGAACCCTCAACGTCGGGCAGAAGGAACTTGGTCCCTTCATGGGCCACCCGGCCGTGACGGGTAATCCGCAGATTTTTGTCCTGCAAACCGCCCCAATCGGCGAATCGCTCCTGACGGTCAGCAGTGACCTGGTGGCGGTGCCGATGTTGGCCCACAGTTGGGGAGTCTCCGAAGACGGTTCGACCTGGACGTTCCATCTGAACGAAGGCGTTCAGTTCCACAAGGGTTACGGTGAGATGACCGCCGAGGACATCATCTGGGGCATGAGGCAATTCGGGGCCGAGGGCTCCAAGCACGCTCGTGCATCCAACGTCCGCGGGATTTGGGAAAACGAAGACGGGTACGCCAAGGCCATTGACGACTACACCGTGGAAGTCAATACCGGCGCTCCCTGGTCGCAGGTTCCCGTCAACGAAATCGTGACCAGCCCGGGCGGCGCCGGTTCCTGGATCATCAGCAAAAAGCAGACCGAGGAATTGGGGCAGGAAGTCGCCAACAGCCAGATCGCCGCTACGGGTCCCTGGGACCTGGTGGAATTCAGCACCGGCTCGTTCTGGCGCATGGAAGCCGTGGAAAACCACTGGCGCAAGACCCCGCATTTCGCCGAAATGTACTTCCGGGAAATTCCCGAAGAATCTTCCCGAGTGGCAGGTTTCCAGACCGGAAACCTGGATACGACCGTGAGCGCTTTCGACTCTCTGGATGCGCTGGTCAGCGTGGAAGGGGCGGAACTGATGCGCCTGCCCGGCGGGGGAGAATCGGCGCTCAACATCTACGGTCAATACCACGTGGGCGCCGGCACGGAAGACCAGTTGCCCGGCTTCGACCCTGAACTGCCCTGGGTTTCCGCAAGCGCGGACGTCGACTCGGTGGAATGGGCCAACGCGGCGAAGGTTCGTAACGCGCTGTCCATCGCCATCGACCGGCAGGGCATTGTTGACACCCTGTTGCGTGGCTATGGCAGCCCGGCGGTAATGTGGGAGTACGGTCAGTACGAAGACACCTGGTTGCCCCCGGAAATGCGCTGGGAACACAATCCCGAACGGGCCAGACAATTGCTGGCTGAAGCCGGCTACCCCGACGGGTTCGAAATCACGCTGACGCCATCCTTGCGCGGCGCGCCGGTTGAAGTGGAAGCTTGCGAGGCCATCGCCGCCATGTGGAACGACATCGGCGTGGAGGTGAACTTCCAGAAGGTGCCCTACGGCACGCTCCGGCCTACGATAGTGGGACGAACGTACCAGGGCGCCACCTGCCACGCCGCCGGCATCCGCCTCGAACCGGGCCAGGGGTTTACCGACAAAGGCTCAAAACTCAACCACCAGGCGGTCTGGTCCAGCGGTGCCGATCACCCGTGGCTGGACGAAAAGATTGCTCTGCACAAGGGCGAAGTGGACTTCGAAGCGCGCCGCGCGCTGGCCATCGAGATCACCACCTTCATGTTCGAAAACGCCATCACCAATATTGGGCTGTACAACTTCGACGTGGTTTGGCCGGTGGGTCCCAGGATCCAGCCCTGGTCCGAAGGCGTGCGCTACCGTGACCTCCGCAACATCAACGGGTACGAGTACATCCGCCCGCGGCCGCAGAACTAGTCGGAACGGAAGGATAGTGGGCAGGTAACGCCAGTATGGGGCCGCAGAAGCCTTGGATATCAGTTGTCGCCAGAACGCTCCTGGGGTTTCCCCTGGCCGGGGTTCTGGCAGCCCTCGGGATGGCGCTAGCGTCTGCGCTGGGAGTGTTCTTCGGGGTTGCGGCCCTGCCCAATATCCTTGCCATGCTCATGGTGGGCGCCGGGGTAGGCGCCGGAATCGGGGCGGGATTGACCATGCTGAGAGTGGACGCCATTCCGCACTGGCCCGTGTTGCTGGCGGTCGGCCTGGGTTTGTCCGCGGTTAGCGCCGGAGGGGCCTGGGTCGGTTTCCAGATCGGCGGCTACATTTCCGCCATCGAGGACGCCAGATGCGTGGGGGTTTGTCCCTACCTGTTCAAACCGCGAACCTACATTGCCCTGGGAGCGGCGCTGGTGCCGAACATCATTACGCTGCTCTTCAACGTCGGCTACGAAGGCATGTTCGGAAGGTTCGCTCGCGCCGCGCGTCAACCGCGAGATGGCGGGACGCTGGGGCCTTCCAACGGACCCGGCTCCGGCAATGACGAAGCCCGGGCCGCGGGCAGCTCGTCGTGATTCGACCCGGTATGCGCCCAGCGATCCTCGGCGAAAGTTCATCAATAGCCGCTAATCACCGGCAACGCTCAGGGAAACAATTTGTGAGGTAATGAAACAACATGCAGCGATACCTGTTGCGGCGCATCCTGCTGGCCCTGGTAACCCTGCTGGCGGTGTCGTTGATCATCTTCGTGATGAGCCGGGCGGCCGGCGATCCCAGGCACGTGTACCTGGACGACTATTCCACCCAGGAAGACTGGGACCGGCTCACGGCAACCCTCGGGTTGGACAAGCCGTACTATCAGCAATACGGCATATTCCTGGGGAGCGCCCTGCGCGGCGACTTCGGCCAGTCGATCAAAGAGGGTCGGCCGTCGATGGAGGTCATCGTGGAACGGGTGCCGGCCACGTTGCAACTGGGACTGGCGGCCTTCGCGTTCTCGGTAATCGTCGGCGTGCCCCTGGGCATCCTGTCGGCGGTGAAACGAGGAAGTTTCCTGGACATGACCGGCAAAGTGGTCGCCCTGGTGGGACAATCCGCCCCGGTGTTCTGGTTAGGACTGATGCTGGTGTTCCTGTTTTCGGTGCGCTGGAATGACTGGTTCGGGGACAGCCTGGTGCCACCCTACGGTCGCCAGGAGATCTCCAGCATTATCCTGCCGGCGGTGACGCTGGGCTGGTTCTATGCCGCGGCCAACCTGCGTTTGCTGCGGTCGGCCATGCTCAACGTGCTGGACTCGGAATACGTGAAGTTGGCGCGCGCCAAGGGCGTCTCCAACAACATCGTGATCTGGAAGCACTCGTTGCGCAACGCGCTCATTCCCGTGCTGACTTTCGCCGGCATAACCCTGGGCAGCCTGGTCACGGGTTCGCTGGTCGTTGAAACCGTGTTCGCGTGGCCGGGATTGGGACAGCTGGCGATCCAGGCCCTGGCCGGCAACGACTACCCACTGCTGCAGGCCGTGGTGATCGTGTTCACGTTGATGTACGTGACCGCGGCCCTGCTGGTTGACATCATGTACGCATACATTGATCCCCGGATCCGGTACGCCTAGAGGAGGACATCGTGGCAGCAGACGCAACTCTGGTCGTACAGCCGGCGCCGGCTCCCGCCCGCATCGCCAGGCAAATCTGGCAACTGCGCAAGTGGCCGTTGATCCCCATGTTCTTCCTTGCGTTGTTCGTGATCACCGGCGTTTTTGCCCCGCTGATCGCACCGCATGATCCGGAACGGGGCGGTCTGAGGGACCGCAACCTGCCGCCGGCATGGGAACAAGGAGGAAACTCCGAGTTCCTGCTGGGCACCGATCACCTGGGCCGTGACATGCTGAGCCGGGTCATCTTCGGCGCCCGCATCTCGCTGGCGGTGGCGGGCGTCACTCTGGGCGTAGGCATGGTCATCGGCGTGGCCAGCGGCCTCATCGCCGGGTGGTATGGAGGCTGGCTCGATGAGTTCCTGATGCGAATCGTGGACATCAAGCTGGCGATACCAACCATATTGCTGGCCCTGGTGCTGGTGCTGGCCCTGGGGCAGTCATTCCTGATCATCGTCGCGATCCTGGCCATCGCGGTGTGGCCGCGCTTCGCCCGCAACGTGCGGGGCGAGGTACTCCAGCTGAAAACCATGGACTTCGTGGCGCTGGCAAAGGTGGCGGGGGCGTCAACCCCGCGCATCCTCTTCATCCACATCTTCCCGGGCGTGATCAACACCCTCATCGTGTTGGCTACCCTGGAGGTGGGCATCGTCATCCTGCTGGAGTCCACCCTGAGCTTCTTGGGAGCGGGAGTTCCGCCACCCACGCCGGCCTGGGGCTCCATGGTATCCGACGGACGCGACCGTCTCGCGGTGGCCTGGTGGATTTCAACCATGCCGGGCCTGGCCATCATGGTAACCGTGCTGTCCATGAACCTGTTTGGCGACTGGCTGCGCGACCGCCTCGATCCCAGGCTCCGCCAACTGAACTGATCACCGCGACCAACTGCCGCCGTCCCACTCGCAAGAAGGCTAACGCATGACAACTAGGACAACCGAAAACACAGCCCCTGTGGTGCTGCAGGTTGACGGACTGAAAACCTATTTCGAGACCCGTTGGGGGACGGTGAGAGCGGTCGACGGCGTCAGCTTCGACCTGCGACGCGGAGAGACCCTGGGCATCGTCGGCGAATCCGGTTCCGGCAAGTCGGTGACCATGCTGTCGCTGATGCGGCTCATACCCGAGCCACCGGGTCGCATCGTTGACGGGCAGATACTCCTGGAAGGCCAGGACCTGGTGCAGCTCTCGGATAAAGAGATGAGCGAAATCAGGGGAAGCCAGATCGCGCTGATCATCCAGGACCCCATGACCTCCCTCAACCCGGTGTTCTCCATAGGAAACCAGGTGGGCGAGGCCATCAAGATCCACCAGGACATACCCAAGCGCACCGTAGTGCAGCAGGTCCTGGACGTGCTCCGCAAGGTTAACATCCCCGCCGCCGAGACCCGGGTGCGCGACTATCCCCACCAGATGAGCGGAGGGATGCGCCAGCGGGTCGTAGGAGCCATCGGCATATCCTGCGAACCCATTGTGCTGATCGCCGACGAGCCGACGACCTCACTGGACGTCACCATTCAGGCGCAGTACCTCAAGCTCCTCAAGGAGTTGCAGGAAGCCTCCGACATCGGGCTGATCTTCATCACCCACGACTTCGGCATCGTGGCCAAGATGTGCGACCGAGTGGCCGTCATGTACGCCGGCAGGATCGTCGAGATGGGCGACGTGCGGGAAATATTCAACAACCCGTCGCACCCCTACACCGAGGCTCTCCTGGCCTCCGTCCCCAAGCTGGAAGAGGACGTTGATCGCCTGTACTCTATCGAAGGGCAACCGCCGACGCTTCACGACCTGCCGCCGGGCTGCCCCTTCGCGCCCCGTTGCCAATACGTCATGGACAAATGCCTGGAAACCTATCCGTCGCAATTCGACGTGACCGATAGCCATTACGCCGCCTGCTGGAGGCTGGAATGACCACCCTGGAAGCAAATCCGATGACCCAAACCACGAACGAGGTGCTGCTGGAGGCCGCGGGCCTCAAGAAACACTTCCCCGTGACCAAGGGCCTCCTGGTCTCCAAAGTTACCGGTTGGATCAAGGCCGTCGATGGCGTTTCCTTCCAGATCCGGGCCGGCGAAACGCTGGGTATCGTGGGCGAGTCCGGGTGCGGCAAAAGCACCACCGCCAAGATGCTCCTGCAATTGGAAGAACCCACCGAGGGCACCATCCGCTACCAGGGGGACGAGATACACAACGCCTCCGCCGAGCAGCGTCGCGCCTATCGCAGTTCGGTGCAGGCGGTCTTCCAGGACCCCTGGAGCTCCCTCAATCCGCGGATGCGCGTCCGCGACCTGATCGCCGAGCCCATGGTCATCAACCTGAACCTGAGCCGGCGCGAGATGCAGGACCGCGTTGCCAAGCTCCTGAACGACGTTGGGCTCAGCAGCTACCACGCCAACCTGTACCCGCACGAGTTCAGCGGCGGGCAACGCCAGAGGCTGGCCATCGCCAGGGCGCTGTCCGTGGAGCCGCGAGTGATTGTGCTCGACGAGCCGGTTTCGGCGTTGGACGTGTCCATTCGCGCCCAGATCATGAACCTGCTGATGGACCTGCAGAACGAGTATAACGTCAGCTATCTGCTGATCGCCCACCACCTGGCAACGGTGCGGTACATGTGCGACTGGGTGGCCGTGATGTACCTGGGGCAGATCGTGGAATACGGCCCCACCAAGGAACTGTTCGACAACGCCTCGCATCCCTACACCAAGGCGCTGATGAACGCGGCGCTGCCGTCGCACCCGGACATCGAGCAGGAGGAGATGATCCTCACCGGCGAAGTGCCTTCACCGCTCAACCCGCCCGAAGGCTGCCGGTTCCATCCCCGGTGCCCCTTCGTCATGGACCGCTGCTCCCGGGACATTCCCGAAGTAACGGAACTGGCGCCCGGGCACGTGGTTTCCTGCCACCTGTACTGACCCGCGTCCACAAAAAGGAACCCCGGTAGGCCCGGGGTTCGCCACTGCCTCGTTGCGACGCCGTCCCATCACAGGGCGGCGTTCACGTTTTTCAGGAAGTTCTCCGCGCCGATGCGGAGCAGTCCCCAGCCGGACACCGTCACGAAGTTTGCGCCCAGCTTGATGAACTCGGCGACTCCGGCCGTATCCGCGGGATTGTTGCCGCCCACGCCGACGTTCTTCCCGCCGGCTCGCACCCTCGGGATCACCTCACTCATCACCCGGCGAACTTCGGGGACGCCCGGATTGCCCATGCTCTGGCCCAGGTCCGACGCCGCCACGTGCAGCACGTCCGCGCCGGAAACGGCCAGGATGTCGTCCAGGTTGCCCACGGCTTCGACGTCCTCGACCATCGGGATGACCAGCACGTTCGCGTTCACCCACGCCGTGGCCTCGTCCCGGGCGACCCCGATGCCGTAGTCCTGGGCCCGGCCGCCGCCCATGCCACGATAGCCGTCGGGGTAATAGCGCGCGGCCCGGGCGATGGCCGCCGCCTGCTCGCCGGTGTTGACGTGAGGGACGATGATCCCCTGCAGGCCCCGGTCCAGGAACCGCAGGATCGTCTGGTCGGCGTGGTCAGGTATGCGCGCGATGGGCGTTATTCCGAAGGACTCCGCCGCCCGCACCATGTGCTCCACCTGGTCCAGGTTGGCCGGACCGTGCTCGCAGTCGATCATTACGAAGTCGTAGCCCAGCGCGCCGAATATCTCGACCATATCGGGCGCATAGCGCGTGATGATTGCGCCGAAGACGACTTGGCCGTCATTCAATTTTGCCTTGGTGGTGTTGGTTTGCATTAGTTCGTCTCCCGTGTCCGTCTTGTGGTCAACCCTGAGCCTTGCCTACAGGGAGCCGTCGATAACCATGTCCAGCAGGGCCGGCTTGCCGGAGGCCACCGCCCGGTCGACGGCTGGTTTTATCTGGTCCGGTTCCGTGATGCGTTCGCCGTGCACGCCCATGCTGTTGGCGATGGCGGCCATGTCGAAGGGCGTCCCAAAGTCGGAGTACAGAAGCCGCCCGCCCGAGGTTTCGGGCAGGTTCAGCACGTCCCGCTGGTACACGTTGAAGTTGGTCTTCAGCACCCGGTACATGCCATTGTTGCAGATGACGAAGACGCACGGGATGTTGTCGTTGGCCGCGGTCCACAATCCCTGGATGGTCATCATGGCGCTGCCGTCGCCGATGATGCCGAACACCGGGCGGTCGGGGTAGGCGCACTGGGTGCCCATGGTAACGCCGATGCCGCCGCCGATGGACTGCCCCCGTACCCCGCGCAAGTCGGGCCGGCGCTGGGCCTGGAAGTAGTGGCGCATGGTCGCTCGGTTGCTGATGGAATCGTCCACCACAATGGCGTGGTCGGGGATCGCCGCCGCCAGCTCGGACATCATGCGGGCCGGCGTCATTGGTCGGTGGTCCCACTTCTCGGCCGCTGACTCTTCGAACGCGGCCCGGACGCTCTGCCGGTCCGCGATCACCGCCTGCTTGCGCAGTCCAATCTCCGAGCGGTCGCTGGTGGAAAGGCGTTCCTCCAGCGTCGCGATCAGTTCCGCCAATGCCAGCCCGCAGTGGCTCACGATGCCCACGTCCGTTGGCTCCGACCGCCCGATCTTGCTGCGGTCCGGGTCGATGTGAACCAGCCTGGCCTCCGCCGGCAGGATGACGTCACCCCAGTAGAAAAGCTCCTCAAAGGGATCCGAGCCCACGGCCAGAACCAGGTCCACGGCTTGCAACACCGCCCGCTGCTCGGTGACCCGCAGGGACAATGCACCCATGAACTGCTCGTGCGTGGTGGGGAACGCCACCTCCGCGCCCCGCGCCTGGTACACCGGAAGCCCCATCAACTCGGCCAGCGCCACCGCCTGATCCACCGCGTCGTCGTCGGAAAGCCGGTCTCCCACCAGCATCAGCGGCTTGCTGGCGCCCGCGAGCAACGAAGCCGCTTCGGCGATCCCTTCCATGTTGGGCCTTGCTCCGTCGTACACCGGGCGGGACGGCTCGAGGTTCATCTCGGCCATGCCCTCCAGGGCGTTGGAAGTGAACCCAACGTACACCGGGCCCTTGGGGTGGCTGTTGGCTTCGTTGAACGCCCGCCGGATCACGCTGGGGATCTGGTCAGGATGGGACAGTTCCACCGCCCACTTGGTAACCGGCCGCACCAGGTCCGCCAGGTCCGTGATGGTCTCGTTGACCTTGCGGATGTCGTAGTTGGCCGACGTGACCACCATCGGCGTGCCGGTGTTCAGGGCGTCCAGCATCAGCGCGATGCCGTTGGCCAGGCCACTGTCCACATGCAGGCTGACGAAGGACGCCGTGCCCCTGGCGCGGGCGTAGGCCTCGCCCATGCCCATGGCCACGCTCTCCTGCAAGGTCAGGATGTAGCGGAACTCGGGGTAGTCCCCCAGCAGGTCGATGATCGGCCCCTCGCTGGTGCCGGGGTTGCCGAAGATGTAATCCACCCCTTCGGCCTTGAGCATCTCCAGCAGGGCCTGCTTGCCGGTCATCATCTGGGACATGGGCTCCTCCGTGCGGGCCGCCCGTGCCTCGAGCGGCGAATGATCGTGTGCGCCCGCCAATTCTACAACAAACCGCCCGACCCCATTCCCGGATGGCTGCCGGAATCGTAGCAAAGCGGGTAGTTCGTCAGAAGCAGGATTATCAGGATTACAGGATTGACAGGATTGAGGCCATTTGGGACATAGCGCTCCTAATCCTGATAATCCATAAATCCGGTAAATCCTGCTTCTGACGATACCAACGCCCAAAGCAAGTACGCGTGAACGCGCTGATTGACGCCCGTCGCGCCCTGCGGTATCGTTACTCCCGCCTACGCTAACGATATTGGGAGTGCGCCACTATGGCCGAACAGGAACTGCCCCTCTTCGATTATGACGAAGTTCAGGTTGGCGAGGAGCTGGGCTCCTACGAGTACCTGCTGACGCAGGAGATGGTGGATCTCTATCGCCGCGCCGTGGACGATCCCGACGCCGTGTTCCCCACCATTGCCGTCAAGCACGACGCCACATCCCTTTCGCTGGCCTACGACGACCAGACCGGCAGCATCAACGCGGGGAACGAGATCGACCTCTTCAACCCGCCGATCCCCGGCAAGAAGATCCGCGTCACCGGCCGTATCCACGACAAGTTCGTCCGGCGCGAGAAGCCGTACCTCGTCATCGAAGCCACGGCCACCGACGAGGACGGCCGGATGATCGAGAAGATGCGGACCTACCAGATCAAGAAACCCGAGGAGTTGGGCAAGAAATGGCATCCCCAAGGCTAGACAGCGAAACCCTTCCCGTCGTTACCAAGCACATCACGCAGGACGTGATCAACCAGTTCGAGGCCTGCGGGATCCTCAACCGCTCCAACATCCACAACGACCCCGAACTGGCCTCCAAGCGGCTGGGGACCACCTACGCCATCGCCTCCGGCCGCATGAGCATCGCCTTCTGCACCGAGGCTATGCGCAAGTTCATCGGCGGCGACGACTTCCACCGCAGCGGCAACGTGAACCTGAAGTTCCTCCGCCCGGTGAAGCACGGCGACACCGTCAGCGTCCACGGGCAGGTCAACAGCCGTGAGCCCCAGGACGACGGGAGTACGCTGGTCACGGTGGACGTGTATTGCGAGAACCAGAACGGCGACAAGACCGCCGTCGGCCAGGCCAGCGCCCGCGTCAGCTAGCATCCCGCCGCGCGTAGTTCCGACTACAGCGCGGTAATCCCGTCGCCTAGCTTACCCCTCAAATCGGAGCAATGAAACATGACCATGACCCGCTCAGATTTCGGCAAAGTTGAAGTCGATATCGTCTACTGCGTGCCTTGAGGCTACCACGGCCTCGCCACGTGGCTGGCGACCGAATTCTGGCGTTCCCAAAACGCCGGCGACATTGCAATCAAGCTCACCCCCGCGGACAAGGGCCGCCTGGAGATCTATCTGGACGGCGAGAAGATCTTCGATCGGTTTGACGAGGACGGCGACGAGTACCCGGGCTACAGCAAGGTCAACGAACTCAAGATGGTCGTGGCCGAGCGTGTCTTCGACGTCGAAGACGAGATCGCTGCTGCGAGAAACGCATAGATGGCTAATCCCGATCATGTAGCCGCAGTTACCGGCGGCAAAAAAGACCTCGAAGCGTGGCGGTCGGCCAATCCTGATCAGCACCTTGATCTTCGCGCCGCCGACTTGTCCGGGCTTGACCTGTCCGGCATCGACCTGCGCGACGCCGATTTGCGGGGAGCCTCCCTGGCGGACGCCCGCCTGACCCGGGCCAACCTGTCCCGCTGTGATTTGCGCGCCGCCGATTTCACGGGAGCCGATCTGTACGGCGCGACCCTGTCCTCCGCGCAAATGGCGATGACCATCCTGCGGAACGTCAACCTCTTCTGGGCCGACCTCAAGCAGTCGAATATGCAGGAGGCAATCCTGCAGTGGTCCCGCCTCAATCGGGCTTCGTTCCTCAACACGGACCTGACCAACGCCGATTGCAGCCAGGTCACCGCTATTGAGGTCGATCTGCGTTCCGCGGACCTGACCAACTCCAACTGGCAGGGCGCCAATCTGAACGGGGCCGACGTGAGCCGCGCTACCATGCAGGGGGCGGACTTCACCAACGCCAAGATCCGCGACTCCATGTGGATCATGACCGACATGCGCGGCGCCAACTTCAACCGCGCCAGCCTGCACCGTTGCGACATGACCATGAGCAAGTGGGACGACACGACCAACTTCCCGCCCGGCTTTGACCCGAACCATATTGAGAATCGGGTTGACGACTACTAGACCACCCCGGCCGGCCGTCAGGAGCCTAAGATGATCACCCTCGACTTGAGCGCACTGGAAGCGTTCGTGCTTACACTCAGTGTCGCGAACTTGCTGTTTGTAATCGCCTTCCTTGCTTACAGTCTGGGTTGGGAAAGAGGAAGTCGGAGTCTGAGACCGTAAATGCGGACCCCTCCCGCCGAACTCCCATTGATCATACTGGTGAACCACTCCCACGACGGCCAGCCCATCTTCCGCCTGCCCGTCAATCCGGAGTGACCGCCCGCCTACCGGTATCCGTTCATGGCCATCCTCATCGTAGCATCCCACCAGCCCGGCGCCGGCAAGACATCCATCGCGGCGGGATTGGCCACCCTGATTGCCCGGTCGGGCGCCCGCGTTTCCGTATGCAAGCCGGTGTCGCCGGCCGGACGCACTGACCCCGACGCCGTTTACTTTGCCGGTAATTTCCGTGGCGGCGTCGCCGTGGCATCGTCGGAGGACGACCTCGGCCTGGAAGCGGCCGCCAGCGCGGTGCGCTCGCTGACCGGCATCAGCGAGCATGTCATCGTTGAGGCGGCAAACCCGGCCACCGGTTCCGGCGTAACCTCAGCCATCGTATCCGGACTGGCGGAGCGGCTTTCGGCTCGCGTGGTGGCAGTCTTTGGTTACGAACCGAACATCTCCGCGGTGGGGGTTTCCGGCGCGGTCGCAACCCTCGGGTCGCGGCTGGCCGGGGTGGTCATCAATGAGACGCCCCGATACCGAGCCCAGCGAGTGACGGCCCTCCGGTCCGAGCTTTCCACCGCCGGAGTGCCGGTAATCGGCGCTATGCCGGAAGACCGCACCATGCTCTCGCTGAACCTGGAGCAACTGGAGTCCAACCTTGCCGGCCGCTGGGAACTGGAGCCCGAGGACCGCGACATTTGGATCGACCGCTTCCTCATCGGCGGAAACATTATGGACTCCGGCGCCGGCTATTTCGGGCGTTACGAACACCAGGCGGTGATCACCCGCGCCGAACGCCCTGACATCCAGATGGCGTCCCTGATGCAGGACACGCGTTGCCTGGTGCTGACCGGCGGCTCGCGACCCACCGAATACATCAGGGTCGAGGCGGCCAAGCGGAACGTGCCCGTCCTGCTGGTGGATCAGGGTACCGTGGCCACAGCCGATGCCGTCGGCGGACTGATGGGCGCCGTTGTGCCCCACGCCCGGCACAAAGCCGAGTGCATGGCCGACCTGCTGGCGGGTCAGGTGGATCTGGACGCCCTGCTGGCGTGACGCCCTGCTGACCGGCGCGTTCGCAGGGGCGAATCTTGATTCGCCCTTTTTCAGTCCTGCATCTCGAACCGCTCGGACTCCGGCGGGCGGGACCACAGTTCCTCCGCCCCTGCCATCGCCACGGCCCGCTCGGGGCTGGCCCTCCAGGCGTCGTAGATCTCGTTGCTGTCCCAGGTCACCAGGGTCGAGATCTTGGTGGGATCGGCCAGCGAGATGAAAGTGTGACGGGCGCCGAAGCCGGGCGCGTGGCTCTGCGCCACACCGTTCCGGTCCAGCAGCGCCTTCGCCTCTTCCACCTTGTCTTCCTTGGCCCAGTGGTGGGTCAGTACTCCTATCAGCGCCATTGCTTTGTCCTCCTGATCGGGTTCGACTGGTTGCCGGATGTTAGCGGATGGTTCGAGTTGCCGGATTTCGGGTCAGCGTCAGCCGCGGCCCCACGGGAATATCATCCGGGGCCTCAAGCCCTCCCGGCGCACGTGCAATAGCCTGCCCAACACGTAGGCTACCGGCGCCGCCGCGATGCTTAACACGGCTCCCATTTTGCCCGGCTCCTGGAACGGGGAATCCCCGGGGAACGCCTTTCCCGCAACGAACAAGGCAACCGTGAGCCCGAGGCCGGCGACAACGCCCGTGACCACCAGATGGCGCACGCCCATTCCCGGAGGCAATGGGAAACCGATCAGCGACGCTACCCAGGAGAACAAAGTTACGCCAATAGCTTTGCCCACTATCAGCGAGACCAGGACCATCATTGTCACCCACCCGATGCTGGTGAACGCCACGCCCGCGTTGGCAAACGCAAAGAAAAGCAGGCCGTAGTCCACGAAGGGTTTGAGCTGGTGCTCGAAGTTTTCCAGCACGCCATGGCCCCCATGCTCGGCGGCGCTCGCGTGATGTGTCGCATCCGCGAGGTGGGGATGGGGCGCGGTTTCCGCGGCGTGCGCGTGCTCCTCCTCGTGCGATCCGGTGTGGTGGATGGCGGCGGGCATGAAAGGCACGATGGGCACCAGGGCGAGCGCAGGTTCCACTCCCGCCTTGGCCATACCGATCCAGGACAGCGCGCCGCCGATCAGGATGTAAACCGGCCACCAGCGGACTCGGAACCGCCGGATGACATACGCGGCCGCCATGCCGCCGACGACAAACAGCAGCCAGATGGGTTCCACCGGATGATGCGGATCCGGGTAGAAGACTGCGATGATCACCAGTCCGATGGCGTCGTCGGCCACCGCCAGGAGCAGGAGAAAGTTCACGGCCGGATGCATTGGGCCGAACACAACCCGCGCCACCAGCCAGGCCAGCGCGATGTCGGTGGCGGTGGGAATCGCCCATCCATTGGCGACCGCGCCGAAATCGTCGGTCCCTCCGTAAAAAACCCAGGTGAGCGCGAAGTACATGCCCACGGGGCCGAACACGCCGCCCAGCGTACCGGCCAGCGGGTTGATGGCCCGGCGCAGGGGGTTGAGCACCCCGCCCGGCAACGTCGACTCGGTGATCTCCTTCGCGGCAATGCCGAAGAAAAGGCACATGAACATGCCGTTGGTGATGAAATGGACCGTCAACGGGTGCCCGAACACGTAGGCGTGATCGCCCAACGGGTGAAAATCGACCAGCACCTCGTACCAGTGTTGATTTACGTTGGCAGCCACCAAGCCCAGAATGACGCCCACAATCAGCGGCATCGAAAACTCCTGCACAAAATTGGACACTCGAGTAATCTGGGTCATGGGTCGGTAGGTCTGGGCCTGCATCAGTTGTGATCTCGCATAAGGAGCGGCCGGAAAAATGCCGGCGCAAAATTCTACCATCAATTTTCCTGCTTGACGGGTTTTGCGCTTCCCTCATGCGTACCCAGTTTTCCCCCATCGGTCATTGCGAGCGCAGCGTGGCAATCTCGTTGGCGCAGGGGAGTCCTTTGGGGCAGACGTTGCTGCTACGGCGTCGGGATTGCCACGGCGCAAGCGCCTCGCAATGACCCCCCTGAATTCGGAACAGTTACCTTTCCGCTTCCGAGTTGACAATGCCGGCCGGCCCGCACAAAATTGCGGTACCCCGATCCGACCGGCCACCCGGCTTTGCCGGTGTTCTCCCGTGAGAGGTGCATAGTGGCAGATTTGAACGACGCCGACGTTCAGGCTTTGGCAAAAGCCGCGGACATCAACATCCCCGACGACCTGGTTTCCGAGGTGCGCGAATCGCTGAATGGGCTGCTCGAGGCCCTGGCCGCCGTCACCGAGCCGGACGTAGCCAACATCCAACCGCTGCCAATCATCGTGTCCGAAACGGCGCGCAAGCAGGAGGGGTAATAATGCCCGACGCCAACATCTGCTACCTCTCCGCCACTGAGTTGGGCGAGCGCATCGCCGCCGGCGAGGTTTCGTCGCTGGATGCCACCGAGGCTTACCTGGAGCGGATCGCCAGTCTGGACGGCAACTACGCTTCGTACATCACAGTAACCGCCGACCGCGCCCGTGAGGACGCGCGGCGCGCCGACGCCGAGATCGCCGCCGGAAACCGTCGCGGTCCGCTGCACGGCGTTCCAGTTGCCGTCAAGGACCAGTTCGACACCGCCGGCATCCTCACCACCAACGGGTCTACCATCCTCGGCGAGAACATTCCCAGCGAGGACGCCACCATCATGGAGCGGCTGAAGGCGGCCGGCACCGTGCTGCTGGGCAAGCTCAACATGAGCGAGTACGCCAGTGGCGACGCCTTCCGCCATCCCTACGGCCGGCCGCGCAACCCGTGGGATACGCGACGCAATCCCGGCACCTCCAGCAGCGGTTCAGGCGCGGCCACCGCTGCGTTCCTGTGCGCCACCTCGCTGGGCGAGGACACCGGCGGCAGCATCCGCGGACCCGCGGCGTTCTGTGGCCTGGTCGGCATCCGGCCCACGTTGGGGCTGGTCAGCCGGCATGGTGTATTCGGCGCCAGTTGGTCCATGGACACGGCCGGGCCGATCTCCCGCACCGTCACCGATTGCGCTCACACCCTGGCCGCCATCGCGGGCCACGATCCCAGGGACCCGCAGTCGTGGGACGTTCCCGTGCCGGACTACGTCGCTGCGCTGGACGGCGACATCACCGGCCTCAAGGTGGGTCTCATATCCGAACGGGTGCACACCGATGCCAACGACCCGGAGGTTCGCGATGCCGTTATCGCGGCCGCCGCCGTGCTGGCCGGCCTCGGTGCCGACGTTCGGGAAGTGTCGATCCCGCTGATTGTCAACTCGTCGGAGATCTCCTACGGCATCATCAGCAGCGACGCTGCCATGCTGAACTGGGACATCATCTCCACCGACCGGCTGCGCGAATTGGACCACAACAACCAGGTGCGCCTCCTCATGGGCAGCATCCTGCCGGCCAAGGTTTACCAGAAATCGGCCCGCCTTCGTGATGCGCTCCGCACGGAGATCCTGGCCGCGCTGGACGAGGTGGACGTCCTGGTGATGCCGGCCTCATCCGTGCCCGCCACGCTGATACCGGAAACCACCGGCCTCGGCACCAAGGAGGACGTCATCGCGGGTTTCAAGGGACGACGCGGGTTCACCGCGCCCTTCAACCTGGCGAATCTGCCCGCGCTGTCCATCAATTGCGGCTTTACCGCGTCCGGCCTGCCCATCGGCTTGCAGATCGCCGGCAGGGCCTTCGATGAGACCACCCTGTTCCGCGCCGCCTACGCCTACGAGCAGGCGACGGACTGGGGGGAGCGACGGCCGCCGGGGGTATAATCGACTCTGATTGCCCTTTGATAAACCATCCCGGAAACTGCGAGGACGGGCCATGTCTTTCAGTCCCGACACCCTGGAGAAAGTGGCCGACATCGCCAGGGACTTGCTCAACGAACGCTTTGGGAATGATCTGGTTTTCGACCCCGTTTTCGCGAAGTCGCTGGTCGACCACTACGGCGACGACTACATCCAACTGTACCTGGTGTTCGACGGCGACGAGAAAAAGCTGGATTTGGGTTGGACCATAGACATGGTCTTTGAGATGGAGCCTGCCCTGAATGAGATAGGAGTGTACGACCTCCCCGGGAAGTTCTTCATCAAGAAATCCGAGTGGGAAGAAGGGCCTCCCAAGTAATCGGATGAACCCACCGGACCTGATTGCAATCGCCCGTCATCTGGCAGCCGGTGGTGGACGGCCCGGTCGTCCCCGTCAGACCGACCTGTGCCGCGCGGTCAGTGCCGCTTACTACGCGATGTTCCATACCCTGGCCCGGTGCGGTGCTGACCTGATCGCCGGCGCAACCCGAGCCGGCCGCAGCCAACCCGCCTGGGAGCAGACCTACCGTGCGTTGGAGCATGGCCACGCTATGAATCAGTGCCGAAATCGCTCCATCATGAGGCGGTTTCCGCAAGATATCCAACAATTCGGCAACCACTTCGCCGAAATGCAGCGTTACCGTCACTACGCGGACTATGCGCCTGGGACCGATTTTGATCGCTTTCGCGTTGCTCGCCTGGTCGATCAAACTCACCAGATCATTAGTCAATTCAACGGCGTGCCCACCAGAGAGCGCCGCGCCTTCGCCATCTACGTGCTGTTCCGGACGCGCCGGGATTAGCCGGCAGGACTAACCGATGCTGACCACAGACCACGCCCAAACCGCAGCGGGATTCCTGGCCGATTCGGACCGGGAGTTCGCCGCCGGGGACACACTGCAAGCCTCTGAGAAACTCTGGGGAGCGGCGGCGCACGCTATTATGGCGGTGGCGCAGCAGCGTGGGTTGGCATACGGCACCCACCGGGCATTGATCAATGCGGCCAGGCGGATCGCCGACGAAGCAGACAATGATCAGTTGCGCCTGGGAATCCTCGCTGCTCGACACTTCCACTCGAACTTCTACAACGGCACCATGGAGCCTGAAGACATCGAGTATGACCGTCCGTCGGTGCATCGCTACGTTGCGCTGATGCTCACATTCTTGGATCAGGAGTAGTTACCGATGCCCAACCCTAACGAACTCACCGCAGCGGAAGCCGCCCGCGTCATCGCCCGGCGCGAACTCACTGCCGTCGAACTGGCGGAAGCGTGCCTGGACCGTATCGAAGCACTGGACGAACGCCTACTGGCGTGGGTGTACGTTGACCGCGAAACGGTGCTCGCCGATGCCCGCCGGGCCGACGCCGCGGTGGCTGAAGGTCGGCTGTTGGGCCCGTTGCACGGCGTTCCCATCGGGCTCAAGGACATCTACTATACCGCCGGAATCCCGACCAAGGCGGGCAGCGAGGTTTACAAGGATTTCGTGCCCGACTACGACGCAACCTCGCTGACCCTGCTCAGGAATGCCGGAGCGCTGATGCTGGGCAAGGCCGTGACCACCGAGTTCGCCTGCCTGGACCCGTCGCCCACCTACAACCCCTGGAACCCGGCACACACGCCGGGCGGGAGCAGCAGCGGGTCGGCGGTGGCCGTGGCGTCCCGGATGTGTCCGGCCGCGTTGGGCTCGCAGACGGTGGGCTCGGTGTTGCGGCCGGCCGCCTACAACGGCGTGGTTGGTTTCAAGCCAACCTTCGGCCGGGTCAGCCGATACGGGGTGGTTCCGGTGAGCTGGAACCTGGACACCGTGGGCTGGTTGGTGCGCACGGTGGAAGACGCGGCGCTGCTGTTGCAGGTGATGGCCGGCCCCGACGTGGCCGATCCGGTGTCCTCCCGAGAGCCGGTGAGCGACTACCTGTCGGCCATCGTGGAGCCGAACGCTCCCCGCATCGGGCTACTGCGCCGCTACTTCTACGAGGGGGCGGATACCGAGAGCCGCCGCCACCTGGACGCCGTGGCCGAACAACTGGCCGAGGCGGGGGCAGAGATCGAGGAGATTCCCCTGGAGGAGAGCATCGAATCGGCCTACGTGGACCAGCGCCTGATCATGGCGGTGGAGGCAGCGGCCTTCCACGAGCCGATGTACCGGCGTCAGGCCGAGGACTACCAGCCCAAACTGCGGGCAATGCTGGCCGAGGGCCTTGCGGTAGACGGGATCGACTATTCCCGCGCCCTGGAGCGGCGCCGACAATTCACCACGGACATGCAGGAGGCGGCCAAGCAATGCGACGTGCTGCTCACCCCGGGCGCGCCATCACCTCCGCAGGCAGACCGCACCAACACGGGCGATCCGGCATTCCAGGGCCCGTGGACATCGTGCGGCTTCCCGGCCATCGCCCTGCCCTCCGGCCTGGCGGAATCCGGCGTGCCGCTGGGCATCCAAATGGTTGCGTCGCCGTTTGCCGAGGCTCGCCTCCTGTCCGCCGCCGCCTGGTGCGAGGACGTGCTGAGCGTGTCGCTGAACCCGCCGCTGTAAAAGCAGTCGACACGGCGGATATGCTAACAGCGGAGGCCGTTGAGAAACTGCTATGGCTATCAAATCGTTGAAGTTGAACAATGTAGGCCCATTTCGGCCACGCCCGGACGGCAGTGGCTCCGACGGCATCGAGCTGGAGTTTGATGCCAATGTGAACCTGCTCATCGGGCCCAACAACGTGGGCAAGTCCACGATACTGGAAACGATGGCGCTAATAGCGGGAGGAGACGCTACACGGCGGCGTTTGCCTGCTCATTTCGGAAGGGCGCTGTACGAATGGCCTGACGGTGACGTTCCGCGTTTCACCGCGGAGTGGTCAAACTTCCATGGGGAAACGCGGACGTTGGGAGGCCTCGTCACTGGGCTTTTCGGTGCGGGGAATTTAATTCTCCAGATTGGGGATGCCGGTGAAGCAGAGGAGATTGAGTATATCGACGGGGGTAAGGTCAAAATTGATACGTTGATGCAGGAGATCGGCTATATCGGGTACTACAATCCTGAAATACAGGAAACCACGGATGGTCATGAAAGGCCCGAGCAGAGTGACGGAACCCTTAAAGGTTCCGTTGCATTAGAAGTGATTTCGGAATTCCCGCTCTCCATTTTTGGTGAAGCTTTTAGAGAATCTGACCTCTTGGATGAAATAGAAGCGGATGATTGGCGGTTGGGGCTGGAGAAATTTGGGACCCCTGACGGCCTGGTGACCTTCCCGGAGCTGAGCCATGGTACGCGCTCCGTGCTGGATTGGGTCAGGCATTTTGAGAGCGGCATGAAGCGGTATTACCGAGAGTACGCCGATTGGAAGAAAATGCCCGGCATCTTCATCATCGACGAAATCGACGCCCACCTGCATCCGTCCTGGCAGCGGCGCATCATCCCCACGCTGCAACGGCACTTCCCCAACGTGCAGATTTTCGCCAGCACTCACTCGCCGATGATGGTGGCCGGTTTGAAGGCCGGGCAGGTGCATCTGCTGAAGCGGGACGGAACCGGGCAGGTGGTCTGGTCGCGCAACGAGCAGGACATCATCGGGTGGACGGCGGACGAGATCTACCGGACGTTTATGGGGATAGACGACCCGACCGATGAGTTGACGGTGCAGCGCGCCAACCGGCTGCGGGAGTTGCGAAGAAAGGAATCGCTTGTTCCGGAAGAGGAAGGCGAGATGGACGAACTGCGCCGTCTGGTCAATCAGGACTTGCTGTCCAAAGGTCCGGTCGGCCCTCAAAATGAGCGGTACTCGGAATTGATGCACCGCTTCTTGCGCTCCCTTGAAACCGAATTGTCCCAGGATGGAGCATAGTCGCAATGCGGTGGGTGGATCGCGGCCCGGCTCCGTCGAGCGTAGCCCACTACGCCAGGACGTACACCTACCTATGGGTGCAATACTTTCAACAGGGTATCGGCGCACGCCCTAGCCAGCATAACTATTGGACGGTATTCGCGGCTGATCTCCGCGAGCGGTTCAACGAGAAATGCGGATATTGTGAGCAAAGATTTAATCCGGTAGGCGAATTGTCATCGTCAGTTGACCACTTTCGTCCATTGCATCATTTTCCGCACTTGGCATTTGCATGGGACAACTGGATATCCAGCTGCCAGCGATGCAACTTTGCCAAAGCCGACCAATGGCCGGATACGGGCTATGTTGATCCTTGTGCAGTGGATTTGTTGGAACGGCCGGAAGAGCATTTTGATTACGTGCCGCTTACCGGCGAGATAGTTCCAAAGTCGGGTTTAACTCACAATGCCAGGCACAAAGCGCAAAGCACTATTGATGACATTGGGTTGAATGAAACACGATTGCGCGAAACCCGGTTCAGACTAATCGGTTCTTTTGTCCAGGACTTATTACTGGCAACCCCTGGTGCAGACAGGTTCGCCGTTGTCAGCAGGTATCAAGAGCCATCGGAACCTCACGTCGGCGTCGTCAAAATGTTCACCAATCAGTTGCGTCAAGCCGGCAGAATATAGCCGTTTGGTCAGCAGCGTTGACATCGCCGCCGTTGCCCGCCCATAATCCTGATTACTATGCAGTTTGACGTTCAACTATTCGCCCTGTACCGGGAGCGGGCCGGGTCCTCGGTAGTAACCGTGGACGTGCCGGACGACGCCACCGTCGGGACGCTCACCGACGTGGTGCGGGGCATGTATCCGCGCCTGGCGCCGCCCGAGGTGCGTATCGTGGTGGCGGTGAACGCCGAGTACGCGGACGACGATCAAGCCTTGAACCCTGGCGACGAGGTTTGCCTGATTCCTCCCGTCAGTGGAGGACGCGGTTAGCGGAGGTCGCTGAGCCATGATTATCCTGACTGACGAACCCCTGGATCCCGTGGCGGTGACCGACTCCGTGCGGAAGGATGGCAACGGTGCCGTAGTCACCTTCCTGGGCACCACGCGGGACAACTTCGGCGGCAAAACCGTCACCAGGCTGGAGTACGAAGCCTACGACGTGATGGCCATCAAGAAGATGGAAGAGGTGAGGGACAGCCTGTGCGCCGACTACGGCATTGAGGACATCGCAATCGCGCACCGCACCGGTCGGGTGGACGTGGGCCACATCAGCCTGGTGGTGGCCGTGGCCTCACCGCACCGGGTCAAAGCGTTTGAGGCTTGCCACGAGGCGGTGAACCGGATCAAGACCATCGTGCCCATCTGGAAAAAGGAGTGGTTCGCGGACGGCTCGCGGTGGGTGGCCTGCGAAGACCACGAGTTCGCTGACGAGGCGGATCACCATCACGCCCACGCGGAACGGCACGCGGCGGCGGTCGGTGACTGAGGGCTGCGCTGGACTAGCGTAAGCCGTCTATCAGGTGGACCAGCATCCGGCCGGCGGACAAGTCCACCTCTTTTACCACCTGCGTCACGGCGGGTATCAGGATTTCCCGGCCGCCTCCTGAGGTCACGACGTAAACGTCGTTGCTGCCGGTGATGAGTACCTCCTGCAGGGTACCCAGCCGTTCGGCCTGGTCGGTGACCACCTCGAGGCCGACCAATTGGTAATGGTAATATTCCCCGGGTGGTAGATCAGGGGTGAGGTCCACCGGCGCGACGAGCCACTGGCCGGCCAGGGATCGGACGGCGTCCGCGCTCTCCAGGCCGTCCAGCCGCAGCAGGCCATAGCCTCCGGGCAGCTCGCGAAAACCCGTAATGGCGCGAGACCTTCCCGCGACGGTCAGGTTGTTCCCAACCTGAAACCGGGACGGATTATCGGACAGGGACTGGACCCGAAGGGTACCGTCATTGCCGTGGCCGCGGATGATCCGCCCAACCGCCACCGCGCCATCGGGAAGTGGCGGCTCCGCGTCAGGCAGCGGGTTGCGCGACGGGGCGGGCCGCTGGAAGCGCCGGGCACGCTTGCGGCTAGACAATCTCCAGCACGGCCCGCGTGCCGTCTTTGACGGCCGCCACGCGGAGGAGGACCCGCATTGCTTGGGCCACTCTTCCCTGTCGCCCTATGACCTTGCCCTTGTCTTCGGGGGCCACTTCAAGGCGAATGACGATCTGGTCGCCTTCGTCTGATTCCGTAACCCGGACGGCTTCGGGATTTGACGTCAGCGACTGAGCGATAAACTCAATCAGCTCTTTCATCCGAGTTGACCTTGCTGAAGATGTCGTTTCGTTCGAATATCTGCCGCACCGGGTCGGAAGGCTGTGCGCCCTTGCGCAACCATTCGACCGCGCGGCTTTCGTCCAAGGTCACTGCCGGCGGGTCCGCCATGGGATCGTAGTGGCCAATTCCGTCGATGTAAGCGCCATCCCTGGGGTTGCGCTTTTCAGTAACGACGATTCGGTAGTAGGGGCGGCCTTTTTTGCCTACGCGCCTGAGGCGGATCCGTAGCATCTGAACTCCTGTTGCTGAATTGGTATACGCAGGATTCCAATTTATGGATTTGCTTTCCGTTTGTCAAACGAGATCACGCGCGCCGAAACGGGAAACGCAACGGAAAACGAGCAGGGTCAAACCGAAATGGGGCCATCAGGCCCCGAGACCCCGGCAGAAGGGGGGTGGATTAAATAGATATCGGGCCCAGACTGGACCTTTGGCTTGTCGCCCGATACTTCCCCAGGACCTCTGGGGCGACGGTAGACACTGGTCTGGGCCCGACTGACGGGCTAAATGCCGTTTGTGAAAAGCGATGACGCTAAGAGGCGTTCACCCCGTCGTGTCCAGACTGGTGCCTACCATCGCCCCAGCATGTTAAACTGTGTTCCATTAGCCATCACCTCCTTTCTCAAAGTTCCGCACAGCGGTTGCGCGTAATCTACAACCAGGATATCCCCTTGTCAACCCATTCCGCGGGCGAATCTTGCTACGCTTTAACGGCGGAAAATCCGTTGCGCACGGTGTTCATGGGGACGCCCCAGTTCGCCGTGCCCGCGCTGGATGCCCTTTCAGCCAACCCGGCAGTAGACGTGGCAGCGGTCTACACTCCCCCCGATCGTCGTAGCGGCCGGGGCCGGACGATGGAACCCTCCCCGGTCAAAGCGCGAGCCCGGCAACTCGAGGTCCCGGTTTGCCAGCCGACCACGCTGCGCAACGCGGACGCGGTGGCCGAGTTGGCCAGGCTGGGTCCGGACATCATCGTGGTGGTCGCCTACGGCCGGCTCCTGCCCGCCAATGTACTGGCTATCCCCCGCTTCGGTTGCGTGAACCTGCATCCCTCCCTGTTGCCTCGCCACCGGGGCCCATCCCCGGTTCCAGGGGCAATCCTCAGCGGCGACACCACCACCGGTATCACGTTGATGTTGCTCGACGAAGGCATGGACACCGGGCCGGTGATTGCGCAGCGTTCCCGGGAACTGCGGCCGGAGGACAACGCCGAAACCCTCACCGATGAGTTGTTCCGCGAAGGGGCGTTGCTGCTCAACGAGACGCTTGCCGGCTGGGTGTCGGGATCCTTGGAATCCCGCCCGCAGGACGAGGCGTCCGCCACATACACCTCGAAAATGGAACGCGCCGACGGTCTGGCCGATTGGAACCGGCCGGCGGAGTTCCTGTGCCGGCAGCAAAGGGCGTACACGCCGTGGCCGGGGCTGCATACCGAGTGGAATGGCAAGGGCATCAAGCTCCTGGAGGTGGCGCCTTTGCCAGGCGGCGCTGCGGAACCGGGGTTGGTGGGCCGGACTGACGGGGGTCGGCTAGCCGTGGGAACAGCCGATGGTCTCCTGGTCGTGTCCCGCCTTCAGCTGGCGGGCAGACAGGCTGCCGACGCGGCCGATTTCATCCGCGGTTACCCTGACTTCGTCGGCGCGCGGCTGGGCTGACCCGGCCACCGTCCCCAGGTCCGGTCACCGGGGCACGCCCTGGTGGAATTTCTTGACTCCACACCTGGCGCACACCCCGATCGTGGCCGGCCGGCCGTTGCGCATGGTGATGTATTCGACGTTCTTCGATGGTGTGTTGGCCCGGCACAGGGGGCAGTACATGATGGCCGGGTTAGCGGGAACGCACACGGGTGATCTCCCAGTCTGAAAGGTATTCGATTCACATTCGCAGAGCCCTCGCGCGAGGACTCCGTCGTCGATTGGACGCGGTGTTGGCCATCCGGCCGATGACGAGTGATTTATCGGGTACACGCCGCCTGATGGCGACGGCACCGGCTGGCGTGTCGTTGGCATCATTGGCGCTACTAACATTTACGGTTTGCCGAGTGGCGCGGTTTTCGGACCACATTCATCGCCGAGGGACGGCGCGCACTGGCCGCCAGCGCCCGTGTCCTTCCCTGCCTGGTGTAGAATTCCGCCAACCTTGCCGGCGGCGGCCGGCGGAACGACACGGAGGGAAACATGGCGTTCGCAGGAGTACCCACTGAAGCCGAGGTGCTGGCCTGGTATCGGGATGAGAACAACTGGGGTCGCTGGGGCCAGCAGGACCAACTGGGCGCGCTGAACCTGATCACGACGGCAAAGCGGACCCAGGCCGCCGCCCTGGTGCAGACCGGAGAAACGGTGAGCTGCGCCCGGCCAATCACCACGGAAATGACGCCGGACATCACCCACCAGGTGCAGCGTTTCATGGTGGACAGCGGCGAGGGCCGCGACACCGACCCTTTGGAACGTCGCAACTCCCGGCGCGGCGCCGCCGAGTTCATCGGGATGGTATTCCACGGGCAGACCATCACGCACATCGACGCGCTGTCGCACTACTCCTACGACGGCCTGATGTACAACGGCGTGCCGGCGGGGGTGGTCACGTCACGGGAAGGCGCTCAGAGCCACGCCATCGACCTGACGGCGCAGGGGCTGGTGAGCCGGGGCGTGCTGCTGGACATCGCCAAAGTGCGCGGCGTCGACTGGCTTTCGCCCGACGCGCCGGTGATGCCCGAGGACCTGGACGCGGCGGAGCGCGACCACGGCGTCACGGTTCAGGAGGGAGACATCCTGCTGGTACGGACGGGCAACTACCGCCGCCGCCTGGTGGATGGCCCCGTGCCGGGAACCGAGCCCAGCGTGGCTTGCCACGTGGCCTGCGCGCCGTGGTTCAAGGAGCGGGGGATTGCCATGCTGGGCACGGACACGTCCAACGACATCCGGCCCAACCAGTACGAGAACATCGTCTCGCCGCTGCACATAGCGTGCCTGGTCTATCTCGGCGTTTGGCTGATCGACAACGCCAACCTGGAGGACGTCGCCGAGGTGGCGGCCCGCCACAGCCGGTACGAATTCATGCTGTCGATTGGCGCACTGCGGCTGCGCAACGTGACCGGCAGCCCGGTGAACCCGATCGCGATTTTCTAGGAAGATTCGTGGGAGGGAAACGCCTCCTGCGTCCCCAGTTTGCGGCGGGGGAACGTCAGAAGCAGGATTTTCAAGATTTGGGGATTGTCAGGATTGGAACCGTTCCGTGATGGGGCTCTTCCAATCCTGTCCAATCATGAAATCCCGTAAATCCTGCTTCTGACGAATGGCGAAAGCTGGAGCACTTGGTGGTTCATATCAGCGTTGACCATCACTCCAACCTGTGCTAGGATTTTTGCGCCAAACCTGTAAGGTTCGGCGATTACTGTAGATTTCCACAGGTTTAGATGGCTACGAGCACAGAAAAACCCCCGCGCTGGATGTCCCTCGGCGAGGTTTGCCGGGCGTTGGAAATCAACGAAGCGACCCTCCGGCAGTGGGCGGATCGTGGCCGCTTGCCGGTGTATCGCACTCCCGGCGGGCACCGGCGGTTCCTGCGCGAGGATGTGGACGCGCTGCTCAGCCGAAATGAGGCGTCCGGAACCGACCCCGAAGATCTGGCCCTGCAGGAAATTCGGCGGAAGCTCAGCCAGGCGGACGTATCGGAACAGTCCTGGATGGAGAGCTTCCAGGCCGAGGGGCGGGACCGCATGAGGCTGTTCGGACGGCGTTTGCTCTCGCTGCTGCTGCGGAACGACCTTGAGGATCGCAACGGACGCAAGGGCGAGACCATGTCCGAGACCCACATGCTGGGCCACGAATACGGCTCGGAGATGGCAGCGAGAGGCGTGCCGCTGACCGACAGCGTGCAGGCCTTTCTGTTTTTCCGGCAGGCCGTGGTCGAGGCGGTGCAGCCGGACCGACTGCGGCAGGTGGTGGAAATTTCAGACGGAGTACTGGTCGGGCTGGTTGATGCCTACAGCGCCCGTCTGGCGGCGACGAAGGATGTCCGGGGCGCCAGTCTGGATTCCGGCTTTCGCCGGAATGACGGTTAACTAGGGTGAAATGACGGTTAACCAGGGTGACCGGAATGACGGTTAACTAGGGTGAAAGGAAATGACTACGGAAAGCATGGACATTACCGACCGCAAGTTGCTCAACATGGTTCAGAGCAATTTCCCCATGGTGGAGGAGCCGTACCGGGAGATCGCCGCAGACCTGGAGATCAGCGAGGCCGAGTTGCTGGAGCGGCTCACCGAACTGAAGCGGCAGAACGTGGTGCGCCAGATCAGCGCGATTTTCGACACCCGCCGCTTGGGGTACAAGACCACGCTGGTGGCGTTCGCCTACGGCGACGGCGACCTGCATGACGGCGCGATCTTCATCAACCGGCACCCCGGCGTCAGCCATAACTACGCCCGGGAAGGCTCGTACTACAACCTGTGGTTCACGCTGGCCGTGCCGCCGGACGGCGACCTGCAGGCCACGGTGGAATGGATGGCGGAAAAGACCAACGCCATCGAGTTCCGCATCATGCCCACCATCCGGTTCTTCAAGATCGGCGTTAACTTCGACATGGTGAAGCGGCGCAGCGACGCCTACAATTACAACCCCGATTCCGGTCGCCCCAACGGCGCCGGCGCTGCCTCGGGTTCAAATGGCCAGAGCCGCGTCCCCGCCAGCGACTGGAACCAGGCCCAGGAGATCACCGAATGGGACAAGCAGGTGATCCGCGAGGCGCAGGAAGACCTGCCCCTGGTGTCCCGTCCGTTCGATGACATGGCGCAGCGGCTGGACCTGACCGTGCCGGAACTGTTCGCACAGTTGACCGAGTACCAGGAGCGCAAGCTGATGCGCCGGTTCAGCGCCGTGCTGTATCACCGCCGCTCCGGGTTCCGGGCCAACGCGATGATCGTGTGGAAGGTGCCGCCCGAACGGTCCGAAGAGGTCGGGATGATCATGGCGGAACACTCGGCGGTTACCCACTGCTACGAGCGGCCGACGTTCCCTGACTGGGAGTACAGCCACTTCACCATGGTCCACGCGCCCACCCGCGACGAGTGCGAGGACATCGGCCGGGAAATCGCCCAGGCTACCGGCATCTCCGACAACCTGTTGCTTTACAGCACCCGCGAATACAAGAAGACCAGGGTCCGCTACTTCGTGGAAGACTACGAACGGTTCTGGGACAGCGCCGAGGAGGCCGAGGCCATGGCGGATGCGCTGGTCTAAGGACGAGATTGCCATTCGTCAGAAGCAGGATTTACAGGATTGCCGGATTGACATGATTGGGATAGGCAATCCCGAAAATCTTAAAATCTTGTAAATCCTGATTCTTACAAAATCTCTGCGAAATCAAACACCATGCCTGAGTACTACCCCGTATATCTCAACCTGACCGGCAAGCGCTGCGTCATCCTGGGCGGCGGCACCATTGCCCAGGGGAAGCTGGCCGCGCTGAGAGACGCCGGCGCCGACATCACGGTGATCAGCCCGCAGTCCACCGACGGCATCAAGCGGGCCGCCCAGCGAGGCCACATCACGCTCATCCAGCGTGAGTACCGCCCGGGCGACCTTGATGGCTCTTTCATCGCCGTGGCGGCGACCAACGTCTGGCACGTCAACCGGCAGATCTACGAAGAAGCGGAAGAGCGGGGCGTGCTGCTCAACGTGGTGGATGACCCGGACCAGTGCACCTTCATCGCGCCGTCCATCGTCAGGAGGGACCCGATCACGCTGGCGATTTCCACCGGGGGCGCCAGCCCGGCCCTGGCCCGAAAGATGCGTGAAACCCTTTCGGAAGACAAGGTGCTGCAGTGGGCTGAACTGGCGGACGTGCTCGCCCGGGCGCGCAAAGTAATCAAGGAACAGCGGACGGTCATCGATCCCACCCGGTGGCAGTGCGTCATCACCGAAGACCTGCTGGCAATGGCCCGCAGCGGAAAGGATGACGAAGCGGTGGACGCTGTGCTGTCGCAGTTGCTTGACGACAGCCTTCCGGAGATGTGCCCTGACCTGACCGCCTGCCGGGCCGGCGGCTGTGTCAAACGAGCCGCTTTGCGAGCTGCGGAGGCGGTGAGTTGAGCCTCCTGGTACTGGGCCTGGATCACCGGACCGCCCCGGTGGAGCTGCGCGAACGACTGAGCGTCGAGCGGGATCAGTTGCCGGACGCGTTGGCGCAGCTGGCGGAATATGTGCCGCAATCGGTCATCGTGTCCACGTGCAACCGGACCGAGGTTTACACCTACGATCCTGACGACATAGGACTGGTGGGCCGAGTAGGCGATTTCCTGATTGGATATTCGGGTGTGCCTGGCGACGAGCTGGAGCGGCACATCTATCAGATCTGGGAAGGGGACTGTGTCTCGCACCTGTTCCGTGTGGCCAGCGGCCTCGAATCGATGATCGTGGGAGAGCGCCAGATCCTGGGGCAGGTGCGGGCGGCATTCAGCGTAGCCAGCCAGGGAGGATACACCAAGAGTCCCTTGACGCGCGTGTTCCATGACGCCCTGCGCGCCGGCCGTAGGGTGCACCGGGAAACCAACATCGGCCAGCACTCGCGGTCGGTAAGCCGGGCGGCGGTTCAGCTGGCCCGGGGACTGTTTGACCGCCTGGACGAGCGCCGCGCTCTGGTCATCGGGGCCGGAGACGCGGGCCGCATGGTGGCCCGGGCGTTGTCCGACGCCGGTGTACGGCAAATCACGGTGGTCAACCGCACCCACTGGCGCGCCGAGGATCTGGCACGAGACCTGGGTGGCGTGGCAACACCGTTTGCGAATCTCGGAGACGCGCTGACGGAGGCGGACCTGGTCATCAGCAGCACCGGTTCACCCGGCTACGTAGTGGACGAGGCGATGGTGGAGGACGCTATTACCCGTCGCGTCGGTGACGAGCCCATCATGCTGATCGACATCGCCGTCCCTCGAGACGTCGAACCGTCGGTGGGCGATTTGGACCGGGCGCGTCTTTTCGACATCGACGCATTGGCGCAGGTGGCCGAGGTGTCGCTGGACGGCCTGGACGATGAAGTGCAGAAGGCGGGCAAACTGGTCGACGCCGAGTTGACTCGCTTCTCCGAATGGTGGCACTCCTCGGACGCCATGGAACTGGTGGTGGGCATGCGCCGCCGGGCGGACAAGGTACGACGCGAAGAAGTTTCCCGAACGCTGCGGATGTTGGGGGAAGACGAGGAAGGCGAAATGGCGGAGCGGCTCCACGCCATGAGTAACGCGCTGGTCAAGAAACTGCTGCACCGGCCCACGGTGGAGTTGCGTTCCGGAGACAACACTACGGACTACCGCGTGGCGCGTCGCCTGTTCGGAAACGACGACGACCGTCGCAGTCGGCGCTGACGTACTGAGCCTGGATCATGGCTGGCGTCACGATACGGGTGGGCACCCGGGGCAGTCGGTTGGCGCTGATCCAGACTGAGCTGACGCTGGCGGCGCTGCGCGCTGCCCATCCCGACGTCCGTTTCGAGGTCGTTACCGTAACCACCCAGGGCGACGCCAACCAGACGGCGCCGCTAGCGGGTATGGGCTTGGGGGTGTTCGTCAAGGAGATCGAACGTCGCCTGGAGACCGGCGAGATCGACATGGCGGTGCACAGCCTCAAGGACATGCCCACCGTGTTGCCCGACGGCATGGCGCTGGGCGCGGTATTGGAACGCGCCGACCCGCGGGACGCGCTGGTCTCGCATCTGGGCAAAACACTGGACGATTTCCCCGCCGGCGCGAAGATCGGAACCAGCAGCCCGAGACGGCAGGCGCAGATCGCGGAACGCCGTCGCGACCTGGAAATCGTCCCCATTCGTGGCAACGTGGACACCCGGCTGCGCAAGGCTGCGGGCGAGGAATGCGACGGCACGGTAATCGCGGTGGCCGGCCTGGACCGTATGGGAATGGCTGACGTGATCACAGAGTACCTCTCGCCCGAGGAGTTTGTGCCTCCCCCGGGACAGGGCGCGATGGCGGTGGAGATCCGCGCCGACGACGAACGCATCGCCGAGTTGGTCGCGGAGGCGGACCACTCGCCAACGGCGGCGGCGGTGACGGCGGAACGGTCCTTCCTGGAGGCGCTGGGCGGCGGTTGCCAGGTTCCGGTGGGAGCCTACGCGGAGTTCGACGGCGGCGACTCGTTGCGGCTGACGGTGTTCATGGCCGCGCCGGATGGTTCGACCACGTACCGCGTCACCGTGACCGGAGCGTCGTCCGACCCGGTTGGCCTGGCGGCGGCAGGGTGGGAAACGCTGCGGGAGCAGGGTGCGGCGAGGCTGCTGGTGTAGGAGAAAACGTCACGCTACGCTGTCTTATCGGCAACGTATCCGAAACTTGACCAGCCCGATGCACGCCACTAGCATCAAACCCAACCGTGAGCAACGGCAGGGAGCGCAAACTATGACTATCTCACTGGAAACGCAGGAAAAGGCCAAGGAGATTATCCTGGCGGGTCTGCGCGCCCAATCGCACGGCTCGGTGCGGTTTTGCGACGCCGAAGCTGAAGTAGCCTGGAACGCGATCGACGAAGAGTTCCTCGACGTATCCGTCATCTACGAAGGCCCTCACGATGACCTGAACATACACTCGCTCATTTCTCTGCACGGGGAGATCGAGCCGCAGTTGCTCGAAATCGGGATATTGCAGATTCCCTCCGTCTCATGCATTCCCAAGGCTGAACACGACCGGCTGTTGTCCGAGAGGGCGGCGGCGCGCCCATGGAACAGGCAAGGCTGATGCGCTGGCAAGACCTAATTGCAATCAGCCGGTTGCTGACTGCCACGCCAAACCCTGATATCCAACCTTTACAGGACTCATTGCGCCGGGCCGTCAGCACCGCGTATTACGCCATGTTCCACGCGCTGGCCAGCAGTAACGCGCACTGTCTTGTCGGCACACCTCGTGACCCCTTGACTGAACACGCTTGGTCGCGTATCTACCGCGGCCTCAACCACAGCGCGGCCAGGCGAAACCTGCTGCAAGACCGGAGCCTGTTCTCTCTACATGTCAAACAGTTCGCGGACGTATTCGCGCAGCTGCAAGACCAGCGCCACCGAGCAGATTATGATCCAAACACAACGTTCACCCTGATTCAGACGCTGGACCGGATAGACTTGGCCGAGGCAGCCATCGAAGGTTTTATGCAGGCTGACGCCGACGAGCGCAAAATGGTGGCAATCCAATCCCTCGTCGGCAGACGGACCAACTGACCGCAAGGTTCCACTGCTTCTATGTCATCGGTTGACAGTACAAAACCCGGCAAAGTCTATCTGGTCGGCGCCGGCCCCGGCGATCCTGGGCTGTTGACCGTCAAGGGCGCCCAGGCTTTGGCCGGCGCGCAGGTGCTGGTGTACGACCGCCTGCTCGATCCAACGCTGGTCGCGTTGGCGCCGGGGTCGGCAGAGCGCGTGTTCGTGGGCAAGGAACGGGGACGGCAGGCGTTGACCCAGGCGGAGATCAACTGGCTGCTGGTTGCAGAGGGATTGGCGGGCAAGACGGTGGTGCGCCTCAAGGGCGGCGACCCATTCGTTTTCGGCCGGGGGGGCGAGGAGGCGCAGGCGCTGGCCGAGGCCAGAGTCCCCTTTGAGATCGTGCCGGGTGTTACATCTGCGGTCGCCGCTGCCGCCTACGCCGGCATACCGGTCACGCACCGGGGGGTGTCCACCGCAGTCACCATCGTGACCGGCAGCGAGGACCCGAGCAAGGGCGAAACCACCACCGACTGGTCGGCGCTGGCAAAAACCGGCGGTACGTTGGTGACGCTGATGGGCTGGGCGGCTCTTCCCGGCATCGCGGCCACTCTCCAGGCCAACGGCATGGCCGGAGACACACCCGCAGCGCTGGTGCAGTGGGGCACCTGGAGCCGGCAGCGGACGGTCACCGGCACGCTGGCCGACATCGCCGAAAAGGGTAAAGCGGCCGGCATCGGCGCGCCGGTGGTGGCGATCATCGGCGAGGTAGCGCGACTGCGGGAGGAAATCGGCTGGTTTGACCGCCGGCCTCTGTGGGGCAAGCGCGTGCTCGTGACACGTTCGCGCACGCAGGCATCGCGACTCATTGAGCTGCTCCGCGATCTGGGGGCGGAACCGGTCGAGTTGCCGTCCATCGAGATTGGACCCCTGGACGATTACGGAGAGCTTGACCAGTCCCTGACCAACGCCGCGGAGGTAACCGGGCGGTGGATGATATTCGCGAGCGTCAACTCCGTGGAGTACGTGTGGGAACGGTTACGGGCGCTGGGCAAAGACGCACGGTATTTTGCCGGCGCGACCGTGGGAGCCATCGGGCCGGCGACGGCCCGGGCGCTGCGCGAGCGCGGCATTGAGCCGGACTTCATTCCCAAGCGCTCCGTATCCGAGGAAGTGATCGCCGAGTTGTCCGGCCGGGACTGGAACGGGAGGTTGGTGCTGCTGCCGGGTTCCGCCATCGGCCGCGATGAGCTGGCCGTCGGCCTGGCCGAGTTGGGAGCCGACGTGAAGCGAGTTCCTGCGTACCGGAACGTGCGGCCGGATGGCATCGAAGACCGGGCGCGGGCCGCATTTGAGCGAGGGATCGATGTGGTAACCTTCACCAGTTCGTCAACGGTGCGGAACCTGGTGGACATCCTGGGCGCTGACCGCCATCTCCTGGAGTCCAGCGCCATCGCGTGCATCGGGCCGATCACCTCGGCCACGGCTGAGGAGATGGGGCTCACCGTTGACATCATCGCCGCGGAACACAACGTGGAAGGGCTGGCCGACGCTCTGGCTAATTGCTTCACCGGCAGCGATGGTATGGAGCATATCTGATGGCGCGAAAAGTGGCTTTTTGTTTAGTGGAGAATAAAGCCGGAGAAGTTCTTCTGGTACAGAGGGGTTACGGGGAGGAAAAAGGCAAGTGGAGTTTGCCGGGCGGGCACGTTGACCGTGGCGAGCGCAGTCGGCGGGCAGCGCGGAGGGAATTGCGTGAAGAAACCGGCCTAAGCGCAGAAATCGTTTCTACCATCATGGAGGGACGCCGTGCGCCTATAAAAACGTTTTACGGGCGTATCACCGGCGGGCAACTGAGGGCGAAACGACCGGAATGCCTGGATGCTCGATTTTTTCCATACCAGAACTTGCCTCCGCTGGCTTTCGATGCTGACTGGCGCGCCATTAACAAATGGCAAGAAATGAAAGAAGAGCATAGACGACGGGTTCATCGACCGCTACCTGATTTATGCCCACACTGCGATAGCAGCGACATAACGCTACGCAGGTATCCACACCCGCAGCCCTATCGTTGCATGAGATGCAAAGGAACCCTTGAATCATCCACTCGCCCGGACTTGCTGGTTAATCGCGAGGTCGCAGATGATAACTGGGAACAAATTGGGGGATGGGATTACTTCTACTGTGACCTGTCAGAAGTGCCCAAATGGGTATCCGACCAACTGTTCATAGTAAGAGACATGTGGAAAAGCAGCGGTTACCGGAACGACCATGTGCTATTGGGACGCCATTATCGATATGTTGTCACATTCGCAGGACAGGAAGGAGCGATATGCGGCATCTGGCGGAGGGCACGTGGAAAGAAAACAAGAGGAGGGACATCATGCTGAAGCACCCAGATCTGCGCATGCGCCGGCTGCGGGAAAAAGCGCCGGTGCGCGACATGGTGCGGGAGACCCGCATCGGCGCCGCCAACTTCATCTACCCGATGTTCGTCACCCACGGCGAGAATGTCCGGGAGGAGATTGAGCCGATGCCCGGGTGTTATCACACCTCCATCGACCGCCTGGGCGAGGAGATCGACGAGGTTGTCGAACTGGGCATCCCGTCGGTGCTGCTGTTCGGCCTGCCGCCGGAAAAGGACGGCATCGGAAGCGGGGCGTACGATCCGGAAGGGATAATCCAGGAGGCAACCCGCACCATCAAGGAACGGGCGCCGGGCCTGATGGTCATCGGCGACGTGTGCCTGTGCGAGTACACCGACCACGGGCATTGCGGCATCATCGACGGCGAGCGCATCGACAACGACGCAACCCTGGAACTTCTGGCGCGGTCTGCGCTGACGCAGGTTCAGGCCGGCGCCGACATGGTCGCGCCATCCTCCATGATGGACGGACAGGTGCGGGCGATCCGGGAGATGCTGGACGCCCATGGTTACGACGACACCCCCATCATGGGCTACGCGGCCAAGTACGCGTCGTCGTTCTACGGCCCCTTCCGCGTCGCCGCCGACTCCACCCCGCAGTTCGGCGACCGCCGCAGTTACCAGATGGATCCGGCCAACCGCCGCATGGCGATGCGGGAGATCGAGTCGGATATCGCCGAGGGGGCGGACATCGTGATGGTAAAGCCGGCCATGGCGTACATGGACGTCATCAAGGAGGCCCGAGAACGGTACGACTACCCTCTGGCGGCCTACAACGTGAGCGGCGAATACTCGATGGTGAAAGCCGCCTCGCGGGCCGGCTGGATCGACGAAAAGCCGGTCACACTGGAACTGCTGACGGCGATCCGTCGAGCCGGCGCGGACATCATCATCTCCTATCACGCCAAGGAAGTGGCCCGCTGGCTGCAGGGTCTGGAGTAGGGTCGCGACCCGCTACGAGTCAGAAGAATCTGGCACGTTGACATGCTCCATCATCCCTTTCACAATGAATCCGAGAAGACATGGGACTACGAGGAGGCGCGAAATGACACAGACCACGGCCTATTCAGTTGACGCATTCATCGACGACGTGCGCGAGATTTTCGACACCACGCAGGACGCGCTGGCACAGGCCTCCGGCGTCGCCAAGCAGATGGAGCGCCTGCTGGCCACCCCCGGCTGGCTTGAGGAGCGGCTGGAGCTTCCCGACGAGGGTGGATACGGACGCTATGACCTGCACCTGGACGAGGATTACGGCCACCCCGGCGGCGGTTTCTGGCTGATGGCGTCGGTGCAGAAGCCCGACCAGGACAACCTGCCCCACGACCACGGCGCGGCTTGGGTGGTGTACGGCGTGTACGACGGCGCGATCAAGCAGACCAAGTGGCGCTGGTTCTACCCCGGCGAGGGCGTCGACTCGGTGCAGATCCAGGAGACCGGCGACTTCGTGCAGGAGGACGGCAAGGTGGCCTTCTTCCTGCCCGGCGAGATCCACAACACCCTGAACGTGACCGGCGACCGCGCGGTGGTGGTGCGCCTGGAGTCCCAGAAGCTGGATCGCGTGACTCGCTACCAGTACAACCCGGGCGAGGGCACCATGGCGGTGATGGACCGCTAGCATCATACCATTGCCGCCGCAGGCAAACTCAATATGCGCAGGAACGGCTCCAATCGGGGCCGTTCCGGGCATTGACGCTCCGGCGTGCGGAGTTGAGTCCGTACGATGGTCGTTACGACCGGTTAAGATGCCAAACCGTACCAAGCAAGGGGCCGCGCTCAAGAATGTCAATGACGCGATCGCTCTATGGATTGACACCGCGAGAGTATTCAACGATCCGATACCGGAACCCAAGGGTGAGCGCCTGATGCTGGCGTGAACGTAGCGCATCCACGCGCCGAGGAGACATCCACAATGCAGCAAGGTAGGTCCCAGCAGCTTTTCGAGCAGGCCCAGCGGGTGATCCCCGGCGGGGTCAACAGCCCGGTGCGATCCTTCCGGGCGGTGGAAGGCACGCCGCCGTTCATCGCCCGCGGAGCCGGCGCGCGCGTGTGGGATGTGGACGGCAACGAGTACATCGACTACCTGGGATCCTGGGGCCCCCTGGCCTTGGGCCACGCCCATCCCGCCGTGGTGGAGGCGGTGCAGCGGGCCGCGGCGGACGGCACCTCCTTCGGCGCGCCGGTGGAGCAGGAAGTCGAGCTGGCCGAGATGATCTGCGCTGCCCTGCCCTCGGTGGACCAGGTGAGGCTGGTCAACTCCGGCACCGAAGCGTGCATGACCGCGCTGCGGCTGGCCCGGGCCTACACCGGCCGCGACAAGATCGTCAAGTTCGCCGGCAACTACCACGGCCACGCCGACGGGCTGCTGGTGGCGGCCGGCTCCGGCGCGTTGACCCATGGCGTTCCCACCAGCGCCGGCGTGCCGGAAGCCTACGCCGCCGAAACGCTCATCGCCACGTTCAACGAGATCGCTTCCGTGGAGGGTTTGTTCGATGCGTGGCCCGATGATATCGCCGCCGTGATTGTGGAGCCAGTGGCGGGCAACATGGGTGTGGTGCCGCCGGCCGAGGGTTTCCTGGAGGGATTGCGCAGCGTCACCGAGGCCAACGGGTCGCTGCTGATATTCGACGAAGTGATCACCGGCTTTCGCGTGGCCTACGGGGGCGCACAGACTCTCTACGGCGTCACGCCAGATATCACCACGATGGGCAAGATCATCGGGGGCGGGCTGCCCGTGGGCGCGTACGGAGGCCGCAGCGAGGTCATGCAGCAGGTCGCTCCCCTTGGACCGATGTACCAGGCCGGCACGCTATCCGGCAACCCGCTGGCCGTCGCCGCCGGCGTGGCGACGCTGAGCGAGTTGCAACGTCCGGGGGTGTACGAGCAGCTGGAGGCGACGGCGGTGCGCCTGACCGACGGCGTCAGCGCGGCCTTCGCCCGGGCGGAGGTGCCGTCCACCATCAACCGGGTCGCGTCTATGTTCACGGGCTTCTTCAACGCCGGGCCGGTGTCGGCGCTGGCCCAAGTGGAGCAATCGGACACTGCGGTCTACGGTCGGTACATGCACGCGCTGCTGGACCGGGGGGTGTACATCGCGCCTTCCCAGTTTGAGGCGGGGTTTGTCTCCATTGCCCACACCAATGAAGACATTGATCGGACGATTGAGATGGTGGGCGAAGCGTTGGCGGCATTGGGATAGTTTGCGGCGGAGAAACGTCAGAATCAGGATTTACGGGATTTTATGATTGGGCAGGATTGGAAGATCTTCTTCATGGAACAGCTCCAATCCTGATAATCCCTGAATCTTGAAAATCCTGATTCTGACGATTTCCAGATTGGGTTGCATGAGTCGCCCCGGCTGGTTTGTGGAATGACGACAGCAAACCTGCACGGGCTGCTCAAGCGGCATTTCGGCTACGACCAGTTTCGGCCGGGGCAGGAGGAGATAATCTCCAACGCGCTGGCCGGGCGGCATAGTCTGGTGGTCATGCCCACCGGCGGGGGCAAGTCGCTCTGCTACCAACTGCCGGCGCTGGCGACGGGCGGCGTAACCCTGGTGATCTCGCCGCTGATCGCGTTGATGAAGGACCAGGTGGACGCCCTGCGGGCCAACGGCATCGGCGCCGAATTTCTCAACAGTACGCTGGACAACCGCGCCGCCGCCGAAGTGGAACGCGGCGCGCAGGCCGGAGTGGTTCGACTCCTCTACGCAGCGCCCGAGCGGGTCAGCCTGCCGGGCTTCCGGCGGTTCCTGTCCACGCTTGACCTGCGGATGATCGCCATCGACGAAGCCCATTGCATCAGCGAGTGGGGGCACGATTTCCGGCCCGATTATCGTGCGCTGGCGGAACTGCGCGACCTGTTCCCCCAAACGCCGATCATGGCGCTGACGGCCACTGCCACCGAACGGGTGCAGCAGGACATCGTCGAGCAACTGCGGCTGAACGATTGTCGCCGGTTCGTGTCCGGTTTCGACCGTCCCAATCTGACCTACCGCGTCGAGCCGGGAGTGGGAGCCTGGGATGCGCTGCTGGGCTTGCTGGAGGAACGGCGGGGGCAGTCCGCGATTATGTACTGCTTCTCCCGAAAGGACACCGAGGAGTTGGCTGCCAGGCTCACCGGCCACGGGCATCCGGCGGTGGCCTATCACGCGGGATTGGACGCAAACACCCGACGGCTGACGCAGGAACGGTTCATCGACGGCGACGTGCCCATCGTGGCCGCCACCATCGCGTTCGGCATGGGCATCGACAAGCCGGACATCCGGTTGGTGGTCCACTATACCCTGCCCAAATCCATCGAGAGCTACTACCAGGAGACGGGCCGCGCCGGCCGGGACGGGCTGCCCAGCGAATGCGTCCTGTTTTTCAACGAGGGCGACCGCGCCAAGCAGGAGTACTTCATCCAGGGTATGACCGGGGACGCCCGCGCAACAGCGGAAACCCAGCTTCAGCAGATGGTCGACTTCTGTCGGCTGAGCACCTGCCGGAGGAAGTACCTGCTCGGATACTTCGGCGACACGGCAGCGAGCGAAGAGTGCGGCGGCTGCGACGTGTGCCTGGCGGAGCGGCAAACGGTGGATGTCACCGTGGTTGCCCAGAAGATGCTGTCGGCAGTGATACGGACGGGTGAGCGGTTCGGCGCAGCGCACGTTTGCGACGTTCTGCTTGGTCGCAACTTGAAGCGCATTCGCGAGCTGGAGCACGACAAGCTCAGCGTGTTCGGAATAGTGAACGACTACGACCGCGACGGACTGCGTCGTATCGCGGATGGGTTGGTCGAGCGCGGGTTGCTTGCCAGGGCTGAAGGCGAGTATCCAACATTGAGCGTGACTCTTGCTGGCAGGAAGTGGCTGCGCGGCCAGGACGCTTTGACGTTAGAGTTGAGGCTCTCCGAAGGGACCAAGCGACCGAGGAAATCCCTAGCGAGTGGTGGTGACGCCGCTCGCGCGATCGACACCCGTTTGTTCGAGCAACTCCGGGCGTTGCGCCGGCGGCTGGCCGATGAGGAAGGTGTGCCGGCCTTTGTCGTATTCGGCGACGCCACGCTGCGCGGTTTGGCGGAAGCCAGGCCAGTCACGCCGGAGGCTATGTTGCGGGTGTCGGGGGTCGGGCCGGCCAAGTTGGAACGGTATGGGAAGGCGTTTCTAGCGGCAATACGGGAGCATGGGGACGGCTCGCCGGTACGCTCGAAGAAAGCGATTTCAGAGGCGAAAAAACAGAAACGCGGCGGGTCCGACGATCAAACTCGCTTGTTATTGCAACAAGGCATGAGCGTCTCTGAGATCGCGGAACAGCGCGGTCTGACCCAGGGGACCATCGTGGCCCACATTGAACGGATCATATCGGCGGGCGACGAAGTGGATATCCTGCCGCTGTTGCCATCCCCGCACAAGACCGAGCGGATCAAAGACGCGCTGGCAGCTTCAAAGGACGGGCGCCTGGCTCCGGTGAAAGAACTATTGGGTGACGATGTTTCATATGATGAGATTCGGCTGGTCCGGCTCGCCGGTCGTGAAGCAAAAATGTAGGGGCGAATAATCATTCGCCCCACTGGATTCCGGCTTTCGCCGGAATGACGTTTTCGGGTAAGTTTAGGTGCCGTAGCGGGCGGCGGCGTTGGGGTCGCTGTACTCGACGTTCTTGGTGGACCAGAAGGCGGCGGCGATGTCGTCGCAGGCGGCGACCAGGGCCTCGGCGTTGTCCATGCTGACGGTCTGCTTGCACTGGCCGGCCAGCTTGAGGGCGGCGTTGAACTTGCCGGCGATCTCGTTGGCGTCGGTGCCGGGCCAGGCGTAGTCGGCCCAGAGGATGCGCAGCTCTTCCTTGCACTTCTCGGCGTGCTCTTCCTTGACGGTGACGTAGCGGGAGAAGGTGTTGGCGAAGGACTGGCGGTCAGAGGCCGGGGCGCCGGGTTGCGGGGCCTCCAGATTCTGCATGCGGAGGACCATCTTCTGCACGGTCTGAGCGGCGATCTTGGCAACCAGGGGGTCGTAGATGCCGCAGGGGATGTCGCAGTGGGCGTGGGCCGTGCGCGGCTTCAGGGCGGCGATGGGATTGAACATCGTGTGCAGTCTCCTTTCGGGTGATGACAACGGGGGGCGGATAACCGTCATGGACGGCGCAATTTCGGCAAAAATGCTAGCGCACTTTGGCGGTAGGCGCAAGGGCGGGCCAAGCCGGGATGGATCGCGCTACGTGCTCCGCGGCAGCACGTTCACGGAGCCGCCTTCCCAGAACTGCACCGTCAGTTGACTTTCCCAAAGCAGACCGGTTCCGATCAGGATTTCGGATTGCGTTTGCAGCACGCGAATTGGCAGGCGGTTACCAAACCAAAGCACGTCTACCGCATAGATGTCAAAGTGTGCCCACTCCGCGGTGGCTACTTGCATCGGAATCCGGCTGGCCCAAACCAGCCCCAAGCGCTGTACCCAGTGGGCAGGGAGGGCAAAAATCATCAAAAAAACCGGTGTCTATCATGGCCTCGACACGGCGCAACCGACCCTGACTATCGAACAAATCCACAGGAATTACCGGACGCCCATGCTGATCGATATGGCCGGCGGTCACGGGAAAACCCCACGCCATCCCACAAACGTGCCGAATGCCGGATAGCCGATGCGCAGTGAGACCAACGTCTCCGGAGAATGGCGCTCCAGCATTCTGAAGTTCGCCGCCAGGCCATCAGCGTCAAACTCATACTCGCCGGTTTCGACATCCAGCGTAATGTACTCACCGTGGTGTTCCGGTTCGACCAGATGGCGGATATTGGCGTCATAGATCGCGATGGCTTGGCTCACGACCGAGTCCTCTTGACCGGGAACTGGAACGAGAGTTTTGCGCGTCCTCCGATTGGCAACTCCGGTTTCATCGTCGGACACCGGCCTGACTCGCCTCCTGAAGGTGCCGAATGCAGGGTAGCCGATGCGCAGCGTGACCAGTGTCGCCGGAGAATGGCGCTCAAGCATTCTGGAATTGGCTGCCATATCGTCGGCGTGAATCTCGTACTCGCCGGTAATCACATCCAGGGTAAGGTATTCGCCGTGGTGCTCCGGTTCAACCAGATGGCGAATCTTGGCGTCGTATATGGCGTAGGCCCGATCCACGACCGCGCCGCCCTCGTCGGCGTGATCGAATGGGATCTTGCTCCCTTGGCGCTTGGTGATTCCGGCGTTGTCTCTGTTCGGGTTGCCAGCCATCATTTGCCCCCTGGCTACTAGTTTCGCCGCTTTGCCGCTGCGGGCTCGTGTTCGATTGTAGCAGGCGGCTCCTATGCCCTGTGCTATCCTTGCGCCACCAACCTACACTGGAGGGATGTTGCCATGCGCGCTGCCGTTTACAAGGGTGAGCAGGTATTGCAGGTCGAGGAGTTGCCCGACCCAACGCCAGGGCCGAACCAGGTGGTGATGCGGGTGAAATACTCCGCGATCTGCGGAACGGACGTGCATGCCTTCATGTACGACCTGGCTCAGCCGGGCGCGGTGATGGGGCACGAGTACACCGGAACTATCGTCGACGTCGGGCCCGGCGTAGGCCGCTGGCAGGTGGGCGACCGCGTGGTCGGCGGCGGTGGGCATCCCCCACCGGGTGGCGGCTCGGCAACGCGCACCAACCCCCGCTTCAACTACCGGACCATGGGCTTCCAGCAGAATGCGCGGCCGCGGGGATACGCCGAGTTCGTGCTGCTGGACGAATGGGAGCCGACGCCGGTTCCTGACGACGTGACCGACGAGCAGGCGGCGCTCTGCGAACCGTGCGCGGTCACCGTCCACGCCGTGCGCCTGTCCGACATCAAGCTCGGCGACGCCGTGCTGGTGCTGGGCGCGGGCCCCATCGGCCTGCTGTGCATGCAGACGGCGCGGGCCGCGGGGGCGACCACGGTGATCGTGTCCGAGCCGGCGCCCGGTCGCGCCGAAGCTGCCCGGTTGCTGGGCGCGGACGCGGTGCTCAACCCCATGGAGGCGGACTTCGCCGAGCGGGTGGTGGAGTTGACCGGCGGCACGGGGCCGCAGGTGGTGTTCGAGTGCGCCGCCGCGCCGTCGACGCTGGAGCAAGGGCTGGACCTGTGCGCACGAGGCGGGCAGGTGGTTATGATCGCGATTGCCTGGGAGCCCACGCCGGTGGTTCCACCAAACTGGATGGCGCGGGAGGTGCGGATGCAATCGTCGTTCGGGACGCTGCCGGAGGACTGGCGCATCGCCCTGGACCTCATGCGCACCGGGCGGGTGTCCGTCGAGCACATGTTGTCGGGCACCAACTTCGTGCCGCTGGAGGGTATCCAGGGGGCGTTCGAAGCGCTGTGCCACCCCACCAGTGAGTTGCAGATGGTGGTGCAACTGTAAAGATGGTTCGGCTGCTCACTTGTACCCTGATTGTCATCGCGAGGAGCGCAGCGACGTGGCGATCTCGTTCCCGCAGCAGCGTTCCTTGCCCCAACGAGATTGCCACGCTGCGCTCGCAATGACGACAAGGGCGCTCGCAATGACAGTTCAGGCGAAGTCGATACGCGTGAGGGTTCGGTTGCCGCTGTCTGAGCCCCAATCTATAATCGAACGACGCATTTGATCACCAACGGCGGGCAAGGCGTCCGCTGAGGAGGACGTTTTGACTACCACCACACGGAGCCCGCGCGCCTTACTGAAGCACCGCAGCAGCGACATCACCGACGGGCCGGAGCGGGCGCCGGCCCGCTCGTATCTGCGGGCTATGGGCCTGACGGACGACGACCTGGCGAAGCCCTTTGTGGCGGTGGCCAATCTGGCCAGTGACGTTACGCCGTGCAATGTCCATCTGGACAAATGGGCCGCGGCAGTCAAGGAAGGGATCCGCGACGGCGGTGGGACGCCTTTCCAGTTCGGCACCATCACCGTCAGCGACGGCATCAGCATGGGCACCGAAGGCATGAAGGCATCGCTGGTGAGCCGTGAGGTCATCGCTGATTCCATCGAAACCGTGGTCTTCGGCCAGAGAATGGACGGCCTGGTTACGGTGGGCGGCTGCGACAAAAATATGCCGGGCTGCATGATGGCCATTGCCCGCCTGAATATTCCCAGTGTCTTCGTGTACGGCGGCAGCATCCTGCCGGGCCAGTACAATGGCAACGACATAAACATCCAGGACGTGTTTGAAGCGGTGGGCGCCTGGGCGGCTGGCCATATCACTGGCGAGGAACTGACGGAGTTGGAATGTGCCGCCTGCCCGGGGGAGGGTTCCTGCGGCGGGTTGTTCACCGCCAACACGATGTCCACGGCCATTGAAATCATGGGGCTGTCCCTGCCCGGCGACTCTTCGCTGACGGCGGTGGACCCCCGCAAGGGTGAAGAGTCCCGCCGCGCCGGCGCGGCGGTTATGCGCATGCTGGACGAGGGCATCCGGCCTCTGGACATCCTGACCCGGCAAGCTTTTGAGAACGGCATAACGCTGGTGGCAGCCATGGGAGGCTCCACCAACGCCGTGCTGCACCTGATGGCCATTGCTCGGGAAGCGGAAGTTGACCTGACGCTGGAGGACTTCGATCGCATCAGCCGCAACACCCCCTACATCACCGACATGAAGCCGGGCGGCCGCTATGTCATGGCCGACCTGAGCCGCTACGGTGGAGTAGCGCTCATCGGCAAGCGTCTACTGGACGCCGGCCTGCTGCACGGGGACGCCATGTCGGTGAACGGCAAGACGCTGGCGGAAAACCTCAGGGAAACCACCACTGTGGACGACCAGCCCGTTGTCTATAACCTCGACGCGCCGCGCAGCCCCACGGGCGGCCTGGCTATCCTGCGCGGCAACCTTGCCCCCGACGGCGCGGTAATCAAGGTCGCCGGCCACCAGGAAAAGCTGTACGAAGGGCCGGCCCGGGTCTTCGATCAAGAAGAGGCAGCCTTCCAGGCGATACAGCGCCGGGAAGTCAAGCCCGGCGACATCGTTGTAATCCGTTACGAAGGGCCCAAGGGCGGCCCCGGTATGCGCGAAATGTTGGCGGTCACCAGCGCTCTCATCGGGCAGGGCCTGGGCGACACCGTGGCTCTGATCACCGACGGCCGGTTCTCCGGAGCGTCTCACGGCCCCATGGTCGGCCACGTCGCCCCGGAGGCCATGGACGGCGGCCCCATCGGCATGCTGCGCGAGGGAGACATCATCACGCTGGACATCCCAGGCCGCCGCCTCGACGCGCGCATCACTGAGGAAGAGATGACCGACCGCCGCGCCGCGTGGCAGCCCATCGAGCCAAAGTACACCACCGGCGTGCTGGCCAAGTACGCCAAGCTGGTGTCCTCGGCTTCCGAAGGAGCCGTGACGCGGTAGCCCGGTATAGTGGAACCGCGAAAACCGATCAGCATACCAGCAAAAATTGCGGTAGCTGCCACGGTTATCCTGCTGGTCAACGCCGCAGCTATGCTGATTGTGGGCGAACGGAAATGGATGGGATTGGAAACGCTGATTACGGCGGCAGACCTTACCCCTTTGTCGGCGCTGTTCTGGCCGTTGTTTGAGACGGGAGGTTACGCGATGCTGTTTGGCATTGACTACGCGCGGCAGGCCATCTGGCAGAAACGGCAGAAGGAATTGGCTAAAGCGCGTGAGGAGATAAACAAGGCCCGGGAGGAAGGCTACCGGCTCGGTTACGATGCCGGCGTGGCCGATGAGCGGATCCGGCGAAATGGCGCCAACGGGCACAACTGGATGTTTGGAGGCCCCGATGACGACCGCTAAAAATCGCATCCAACTGGAACGCAAGGGATCCCTGGCGGTCATCCGGCTGAACCGCCCCGAAGCGCGAAATGCCCTGTCGCCGGAGATGGTTTCCGAGCTTGGCAACGCCATCAAGTCGTGCCGGGGTGGGGACACGCGCGCGGTCCTGCTCACGGGTACCGACGGCGCGTTCTGCTCGGGTGCGGACGTCCGTGACTTCGCTCAGCAATTGGACGAGGGCGGGCAGGAAGGCCTCTCGGATCACCTACGGGAACTGGCGGACACGTTGCACCGAGACGTGGTGATGGGCATACGCCGTCTGGACAAGCCGGTGGTGGCGGCGATCAACGGCGTAGCGGCCGGGGCGGGTTTCAGCCTGGCCCTGGCTTGCGACATCCGCGTCGCATCGTCGGACGCGCGGTTCCTGCTGGCCTACGCCAACATCGGCTGCACGGCGGATGGCGGGTCCACCTACATGCTGCCCCGCATCGTGGGTCAGGGTCGCGCCATGGAAATCTACCTGGCCCGGCAGCCCATCGGCGCCCAGTACGCGCTGGAACTGGGACTGGTCAGCCAGGTGTTCGAGTCCTCCCACTTTGAACGGCACGCGATGGAGACGGCGGACCGCCTCGCCCAGGGGCCCACCCGCGCATATGGTCGGGTCAAGGCGCTGTTCGACGGCAGCTGGGACTCTGACCTGGCAACGCAACTGGACGCGGAGACCGACGCCATCGCCGGTATTGGGCTGACCCGGGATTTCCATGAAGGCATCAGGGCCTTTTCCCAGAAGCGGCAGGCCTGGTTCCAGGGGCAGTAGCGCCGCCGGCGGACGCGCTGTGTTCAAGAGCGACCGCAGTCGCCTCTTCGACCATCTGGCTAAAGCCATGGGGGACGGCCCGACGCTGGACGCCATGCGCGCGGTTCCGCGGGAACGGTTCGTTCCCGTCCGTCTCCGGTCACAAGCCTACAAAAACAAGCCGCTTCCCATTGGAAACGGGCAGACCATTTCGCAGCCGCAGATGGTGGCATGGGCGGCTGACGCATTGGAATTGGCGGGCGATGAATACGTGCTGGAAGTCGGGGCGGGTTCCGGCTACCAGGCGGCGGTGATAGCGGCTCTCCTGCCTGAAGGCAGGGTCGTGGCCACGGAACGCATTGCGGAACTGTCGGCCATGGCCGCGGGGAACCTGGCCAAGTGCGGTGTCGGCAACGTGCAGGTGGTGCGGACCGGGACCGGTCTGGGCGCACCCGAGTTGGGGCCGTTCGACGCAATCCTGGTGTCGGCTTCCGCTCCGCAAGTTCCGGAGTCCCTGTTATCGCAACTGAAGCCCGGCGGAAGAATGGTGATTCCGGTAGGAGTGGGGCAGTACCAGAATCTGACCCGGGTGCGCGTGGAACCGGATGGAGTCAAGATCGAAGAGTTGGGCCCGTGTTCGTACGTGCCGCTGCTGGGCGAGGGGGCGTGGCAGACGCTCCCGTGAGAGTCAGCCGCCGCGCGTCTCTGCCCCGTATGGCATAATACCCGCAGCAACTGACGCGGAGGGACAGCATGGCCGGAAAGATCGAGATACGGCAAATCAACCACGTAACCACCATGGTGAAGGATACGGCCCGCGCCATGGCTTTCTATAACGACCTGCTGGGCATCAAGCAGATCCAGAGCCAGGTCGACAATCCGGCCATCACGTGGCTGCAACTGGAAAACGGCGTGATGGTGCACTTGATCGAAACGGACGAAGCGCCGGCCAAGCCCGGTAATGTCCACCACGCGTTCCAAGTCGACGACCTTGAGGCCACCCGCACCACGCTGGAGAGCAGTGGCTACGAGGTGCTGCGCGGCGGTATTCGCTACGATGGGCAGGCGTACTTCTTCATCGAGGACCCGGACGGCAACAGCGTGGAGTTCTGCACCGCGTCGGGCTACGCACCGGCCCCGCCGCGACCGGCGTAACTGCCAGTGGCAATGACTGCGGACAACATCATCCTGGTAGGGTTCATGGCGACGGGCAAGAGCCACGTCGGCCGGATCATCTCGCGGCTGACCGGGCGGCGCATGACCGACCTGGATGAGGAAATCGTCCGGCGGGCACGCAAGCCGATCCACCAGATTTTCAGCGATGAAGGCGAGATCGTGTTCCGCGCCATGGAGCGGCACGCTGCCCTGACGCTGTGCGAGGGCGGCAACAAGGTAATCGCGGCCGGGGGCGGCGCTTTCGCACAGGAACTTACCCGCCAGGTGTTGCTGGAGAACGGCATTGTGTTCTGCCTCACCGCGACGGCGGAAACCATCCACTACCGCATCACCCGGGGGAGCCCCAACGCCGCCGTGCGACCCATGCTCGGCGGGGGAGATCCGCTGGTACGAATACGCGAACTACTTGACGAACGGGCCCCCGCCTACGCGCTGGCCCACCACGCCGTCTCCACCGACGACCGCACTCCGGAGGAGGTAGCGGACGAGGTGCTGCGGATATTTGAAACTGCCGTGACGAGTTCCATTCCCGGCAGTTGACGCCAATATGATGGCCCACAAGTGGCAACCCATCAGTCCATTATCGGAGGAGTGCGATTTCGATTTCTCTGAAATCGACGCGCTGCAGCGTCAGTGGCTCAACGTCAAACGGGCTCGCGAAGAGTTGGATCCCGCCGCGTACAACGCGTTCCAGGAACGGTTGACCCGAAGCTGGGCGATAGAAACGGGAATCATTGAAGGGTTGTACACGCTGGACCGCGGGATGACCGAAACGCTGGTAATGCGTGGCATCTCCACAGATCTCATAGACCGGAGCGACACCAACAAAGAGCCTGGGGAACTGGTTCGCATCCTGACCGATCACCAGGATGCCGTAACCGGCGTGTATGCGTACATTAGAGAAGGCCGGCCTATTACGCGCATAACCATTCAGCAAATGCACGCCATCCTCACCAGGCATCAACTTACTTATCGAGCGTTTAATCCGTCAGTAGGTTGGTTTGATGCGCGATTAGAACATGGAGTCTTCAAGAAGCAGCCTAATAATCCAACCCGACTCAACGGACAAATCCATGAATACTGCCCGCCGGAACAGGTCGAGAGCGAATTAGATAATCTGATTGGCTGGTACGACCAATACCGACAGAACAAAGACCGGTACCATCCTGTGCTCGTGGCAGCGTGGCTTCATCACAGATTCACGCAGATCCATCCTTTCCCGGATGGCAACGGTCGTGTGGTGCGTACCATCCTTACCTGGCATCTGGTTCGAGAAGAATATCTACCCATTGTGGTGAAAAGGGATGATCGGCCCATCTACATTGACGCGCTTGAAAAAGCCGACCGCGGTGACTTGGCGCCGCTTGTTGACTTTTTAGCTAGACTGGAAAGGCGGATGATACTCGAGGCTCTTGGCGAACCTGATTTTGCCGGACCGGCCGGCGCCTTTGAGCAGGTGCTTGATCATATCGTCGAGCAAATCGAACAGGGGAACACTGATCGGGCGAATCAACTGCGCTTGGTTAACACAGTCGGCGTGGCGTTGCAAGAACGCGCCGCGGCTTTGCTAACTGAACGGGCCAGCCAGATTACTTCACGTTTAGGACAAGCCGGGCGAACAGTAGATTTCCAAGTGATCATGGGAGGGCCGGGAGACAAGGGATATTGGTATCGCTGGCAGATAGAGGAGACTGCCAGGAACGCCAAGCATTGGGCTAATTTTAACGAAGCCAGGTTCTTTATCAGGCTCGCGCTGACGCCGGATCAGATGGCGCGGCAGTCACGCCTCGTTTTCGTGGTGTCGTTGCATCACACCGGACGTCAATCGTCGGGTATCATGGCCGCCACCGCATTCGCTCTCATCGAACATCGCGGCGACGACATTGCAAACCAGTTCGAGGAAGACGAAACTTCCTCGTTTATGGACTGCACTGTAGAGCCTTTCAAATTCACTTGGGAAAGCGACGCGGACGATTTACTTCCGCGCCTCAAAGAATGGACCGACCAATGCCTAACCATCGCGCTCCGGCAATGGAGTGGGTATCTCAACTGAGCGATACTCGCTGACTGGAATAAAGGAGTTTCACAATGACCAGCCCAGACCTAGCCGCGACCGTAAATCACTCCGGCGGGAGCTACCCCGTTATCGCCGGCTGGGGCATCATAGACCGCTTGGGCGAGTACATCGCGGAACTCGGATTGGGCAACACCGCGTATATTGTCACGGACGAGAACGTGATGCGGCCCTACGGGCGCAATGCACAATGGGCCTTGCAGCGCGCCGGCATCGCCGCGCATTGCTTCGTCATTCCCGCCGGCGAGACCAGCAAGTCCTTCCAGCAGGCTCAGGAAATCTACGAGTGGCTGGTGAGCCTCCGGGCCGAGCGCGGCCAGCCCATCATCGCCATCGGCGGCGGGGTCGCCGGTGACCTGGGCGGCTTTATCGCCAGCACCTTCCTGCGGGGGGTGCCCTTCGTGCAGGTGCCGACCAGCATGGCGGCCATGGTGGACGCGTCTATCGGCGGCAAGGTCGCGGTGAATCTGCCCCAGGCCAAGAACATGGTGGGCGCGTTCTACCAGCCCCGTGCGGTCCTGGCCGACGTGCAGGCGCTGTCCACGCTGGGCAAGCGGGAACTCGCCGAAGGCTGGGCCGAGGCGATCAAGCATGGCCTGATCCTGGACCCGTCGCTGGTGGACGTGTTTGAGGAGCACGCCGAGGCGCTAATGGAGGTGGAACCAGAGATCTCCACCGAGGTCATTCGTCGCAGCATGGCCATCAAGGCCGACGTGGTGAGCCAGGACGAGCGCGAGACCCTGGGCATCCGCATCTTGCTGAACTACGGGCACACCATCGGCCACGCGCTGGAAGCCTCCACGGAGTACGGCCGGTTCATGCACGGCGAGGGCGTGTCCGTGGGTATGATGGGCGCCGGGCGCATCGCCCGGGAGATGGGGATGATCGGCGACGACATCCTGGACCGTCAGCGCGTCCTGCTGGAGCGGTTCAACCTGCCCATCTCGGCTCGGGGCGTGGATCTGGACGGAGTACGGGGAGCGATGTCGCTGGACAAGAAGACGGTCGGCCGCGCCAACCGCTGGGTGCTGCTGGAGGACGTCGGCGGCGCCACCGTCCGCCGGGATATTCCCAGCGAAGTGGTGGAGGACACGCTGGCCTGGCTTACGGAGTAGCCACGGTTGCCGTAACCAGAAGAGGTACCATTGGGTTACCTGTAGGCCCAGAAGTTTACATAAGCAAACAAGACTGCGATTGTCAGGATCAGCACAAACGATACCCCTGCAACTGCGCCGAACTTCACGTCGTCCAAGCGTGGAACGTAGCGGCCAAGCAACCAACCCCGTGACACCCAGGACCCACCCAGCCACCAAAAAGAAGATAAAGATGAGTGTTTTGGGGAAAATAGGGTCACGAGAAGGCGGCTCAGTAACGACGAAAATCAAAGCCGCAACGGGCAACAATGTCGCGGCCATCCGTGAACGACAGGCAGGCCCGCCGGAATGTTTGTCTGGCATCGGCAGCCAACGCCGTCCAAACCGTTGCTCCTGCCCAGCCGACTATGAAGGACGCCAGAATGATCCACCTGGTTCCGGGCACACCTGCGACGAACAAGTTAGCATCGCCTGCAAACAGCCCCGCCGCCGGCAAGGTGCCAACCAACGCCAGGCCGTATCGAACTGCCATCTGCATCTGCCGACACTAATAAAAAAAGCCCGCCAGTCCAGCCCGCGAACAGGCTGGAGGGCGGGGAAGTTTCAGGATTACGGTATCAGTTTCGCCCGGAGCCCGTCAAACCACCCGCCGGCGGGCTGCCCGGGCCTCGCGCAACGCGGACAGGCGGCGGCCGCGTCTGGCCTGGCTCACCGCCGCCGCAGTCAAGCAGGAGCAGGATCGTCACCGCGACGGCGCCGGATACGCCCAGGAGGAATATCTGGCTGACCTGCTCCAACCCGCCCGATCCCAATAGCCGGGCCAACTGACCCAAACCAACGGCGACGCCGGCGTTGAGCACCGTGACGCCGAACAAGCCGAGGATCCGGCTGGCGTTGACGAACCGCGTGGCCAGGGCGCCCAGCTGGGTGCCGACGGAGGCCGACGCGAACATGATGACCGCGATCATCGGATCGACGTTGCCGCTCAGCGAGTAGAGGAACGCCCCCAGGCTGCCGGTGATGATGATCTGGAACAGGTCGGTGCCGATGGCGACACCGGGCGGGATGCCCAGTCCGTAAACCAGGAACGGCATCAGGAGGAACCCGCCGCCTGCGCCCAGCAACGCCGCGACGAACCCGATGGTAAAGCCGGCGAACACGGGAACCAGCGCCGACATCTCATCGATGCCGGCTCCGGGAAAGGCGGGTCTAAGGTTCACCTCACCGGAAAATCTCGCGCCCGCCAACATGGGCAACCGGAGCCGGTCCGGGCCGAGACGCACGCTGCGAAACCAGCCGGGGAGTCCGCCGCCTACCCTGGGGCCGGGACGGTACCGGAGTTGCCTGATCCAGTTTCCCACCATCAGGGAGCCCAGGCTCAGCAGCAGCACGAAATAGACCGCGCCGACCACCGGCCCGGACACGCCGGCGTGTTCCAGGGTCGCGTTGACCCGCTCGCCGGCGAACACGCCGGGGATGGTTCCGCAAACGATCAGGACGGCCAGCCGCATGTCGACGTTGCCCAGCCGGCGGTGGCGCAGGGTGCTGGTGATCGCCGTGCCCATCACCATGAGGAGGCCGGTGCCCGACGGCGTAGATGGTCGGGACGCCAAGAACGAGGAGTCCTCCGGTGATGAGGAAGCCGCCGCCCACGCCGAAAAACCCGGTCATGGTGCCGACGATCATTCCCAGCAGCGCCAGCAGCAGGGGCGATACCGTGGCGTCGGCGATGGGGAAGTGCACGCTAGTGTCCCCGGCGGGAGCGGTTATCGACCGGCGAGCGTCCGCGAGGGCGGGCCAGCGCGACGCCCCGGGCGACCAGATCCCAGAAGACGTACAGCACAACCGCGGTAACCGCCATGGCGGCGATCACGGAAACCGCCCACAGTATCTTGTGCCGGCTCAACTCCAGAAGGAATTCGGATAACGCCTGGTACATGTGTGAGCTCTATTGCCGGCAAAGGCTTGCAACGGAGGGGTGACGCACAATGATATTCCAGATTGGCCATGCCGTGCAGCTAAAGCCGGATTGGGGGCAGGGGCCTTTCGATTATTCCCGTCATTCCGGACTTGATCCGGAATCCAGAGTTTTATCAAAGTGGCGACGTCGCCGGTCGCTAACCGTTGCTGGATTCCGGCTTTCGCCGGAATGACGGATACTGGTGGTCGCAGAGCAATAATCGAAAGGCCCTGAGAGTGGAGACCGCTGGTTTGCGCAGGCGGGACTGTTGCGCGTACATTAACCCGCATGACGACCCAACGGTTCGGTTTTCAACTGCTCTCGACCGATGGAGCCGCCCGGCGCGGGCAGATTACCACGCCCCATGGGGAGGCGCAAACGCCCCTGTTCATGCCGGTGGCCACCCAGGCGACGGTGAAGGGCCTGACCTTCGACGAGGTTCGCTCCCTGGGCGCGGAAACGGTGCTGAGCAACGCCTACCACCTGTACCTGCGGCCGGGAGTGGAACGGGTCAGCGACGCCGGCGGGCTGCATCGGTTCATGGGCTGGGACGGGCCGATACTAACCGACAGCGGCGGTTACCAGGCGTTCAGCATGGGCACGCTGCGCCGGGTGAACGACGATGGCATCGTGTTCCGCTCCCACATCGACGGAAGCGAGCATTTCTTCACGCCGGAATCAGCGATAATCAACCAGCACGGGATTGGGGCAGACATCATCATGTGCTTCGACCAGTGCGTTTTTTCAGCGGGCGAACCGGGCGCGGTGGAAGATGCGATGGAGCGCACGCACCGTTGGGCGCAGGTCTGCCACGACACGCACGTGCGGAGCGAGCGATCCGGAAAGCAGGCGTTGTTCGGAATAGTGCAGGGCGGGACGGTGCCCGAACTGCGACGGGCGTCAACGGACTACATCACGGGCATCCCATTTGACGGTTACGCCATCGGCGGCTTGGCGGTGGGCGAGACCAAGGCGGAAATGCACGACGTGACCGGGCTGGTATGCGAGGGACTGCCGGCGGACCGGCCGCGTTACCTGATGGGAGTGGGTTCGCCGGAGGACCTGGTGAACTCGGTGGCGCTGGGCGTTGACATGTTCGACTGCGTGCTGCCTACCCGCGTGGCCCGCAACGGAGCGCTGTTCACGCCCCACGGGTCGGGTCAACATCGCCAACCGCAAGTATGCCGACCAGGACCTGCCACTGGATGAGGCCTGCGACTGCTATACCTGCCGGAACTACACCGCCGCGTACCTGCGGCATCTCTTCAAGGCCGGCGAGATGCTGGGGCCTCGCCTGGCATCGATACATAACCTGCGCTTCATCCTCAGGCTCATGGAGGATATGCGGGACGCGATAGCAGAGGGGCGGTTCGCGGCATTTCGTGAGGAGTTCCTGAGTTCGTACCGACCCACGGACGAAGGACGGCGTCAGGCCCAGAAGCACCGTTGGATTGAAGATCGGGGCGCCTGATTCCCTCACGTGTAACCGGTTTGACGACGAGGGGAGCAAACTTACATCGATGAACAGGATGAATAGGATGGCGACCACGCCGGCTCTCCGCTCTGCGGATGGCAGCGTCCAAGGTGCGGGGCATTTCCGGCAATCAATCTAATCCTGTCCATCTTGTTCATCGATGTAATAGACAACGCGGGGACGTGTGAGGGCATGGGCAGGGTTGACAAACAAGGGTGCCGGGCCTACGGTGGCCCAACGGTCCCGGCGCGAGAAACAAAAATATCGACACCAGCGGAGGCGCTGTTGCTCATGGTGGCTACGGACAACATCGCGAGCGAAGCCACGAACGCCCTGAACGATGATGGGCAGCCATACATCCGGGTGGATTCGGTCTGGAAAGTGTTCGGCCGGAACCCGGAACGGGTGCTGGAACCCCCAGTATTCCGATCAGGACAAGTCCTTCTTCCAGAGCGAGTTCGGCAACGTCATCGGCCTGCAGGACGTATCGTTTCAGGTGAACCGGGGCGAAACTTTCGTGATCATGGGGCTGTCGGGCAGCGGCAAGTCCACCATGGTGCGTTGCCTGATCCGGCTGATCGAGCCCACTGCCGGCGAGATTGTCATCGCGGGCGAGGACATCACGAAGATGTCCGACAAGGAGCTGATCGAGTTTCGCCGCAGCAAGATCGCCATGGTGTTCCAGCACTACGGCCTGATGCCCCACCGCAACGTGCTGGACAACGCCGGGTGGGGGCTGGAGGTCCAGGGGGTCAAAAAGCCGGAGCGGGAAGCCCGCACCCGCGACGTACTGGAGCTGGTTGGCCTGGGCGGGTGGGAAGAGTCGTACCCGCGCCAGCTATCGGGGGGAATGCAGCAACGGGTGGGCCTGGCCCGGGCGCTGGCGGTGGACACCGACATCCTGCTGATGGATGAGCCGTTCAGCGGGCTGGATCCTTTGATCCGCCGGCAGATGCAGGACGAGCTGCTCCGGCTGCAGACGGAACTGCACAAGACCATCGTGTTCATCACCCACGACCTCAACGAGGCGCTGAAGCTGGGCGACCGGATCGCCATCATGCACGACGGCAAGGTGGCGCAGATCGGCTCGCCGGAGGACATCGTGCTGCGGCCCGAGGACGAGTACGTGGGCGATTTCACCCAGGACGTGCGGCTGGAGACGATCCTGAGCGCCAGCAAGGTAATGGTAACCCCCAAGGCCACCGTGATGGGCCACCAGGGGCCGCGGGCAGCGTTGCACACCATCGGCAACAGCGACGGCGACGCGGCGTGGGTGGTGGACCGGGGCCAGCGCTACATCGGGCTGCTGTCCATCAGCAACGCCGAACGGGCGTTACGGGCCGGGGTCAAGCGTTTCGATGAAGCGTGGGACTACGTGGACCGGGAATACCAGGCAGTGGCGGCGACGACTTCATTCGACGAACTGATCCCGATGGCCATGGGCAGCGACTTCCCGATTCCGGTCACCGACGAAACGAACACGCTGGTCGGCGAAGTGCATCGCAGCGCGCTGGCCGAGGCGTTGGCGGAAACGTCGTCGGCGGATCCCGACTACGAAGCCAATGCCGCGGAGAACGCGGCGCTGGCGGCCGCCCAACCCGCTGCGGACCAAGGGCTTGAGGACGCAGCAGAAGTCGAAGCGGAATTGTCGCGCGCGCGTACGCAGCCGCCGCCCATCTAGCCCCTGAACTTCGCCAGACCCCTGTTCCACCGGCCGGTCTATCAGGCCGATGCCGTCGCGGAGGCCAACATGGCAGTCATCACCAGAGACGAGCCCGAATCCCGAGCCACCCCGGGGACTGCGTCCGAATCGACCCAACCGGCGGATTCTCCCCGGTTTGCGTTAACCGCCATCCCGCCGCTGTACCTGTGGATCGGCGGTGTGGCCTCGATCATTGTCGTGCTGGTGGTGTGCCTGGCCTTCTGGGGGCCGGGGATGGAATTTCCCACTACCGTCGCCCACGTGCAATCCAGCGATGGATCGACCAGCTTCCCCAGGTCAGTTCGGGATGTGACCGGCGACACGATTGACGACGCCACGAAGTGGCTGACCACCAACGGGCGTTGGCTGTTCGAAGGTATCAAGGACGGTATCACCTACGCACTGCTCTACATTGAGCGCGGGTTGAAGTGGCTACCGTGGCCGGCGGTGGTCCTGGGCCTGACGCTGGCGGCATTCGCGGTGGGTCGCTGGGGGTTGATGGCGTTCACGGGCATCGCTTTCCTGTTCATCGGCTTCATGGGCCTGTGGGAACCCACGGTGGATACCATCGCGCTAATGGTGGTCGCGGTGGCGCTGTCGGTGGGCATTGGCCTGCCCCTGGGCGTACTGGGCGCACGGAACCAAACCGCGGACCGCATCATGCGTCCTATCCTGGACGGCATGCAGACCATGCCCAGCTTTGTGTACCTGATCCCGGGGATACTGTTCTTTGGATTGGGCAAGCCGGCCGGCATCTTTGCCACCATCATATACGCGGTGCCGCCGGTGATCCGGCTGACCAACCTGGGCATTCGGCAAGTCTCGCCGGAGACGGTGGAGGCGGCGCGTTCATTTGGCGCGTCACCGCTGCAGATCCTGACCAAGGTGCAGATACCAATGGCGCTGCCCACCATCATGGCCGGCATCAACCAGACGACGATGATGGCGCTGGCTATGGTCACGATTGCCAGCATGGTCGCGGCCGGGGGCTTGGGCGACAACGTGTTGCGGGCGATCCAGAAGAACGAAGTGGGCAACGGTGTGATTGCAGGCCTCTCCATCGTCTTCATGGCCATTGTGATTGACCGGCTTACGCAAGCGGTGGCGCGCGGCCGGCAGGAAGCCCTGAGCGCGGGGCACTAACCGGCGTTGGGCCGGCGGGTAGCGGCCGGTCATGGCAACCGTCCGCTAGATGTTTGCGCTGCGGAAACTTCTTATAATTTGTACGCAAACCGCAATTATGTAATGTGTTGGTTGCAGCAATCGTAAGATTGACAATGATAATCAACACTGCAATAATCAGCGCCACTTTAGTTGCCGCTCGAAATTCCCGGCAAATCACCCCGCACGGAGGAAAGGACTTTGTTCACCAAGTACAGGTTATTGGGGCTTACCATGGTGATGGCCATCGTAACGGTCATCGCCATCGCGGCCTGCTCGCCGGCTGAACCGCAGGTCATCACGGAGCAGGTGGAAGTCACCCGCGTAGTGACCGAGCAGGTTGAAGTTGAGAAGGAAGTCGAGAAGGTCGTCACGGAGCAGGTGGAAGTCACCCGCGTGGTGACCGAACAGGTCGAGGTCGAAAAGGAAGTCGAGGTCGAGAAGGTTGTCACGGAGCAGGTGGAAGTCACCCGCGTCGTCGAGGTGATGGCACCGGAAGGGCCGAAGGAAACCATCGTATTTGGTGACCTGAACTGGTCCAGCGCGCTGCTGCAGAATCGCATCGCGCAGTACATCGTCGAAAAGGGCTATGGCTATCCCACCGACGTCAAGTTCGGCGCGACCCTGCCCCTATTCCAGGGCCTGAAGAACGGCGACACCGACGTGACCATGGAAATCTGGCTGCCCAACCAGAACGAAGCCTGGAACGCTGCGCGTGAAGAGGGCGCGGTGCTTTCCGTGGGCCAGAGCCTGGGCAAGGACTGGCAATCGGCCTTCGTCATTCCCTCCTACCTTCAGGAGCAGTATCCGGACCTGGACAGCGTGGAGGACCTGAAGGATCAGCAGTACAAGGATTTGTTCAAGACGGCCGAGAGCGGCGACAAGGCGCGCCTCGTGTCCTGCATCATCGGCTGGGCCTGCGAGACGGTGAACGCTGCCCAGATTAAAGGCTATGGCCTCGAAGACCACGTTCACGTCATCAACCCCGGTGACGGGGCCGCACTGAACGCCGATCTGTATGGCGCGTACGAGCGGGAAGAGCCCTGGCTGGGCTACCAGTGGGGCACCAACGATCCGGCCCTGATACTTGACTTGGTTCGCTTGGAAGAGCCTCCGTTCAGCGAAGCGTGCTGGGCCAGCGAAGACGTCAAACCATGCGGATATCAGGACGCCACCATTCTAATTGCGGTCAATCCTGACCTGCCGGGCGAAGCGCCGGATGTGGTTGAGATGCTGCGCAAGTGGGACTTCAACATCGAAATCTACAAGTCGGTTGCCCGATGGCAAGGGGAGAACCCTGATGCCAACGTCACCGCCACCGCCCTGTGGTGGTTGAACAACAACGCCGACATCTGGAGCAATTGGGTCACCGACGAGGCGTCCGAGGGCATCCAGGCTGCGCTGAGTGCCGGCGAAGAGGCCGACGGCTGGCCTGCAGAATAGCGCGATTGGCGCATCCATCCACAATCGCAAGGGCGGCTTCCTGAGGGGAGCCGCCTTCTTTTCTGCTACAATGCAGCCGCTTTTAGAGTGCGATTTTTCCCGACAGGACGCCATCGTCATGACCACTGCCCCGGCCTCGACCGCCGTTACCGATGAGACACTGGCCACCCTGAAGACCATCCCGACGCAGACGCTGATCGACGGGTTGTGGGTGATGGGCTGGCCGATGAGCATGGTCGAGGGGGCCAAGCCGTTGCAGCCGGGGCAGCACATGGCCGGTCGCGCGGTGACGCTGCGGTTCGTGCCGCACCGGCCGGATCTGGCGGCGGACAAGCCCAAGGGTTCCGACTCGGCCGAGTACGTGGCCTTCGAGCTTTGCGGGCCGGGCGAGGTGCTGGTGATTGACGCGATGCGCTGGCCGTACAGCAGCATCGGCGGGGATATCAAGTTCTACCGGCTGTACCAACGCGGGGTCGGTGGGCTGGTCACCGACGGCGCGGTGCGGGATACCAACACGCTGAAGGAATACGGGTTCCCGGTGTACTCGGCGAACGCAACGGCGAAGCAGGGTCCGGCTGAGTTCTGGCCTTGGCAGGTGAACGACTGCATCCAGTGCGGCGGCGTCCTGGTCCGGCCGGGCGACGCCATCGTGGGCGACGACGACGGCGTGGTTGTGGTGCCAGCGGCGGCGGCCGACGAGGTGATCCAGATCGCGCACCAGCGGGAAGAGGTGGAGGCGGTGATCAAGGCGCAGCTGGAGATCGAACAGTGCTCGCCGGGCAAGTATTACCCGTTCAACGACAACACCTGGAAACTGTTTGAAGAGAAGACAGGGAAGAAGCCCTATCGCTAGAGCCTGATGCGTACCCACTTTCGTAAATCGTCAGAAGCAGGATTTACGGGATTTTATGATTTGTCAGGATTGGGCAACCTGCATCATCGAACGGTTCTAATCCTGATAATCCCCAAATCTTGAAAATCTTGATGCTGACGTTTCCCCGCCACAAACTTGGTATGCGCGAGCATCCAGCGTATGCCGATTGCGACGCGATTGCGAGAAACGTTCCGAGACTACACAGGCACAAGGAGACGACACCATGGCTCGACTACCCCTGGCATCCCGTGAGACCACGCCCGCCGGCCAGGAGGCCACCTTCGACGAGATCACCCAGAACGGGACGGCGGTGCCGCCGTACGGCCCCGGATCGGTGATGACGCACGTGCCGGAGGCCAGCAAGCACGCCACCGGATTGAACCAGTACCTGCGCAACCATTCCAGCCTGCCACTGAAGGCGGCGGAGCTGGCCATGCTGGTGGCGGCCCGGGAGATGGACTGCCAGCACATCTGGAACGCCCATGCCGCATCGGCGCGGGACGCCGGCGTGCCCGCCGCCGTGGTCGATGCCATCCGGGACAAGACGGCCTTGCCGGCGCTGGCGCCGGATGAGTCGGCGGTAATCAACCTGGGGCGGGAGATCCTGCGCAACCACCAGGTAAGCCGGGGCGGCTACCAGAGCGCGCTGGAGATCTTCGGGCAGCAGGGCACCATCGAGTTGACGCTGGTGCTGGGGAACTACACCATGCTGGCGCTGGTCATCAACACCTTCGAGACAGACCTGCCGCCGAACCGGACGGAGCCGCTGCTGCAGCGGGTGGCCGGCTAGCGAGAAAACGTCAGAATCAGGATTTACGGGATTTCAGGATTTAGCAGGATTGAGAGAAACCCACGACAGAACAGTTCCAATCCTGACAATCCCTAAATCTAGCAAATCCTGATTCTGATGATTTGCGAAAGCGGGTGCGCGTTAGGACTTACGAGTTCTTGCGGTAGATCTGGACGCGGTGGCGGCAGGAGTCGACGATGTAGATGCGGCCCTGGGCGTCAAGGTTGACCGCGCTGGGTCCCCAGAAGAACTTTTCGACGCCGGCGGAGGTCTCGCGATGGTGGTCTCGCCACGGGTTGACTGCCGGGGCAAGATCCGCTTCTCGCCTGGCCCTCTGTTCGTCGGGGTTGGCGGCGAGGTAGTCCTCGGCCCAGGATGAGGTGGTGGCGTCGCCGCGGAGGATGGCGACCACCTCACCGTCCGGGTCGAAGATCTGCACCCGCTCGTTGCCCCAGTCTGCGACGTAGATGTAGCCCTCGTCGTCAACGGCCACGGACGAGGGGCGGTTCAGTTGGCCCTTGCCATCGCCCGATGTGCCCCACTGGCCGACGAAACGACCCTCGGGAGTGAACGCCTGAACGCGGTCGTTGCGCCAGTCGGCGACGAAGACGTTGCCGGAGGAGTCACAGGCCAAACGCCACGGGGTGTTGAACTGGCCGGCCTGGGCGCCGTAGCTTCCCCAGCCGCCCAAGTATTCGCCGTCCACGGTGAAGCGTTGAATGCGGTGGTTCATGCCGTCGCTGATCAGCAGCGAACCGTCGGGAGCGACGGCGATGTCGGCGGGGCGATTGATCTGGCCCGGAGCATCGCCGACTTCGCCCCAGTGGCGGATGAACTCGCCTTCGGGACTGAACACGATGATGCGCTGGAGGGCCTCGTCGGCAACGTAGAGGCGGCCGTCACCAGTCCGGACAATGGCCGATGGCCACCAGAACTGGCCGTCCTCGGTCCCGCCGGTGCCCCATTCCCCGACGTACCCTTCGTCTGCCGTGCAGACGCAAACCCGCTTGAGGTCCAGGCGTGTCACGGACTCCGCCCCGCCTCGGTTGAGCACGTACATCACGCCGTTGCCGCCCAAGGCCAGGTCAACGGGGTGGATGAAGCCTCGGCCGCGGTAGGCGAGGAAGCCCACGGTGTGGCTGTAGGTGAAGGTTGCGGTCATGGTGGTGGTCATGCCAGTTGGTACTCCCGGGACGCCACGATGAGTTGGAGCATTTCGACGACGCGCTCCTCGGCGCAGGCGGCGGTGTCGTCGCGGTCGAAGCGAATCTCGCCCCACGGGGCGGCGAACGCGACGAGGCTGTCCATGGTGCCGTCGGACACCTCGAACATGCCCATGGCGTCGAGGCAGGCTTCGGCAAGCTGACGGGGTTCCTGCCGGTTGCCTTGCGTCTTCACGCGGTCGATGATAGCGCGAACTCCGGGGCGGGCGGTATCGCGCATTTCGGCGCCGGCGGCGTTGATGCGCTCGACCAGGTTGCCGGTGTCGATCCACTCCATGCCGGTGTGCCAGCCCTCGACGGTGGGAGGGTTCAGGATCTCCTGGCCCATGAAGTTGACGTCCATGGCCAAGTTGGAGATGGTCCACTCTGGAGATTGGTGGCTGCCGGCCAGGCGTGCCGTGCCGCCCACCAGCTCGGCGGGGCTCTTGACGCGGCCCAGTCGAACGGCCTCATCGGCGAAGAAGTCGGAGAGGAACATGCAGCGCATGACGGCGCGGATATCGCCCCCGGTGCGGGTGAACTCGTCGGCCATGATGCCGATGGCTTCCTCGTCGGGCCGGTCGGACACGAAGAAGTTGTAGAGCTTGCCGGCGATGTAATGAGCGGTGGCCGGCTGCTGCACGATGATATCGATGACGTCCTGGCCGCTCAGGGGACCGGTGTAGCCGAGGAAGGTCTTGTCGGTGTCGTCATGGTCGTCGTCGCGGTAGCGGAACTGCCAATCGATGCGGCCGTAGGGCCAGAAGGAGTCGCGGCTGGCGCGGATGCTCATGTACTCGGCGTTGTCGATGGTCCAGCCGGTGAAGGCGCGGGCGGCGGCCTTGACGTCGGCCTCGGTGTAGTTGCCGATGCCCATGGAGAAGAGCTCGAGGAGTTCCCGACCATAGTTCTCGTTGGGTGCGTCGCGGTGGTTGTCCTTGTTGTCCAGCCAGAAGATCATGGCGGGGTCGCGGGACAGCTCGACCAGGATGTCGGCGAACCTGCCCAGCCCGTGCTGGCGGAAGGTGTGGGTCTGGTTGACGACCGCCTTGGCGTGGTTGAGCTTGCCGTAGGCGGTGGCGAAGAGGCCGTGCCAGAACAAGGCCATCTTCTCCTCCAGCGGGCGCTGGCTGTTGATGATGCGATACATCCAGTAGCCCTGGCTACTCTCCAGTAGCATGAGGCTGTTCTGGTCGACGTGGTAGCGGCGGATAAGGTCCTCGATTTCCAGATCGGGCCGGTCCTCGGGATGCAGCAGCTCGTCGACGGTGGCCTCGTATCCGCGCCCCACGGCGCGATCGATTTCGGCGCGGGTGGGCGTGAAGCCGGCGCGGCGGAGGAGGTGGGCGGCGCGGATGGACTCGGCGTCGGCCAGGGCGATGCGGGCGGAACCGAGTTGCGGTTGTTGCGTCAATGTCATCATCGCATTCCTTTGCACTACGGACGGTTAAGGACTGATGAAACGGCCCAGGAATGTTTCCCAAGGTAACACCAGCAGGCCGGAGCCGGTGAGGGCCAAAGCGATGCCGGCGTTGCGGTAGCGGTAGGAGGCTTCCAATTGAGTGTCAGAGAGACTGTCCGAACGTTTCAAGCGAGCCATACCTTTTGCAGAGGACCATATCCCTGATGCGGCCATAGCTAGAGCCAAGATACCAGCCAGGACATCGGCATAACCGTAGGCCAACAACAACAATGAGAATGTGCCGATGAAGTAAGCCGAGATCAGCACCCAAAGGGCCAGCCAAGCCCAGTTACCGCGCATGGGTAGTAGCCAAATACAAGCCCATCAATGACATCAGTGCGCCGCCTCCGCCCATAATCAGCAAAGAACCCAGCCGGCCGGCGACCGCACGTTGGGCCATCCAGTCCGGCCAAATCCAGTAGATTATGGCAGCCGTGACAATTATGAGAAGCCCGGCTCCGATCAGGGATTTACTCCATTCAGCGGCAGTCATGGTCAAGTCTCCCCAAAATGAATCAGACCTGACGGTTGGACATTTGGAAACCTACATGAGGTTCCAGCGGGGGTTGGCGTCCACGAGTTCGCGGAGGTAGTCGACCAGCCAGGGGCGGACTTCCTCGGCCATGTAGAAGGTGGGGGCGATGAGCTCGGTCTCGTCCTTGATGATGCCTTCCTCGATGCAACGGGCCGCGACGTCGGTGCCGGGCATGACGCTGACGCCGACGCGGAGGTTGGCCAACGAGGGCTTGAGGCCGCGCAGGAACTCCAGCTTGTTCTCGACGGACTCCCGGGTTTCACCCGGCTCGCCGAACTGCTGGCTGATGGTGTAGTGGAGGTCGCCGGCCTCGCACAGCTCGGTGGTCTCCTTGAGGGAGGCGTAGCGCGACGTATCGTTGTCGCCCTCGTGGGGGTCGCCGCCGCGGGTGCCGCCCATCATGACGAGGCCGCAGCCGGCCTGCTTCATCATGCCGATGAGCTCGGCGTCGCAGGCGTAGGGGGCGAGGCAGGTGTTCCAGCGAACCTTGACGTCGGACTCCATAAGGGCGTTGCAGAGTTCCTTGGCGTGCTCCAGGGGCACGTTGAAGCAGTTGTCGACGAAGAAGATCTTCTTCAGGCCGTAGCGGGTGGTGACCTCGGCCACCTCTTCGACCACCTCGTCGATGGGTCGGATCACGCGCCAGGCGCCCTCGGGGGTGCGCATGTCGTCGGCCGAGGTTGGGTAGTAGAACCCGCCCAGCTTAGTGAGCACGCTGACGCCGAAGCCGGCCTTGGCGTACCGGGGCATGTCCAGATCATCGAGGCTGGGGCGGCTGCCGAAATCGGAGGAGCAGCGCATGCCGTTGTAGACGATTTCGCCGTTTTCGCGGTAGAGGACGCCGGTCATGCCGCGGTAGTCGGGCTCGCCGATCTCGACGCGGTTGGCCAGCTCGGCAAAGGTCTCGCCGGCGTCGCCGGCGATGCCGAGGTCGGGCTGAACGAAGTTGAAGACCTGCTGCGGCATGATGCTGAAGGCCGGGCCGCCGCAGACGATGGTGGCGTCGGAAATCGTCCGGATGCGCTCGATGACGCTCCTGGTGATGGGCAACTGCCACTGCGGATCAATGTAGCTGTGGTTGCTGAGGTTGCGGATCGAGATGCCCACCATCTCCGGCTTGAAATCGAGGACGGTGCGCTCGACTTCATCCAGGTAGTTTTCATCGGCGAACATGAGGTCGACCAGCTTCACCTCGTGCCGGGAACGGTCGAGGTGGCCGGCGACGTAGGCCAGGCCAATGGGAATGGGCTGCGCTCGCATCCGGCTCATAACCCGGTTGTGGCGGTTGGTAGCAATCAGCAGGATACGCATCGAAAATCCCCCTCGCGGCAGCAGGACAAACGGCAACAATTGGGCCGATTGTACACCAGCGCACAGGAAGGCGCTATCGCGGGTGGGCTCAGGGTGGTTCTCCGTTTCAGGTGGTTTCTTGGCATGGATGGACAGGATAAACGGGATTTCTAGATGCGAGGGATCCTTGGATTCCGGTTTTCGCCGGAATGACGGTAGAAAAACCGGAGCCGGAATGACGAGAACTAAACCACCTGAATCGCAACGCTACCGTGTCACCAATTGCGGTTTCCCGAATGCCGCGGCTTTCAGGACGGTGTTGGATCGGCTGGGACGGTTTCGTCCGGGGGATCGTGGGATCGAGCCGCCGCGTCCCATTCCTGCACGACGTAGCTGAGCACACGGTACCCGGCGGCGGCGAACGGCGCGGCGACCAGAACGCCCCAGAAACCGAGGAACAGCCCGAATAACGCCAACGCGAGGATGACTGCCAGCGGGTGCAGACCCAACGCCTGGCCCTGCAATCTGGGGACGATGAGGGTATTCTGGAGCGCTTGCAGGATCAGGTACAGCGCGATGACGAGCGGGGTCTTGGTCCAGTCGGTGACCAAGACCACCAAGACGGCGATGACCAGCGAGACGGTGGGACCGACGATGGGAACGAGTTCTCCGAAGAACGCGATGATCGCCAGGACCGGCGCCGCGGACACCCCCATGACCCACAGGGCAAGGCCGGTGATCACGCCGATCATAGCGCCGAGGAGAAGCTGGACGCGCATGTAGACGCCGATGGACTCACCGGAGAGGCGGGCGATTTCGCACAGATCGTCACGCAGCGAGCGGGGCAGAAGACGGCGGACCCCGCGACCTATCCCGTCCGGCTCGGCTAGCAGGTAGAACAGGATGATGGGCACCGTTACCAGCGAGACCACCAGGCCCACGCCGGTTTGCAGGATCTGGAACAGCCGAACGAGGGCCTGGTTCAACCCCTCGATCAGCGCCTGCTGGATTTCCTGCAAGCGCGGATCGATCATCTCCCGGATGTTGGGCGGGACGCGGCTTTCGTATTCGGCGATGACTTGGCGGTAGATCTGCTGCGTTTCGGCCACCAGGTCGGGGGCGCGTTCCACCAGAGCCGCAGACTGGTCGATAATCCGCAGCACACCGAGCAGGAGCACGATCAGAATGGCCAGCATGATCAGCAGGAGCAGCAGGGCGGCGGTGGCCATCCGGGTGGCCTGAGGCCATCGTTTGCCCATGGGGGTGCGTCGTTCCGCCGCGTTGACCAACGGGAGCAGCAGGTAGGCGACCGCGCCGCTGAGCAGGAAGGGAAGGAGCACGGCCAGCAGCTGCCAGATTACGACCAGCGCGATGACGGCAACGGCCAGGGCGGCTAACAGCCGGAATCGGCGGGAAGCGGCGGTTGACAGTTGCGGGAGTGTAAGCATGGGCGACCGTAGCGCAGCCGAGGCCGGGCGCAGGGATGATAACCCAATGGAGCGCACTTAACAAGGCAAAGTCGCTATGCTAACCTCGGTGGTACCAATAAATTTACGGACTTCTCCGAAAGGAACATACACACCATGAAGATCATGACATTGGCAATAATGGGTCTGACGACGATACTGCTGGCCGCCGCCTGTTCGAGCGGGGCTCCGGCGGGGGGGTCCCAACCGTCGGAGCCGGTGGAAACGATCTACGATTTCAACATAGCACTCTACCAGGGCAGTGAAGAGTTGGGAGCGGAGACGGTGGCGGTTTCCGACCTGCGCGGCCAACCGGTGGTGCTGAACTTTTGGGCGGGGCTGTGTCCGCCGTGCCGGGCGGAGATGCCGGAATTCCAGGTGTTCGCCGACGAGTACGACGGTCGCGCGACGCTGGTCGGGGTGGACCTGGGCCAGTTCTTCGCCCTGGGCAGCGAGGAGGACGCCATCGCGCTGCTGGGCGAGCTGGGGGTGACCTATCCGGCCGGCGCGACGGACGACGGGAACGTGGTGCGTGAACTGGGGGTGCTGGGGCTGCCGGCGACGTTCTTTGTTGCGGCCGACGGCAGCCTGCATCGCAAGTGGCAGGGCGTCCTGAACGGCGAGAAGTTGGCCGAGATCACCGACGAGATGCTGGCGCAGTAAGGCGCCAATGGGAGACATGGCATGGCAGACAACACGATCACCTTCGGCCTGAACCTGAGCGTGGACAACTTCTGGGACCTGCCGGGTTTCGCCCGGCGGGCGGAGGACCTGGGATACGACCGCGTGGCGATAGGGGAGCATGTGATGGACGGCAACCCGCCGCGTCCCACGGTGATGGGGCTGCCGGCCATGGCGGCGGCGGCCGGAGCGACCACGCGGTTGCGGGTGCTCACCGGGATCGTGATTGCGCCGCTGTACCATCCGGTGATGCTCGCCAAGCTGGTGGCGACGGTGGACCAGATTTCGGGCGGGCGGCTGGACTTCGGCATCGGCATCAGCGGCCAGCGGGACACGGTGGCGGAGTTCGACGCGCTGGAGATTCCGGTCAACACCCGAGGGCGGCGCACCGACGAGATGCTGAGGGCGATGAAGCAGCTCTGGACGGAAGACCATGTCTCGCATCACGGGCGATTCTTCAACTACGACGACGTGACGCTGGAGCCCAAGCCGCACCAGCAGCCCTACCCGCCGATCTGGGTGGCGGGACGGAGCGACGCGGCGGTGCGCCGGGCGGCGATCGCCGGCGACGGGTGGTATCCCTATCTGTTCACGGTGAACCGGATCCGGCGCTCCAACACCAGCGTGCGGGAGATGGCCGAACACGCCGGGCGCGACCTGAGCCGGTTCCACTGGGGGCTGAACCAGCCCACGGCCATCGACGAGAATCCGGACAGGGCCCTGGAGACGGCGATTGCCCACGTTGGGCAACGGTACGTCACGCCGGAGCGCAGCGCGGAGGACATCGCGCGGGCTTTGTGCATCACGGGGAACGCCGAGGACTGCATCGGCGCCGTGCAGGAGCGGATCGACGCGGGCGTGCGGGATTTCGTGTTCGGGTTCCTGGCCGGCGAGGCCGACGACTACTTCCGGCAGATGGAGCTGTTCTCGAGCCGGGTGCTGGCGCATTTCAAGTAACCGCCGCCGGTTCGGCAGGGTTATAATGCTGCCAGATTTCAGGACAATACTGGTCGGCCTGTGGGCGCCGGCGCTGGCCGGGGCGCTGGTGATCGCGGCGACGTGGCTGGTGTGGTATTTCACGGCGATACCCTGCACCATTGAGACTGCGGCTGAGTTGAAGTGCCGGCCAGGTCCTGTATCAAGGTACATCTCAACATCTGTACTCCACCATTGCGTCATTCACGGCAGCATTGCCGTAACCATCGTTGGAGGTTCTGACATCATGCTTTTCTTGCGCGAACGGCACCGCAACAACCAAATGATGGAAATGATGAGAACGTTCATGGAGGAAGTGACGGAGCAGCGCCGGCAGGAAGTCGAAGAACGCCGGCAGGCGGAGGAACGCGCCGCTGAGGAACGCCGGCAAGCGGCAGTGGAACGGGAGGCGTTTCTGGAGGCTTTGAATCGCCTGACCGAGGCTGTCATCCAGAACGGGCGCAATCGTCAATAGCCCAGACAACTACCGAGGCTTGCGCATGAAATTCGGCATTTACAGTTCCATCGCGGACCCGCCGGCGGGGGAGAACCTGGCGTTGCGGGTTGATGAAGTCGTGGCGGAGGCGAAGCTGGCCGAGTCGGTGGGGTTTGATTCCTGCTTTTTCGGGGAGCACCACCAGGACCGGGACGGGTTTCTGCCGTCGCCGCTGATCGTGTCGGCGGCAGTGGCGGCGCAGACCACGACGCTGAACCTGGGGACCTCGGTGATCCTGCTGCCGCTGCACCATCCGGTCCACCTGGCGGAGGACGTGATCACCCTGGATATCGTGTCGCGGGGACGGTTCATTTTGGGCGTGGGCCTGGGTTACCAGCCGGTGGACTTCCGCACCTTTGACATCGCCATCGAGCAGCGGGTGAGCCGGTTCGAGGAGGAGATCGAGATCATCCGGCAGTGCTGGAGCGGTGAGAGGTTTTCGTTCTCCGGCGAGCACTTCAACCTGGATGACCTAACCATCACGCCCAAGCCCTACTCGGATCCGGCGCCGCCGCTGTGGATCGGGGCGAGTCGCACGCCGGGGGCCAGGCGGGCCGGCCGGATCGCGGACGGTTTTGTGGCGGGGCCGAGCACAGACCTGGAGAACACCATCGCGCTGGCCAGCGCATACCAGCGGGCAGCGGAGGATGCAGGGAAAGAACCGGTTCTCTGCCTGATGCGCGACGCCTGGGTCGCCCCGACGCGGGCGGAGGCGGAGCGGGTGTACGGGCCGGAGGTCATTGACGCCTACAAGTACTACTGGCGCAACGGGCTCAACGAGTTCCGCCGCTACACGGAGGAGTCGCAGATCAACATTGACAACCTGGGCCCCGACCGGCTGATCCTGGGCGAGCCGCAGGAGGTGGTGGACGAGTTCCACCGCTGGAAGGAGGCCACGGGCGCGGACTATTTCCTGCTGCGGCTGCGCCACGCGCACTCGGGCGGGCCGCCCCACGAGCGCATCATGGAGGCCATCCAGCTCTTCGGCGAGGAAGTCATTCCGCACTGCCAATGAGGTAGGCGGGATTGGGCGCGTGAAGACTATCAAGGAGGGTTCTAATGATTGAGAACGCCGAACTGATTGCGATTATCGCTCTGCTGGGCACACTGTTTATAAGCGCCGTAGGTGCAGCCTTCGCGCTGGGAGGTCTGCCAAGACGAGGCGAGTTCAATGAAATGCGTAAAGAAGTAGGTGCCCTGCGCAAAGAAATGAACGACAAAATTGACGCCTCTAACAAGGAACTTTCCGACAAAATTGAAGAATCGAACAAGGAGCTCAAGGCCGAGTTGATAGCTGAAATTCGGCGCAGCCACCAACAGCTATTGCGCGCCTTGGTCAACCACCGACACCTGGAACCCGACGGCGAACCCGTCTTCACCGAACCGCCCGACACCGAATTGGTCGCCGCTGACGACTAAACTGCAACAACTTTCAGGAGAATTCATCATGCCTCGTTTCCCCATCGCGTCCCGGGATGCCGTGCCACCGGAACAAGTTGACGCTTTTGACGCTATCGTATCCGCACGCGGTGGACAGGTGCCTGAGTTCGGGCCCATCGCCGTGCAGCTCCACGTGCCGGAGATCGCCCAGCGGGGCGAGGTTTTGCGGGACTACCTCCGCGCCGGTGGTTCGACCCTGCCCGACAACGTGGCGGAGCTCGCCATGATAACCACCGCCCGCGAGCTGGATTGCCAATTCATCTGGCACGCCCACGCCGCCGCCGGACGGCGGGCGGGGCTGAGCGATGCGCTGGTGGACGCCCTGCGTGACAAGCAGGAATTGCCCCCGTTGTCGTCCGCTGAAGCGGCGGTCATCAACTACGGCCGGGAGTTCTTCCGCACGCGGCGGGTGTCGCAGGCGACGTTCGACGCGGCGCGGGCCGAGTTCGGCGACCGCGGGCTGATTGAGCTGACCAACCTGATGGGGTACTACTCAGTGCTGGCGTTCAACATCAACGCCTTCGAGCAGCTGCCGCCGGCATCGGATGAGCCGTTTTTGCCGGTGTAGGAGTCTGGCACGGGCAGGCAACAGCCGAGCCGGTTAATGCTGTGGGAGATTGCCGAGGTCGCCCGGCGGTGTGTAGTATCTGCCACAGGATAAGACCGGCCAGGGAAGGACGCGATATGCCATGACCACGCCCGACATCTTCGTCAAGCGCCCTCCAGCTCCGGGCCGCTTTCGCCTGCCCGACATCCCCGAACGCGAGCCCGACGAAGTGAGCCAGTACGACCAACTGTTCAAGACCGGACGCTCCCATGCCCTGGCCATCCACCTGGGCAATCCCGAAACCACCCTGGTGGAGGCTGACCGCTGGATCATCGCGGAGCCGGGTTCCTTCCGGGATTTGGCCCGCTATCCCGACCTGCTGGTGGCCTTCGACGCGGACCCGGAGTTGTATGAGGCCAGCAACGGCTACATCGTGTCCGAACAAGGCAAAGGGCCGGACTTCGTGCTGGAAGTGGCTTCTCCCAGCACTGCTGCTGAAGACACTGGTCCCAAGCGGCGGGACTACGCGGGATTGAGGGCGCTGGAATACTGGCTATTTGACCGGACGGGGGAGCATTACGGGACGCGGCTGGCCGGCTATCGCCTGGAGGACGGCGAGTACGTTTCCATAGACATAGAGGAGTTGCCCGACGGCGGCTTGCAGGGATACAGCGTCGCCCTTCACCTGAACCTGCGGTGGGAGGGCGGCGAGTTGGCGTTTTACGACCCGGCTACAAACCGGTCCATCCTCACCTATGAAGACCAGCAGGCCCGCGCCGACGCCGAGCAGGCCCGCGCCGACGCCGAGCAAGCCCGCGCCGACGCCGCCGAGGCCGCACTCGCCGCCGAGCGCGCCCGTGTCCGCGATCTGGAGGAGAGACTCCGCCGCCGGAATCTCTGACGCTGACCCGCTCAGAGCAAGCAAAGCGCCGCAGAGAAGGGGGTATTCAGAGCTATGTTCGACCGTAACAGAAGCAACCACAGCGGGCAGATCCGCCGTTGCCTGCCCCGGTCAGGATAAGGATATAGGGGCAAGCACCTTGGCGGATAAGATTTACATTCGGAATGAAGCCGGCGAGTTGCATCCTGCCGAGGAGAAAGAATTCGAGACTGAGGACTCGCTCCAGCAGTTGATCGCGCGGCATCCCGAACTGCTGGCCGGTGATCGGATGCGGCCGGACGACCCGTTACGCTGGATTCTTGTCCAGCGCGAAATGCCTATTGAGGGCTGGGCGGTCGACCTACTCCTCATGGATCAACACTCATATCCCACGTTGGTAGAGGTAAAGCGCGGCGACAACAGAGAAGGCCGTCGTGCCGTCGTTGGTCAAATGCTGGATTATGCGTCGGCTGCTGCTGCCGCTTGGTCCGGCGATACGATGCGGGTTGCATTTGAGCAGGATGCTGAATATCGGGGCAGCGACCCTGACGAAGAGTTGCGCGCCCTTTTGGGTTTAGCGCACGACGCAGACATGGAAAAGGAGGCGAACGCGTTTTGGGAACTCGCAGCAGCCAATCTGGAAGCAGGGCAAATGAGGCTCCTGTTCGTCTCCGACAAGATTCCGGTTGAATTGGAAAGATCGGTCACGTTTTGGAACGCTCAAACGAACCCGCATATGGAGGTGCTGGCCGTCGAAATCAAGCAATATCCCGGTAAATTCGGTGACGCACTGGTATCTCGTGTGATCGGGCAGGTTGACGCACCTCACAAAACCCGTGGTGGTAGCCGCCGACTCGGACGTGGGGAAATCGCCGAACGGTTCCACCGCTCCGATGTGCGTTCTGCGATAGAGTCATTTCTAACTGCCGCGGAGCAAACAGGAACCAACGTCGAATTGCGCCCGGCAAGCGCTAGCCTCGCCGTGATTGTAAGGTGCAGGTCCTACCCTCAAGGTGTCCCTATAGCCCGCCTGTGGGCGCCTACTCAAAACCATGTGGATGGGCTTTTTGTGTTCTATCAAATTCGTGATGGCGGTTATCCAGACAAAGTACAAGCGGCGCTGGATCAATGGGTGGGCAAGTTCAAAGATGACAATTTCACTGCGGATGCACCTGACCGTAGAGATTTGGGGGTATCCATCGGTGCCGATCACTTTGTTCACCACCTCAATCTGATAATCGAACGTCTCCTCGGGACTGTAGCAGACCTGACGAAAGTTTGATTCCGGGGCTCAATGGATCCGCTAATCGCAACTGCGCTTGATACCGCCCGCGCTCGGGGGGCGGAGTATGCTGACATCCGGCTGGTGTCGAACCGGGAGCAGCGGATTGTGGTGCGGAACGGGGTGGTGGAGACGATGACCGCCGATGAGTCGGTGGGGCTGGGGATACGGGCGGTGTTCCAGGGGGCCTGGGGTTTCGCGTCGACGCGGGAGCTGACCGGCGAGGCGGTGGACCAGGCGGCGGCGCAGGCGGTGCAGATCGCGCGGGCGTCGGCGAGCCAGAACGGGGCGGGAATGACGGCCGCGCAGTTGTTGGGCTCGCCCGTGTCCAGCCGGGGCCGCTACGTTACGCCGATCACCGTCGATCCGTTTGCGGTGCCGCTGGACGACAAGCTGGCCTTGCTGCTGGAGGCGGACCGGGAGATGGCATCGGTTCCGCAGGTCACGGCGCGGATGGCCAACGTGGTGTTCATACGGGAGGAGCGCACCTTCGCCAACACCGAGGGGGCGCTGGTGACGCAGACCATCTACGAGGCCGGCGGGGGAGTGCAGGCCACCGCCGTGGGCAACGGCGAGACCCAGCGGCGCTCGTATCCGCAATCCCACGGGCGGCAGCAGGGATGCGCCGGCTGGGAGTATGTGGTGGCGATGGACCTGCCGGGGAACGCGCGGCGGACCGCCGAAGAGGCGGCGGAGTTGCTGACGGCAGAGCCTTGCCCCTCAAACATCCACACCGATTTGATCATCGACAGCAGCCAGTTGGCGTTGCAGATCCACGAGTCGTGCGGCCACGCGGTGGAGTTGGACCGGGCGCTGGGCGACGAGGCCGCGTTCGCCGGTACGTCGTTCCTCACGCCTGACCTGCTGCACGATTTTCGGTACGGATCGGAGCAGGTGAACATCACCGCTGACAGCACCAGCGTCACCGGTCTGGGTACCTTTGGTTGGGACGACGAGGGATTGCCGGCGCAGGCGACGGACATCATCCGCAACGGGCAATTCGTGGGCTATCTGATGAGCCGCGAGTCGGCGACACGGCTGGGCATGCCGTCCAACGGATGCATGCGGGCGTCGTCGTGGAACCGCATCCCCCTCATTCGCATGACCAACGTGAGCCTGGAGCCGGGCGCGTGGTCGCTGGAAAACCTTATCGCCGACACCGACGACGGCATCTACCTGGAGACCAACCGTTCGTGGTCGATTGACGACCGGCGGTACAACTTCCAGTTCGGCACGGAGGTCGGGCGGGAGATCAAGAACGGCAAGCTGGGCCGGCTGCTGCGCAACTGCACCTATACCGGGATAACGCCGGAGTTCTGGCGGAGTTGCGACGCCGTTTGCGGGCCGGAGCAGTGGCAACTGTGGGGGACGCCCCGCTGCGGAAAGGGCCAGCCGGGTCAGATCGCGCACACCAGCCACGGGGCGAGTCCCTCGCGGTTCCGCAACGTGCGCGTCGGCGTGATGAGATAGCCGCCAAAACAACCGTCATTCCGGCGAAAGCCGGAATCCACAAACGGTTAGGTGTCTGATTTCTCTACCATAATGGTAGATTTCGGTACTGGATTCCTGCTTTCGCAGGAATGACGGGTTTGTAATTTCAAATGCGTAACTCCTATGACAGTGAAATGTCAACATGACCTAGGTAAAACAAAATGCTCGGCCCCGACTATATCCACTCCCTGTTGCGGGAGGCGCTGCGTCACTGTCCGTCGGACGGGGATGGCGACATCTACCTGACGGCCACGGAGCAGGCGCTGACGCGCTTCGCCAACAACCGCATCCACCAGAACGTGGCACACCAGGATGCCATCGCGCACGTGCGGGTCGCGGTGGGCAAGCGCCAGGGCCGGGCGGTGACCAACAACCTGTCCGATGCCGGGCTCGTAGATGCGGTGCGTCAGGCCGGCGAGTACGCCCGGCTGATGCCGGAGGATCCGGATTTTCCCGGACTGCCGGAACCGGCGCCGGCGCAATCGGTGGCGGCCTACGACGAGAACACGGCGGCCTGCGACGCCGACCGGCGGGCCGGCGTGGTGGGCAAGGTCTGTCACAAGGCGGCCGACCTGTCGCTGGACGCGGCCGGGTTCTGCCGCACCGGGGCCACCGAACTGGCCGTGGTCAGCACGCGGGGGGCGGACGCCTACCATATAGGTTCTTTCTCGGGTCTGCTCATCACCGCGCGGAGTGACGACTCGGCGGGCTGGGCCAAGGGCGGCGGCTGGCGCATGGACGGGGTCGATGGTGAAGCGCTGGCAGACGAGGCCATCGGCAAGGCGGTGCGGGGCCGCAATCCGCGCGACCTGGAGCCAGGGGAGTATCCGGTGGTGCTGGAGAACTACGCGGTGGACGACATGCTGGAGGCGCTGAGCTTCTACGGCATGGGCGCGCAGATGGTGCAGGACGGTCGCAGCTGGATGAGCGACTTGCAGAGACAGCAAGCGATGAGCCCGCTGGTTTCGATCTATGATGACGGACTGGATCCGGCCGGGTGGCCGGTTCCCTTCGACGCAGAGGGAGTGCCCCGGCAGCGGGTGGACGTCGTGACCGACGGCGTGGTGCGGGGGCCGGTGTACAACACGTACACCGCCGCCAAAGCGGGCGTCGTCTCCACCGGACATCAGCGGGGAGCAACGGGCGGGCCGACGGCGACCAACCTGTTCGTGCGGCCCGGAGACCGCAGCACGGAGGAGCTGATCGCGTCGGTGGACCGGGGGCTGTACATCACGCGTTTCTATTACACGCGCCTGTCGCACAACCGCGGGTGCGTGATGACCGGCATGACGCGGGACGGCACGTTCCTGATCGAGAACGGCGAATTGGCGGCGCCGGTGAAGAACCTGCGATTCACCCAGAGCTACGTGGAGGCGTTGGCCGGGTGCCAGGCACTTTCGAGTCCGGCGCACCTGAACCTGAACGAGGCGGGCGTGGCGATGCACGTGCCGGCGGCGCTGCTGGGGAGTTGGCGGTTTACGGGGCAGACGGTGTAATCTGGTATAAGTTGGATATGAGGCTGGCGCTATGCAGACAACGTTGAACATTGACGAAGCCATCGTGGAACGGCTGCACGCGGAGGCGAAGCGCCGGGGCACCACGGCGTCCGCGCTGGCGGAGGCCGGCATTCTCCACATCCTGAACCGGGTTCCAGAGGCAACTCCGGGAAAAATCTCCGCCGAATCTCTCCCGAAACTGCCAACCTGGCGGTTCGGCGAGATGCTGGTTGATATATCCAACCGGGACGAGTTATATCGCGCCATGGAAGAAGAATAAGAACGATGGTCTATGACACGAATGTCCTTATTTACGCTGTGGATGATCGGTCAGAGTTTCATGATGCTTGCTTACGGCGCATTGAAAGCGCGCGTACCGGCTACGCATCCGGATTTCTGACTTGGAGCATCTGCTACGAGTTCCTCCGGGTGACCAGCCACGCACGGGTGTTGAGCAATCCCTGGAACCTGAGCGATGGAGTGCGGTTCTTATCCCGTTTGCTGGAGTCTCCAGGATTTTATCTGTTGCGTCATACGGAGCTGCACCTACCCATTCTGTACCAAGTAGCGGCGGAACTGCCCGACATCCGCGGCAACCGGGTTCACGATTTGCACACCGCGGTTTTGATGCGGGAGCACGGCATCACCCAAATCTGCACCATGGACAATGACTTTCGTCGTTTCCCGTTTCTGGAAGTCATTGACCCGACACAATGATTGAGGCGCCGTTATGAGCGATTTGAACAACGACGATATCCAGGCTTTGGCCAAGGCGGTGGGGCTCACGCTGAGCGAGCCGGAGCTGAGCCAGGTCACGCATAGCCTGAACGCGATGCTGGAGGAGATGGCCGCCATCAACCCGCCCGGGTTTAACCTGGAGGAATATTTGGCGGTAACCCATCCGGCCGACATGGAGGTGGCAGAATGACGCCATCCGAAATACCGTTCCTGTCAGCATCCGAGCTGGCCGCCGCGATCCGCGCCGGTGAGGTGTCGTGCGTCGAGGCAACGGACGCCTACCTGGCGCGCATCGACGCGGTGGGCGACAAGCTGAACGCCTACATCACGGTGTGTGCCGACGAGGCCCGCGCCGACGCCCGGCGGCTGGACGACGAAGCCGCCGCCGGCAACTTCAGCGGGCCGCTGCACGGCGTCCCGGTGGGCGTGAAGGACCAGATCTACGCGGCCGGGATACGCAACAGCGACGGGTCCAAGATCCGCGCCGACTTCGTGCCCGACACGGACGCCACGGTGGTGGCCAAGCTCAAGGACGCCGGAGCGGTGATCATCGGCAAGACCAACATGAGCGAGTTCGCCATGGGCGACCCGATCAGCAGCTGGTTCGGGCCGGCGCGGAACCCGTGGGATACGAACCGGAACCCGGGCACGTCCAGCACCGGCAGCGGGTCAGCCACGGCAGGGTTCCTGTGCGCCACGTCGCTGGGCGAGGACACGGGCGGCTCGATACGCGGGCCGGCGGCCAACTCCGGCCTGGTGGGCATCCGGCCCACGTGGGGGAGGGTGAGCCGCGCGGGGGTTGACGGCGCAAGCTGGTCGACGGACACCATCGGCCCGATATCCCGAACGGTGACCGACTGCGCGCTGACGCTGGGCGTTATTGCCGGCCATGATCCCAAGGATCGCTACAGCCGGACCGAGCCGGTGCCCGACTACCTGGACGGGCTGGATTCCGGCGTGCGGGGGCTGCGCATCGGCGTGGTGCAGGAGTTGATGGGCGGCCACGGCCTGTCGCTGAACGAACAGAGTCGGGCGGCCGCCGCGGCCGCCGCCGAGGTGTTCGGAGAACTGGGCGCGGAGGTGGTTCCGGTGAGCCTGCCCATGGCTCCCGTGACCGGCCCCATCGTGCGGACCATCACCAGCACGGAACGGGTTAGCCTCAATCCCGAGTGGCTGCGGGAACGGTTCGAGGACTACCATCCGAACACGCGGGTGGCGTTCGCGGTGGGCAACCTGATACCGGGGCAGGTGTACTACAAGGCGCTGAAGCTGCGGGCGTTGGTACGCCGGCAGGTGATCGAGGCGTTCCGCAGCGTTGATCTGCTGATACAACCCACGTCCAGCGGGCCGGCCGGCCTGCTGGCGGACGAGCCGGCGATGATCGACAACAAGGAGATGGCGGCCGCCGCATTGCGGGATGGCAGCTTCCGGGGGCTGTACAGCCTGAGCGGATGTCCGGCGTTGAGCATTCCGTGCGGGTTCACCAGCGACGGCGAAGGGGCGCTGCCGCTGGCCTTGCAGATCGCCGGGCCGCACCTGGGAGAGGCGGATATATTTCGGGCTGCTTACGCCTACGAGCAGGCCACGCCGTGGCACGAGAGGCGGCCGCCGGAATTGTAGAGGCGTCCATTTATCGGCTTCCGGGAACTCCCGGAATGCCGGATCGGAGGTTCCGGGCATCCGAGGGATGCGGTGGTGTATGCTCGGCCGAGCAAACACGGTATTCGGTATGAGCAACCATCAGATTGGATCTAAATCTCTGGTCGCGGCGCTGGCCATCGTCGCGGCATTGGCAGCCCTGCTTGCTAGCGCCGCCTGCGTCGGGTCGGCGGGGCCGGCATCAGAAGCCGATGGGACCGGCGGGGCAGCGCCGAGTGCGGCGGAGTCAGCGGATCAGACGGACCAGGGCGTGTCTGACGACCGTGTCCTTTTCGGCCAGTCCGCCGCCTTCAGCGGGCCCGCCCAGGACTTGGGCAGCGACATGCGCCTCGGGATACAGGCTGCATTCCACGAAGCGAACGAGGCCGGAGGAGTGCACGGCCGCCGCCTGGAGCTGGAGTCGCTGGATGATGGGTACGAGTCGGACGCCGCATTCTCCAACACGCAGCAACTGCTGTACGAGCGGAAGGTGTTCGCGCTGATCGGAGCGGTGGGCACACCGACCTCGCGGGCCGCTTTCCTGTCAGCCAACTCCGCCGGCGCTCCTTTCATCGCGCCTTTCACCGGCGCGGAATTCCTGCGTGACCCGGGTTTGGACAATGTCCTGAACCTGCGGGCGTCCTACTACCAGGAAACCGAGGAGATGGTGGAGCGTCTTACGGAGGATCTCGGGCTCACGCGGATTGCGGTGTTCTACCAGAACGACTCCTTCGGCCAGGCGGGGCTCGCGGGCACGATCCAGGCCCTGCAGCGCAGAGGTCTCGAGCCGGTGGGGTCGGGATACTACGAGCGCAACACCGGCGCGACGACCGCTGCGGTGTTTCACATCGTGGATGCGGATCCGGAGGCAGTCATCATGGTCGGCGCCTACGCGCCGGTGGCGAAAACAGTGCAGTCCGTCCGCGAACAAATCGATCCGGTGTTCATGGCAATCTCGTTCGTGGGCAGCAAGGCTTTGGCGGGGGAATTGGGACCCGACGGCGCCGGAATTTACGTGACGCAGGTGGTCCCTTCCCCGGATGATGCCAGCGTGGCCGTGGTCGCCAAATACCAGGCGGCCCTGGCGGCCTACGACCCGGAGGCGACGCCGAGCTTCGTGTCGCTGGAGGGTTACCTGGCCGGGCGGCTGACGATTGCGGGGGTGGATGCGTGTGGATCCGACCTGACGCGCGATTGCTTCCTCAATGCCATCCGGAACAAGGGGAGCGTCGATATCGACGGATTTCCTCTGCAATATGGGCCGAACGATAACCAGGGGTCCGACGGGGTGTACATCACCGTGCTGGGAGAGGACGGCCAGTATCGCCAGGTGGACAGGCTCGTGGGCGAGAGCTGAACCGGCGTTGCGGACGGGGCGCCGAGCGCGCAGCCGCCCGGTCCGGTACAGGGTAAATTTGCATGGATAAAAGGGATGGACAGGGAGTTGATGCCGTCCATACATTTCATGGAGGGCGCGGCAATAGCGCGTCCGGCGGGGATTTTGTCCGACTCCCGGCGTTCATGGGGCTGGCTTTTCTGCTGCTGGTCATCTGCCTGGGCATCGCGTGTCAAACTGAAGGGGAGACGGGCGATGCAGCGGAAGATGACGACGGCGTGCCAACAGTCGGGGCAACGGCGGTGACAGGCTCCGGGAGCGACGGCGCTTCCGGCATATTCCATGACGAGGTTATATTTGGCCAATCCGCCGCTTTCACCGGCGCGGCGCGGTTCCTGGGCACTGGAATGCGCCTGGGCATCGAGGCGGCGTTTCACGAGGTCAACCAGTCCGGCGGCGTTCATGGGCGGCACTTGGCGCTGGAAACGCTGGACGACGCTTACGAGCCGAACTACGCGTCGGCCAACACCAATCTACTGATCGAAAACCGCAAGGTGTTCGCGCTGATCGGCGCGGTGGGGACGCCCACCTCGCGGGTGACGGCGCCGTTGGCTCACGAGGCCGGCGTGCCGTTCATCGCTCCGTTCACCGGCGCCGAGTTCCTGCGGGATCCGGAACTGGACAACGTGTTCAACCTCCGGGCCTCGTACTACCAGGAAACTGAGGAGATGGTGGATCGGCTCACGGAAGACCTGGGAGTGACGCGGGTCGGGGTGCTGTACCAGAACGATTCCTACGGGCAGAACGGGCTGGACGGGACGACGCTGGCACTGGAGAGGCGCGGTCTCAGGCCGGTAGCGTCGGGGCATTACGAGCGCAACACCAGGGCGGTGAAGTCGGCGGTGACCGGCATCATGGCGGCAGAACCGGAGGCGGTCATCATGGTCGGTTCCTACGCGCCGGTGGCGCGGACGGTTGAACTGGCGCGGCGAGAGGCGGACCCGGTACTCATGGCGGTCTCGTTCGTGGGCAGCCGCGCGCTGGCAGACGCCCTGGGAGCCGAGGGCGAGGGGGTGTATGTCACCCAAGTTGTGCCCCATCCCGACGACGGCACCAGCCCCATAGTAGCCAGGTATCACGCCGCGCTGTCCGACTACGATGCCCGGGCGGAGCCTGGCTTCGTGTCTTTGGAAGGCTACCTGGCGGGACGGCTGGCCATCGCCGGCCTTGAGGCCTGCGGCCGGGAGCTGAGCCGGAACTGCTTCATCAAGGCCCTGCACATGCCGGAGCCCATTGATATCGACGGCATGAGGCTCAAGTTCGGGCCGCGGGACAACCAGGGCTCCGATGAGGTGTTCCTGACGGTGATGGGGGCGGACCGGGAATACCGGCAGGTGGAGAGGGTGACGGTTATAAAGTAGCAGGGAACTGGTAGACTGCTGGCATAGTCGTCGAGGAGACGATTTTGACGACCATTTCGATCCATGACCGCGCCGCGGAGATCTTTGCCGATTCACGAGCGGTCCATGCCCAAGCCCTCGAACGGCTCCAGGCGGGCGACATCCGCGACGCCGCCGAAAAGGCCTGGTGCGCCACGAAGCGGGCCACGGACGCCCTGGTACTGTCGCGCACCGACGAGGAACCACCGAGTACCCACGACACCACCGAAGCGCTCCTGGCATTGGCCAGAGAGTCAAGCGCCTACGAAACGCTGGTTGGACGCTACTTCACCAGGATCAGCTACCTGCACGGCACGTGCTTCTATTCCGGGATCTGCGGTCCCGACGTCGAAAGGCGCGTCCGCGAAACTTCCGACTACATAGACGACGCTGAGAAGCTTGCGGCCTCGTAACATTCCCCGAGGCCGGGTCACAGGCAACGATGCTTGGGCCATCGTCGCTCACATGCGACGCTTGGACGGCATTCGCGTTTACCGGCGCAGGTTGTTGATGCCGCCTAGACCTCGTAAACGGTCTTGCCGCCGACGATGGTGCGCTCGACGGTGATGTCCTTGATGCCGAAGGGGTCGATGGCGGTGGGGTCTTCGGCGAGGACGACCAGGTCGGCCAGCTTGCCTACTTCGATGCTCCCCTTGAGGTTTTCCTCGAAGCCGGCGTAGGCGCCGTTCCGGGTGTAGATGCGCAGGGCGTCCTCTACGGAGATGCGCTGGTTGGTTCCCCACTCGCGGCCTTCGCTGTCGGTGCGGGTGACGCAGCTCTGGATGCCCATCAAGGGTTCGAAGGGACCGGGTGGGTAGTCAGTGGCGCCGGTGGACATGACGTTGTAGTCCATGAACGAGCGCTGGGCAAACATCCACTGGAGGCGATCCTCGCCGTAGAACTGCATCTTCTCGCCGTGGTAGTACACGTAGGTGCAGAAGGGGGTTGCCACGGCGCCGAGGTTGTGCATGCGAGTGAGCAGGTCGGGATTGACCAGCGTGCAGTGCTCGACGCGGTGGCGCGGGTCGGGCCTGGGGAACGTCTTCTGGGCAGTCTCGTAAGCCTGGAGCACCAGGTCGATGGTGGAATCGCCGTTGGCGTGGATACACACCTGGAAGCCGGCGGCGTGCATTTCCATGACGTTTTCGGCGATCTCATCGCCGGTCATGGTGAGGATGCCGTGGTCGCAGCAACTGCCGACGTAGGGCTCGGACAGGTAGGCGGTGCGTGAGGCTATCGCGCCGTCGGCGACCATCTTGATGCCGCCGATGCGCAGGCGGTCGTCACCCATGCCGGCGGTGATGCCGGCGTCGCGCAGCGCGGGGAAGTAGCGGTACCACATCAACGCGTAGACGCGGAGGGTCAGGTCGCCGTTGTCGCGGCCTTCCTGGTAGGTGCGCAGCTCGTAGTCGGTGACGCGAGCGTCATGCACGCTGGTGAGGCCGGCGCGGTTCAGCATCTCGCAGATGACGCGCAGGCCCTCGCGCCGGGTCTCTTCGTTCTCGACGGGCAGTTGGTTCTCCCGCAAATCGTCGGCGGCGCGCTCGTAGATCACGCCGTCCAGGCGGCCGGTATCGGCGTACCGACCCAGGCGTCCGCCCGGAGGATCCTCGGTCTCGTCGTTGAAACCAGCCATTTCCAACGCCAGAGAATTGCCGTAGTAAACGTGCCCAGCGCGGTGGGAAACCAGGATCGGATGGTCAGTGCTGACGGCGTCCAGGTCTTCGCGGCGCAGGAAGCGGTTCTCGGCGGTCTTGGTGTCGTCGAACTTGAAGCCCTGGACCCACTGGCCTGCTGGTGTCACCGCGACGCGCTCCCGCAACGCATCCTGGATGTCGCCGATGGTGGGCAGGGAGCAGTCGGCAGCCATGACGTGGCGGGTGCCGCTGCTGAGCACATGGATGTGGGCGTCGATGAAGCCGGGGAGGACCGTCTTGCCGGGCAGTTCGATGATCTTTGTGCTGGGTCCGATTAGCGTTTCCAAGTCGGAATCGCTGCCCACGCCGATGAACCGGCCGTCGCGCATGGCAACCGCGGTGGCACGGGGCCGGTTGGGGTCGATGGTGATGACGTTGGCGCGACGGATGACGGTGTCGGCGTGGTAGGCGGGCATAGGGAAACTCCTACAAGAGTGCGAGTGCCAAGAACAGTGTTGCGACGGCCATTGTTATCACAACCAATCCGAACAATCCACACCCGCCGCGCCGGTGCTGTGCATACTGCGGTTCTTCCGACCACCCGTCATGGAATGGGATCGGCGCCAATCCGGTGATTTCCTGAAACCGTTCCGCCTGCTGGTCACGCAACGATTTCATCGCGGCTTCGAACCGGGCCGCGTCGCGCCGGGAACGGAAAGGGCGTGAGCGCCAGAGGAGTTCGGGTTCGCCACCGGCAGTGGACTCAACCTCGCCGGCTCGGTGAGCGCCGAGCCGCGCCCCTACGTTGGCAGTGTGCCCTACGTAGTGCCCGTATCGAGTTCCCAGGACGTATACGTAGAACTCGGTGCGACCCAGCTCAGTGTCGCGGGCTTCCTGTCTCGCCAAGTGCTCTGGATCGTGCCAGGAACTCCGACGACGGCGCAAGTTGCAGTTGTAACAGCGGGTGTAGTTACCGCGGATGCGCCTCCCGCAGTCGGCGCAGGTGCGGAACCTCGCCAAGATTAAGCGTCCGGCGCGATTGCGACGTGGATGCTGGGGACGACGGCTTCCCCGCTGGGGGTGGGCAGGGACTGCCGGGGCAGGGCGGTCATCGGCGCGGCCTTACTTGGCGGTGTAGCCGCCGTCGATGACCAGTTCGCTGCCGGTCATGAAGGACGACTCGTCGGAGGCCAGGAACAGCGCGCCGTAGGAGATGTCGTCGGTGGTGCCCACGCGGCCCAGGGGGATGTTGTCGATGCGGGCCTGGATCTCCTCGGCGGTCTGGTCGCCCATGCCTTCGCGGCGCATGTCGGTGTCGACGCTGCCCGGGTGGATGGAGTTGGCGCGGATGTTCTCGGAGGCGTACTGGATGGCCGTGGATTTGGTGAAGAGGCGGACGGCGCCCTTGGTGGCGATGTAGGCGGGCGGGCCGATGGAAACCAGGCCGCTGATGGAGGAGATGTTGATGATGCTGCCGCCGCCGGCGCGACGCATGGCGGGTATGACCGCCTTGGTGCCGAGAAACACACCTTTGGCGTTGATATCCATGATGTTGTCCCAGTCGTCGGACGTGGTCTCCTCGATGTCTTTGCGGAGGACGATGGCGGCGTTGTTGACGAGGACGTCGACCTTGCCGAACTGCTGCTCGGCGGTTTCGATGGCGCGCTGCCAGTCGTCCTCGCTGGTGACGTCGAGGTGGAGGTAGACAGCCTCGCCGCCGAGTTCGCGGATCTCCGCCTCGACCTGCATACCCAGCTCGTCGCGGATATCCCCGATGACGACGCGGGCGCCCTCCTGGGCGAACATTCTGGCCTCGGTGGCGCCCTGACCGCGGGCGCCGCCGGTGATGATAGCAACCTTGCCTTCGAGCCTCATGGTGTAGCCTCCTGATTTTCCTGTTCGATGCGGGCGAGCGCTACTTCATCGTGTCGGTACAACATCCAGAATACGATTCCGGTATTGAAACAGATAGCTGCGGCAATGGACAATACATAAATGGCCAGCTCGATCAGGGCTTGTTTGGCGGCGTTTTGCGACGCCGTGTCACCAATCAAGTCAATAAGTTGGCCGAATAAAAAGGTGAAAAACAGAGATAGGATTGCCAACCCAACTCCGGTCCAAAGCCTCGCATACCCTAAGTTTCTCTCGTAAGACCGCTTTCGCCTAGCGTAGTCAGGACAGCTCATTGTTGCCTATCCTCAACGTTGCATAAGTGAAAGCCGGGAATACCATTGCCGTTCCCAGGACAAGGGCGGCCACGACGACCGCTGCCGGCGACCATTGACCCGCTTGGACTCTGTCCAGAGCGAAGTCCCACACCAGCCATGTGAGTATAAGCAACAGGGCGCTGCCAGTTGCCAGGACTAGTTTTCTACGTCCACTCATAGTGTCACCTCGAACTTGCAACGGTCGCAAGCTCATACATTTGATACAGCGTAGCACATATCCCCCACCTACGCCGATTCATCAATCGCGCGCTCGGCGAACTCGGGGCGCACAATGCTTTCGTAGGGATGGGGGTCGCGGACGAGGCCGCCGGAGATGAGGGCATCGCGCATGCGGTCGAAGCCGTGGCGGGTTATGTTGGGATCGGTGGCCCATACGCCGGCGTCCTTGTAGCGCTGGACGCCTTCGGCGAGGGTGTCGCGGTCGTACTCGGGGAACACCGGAGCGATGCGGTCGGCGACGGCTTCGGCGGGGCTTTCGGCGACCCAACGCTGGGCGCGGGCGTAGCCGCTGACGAAGCGCTGCGCGGTCTCGGGGTTTTCGTTTAGCCAAGCCGGCGTGACCGCGAAGCTGCTGTAGCAGACGAAACCGCTCTCGTTGCCCAGGGTGGCCGCGATGTGGCCGGAGCCTTCCCGCACCAACTGGACGGCGAAGGGGTTGGGAACCTGGAGGTAATCGGCGTCACCATTGCGGAAGCGGCCCAGCATCTCCTCGGCTGACAGCCCGCCCATCAGGTTCACGCTGGAAGGGTCAACGCCGTGCCAGCGCATGGCGGCCTGGAGGGTGGTGTACGGCACCGGAGTGAAGCCGACCGGGATGAGAGTGGAACCGGCCAACTCGGCCCAGCGCCAGCCGTCGGTGGGCCGGTTTGACAGCAGGAAGAATCCGTCGCGCTGATTGATCTCGGCGATGTGCAACGGCGGGTCGGCGCTGCCGGCGTCGAGGTCCATGAAACTGCGGCTGATGCCGCTCTGGGTGATGTCGATATCGCCGGCCTTGAGCAGGTCGGTGCTGGTCTGGCCCACTGGTATGTGAGCGAAATCGACATCGAGACCCTGTTCTTCCAGGAATCCCCCTTCTACAGCAACATATATCGTTGTGTAGAACATGTTGCGGAACGCTACGCGTAGCCGGATCGGGTTGCCGCTGGTTTGCTGACTCATTGCATTCTCCTGGTTTGGTTGTCTGCTCACGCCGGCACTGGCAGGCGCAAGCCGCCGCCGGCCATTACGGCCACGCCGTCCTCGCTGGTGTATTCGACGCGGCCGCCCTCGAACTGCTCGTCGTAAAGCTGGGCGTACAGGCCGCCCAGAGCCAACAACTCGAAATGCGTGCCCTGCTCCACGATGCGGCCTCGGTCGACGACGAAAATGACGTCGGCGGACATGATGGTGGAGAGTCGGTGAGCGATGGCGATGGTGGTGCGGCCCTGCATCAGCGGTTCCAGGGCGGCCTGCACGTAGCGCTCGCTGGTGGTGTCCAGGGACGAGGTGGCCTCGTCGAGGATGAGCAGGCGCGGATCGTGCAGGATGACGCGGGCGATGGACAGACGCTGCCGCTCGCCGCCGGAGAGCCGGTAGCCGCGCTCGCCAACGACGGTGTCGTAGCCGTCGGGGAACTCCATGACGCGGTCGTGGATGTAGGCCGCTTTGGCGGCCTCGTGCAATTCCCGCTCTGTGGCGTCGGGGTTGCCGTAGAGCAGGTTCTCGCGGATGGAGGCGTGGAACAGGTAGCTATCCTGGGAGACGTAGCCGACGATGCGGGCCAGGCTCTCCAGCCGGATCTGCCGCACGTCGATCCCGTCGATGATGACCGTGCCCGAGGTGGAGTCGTACAGGCGGGGTATCAGGTACGAGATGGTAGTCTTGCCCGCGCCGCTGGGGCCAACCAGGGCCGCCAACTGGCCGGGTTTCACGTCCAGGTCCACGCCGTCCAGGGCCCAGAACACCTGCCCGTCGTCCTCGATGTTGTAGGCGTCAGCCAGCAGGGTGGCCGGATGGTAGTTCATGCGCACGTCGCGCAAAGCCACCGCGCCGGCGACACTCTCGATGGGCAAGTCCACCGCGTCCGGCGCATCGACGATGTCGGGCCGGATGTCCAGGTAGCCGAAGATGCGCTCGAAGAGGGCGAGGGAGGACTGCAGTTCCACGGAGGTGCGCAGCAGGGTGCTGATGGGGAAGTACAGGCGGGTCTGGAGGGTGGTGAAGGCGACGATGGTGCCGGCGGTGATGCCCGTCTGGCCGATGCCGCCATACAGGATGTAGCCGGCCAATACGTACACCACCACCGGGGTCAGCGAGAAGAAGATCTGCATACCGGCCCATACGACCTGGCCGGTCATTTCGCGGCGGATCTCCAGGTCGGACAGGCGCACGTTCTGGTCGTGGAAGCGGGCCACCTCGCGGTTCTGGGCGCCAAACAGGCGGGTGAGCATCACGCCGGACACCGACAGGGTCTCCTGGGTGATGGCGGTCATCTCGGCGGTGGACTCCTGGACGCGGGCCGAGGCAGCGCGGCGGCGCTTGCCCACCTTGTAGCTGAACACCGCGAAGATGGGGGTGATGCCGGCGGCAACGATGGTCAGCTCCCACGACAGCACGGCCATGGCAATCAGCGTGCTGATCAGGATGACCACGTTGGACAGGATGTTGCTGACCGTGCCGGTGACCACCACGCGGATGCCGGCCACGTCGTTGGAGACGCGGCTCTGGATCTCGCCGGTGCGCTGGGAGGTGAAGAAGCCCAGCGACAGGGTTTGCAGGTGTGAATAGAGTCGGTCGCGCAGGTCGCGCATCACCCGCTGGCCCACTTGCTGGGTGAGCCAGGTTTGGAGCACGCCCAGGCTGCCCGTCACCACGACCACCACGGACATGGCGGCGGCCAGGGTCCAGAGCAGGGACAGGTTAGGCCCACCGTCCACGAACAAGGCGGAGTCGAACACCACCCGGATCAGGATCGGGTTGACGACGCCCAGGCCGGCGGTGACCAGGATCAGCAGGCCGATGGCGAGGACGCGCGGCCAGTAGGGCTGGAACGCCAGGGCGATCCGCCGGTTGAGATGGGCTACCCTGCGGCTGGGGCGGTCGCGATTGGAGCTGGCGGCCCGCCGGAAACCGTGGGGCATGTTTTCACGCACGGGTCGCATGGGCATAAGCTTGGGGGAGTTGGCAGAAGCAGGATTTACGAGATTGTCGGATTGCCAGGATTGTCGCCATCACGGCGCAATCAACCCAATCCGGTAAATCCTCAAATCCGGTGAATCCTGCTTCTGACGGTTTACGTTACTCGATAGCCTCTTTCAGCCGGCGGATGGCGTCGATGTGGGCGTCGGGGGAGGTGGCGCCGCGGAGGCCGGCGGCGATGTGCGTCGCGCCGATCTCCTCCCAGGATTTGAGCTCGGTGAGCCAGTCCTCGGGGTTGTTGTCGGCTGTGATGGTGATGCGGCCCTCGAAGCCCACTTCCGACGGATCGCGGCCGGCGGCCTCGGCTTGGGCACGGATGCGACCCAGGATCGCCTGACCGCCGGAGTCGGGAGCGAACATGGGGAAGTAGCCGTCGGCCAGGCGACCGATGCGCCGGATGGCGGCGTTGGGCGGCGTGGGCGACGTGCTGCGGCCGGCGCCGATCCAGATGGGGATGGGTCGCTGCACGGGCAGCGGGTTGATGCCGGCGTGGGTGATGTCGTGGTACTTGCCGTGGAAGTCGATGACGTCCTCGGTCCAAAGCTGGCGGAGAACCTCGATCTGCTCGTCGCAGCGGCTGCCCCGGCTGGCGAAGTCCACGCCCAGCGCCTCGTACTCCACCGAGTTCCAGCCCACGCCGATGCCCAGGCGCAGGCGGCCGCCGGAGAGCAGGTCAACCTCGGCCGCCTGCTTGGCGACCAGAGCGGTCTGCCGCTGGGGCAGGATCAGGATGCCGGTGGTGAGGCCGATCTTTTTGGTGACGGCGGCCAGGTAGGCCATCAGCGTGAATGGCTCGTGTATGTAAGACTCGTGCGAGTAGGGAAAGTGCGGCACCTCCGGATGCTTCTCCGGCACCGCGCCGAGCACGTGGTCGAGGATGCGGACGTGGGCATAGCCCAGGTCCTCGGCGGCCTGGATGTAGTCGCGCAACGCGCCGAAGTCGTCGCCGATCTCAACAATGGGAACCGAAACGCCAATCTCCATGGTGAACCTCCCGTTAAATGCAACAGCCCCGCCATCGGGACGATGGTCGGGGCCATTATAGCGGGTGGTGGGGAAACGTCAGAATCAGGATTTTCAAGATTTGGGGATTATCAGGATTGGGACCCTTCGGTGATGGAGGACCCCCAATCCTGCCAAATCATAAAATCCTGCTGCTGACCATAACACTACAGTTCCACCTCGCGTGGATGTTCGGGTTCTCGCTTTAAGTCGAGACCGTCGATGGGGCAGGCGGCCAGGAATTCTTTGAAGTTCATGGAGCGATAGTGTTCGAGCAGACGCTCCCGTTCTTCGTCGGTAAGTGGTTCGGTGGGGTCGGCAGGGACCGAGCCGGAGCGTGGTTCTACGGAATGGACGATGGGATCGGGATTTTGGGTATTCACGTAGAAACCTCCCTTCGTACCTTCCTCAAATTACCGCGGCCCCGCCGCCCGTATGTTGCCTGTGGGGCTATTATAACGGGGCGGTGGGCCGGGGGTTAGCGGGATTGTTGGGCTACAGCCCTTTAGCGTAACGCCAGCTCTTCAGCCGACGAGAGATCTCCCGCCAGGTCTCGCTGGGTTTATAGCCACCCGTTCGAAAGCTCCATCCGAAGATGCCGCGAACGTCGTTGATGACGAGGTTGTACGTCATGCTGCTGCCTTCGATGAAGCAGGGGCAATTCTTGTGCCCACGCGGGCAGCGGTTGCCGTTTCCACCAAAATACGGTACGGTTGCCATACAACTAGCTCCTTCTCTCTGAGTGAAGTGGTTGTTGTAGCCCCGGCTTGACTTGGAACCTCAGTCGGGGCTGTTCTATGCCTTTGCCCTTACGCAGCGGGCCTTGTCTCGCAGCGTTTTTGTTCACGGCACACCTCCTTATGATTACGACTGTATACCGTGCATTTCAACTTAGTCAACGCTTAATTCAGGAGAGATATCAACTGCAGGAAATCTCCGCGAGTCTTTTCTCTTTCAACGCGGTTCTGCAGGGACGTTAAAATACTGAACGAAAGAGGGACGCTGCTAGTAGCGCCCCTCTTCCTGTGTTAGCCGCAGCAAAATGACGTCCTTCGAGGCGGTGTATCGTCGCACAGGTCATTGAGGATGGAAGTCATCAAACGGTTTGCAGATCACGTATGAAAAGTACAAACCAATATCGGACGAATAGGGCCAGTTGCCGGGGGAAATGCCATAGCGTTGCGGATACCATTCCCATGTTTCGTCAACGCATTCGCTGATTTGCTCCACTCGCTCAAGATGGTCTGCGGGTGGTTGTGGCAATTCAGGTTCCAAGTGCCGACACACGTATATTGGGGTTATGATTGAACCGCTCCGGCTTCCACTGATCGCTTGGTGCAGGCAGTCTGCGTATTCTGCTACCTCAGGGAGAGCGATGATGTTCTCAGCGTCAATCCGGGATTGACAACCGCCGGCCAATGCGAAAAGCCCGATAGATAACGTAAGCAGAACCAACGAGCGGGTGGTACTCATCATTCCTCCAGCGACCTCCGTTACCCCGCTAATACCGGCGGGCTAATCAACTGCGGGGCTACCTGGTGGACTTCGTACTGCCAGCCGTCACGCTCGCATTCTGCTGCCAGTTCCGCGATTTTGGCTTTTCCCAGCTCTCGCAGTTCCTCCCGCCGCGATTCTTTCTCTTCGTCGGGCAGCGGGTACATCCGGCACATGGCCATGGCGTCGGCGATCATTGTCAGCGCGTCCTGCTGGTCGGTGCCCTGGGAGACGGCGCCGGGGATGCCGGGGCAAAGCGCCGCGTAGCCGACGCCGGAGTAGATGAGGATGACTTCGTAAAGGTCGTTGTCTTGTTTTGCCGTTGGCATAGCCACCTCAGTAAAGTTCCTCAAACTGTTCGCGGGTCAGCCCAGCCTGCCGAATCAATCCGGCCATCGTATAAGCGTTGATGGGGTTGTGGCGAGGAATCTTCAGCTGGACCATTCCGTTGGACATTATGATATGACCGCTTTCTCGCTCAACATCGTAGCCAATTTTCTCGAATGCCGTTACCACTCGCCGGTGGTTTTTGCCGGGTACTCCGGGCATGATTAGCCCCTGGAATACGGCGCGGGACGGACTACCGCCGTGGCGGTAGGGCAACCGGCGGCTACTATTTCCGCGTAAAGTTCACCCAGCCATTCCTCGGTATTGCGCTCTACCGGGGTTACACCGTCCACCAACGCTTCGTAGATGGCATCGGCAATCATATCCAGCGCGTCCTGGGGATCCCTGCCGGCGCTGACAGCATCCATGGACGGGCAGAAAACCGCCCACGGAGTGCCGGGGCTGTCGCCGCTGGTATCGCAAACCAGTAGCACTTCGTACCCGTATGCCACCGGAGCGTTGTCCGCCCATTCTGCCGCCAGGGATTCGTCCGCACGGGTTAACAATGCCAGCGCCATGATGTCACCTCGCTTTTGAGTAGTGGTAGCGTCTGCCGCCATCAGATCATAAAGTTCATCTCGCCGACGATGCGTTCGCCGAGGGCGCGGTCGCCTTCTATGGCTACTGAGCCGTTGGCCAGGGCGTGTTCGGCGGACCAGCGGCCGGTGCCCAGGGCGTTGAAGGGTTCGAGGCCCATGGTGAGTTTTACCGTGGGCGAGGCGGGGGCGGCGTCCATGCGGTGGGCGCGGCCGGCGTCCATGTTCAGGGCGATGGTACTGCCGACCTCGCCGGTGATCTCGAAGACCACGGTGGCGCCGTCGTCGGGCCTGACCTTGCGGCCCACCACGAAGGGCATGGCCATTTCGGTGCGGCCGTAGGCGTGCTGGGCAACCGGGCCGCCCAGGTGGCCGGGGATGCCCAGGGTGCGGCGCATGTCCTGCTCGTGGACCCAGGCGTCGTAGATGCGGATCGCCAGCAGGTCGGTGTAGGGGCCGCTGCCCAGGGGGTTGGGGGTTTCGGCGGCGAAGTCGGCCTCGGTCATGGCGCGCAGGACGCCCAGGCGCTCAGCGGTGATCTCACGGAACTCGGCCAGCACCTCGGCGCCGCTGAACTGCCGGCGATAGTCGACCAACACCTCGTTGCCATGGCCCACCTCGTTGCGCACGTTGGACGTGTCCGCGGGTTCGTGGGCCGGCGCGGGGCGTCCCAGCAGACGGCACTCGCTGCCCACCAGGTGCGACACCTGGTCCTGCACCGACCAGCCGGGGCACTCGGTGGGCAAGGACCACTGATCTTGGGTCAAACCTCCGCACAGCCCGTCAATGGACTGCCACACCGCTTCCATGAGATCAACCATCTGTTGGGACATCGTTTGCTACTCCACAAGAATTTTCAAGTTCCGCGCCAATTGTCAGAATCAGGATTTGCCGGATTTCAGGATTTTTGGGATTACACTCCCCCGATCATGCCAATCCTGTCGTCCCGAAGTAACTGTTCGGAATTTCGGGGGGTGTCATTGCGAGGCGCTAGCGCCGTGGCAATCTCGACGCCGTAACAGCGACGTCTGCCCCGAAGGCCCCCTTGCGCCAACGGGATTGCCACGCTGCGCTCGCAATGACACTTCCCCGCAAACACTGAACAGCTACGTCCCGAAAATGCTGATTCTGACAAAGAACAGCAAGGTTCAAGACCGCACCCAGCGGCATTCGGGCAGATGGCCGCGATACCCGCGGTCGGGACAGGTGCAGGGTATGTCGTCGCGCTTTTGGTAGCCGAGGGACGCCAACCACCCGTCGAACCCGGGGTAGAACCCGTAGCCCTCGTCAATGGAGCGGTAGCCGGCTCGCAGGGCGGCCAGAATCTCGTCGGCCTGGGGGACGGTCAGGTCGGCGCCGGCGGCATTCGCGCTGGTCATGGTGCCTAATCCGTCACCAGTTCGAGCACGTCCTGGGCGAAGACCATGTCCTCCTCGCCGACTTGGTCCGGGTGGTCGGGGCTGGTCAGGTAGCGCACGAAGAGCCACACGCCGTCGCGGGGGTTGGAGACCACCTCGGCGGTGGCTCCGCTGTAGAGCCCCACCTTCTGGCCCGGCTCCACTTCAAACAGGTTTACGATGTCTGCCATGGCAATGCGTCCTGATAGTTCACGGTTGGTCGCGCTGCGGGATGTGACCGATTATATCGGCTACGGCGGCGGCTATTTCGCGGGACAATAGTTGCCGGTCGCGCAAAGGCGGCTGGTCATCTTCATACCGCCCGGGCCCGGCGTAAGCGGTGAGGCTTTGCCAGTTCATTCCGGGGGCTTGGAAATCCTGGCCCAGCACCTCCTGGATCCGGCTGATCAATATCCGCAGGTTGTGGCCATCGCGCCCGCCGCTGGGATAGGTTTCGCCGTGGGCGGCGATGAGGGCCTTGTAAGCGTGCTCCAGCGCTTGTTGACCAAAGTACCCTATTGCACGATCCGACGCTCGGTGGTTGGCCACCAGGACTTCCAGGTCCGTCACTGCTTCCTGCGCGCTGCGCAACCTGGCGTCCACGTCGTCCCAGTTGACGGCTTCTTCGTCAAACCCGGCGTCGCTGCTGGTCGTGCCGCCATCCATGATTGGCTTTCCTTCCTTGGCTATGGAGTTGGCCAGCGTGTTCTTCTTGACCCTTCCGGCCCGAAGCTCCGTGACGGTGAGGAACGACACATCCGTGGAGGGTGAGTTGGGGTGCAAGGCAACGGCGGCGCGGGCTGCGATGTCATCAACGTCCAACCGTCGGTTCTCAGGCACCGGGTCGTCGGTAATGATAGCGATGTCGATGTCGGAGTCGGGTTGATGGGTGCCGCGTGCACGGGATCCGAACAAGATTGCCTGGACGGGCTGCACCTGGTCGAAGACGGCGCGGACCACCGCCAAGGCGTTGCTGTCCGCTTCTGCCAGTGGGAGCTGCTGGGTGGCGCGCGATTTGAGCGTCATCCCGTGCCTCGCGTTGGTCTCGAAACCGGGCCGGTTCAGAAAAAGAACGTCAGGTTCTTGGCGAGGAGCACGTTCTGGTCGAGGAAGACCTGCCGCTGGGCGATGCGCCACCGGCCATCCACCCGGCGCAGCCGGTCCTCGCGGCGGCCCACCAGGATGTCGGTCTCGGTGGCGACGCGGTTGCGGTAGATGATGAACCGGCAGCGGAGGGACACCTCCCCGGCGTCGGCTGCGCTGGGCGTCGCCTCCGTGATTTCGACGTTGGTTACCAGGTGAGAGAGGCGGGACAGGGGTTCCTCGGCCCAGTGGACGCCGGTGAGGATCTGCCGGACCCGCTGGGTCAGGGTCACTTTGCCCTCGTCGAACCAGTTGATGTCCTGGCCCTCGCGGGTGAACTCCCGTTCCAGCTCACCGAACTTGACGTTGCGGCGCATGGGCACCCAGTAGCGGACGTCGTCGGTGAGCAGGTCCAGCCACTCCTCGTACTGCCGGTCATCCAGCAGGTTGGCCTCGTGGTACAGGAACGCCTCGACGTCCTGCTTGAGCAGGAGCATCGCCAGCGGGTCGTTGGCAACAACCATAATGTCTCCGACAATCACACCGTCGTTCCTGCGAAGGCAGGAACCCAGAAAATCCCTGCGACAGGAACGTTATACAGATTTATGCCCACTGGATTCCCGCTTTCGCGGGAATGACGGTAACTGTATTTGTTAACACTCTCTAACAGGCCGAGCCGTTGTTGCGCCAGGTGGCCAGTTCGTCCCAGTCGCGAGCGGCCATGAACTCGCGCCAGCGGCTGTAGAAGCCACGCTGGTTCTGCTCGCCGGCGCGGGCTTTGGTGGTGTCGAGGACGGTGCCGTCGAGTTTCAAGCCGCCATCCTCGAAGTCGGTTACCGCGTAGCCCATGCCCATCTGGTAGTTGTAGTCGTAGCGGCGGGCCATGGCGCCCCGACTGGCGGCGTGGGCGTAGTTCCAGTTCTCCATGTCATCCTGCTCGGTCAGACCGGCGGGACCGGAGTAGCGGATGTAGTACTGGCGCAGGAACTCCTTGACCTCCGGCGGCGCGGAGGCGTCCACCAGGAACCAGCGCCAGACTTCGGTCTGGTCGGGGCCGCGCGGATGCCACACGGCGATGCTGCGGGGCTGCCGGGGCAGGTAGGACATATTGGGGAAGATGGTACCCGGGCCGGCCAGGATGCGCCACAGCTGGCCCTGCCGCTCCTTGCGGGCGATCTCGCACTGGTAGAAATACTCGGAGACGATGGGGTCGTTCTGGTAGGACGGAACCGGCTGGGCATCCTCGGGTCGGAGGAACATGACGGTGCCATGACCGCGCTCCGGGAAGGAGACGTCCAGGGACTTGGCGCCCTCCCGCTCGCTGTTGTCGCGGCGGCCCTGACCGGAGGGGCCGATGCCGACGAGATCAACGGAGCGGTGGCTGATGTTGTGGTAGCGGTCGCCGATGAAGTTCTCGGCGGGGAACTTCCAGTTGCTGGGCACCATCCACTTCTCGATGCCGCCGATGATCTCGGTGCCGCCCTCGGTTCCATCCCAACCGTCGAACAGGATGTCGAGGTAGGTGCGGAAACCGCCGATGTACTCCAGGAAGTCGGGGGCGTTGGCGTCCCAGGTGGCCCAGATGCCGCCTTTGTAGTTGACCATCCGGGGCACGCATATCAGACCCCACTGGGACTTGTCCAGCTCCTCGTGGTAGGCGTCCTTATAGAAGGGCACGCCGACCAGGGCGCCGTCGGTGGCGAAGCTCCAGCCGTGGTAGGGGCAGGTGAAGATGGGAGTGTTGCCTTCGTCGTAGCGGCACACCTTCATGCCCCGGTGCATGCAGGAGTTGAGGAACACGTGGATCTCGCCCTGGCGGTCGCGGCACAGGATCACCGACTCCTCGCCCATGGAGGACACGAAGAAGTCGCCGGGCTTGGAGACCTGGCTTTCGTGTCCGACGAAGAGCCAGGCGCGGGTGAAGATGCGATCCTGTTCCTCGGCGTAGATGTCGGAATTTACGAAGATCTCGCGGCTGACCATACCGTTGTCGCGGTCAACCAGGCCGCTGTAACTGCTGGGCTGGAAAGTAATCGCCATGTTGTCCCCTCCGGGCGCGGCTTGCATAGCCGAATGGTATCACACCGTGTGCGTTGGGTGTTTTCCCGCGGGCTATTCCTTTGGGTATGTCGGCGAGATGCGCTCACCATCAAGAGTGCGGAATAATAGTGACATTCCCACACAGCCGGCCGGCTCCGGTTATTGCTACGCTGTCACGAAAGGAATTTTGTCGGGCTGGTACAATGGGAACGAACGAGGGCAATCGGTCAACCTGGAGATTTGTCGATGGTTCACTGTCCGTAACGGCCAGTATGGCTATCGCGGTGGCAATCAGTTATTGCCAGAGTTGTGCCGGGTTATGGGGCATCGGATTCTTCAAAGGGCTGACCGAAAAGGACGATGGCGTGATCATACTGGGGACGCTGCTGCTGTTCCCCGCCACGGTCGCGCTATATGGAGTTTTGCAGATGTGGTTCGCCGCCAAAGAAGCCGTTGAAAAACGGGCCATGGAGAGAGGGCGCCGCCAGGAGCGGGAACGCATCAAAAAGGTGCTGGCGGAACGCGGGATGCCTCCCCCGGAAATCGCCAGCATTCTTGCCGACGAATCTGACGCCGACCGGCCGCAGCGGTAGCGGTCCTGACTCTCTGAATCCGCACGTTGTGAGAGGCCGGCCAATGTGGTTTGCCGCCAAAGAAGCCTATGAGAGAAGACTTGCCGAAACAAAGCGTCGGGAAGGGTTGTCAGAGGGGTATCGAGGAGGAATTCGAGCAAGCTATCGAGAGGGACTTCGACTGGGCCGCGAGGAGGTTCGCCGAGAGGAGCGAGAACGCATCAAGCGGGCGCTGGACGAACGGGGGATAACGCTTCCCCCGGAAATCGCCAGCATTATCTTCGACGAACCCGGATCCGACGTTGAACGGCCGCTGCGATAGCGAACGTTAAGTCGGTCGCAACTCCACGCCACACAGCGCTTCCAGCGCCCGGGCGACTATCGGGTAGCCTTCGTCTCCCAGGCCGCAGGCCTGCGCTTGCTTGTACAATGCGTCGGCAACGGAGCCGGTTCCTGCCGGCGCGCCCACCCGTTCCGCCAGTTCGCACGCCAATGCTACGTCCTTGGCCACGATGTCCAGAGTTCCGCCGGCCGCAAACGATCGATTCAGGATGCTGTTGGGTATGGCGTTGAACGCCCGGCTGGCGCCGGCGCTTACGGGCACGATCTCGGCCAGGACTGCCGGGTCAACGCCGCCGAGACGAGCGATGAGCATCCCCTCGATGGCGGCGATCAGGTTGGTGTAGCCCATGTATTGCGTGGCCAGCTTGGCGACGCAGCCGGCGCCGGCCGGCCCGACGTAGAATACCTGGGCGGCGACGGCATCCAGCGTCGTCCGGACAGACTCGAACACAGTCCGCTCACCGCCGACCATCATGGTCATCGTGGGCGGACGCCCGCTCACCGGAGCGTCCAGCATGGTCAGGCCGCGTTCTGAGCAGGCGGTGGACACCCGGCGGGCGACATCGGGATCGTTGGTGGTGGTGTCCACCAGCACCGCGCCGCCGGCCATGGCGGACAGCACGCCGGCCTCGTTGCCCAGCAGCGCCGATTCCACCTGGGTTGGGCCGGGCAGGGAGGTCCAGACGATCTGGCAATCGGCCACCGCTTGCTCGGCGCTGTCCGACCCGCGGGCGCCGTGATCCAGCAGCGGTTCCGCCGCCTCACGCCTGATGTCGTAGACCGCCAGATCTACGCCGGCGTCCAGCAGGCAGCCGGCCATGAGGGTGCCCATGGTGCCGACGCCGATGAATGCTTGCTTGTTGGGCAGTGCGGCGCTCATGCTCACCTCATCCAATCAATAAACTGCGGCGCAGGCCGGCAGCGACGTGTAGAAGACGGCCTGCTGATCAAACTGTGCCTTGTATATATCGGATATGTTTCGGACGGCAGCGACGCTGTCCTCCACGCCATCGGCGGGGACCAGCACGTTCAACAGCCTGGTGGACTCCCGGTAGAGACGTCCTTCCGTGGTGTCAAACCACTGGCCGCGAGCGTCGAGCACCGTCAGCCCGTCGGGGAAATGGGGCGTTACCGTGTCCGCCAGGAAAGATTGCCACTCTTCTTCGGTAAGTGTTACTCCGCTGCCTTTTTCCAGTCCAAAATACACATTGATTTCAGTGAAAAGTTCCATGCCATCGGGACAAACGGTATCGCCGCCGGCCGCGCAGCCCGCCACAAAGAGCAGGCACGCAACGGCGGCGATGCACGTTGCCGGAAATCGCATCGCGCCTAGTAGTGGTCCACCAGCGGTATCTCGTGCAGGGCGGGGATGACCTCACGGCCGATGAGTTCGATGGAGCGCATCACGTCCTCGTGAGCCATGGCGCCCTCGTTGCCGTAGATGTGGAGGAAGCCGGGGTTGAGGCGTTCGACAATCATGGACAGCTTTTCCCGCACGGTGTCGGGGCTGCCCACGATGATGTTGTTGGCCTCCTGCAGTTCCTCGTAGGTCATCATGCGGCCAAACCCGCCGGCGCCGGGCAGGGTCCGCTGGATGTTGACCGCCTCACGGGACTGGTACCCGGGCGGGTCGTTGTGCTCGCGGGGGCCGCGGTTGCGGTGTTCCTGGGTCCAGAGGAACTCGCGGCCGATCTCCTGGGCCTTCTCATCGGTGTCGGCGCAGAAGATCCGCAGCAGGTAGCCGAAGTGCTCGGGGCCGGGTTCGAACCCGGTCTCCCGGGCGGTGTCGATGTACACGTCCCGCAGGCGGTGGGTATGGTCGAGCAGCGATCCCAGGTTCATGTAGGGGTGCTCGTGTCGGGCGGCCCACACGACGCTCTCCGGGCTGCTGAATCCGGGGAACCAGATGGGCGGATGAGGCTTCTGCATGGGCAGCACCCAGGGGTTGACCTTCCGGTAGTGGTAGTACTCGCCTTCATAGCGGAAGGGCCCCGGCTCGGTCCAGCACCTGATGATCAGGTCGTGGGCTTCCTCGAAGCGGTCGCGGTTCTGCGGAGGGGCGATGCCACCCTGCAGGGTCTCCACCGCAGTGCCCCGCACGAAGCCGGAGATGATGCGTCCGCCGGAGATGCAGTCCAGCATGGCGATTTCCTCGGCCATGCGGACGGGGTCGTTGACGGCGATGACGTTGCCCAGGATGGCGATCTTGGCGTTGCGGGTCACCTTGGCGATGACGGCAGCGTCGATGTTGACGGCGGGCTTCATGCACCAGTACGAGGCGTGGTGCTCGTTGGACATGATGCCGTCGAACCCGTTGTCATCGGCCCAGGTATACTGCTCGTGGTACTGGTTATAGAGGATGTGGGCCTTCTCGGGGTCGAAGTGCGAGTTGGAGAAATCCAGGCGCCCCGACTCGTACTGTGACACCTCATCATCGGTGACGTGGCCGTAGGGCTGTTCGGAAAACCAGAAAACTTCCACATGGTCTTTGGGCATCAGGAGCCTCCTCGCTGTGGGCCGGCGGAGTCGGGCCGGGTCGCTGGGTCTGGTGGTTGATGGGCGCAGTATAGGGAGGGGCAGGCGGGGTTGCAAACAGGAGGGTCCGCTTGGACCTGCCGACCAAGCGAGAGAGATTCAGTTATTCGTAAACCGCAAGAGCGACACTCGAAGAAAGTCTGTCGGTTGACGGAAATCTACGCGCCCATCGGGCGTAATGATCAGGAGGAGGTTCATCCACTTCGATTGCAGGCCGATCGGCTTACCTGATATCCGCACGGTTTGAGGATCTTGACTCTACTGCTCAACTTCTCCGCACAAATAGCAGGTGCGTGGCGAATCGTCGGCGTTCTTGAAGCGTCGTAGCCAGGAACGCTTGGGTAGCGTCGCGGGCGCGCCGGATGTTCCGCATGGTCTGCGTTCGGGTCAACGGCGTGGCCGGGTTAGGGTTGTAATCGGCCTCGTGGCGTTGGGCTTGCAGTTGGATGAAAGTTTCGGCGAAGTCCTGTATGTCGGTGTGGAAAGTTGCCATTCGGCTCGCGTTGAGCATCTGGTTCCGGGCAGTCCCGTGGTTGAGCACCCGTTGCGTAGCGGTCCATTCTTCGGTTCTGCGAACGGCTGCTCCTGATCCGATCAGCGTGTCCGCGTTGCTGTTGGCGAGTGCATGGAACATGGCGTAGTAGGCGGCGCTGTTCGCTTTCCTGAGATGGGTCTGCTGCGGCCTGCCTCTGGTCTCACCGTGTAGCGGCGCCCCGGCCAGCATATCGGCCAGTTCGAGCAGTTGCTCCCAGTTCATGCGTTGCTACTCCGCGTAGTATTCAGGGTTTGACATCTCTGACCACTCTCTGTATTCGGTGGCTTCGACGTAAGATTCCGTCGTGAGGTGGACGCCCCACTTCGCGAGATTGTCTCGGTTCCTTCTCTTGAAACCGTTCAGCCACGCCGGGTCCAGGAGGTCGCCGTTCCCGGAGTAGACGACCACGATGTGGTGGTATGGGTCTCCGTATTGATCCTCACCCGGCGTGATCCTGACTTCGTCGATCGAGATGCCTTCGGTGGCGATGTGCTCCAGGTCCTGGAGGACGATCTGAGCTACGCTTTGTTCGGCCTCGGGGCTCAGTATTTCTGCTGCTGTCATGGAGCCTCCGGTGTCTCGGGGCACACTGGTGATAGTGGTTGAGCGGTCCATCAGGGGCGGCTGTCTTGTCGAGTGTCACCATCCTGTCTGCCTTGCATTGTATCAAGTGGAGACTCTCGGGCAATGACGGTATGAGGCAAATATTTGGGAGGAGGGATCAATTGCCACGTTCGTCAATGCGCTGGTCCACCTCCGGCCAAGCTACCGTGAGACGGAACAGAGAAGTTCCTCACCTGAGCGCCGCGTTTGACGCCCCTTGTTGCCCGTGATACGCTTTGCTCACTATGAGAACGTGGGGATTCCGCGCGGAGTTCCCGTTACTTGCGCTGTTCAGGAGTGAGCACGATGAACGTTACGCCGCTGGCCATCGAGAAACTCAAGGAAGTTATCACCGCCGAGGACGAGGCCGGTTCCGCCCTGCGGGTGGTGGCCATGCCTGCCGGCCACGGTTTGCAGTACATGCTGACCATGGAGAAGGAGCACCAGCCTGACGACACCGTGCTGCGCATGGACGGCATGGAGTTCCTTATGGACTCTGACAGCGCGCCGTTCCTGGAAGAAGCCACCATCGACTACATCGAGGAGTTCGGCGGCCGGGTCGGGTTCGTCATCAACAACCCCATGTACGCCGGCGGCGGATGCGGCAGCGGTGGCTGTGGTTGTGGCGGCGGCGGCTGTGGCTGTGGCGGCGGTGGATGCGGTGGCGGCTGCGGCGGGCACTAGGCCGTCGCAATCTCCGGCAGTCCCCGGCTGCGTCCGGGATTGCCGACAACCCTGTCAATTGCCCCGGCGCTACCGGCTGCCGGGGCTTTCGCATCGCAGCCCGTCAAAGGCCCATAACGGCAGCGCGGGCTGTTGAATAACCAAAGCGAAGGTTGTCATCATAGGATAATCATTCAAGCAGGAGTCCTATCATGAAAATCTGGCCCACCGTCTCGAAAGAGCAATGCCTGAGCCGACTGCGCAAGGACGTATCGGCCTGGAACGATTTGCGGACCAGCGCGGACCTCACCGGCACGTCCTTTGCCAACGCGCGGTTGCATGGAGCGGATCTGTCGTGGGCCAACTTGACTCATCTGGACTTCAGCGGCTCCGACCTTGGCGACGCCGACCTGCGCGGCGCCGACCTGCACTTCTGCAACCTGAGCGGAGCCAATTTGCAGAGCGCCGACCTGCGCGGAGCGAGCCTGCAGGGGGCCACCCTGAGCGAGGCCAACCTGTCCTACGCCCAACTGCAAGGGGCGAACCTGGCGCGGGCCGACCTGAGCCAGATCACCCTGCGGGGCGCCGACCTGGGCTACGCGGTGCTGCGTGGCACCTATTCCAGCTTTTCGGACTTTTCAGAAGCGAACCTGACCTGGGCCGACATGCAGTCCGCCAACTTGTCGAACTCCACCTTCTACAAGACGGTGTTCACGGATGCCACCCTGGCCCAGGCGAACCTGGCCCACGCCAACTTCAACCTGGCGTTGCTGGACAATACCGACCTTGACGAGGCTTTTCTGCACGACACGATCTTTGCCGCGCTGGACCTGTGCGGCGCCAAGAACCTGGGTACGGTGCAACACGAGCCCTCGTCCATCTTGAGCATCGGAACGGACACACTGCTCAACACCCTGCGGAGTTCCGGCGGCATGTATTCGTCCGAGCTGGAGGTATTCTTCTCCAGGGGCGGCGTGTCCATTGATATGCTGGCCTCGATACGACCGGTCAGCGCGCCGGCATCCTGACGCGGTTGCCGCGTCGCGCAGGCTCGACCCACAAGGTAAAGCACGGCAGCGTTGACCGTCCCGCAACCCAAAGACAAGGAGCGTCGCCCTGATGTCAGCCTCACCCCACGGCATCCGTTACTCGGCCCACCGCCCGGTGGTCATGGGGCGCAACGGCATGGTTTGCGCCGGCCATCCGCTGGCTGCCCAGGCCGGAGTATCCGTCCTGCAAAAGGGCGGCAACGCGTTCGACGCCGCCATCGCCACGGCAGCGGTCCTCAACGTCGTCGAGCCCCTGATGTCCGGCGTCGGCGGTGACGGGTTCGTCATGGCCTACCGCTCGGAGGACGACTCCCTGCGGGTTTCCAACGGGACGGGAGCCGCGCCCTACGCGGCAACCCTGGAGCGGTACCGCGACGGCATTCCGATGAAAGGCATCCTGAGCGTGTCGGTGCCGGGCCTGCTCAACGCGTGGCTGGACGTCCATTCCGAGTACGGATCGCTGCCGTTGGCAGAGGTGTTCGCCCCGGCCATCGCCCTGGCCGATGATGGGTTCCCAGTGACCCACTACTTGGCGTCGGCCATCGCCGGCGATTCGCTGCTGTGTGAGTTTCCCACCAGCCGGGCGATCTTCACGCGGGACGGATCGGGGGAGCCGCTGCGGGCGGGAGATATTCTGCGGCAGGCTAACCTGGCCCGCACGCTGTCGGCCATCGCGGCGCAGGGACGCGACGTGTTCTACCGGGGAGAGATCGGCGAAGCCATCGTGCGGTTCAGCGAGGAACAGGGCGGGCTGCTCACCATGGCCGACCTGAACGACTGCTCCGCGCGTTGGCAGGACCCGATCTCCACGGACTACGGCGACTACACGGTGTACGAGGCTCCGCCCAACTCCAGCGGACACATCCTGCTGCAGGAACTCAACGTCATCCGGCAGCACGACATGGCGAGCCTGGGGTTCGGATCGGCCGAGTCCATCCACCTGATGGTGGAAGCCAAGAAGATGGCGTTCGCGGACCGGGAGGCCTACGTGGCGGACCCCGACTACATCGACGTGCCGGTAGCCGGCATGCTGTCCGCCGAGTACGCGCGGGAACGCGCCGCCACTATCGACCTGGCGCGGGCCTCGGCGAACGTTGTCGCGGGAGATCCCTGGCCGCACCAACCGGCGGGTCAACGGCGTTCGCCGGCCGGCGTGGGCGCCCGGCGTCGCGGCCCGCGCTCCGAGCAGGAAGACACCACGTGTTTCGTGGTGGCGGACCGGGCGGGCAACGCGGTGTGCCAGTTGCAGAGCATCCAGAGCGGCTGGGGCTCTTCGCTGGTGGCCGGCGATACCGGCATCCTGCTGAACAACCGCATGACCTACTGGCACCTGGACCCGGACCATGTGGACTGCCTGCAGCCGGGCAAGCGCGTGCGCCATACGATGAACCCGGTGATGGTGTTCCGCCGTTCGCCGTCCGGCAACGGCAGTGGCTCTTCAAGCCGTCGCCTGACCTACGTGCTGGGCACGCCCGGAGCCGATTGCCAGGTGCAGAGCAACATGCAGGTGATCACCAACTTGGTGGACTACGGGATGACGGTGCAGGAAGCCGTGGAAGCCCCGCGCTGGAAGCACGTGGGCGACGGCACCGAGTCCACGGTTCCCCATACCGCAGTGGACAGATTACTGATCGAAAATCGCTTTGACGCGGACGCGCTGCGTCAGTTGCGGGCGATGGGCCACCCGGTGCACGAACTGGGCGCGTGGGACGGCGTGACCGGCCGGGAAATGGCGCTGTACATCGACCCCGACACCGGAGCGCTGCACGGCGCCGCCGACCCCCGGTACGACGGGTACGCGGTGGGGTGGTAGCAGGTTGACGAAAGGTGACCGTTGTAGTAGGTTTGAGTCAGCAGTCGGGAGGGCCGCCTTAAGCAGTCCGTTGAGACGTGGATCTCACTTGGCTGCTCTTTTTTATGGCGCATCGCCTGCGACCCCGAAACGATGCACAACGACGGGTAATGTGAGGGCCGGCATCCTCGAGGTCTCATGATGGATGAGCGATTGGAGCTTATGGAATTGCGTACCAACGCGCTCTACTTCGTTGTAGGTCAACTGGGTAGAAAATCAACTTAGACGCTGAACAAGTTGAGTGGACGTTTATGAACAGCGAAATGGCAAGTATCCTGGACGATATACGCGGCCAAGATTACACGTTGAGAGTTGCGGTTCAAGTTATGGCGTTGGTCAACCCTGACGGGGCGTCAGAACCATCGGGTTAAATTCAATAAAATTCCCCCTTCCATTATGTACCTACTATATCTGGACGAGGCAGGGGACGCCAAAAACCGGAGTGAAAAGAACTTCGTGTTAGCGGGCATAGCCGTCTTCGAGCGACAGGCTTATTGGTTGCAACATGAGTTGGAGCAATTGGTAGCAGGTTTGGCTCACCCTGAGCCGGAGCGGTTTGAATTGCACGGCAACCAAATTTTCGCCGGTCGGGGTTGGTGGCGCGGAATACGTTCAAGGGATAAGCGTTGTGCCGTCATATCTGGCGGCTTATCCATCGCTAAGGCCTTGCCTCCTAATCAGTGGCGGCTATTCGGAGCAGTGGTGGACAAGCAGTCTCGGGCCCCGGAAGACCCCGTTGAATACGCCTTCGAGCAAATTTGCAATCGATTCGACCTCTTTCTCCGCCGCTTGCACCGTCAAGGCTACCCTCAGCAGGGGTTGATTGTACTGGACAAGTCAACGCAAGAAACCCGGCTGCAATCCTTGGCCTCCGAGTTCCGAAACTACGGCCATCGTTGGGGCTCTATGCACAACTTGGCTGATGTTCCGTTTTTCGTGGACTCGAAGGCAACGCGAGGCATACAGTACGCCGATCTGGTTGCCTACGCCATTTGGCGGAAGTATGAAAAAGGCGATGACCAGTTTTTCAACGTGATTGCAGGCTCGTTCGACCGAGAAAGCGGTATCGTTCACGGCCTGCACCACTTTCGAAACCTCGCCGACCCCTGCGACTGCCCGGGCTGCGCTCCCCGGTTCATTTAGCTCTCCCCCTCCGTTTGTAACCGCCGGTCCAAGGCACTACAATTGCGGTATGCTCAGGGTGGGTAGTTAGCGTCTCCACTATCACCCGGCAAGATGGTTGATCATAATGCGAATGCCAGGACAACGCCGCAGCCAGGAACCCGACGAGGTGGGGCAGCGCGCCGGCCTGTTCGCGGAATCGATCCGTGACGGGGACATGGACCTGGCCTGGTCGATGCTGTCCAAAGAAACCCGCGGGATGCGCATGGGCGTTTGGGCCACCCGCCTGAACATCGATATGCAGGTGGCCTACCGCGCCGCCTACGACCCCGACCACCCCATGCGGGATTCGATGATGGACGACTTCCGCACCACCGTCCTGCGCCTGTGGCCGCTGGAAGACCTGTCGGAACTGGCCGCGGCTCCCACCCGGTACGTTGACGACGAGCACGCGTTCGTGTTCCTGCCCTTCGGTGTGACCGACGAGACCGTGGTGCAGCACAGCCGGCTGATGTCGGGCCTGATGATCCCGATGCTGCTGGAAGACTCCCAGTGGCAGGTCGACCTGCCCGGCTGGCGGTTCCTGGATACGTCCGGCCAGGGCGGCAATGGCTAGGCGGCCCCCGCGCACCCGTTCTCGCGGCGCGCGGAAAGAGCAAGCCGTTGCACCCGTCTCTCCGGAACACTCGCCCGAAGACGGGGCGGTGATACGACCGCGACGCGCCCGGGGAGACCGTGACTCCTGCGAACTATGTGAACGGGCTGTGGAGCGTTTCACCGTCCATCACCTGATCCCCCGGGCTCGGGGTGGGAACCACGGGCCTACCGCGCTGCTGTGCTCCACGTGCCACCGGCAGGTCCACGCCATGTTTTCGGTGACCACGCTGGCCGAGGAGATGTACAGCGTGGAACTGCTCAGATCGAACCCGCGGGTCGCGGACTTCCTGCGCTGGATGCGTAAACAGCGAGGCGCGAGCTTTCGGGTGCGCCGTTCTCGCGAACGAGGATAACTTCGCTAAATCCGCTCCGTGATATGATTCGTTATGGGGATTGCGGCAGAACGATATGGCAGGATCAGCAAAACTTTCACCTGAGCAAGTGAGCGACGCGATTCGCGCTGGCCTTAGAGAAGGCCGGCAGCCGGTTGACCTGTCGCCGGCAGAAGCGTCACAGCAGTCTGCGGTTTATCGCGGCAATCTGGGGCACTACCTGCGTCATGCGCAAACCAGCCTGGAACAAGACGACCATCTGCAGGCTGCCGAAAAATCCTGGGGATCATACGCGCAAACGATCAAGGCTATTGGGGCCGATCATTTGCTGCGTATCACCCACCATGCGAGCATCATCGGCGTGGCTGGGCATCTCGCTGAGCTTGCGGCCAACATTGATCCGGAATCAGGAGTCGTGCTCAGGCACGGATTGTCGGCGGCTCGTAGCTTGCACCAGCATTTTTACGAAAATGATCTGCCAAATCGAATCGTCGTTGAAAACGTGAGCGATGTAGGTACCGCAATCGACTTGCTGCAAGAACTGTTTACAGCGGACCCCTCAGCGTAATGACCAGCGCGACGGAAACCGCGGATGTCGTAATCATCGGTGGCGGCGTGATGGGTTGCAGCATCGCCTGCAACCTGGCCCTGACTGCCGGCGACCATGGGCTGCGGCGCATTGTGTTGCTGGAACGCGACACCCTGGGCAGCGGGTCCACGGGGCGTAGCAGCGGCGCGGTCCGCATGCACTACTCCACCGCCGTAAACGCCGAACTGGCGTGGCGGAGCCTGCACATCTTCCGCAACTTCGCAGAAATGATCGGCGGCGAGTGCGGGTACACCCGCACCGGCTACCTGGTGTTTGCCGGAGCGGACGACCTGCCGTCCTTTCGCGCGAACATCGCCACGCAGCAGTCGGTGGGCGTGATCACCGACATCATCAGCGCCGCCGACGCTGCGGAACTGGCGCCGGGGTTTGAGGTCGCCGACGCGGCGGGCATCGCCTACGAGCCCTATTCCGGCCACGCCGATGCCTCGGGCACTGCCTACGCCTACGCCACCCGCGCCCGAAGCGAGGGCGTAACTATTCGTCTGCAGACCCCTGCGAGATCCATCGAGACCAGCGAAGACGGCAGCCGGGTCGTTGCGGTGCGAACCGCCTCCGGTGATCGCATCGAGACCGGCATCGCGGTGGTGGCCACGGGCCCGTGGACGGCTCGCTTCCTGGCTCCTCACGGCATAGACGTGCCGCTGGTGGCAACGCGCCATGAGGTGCTGCATTTCCGGCGGCCGCTGGACGTGGTGCCCTATCATCCCGGCGGGGCCGACATCGGCAACCGGATCTACTTCCGGCCGGAAGGTCAGGACCTCACGCTGGTGGGGAACGGCAACCACTCGGACGTTGTGGAGGATCCGGAGGTATTCGCCCAGCGCGCCAGCCCGTCGTTCATCGAAGACGTGTGGCAGCGGCTGGCGCGGCGGATCCCCGCCATCGCCGATGCGGAACTGGCTTCCGGATACGCCGGGCTGTACACCAACACGCCGGACTCTCACCCCATCATGGACCGCGTCGACGACGTGGACGGGCTCTACCTGTGCACCGGTTTCAGCGGCCACGGGTTCAAGCTGTCCCCCATGGTTGGCGTGGTGATGGCCGAGTTGATTGGAAGCGGCGCGGCCGCGACCATGGATATCTCTCCGTTGCAGCTGTCCCGGTTTGCGGACGGCGCGCTGAATCACGCCGGTTACGGCTTCGACGTCCTGGTCTGAAATCCGGCCGTGACCGATAACTTGCCCGTGCGTTCGGAGGGGGCCGTGCCGGCCGTCTCGGTTTCAGGCCTGACCAAGCGGTTCGGGCGGGTTACGGCGGTGGACGGCGTGAGCCTGGACATACCCTCCGGCGGGGTGTTCGGGCTGCTCGGTCCCAATGGGTCGGGCAAGACAACGCTGCTGTCGATGGTTTCGGGCTTTATCCGACCCACCGACGGGACGGTGACCCTGCTCGGGCACAACGGGCCGGCCGGTCACGAGCGAGGGTTGGGCATGGTTGGCGCGCTGATCGAACGCCCCATCTTCTGGCCCTATATGTCGTGCCGGGACAACCTGAGGTGCCTGCAGGGAGTATATGGCACCGACGGCGGCGACGCGGAAATTGACGACCTGCTGGACACCGTCAACTTGGGCGGCGAGGCGGCGCGCCGCAAGTTCCGGGCCTGCTCCACCGGCATGAAACAACGCCTGGGGATCGCCGCCACCCTGCTGGGCAACCCGTCGTTGCTGATTCTCGATGAGCCGACCAACGGGCTGGATCCGGTCGGGATAGTCGAAGTGCGCGATCTCATACGCGGCCTGGCTGCTGACGGGCGCCGCACCGTGATCCTGGCGAGCCATTTGCTCAACGAGGTGGAACAGGTCTGCGACCAGGTTGCCGTGATGCGGCGGGGCAAGCTGCTGTACTGCGGCCCGGTTGCCGGTATGGGCGCCTCCGGGTCGGCGCTGGTTCGCACCACCGATGACGACCGGGCGGACGCTGCGCTCACGGATGCCGGCTGGGAAATCAGGAGCCGGTCCGAGGACGGCCTGGAGGTGGCGGTCACGCCGGGACGCGAGTGGGAAATCAGCCGCGACCTCGCCGCCGCGGAAATTTACGTGTCGGGCCTGCGACCCCTGGGAGGCTCCCTGGAAGCCGGGTTCATGGAAGTCACGGGTGACGCCGACGGAGGGTCCAAATGAGGGACGCCAGCGCCATCGTAACCACGCTGCGCTGGGAGTGGTTCCGCCTGTCGCGGCGACCGGGCGCATGGGTGATCCTCGGCTTGTCGAGTGCTGCCGTAATCGGCGCGCTGGCAGTGGCGACGGCGCTGCTACATCTGACGCCCATCGACATGTCCATCGCGCCGCACGGTTTCCCGCTCCTGGCGTTCGAGGTACTGTCCCGGCTGGGTCCTTTCCTGGGGATCATCCTGGCGGCGATGGTCTTTGGCGGTGATCACGGCTGGGGGACCATGCGTCCCCTGCTGGCCCGAGGACAACCACGCTGGCAGTTGATGGTCGCCAAGCTCTCCCTGGTCGCCATCATCCTGGCGGCCCTATGGATTGCGGCGTGGATTTTGGCCGCCGTGGTTGGCCTTGTGGCCGGGGAATCCGGCACCGTGCCAGGAGAGTTGTTCCTGGACATCTCCGATGGATGGTTGGCGACCGTGGGATCATTCGCCGGCGCCTGGCTGGTCTCGATTGCCTATGCCGGTCTGGCGGCCCTGCTGTGCACGCTGGGGCGGTCCACCGCCTTCGGAATGGGAGCGGCCGTCGCCATTCTGATTATCGAGTTCACCGTATATCCGGTGGCGGGCCTGATCTCGGACCTATTCTTGGACATCTCGCTGTCCGAGTATGTTCGCTGGACGCTCCACGGCACGTCGGGCGGCGTGATGGGTCGGGACGAAGACCTGAGCGCGTGGCTGTTCCTGCCCGCTACGCTGGCGTACATCACGGTGTTCTGCGCCCTGACGCTGCTGGTGACGGGACGGCGGGACGTGGGCAGCGGGAACGGTTAACCTGGTTTCACTATTGTCCGGAAACGAAAAACGTTTGCACCCGCTCGATCGCTTCTTCCAGGGTCTTCACCTGCCTCAGATTGTCTGCCCAACCCCTTCCCGGATGCATAGTATCCCACCAACTCTTCTCGCCGTTGTATCTGCCTGATCCGGGGTCGTGGTCGCCAAATCCATCCAGGCAACGGTTCCAAACCGGCTTGTAATGATCGATCGCGAAGCGCTCGGCCAGAGTGATCCACACCGGTTCGATCGCCAAGTAGCGATACTGGAAATCCTCCTTGTCCAAATTCGCTGCTTGGTCGATTGACCGAGCGTGTTCCCTCAACCTATTCCGCAGCGCGGGAGAGTCAACGTTTACTGTGTCGCCGCGGCGGGATCCCGGAGGGACAGCTTTGCCGACATAAACGGGATTCCCGGACACCGCAATCTCGCCGTACACATCGAAAGGCCCGGTGTAAACCAGGCAATATATGCCAGGACCACGCACTGATATGTCATCGGCCAGGCGTAGAAGGGGTCGGCGCTCAAATTCGAGGATGGTTCCAGCCATCAGATTATCGTAAGTGAGCGGGTCGTAAAGTTGGGTCATGTTCCTTGCCGGATTTCGACGACAGATTCGTACAAGCGGTTTTGTTTGCCGGCTTGGCCGGCGCGCACGCTTGAGTTGATGATGCTATTGCCGACTCGGGCCTCGCGAGGGGTATGGATGGCTGGCACTTCGAGTCCACAGTCTATTGCGATCTTGGCCAGAAATCGGTCCGTGGGAACGTGTACGCCCTGTACCACGCTGTTCCCGATTACAACCAAAGCGGATGCGCCGGGCCGCAGCGCGCGATGAACGCCCCGCATAAACCGAACGCAATCGTTCAAATAGTTCGTGGCGTAATTCGCCCATCCCGTCCCACCGTACACGCCTTTCCCCGGATTCTGCTGGCCGATTCTATGGACAACCTGATGTATTTCGTCGTCGGTGATAACAGTATCCAACTCAATCTGCGCTTGCTCTCTAGACAATTGCCAGGAAGTGCCGAAGTTTTCCCATTCCAGGGTTTTGAGATCCCCGGGAGACTGGCAAAACTGGAGCCAGTACATGTGGGGTCGAGTGTTGCGATTGTAATGATAGTTATTCATGTATGGCGGGGACGTGATTATCAGGTCCACGCTGGAGGGTTCCAGTTCATCTTCGCCAAAAAACGACTGAGCATGCACGACGGCATCCGGGCGCTGGAGACATACCCTTTGTGATCTGTACCAATCGGAATCATCTGCGATTTCGGTCAGTTTTTTGACCAGGGTGGCAATCACCGGGAAATCGTCGACTTCTGCGCGGCCCACTGCTTTTCTTCTGCCAAGGCTCGGTTCATATGAATAGTTGGAGTAGTCAACCATGGTTGCGGCGAAAGCAAGCCGGATCACGTCCTTGATGACCTCATCATCTTGATCGCCGATGAAATCCATCAACAGCAGTACTTTGTGCAAAACCTTGGGACTGTAAAACGGCGAGCGGGTTCGAAACCCATCAGGCGGCGATGACTTGGGCACAAGCCCGTCTGTATCAATGGATTTCGCGTAGCGGAGCAGTTCATCGATTGCTTGCCGGAGGGTAGAGGTTCGGATGCGATGGGCGCGCAGCTTCGTCTGGCAGACGAAAGCCGCGTAGGGATTGATTTCGAAGCCGACCGCATGGTGCCCAGCGCGGTCGGCTTCGACCAGCGTCGTGCCGACACCTGCAAAGGGATCCAGGATCAATTGCCCCGTCCCGTTGGTATAACGGGCCAAAGCGTCTTCCGCAAAGCGCTGCGAATAACCGGCGACCCACGGCACCCAACGGTGAACCGGCACGCTTTTGTTTTGCGAGAACGCCGGATCCTGAAACGATCTTTCAGATGCTTTCGCCATTCTAACGTGCCTTGTTTGTGTCGCCATGTCGCCCGAGCCGCGCGCCTTGCAAGCGCATGACGTTGCCCAGCGAGTAAGACGAATCATAATCTGCTCACTGCCAGACCGCAACACGCGGATGCCACTGACGGCGCTCCAACCCGCCGACAATTCGGACCGCTGCGGCAAATGCGCTGGCGGCATCGTCTATAATGGCGCCATCAGACCCTGCCTTTGCGGATGTCAGGTGAGCAATTATGACCATGGAAGAAAACGAGAACTGGCGCAAAGAGGTTTTCAATCTCCCGGAGAACCACGGATGGACGGCCAAGCCGGGGAACAAGGTGTTCATCGCCGACCGGGGCGCGCTGCGCTTCGAAATCCCGCAGGAATGGCTGGTGGAGCCATCCCGCAAGTCGATCAAGTTCCGCGACGGCAAGCCGCCCGACGACACCATGGGGTTGGAGGTCACCATATTCTACGCCGGGTACGGCATGAACATTGACTGGAGCAGTTTGCCCCTGCACCAGTTGATCAAGGACGTAACCGCGGAGGATGCCCCCGCCCGCCGCGGCCGGGCCAGCCGCCGCCGGCGCCGGGGCCTGGACGACACCAAACGGGGTTCTCCGATCACCGTCAAACTGGGCAACCTGGAAATGGCGTGGATCGAATCGGAGTTCTTCGACCCGGGCGAAAAGCGTCCGGCCCACTCCCTCCAGGCCATCACCCGCGACCCACAAAAGTCCATCCATGCCTTGCTCACCATGAGTTACTGGCCCGAGGACACTGAGCGCGCCAAATCCGTCTGGAACGATGTCCTGGGCACGCTGAAGATGGGCGAACATTTTGACAGCCCGCTGAGAGGGCCGGGGTACAATAAAGGCTAGAGGTTTTCGCAGTGTGCCGAGATCTGCGGCCGCCGTCGCTGGCAGTATGCGTACGCAGACTGGCCCGCAAGAAACCGGAAGGATCTGGGCATGGGGAATGAAATTCGGAATGTTTTGGACGCTATAGCTGGCAGTTGGATTCCGAAAGCCGCCATCATCGCCTTTGTAATTTCATTGTCGTTCACTCTGGCTATCGCTATCACGCAAAACATCTACAACTGGGTAGTGGCTGCTCCGCCTCCGGGAATTGCTTCGGTCGATGCTGGGAGGCTGGGAATGGTGGTCGGCACGTCGGGTACGGCAGCGGCGTTCCTGGTTACGCTTTACGTCGCAGATCGTAACTACCGGAGGGGTCGTGAGCACATCCCTGGGTTGACTATGGATTTGCAAGTGAGAAGGGTTCCGGCGAGCCAGAGTTACGACGCCGTGATAGTTGCCCTGAACGCGAAGAATACCGGCACGGGATTATGCAGGGTTGATAGGGTGTATTGGACCCTAAAAGCATTGTCACCTTACGACGACGACAGCATAGCGGAAATGCAACAGGATTTTAATGGTGCGCCGGCAAGTGCCCGCTTTGTGGAATTTCCATGGCACATACTGCGGGAAGAGCAGATGGCGCAAGAAGTCGTGATTGAGCCCAACGAGACCCATCAAATGACATACGATTTCATCATCCCGGCTGAAATTGCGTCCGTCGTGGTCTCAACGTGGGTTGCCAACGCGTCAGAACCCAAATACGCCGAGGGTTGGTACAGAAGGGCCATTCACATGAATGAGGAGACGTGAAGCCCATGAAAGACAAAGAATTTGATCCGCACGAGACGACGGTTCCTATGGAAAAGCGGCGTGGCGGCGGCCAACCGATGCCACGCCCGGCGGGCGGCAAATCCAAGATGTGGAAACCGCCAACCAAAGGAACCACACCCGCTGACCGTAAGAAGCAAGACGTCGATCAGGAGGTCCAAAGCGGCTAACCAACACGATCAACGGAAACTCAGGCCGGCCGTCAATGTGGATACCGGCGAATCCATGGTAGAAACTACCGAAATTGAAAGCTGGGAGTTTGGGCATCAAAGCGGCCCACCTTTAGTCCGCACCAGCGATGAGATTTCCAAGCAATGGCACCCCCCAATACGAGAGCACGCCCAGCAAACGATCCAAGCAAGAATAACCTGGGAGCAACATCCTCGGTCCTTTTAGCAATCGGCAACTGGAGGTTCAGTTAATGTCAGTGATGGTTACCGGCGGCACCGGGTTTATCGGCAACCGCATCATACGGAAGTTGGTGGAACGGGGCGAGGAGGTGGTCTGCTTTGACCTGGCTCCTCCGCGCGCGAACCTGCAGCCCCTGCTGGACCGCATATCCATCTATCGCGGCGACGTGACCCGCCTGGAGCACCTGCTGGAGGCCATCAGTCGCCACAACGTGGACCGGATCATCCACATGGCGGCCCTGCTGCCGCCGGACACCGAGGACCGGCCCGCCACCGGAATGGCGGTGAACATCGACGGCACCAACAACATCTTCGAGGCGGCCCGCTGGGGCAACATCCGGCGCGTGGTGTACGCCAGCAGCATCGCGGTGTACGGCGTGCAGGAAACCTTCGGCGACCGGCCGCTGATCGAAGACGACCTGCCGGCTCCCATCAACGTGTACGGCATGACCAAGGCGGTCAACGACTTTGCCGCCGCCCGCTATCGGACGCTGCACGGGCTGGACATTCGGGGCGTACGCATCTGCACTGTCTTCGGGCACGGGCGCGTCACCGGCATGACGGGCATGATCGGCGGGCTGATGATGTCCCTGCCTGCCATCGGGCAGCCGGTAAGCATGGACTTCGACCCGCAGGAAGCCTCGCCAATGATCCACTCCGAGGACGCCGCCGAGATCTTCGTTCGAGTCGCCCTGGCCAACACGCTGAACCATCACATCTACATCAGCGGCGGAGAGCTGGCGACCATCGCGGACGTGGCCGACATGGTGCGCTCGTACATCCCCGACGCCAGCATCACCACGGGCAGCCGTCCTGTGCCCCACGTGTACCTGGTGGACAACAGCCGGATGATGGCCGACGTGGGCTATGAGTTGCCACCGCTGCGCATGCGCGTGCTGGACCACATCAACGACGCCCGGGCCGAGGCGGGGCTGGAGCCCATCCGGGGGTAGTCCCGGCTTCGTTTGCTACAATGGGTCAGCGCAGCCTTGCAACGGGATACCTACAATGAGCGACCGCGAAACCACCGCCGCGCAAAATGAGCAGATCGCCACCCTGTGTCAACAGGGTAAGGTGCGCCGCCTTACCTGGCTTGGCAAACCCTTGCGCTCCGGCCCTGACGCTGACAGCGAGGCGGCCCTGCTGATTGAGTTCAACCCCGCCGACGTACCATCGCTGTCCAAGCTGGCGGCCATGGAGGATGAAATCAGCCGCATCCTGGGACACAGCATCGACCTGCACCTGTACCTGCGGGAGATGTACTTGGGCTATGGGCCACGGGAGGCGGGCATCGTCTATGACCGGGCCGACTACATGGACATCCCCCTGCCCAAAGAGAAAATTGCTGAGTTTTGCCGCCGAAAAAAAGTGAAATGGTTGGCCAGTTTGCCGAGGCCGAGCCGAGAGTCCGTCACCAACTACGCGGACATTGACCTTCTGGTGGGGTTGGGGCCTGACACTAAACTATCGTGGTACTCGTTAGACGGACAGGAGGAACTGAACGAAATTCTCGGCTGTGAGGTCGGCATACACTTTACCCGCGAACTCCCGGCTGATCTTGAGGTAATTTACAGTGACGCAGCGTCCATCCAACCCGCGCCTGCCAACTGAAGCCGAGCGCATAACCCACATCATCAGCCACGCTCGGGAAGCCATCGCCATATTGGGAGATGCCAGTCTGGAGGACTTGGAGCGTGATCGGACACGTCAGTTAGCTATTAACTACCTAGTAGCAGTCGTCGGTGAAGCCGCCAATAAACTCTCCGATGCGACATACCATGCGTTGCCTCTGATCCCATGGGGCAAAATCGTAGGTATGCGGAACATTCTCATTCACCAATACTATGAGGTCGAGACGCGCGTCGTGCACTACACGGTGACCAACAGCCTGCCCGCGCTGATTGCAGCGTTCGACACAATTACCGACAATTCCCAAGGAGGCCAACCATCATGAGCGTTGCCATCGGCTACGTGCCTGGAGCATTCGGACAGGGAGGCGACGACCCCAACTTCCTCCGCACCCTGGTGGAACTGGGCGACCGGTACGAGTACGACTCGATCTGGCTCAGCGACCGCATCTGTAGCGACCGGTTCAGCCTGGAGCCCATGGTGGCCCTGTCGCTGGTGGCCGGCTATTCGGACCGCCTGAAGTTCGGCACCAGCGTGCTGGCGCTGCCGTTGCGGAACCCGGTGGTGCTGGCCAAGCAGGTGGCGACGCTGGACTGGCTCTCCCAGGGCCGTTTCTTCCCCGCCGTGGGACTGGGCCAGGAGGACCCGGACGAGTACGAGGCGTGCGGCGTGCCCAAGGCGGACCGCGCGCGACGCACCGACGAGGCCATCGAGCTGATGCGCCGGCTGTGGGAGGAGGAAGGCGTCACCCACGAGGGAGAGTTCTTCACCACCCACAACGTTTCCGTGACGCCCCGCACATTCCTCAAGCCGTCGCCTCCGGTATGGATCGGCGGGCGGAGCCCGGCCGCGGCGCGGCGGGTGGGGCGCGTGGGCGACGGGTGGCTGGTTTCCAGCGCCACCCCCGAGGAAGTCCGGTCGGGCCGGGAGATCGTTTTCGAGACAGCCCAGCAATACGACCGCGAGATCGAAGAGGACCACGTGGGCGTCCTCGTCGGATACTACATCTGCGACGACCAGAAAGAAGGCGAGGCGCGGTCGGAGCAGTTCGTCACCCGCCAGCGCCCGGACGCGCATTTCACCGAGTACTCGGCCGTCGGCACCTCGGAGCAGATCGGCGACTTCATCCAGGAGTACATCGACGCCGGCGGGTTCAAGTTCGTGATCCGGCCACTGTGCGCCGGCACGGAGTCCATGGAGCAGCTGGAGCAGGCCGGCGAAGAGATCCTGCCGCGTTTCCATGGGCCGCTGGGCGCGTAGTCGAATCACACAGATCCCGGAACGCGGTCAAGGCTCGTCGATGAACGCCGCTCAACGGACGGTGTTTGGCGTGTTGGCGGTGGCGCTGCTGGCGCTGGCTCTGGCCGGCTGTTCGGCCGAAGAACCGCCGGCTCCAAGCTACAGCGCCACCCAGCCCGTCTCCGACACGGCGGCCGTGGTCGTGCCCGACCTGTCGTCGAACGCGCGAGCCGGCGAGCAGGTGTTCAACGCCAACTGCGCGCTGTGCCACGGGCCCAATGCCTCCGGCACGGGTCTTGGCCCGCCCCTGGTGCACAAGATATACGAACCGGGGCATCACCAGGACTTCACCATCCAGAGCGCGGTGCGCAACGGGGTTCCGGCGCACCACTGGCAGTTCGGGAACATGCCGCCCGTTCCCGCGGTGTCGGACGAAGACATCCCGAACATCATCTGCTACATCCGTGAGTTGCAGCGCGCCAATGGGATCATCGCGCCCGACGCGAGTATCGCCGCATGTTGAGCGGGACACGGTCGGGGACGTATGATGGAATGCAATAGCGACGCAAGGGGGTGAGGGCCATGGCCAGAGTGTTTGTGCCAACCATGCTGCAGGCCACAACGGGTGGGGTCAAGGAAGTCGAGGTTGCCGCCCGCAACGTGCGGCAGGTGATCGAGCAACTGGACGCGCAGTTTCCCGGCATTGCCAACCGGCTGATGGAGGACGGCGAGATCCGATCCAACCTGGCGGTGGCGGTGGACGGCGAAGTTGCGCGCATGGGCCTGATGGAGCGGGTCGGCGAGAACGCCGAAATACACTTCGTTCCGGCTATCGGCGGCGGATAGGCCAACCGGGTCAGGGCAATCGCGTGTTAATCAGCGATGGCACCGGAGTTGAAATTTGCAGCAGTGAACGGTGAATTTTCACCGGGATAAACAGTATGAACGGGATGGACAGGATAAGTGGTCCGGCGCGCCTGTAATGAAAACGGCAAGCGTAATTGCGGCGGTCTGCGCACTGGGCGCGATCACCCTGTTCACAGGCAACGCTTACGCGCGGGAACCGGACTGTCCGGCCAGTTGGCCGGCTGAGCCGGTAGAGCAGTTTTTCACGGACTCCGCAGGCGCGGAGTGGTTCGTCATACGCAGCGCGGACAGCAACGGCTACGAGACGGTGCGGGCATATCGGGCGGACGACGGCTACGAGATGGGATACGTCCCGGGTTCGCCGGATGAAGTGTGTTACCTGCTGGTCCGCCGGCCCGGGAGCACCGAGGACGTGCCAGATGCGGAACAGTTGATTTTTCGAGTCGAACAGGAGCCAGAAGAAGTTGTCAGTGCGGCTCCCAAAACGTTGTTTCGCGAGTTCTACGACCGCTTGATTCCGGTTGGTCCTTACGGCGCCAACCCCGACCCCAAATGGGGGGACCTGTTCGTCGTCTTTTCCGACCGGGAGCGAGCGTGCATTGCGGACGCACTGGGCGAGGAAGGGCTTGCCAACGCGTCGCAAAGCTCGATTTTCCAAGAAGTCGCAGAAGGCAAACCGCGGTTGCAGGATGCGCTTATATTCAGCTGCCTGTCGGAGGACACTGTTCCCAACCTGGTCCTTGCCATGGTTTTTGCCTCGATAGTACGCCTGGTGGAGGCGAGCGGAGAGGAGAACGCTTGCGTCCAGGAACTGCTGGAACCTGCCATTGCAGCCCTGTCCAATCCCGCCGCGACTGAGGAAGACCTATTGGCGGTGGCTGCGTTCTTCTTCGGGCTGATTTCCTGCGGGCTGGAATCGGTTGGGACGCCGACCGGAGAGTAGTGACGGCAGGGCAACGCTGGTCAGTGAGTGTGACACGGTACGAATCCTATGTACTTTTCAAGCGGTCCCGCATCAAGTGTGGTATGGCGCTTTCCCCTCGGCACGACGGGTTCGCCGACCAGGGTATTCGTGGGCCGGCGTAACCCTTCAGAGTTGTGGGGAAAGTGTTACAGGAGTTACGCAGTTGAAATTACAAGCTCGTCATTCCCGCGAAAGCGGGGATCCAGACGCTTCATGGTAAGCAATCTCGGAACAATGTTAACGATTTCAGTCACCGGATTCTCGCTTTCACGGGAATGACGGATGTAAAAAGGGTCCAACTGCGTAACTCTTATGTCATTGCGAGCGCAGCGCGGCAATCTAGTTGACGCAGGCGATTCCTTTGGGGCAGAGGTTACTGCTGCTGCGGTCGAGATTGCCACGGTGCAAGCGCCTCGCAATGACAACCTCGTGGATCCTAAACGGTTACAGGCCGGTGGGCCGTTTGACCCCTCCCGGCCCTGCGGCTACAATGGCTTGAATATGCTTTTTCAGAATTCAACATCATGACGAACCCTACCCTTCTTCCAGACGACGAGCCGCGCGTTGCCAGCGCGGGCTTCGAGTTCGACGCTCACGCGATGCCTACGGCGTCCGATCCGTGCGCCACCGGATCGCGCTCAAACGTGAAGGTGGTATCGGCCGGCGGGCTCGTGTTCCGCGAGACCGGTGCCCTGGTCGAGACCCTGCTCTGCGCCCGCGCGCGTCCCGGCTTCCAAGGCGAGGATGCGCCGCTGACCTGGCGCCTGCCCAAGGGAACGCCCGAGCGAGGCGAAACCGTGGAGCAGACGGCCCGCCGCGAAGTGCAGGAGGAAACCGGCGTACACGTCAACGTCCTGGCGCCCATAACGAGCATTCGGTATTTCTTCGTTGGCCACGACGACGGCATCCGCTACGACAAGACCGTCTACTTCTACCTCATGGAGCCCATGGGCGGCAGCACCTCGGACCACGACGCCGAATTTGACGTGGTGGAATGGTGGAGCTACGAAGAGGCGGTGGAGCTGCTCGAATACGACAACGAGCGCGAGGTGTTGGAAGCGGCCCGTTCGCTGATCGATTCCTACCGGCGAGGGGCGGAGCAATGAGCAAGGACCTGGTTTTGCGGGGCGTCCGCGTGCTGCTGCGGGGCAAGCGGATGGAAGACGCCGAGAAGGACTACATCTGGCGCAGCGACCCGGAGATCGCCCGCCTGGATGCCGCCTACCCGCTGACCATGAAGTACGAGCGGTACCTCAAGCTCTTCGAGGACCAGATCCGCTGGCCCACTCCCGGTTCGCATCACTTTGCCATCGAGGTTGCCGGAGGCAAGTTCATCGGCAACTGCATGTACTACGACTTGGACAGCCTTTCCAAGGAAGCCGAACTGGGCATCGTCATCGGGGACCGGGACTACTGGAGCGGCGGCTACGGCTACGACGCGGTGGTGACGCTGCTGCACCACATGTTCGACGACCTGCGGCTCAGGCGGGTGTACCTGCATACCCTGGAGTGGAACCACCGGGCGCAAAAGTGTTTCGAGCGGTCGGGTTTCAACCCGGTCCGCAACGTCCGCCGCATGTCCCACGACTTCATCCTGATGGAAGTCCATCGGGACGACTGGGATGAGACGTCGTTCGAGCGTCTGGCCCTGCGCCAGCGATACCTGGACCAACGGGGCGGCGTCGCGGTGGGTGACGACGACGCCGTGGCGGCTGCCGTAGTCTAGCCGACTTTCGGGGCCGGAGGGTCCCGCCTATCTTTGCGCCGCCGCCAGGGCCGCGGCGATTGTTATGTCCCCGGTGTACAGCGCGCGCCCGATTATCGCCGCCTCCGCGCCGGTGTCGATCAACCGCTCCACGTGAGAGGCCGCGCCCACGCCGCCGGCCGACAGCACGCGCATGCCGCTGTCGCGCACCAGGGCCGCCGTGGCCTCGTAGTTTGGCTCCTCCAGGGTACCGTCCCGGGAGATGTCGGTGTAAAGCAGACGCTCCACGCCCAGGTCGCGCATCCGGCCGGCCAACTCGGTGGCGCTGATCTCGGACATCTCGGTCCAGCCGCGAATGGCAACGAGGCCGTTGCGCGCGTCCAGCGCGACCACCACCCGGTCGCTGCCGAAGCGCCGGCACAGGTCTTCCACCAGGTCAGGATTGGCGACGACGGCGGTGCCGACCACCACGCGGGCGGCGCCGGCGTCGAAGAGGCCCGCCGCCGTCTCGACGCTGCGAATGCCGCCGCCGATCTGCACCGGGATGGTCAGGCGGCCGGTGATGGCCGTGATGGCGGCGAGGTTGGCGGGGTTACCGGTGTGGGCGCCGTCGAGGTCGACGATGTGCAGACGCTCACCGCCCTCGGCCTGCCAGCGTTCGGCAACGCCCAGCGGATCGTCGGAGAAGACCGTCTCCTGCTCGTAGTCGCCCTGGTACAGGCGGACGCAGTTGCCGCCGCGCAGGTCGATTGCGGGAATGATTTGCATGATGTCAGCTGCGCTTGAGCGTCCGAACCGTTCGGATGGCCGGCTACGTTTGCGCTGTGACCTGCCCGATGAAATTGGCGTAGACGCGCAGGCCGTTCTCGCCGCTCTTTTCGGGGTGAAACTGCGTGGCGACGACGTTGTCGCGGGCGTAGATGCTGCAGAAGGGGACGCCGTACTCGGTTACGCCGGCCACGTTGTCACGAGCGACGGGGTCGGCGTAGTAGCTGTGGACGAAGTAGAAATGGCTGCCCTGGGGTATGCCCTGCCACAGCGGATGTTCCCGCTGAAACTCCACGGTATTCCATCCCATGTGCGGCACCTTCAGGCCGTCGGGCAAACGGCGGACCCGCCCGGGAATCAGGCCCAGGCAGTCGGCGTCACCCTCGTCGGTGGCGTCCAGGAGGAGTTGCAGGCCCAGGCAGACCCCGAGGAACGGACGTCCGCTGGCGATATAGTCCAGCAACGGCTCGACGAGGCCCCGGGATTGCAGCGCGGCCATGGCTGCCGGGCCTGAGCCCACACCGGGGAGGATGACACCGTCCGAGTTTTCCAGTGCCGCCGGGTCCGACGTCACGGTGGGAACAACGCCGGCTTTCTCCACCGCCCGTGCCACGCTGCGCAGGTTGCCGGACTCGTAGTCGATGACGACCAGGCGGATGCGTCCGGTCTCTGGCGAGGCCATCTGAAGGTTAGACCCGGTCGCCGGTGGCTCGTTCGATGGGGATGTCCCGGTCGTGATACCGTGCCAGCACGAAGAGCAGGTCGCCCAGGCGGTTGAGGTAGGCCAGGATCAGCGGATTGGTCAGGCCGTCGACCTCGGCCAGCGCGACCACGCGGCGCTCGGCGGTGCGGATGACCGTGCGCGCCGAGTCCATGGCCGACGATGACGGCGTTCCGCCCGGCAGGATGAAGACCTGGGGCATCTGGAAGTGCGTCTCCAGCTCGTCGATGGTCTCTTCCAGTTTGTCCACCATTTGCTCGGTGACGGGGGTGAAGTGCTGGTGGAACAGGTCGTACTTCTCGGGGTCGGTGGCCAACTCGGCGGCGACGGTGAACAGTTCGCGTTGCAGGTCACGCAGGATGTTCTTGACCTTGTCGTCGTCGGTGAGGGCGCGGGCGAGCCCCATGAGGCTGACCGCCTCGTCGGTGATGCCGTAGGCCTCGGTATGCGGGTTGGCCTTGGAGACGCGGCCACCGTAGAGCAAACTGGTTTCGCCCTGGTCGCCGTACTTGGTATAAACGCGCTTACGGCGTTGCGATGACGATGATGAGGTACTCATGGGCTTGCTCCAGGACGAAGATGGGACACCAGGTTATTCTAGCACTCCCATCGGAGAGGGGCTATTGGATCGGCGCACTCAAGCGTACCCGCTTTCGTAAATCGTCAGAAGCAGGATTTACGGGATTTTATAATTGGGCAGGGTTGGGAAAGTTCCATCACCGAACGGTTCCAATCCGATAATCCTCAAATCTTGAAAATCCTGCTTCTGACGTTTCCCCGCCGCAAACTGGGTACGCGTGAGGATCGTCGCACGGTTGCAAACCCATGAACCACCACGAAGCCACTCCAACGAAGCGGCATCTCCGCCGGCCCTGGACACGGGCGTACTGGCGGGTGGTTGTCCTGTGTTGCCTCTGCGCGGCGCTGGTCCCGATGGCAGGCTTTGAGCGGGGCGCGGTGACCTTCGCGACCGCCCCCTACCGGTTCACCCCGGCGGGATGGGAGCTGGCCAACCTGCCCGACAAATGGATCAGAAGATTGCTGAACAGACCATCTACCCTGCCATTGGATTTCAGACGTGAGCAACGGGTGGCAGACGCGCACGAATTTTTCGCGGTCAGCCGATCGCTGTGGTTGGTCGAACGCCAACTCCTGGAACTGCAAGCCGGGACGACAACCGTTCCCGATGATGTCTCTTCCCTGCAAGAACAGCAAAACCGGCTTCTGGAACGCCAGGGCCAACTGCGCCCGGCGGTTGAAGAGACCCTGGAAACGGCCATAGCGGAAACCCTGGGGTCGTTGGGCTTTTGGGCCGTGACCGGCCCGTTCCCGCCGGTGGACACCGTATTGTCCGGGTCCCCGACGATCCTGGTCACCTCACCCCGCGACCGCATCGTGCGACAGGACAACGTGACCATGCAAACGGGCCTGACCAACGAGGAACGGGACCGCATCGAATCGCGGGTGGAAGAGCAGACGGACCTGTCAGCCGTGGTGGTGAACACCGGAGGCATCGCGCTGTACCCGTCCATCGCAATTCCCTACGCGGGCCTGGATTTCGCGCTGGAGGTGGCCGCCCACGAATGGGTGCACCACTGGCTGTGGTTCCGGCCCCTGGGTCGCCGGTATTTTCAGGGCGGGGACGTGACGGCGATGAACGAGACGGTGGCCAATATCGCCGGCAGGGAGATCGGCGAACTGGCGAGGGAGCGGCTGGACCGGCACGCTCCCAGTTCGCCGGGGGCGCATCTGCACAATCCGCCGCCTGCGGTCAGCGAGTCGGGCAACGATCCGCCCCGCTTCGATTTCCAGGAGGAGATGCGCGCCACCAGGATCCGCGTCGACGAGTTGCTGGCAGCCGGCCAGGTGGATCAGGCCGAGGCGTACATGGAGGAGCAGCGCAAGGAGTTCGTGGCCCAGGGGTACCGGCTGCGCAAGCTGAATCAGGCGTACTTCGCCTTCCACGGCACGTACGCGGATACCGGCGCTGCCGGCGTGAGCGTCATCGGCCAGCAGGTAGAAGAGCTGCGGCGGCGCAGCCCGACCCTGGCCGATTTCCTCCGCACCGCCGCCCAGTTCGCCACGCCTGAGGATCTGGCCGAATACCTGGCCGCATCGGCTCCGTGAACAAATCCGGCGGAGAGCGCCGCCGGCATCAGGCTGCTTTCAGGGCGTCCTCCAGCAAAGCCAGGGCGGTTCGGGCAAACTCCCACATGTTCGCCTCGCGGTCGGGGCTGCCGGTTTCCAGGGTCTGGGAGCGTTCCACCGGGCCGGCGACACCGAAGCAGGCGTGGCCGTAGTTGTCGCCGTAGCGGTTTCCCGTAGGCCCGCTGGCGCCGGTTTCGGCCAGGGCCCAGGTGGTGCCCAAGCGTTCCCGCGACGTGCGGGCGTTGAGCAGGGCGTAGTACTCCGTACTGGCGCGATGGCCCTCCATGGCGGACTCGGGCACCTGCAGCAGACCGGCTTGGGCCACCCGCGTGTACACGACTGAGCCGCCCACGTAGTAGTCCGACGCGCCCGGTATGGACACCAGGGCAGCGGATATGAGGCCGCCGCAAGATGACTCGGACACCGCCAGGGTATCGCCTCGTTCTTTCAGCACAGCCGCAACCGACGCGGCCAAGTCTTGCAGTTCGCCCATAAAGAGACCTCCATTTCAGTTCACATGGATACACAGGATACACAGAATGCGCTAGCCTTAAACGAGACATCCTGGGAGTTTCTATCAATAAATCCTGTTCATCCTGTATATCGATGTAAAAGCATTGAATTCACGCCCAGGGCAGTCGTTTCGAGACGGTCTTGGCCGATTCGGGGGTCGGCAACCCGTTTTGCTCCATCAGCATCAGGGCCAGCTTGCGAAACTCCTCGCGGTCCCGTCCGCTGACCACGGCCTGCTCGTGGGCTTCCGAGATTACCACGGGATAGCCCAGCCCGAGTTCACACTGTTTCGCCAGCATGGCGTGGCCCAACGCGAGCAGGTCGGGGTCCTCAGCCACCCAGTCGGGCACCTCAACGCGGGCGATTTCCGTGCTGCTGTTCACGTAGTAGAACCGGCTCCACTCGGCGCCTACCGCCAGGTCCAGGGCGAAATGCGACGCGCGGCGGCCCGTCTGGTAGAGGGGCGAGCGATGGCCCGGTTCCAGCAACGCGTCGAACAATTCGCGGTCGTCGAAACCGGCCGCGCTGTCGCACTGGGCCAGGTCGGAACGGCGAGCGCTGCACCGTCGGGTGCACTCCGTCGGGTTGCTGACGCACAGGCACGCGCGCACGGCTCCGGCCACCTCGGTGGTCTGAGGGCGTGAAGTGTACGCTGCCAAAGCCACGAGACGCGGGCCACGGGAAGCCTGGCGCAAGCGGGCCAACGCGCTACGCAGGCGGTCATTCACCAGGGTTTCAACCACGTATCTCGGATAGTTCCCGCGCTGGATATCCCAGAAGGCCAGGGTGCCGTCCAGGAGCGCAAGGACGGGCATGGATGGCGGCGCTGCTTCGACGGTGTCGGCCAGACGCTCCACCTCTCGCACGGTACGCAGCGCGCCGAGCAGTTGGCCGGAGATGGGAGTTTCCGCGTTTGAACCGTCGTCGGGGCGGAGGTACAGGTCGCTGTCGCCGGTGGCGAGGGTGGGTTCACTGAAAAACTGGCAATCGGGGTTGGCGCCGTAGGTCAGGACGCATCCGCCCAGGTTGATGAGGTAGCAGCGCAAGGGCAGGTGGCGGTCCACGTCGATGTGGGAGCCGTCAACGGATATCGCCGTCCAATCGGGCGGGGCCGGCGAAGGTGGGATGCTGTCTAGCAACCCCTCGGCTCCGGTGCGCGCCACGATGAAGGGGCGGTTGGCCGCCGACGCGGTGCGCTGGGCAGCATCGTCGGGGGTGACCGCCGACGCACGGTCCAACGTGTCGGTGAACCGCTGCCGTCGCGACCGCGCAGTGGTGGACAGGTTGCCCATGGCGGACATCATCTGGCGGGCTGTTTGGCCGAAATCCAACGCCATCTAGCAACCGGCCGGCGGCAATTCGGGCAGCGACAATACGCGGTTGACGAAATCCCGGACTTTCTGACGGTCATCGTCAATTTCAAAGTCCTGCATAAAGTCATGGTAAAAGTTGGCGTGGAATTTTTCGGCAACGCTGAAATTGCTGGCCAGAATAGGTTCCCGCAACTCATCGGCCAAACGGTTGGCAGCGGCTCGCAAAGCGCGATGATCACCGAAACGCCACCCGCGCTGCTGGGCTACGGCCATTACGGCGTGGGCGGCGGAGCCCCACAGTTTTTCGGAGCCCTGCAAAATGTCACCGGCGGCAAACTCCGAATCCGAAGCTGCCAGAAAATCTTGCGCCGTTTGAGAATGTTCCCCGGTCAACATGACGGCTCTCTTTCAATCGTGCTACCGCAGCACGCGTTCGTCGCCGACGCGGCGGGTGACGCGCTGCTGGTCTAGGTATTCCAGCAGGGGCAGGACGTACTTGCGGCTGGTCCCGAAGATGGTGCGGGCGTCGGCCACGGTCACGCTGCCGTTGGCGTTGAGGTGTTCCACGATGCGACCGGCCATGTCCTCGTAGGCCGCCGCAGTGAACACCACCGTCTCATTGACCTTGACCACGTCGCCCCGTTCCTGGAGGTGGGCCAGCAGTTCGGGATCCACCGGGCGGTCGGTGGGCGGCGACCAGGGCTCGGCGGCCAGGGTGGCCAGGTAATCGGCAATCTCGGACTGCTGGTTTTCACTGAGCTCGACGCGATGGTCCGGCGTCCGTACCACCCCGCTGTCATCGACGATTGCCCCTTCATCGGCCAGCCTCGCGGCGGCACGCAGGTATACGGGCTGGGAAACACGCAGCCGGCTGCGCAATTCTTGCGGCGGTGCTCCCCGCCGCAGGGGATACTGGTTGTGATACGCCTGCAAGGCGACCTGCGCCTGGTTCCGCAAAATGTCCCAGCCCCGGCGCGAGTAGACCACCGCGTCACCCTGAGCGCCCATTTCACCCAGGGCGACAATCTCCTCTGCTTCAATCAAGGCGCCGAGACGCTCCAGGATCTCCTCTTCAGAAATGTTGGAGCGTTGCGAAAGAGTCCGCAGGTCACACGGGCCCATCTGGTCGGCGATGGTGAGGATGACATCCTCGCTGGCGCCGGCGTCCAGCGTGGTGAGTCGCTCCAGCACCTCGGGAGCGAAACGGCGATGCCGGCGGCGCGGGTTGGGATCGGCGATCTGCCCGCCACCGAGGGTATCCTCGGAGGAGCGCAGCACGAAGAAGTCGCCCTTGACCATGGGCACCGGCTCGTCGAGAAGCACCTGCACCCACCCTTCGCTGCCCGGTTGCAGCCGGTCGGCGTCGAGGAGGCGCACGCGTCCGGTGGTCTCGCTGGTGAAGAGGTGGAAGGTCACCCCCTCGTTGTGCTTCAGCGCGTGGGGCGCGCCCTTGACCATGCGCAGGTTGGCGTCGAACCGGCGGGTGGGGCGCAGCCAGCCCGGGTTGGTGAGCACCTCGCCGCGCATGACGTCGTCGCGGGAGATGCCCGACAGGTTCAGGGCCAGCCGTATCCCGGGCGCGGCGGCGTCCAGGCGCGATTTGTGACTCTGCAGCCCGCGTATCCGCGCCTGGCGGCCGGAAGGAGCCAGCTCAATCTGTTGTCCCACGGCCACTGCGCCGTCGATCAACGTGCCGGTGATCACGGTGCCGAACCCGCTCACGGTGAAACAGCGGTCGATGGGCAGACGTGGGCGGCCCAGGTCCCGGCGGGTCTCGGTGTCGTTCAGGATGTCGTCGATCATCGCCTTGAGGTCGTCGATGCCCTCGCCCGTGTAGGCGGAGACCGGCGCCATGGGACAACCCTCGAAGGCGGTGCCCACCAGGGTATCCTCGACCTCGGCCTTGACCAGTTCCACCAACTCCTCGTCGACCAGATCAACCTTGGTGATGACCACCAGGCCCCGGCGAATACGCAGGATGTCCAGGATCGCCAGGTGTTCGCGGGTCTGCGGCATCACGCTCTCGTCGGCGGCGACGATGAGCATGGCGAGGTCGATGGCGCCGACGCCGGCCAGCATGTTCTTGATGAACCGCTCGTGTCCCGGCACGTCAACGATGCTTACCTCGCGGCCGCTGGGCAGGGTCATCCAGGCGAAACCGAGGTCAACGGTCATCTCCCGTTCCTTCTCCTCGGGAAGACGGTCGGGATCGATGTCGGTGAGGGCCTTGACCAGGGTGGATTTGCCGTGGTCAACGTGTCCGGCGGTGCCGATTACGAACATGGTGGATATTCCGTAGGTGGGGTCGCTCTGCGCTCACTGGGAGCCTGCATCGGCGGCCATTATACTTGACGCTGCCGGCCGCCAGTAGTGCGACGAAAGTGGTAGTTGAGCCGGTGACAAGAAGCCCGGGCCTCTTCCGATGAGAGTTGGCTGACGACACTACCCAAGTTTCGTCGGGCCTAGGCTATTGCCTGGTCATCCGTGGGCATTTGTCCACAGACCGTAGGAAATGCCTTGCCGTTGGCGGACGTTACAGCCGTGGGTCAACCGGTTCGCTTTCCAAGGCGAGCACCGCGAATGCGCACTCGTGGACGCGGTAGAGCGGCTCTCGGTCGACGAAACGCTGCAAGCCCTCCAACCCTAGGGCAAACTCCCTCAGGGCAAGGGACCGCTTGGTTGAGAGGCTGCGATTGCGCAGCCGTTCCAGGTTGCCCGGCAAGGTGTACTCAGGACCGTAGATGATGCGCAGGTATTCACTGCCTCGGCACTTCACGGCGGGCTGCACCAGGCCCCGCTTGCCGTTGGCAATGAAATTCGTGGGTTTGACCACCATGCCTTCCCCACCGGCGCCGGTTAATTCGTCCCACCAGCGGACCGCGTCATCCTCATCGCCAGTGCCCAAGTTCACGACCCGATAACCGGTTTCGCGGAAGAACTCGGGGTCGGCCCGTCGCAAGCGAGCGCCCACGTCCAGGTGCCAAAGATGGTCCTTGTCGGCGTGGACCGCTCCCTCACTGGCCAGCAGGTGGAATGGCGCGAGCTTGACGTCATCCAGGGAAGTCACGGGCCAGCAATATCTGGCGTAGGCATCACGATAGAGCTGCGCCATGCGGAGCCGTTCATCGACCGATGCGAGGGTCGCGCCGTCGTCGACGCCTCGCGCCGTCGACTGCCGCAGCAGGGCTTGCGCCGCCGACAAGCCGGCACGGGCCGATGCGCCCACGGCCGCGTATTGCCCGCGCAGCAGTTCCTGGGCCTTCATGGACCACGGCATCAGTTCGCAGTCCAACACCGCCCAGTCGGTCTCTAAATCATCCCAAAGGCCAGATTGGGCGCAGGCCGAGCGAACCCGCCCCAGAAACTGCGCTTCGAGCGCGGGGTCTTCAAAGAACCTGCGTCCGGTTCGCGTATAGCAAGCGCCGGCGCCTTCGCCGGCGATGCCGAAACGCCGCTCGGAGGCATCAGCATCGCGGCCCACCACCACGACGGCGCGCGACCCCATGTGCTTCTCCTCGCAGATCACGCTGGAGACGCCATTGCTGCGGTAGTAGTCGAAAACTTCGGAGGGGTGCTCCAGCAGGCCGGGCAGTCCGGAGGTTGCGCACGGTGATATCGTGGGCGGAAGGTACACCAGCCACCTTGGATCCAGGGCGAACCGGCTCATCACCTCCAGGGCTGCCGACGCATGCTCCTCCCGGACGGTTACGTTGCCGCGCAGCCGGGTTACCACCACGCGTTTTCCCATGACGTCGTCGATATCCAGCAGGTTGGCGGCCCGGTCAGGCGTGGTCGTGGCCCGGCCGGCATCCTCGGCATCGCTGCCCAGGGGTCGCACCGGTTCGTAGTAAACCCGCGCCGCGGGCACCGACACCAGCTCGTTTTCGGGGTAGCGCAACGCGGTGAGCCGGCCGCCGAAGACACATCCCGTGTCGACATTGATGGTGCGGTTGAGCCAGGCAGGTTCCGTGACCGGGGTGTGACCGTAGACGACGGTCGCTTGTCCACGATAGCCGGCGGCCCAGTCGGCTCGGACGGGCAGGCCCCATTCGTCCGTTTCTCCGGTGGTTTCACCGTAAAGGCAGAAGTCCCGGACGCGCGCGGAGGCCCGCCCCTGGTACTCCTCCTTCATTCCGGCGTGGGCCACCACGAGATTGCCGCCGTCCAGCACGTAATGGCTGATCAGGCCGTCCATGAATTTGGCGGCCTGTTCCCGAAATTCTGGGGGTTCCAGGTCCAACTGCGCCAGCGATTCCGCCAACCCATGGGACACCTGAACGTTTCGCCCCTTCAGCTTGCGGGCGAGCTTGGATTCGTGGTTGCCGGCGACGCACAATGCCGTGCCATCCGCCACCATGGACATCACCAGTCTCAGCACGCTGGCGACACCGGGGCCGCGATCAACCAGGTCGCCGACGAAGACCGCTTTGCGGTCCTGCGGGTGGGACACCGAAAAGCCTTGGCCTCCGGCACCATTGGCGCCGGTCTGGGTGATCCGGTAATCCAGGCGTTCCAGCAGCGCCACCAGTTCGTCGAAGCACCCGTGTACGTCGCCGATGATGTCGAAGGGGCCGGTCTCCTGCTGGCGGTTGGTCCATGATGGCACACGCTGGATGCTGGCCGCCTCCACGTCATCGGGGGTATCGAGCACGTAAATGTAGCGGAACCCCTCGCGTCGCAGGCCCCTGATGGACCGGCGCAACTGCTGGACCTGCCGGCGCACGACGTGATCGCCAAAGTTCCGGTCGTCGCGGTCCCGGTTGCGGTCGATACAAACTGACTCCGGCATGTTCAACACGATGGCCACCGGCAGACAGTCGTGCTCCCGGGCCAGTTCGACCAGCGATTTGCGAGCCTGGGGCTGCACGCTGGTGGCATCGATTACCGTGAGGCGTCCGGCCCGCAGGCGGGTGGAAGCGATGTAGTTGAGCAGGGCAAAGGCATCGGGAGTGGCCGTCTGGTCGTTGGCGTCGTCGGACACCATGGCACGGCAGGCATCGGATGACACCACCTCGGTGGACTTGAAATGCCGGGCCGCGAAGGTGGACTTTCCGGAGCCCGAAGGCCCGATCAGCGCCACCAGGCACAGCTCGGGGATATCCAGATTCATCGGGTGAACACCCCCATCTGGGTCGGCGCGCCGTGGGTGGGATGCTCGGACCCGATGCCCTGGAAACTGACGTCGTAACGTCGCCGCTCTGCCACTCCGCCGGCCCAAACTTGAAATTCCTCCCGCGTCCACTCGAAGCGGTGGTCCCGGTGCCGGAACTGGCCGGGCGGCAGGTTTTCAAACAACGCGTTGTACTCGGAGTTGGGTGTGGTGATGATTACCGCGCCGGGTTGCGCCGCGCCGAACACGACAGCCTCCAATGCCTCCAGCCGGGCCGGGTCGATATGCTCGATAACCTCCATGGCTACCGCGGCGTCGTATCCGGCCAACCGCCGGTCCCGATAGGTGAGGGACCCGTGGAGGAGCGTCACCCTCTCCCGCTGCGCGGAGGGAAGGGTGTCCAGACGCAGGCGGGCGCGAGCCGTTTCCAGGGCGCGGTGCGACACGTCCATGCCGGTTATGGAGCGGAAGGCGGGTTCCCTTAACAACTCTCGCAACAGGTTGCCCTCACCGCAGCCCAGATCCAGCACCGTTGTGGCGCCGGCATCTCGCAGGGCAGTCAGCACCGCCTGGATACGCTGCTCCCCCAGCCGAAGGGGATTTTCCAGCCGCTCTTCATCATGTTGGTAGCGTTCTGTGGCGTCGTCGGGATCGGCTGGTCCGTCTTCCGACAGTTGGGCCAGCGCCTGGCGCACCAGGCCGCGCTGGCGCTTGAGGTATCTGGCGGAGATCAATTCCTGGTGCGGATGATTGGCCAGCCATCCCGCGCCGAACCGCAGCAACTTATCCACCTCGTCATCTCCCACCCAGTAGTGCTTGGCGTCATCAAGCACCGGCAGCAGCACATACAGGTGCGCCAGCAGATCCTGCAGCCTTACCTCTGCCGTGAGACTCACGCTGAAACACGGGCTGTCTCCCCACTCTGGAAAGTCCGCATCCAGGGCGTGTCGCTGGATATCAACGGCATAGCCCAACGGTTCGAACAGCCGGCGTATGAGTTGCGGCCCCTCCCGGGACGGCAGCGTGGGCAGCCGGGCTTCCAATGGGATCGCTCGTTGCGCCAACTCCGGCCGTTCCCTGCTGTTGCCGGCCAGCGCGCTGTTGAACACCGAGGCGATCGCCACGCTGAGGTGTGACGAAGCCACATAAGGACGGTCGTTGACATACTGCTGGAGCCAACCAGTGTCATGGGACGGGCCGGCTCTGGGACGCGCCAAACCCACCGGGTCGATGTCCAGCAGCAGGGCGGCGGTGCAGCGCTCCGCATCCGCCACAGGATAGAACACATCGGCCCTCCCGAAGGGCAGCCGAAACGACTGAAACCGCCCCGGGTTCTTGTGCAACAGATATCCGAGGTCAGTTGCAGGACGATGCGTGGTGGAAACGGTGAGCAGCATACCTTCAATGGTACGGCACGGCGCGACCGGCACACAAGGCAGTGAGCCCGTGAGGAAATTTCGCTACTCGGGACCCGATTGAGTGGCGACCACCCAGCCTCTACGGTGCTGTCGGTATAAGTGGAGGCATCAACTCGGCGGATTGGGGCTTAAACTGCTCCCGCTTCGCGCAGCGCCGCCACTTCCGCGGCGCTATATCCCAGCAGCCCGGCCAGCACGGCTTCGGTATCCTGGCCCAGGGTTGGCGGCGGCGCGAAGCTATCGGGGCTGCCGGTCTTGATGGGGTTGCCGGCGGTGCGATAGGCGCCGGCGACCGGATGGTCGATTTCCACCACCATGTCGCGTAGCTGCACTTGCGGGTCGGCCAGGGCCTCGCCAATGTCGTTGACCGGGCCGCCGGGCACGTCGTACTTCAGCAGCAGTTGCTCCCACTCGGGGCGCGGCTTGGTCATAAAGCCTGCGGTCAGGGCTGCTTCGAGCGCATCGCGGTTCTCGATGCGGGAGGGGGCGGTGGTGAAGCGCGGGTCTTCATCCATGCCCCGCAGCGCTTCGACTTCGCCGGCCATCATGCGCAGGGTCTTCATGGCGAATTCCTGGCTGGCGCAGTGAACCTGCACGTATTTGCCGTCGGAGCATTGGAAGGCGCCCACGGGCAGGTTGGACGGATGGCTGGAGCCGATGGGCTGCGGCACCTCGCCGGACACCAGGTAGAACTGCCCCAGGTGGGCTTGCAGGGCAATCTGAACGTCCAGCAGGGAGATGTCCAGTCGGCGCCCCTCGCCGGTGCATCGCCGCCCGTACAATGCGGAGGCGATACTCAGGGCGGCCACGTAGCCGCCGACCATGTCGCCCACCGGAAAGCCCATGAACACCGGCGGCTGGCCGGGGTTGCCGGTGACGCTCATCCCGCCGCCCATGGCCTGGACGATGCCGTCGAAGCCGGGCCGCTCACGGTACGGCCCCTCTTGCCCGAAGGCCGACAGCGAGCAGGCGATGATGGACGGGTTGGTTGCCTGCAACGATTCGTAGCCCAGTCCCAGGCGCTCCAGCACCGAGGGCCGGAACGCCTCCAAGACCACGTCGGACACGGCTACGAGCCGGCGGCAGACTTCCCGCCCCTCCGGCGTTCGCAGGTCTATGGTTACGCTCTTCTTGTTGCGGTTGAAGTTCAGGTAATAGGCGCTCTCGCCGCCCAAGAAGTGGGGGCCGATGCGCCGCGACATATCCCCCACGCCGGGCTGCTCGATCTTGATTATCTCCGCGCCCAGGTCGCCCAGCGTCCGCGCCGCCATCGGGCCGGCGATAGCCTGCGACATTTCGAGGATGCGGACACCCTGCATCGGAGGGGTCATATTCTCTTGCCCATCTTGATTGCCTGGCAGCCTATTCCGTGGACAGGAGGGCGGCCAGATCTCGCACGTCCTCCATTTCGTCCAGCGATTCTATGGCGGCGATGATTTGTTGCTGGCGTTGCGGGCTGATGACCGTTGCGGTAAGGACGGCGAACTTCTCTTTCATTTCGGCCCACGACAGGGCATTCTCCGGGTCGCCCTTGGGGTACCGGATGTCGCTGCGCAGGCGACGTCCGTCGGCGGTGGAGACCTCAGCCCAGGCGCGCCAATCGCGGGGGAAGTGGGCGTCCAGCTCCGGGTCGGTCACACACTTCACCCGCGGCATGATGCGGCTTATCTCCGGGCGGTCAGGCACCCCGTCGGCGTATTCCTCCAGCGACGCGCGGCCATAGGCCAGGGACACCGCCGCGCCGAAGGGCATGGAGAACTGCATATCCACGACCGTCCTGGGGTTGACCTTGTCCTCTTCTGGAGACGCTATCACCTTGAAACCGCCGCTGAGTACTCCGACGGTCACTTCCTCGACGTCATCGGCCTCCAGGCCATGGGTGTTGCGGATGTCGATCAGGCAGTCTATGGGTCCCTGCTTGTAACGGCAGCAGGCATGGGGCTTGATTGCCGTCCGGGTAATCAGATATTCGTCCCCCAGGTCTTGCAGCACCAGCGACAGGTCGGGGTTGCCGGAATAGGCTTGCAGGAATCCGTCGCGCCCCTCGAGGATGGTGGTGGGTCCGGTGTAGCCGGAGCGGGCCAGCAGGGCCGCCCACGAACCGCTGTGCGACGCCCAGCCGGGATGCAATCGCTTGGTCCAGGCGCCCTGCGCCAGGAATTCCATGCTGCCGGAGGTCTGGCTGCCCGCGATGCCCAGGGCGTGGATGAAGTCGTCACCCCGCAGCCCCAGCAGCCGCCCGGCCACTGCCGCGGCGCCGAAAGCCCCGCAGGTGCCGGTGGGATGGAAGCCTCGCCCGTAATGCTCGGCCGGCTGCAATGCGCGGCCCAGCCGCACGATGACGTCGTACCCCGCAACCACTGCGGCGATGAAGTCCTTGCCCGACACATGGGCCAGGTCGGCCATCGAAAGGGCGGTGGGAAAGGCCACCACGCCCGGATGCAGCGACGCCTCGTTGTTCACGTCGTCCATCTCTATGCTGTGAAAGGCGGTGCCGTTGGCCATTGACGCGTACTCCGCCAGCACTCGATGGGGCGTACCCACGATCACCGACGGCCCGGGGCGGTCCAGCCGCCGCAGCGCATCAACGACAGCGTGCGCCGAGCCGGTGGTGGAGCCGTTGAGCGTGACTGCGGCGAAGTCCAGGCACAGGTACTTGGCCCAGTCGATCACCTCCGGCGACAGGTCCTCGTACTCCAGCGCTTGCGCGAAGTTGCCCAGGGCGCGGGTCATGCCGGTTTCGTTGTTGTTCTGAACCATGGCTGAGGACCTCCAGCAAGTATTACAACCCCGACTCGTACAGGAAGTCGCCGGTGGGGTAGTTGTTGAGCAGATGGCGGGCGATGACCAGGCGCTGAATCTCGTTGGTTCCCTCGCCGATCATCATCAGCGGGGCGTCGCGGAAGTGGCGCTCCAGCGTCAGGTCCTGGGTGTAGCCGTAGCCTCCGTGGATGCGCATGGCGTCGATGGCGACCTGCATGCACATCTCGCTGGCGAACAGCTTGGCCATTCCGGCCTCCATGTCGGCGCGCTCGCCCCGGTCCTTCTTTTCGGCGGCGTGGAGCACCATCAGGTGGGCCGCCTGTATCTGGGTCACCATGTTGGCCAGCATTATCTGCACGCTCTGGTGTTCTCCGATGGGCTTGCCGAAGGTTTGGCGCTGCTGGGCGTAGCGGGTGGCTTCTTCCAGCGCGGCCCGCGCCACGCCGAGGCAGCGGGCGGCAACATTGATGCGGCCCAACTCCAGCCCGCTCATTATCTGGTAGAACCCCCTGCCCTCCTCGCCGCCGACCAGATTCCCGCCGGATACGCGGTAGTCGTCAAAGGACAGCTCGCAGGTATCCACGCCCTTGTAGCCCAGCTTCGGTATGTCCCGCACCACGTTGAAGCCCGGCCCCTTCTCGGCGATGAAAATGCTGATGCCGCGCCGGGGCGGGTCGGCGTTCGGGTCGGTCTTGGTGACCAGGGCGAAAGTGTTGCCGTGGCGCCCATTGGTAATCAGGCTCTTGGCCCCGTTTACCACGTATTCGTCGCCTTCGCGGACGGCGCGAGTCTCGATGGCCTGGACGTCGCTGCCCGCGTTGGGCTCGGTGATGCAGATGCCGCCGCGCTTCTCGCCGGTCGCCATCAGGGGCAGGAATCGCTCCTTCTGCTCCGGTGTGCCGTGGGTCGTGACCATGTAGGCCATGATGAGGTGGGAGTTCAGTATCCCGCTCAGGCTCATCCATCCCCGGCAGATTTCCTCGATGACCAGGGCGTAGGACGTGACATCCAGCTCCAGCCCGCCGTACTCTTCGGGGATCACCGCGCCGAACAGGCCCAGCTCCTTCATCCGCTCCACCAGCTCGAAGGGGTACTCGTCGGCGTGTTCCATTTCCTGCGCGACCGGTTGGACTTCCCGGCGGACAAACTCCCTGATCGTGGCGACCATGCCGCGCTGCGCTTCAGTCAATTGAGGCAAAACCACTCCTGAAACCGGCCTGATTTCGTGGCGGCATTTTATCACGCGCCGGGCGCAGCCAAGTTTGACACCCCAGGGGCGGCTCACTAAACTCGCCGGCAACCGCGCTGCCTGACAATCATCGGCGAGTGTTTTCTTGTGAAATGATGGCAGCCGCGTCCGCTTTCGCTTCCCCAACGCTCAATATAGTGAGGTATTGCAATGCCGGACAAGCCAGAATACCTAGACCTGCTCAACGACATTCGCCTGCAGGAGCACCGCGCTGGAGTCTACCTCAAGGCGTGGGCCGACAAGACCGAGCATCCGGGGCTGAAGGCCTGCCTTTCACTGGTAGCCGAGCGCGAGACCAGCCACGGGGACATCTTCGACCGGCGCATTCGTGAGTTGGGCGGCACCCCCGAGGACAAGGACGACGCCTTGTATACCGAGCGGCTGCGCGTGGCCGGTTCGGATATGACCGACAAGGAAAAAATCGTCTGGATGCGCGAAGCCCAGTCTCGTGTAACCCTGCCCAATGTGCGCCAGCGCTATGAGGCCGCCTCAGTTGACGAGTCCGTCGACCAACTGACACGTTCTCTGATCAAGTGGTTCACCGAGGTGGAGGACGACTCCGGCGCCGCCATGCGGGCGGTGTACGCCGAGATCGAACAGGCAGACTGACCGGATGCAATCCGGAGCCTGCCTCGTGGGCCGCCGCCCTGTGCTGCACGGGCAATCGGCCGACGAAAGCAGGATCAATCCCAACCCGGTCAGCTCAATGCTCTCTCCGCAATCGCTCACGCTCTTGCGTTGACCGTTGACGATCTGCTGACCTGAGCCGGTTGTGCGATGGCGTCCCGGATGCGCCGTCCCATACGATCCGTCAGCTCACGGTTCGCCGACACCAACGCCCGTTCCGCCTCTGGCTCCGCTGCGATGGCGTGCTGGGTTGCGAGGGGCGGGATGCTATGGCTGCGAACCCGGTTTATTCGACGGTCTTCGCCGGCGGCGCTTCGGCGGGCAGACCCAACTTAGTCCGCCGCCGTTTGCGCACCGTGGCCCGCTAGCAACACCGCCACAGCCGGCGCCGACCCAGCGGGAATCAACATCAGCGTCTGGCCGTCGGCTTTGAAGTCGGCGGCGTCTTCGCCCAGCTCCTCTTCTTCGGCCAGCGCCTCGGCGATGAGACGGTGGACGCGCTCAGCGTCCCAACCGGGCGGGAAGTTGCCCGGCCCGTCCGACTTCCGATTCAGCCAGCCCTGAATCGCCGCCGTTTCCTCGGGATGATCGGCCTCGTGGCGCGCAACCAGTTCCCGGACGGCGGGGAGCAGTTCTTTGGGCACCAGAACGTCCACGGTATAGGGATTTTCGTAAGCGTATTCGTCGTGGGCAACCCATTCCTCTTCGGTGAGGGAATCGTAGTAAGCGATGATTTCCTGCACCTTTTCGGCGTCCAGGCCGGGCGGGTACACGTTGGGATCTTTCATCGTCCTCTTCTTCGCCGGCGACGCCGGAAAGCATCTCGGGCGCTATTGTTCGGGTCGTATGCCGTAATCACAAAAGCGGTATCGGTGCCTGATCCAGGCTATAGATTACTTGCAAGTACCGGCCGCCCCGGGTCTGCCCAATGGCGATACGTATTCCTTCACCGCTATGCCTGACGTCGCCCGGGTCGTCCAGCACGTCCTGGACTTCGTACTCCTGGACGCCGTGGCCGTAGATGTGTGGTAGCCCGGTCTCTCTGTCAATGTTGAAGCGCAGGTCCATATTTCACGATTCGTTACATAGTCTATTTTTGGCTTAAGACGAAACCGGTCCGTGGTCAACGGGTAGTCACGGCTGACCGGTCGGTGCTGGGAAGGTTTCTCTGCTTCCTGAGTAGTTGGCAGTTCGTACAGCTTGCTGACTTCTATGTATTGCTCGTACTGCTGTTTGACTTTTTCCAGCGTTTCCAGATAGTCGTTGGATACCCGGTCGCTTCCGGCTTGCTCGGCCATGTCGTTCACCTCCTCCTTGAACGGATTCTCACAGGGGCAGCGAATAGTGTCAAACCCACACCTGCCCTATCGCCGCCGCGATGCGCCGTCCCATACGATCCGTCAGCTCACGGTTCGCCGACACCAACGCCTGCTCCGCCGCGATCTCGATGCTTTCAACCTCTGAGTTGTTTCATTCCGGGTCAGGATTAGACACGCGGCCCAGGAACAACACCGTGCCGGTGCCGGTGTCCCTGATGAGGAACACGAAGGGCCGGTCAACCGTTACCGCGATGGGCTCTTTGCTGACGCCGGACTCAAGCATGACCACGGCAGTGGCCGCCGCCGCCTCGGTTCCCTTTTCATCCACCGAAACGAACGCCTTGTGTACTACTGCGCGAATCCAAATGTCCCGGGAGCCGGTCATGCCTGAAAAATCGGCTTCGCCGCCGAAGGCGTCGGGCATCCCCATTCCAGCCAGGGTGTCGCTCAAGTCAAACTCCGATTCGAACTCGAACAACGGCATCGTGAGGGTGATGTAGTCAATCTCGATATCATCGATGATCCGGTCAAGCATTTCCGAGTTCAGCGAGCCTTCGAATTCTTCCAGTCCACCCTCGTCGGGCAGCAAGATGGTCATGGACAGCTCTCCCCAGGAGTACGGCAGGTCAACCGCCTGGTAACCGTCGCCCCTGGCATAGCCGTAGAAATCCTTGGCGGTTTCCGTCATCATCGGGACACCCACCGTGCCGCCCCCGTCCAGGTGAAAGGGACGCATCTCGGTATTCCTCGGGCTGAAAGGCCAGAGCCACGAGGCGTTGAAATAAATGGCGTTGGTGAGCACCAACCGGGTGGAAGGGTCTATGATCCCCGGCGGCAGGAGGTCCTTGACCTTCCCCGAGGTTTCCTCAGCCACCCAGTCATTGATCCTGACGCGAGACTCGTCCGGCGCGCCGGCGAAGTCCGCGGGCATCATCCCGGCCCCGTAGTGTTCGGCCAGCACATCGAGAAAGCCGGGCACGAAGTGATAGCCCTCCTGGCCCCAGATTGCGTTGGCGATGTTCAGGCGGAAATACTCATCGCCCTCACCGTCCTTGTCGGGTGCTCCCGGTGGACCCTTCCCCCTGGAAGCGAGGGTCCGGTCCAGGACGTTGAATGCAGGATGAAGATCGTTTTGCGGAAGCCGGTGGTGCAGCGTGTCCGCCATCTGGCGCTGGGTCTCGCCTCTGGCCCCAGCGGAAGTCATGGCGAGGGCCTGGGAGATGCTGAAGGGCGAATAGAACAGGTTGCCTTCACCGTCGCTCAAGGCGTGGTACAGGTGGAAGGCGAAGGCGTTGTTTCCCCGCACCAGCCCGTCCAGGTCCGCTGATCCCACAGACGTGGCAGACCGTTCCCGGTCCGAACGCAGTTCCTCCACCGGCACTGGAGTGGAAAGGACGGGGGTGGCCACGTTTGCCGACGACGGCGCCCGCGTCGCCGAGGAAAAGGTTTCCGGTTGTTGATCGGCGCAACCGGAAAGCGCCGTCAATAGGAGAAAAAGCGCGACCGCCCACGAGATCCGGAGTATCATTACGAACCACCTCGCTGGCTCAGGGGACAGTTCAAGGGGTTGACCATATCACCGAACCCGACGCGAACCGTTTTGACCAATAATACGGTGTGGTAGCGGCTGATAACCCGCCGGCCCGCCATCGGTGCGGTGTGGTATGGTGCGTTTTAGAATTGTCTGACGACACATCTCGAAGATGGTAAGAATATCCTCCTCGTTGCTATGCCGCCACCGCTGATCCTGCGGATTACAGATACCGTCTCCGGCCGAACCGCTGCCCTGCGGTTGGACGACCCCGCCGACCGGGAGGCGCCGTTGGGTCGTCTGCTGGAACACTACCTGAAGGACGCGCCAAACGACGACCGACTGATTCGCACCGGCGCCATTACGACCGACGGCCTGCTGGCCATGCGCAACCTCCAGGATCTGGTGTACCGTTCCGACGACTCCGGCCGGCTGACCGATGTTTTCGCGGGCGTGAAGTTTCTCCAGGAGGGCCGACCGGCCGGCCTGGACCAGCCGGCATCGATTCAGTCAGCGGCAGCCGGCGACGCTTTGCTGCAATTGATTGACGTGGCGGTGGACCGCACCGACGCCGGTTACGACCGCAACTGGACCGGCTTTCATCGCCGCCGTTGGAACCACGACCCCCATTGCTATGAACTGTTCGTGCGGAGCGCCGTGGCTGCGGCCTATGGGCCGAGGGAAGCAGACTACGCGCTGCGGGCGGATACGCCCTGCCGGCAACGAAAGTTGATCCGCGCGTTGGCCTCGCACATCTGGAACAGCGACTTCGAGAACTACTCACGTTTCTCGAACGACGGCTTGCGGTTCAAGACCGGCGACGAGACCGTGCGAAACATTGCGGCGGGTGCCGGTGGAATCTGCACCGAAAAGGTACAGGCGTTGAAGTTCCTTACCGACCACTTCGAGCTGGAGTCGGAATACCTGCTGGGCGGCCCCAATGCGCCGGGGCCCGTGCCGGCCGGCCGGTTGCGGGAAATGCTGAACACCTTCGATTTCCGCTTCGCAAAGCGCCACATGCGCTACTGGCAACACGCTGCCCTGCTGTATTGGCTCGATGGCGAGCCTCTGTTGGTGGACGCCACCAACGGCAACATCCCGTTCCTTTTCCTCCGCGGTGAGGCCGCCAGACGACTGTTGGCCGACGACGCGGAAGGAAACCGCCCCGGCGTGTCGGTGCGGATGGTGGCGGAAGCCGAGGACTACCACTATCACCGGGTCGATCAGGACATTCCTCAAAACCTGTTTTTCGCCCTTGAAGGCTGGTTGGACGACACCGACCTGGTGCAGGTCTTCGAGAACGAACTTGGTCTCTACCTGTCCGACCGGCACTACGTGATGCCGCTACCCTATCGCAGCGAGGGGGAATGCCGGCGTTTGAAACACCGGTACCGCGAACTCTGCCGGAACGCCGGATTTCGGGCTGACGTGAGTGCGGATTGGACCCTGGACGGGCCGGTGGGCCAGGAACTGGCCGCCTGCAACCCCACGGCCGCGGCCGGCGTGCTGGCAGCGCGAGACAAACTGATCGCCCGCTACGACTGGTGGGACGCTCCGGGCCATCGGTCCGGCCTGGCCGTAATCGCTCTGAAACCTTCCCCCGTGGCATCAGCAGCCGGGCAAACGCCATGAGCGGAGGCCGGAAGCAATCGAAACTTCGCATGCACGGGATGCGACGCGGGCGCTCGTGGGAAGACCGGATCCTGCATCGCATCCGGGCCCTCCGGAGCGAGCAGCGGGTCGCCGACTGGTCAGACCGAGAACTGCGCGCGGCCGTATGTGGTCTGAGTGATGGGTCTGAACCCTCGGATTCCATGCCCGAGGAAACGCTGGTCCGCGTGTTCGCAGTGGTTGATGAGACCATCCGGCGCCGTCTTGGGTTATGGAAACTCTTCGACCTGCTGGATGGCGACGACGAGCCGAGCATCGTAGACGCCCGCAGCAAGCTGGCCGCCACCGGCCGAGGTCGTTACCCGGGGAGCGATATGCTCCTTCCGGCAGAGTTTTACCGTGCGGCTCGCCGCCGGACGGATGGCGACACCCACGGACTGCACTTTCGGCCCACCGATCAGCAATTGCTGGCTGGCCTGCACCTGTACCGTGGTCGCATCGTGGAGATGGCTGCGGGCGAGGGGAAGACCGTGGCCGCCGCCTTCCCGGCGGTTCTGTATGGCCTGATGGGTCGCACCGTTCACGTCGTCACCGCCAACGACTACCTGGCAGCCCGGGACTGCGAGCTGCTGGCGCCGGTGTACCAGGCCCTGGGCCTCACCGTGGGCGCAGTGCTGGACCACATGGCCGGACCGGAGCGCTGCGTATCCTACGGCAACCGGATAGTCTACGGCACGCTGCGCGAGTTCGCTTTCGACTACCTGCGGGATCAGATGGTCATTTCCCCGAACGAGCAAGTCCAGGGGCCGCTGGACGTCGCCATCATCGACGAAGCCGACCAAACGCTGCTTGATGAAGTTGTCACCCCCCTGGTCATCGCCGGCGCGCCTGTCCTCAGCCGGCGGACGATCATACGGGCCGACCGGGTGGTGCGGGAACTTGTGGCGGAGCAGACCAGGTTGGCCGAAGAATGCCGGCACGAGCTGGACCAACGTATCGCAGGCGGCCAGGCCGATGACCGGTCGGCAAAGCTGTTGGCCCGGGTGATGCTGGCCCAGCCCGACGACGAAGCGATGCGCCGGCTGGCCGCTGCCCATCCCCGCCTGCGTCGGCGTGCATTGTCCCTGGTGGATGCCGACGGCTCCGGCCGGCCCCACCCGGAGGTTGAGGAAGGCTTGCTCTGCGCGGTGGATGCGGAGCGAGGCAGCTTGAGCCTGTTGCCCGAGGGTGTAGTCTTCCTCGAGGCTCGCCTGGGTGACTTCTATTCCGCCAGCGCTGTCGACCCGGACGCCGCTGGGGACTCTCGCCGGGCCGTGCGGCGGGCCAACCTGGTCAACCAGGTGCATCAGCTGCTGCGGGCCCACCTCCTGCTGCGCCGTGGGATCGAATACGTGGTGGACGATGACCGAGTGGTGCTGGTGGACCGGGACACCGGACGACCCCGGCCCGACACTTACTATCAGGACGGATTGCATCCGGCGGTGGAAGCCAAAGAAGGAGTGCCAATCCACCCTGACCACCGCACTCTTGGGGAGATCAGCGTGCCGGGCTTCGTCCAGCGTTATCGCCGCCTCGCTGGCCTCACCGGAACCGCTCGGGCGGCGGCCGACGAGTTCCGCCGCCTGTACGGTTTGGATGTGGTGACGGTTCCCGGTGCGCAGCGCGCATCGGCCGGGCATTTCGGCCGTCGGGACCTGCCCAGCCGGGTGTATGCTCATCCCGATGACCAACTGAGCGCCGTCGTTGACGAAGCCCGCTACTGTCAGGAGTGGGGCCGGCCAATGCTGGTGGCCACGCGGACGGTCTCCCAGTCGGAGATCATCAGCCAACGATTGACGGAAGCCGGAATCATCCATCGTCTGCTCAACGCGTCCGCCAGCCAGGATGAAGCGGACACTATTCGTCAGGCCGGACAGCCCGGCGCCGTCACCGTAGCGACCAACATGGCCGGTCGCGGCACCGACGTGCTTCTGTCGTCCAGTCTTGACCGGCACGTCCTGGGTCGTTTCGTCTCCCTGCTGGAAGAAATGATAATGGCCGACCCCGACGGCCGGACCGTGGAAGTGCGGGCCAACACCTCCGGAGAAGCCGACGCGCTCGCCCGGGCAGTTGAAGCGAACCCCCAACTGTCGGCCCGCCGCGCCGGTGGCGACCGGTTGGTCGTGCATCCACGCGGGATGACGCCGTCCCTTCCGGCGACCGGAACTCTGGAGTTAGGACTGGGCCTTCACCTGGTCAGCACAGAGTTCAATGACTCGCCTCGGGTTGCGTTGCAACTTCAGGGTCGCAGCGGCCGGCGGGGCGCGTTCGGCTCCACCCGCAGCTTGTTGGTCAGATCCGATCGATGGCTGGCCGGCCTGGAGTACGGGCGTCCGACGTCGGACTCGGCGGGCCGAGTTTGCTGGGAAGGGCCCGAGCTGGAACGACAGTTGCGGCGCCGGCGCGAGGCCGCCCAGCGGGATGCATCCAGTGCGCGCGCGCTGTTGCTGGAATACGCCGCGGTGTTGGACACCCACACCGACGCTTACTACCGGTCCCGGCAGGAGACGCTGGTTGCCGGGCCGGACCGCCTCGGCCGGTGGGCGCATGACGCGGCGCGATCCGCCGCATCCGGTCTCGTCGGCCGGCATTTCCCCAGTCTCGTCGCCGACGATTATGCTGGGCGGTTCGCGTCCCTGGCGACGGAGCTCCTCGCCTGGTATGGCGTGGATGCCGAGCCGGCGCGGGGCTGCCCTCTGACCGGGTTGGGAAACGCGTTGGCCGAACTGATGGAGCGGCATCTGGCAGAGCGGCGGCAACGGTTGGGAGCGGCACAGTTCGGCGAGTTGGCCCGATTGCTGCTTTTGCAGGCCGGCGATGAGCTATGGGAAAATCACCGGGCCGACCTGAGGAGCATGGCAATCGCATCTCGATTGGATGCGCATGGGCCGAAGACCGCGATAGCCGAATACATCATCGCCGCCGCTGGTGCCTGGCAACGTTTCCGGCATGAAGTGTCCAATCGCTTCCTTTCCCAAATGTTGCATTTCCCCATCGCCGGATTGACCGGTTCCCCGGAGGATGGCCCCGACCAGCCTTCGCGGTTGGCCGTGGACCCGCGGCTTGCCGAGCTCGTATCCTGAGTTGTGCCTCTCGATGCCTCGTCCGGCACAAAGGAGTTGACCGATATGGCGCCACGAATCAGCCGAATCGCTCTGGCAGTGTCCACCGGCAGTTTATTGGCGGGTGCGCCCGTGTTGGCCGCCTGCGGACCTTCCGACAGCGGTCCCAGCTACAGCCAGTGGGCGGCTACCGACGGCGCCGCCGGACGCATCAACCTGGACGACGTGCAGCAGGCGTTTATAGAGTCAAGCAGCGCCACCGAATTCGAAGACCGGGTCAATGAAATCTACGAAGGCGACGGCCTCATTCTCATCCGCGCCCGCCAGGACGGTGACCGCCTTACGCTGGAGGGCTGGGAAGACCTGGACGCCAACAACCGGATCGACGATGCCGTGGACGACCAACTCTTTGCCATCGTCAAGGAAGACGACCAGCACGAACTGCGGGGCTACCACGCCAATTCGTACTACCACAGCCACTTCGGCGCCGGTGATTTCCTCTTCACCTACCTGATAATCAGCAGCCTGAGCCGTGGTCCCTACTATTACCAGACGGTCCCGGACCGGGCGACGGACATCCGCAGGGACCGCTCCTCGTATCGTGGTTCCAGCCGTTACGATTCGCAGCTGCAACGCAACCGGCAGTACACCTCCCGCCAGCAGACCTTCGCCGGTTCCAGCTACCAGGATGCGGGACGCAACGTGAGTTCGGGGCGTCAGACCTACCAGCAGACGCAGCGGTCGTCGGGCGCCTTCCGCAGCAGCAGTTCTCTGACGCGCGGCAGTTCGTCCATTTCCCGTAGCTCCACCATCGGAGGCGGCTCCGGATCGACCATATCAAGGAGCAGTGGCCTCGGTGGTTTCAGCGGCGGCGGCGGCCGGGTTGGCTTCCTGGACCGGCCGCCGGGCGACCCCGCGACGCGTCCCGCCTGGCTGGCCTGAGCCTCACGCGTACCCATTTTGTCATCGCGAGGAGCGCAGCGACGCGGCGATCTCGTTCCAGCGGCGGCGCCCGTCGCCCTGGCGAGATTGCCACGCTTCGCTCGCAATGACAAATCGGGCGAAACTGGGTACGCGTGAGGGCCTGAGCCTATGGACGGAGGTGACGGCCCCGGCCTTGCGGTATCGGTGTGGACGAACCGGTTGCCGGAGGATACGGCTCTGCAGGTTGACCTGCCCGGCGAAGCCCGACGCCTCACGCTGCGTCGGTTGCTGGACCGGCTCTTCCCGCCCGATGTCGACGACCGCGCTGACACCATAGCCCGGTTGGACCGGCAGGCCAATCCCGACCTGCCGGCCTGCTACGCGGAGCTGCTGACGCTGACGGAACAGTGGCGGGCCGGACTCTGCCGGCTGCTCCTGACCTCGGGACGCGGCTGGGGCCGCCCGGCCCACCTCGACGATCCGGTGTCCGCACACTTGCAGCCGCCGCGCCTGTGTCGCCGTATCGGTGCCTGGGACGACGCCGAACTGACGCTGACGATTCTTCCCGATTATCGGCCGATAGACTGGGCGGTGGCGCAGGGGTATGCGGAGAGCCGAGACCACCTATTGGACTGGATGCAGTCCTGCGCGTTGCTCTACTTCGTGGACAAGCATGGCTGCGCGGCGCCGCTGCCGGCCAACCTCTCCGAATCAGACCCCTGCCGACCCGTGATCTCCGGTTTGTACCGCCGCCGTTGTCTGCGACCTGGTGGAGATGGCGCAGGGTCGGAAGTGGCGCCGGCCGGCCGCGAGATGATTCGCGCCCTGCTGGCGGAGACGGAGTCGCTGATCGACAGTTTCGACCTGTTCAAGGATGCTCGCTGGAACGAGGACACGCAGGAGGCAGAGTTCGACAGCGGGCGCGGCGCCGACTTGCGGGTTGAAGCTATCATCGCCGAGGGCCTGGATCCGGTGCGCGCTGTGTTCCTGCTGCGGCTCTACGACGGCACCCTGGACCCCTATGCCGACCAATGGCAGCGGTTGGTGACAGACCCTGCATGTTTCGACCGACTGCTGGAACCGGTGGTGAACCGCGCCCTGCCGCCGCCTCCCGATGCGGTTCTCGCGGCCATCATGGAGGACGGCTACTCGCTGCTTGAAGCCCGTTCCGAAGCGGTTGCCGAAAGTCAGGCACAGTCCAAAATTCGGCGCCGTCTGCTGACCCGGCAACGTGCCGGCGCGTTTGACGCCCAGCATTGAGCGCGACGCTCCGGACGGCCTGCCTCCGCCACATCGCCAACATCCCGCTCAGATGGCCAGGAGCAATATCAGGGCGGAGCTGACCACCACCGCAGTTTCGACGAAGGCCACGCCCACGTTGCGCCCACCGGCTACCTGCTGGGAAACGCGGGTGTGGGGCAACAGCACCAGGTCCACCGCCAGCCGCAGGACGTACAACAGAACGAAGCCCACCACCGAGTAGACGACAAACTCTAAAATTCCGGCCTGCCAACCGACGAAGTCGCCGAAGGTGGCCTTGAAGGTGACGAGGCCGATTGCGATGAGGTTGCCTCCCAGGGCGATGCCCACCGCCGGGTTGTCGCGCTCAATTTCGTCGTGGATGTTGAAGGGCGTAGTCCATTCGTAGAACAGGGCGAACAGGATCAGGACGCCCAGGCCCAGGCCGAAGAACGCCAGGGCGTTGAGCGGGCCACCCTCGCCGGCGATTGCTCCGGCAATTACCAGGCCGGAAGCGACGTTCACGCCAAATTCCGCTGCTGCCGCTCCGGCATTCTGATCCTGGATGATTTCGCGCTCCAGCTCGAAGCGGTACAGCACCAACCGGTCGGTGACCAGACGCATCAGGTTCAACGCGACGATGCCGGCCAGTGAGTACAGGAAAACCCACAGTACTTCCAGCCCGAAGGCGCGGTCAAACCCCAGCCCGACATAGCCGTCTCCGCCCAGCGGCTCGTACAAGGCGCCAAGGAATACCAGGATGATGCCCACCAGGTAACCGGACACGCGCAGCGCCACCGCAAGGTTGCCTTTGGTAACGATCTCCTCCTCGATGCGGTGGCGGGTAACGGCGTCCCTGGCCAGTTTCGCCAGGGTCAGTACCACCAACCCCAGGGCCACGTAGACCAGCCCGCGGGGAAGGTAGGTCAATATGTCAATCAGTATGTCCACCTGTCACGCTCCACAATGAGTCGTATCTTTATTGGGCCGCTGATCGCTCTCCCGGGTATAGCAGCACGTTGTCCGGGTCGATGATTTCGCTGAAGTGGGCTTCAAATGGGAGGCCCTCGAACTTGGTAATGGCGAGCATATCCCGCCCATCGTCCGCCAGGAACTCCCACATGTAGAAGCCCTCTCCTTCGCCGGCGCGGTCACCCGGATAATAAAACGCCTCGAAGCTGTTTCGGTAAGAATAACGCCGTTCTTCGATGACCACGCCATTGTCGATCGAGTGCGCTTCGTCCAGGGCGATGAGGTCGTCCTCGGTCAAGCCGATGGCGTCCAGGCCCACGGGCCGGCGTTCCGTGGTCGCGGTGACGAACAGGTTTTCGCCGTCCCCTGACCACTCCAGCCAGACCTGCCGGCGGGTATCGGAGGCCACCAACTCACGCCACTCGACGCCGCTGCCGGCGTACCGATGGACCTGCTCCACCACCAGATACGCATCGTCCAGGTCCAGGTCCAGACCTTGTACTATCACCACGTCTCCGACCCGTGCGGCATGGATGCTGTTGTCAACCGCCGGGCGATCCGCGAGACCGGACGGACGGTTGTTTCCACGGCCCATGAGTCGGCCAAACAGTCGGCCGAACGATGATTGTTTGCTCACGGTGGCCTCCTCGGCCGGAGGGGAATGGGAACGAATGAGACCGGGCAGCCGTATGGTCGTCAGGCGCCACATTATAGCCCAGGGCTGCGGCGCACAGAGGTTGGCGCCTCATGCGTACCCAGTTTCCCCCACCGGTCATTGCGAGCGCAGCGTGGCAATCTCGTGATGGCAACAGGGTCTCTTTCAGCACCGGGATCGCCACGTCGCTGCGCTCCTCGCGATGACAAGCTAAGCACGCGTGAGAGGTTGGCGCCGCTTGACCGCCCCCGGCGCCGCCCATTATGCTCTGTTTATATCAATCGTCGATGGAGGCTGCCGGATGCAGGGTTTGGGAAGAACGGCCGGCATTGTGCTGGGACTGGCCCTGTTGGCCCTGGGCATCTTGATGGTCCTTGGCGTGTTGGATTTCCTGCTCCGCATCGCCGGTGTGCTGTGCATCCTCGCGGCGGTGGTGATGTTGGGGATGGCCTTCTTCGGTTCGAGACGCGGCTATTGAACTGCCGTTTGATAGACTGGCCGAACCCCGGGGTACTTCGTACCCAAATACCTTCAGGAGTAAAGTGAGATCATGGGCATGTTTTCCCGGATGTCCACCATTGTGAAATCAAAGATGAACCGCCTGCTGGATTCCGCCGAGGACCCGCGGGAAACGCTGGATTACTCCTATGAGAGACAACTGGAGATGCTCCAGAACGTCAAGCGCGGAGTGGTCGAGATGGTCACTGCCAAGCGACGCATCCAGCAGCAGGCCGACCGGGTCCAGGAGAACATCGCCCGGTTGGACCGGCAGGCTCGTCAAGCAGTTGAGGCGGGTCGGGACGACCTGGCCCGTCTCGCTCTGGAACGCAAGCAGACCTCCCTGACCGAACTGGAGGGATTGGACGAGCAGATCGCCGGCATGGAACGGGAGCAGGAAAAGTTGACTCAAGCCGAGCAGCGCCTGCAAGCCAAGGTGAACGCCTTCCGCAACCAGAAGGAAATCATCAAGGCTCAGTATACGGCGGCCCAGGCCCAGGTTCGCATCGGCGCCGCGCTCGGCGGCATTTCCGAGGAAATGGGCGACGTTTCGATGGCGGTGCAACGAGCCGAGAACAAGACGGACCAGATGCGGGCCAAGGCCGGCGCTATCGACGAATTGGTGGAATCCGGCGTGCTCGACGACATTACCGGACCCCGCGACGACATCGATCGGGAACTGGCGCAGATTTCCGCATCCAGCAACGTAGAGGCTGAGCTGGCCGCGCTGAAAAACTCCAGCGCGACGACTCCGCCCAGCGGCGGTAGCGCCTGACCGAGGGCTTGCCGCGGCGCAGCCGCCAATAGCCCCCGGTTATCACCTCACCCTTTTCTCTGGCACTGGAGCGCAGAACGTGATCGTACGGATACTTGGCGAGGGACAGTTCAACCTGCCTGGGGTGGTCATCGATGACCTCAACGACATCGATAACCGTATGGTGGAGGCGGTGGCCGCCGAGGACGAAGTCCAGTTCCGAGCGCTGCTGGATGAGATGTTCCAACTGGTGCGGGACCGCGGCCAGCCGCTGCCGCTGGATCAATTGGTGGAATCGGACCTCATCCTGCCCGAAACCGACCTCACGCTGGACGAAGCGGAGCACATCTTTATCGGCGACGGTCTGCTGCCCGGCTGACGGGCCGGTGATAGCACTGTCGGGGCGACGCGCGGCCGGCCCATCACCGCCGGCTGCTCCGTCAGACGCCGTCGGTTTTCCCCGACGGCCCGGTGATCTCAGCCCCGGTCAGCGGCCGGCGCACCGCCGCCGGGTCCACGCCCGCCCGCAGTGCGGCCATCACGCCGGCGGCTTCCCAGTAATTCTCCACAATGTGCAGTTGGCCTGCGGTCCACGGCAGTTCCGTCAGGTCGTTGCTCATCAGGTTGCGGTTCTCCCTCACCGCAATGGTGGTGATGCCCTGCTCCAGCGCGGCCAGGGTCGGCAAACCCACGCATCCGTCGGGAATCACCAGGCACGATACATCGGCTGCATTGAGTACGCTGTGATGACGCCGGGCTTCGGGCTCGGTGATCAGCCGGGGACTGCGCTGCAGCCCTTTCAGGATGCACTGGATCATCGCCAGCGACACTGCCTCGGCTGCCATGCGCGGATCAACCACGCCAGGGTCCGCGTTGGCTATCTCCCGGCTCTCCAGCATGGGCGCATGGGCCGACGGCACGTCATACAGGGCCGAGACCGTGTGCGTCAGCATCGCCTCCACGCCGCCCCAGGGGTTGACCATGTCGCCCATGCGGTCAAAGTACTCAAAATGGTAGCCGGCCGGTACGTCGATCAGAGACGTGATCGCGACCGCGTCATATTGGCTTCGCCGCCGGTCCAGTTCCGCAAACAGGGGTTCCAGCCCCCGCACCCGACCAGCCGCCCTTCCCGACCGGGCATACCGGGAGTCCATCTGTAAGCCCTGTTCCAGCCGGAGAACCTGGGGCCTGACCAGGCCATAAGAGGTCCGGGCCGCGTTGATGGAGTTGATGGCCGCGTGGACGAATAGCTCGTCGTCATGAGGGCCAAGCACCACCAGCAAGCGATTGTTGCGGACCCTCTGCAAGCCCAATTGGCCCTGCAATAACCGGGCAATGACGCTGCCCTCCACGTACAGGCAATTTGACGGCATTTCGATGACGTCCGACGCGTTTACCACGTTGGGATGGGTAACCAGCGTGTCGCACACCGAGGCGAGCAGGGCGGCCACCGGCATCGCGTCTCCCGCGTGGCCGCCGATCTCCGCCCCCACTCCGGTGGGCACCAGCAGGACCGCGTTGAACTGCTGGGCGTTTTCCAGGGCGCGGCGGTCCAAGTCGAAAATGGACGCCGGTCGCCGACGGCCATCCAACCCGCGGAGCAGGCCGATTTCGCAGTGGCGCCCTTGCTGATCGGAATTCGGGACCCTTGCCTTACCCGTCACTGCGAGCCTGATCGGAATCTCGTCCGCTTGCAGTTGCTCCGTCACCGCCTTGCGCAACTGCGGGAGCAGATCCGCGTCAAGTCCGTCGGTGGGGACTATCAGCTCCCGTTCGTACAACTCGGCAGTCGTCATGACGTTGCTGATGTTCCCCATCGCGACGCGAAGTCGTCGTAGGTGAACCTTCGTTTGGCGATCAAATTGCCCTCCGCGTCGAGGGCGTAAATCGTCGGCAGATTGACGCCGTTGAACATGTGGGCCTTGACCAGGGTGTAGGCGCCCATGTTGAGAAACACGACCCGGTCACCCACCGCCAATGGACCATCAAAGCGGTACTCGCCAAACACGTCCCCGGCGAGGCAGGTACATCCCGCCAGCGTACAGGTCCACTCCCCGGCGTCGCGGTGCCCCAAAACGTCCGGCTCGTATTGATACTCGAACACCTCCGGCATGTGGTTCACCGTGGTATCCAGGATCGCCGTTCGGTGGCCGTCCCGTGTCTGGACATCCAGTACCGTGGCGACGAGATAGCATCCTGCGCGTATCAAGGCAGCGCCAGGCTCCATGATCGTCTCCAGGCCGCAGCGGCGTTGCAGCAAATCTATCGTACGGTACAGGGGCATGAGGTCGGGGACGTCGCCCGTGGATTCATCCTCGAACAGGTACCCGCCGCCCAGGTTTACCCACTGTAGCCGGCCGTCCTCCAACCGGTGGCCCAGAGTGGAGCGAATTGCATTCACGGTAGCTTCCAGTTGGCCAAAGTCGGTGGCGTCGCAGTTGGTGTGGAGCAACAGGCCGGAGACGGAATCCGGTTCGTCGAGCGCTTCGGCAACCGCCGCCAGCGGCTCGCCCAGCCGGGAACCGGCACGGCACGGGTCATAACGGTCATCGCCGATGAAGGACAGCTCAGGATTAACTCGCAGACCGCACCGGACCGACGGACGCAGGAAGTCTCGATGAGCGCGCCACTGACCAACCGAGTTGAAGGCAACGTAATCGCAAAGCCGGCCCAGTTCCGCGGCATCCTGGGGCCGCAGGCCGGGAGTGGTGAAATGCACCGTGCCCCGGTCACCCAGGACCGACCGCGCCAGCTTCGCCTCGAAGAGTGAACTCACCGCGAAACCGTCCAGATATGGGGTCATCAACTCCAACGCATCCCGAAAGCAGAAGGATTTCACCGCGAAAAGCGCCCGGCAGCCGGTCCGTTCTCGTATTTCTGTTGCCCGCTCCAGCAGCCGGACGATGCCGGATTCGTCGTAGATGAATGCCGGGGTTTCCAACCCTGCGTCTCCGGAGATGACGGCTTCAAGCTGTTCAGACCACGCTGTGGCCACGTTCATCCGCCTTCAACTCAACCATCTGTCTTCGTTGCCACTGCCGAATTTCGGCGCCCCTGGCATTCGTCCATGGACCGACGTCGTTGGCCGCCACTGGCGGACGCACGGCGGAGTGCCACAACGTGGGCTGCGATCGTACAGTGACCGCGCTGACCCGCGCCAACGCCAATATCCGGTTCTCCCAGTATCCCGGTGAAGGATGGTAACAGAATGGACACGGTTACGAGTTCCGACAGTCGCGCAGACCTGCCGGGCAGTCTGCGCGGAAGAGTGTACGGGTCGCACTATGCCCCCTTGCTCCACCACAGTGTCCAACGGCCGGCCCTCCGATCAGTCGGGCGCCAGGCGACCACCGCCGCAAGTATGCAACTTTCAATGAGGCCGATCCAAATGAATGACCCGGCTCCCCAAACGACCATTACCCCACCCGAGTAGAATGAGCCCAACGATCCGCCCAACGTACCCAGCAGGATCACGGCCAGGCCAAACTTCGCGAAATGCTGTTTGGGCAGGAGATCCGCCATCAGCACCCAGGGGAGACTGATCAAGCCGCCCCGGACCAACAATAGTAGATATCCGCCTGCGCTCGGGTCATCAGACAGCCAAACCCACCCTGCTGCGGGCAGAAAAAGCACCGCCAAAGCGATGAGCAGCCAACGTACGGGAAGGAAATCGGACGCTGCGCCCCAGGCCAGGGCCCCGATTCCGCCAGCCAGTGCCAGGGCTTCGTACTCGGCATTATGAGCGGTGCCAGCCGACGCGGTCGCCGCCGTAACCCACCGGAGATGCAATGAACTTGAGGCGAATGCCATGGCCGCGACCAGGTATACGGCGGCGGCCGATACGAAACGGGCTCTGACGCCGGGAACGGCGATGGCTTCCCTGAAGGTCGGCGTCGGGCTGTAGTTGCCCCTGAACCATCGGGGGAGAAATATGTAGAGCGCAATCCCTCCGGTCAGCGTCAGCGCCAGCGCGAACCACCCGACGGGGATGTCAAAATCCCAGTTGCGTACTGCTCCCCCTCTCAGATTGGCTCCAAATACCAGGCCGAGGGCGCCGATGAGCGTGCCCCTGAACCGAGCGTAACCCTTGACGGCGATTGCGTAGAAGACCAGGGAATGGAATGCAGCCCCTCCGGCTCCCACCAGGAACAAACCGGCCGCGACGGCGCCGAAGTTACGGTAAAGAGTCACCAGGACCAGCCCGAGAGCGAGTATGCCGGCGCCGGCCGCCATCATTCCGTGGGGAGGGCGGCGGTCCACCCAGATGCCTGCCAACACCACGAACAAACTCCCCAGGCCAACCACGAGGGCGAGCCACCCAACCCCCATAGCCGCGCTGTTGAGCTGGCCGGAAACAAGCCAAGTCCAGGAGACGCCCGAAGTTCCCATATCCAGGACTAGCGCGGCCCCCACCAGAACCAGACCCAGCTTGACGTCAGGATGCCGGATGAACGTCGCCATGCTCGCCATTGTAGCGGCCACAGAAGGCTCCCTCGCGCCCAAAGCGCTGATCGAAGACTATAACAATGCTGGTCCTACGACCGGGAGTCGGCCACCGCTCCCTTCGCTTTGGGCTCGGGCTGCTACAAGCGGAGCAGCCGTATCCTCACTTCCAACGAACCTCAACCCGGGCGGCGGCACATCGTACCGCAACACCACGCCGATGAAGTTAACGTGCGCCTGCTCTGGTTGCGCAGCGCTCGCCGGCGGCGGCGGGGTGGTATGACAGCCGCCCCATTTTGCGTTCTTCGCCTATGGTAAGATGGCGCTATCATCTGAATGCCATCGTCTCACATTGCGAGGTGAACTATGACCACCACTCAGCAATCCGCCGCTACCAACGGCTACAGCGTAATCGGGAGCCGGCCCATCCGGCACGACGGGACCGACAAGGTTACCGGGCGGGCGCAGTACGGCGCTGACCTGTCCCTGCCGGGGATGCTCTACGGCAAGGTGCTGCGGAGCCCCCACGCCCACGCCCGCATCAAGGGCATCGACACCAGCAAGGCGGAGGCCATGCCGGGCGTCCATGCCGTGGTGACCTCAGCCGACCTGCCGCAGGCCGGTGGACGGGTGCTGGACCTGGGCGAAGGGGCGATGATCAACCCCAAGTTCCTGAGCAACAACTGCCTGGCGGCGGAGAAGGCGCTGTACAAGGGCCATGCCATCGCCGCGGTGGCCGCCGACAGCGCCCACGAGGCCGAGCTGGCCCTGGCGCTCATCGAGGTAGATTACGAGGTGCTGGAGCCGGTTACCGACGTGCTGGAGGCGATGCGCGACGACGCGCCGCTGGTCCACGAACGGTTGGCCAACCTGAACGACCCCAACGTGCGACCCGGCGGACTGCTGGGCGAGGGCGATGCCGGCAAGGTGGGCAACGTGCCCAACCGGTACTTCTACGAGCTGGGCGACATCGAGGCCGGCTTCGCCGCCGCCGACCTGGTGGTGGAGCGGGAGTTCCGCACCAAGGCGGTGCACCAGGGCTACATCGAGCCCCACGCGGCGACGGCGCTGTGGAACGCCGACGACTCCCTGCACATCTGGTGCAGCAGCCAGGGACACTTCAACGTGCGCGATCAGACGGCGACGATCATGGGGATCCCCGTCTCGAAGGTGCTGGTAACGCAGCTGGAGATCGGCGGCGGATTCGGCGGCAAGACGCTGGTGTACCTGGAGCCGGTGGCCGCCGCGCTGTCGCGCAAGACGGGCCGGCCGGTGAAGATACAGATGTCCCGCACCGAGGTGTTCGAGGGGACGGGTCCGACGTCCGGTGGGTACATGCGGGTGAAGATGGGCGTCACCAACGACGGCAAGATCACCGCCGCCGACGTGACGCTGTTCTACGAGGCCGGCGCGTATCCCGGCTCGCCGGTGAACCCGGGCGCGCAGTGCGCATTGTCCTGCTACAACATCGAGAACGGCCGGATTGAAGCGGCCGATGTGGTGCTGAACCACCCCAAGACAGCGGCCTACCGCGCCCCCGGGTCTCCGGCGGCGGCCTTCGCCGTGGAGACGGTGGTGGACGAGATCTGCGAAAAGATCGGCATGGACAAGATGGACTTCCGCACGCTGAACGGCGCCAAGCAGGGCGACCGCCGGGTGACCGGGCCGCAGTTCGGCAGCATCGGCTGGCTGGAGACCGTCCAGGCGGGGCGCGAACACGACCACTGGAACGCGCCCATCGACCGTGCTCCGGAAGCCGAGGGCAAGAAGGTCGGCCGCGGCGTGGCCGGCGGGTTCTGGTTCAACGGCACCGGCCCGGCCAGCGCCATCGTCAGCGTGCTGACGGACGGCACGGTGAGCTTGGTTGAGGGCTCGCCCGACATCGGCGGCTCCCGCGCGGTGGCGGCGATGCACGTGGCCGAGGTGCTGGGCCTGGCCGCCGAGGACGTTGCGCCGGCCGTCGGCGACACCAACTCCATCGGGTGGACCTCCATGACCGGCGGCAGCGGCGTGGCCTTCAAGACGGGCTGGGCGTCCTACGAGGCGGCCCAGGACGTGAAGCAGCAGATGATCAATCGCGCCGCGCGCATCTGGGACATTGACCCCGAGAACGTGGAGTACGACAACGGCGTGATCCAGCACAAGTCGGAGCCGGAACTGCGCTTCACCTTCCGCGAACTGGCGTCGCGGCTGAACGGCACGGGCGGCCCCATCGTGGGGCGGGCCAACGTGTCGCCCACCGGCGTGGGCGGGGCCTACGCGCTGCACATCGCCGACGTGGCGGTGGACGAGGAGACCGGCAAGGTGGACATCCTGCGCTACACGGCGATCCAGGACGCGGGCACGGCCATCCACCCGTCCTACGTGGAGGGCCAGATCCAGGGCGGCGCGGTGCAGGGCATCGGCTGGGCGCTCAACGAGGAGTACTACTTCAACGACGACGCCCAGATGCAGAACTCCAGCTTCCTGGACTACCGGATGCCCACGGCGCTGGACCTGCCGATGATCGACGCGGTGGTCGTTGAGGTGCCCAACCCCGGGCATCCCTACGGCGTGCGCGGCGTGGGCGAGGTTCCCATCGTGCCGCCCATGGCGGCCATCGCCAACGCCATCCACGACGCCACGGGCGTGCGGATGACCAACCTGCCCATGAACCCAGGGGCGGTGCTGGAAGCGCTGTGGGAACAGAACGGCGGCTAGGCGATCAACTCGCCAGCCGTTGGAACGCCGGGGCGTATAATGATATGCCCCGGCGTTCGTTTCTATTACCACCGAAAGAGTGAAACCCGATGTCCACCACGCAATCGCCCCAGGACGAAATCGCCGCGATGCAGGCGACGTTGGCGCGCCATGACGAAGACCTGGAGCGCATCAAGCAGCGGATGCTCGAGTCTGAGGAGTCCACGCGCGCGCTGCTGGAAAACATCGTTGCCGAGTTGACTGCAACCCGCGACAGCATAGCCCAAGAATTGCGAGCCGTTCACGAGAGGCTGGACGCTCATACCAGCATACTGAACGTCCACACCGAGAGGCTGGACGCTCACACTGAAAGGCTGGACGCTCAGGCTGCGGCGCAAGCCAACACCGACCTTGAAATCGCCAGCATCAAGGAAATGCTGGCGGCGCTGGTCGCTCGCACTGACGCAATAGTCGAGGACATAAGTGCCATGTCCAGAACCCTCACGGAAACCAACAGCCGGGTGGGCAACCTCGCTGGAACACGCTATGAACGCCGGATTGCCAGGATAATCTGTCGCCGGCCCAGCCGCACCATCGGGTTGACCCAGCCGCAATTGTTGCATACCGATTGGGGCGAAACGGACACCGCACTTCTGACGCTATTGAGCGATGCTGACACTATCACCGATGATGAATACGAAGACCTGCTGGCTTCCGACATCATCCTGGCCGGCCAGAACGCGGCGGGCCAAAACGCCTACGCAGTCGTGGAAATCGGCATTACGGTGAGCAGTATCGACGTGAACCGCGCCGCCCGCCGTGCCCGTGCTCTGGCTGGTGCAACCGGCGCCGCTTGCACCGCCATCGTCGTGGGCAGCGAAATTCCGGACGCGGAACGCGAGCGGGCGACGGGGGCCGAGGTTTCCATCATCTCCATTACGGAGCGCACTGACTGAAATACGCCAACCCCGCGCAAAAAGGGGCAGCGAATGCTGACTGAGAACCCAATCCCCGAAAACATCCAGTCGCTGCTGGACCAAGCCGATTTGAGCCTGCTGCGGGGCAAGCACGGCGAGGCGTCAACTTTCTTCTGGAAGGCCACGGAGGCGGCGATACGGCAGGCGGCTCTGGCGCATGGGCACAAGCTGCGCTCTTCGGATTATGACGATGTGGAGCCGTTTATCGACAGCCTGGAGCAAAAAACCGGCATCCCACTGGTATCGGGCTACCTGATTACCCTTGAATACGAGGCCAACGGCGACGGTGATTTGCTAGACTTGGAGGATGTGGCGTTCTACGAGCCGGTGGTCCGCTCGTTTATATCGCGTTTGCTGGCAGCCTGATGACCGGCTCGCCTGACCACTATGCGCTTTCGTTGCGTTGCCGCCATAGCTCTGATAATCCACAGGAGAAAACAAATGAGCACAGTAGAATTGGGACAGATAGAGCCCGTGGACATAGGTCGACTATGGCAAGGTGAGGGAGTGGAATTCGCTCGCTGGCTCTCGGAGAATCTGCAACTGTTGGGCGCTCCGCTGCACATGGACTTGGAATTGATACGACTGGAACCGCCAGTGGGCTGGTTTTGGCTGAACATTCTGGCCAAAGAAGTCGGGAGCAACAATACAGTTGCAATCGCGCTCCAGCGCGATCACAGCCGACACGACCTACTCGGTTCGCTGGTGGCGTATGCGGCGCAACACGATGCTAAGACCTTGGTTTGGGTGACGCCGGAATTTCGCGCGGAACACCGAGAAACCTTGGAGTGGCTCAACCAATTGACTGCTGACGACATCGAGGCATATGGAGTAGAGGTACGTGCCATCAAAATTGACAACTCGCCGCCTGGGCACGAATTCCGACCCGTGGCTTTCGGCGATGCGCTGGCCAAACGTGCTCGCGCGGCAGCCAGCGGGTTGACGCCGATTGCCTATCGGCGATTGAATTTCTATCAACCGTTGGTCGCGGATCTCTGGCGAGAAGGCTTCACCAACCGCACTACAGCGCGGGCTGGCGGTGGCCAGTCATTTCCGTCGGGGTTTTCCGGTGTATCATATAACGCCGCATTTGGTTGGGGCAAGGCTTTGGTTCACATTTGGATATCGACTGGAGATCAGAGCAAAAGCGTTCGAATATACGAAGCTCTGTTGGACCATGAGGCGGATCTGAAAACCGAGTTGGAAGACCTGAGATTTGACCTGATAGGTGATCTCGGTGGTGGGCGTCGAGTTAGTGCTGGGGTGTCTCGGGACGGTTCCCTGAACTCGTCCGACGAGGAACTCGAGGAAATTCGCAACTGGATGTTCCAAAATCTCATTGCCCTCAAGACGGCTTTCCAACCTCGCTTGGAAAAGGTCATGCAAACGATAGCCAAGGAAGCCGCGGATGCGGAATCACGAAATGCTGAGGGAGACGAGATTACTCAGGAAGCGCCCATGTTCACACCCGAAAGCGAGGAACAGCCCGCAGTCGAGTACCGAGAGGAGGGGTAGTCATGGCAAGACCCGAACTGGGAAATATAGAACGCGTGAAACCTCGCGATGTCTGGACTAACGAAGCCATCAATTTCACCCCTTGGCTTGCCCAAAATCTTCCGTCGTTAGGTGCAGCCCTGGGAATGGACCTGGAATTCGTCAGAAGGGAGGCGTCCACCGGCAACTTTTCCCTAGACATACTTGCGCACGATGGAAGCGGAGCAAGGGTAGCCATCGAAAATCAATTGGAGTGGAGCGACAACAGCCATTTGGGACAGGTACTCACCTATGCCGCGCATTTTGACGCGCGGATATTGATCTGGGTGTCTCCAAAATTCAATGATGCGCATCGCTCCGCCATCGAATGGCTGAACAACGCAACCGACGGCACAATCAAAATTTACGGTGTGGAAGTCAATACCATCAGGATTGGCGACTCGAGAGCAGCTGTAAACTTCGTCCCGGTTATCGTTCCCTGAGTTGGCGGGCACAAGTGCGAGAATTTACGCAGTGCTGGCGCAAGAGTGGAGGAAGATGTGATGAAACTGACCGAAATGATCGCCGCCGCGCCCTGGCGTGAAGCCGTAATGTTCCGCAAGACTTGGCCGCACGAATACGTGCTGCTGAAGAAGGACGGCGAGCGGGAGTTTATGCAGGCGGTTTGCCAGCGGGTTCGGGACGGGGAGGCGTTTCGCGGGTACTTTTTCAAGCGCCAGATGGACTATGTTTTTATCGGCGACTACAAGTACTGGTTCATGGCGGACGGTGACACCATCAAGGGTGTGCTGGACGATGAGGATGACGAGCGGGAGGTGGTGCTGAACCGGGCGCGGCTGTATCATGACCGGCGGGATTTCTACATCCAGTTTGGCGACACCGGGATGCGGGACGACTACCCGGGCCCGCCCTGGTGGATGAAGCGCGACGAAGCAAGGAGCACCAGCGATGACAACGACGGAACAGCAGACTGACCTCAAGCCCTACGTGGTGCACACGGTGGGCGACGCCTCGGAGACGATCCAGACGCCGGGGATGGTGCGCCAGCCGGCCATCGTGCCGGGCAAGGGCGACACCACCAAGATCTGGATGGGCAAGGTGACGGCCGCGCCCCGCGAAAAGGGGCCGCCGCACACGCACCTGGAGGCGGAGACCGCCGCCTACGTGCTGAAGGGTCACGTCCGCGTGTATTTCGGGGAGAACTTCGAGGAGTGGATTGAAGCCGGGCCTGGGGACTTCATCTTCGTGCCGGCCAACACGCCGCACATCGAGGAGAATCCCTACGACGAGGAGCAGGAAGGCATCCTCTGCCGGGCGCCGGACAACCTGGTGGTGAACCTGTAGCACGCCCACCATTGCGACTGGACGGGACGGGGGCGGATGGTCATTCGCCCCCGCGTTTGTTGGAATGGGTGCGGCGACGATGCGTACCCAGTTTGTCATCGCCAGGAGCGCAGCGACGTGGCGATCTCGTTCCCGTGGCGGCGTTTCTTGCCCTGACGAGATTGCCGCGCTTCGCTCGCAATGACAGTTCCCGCGACACTGGGTACGCGTGAGAGCAATCATGCAATTGACCGTGGTTGCGATTTGGTGAATAATCAGGCCGCCGGTTGTCCTTGCCGCTAACTTGGGCACACGGCGGGCCGCTAGTCGGCCGCTAAATCGTCAACCACCATGAGGAGGAAACACAATGGCGGATGTCAAGGTAGAAATTCGGGGCAACGGCCCGCTGCGGGTTATTGGCGAGATCGAGATTGTTGACCAGAGCGGCAACAACTACACCATCCCCGAGGGGCAGTGGGTTTCCTTCTGCCGCTGCGGACAGTCGGACAACAAGCCCTTCTGCGACGGCACGCATCGCGACTGCGGGTTCGAGGCTGCCAGCGAGGCGCGGTAGTCCGCTCGCCGTTCACGCCAGATCCCATCGTCGCCAGCCGCCGGAGTATGAAACCGGCGGCTGGCGGCTTTTGTTATCATGGGGCACCAACTTGCCGGTCTCAACGACGCGGCAACTCCACCCAAAGGTTCCAGAGACTCTCAACTTGACACCAACCCGAGGCTAACGCTCCAGGAGGCGCACCATGGTAACCACGACCCCGGCCCGCGCGGCCGCCGAGTTCATTTTCGAGAGCTACAAGACGGTGCAGCCTTTCGAGCGGTTGCCGGCGGACCTGTTCCCCAAGAACCTGGACGAGGCCTATGCCATACAGTTGGAACTCCACTGTATGTTGTCCAGCCTGTGGGGGCCGCTGGCGGGCTACAAGCTGGCGTACACCACGCCGGTGATGCAGGAGCGGGCCGGTCTGGACCATCCGGTGCTGGGCGGCGTGTTCGAGAAGACCATCCTGCGGTCGCCGGTGGTGCTGAACTTCACCGAGTACGTGAACCTGGGCATCGAGCTGGAAGTTGGCGTCACGCTGGGCAAGGACCTGCCGGCGTCGGGGGCGCCGTACACTCGGGAGGCGATTGAGGACGCGGTGGCCGAGATCGCCACGGCCTTTGAGATCGTGGACATGCGGACGCCGGCGGACCTGACCACCGAGGAACGCACGCTGATGAGCGTGGCGGTGAACATCCTGAACTCCGGCGTGGTGCTGGGCGATCCGGTGACCAACTGGCGCGACCTGGACCTGGAGGGCTGCAAGGGGGTGATGAGCATCAACCACGAGCAGGTGGGCGAGGGCTACGGCCGGGACGTGATGGGACACCCGTTTGAGCCGCTGGTGTGGCTGGCCAACGAGCTGTCCAGGAGGAACCATCCGCTGAAGGCCGGCGACACGGTGATCACGGGCAGCCTGATCCCGCCGACGGCGCTGGGGTTCGCGTCGGAGGGCCGGATTTCGATTGAGGGCCTGGGCGAAGCGGTGGTGGTGTGCGCCTAGCGCAGTTGCCGAGTGGTTGCGACCCAGCGTCACGGTTGCGAGGCTTGACATGACTACCAAGCTGCCGAGGGCCGGCGCAGAAATTCACTACCCCGACTCGGATGATGAGCCATTGCCCGACGGACGTTATCAAGAGCCTTACTTCACGGAAATCGTCGGCACGGTCCGGGAGCATTTTCGCAATCGTCCGGACGTGGAGGTGAGCGGCAACACGTTCATCTATTACGAAGAGGGCAACCCGCGGCGGTTCATTTCGCCCGACCTGCACGTGACCCTGGGCGTCACCGCCGAAGGGTTTGCGTCTATGGACTACCGTAACACCTACCTGGTGTGGGAGATTGGCAAGCCGGCCGATTTTGTGCTGGAAATCGCTTCCGAAAGCACCGCCCTCCGGGACATCACCGAGAAGCGGGAACTGTACGCGCGGATCGGCTTTGGCGAATACTGGCGTTTTGACGGCACCGGCGGCGAGTTCTACCGCGAGCCGCTGGTGGGCGAATACTTGGCCGACGGCGAATATCATCGGTTTGAAGTTGCGCCCGACACGGAAGGCCGACCCTGCGGATTCAGCCCGGCCCTGGGGCTGTGGTTGTATTGGGAGTCCGGCCAATTGCGGTTCTACGACCCGTCAACCGGGGAATGGTTGCAGACCCGGGCGGAGGAACGCGCCGCCCTTGAAGAAGCACAGGCAGCGCAACAAGCTGCAGAATCCCAGGTAGCCGAGTTGCAAGCGGAACTGCGCCGTCTGCGCGGCGAATCAGTCTGATCTGCCGGTCTCGACCCACAGGGCATAGACGGCGCGGCGCGGCAGGCCGGTGGAGGCGACGACCTCGGCCACCGCGTCGCGCCCGCGTTTGCCAGCGGCGCGGTGGCCGGTGAGGGCCTGGCGGGCCGCTTCCATTCGCTCTTCCTCGCTCAGCGAGTCTTCTTGGTCGTCGAGGCTGGTCGGGCCGATGACGATGGTGAATTCGCCTCGGGGCTCGGTGAAGTGGTCGAGCGCGTCGGAGGCGGACCCGCGCCAGACCTCCTCGTGGATCTTGGTGAGTTCGCGGCAGACGGCGATCAGTGGGTCGTTCAGGGCATCGGTGATGTCGGTCAGGGTGGCCCGTAGGCGGTTGGGCGATTCGAACAGGACGACGGTCTGCTCCGAGCGAGCGGCTTCGACGAGTCTTGCCGAGCGGTCGGAATGCCGGCGGGGCAGGAAGCCGAGGAACACGAACCGGTCGGCTGGAAAACCCGCGACGGAGAGCGCGGCGGTCACGGCCGACACGCCGGGTATGCTGACCACGGAATGACCAGCCTGGGCGATGGCGGCAACTAAACCAGCGCCCGGGTCGCTGACCGCAGGTGAGCCGGCGTCGGTGGCCAGGGCGACGTCGCCCTCGGCGAGGGCGTCCAGCAGGCGGGGCAGTTGCCGTTTCCAGTTGTGCTCGTGGCAGCTGATCAGCCGCGGATGGGCGTCGAGATGGGCCAGCAGGCGTCGGGTGACGCGGGTGTCCTCGGCGGCAACCAGGGGCACGGAGGACAGGATGCGGCTGGCGCGGAGAGTAAGGTCCTCCAGGTTGCCGATGGGGGTGCCGATGACGTAGAGGGTGCCCACGGGGAGAGTATAGCGTGCGTTAGTGAGAGAGGCTGTCACTGGTACAATTGGCTACAGATTTGACGATGGCAATATCAAGGACATGAAAGCATGTGGCTCGCGAGGTTTTACCTTGGAAATCGCACCTACGTTCGAATACATTACCTTGCTGAAATCGGTACTCATGAGCGTCGGCATTTCGGTCGCGGCTGTGAGTATCATCCAATTCTTGATTTCCAAGCATCCGGTCTGGTTTGCCGCTTTCATAACTGGTTCAGTCCTCACTGCCATCGGTAGCTTTTTCGTCGGCTTTTTATGATCTTTGACAGAGGAGATTGCAATGCCGGATTGGGCACGCGGCACGGGGAGTCAATGGCATGTCGCCGGGGTTGGTTCTGCCGTCGTCAGTAGACTGGAGACCGGCCCAGAGGCACGACATACCCATGGCTATCTGAACGTCATAGGCATCGGCATACTCCCGCCGTCGTTCTCATGCCGGTCATAGCCGATTATGGTGTAGCTCGGTTTGCCGGCGGCGGGCTGGCGGATGCTGACGCGCAGCGTGATTGACCGTTCCAGCAGATCGTTGATATCGGCGTCGTCGCGCAGGGAGTGGGCTACGTTGGCGGAGAGTGTCTCTCCGGTTGCATAGTTGACAAATTCAGCCCGACGACTGTCCGGCAGATAGCCCTGGAAATGGCCGGTAAGCTCGCGCTGCTCCACGCTGATATTAGCCGGATTCAGGATGCGCAGGCTGCGCTTTACCTGCGCGGTGTCCTGGAATCGGAACCGGTCGCCGTTGTATGCCAGCCCGCAAACGGCGCGGTGATATGCTACGATCTTCAAGAAACCGTGCGCGTTGGAAAGCACGCGATGGTGGGACCCGGCGATGGAGTCGTCTTCATTACAATCGCCGTCACCGTCGCCGTAGGCTGCCGCCGCCTTCAGCAGGATGTGGACTTGTTCGATACCCCGCTCGGTGGGAGACGGGTCGGGGCCGTCCGTGGGATTGGCTTCTTCAATCTCAAAACCGAATGAGCCGGTGGCAACGTTGGTAATCAGCAGGCGATAGTTTTCGCGGTTGGGGATGGGGCCTCGGTGCGAAAGCCGGCCCACCAGACTGGCGCCGGCGGACGCCACGGCGCTCTCGTACTTTTCCAGGGCTTGGTGAGCAAAGGCGGCGTCAATGCCTCGGCGGTATGCCACGGGTGCACCGTCGAAAGTGATGCGGGCGGTAGCCGGCCAGCGTGCTGGCGGGGTGAAGGCGGCCAGTTTCTCGGCAATCCGTTCCCGCTCAGACTCCAGGCTCATCCGGGAGATTACCGCGGACTCCGGCGTCATCGCCAGCAAACTGTCCAGTTCTCCCAGCCCTGAGCGGAGCCATTCGTATTCCTGACGGTCCATAACACCGCCTCCTATCTGCCGGCCATTTGTCCCAGAGCAATTTGTGCGTCCGTATCGTCGCGGTCGAACAGGTCAAGCTCCAGATAGCCTTTCCACTGTGGTTCTCCGGTCTCCTCTCGGCGGGTGTGTGACCATAAGCCGTTGAAGTAGGCAAAGCTATGCGCCAGATCGTATATGCTATAACTTTCGAGGCCAATAAATAAATTATCAATGCGGTACAAGTTTTTACCCCTATCTCGATCAAATATCGCCGGAATTTGATTGTGCAAATCCTCTTCCGTGTAACCGCGCGGTAGATGAAAGAATGTCACCACGTCAATGTCGCGCGGTTCCCGGTTGGCGATTTGCACTATATCGGTGACGAAACTGCCGTTCACCCACTGGAATCCCCGCGTGAGCCCAGCTTGGTGCAGTTCAGCGCGAAAATCCAGCAATCCGGCAAGCAACTGGCGCCGCGCAGCTGTGCTCCCAAAGCGCCGTATCACGTCGGTAATCGAAGCGCGGTACGGAGAACGGTTACCCAATTCTACCCCTGTGAGAAGGTATGGAGGCAGCAAGCCTCGGTTATCCCATTCGGGGATAGGGTTGGGATTGGCGGTCATCGCTTGAAAGAGCCCCTACTGGTACGTAACTATACTAACCTTCGGAGCGGCGACAATCCCACCGGCCTCGGCAATGACGGAGTGGGGCGCGCGTGACCATCTCCATCTCCCCGACGGCGCCCCTGCTAGAATGACGGACACAAGGCAGAACGGTATGCGGCGCGGAGCGATAATAATGGCATTCAACGAAGGAGACGCGCCGGCCATTGGCCGCGCCATCTACCGCGAGAAGATACACCCTACCCTGGGGCCGGAGCACAAGGGCAAGATCGTGGTCATCGATGTCAAGAGCGGCGACTACGCGATTGCCGACCGGCACCTGGACGCCGACATCGAGCTGCGGAAGCGACGACCGGACGCCTTTACCTGGGAGGAATGGGTGGACGTGCCGGTGACGTACCGCGTACACCCCAGCGTCGTGACCAGACCCTATACTACTGACCCTTATGATTGAGGGCACGGTGAAGCGGAGTTCTGACGGTGGGCTAGAGGCTTGGGTAGCCCTGTCCGTGATGGCCGTCGATGGCGAACTGCAACAGTGCGACGTTATCGTGGACACCGGGTTCACCGGCTGGCTCACCCTCCCGGAAGCCGACATCCGGCGGCTTGGATTAGCCGGCGTAGGTTACCGGGACAGTGTTACCGCCAGCGGTAACATGGAAAGGTTTGATTACTACAAAACTTGGGTGTTGTGGCACGGCCGTCTGCATGAAATTGAGGTTTTCCAGTCCATAGACCAGCCGCTCCTGGGCATGGAGTTGCTGGAAGGCAGCCGGGTTGCCGTGGACGCCTGGGACGGCGGAGACGTAACCATCCGGGAAGCCTGACCGAACCGCCAGCGCGTCGCCGGCTTACGTTTCGCTGCTGGCACGTACCCGGAGCCGGGGCAGTTTGTGCCTCTGTGATAGCATGGGTGTGCCTCTTACCGGAGGCGACCCATATTTTGTCGAGGAGTTTCGTTTTATGCCGGAGTTGAATGGTGGGCATCTGTTCATTCGCTGCCTGAAGCAGGAAGGGGTGCAGAAGGTCTTTACGATTGTCGGGGACACGATTCTGCCCCTGGTGGACGCGGCGGCCGACGAGGGCATCGAGTTCATCGACACGCGGCACGAGGGCGCGGCGATGCACATGGCCGACGGCTATGCCCGCATCACCGGCCAGCCGGCGGTGGCTCTGTTCACCGGCGGTCCAGGCTTCGCCAACGCCATCTCCGGCCTGCCCGCCATCTACACCTCCGAGAGCCCGGTGATCTTCGTGGCCGGCTGCGCCGAGTTGCCCGAGAAGGGACAGGCAACCTTCCAGGAGATCGACCAGGTGGCCATGGCGGCGCCCGTTTCGAAGGGGTCGTGGCTGATCCACGAGAAGAACCGCATCCCCGAGTTCGTTGCGACGGCATTCCGCACGGCGATGAGCGGCCGGCCGGGACCAGTGCACCTGACCTTGCCCATCGACCTGCAGGAAGCGCCCATCAGCGAGGAGGACCTGCCGCCATTCCTGCCCCAGGAGTACCGCAACATGGGACGGTCCCAAGGCGACCCCAAGCTGATCGAGCAGGCGGCGAACCTGATGGCAAATGCCCAGCGTCCCGTCATCATCGTGGGCAATCCGGCGCGCTACTCCGTCGAGCCGGCGCAGCTGGAGGCGCTTGCGGAGGCCACGGGCGCGCCGATCTTCACCGTGGAGCAGGCGCGGGGTCTGATCGACGACCTGCATCCGCTGTGCTTCGGGTACGCCGACGGCGCGCTGAACCGCACGGCCCGCAAGTTCCGCGAGGCGGACGTTGTGCTGCTGCTGGGCAAGCGGCTGGATCATCGCTATCGCTATGGCGGGGTCTTCAACGCCGACGCCAAGTTGATCCAAGCCGATCCGTCCGAGGCCGAGATCGGCCGTAACAGGGGCGTGGCCGTGGGTCTGCTGGGCGACCTGGGCGCTATCGTGGACCAGTTGACCGGCGCGGCGAAGCACAACGGCAACGTGGGACCGTGGATCAGCGAGTTGAAGCAGGAGCAGGAGGCCTGGCTGAACAGCCTGCGCAGCAACGTCGTCAACGAGGCGCCGATGCACCCGCTGGACGTGTACACGCGCATCGAGCACCTGGTGGACGAGGACACGTTCATCATCCTGGACGGCGGCGACTACGTGCAGTGGGGGCGCTGCTACCTGCCGGCGCGGTCGCCGGGGCATTTCATGCGCCTGGGGCCGTTGAGTCACCTGGGCGGAGCGATCCCCTACGCCATGGCCGCCAAGCTGGCCTATCCCGACAGCAAGGTGCTGGCGTTCATGGGCGACGGTTCCTTCGGGTTCTACTCCATGGAGTACGACACGTGCATCCGGCACAACCTGAACATCACCGGCATCATGGGCAACGACGGGAACTGGGGTATCGACCGCACCTTCCAGCTCGCCTACTTCGGGCGGGACGTGGGAACGGCACTGAGGCCGGGCGTCCGCTACGACCAGGTGGTGGAGGGCATCGGCGGCTACGCTGAACTGGTGGAACAGCCCGATGAGGTAGCGCCGGCGGTGGAGCGGGCCATCAACTCGGGCCGACCGTCGCTGGTGAACATTACGGTAAAGTCGGGAGCCAGCCCGCTGGCCGACGCGATGATCGCGCGGCGGACGGGAGGATGACGATTCACCGTACCGCGTCAGGCCGTTGTGCGTTGGCAACGTACAATAATGATACGTAACTTCCGACACAACGGCCTGCGGCGTTTCTGGGAGCGCGGGGAGCGGAGCCGGGTGCCCCCGGAGTACGCTGATAGAATCCACCGCATTATAGCCATACTGGATGGGCCGACTCCGCTGAGGCGCATGGCTCGTACCGGATACCGGATGCACCGATTGCGCGGCGACCGGGCTGGATACTGGTCTGTGCGGGTTTCCGCTAACTGGCGCATTGTCTTCCGGCATGAAGGCGCGGACGTCTATGACGTAGACCTGGTCGATTATCATTAGGAGGTTGTAACGATGATGATGAAAGCCCCGCCCCATCCGGGGAAAATACTCCTGCATGACGACATCGAGCCTCTCGGTATCACCGTGTCCCAGGCGGCTAAGCATCTCGGCATTGGTTACTCCGAATTGGATGACATCGTGAATTCCCGGGCCGGTATCTCCCCCGAAATGTCCATCCGCATCTACAAAGCTTTTGGGGGCGGCCTCTCAACTGGACACAGCCTGCAATTGTATTACGACCTCGCCCAGGTTTTTCACAGTGACCACGGCATCAAGGTTAAACGCCTGGGCGACCCGCTGGGCGAGTTTGGCTTGCCAGTGGACGAACCGCTCCATCCCGGCCAGGTGTTGCTCCACGAATGTTTGGAACCGATGGGCCTCACCGTTGCCGAGGCGGCCGAGCACCTGGGCGTCAGCTATGAAGAACTGGATGACCTGGTGAACTGTCGCGCGTCCCTGACGCCGGAGATGATTATCCGTATCGACCAGGCTTTCGGCGGCCACCCGCAGAAATGGTCGGCTCTCCAGGCCAACTACGACGTCGCCAAGGTGGCCATGGAGCGCGCCCACGAGATCAAGGTGCGCCGGCTATGGCGGCAAGACCCGGACACCCACGAGCCCATCCTGCTGGACACGTCAGGCGTGGAAGCGACAACCGCAACGACTGACCGCGAAGACATCGTCAAGTAACCGTATCAGGCGAACCAAGGAGGCGCATTATGCAGTTCGGAATTTTCACCATTGTTCCGTATCACCAGGACTTCACGCCGCCGCAGGCGTTGAACGACGCCCTGGAGCAGATCCGGTTCGCCGACGAGGCGGGTCTGGACGAGGCCTGGCTGGGCGAGCACCGCTTCTCGCGTCACGGGTTGCTGTCGGGCATCTGGTCGTTCCTGGGTGCGGTGGCCGGCAGCACCAAGCAGATTCGCATTGGCACCGCGGTGATCGTGCTGCCCCTGCACAATCCCGTGCTGGTCGCCGAGGAAGTGGCCATGCTGGACGTCATCAGTGGGGGCCGCATCAACTTCGGCATCGGCGCCGGTTACCAGCAGCAGGAGTTCGACGGCGTGGGCGTGGACATCGACACCAGCCGGGAGCGGTTCCAGGAAGCCGTGGACGTGATGATCAAGGCGTGGACCGAGGAGACGCTGACCTTCCACGGGAAGTACACCAACGTTGACGACGTTTGGGTGCTGCCCAAGCCGGTGCAGAAGCCCTATCCGCCGCTGTTCCAGGCCGTGAGCACCAGCCCGGCCAGCATCGACTTTGCCGCCAGCCGAAACATCCAAGTCATCACCGGCGGACCGACCGACATCCTGGGCCAGGCGCCGCAGGTGATCCAGCTGTGGCGCGAGAAGATGGACGAGTACGGCCATCCCCACGCGCACCTGGACCCGCCGATGTCCAAGTCGATTTACGTTGCGCCGACCATGGAAGAGGCGGAACGGGATCCCGTCGGGCTGGAGGACTTCTCATCCCGGGTGCTGCGCTCCATCGGCAGCAACGGCGCTCCCATCGGGATGCCCATGGACCGCAACGGCAACATCGCCAAGGGTTACGAGCACTGGGCCAACCGCCAGGCGGACCGGGACCGCCGGGACGACGTTGGCCACGCCGGCCTGCCGCCGCTGCGGGGGACGCCGGAGGTGGTCGCGGAAAGGTTGAAGGAAGTGCAGGCGGCGGGGATCAACCACGTCTTCGGCAACTTCGGGTTCGCCGGCCTGCCGCATTCCAAGGTGATGCGCTCGATAGAGTTGTTTGCCACGGAGGTAATGCCGCACTTCCAGGAGGCGGCGGTGGCGTAGAAATTCAGCCCCGCGGGTCGAAATTGCTGACAGGTTTCGGATGGGGAGTGACCGTGCGGATGGTACGCTGGTCACTCCCCATTGTTTGTGCTATTGGTGAATAGCCATGACCATCAAGACGCCCTACGCGCCGTCCGACGGCGTGAAAATTCCCAACCTTGACCCATTTTTCGGGCCGGACGCGCCGCCGCTGCCGGATCCGGAACCGATGCCGGACGGACCACAGCAAAACCCGCACATCCTCTACGTGATGCAGATCCTGGCCGACCTGCTCACGGACCGCCTGGACACCTTCACCGACACCAACACCATCGTTTACTACGACCCCGCCGACCGCAACCGCCGGCTGCAGCCGGACGTGTACGTGGCGTTCGACGTGGACGCTAACGCCATTCGGCGTCGGAGCGGCTACCTGATCTGGGAAGTGGGCAAGCCGCCGGACTTTGTGCTGGAGGTGGCGTCGGAGACCACGGCGTCCAATGACGTCGGCAGGAAGCGCGGCCTGTACGCACGGATGGGCGTAGCGGAGTACTGGCGGTTTGATGCCAGCGGGGGCGAGATGTACGGTGCGCCGTTGGTAGGCGAGTACCTGGATCGAGAAGTTACCGGGAGTTTCCGGTTCACACCGCTTCCGATGGGGCGATCTGGGCGTACAGCCCGCTGCTGCGGCTGAACCTGCGCTGGAACGGCGGCGAGATCGAGTTGCAGGATCCCGACACCGGCGAGATCCTGCTGGACCGGCGCGGGGTGCGCCTGGCCATGGAATCGGCTGTGGAGGTAGAACGGCAGGCTCGGTTGGCGGCGGAACGCGAACTCGAGGAGTACCGCCAACTCGTACGCCAACTGCGGGAGGAGGACCGGGAACCTCAGTAAACAGGCTCCCGGTGTGCGTCAGCGGCCTTCGGTCAACGCCTCCCGCAGGCGACGGATAATGATGTCGATTTCGTCTTCGGTGACGTTGAGAGGGTCAACCATCAGCTCGTCGGGGGCGCGGAGTTGCTGGAGGTAGATGGGCGGGTCGCCCTGCTGGAGGGCGGCGGCGACCTGCTGCGCCGAGGGGCCGGACCAATCGCCGCCCAGGCGCAGCACCGCGTTGGGGAGCAGGTAGTCGATGCCGTCGTGCTCCAGGGTGATGTTGAGGCCGGGAACCTCGATGAGGCTGTCCACCACGCGCTGCGCCATTTCCCGGTACCAGGCCATTTCGGCCTCCTCATCCTCCTCCACGAACATGGACAGGGCGGTGACCAGGCCGACGATCTCCTCCTTGGCGACCTTGGCCGAGCGGCCGATGAACTGGGCCGGGCTGGCGTTGGCCAGGGCGGCGTCGATGAGGTCGGCGCGTCCGCAGAGGATGCCGGTGCCCTGGGGCCCGCGGACACCCTTGCCACCGCTGAAAATCACCATGTCCGCGCCGTCGCGCAGGTAGCGCTGGAGGTTGGCCCGGGGCGGCAGCATCGAGGCGGCGTCGACGATCACCGGCACGTCGTGGGCGTGGGCGATCTCACAAACTTGGGCCAGGGGCATCACCCGCTTGCTGGTGAAGGGCGCGCACAGGTAAGCGACGGCGGCGGTGCGCTCGTTGATGGCGCCTTCCAGCTCCCAGGGGTGGTTGAACAGGTAGTTGCCGATCTCGACAATCTTGGCGCCGACGGCCCGGTAGGCGTGGTCGTAGGGGAACCGATGCATGGTCTGCATGATGATCTCGTTCTTCATGCCCTCGGTGTCCGGCAGCCGCAGCATCTTGTTGGGGTCGTTGCCGGCGATGCAGGCCGCCGCCTGGAGCAGGAGTCCGCCGGCGGCGCCGCTGCTGACCATGGCCGCTTCGGATCCCACCAGACGGGCGATCTCCGCGCCGGCCTTCCGGTTGAGCTCGTCGATGTTGACCATGACCCGGGCGGTGCCGGCCATCTGCTCCAGCACCTCGGGGCGGGTGCGCGAGCCGCCCAGCCGCGTGACCGAGCCGGAGGCGTTGATGATGGGAGTTACGCCGAGGTTGCGGTAAGCCTGTTCCGCGTCGGATAGGGTCTGCTGGTTCAAGATGTCCTCCCGGGGTTACGTATCATGGCGCCGGCGAACCGCCCGAGCGCGGTCGAGCAGGCGCTGAGTGTCCGCGACGGTGCGTTCTCGGTAGTCAGGCAGTTGAGTGAGCGTAGGGTTAACGCGCCCGGTCAGGTATTCCTGATGGCCGGAGTATTCGGAATAGACGTCGGGCGGTATGCTGAGGGCGAAATCATGGAGTTCGGAGTCCGGCAAGCGGCGTATGGTTCCGATAAGGTGGGCCAGGTTGTGGGTGGAGGGATAGGCTGCGCCGAGAGCGGCGATTACCGCTTTCATCGCGTGTTCCAAGGCTGAGTGAGCGTGTTGAGCTATCATCAGGTCGCTTTCCCTCAAGTCATCCAGAGTCTGGAATACTCGGAGGTGCTGCTCGGCGTGGGACAGTCGGTTTTCGTAGTCCTCCCACATATATTCGTACTCCGATTCGTGGAGGTCGCCCGAGTAGCGGCTGCGATAGTTTTCGGGGTGAGGGGACATCACCACGCCGTCGAGCAAGGCCCGGGTGGTTATGTGGTTGATGTACCGGGTATTTTCATGAAAATCGGCGAGGGAGAACCAGACCAGTTGCACGGGTACGGGCCGGCCGTAGATGGCCTGGGCGATGCCCTCGGCCCATTCGGTGGCTCCGTCCTTGTACCTTTGGTTCGGCACGCGCGGGTTGACCTGAATGATGTCAATGTCCGAACGGCCTTCTTCGTAGTCCCCGCGAGCGCGGGAGCCGAACAGGATGGTCGCCTGTGGGTTCTCCCGATCATGCAAGGCCTGAGCCACCTTGAGGGCGCGCGGATCGCAATTGTTCGCGGTCATTGCTCCTCCTGGCGTCCGGTTCGATGGGCAACCTGTGGTGTTCGGTCATTATAGCAAGGGGCTGATGGCGGTTGTGGTAACATCGGCGCACCGCACAAACTTGGAGGCAGCAACGTGACCACCGCAGACCGACTGAACGTAATCCCCCTGGGGGAAGCGATGTTCTCCCAGCGGGCCATCCGCCGCTTCAGGCCGGACCCGATCCCCGCCGACGTGATGCAGGACATCATGCAGGCCGCGATCCGCGCACCCAACGGCGGCAACAACCAGGGCTGGCATTTCATTGTGGTACAGGACGAGGAGGTGCGGCGCAAGCTGGGTGATCTGTACCACGAGGCCTGGTGGGCGAAGCGTGCCGACGCTGGCATCATGGGCCCGCAGGACATCCCGCCCGGTCCCAGCTCGATGCGGTCGGCAATGCGGCTGGCCAACGAGATCGGCGACGCCCCGGTGATGGTGCTGGTGTGCGCCACCGCTCAGGGCGCGCAGGCGGCCGGCTCCGTGATACCGGCGGCGCAGAACATGCTGCTGGCGGCGCGGGCCTTCGGTATCGGCGGGACGATAGCCACGCTGCATCCGGTGGTGGACGAACGGGTGCATGAGTTGTTCGGGATACCGGACGAGGCGCAGGTGGTTTATTGCATGCCCTTCGGATATCCCCGGGGCAACTTTGGCCCGGTAACCCGGCGTCCGCTGAACGAGGTGTGCAGCTACGACCGGTGGGGCGCGCCGCCGGATTAGATTGCAAGCCTCGGCGTGACTATAGTTGCCACGCCGAGGCTGTCGGCAAGCTCCTGCTGGGCAGGCGCAATGCTGCTCCCGATCACTACGAGAATGGACGGTGTATCCATGATGGTGGACAAGGTATCCGCGCGTTCCCGAGCCAAAGAGACATCATCGTTGGTGATGTCTCGGAACAATGAGATCGCCATGTGAACGGTCCGCTGGTCATCACGCCGGCGGGCCGAAAGCATGATATCGGTTTGCTCCAAATGGTCGCCCTGGTCGAAGGTGATAACGCCAAGTTCTTCAGCATCGTTGATCAGGTCCTGAAATTCCGGCGATCTAGGCACCTGCAAACTCTGAAGTATGCGAAGACGGTTCATGCGCAGCCAACGGCAGGCAGTCCCAGGAATATCGCGGTGTATGCGATGTTCCAGCCGGAAGCCCGTAAGCGTACCCAGTTTGCCATCCACGTTATCCAGCAGGAGCACGGGTTTGGCTTGTGGGGGGTTCGTGCAAACCGGACAGATGTTATCTCCGAAGGTAGCCATGGCATCCCTGTACCCGACCTACCGCGTGCGCTCGTAACGATAGTCGCTGGCCGTGCCGCGTTCGGGGGTGGCGGTGGGGTTGTTGGGGAGGTAGGGGTAATTGGGGTCGACGCCCACCTTGGGAGCGAGGGTGTTGCGGAGGACGCCGATGTTTTCGACCTCCAGTTCCACGGTGTCGCCCGGCTCCAGCCAGCGTGAAGCCTCGTAGCCTTTGCGGATGGATTCGCGGACGGATCCGCCGCCGACGGTGCCGCTGCCGATGACGTCGCCGGGGGCGATGCGGCTGTCCTTGGCGGCGCGCTCGATGATCTCGCCCCAGGTGTACCAGGCGTTGACGGTCTCGCCGTCGCGGAGCCAGTCGTCGCCGTTGACGCGCGCGTGAGCCTTGAGGTCCAGGCGGCCGTCCCGGATGTGGGGCATCATCTCGTCGGTGGTGACCACCCAGGGGCCGATGGACGACGCGGAGTCCTTGCCCTTGGCGGGACCGAGTCCGAAGGTCATCTCGTCGAATTGCAGGTCGCGGGCGCTCCAGTCGTTGAAGATGCAGAAGCCGGCGATGTATTGCAGGGCCTCCGATGCAGCGACGTTAGTGCCGGTCTTGCCGATGACGCAGCCTAGCTCCAGCTCGTAGTCCAGTTGCTCGGAGGCGGCGGGATAGGGGACCTCTTCGTCGGGCCCGTAGATGACCAGCGGGTTGGAGAAGTAGAACACGGGCATGCGGTACCAGACCGGGTCGATCTGGCGGGTGCCCTGGGAGGTGGCGTGCTCCTCGTAGACGATGTAGTCGCGCACGGTGGGAGGCTGGAGCACGGGGGCACGCAGGCGGACGTCGGTCAGGGCTATCGCGGGCGCGGCGACGGTGCCGGCCAGGGCGTCGCCCACGCGGTCGATGGCGGAATCGCCGGTGTCCAGCAGGGCGCGGACGTCGGCCAGCGGGCGGTCGGAGCCGATCAGGGCGGCCACGTCAACGACGGCATCGTCTCGGAGGACGCCGCAGCGGGGGCCGTTGCCATTGTCGTAAGTAAGGAGTTTCATGTTGGTTTACCCTCTTTAGTCAGGTTGCGCTGGAATATCCGGAGAGCCTCTCGGCGTCGGTGATGTAGTCGGCGGTCCGGCGGATGCGTCGCTCCACTTCGTCGAACGGCTCGCAGAGCCCCAAGTAGAAGCAATCGCCATGCAGCGTGCTCTGTCTGGAGTGATAGCGTCTGCGCAGGACGCGGAATACCTGGTCTTCCGTGACCAGAGTCACCAGTCCTCTGGCGGTATCGGAAGATATTTCCGGCTCAGTTCCCGTTCGCGCCAGGATCAGCGCATCGGTGGCGCGCTTGGTGGCGCACCACGCCTTTTCCGCCGCGTCTCGGACGTCGCCGGCCTCAAGCATACGCAGCGCGTCGGCATGGACGGCGCGGGCGTCGGCGAAGATGGCGGATACGCGGTCGGTGGCTACCATTTGAGCTTTACCCCTCCGTTTTCGTTCAGGCGGCCTGGGAATAGCCGGCCAGCCTCATGGCGTCGGTGATGTAGTCGGCGGTCTGGCGGATGCGGCGATGAACCTCATCCACGGGTTCACAGTCGCCTAAATAAAAACAGGTTCCATGCAGATGTCCCTGACGGGAGTAATAACGGCCCACCAACGAGTTTATGGCACTGTCTGCCGCGGCCATCCTGACCAGGCCGCGCGTGGTGTCCGGGGAAAATTCAGGTTCCACACCCGTGCGCGCCAGGATCAGCGCGTCGGTGGCTCGCTTGGTGGCGCACCACGCCTTTTCGGCGGCGTCGCGGATGTCGCCGGCCTCCAGCAGCCGCAGGGCGTCGGCATGGAGGCTGCGGGCGTCGGCGAAGATGGCGGGTACGCGGTCGGTGGTGGTTGTCATAGGGTGAACATACTCTCTGTTTCAGGCGGCGTCGGGATAGCCGGCCAACCGCGCTGCGTCGCTGATGTAATCAGCCGTCTGGCGGATGCGGCGTTCTACTTCGTCAAACGGCTCACAATCTCCCAGGTAAAAACAGGAACCGTGCAATTCGCTTTGTCGTGAGAAGTAGCGTCGGCGCAATGGACGGACGGCCTGATCTGCTACCGCCAGCCCATTCACCCCCCTCGTGGTCTCGGAGGATATTTGGGGCTCCTCCTGCGTGCGCGCCAGGATCAGCGCATCGGTGGCCCGCTTGGTGGCGCACCATGCCTTTTCCGCGGCGTCGCGGATGTCGCCGGCCTCCAGCAGCCGCAGGGCGTCGGCATGGAGGCTGCGGGCGTCAGCAAAGATAGCAAGTACGCGGTCGGTAGTAGTTGTCATATAGTGAAGATGCCTTCAGTTTCAGGCGGCGTCGGAATAGCCGGCCAACCGCGCGGCGTCGGTGATGTAGTCGGCGGTCTGGCGGATGCGGCGTTCTACTTCAGCAGCAGGTTCGCAGATGCCGTGGTAGAAGCATTCGCCATGCAGGTGGCCCTGTCTTGAATAGTAGCGTCCGATCAAAGGATTGACCGCGCCGTCTGCTTCAGCCAGCCTGAGCAGGCCGCGGGAGGTATCCGAGGAAAACTCGGGCGCTTCGCCCGTGCGCGCTATGATCAGCGCATCGGTGGCTCGCTTGGTGGCACACCATGCCTTCTCGGCGGCGTCGCGGATGTCGCCGGCCTCCAGCAGCCGCAGGGCGTCGGCGTGGAGGCCGCGGGAGTCGGCGAAGATGGCGGATGCGCGGTCGGTGGCTAGCATGGTGGTTGCTGCTCCCTGGCTGGGAGTGTGCTCTGGTGTGAAGCATATTGGCTAAGGATCGGAAGCCAATTATTTTGGAACGTAGATCCATCCCTCGGTTTTTGCAACGTCGATTTTCCGTTTGTCCTTCGCTTGGTTGGAGGCTTGACGCTTGTTGCGTGTTTTACGTTTCAGAGACTTAACAACCTGTTCTGAAGGTGTTAGAAAATCGAGCGGTCGTCGTGCCCACCTAGCAGCAACTATCGCGGCGACGAGGGAGTCAAGAGCATCTCCTCCTTGGTCATCAACGCAGTCTTCTCGGATCTTTGCGGGAATATTTTCGTGAGCTAATTCGACCTCCGAAGCTTGGATCAGTATTCTAAGGATCTTAGTCCTTGTCTTGCGCCTCTCCAATCGCTCTGTTTCGTTGTCTCCGTCCTTGTATCGGGCAGAAGCAAGGCCAAATGCATGGAGCGCTAACCCTGGCATTGTCTCCAACAATACTGGACTGTTTGGTTCAGCAGGTGTCAACGGTGGGACCTCAAAGCGCTTTGCATTATACAGGCAGTGCATCATCTGCATTCCACGGAATGTCATGTTGATCATCACAGGACTTCTTGGTGGAGAACGCAAAGGGGGGTGGACGATGGCATGTTCGAGGTCTCCTACACGCAGACACTCCTGGTAGGGCTTCGCCTTATCCCTGAATGTCTCCAACGTTTTCATTGAAAATGCTTTTTCCCACAATGCTGGCATCTCCCTTTTTGAGTGCCCCAGATCCGTAGCGAACGCTAGGGGCACTGAAAACGGGAAATCCATGGCTGCCACCCCGCGGTTCGGCAGTTGCATCAGCAGCCTCCTCAAATTATTGCGGCTGATTGGGTAGCAATCACAGAGGGAAAGCTTTCCCTCTTCAAACTCTCCCGTGGTTACCCAAGTTTTATTTACTTTGTCATCTCCATCCTCCCCGCTGAAATCTACACCGACAATCTTTTGAGGTGCCATGACTTGAACCTTCCTTGGTTACATTCCCGGATTCCCGCCTACGCGGGAATGACTGTGCGTAGGCGGGAATAGTGTTAGACGCAGTGAGTCGTCAGTGCATCGGCGAGAAGCTGGCGGGGACCATGATCTTGTTTTCCTGTTTCACGCGGCCGGGGGCGCCGGAGGGCCACTGGGGGATCTTGCTGGCGGCGGCGCGGACCTCGGCGCGGTGGTTGAGGTCCTGGTAGGGCCAGACGTGCATCCACTTGTTCAGGTCGCCGAACTCGGTGAACATGCCGGCGGCCAGGGGTGAGAACTCCTCACGGTAGGGCAGGGATTCCTCCCAGCGGCGCAACAGTTCGGGCATGGAGCCGTTCTCGTAGGTGTAGACGCGCATCTCGTAGATGTTGCCCAGGGCCTGGTCGCCGCCCATGGGACGCATGAAGGGGGCGGGGTTCCAGATCTCGGAGTTCATGTTGAGGATGTTGCCGGGGGTGATCTTGGGCGGCCAGTTGGGGTCCTGGCCGGCCTCGGCGCGGATGCGGTTGCGCTCCTCCATGTTTTCATAACCCCAGACGTGGATGATCTGGTTCAGCGGGCCAATCTCGGTGTGCCAGAAGGCGGCGATGGGCGAGTACTTTTCGCGGTGGGGCAGGGCCTCGGCGAAGGCTTCCTCGGCCTGGGGGACGGCGCCGGGCTTGAGGTCGTAGGTGCGTACTTCGTAGATCATGGTTTCCTCCTGGAACTTGGGGTGGGATCGGTGACGGTTGTGTGCGCGGCCAGTGTAGCAACGGCGCCAAACGGGGGCAACCGGAACACGAGGCGGGGGTGCGCTATACTGTGCTACCCTTCGGTTGGCGCAATGAACATGCTACAGCAAAGCGGCATTCCGACCGGAGATGAGGGCAATGGAGGACGGCAATGACTACCGCTCCGAAACTACTCACCGCCGACGACCTGTTGGCAATGGCCGATGATGGCAAGCGCTACGAGTTGGTTCGGGGAGAGTTAATTGAAATGCCGCCACCGGGATTCGCCCACGGGATTGTCGTTGACAACATCGGCTGGCTGATCGGCACGTTCATCAGACAAAATAGCCTCGGCTTCGTAAGCACTTCGGAAACGGGGATCTACATTGAGCAGGGTCCAGACACTGTGCGCGCCGCCGACTTTGCGATCATTGCACGGGAGCGCATTACGGAACCGGTGCCGGAGCGGGGATACGTCGCTGGCCTCGTTCCAGATTTGGTGGTGGAAGTAATTTCCCCTGGTCATAGCGCCGGGGAAGCGGAAGCCAGGGCCCGGATGTGGTTGGAAGCGGGCGTGAGGTTGGTCCTGACGGCGCATATTGCCACTCAGGAAATCTTCACCAGCGGAGAAGACGGAACAACCAGACGCTTCGGCATCAGCGATACGTTGACCTGCGAGCCGGTTCTGCCGGGCTTCGCCTGCCCGGCGGCCGACATTTTCACCTACTGATTTCGTTCCGCAAACACGTCAGGAGGACAAATATGGAATACCGCATCAACCACGTACACATCCGCGCCGCTGATCCCCACGCCACGGCGGCGTGGTACGAGAAGCACTTCAACGCGCGCATCGTCTCGGAGCGGGAGGTGATGCCGCGTACCATCACCATCGGGATGGAGATGGGCGGGCAGTGCCGGCTGAACGTGTCGTCCAAGCCGCCGGGATCGTCCGACGAGCGCGCCGTTGCCGAGTTGAACCGGCTGGGGTTGGAGCACTTCGGGTTCGACGTGGAGGACCTGGAGGCGGAGATGGAACGGCTCACCGCCGCCGGCATCCGCACGGTGTTGCCTATCACCGAGACGCCCACCGGCTCCAAGCTGTCGTACATCGAGGGGCCGGACGACGTGCTGATCGAACTGGTGCAGCCCGCGCCCTAATCTGAAGGAGCCACGCCATGGCGGACGTGCCGCTGCACTACCAGACCATCACCGAGGTTGCCGAGAGGGTCCGGTCGCGGGAGATTTCGCCGGTCGAGTTGACCCGCGCGATGCTGGATCGCATCGCCGCGCTGGACGGCGAGCTGAAGAGCTACGCGACCGTCATGGCCGAGCCGGCGATGGCGGCGGCGCGGGCGGCGGAAGCTGAAATTGCTGCCGGGAGATACCGTGGCTCACTGCACGGCGTCCCCATTGCAGTGAAGGACCTGTGTTTCACCACCGGCGTGGCCACCATGGGCGGCGCACAGGTGCTGCGCGACTTTGTGCCCGATTTCGATGCCACGGTGGTTCGCAAGCTCAACGACGCCGGCGCAATCATCCTGGGCAAGCTGAACCTCACCGAGGGCGCGATGGCCGGCTACAACCCGGCCTTCGACATCCCGATCAATCCCTGGAGCGCGGACCGCTGGGCCGGCGCATCGTCCAGCGGGTCGGGAGTGGCCACCGCCGCCGGCCTGTGCTACGGCTCGCTGGGCAGCGACACGGGCGGGTCGATACGGTTTCCGGCGGCCGCCTGCGGCACGGTGGGCATCAAGCCGACCTGGGGAAGGGTAAGTCGCTACGGCGTGCTGACACTGGCGGAGTCGCTGGACCACGTGGGTCCCATGACCCGCAGCGCGGCGGACGCCGGCATCATGCTGCAAGCGTTGTCCGGCCACGACCCCAACGATCTGACCTCGCTCCACGCTCGCGTTCCCGCCATGCTGTCGGGACTGGGCAAGGGTGTCGAGGGAATCCGCATCGGCGTGGACGAACGTTACATCGGCGACGACGTGGACGGCGACATGGCTGAGGCCACGCTGTCCGGAGCGCGGTTGCTGGAGAGCATGGGGGCGCGGTTGGTGACGGTAGAGATGCCGGACACCCTGCCGTTCTCGCGGGCCTGGGGGGTGCTGTGCTCCGCCGAGGCAGCGGCGGCCCACGCGGACACCTTCCCGTCGCGGGCCGATGAGTACGGTCCGTGGTTCCGGGGCTGGCTCGAAAAGGGCCATGGCTACACCGCCGTGGATTACGCCAGATCCAACCAGGGCCGATTGGCCTGCAACGGGATACTATCGGGCGTGTTTGAGGAGATCGACGTGCTGGTCTGCCCGTCCATGACGACTCCGCCGGGGCGGGTCACGCCGGAGGAACTGTACGGGCCCATGGGCGAGGACGAGTGGACGTGGGGCCGCTTCACCATCCCCTATGATTTCAATGGCGCGCCCACGATCTCGCTGCCGGCCGGGCTGAGCAGCGAGGGGCTGCCCCTGAGCATCCAGTTCGTGGGCAAGCACCTGGCCGAGCCGCTGCTGGTGCAGATCGGCGACGCCTACGAACGGGCGACGCAGCACAGCCTGCGGCCGCCGGTGTAGGCTGGGACTACATCAATAACGGCCATTGGCACGAAAAAAGCCAATGGCCGTTTGAACGTTTGCGCCAGCGGAGTCGGAACCCTGCCCGTCTAATCGCCACCGCTGGGCACGGTGAACAAGATGTTGCCGTCAACATCGTGGCGATGGTTGGCCAGTGCAACCACGATCTCGTTGGTCCGTCGGACTTCGGCGGCCAGTTGCCGGACTTCGTCCGTTAGCGTATCCAAGCGCTGGTCCAACGTATCGACGCGCTGGAACAGTGTATCGACGCGTTGGAACAACTTGCCGAGTCCGAACGCCCCACCCAGCAGAAAAAGGGCAGCCGTAACTGAAACGCCGATCAGCGCGTAGGTTTGCGGGTCCATAAGATACCTTTTAAACGCCGTAGTCGGAGTTGGACGGCCTAATCGCCACCGCTGGGCACAATGAACAAGATGTTGCCGTCAACATCGTGGCGATGGTTGGCCAGGGCAATGACGGTGTCGTTCGTTCGTCGGACCTCCGCCGTCAGTTGGTCGAGCCGGGTCGATATCGTATCGACGCGCTGGAACAGTTTGCCCAGCGCGAAGGCACCGGCCAGTAGAGAAAGGACGAGCGTAACGGAGACACCGATCAGTATGTAGGTTTGCAGGTCCATCAGATGCTTGTCGTAGTGGGTATGACCGGTATGCTAGCACGGATGCTATGACCCTGCTATCCAGTCGGCGACGCGCTCGCCGATCATGATGGCGGTGGCGTTGGTGTTGGCGCGGGTGACCTGGGGCATGATGGACGAGTCGGCGACCCAGAGGCCCTGGACACCGCGCACGCGGCACTGCTGATCGGTTACGGCCATGGGGTCGTCGTCGGGCCCGATGCGGCAGGTGCCGGAGACGTGGCGCGAGGTGCCCACGGTCTGGCGGATCCAGGCGTCCAGGGCGTCGTTGTCGGACAGCACGTCATCCGCGGGGGCGGTGCGGTGGTCGATCACGTCCCGGTAGCTTTCAGATTCGAGCATGTCGGCGGCCAGGCGCACGGCGTCGCGCATGCGGCGCATGTCGTTCTCGTTGTGGAAGTAGCGGTAGTTGATCTCCGGCTGCTGGGTCGGATCCGAGGACGCCAGGCGCACCCAACCGGAGCCGTCGGGCAGCTCCAGGGCGCAGGCGATACGGGCGGTGCGGTCGGGCAGATGCTCGCCGGTCATGACGTTGAACACGCCCAGGGTGTGCAGCATCACGTCGTTGGGGTACGAGGGAGCCTCGGAGGTAACGCGGAGGCCGAAGCGCAGGGCGCCGGCGTTGGCGCGTAGCTCGACGTTGTCCTTGACGCGGAAGGAGACGTTGCCCATGGGATGGTTGAACAGGTTCTGACCCACCCCGGGCAGTTCCGGTATGCCAAAGGACGCGAGCTGGTCCCGTGGGCCTACGCCCGAGAGCATGAGGATGTGGGGAGATTTCAGCGCGCCGGCGCTGAGCACGACCTGGTCAGCTGCAACGGTGAAGATCTCGCCGCCGCTCTCGACCTCGACGCCGGAGACCTGGGTTCCGTCGAACAGCACGCGGCGGACGAACACGTTGCCCTTGACGGTGAGGTTGAGACGATGGCGCACCGGGTTGAGGTGGGTGATGGCCGTGCTCATGCGGACGCCGTCCTGGTTGTTCATCGGGATTGCGCCGATGCCGTCGGAGTCCGGCCCGTTGAGGTCGGGGTTGTACGCGTAGCCGCGCTCCATGGCGGCGGCGTGGAAGGCCTTCTGCACGTCGGGCCAGGGCTGGTTCTCGCGCCGGATGATGGGTATCGGGCCGTCGCTGCCGTGGAAGTCGTCCTGGATATCCAGATCGGTTTCGGCCTTGCGGAAGAAGGGCAGGACTTTCAGGTAGGACCACTCCTCGTTGCCGAAGGATTCCCACCGCTCGAAGTCCTCGGGAAGGCCGCGCAGGTAGACCTGGCCGTTGATGGAGCCGGAACCGCCGATGACCTTGCCCTGGGCGATGTTGATCTCGCCCTGCTGGTCGTTGATGGTGCCGTGCAGATTCCAGGAGACCGGCGATCCGGGCTGCTCGCCCTCGTTGGAGTAGCCGTCGCGGACGGCATCGGGCAGATGTTCCGCGTTGGGATAGTCCTGGCCGGCCTCGAGGAGCAGAACCGAGCGGCTGGGGTCCTCGGACAATCTGCTGGCGACCACGGACCCGGCGGAACCGGAGCCCACAACAATCACGTCATATTTCATGACCATGCCCTCGCTTGCGGTTTGGGTGGCCCGATTCTACACTATCGGCACAATCGGCCTGGCCGGGAGTGCGATGATGACGTCCCCCAAGACACCCAGCGGCGCAAATATGCTGCCCTACCGCCGGCAGGGCGAGATTGACTACGCCAGCCTGGAGTTCGACCCCAATGAGAAGAATGTGACCCCCGACGCCATGGAACAGAACCTCGAACTGGCGGAAATACTTGGCCTCTTCCGCGCTCGTTTCACCGACTTCAACCAGCGCCCCGATGTGTTTCTGGATAATGAAACCTTTATCTGCTACGACCTGAGCAACCTGAACGTGCGGGCTGCGCCCGACATCTATCTGGCCTTTGGCGTGGACGCGGTGGCGATTCGACCTCGCAAAATCTACCTGCCCTGGGAGGTGGGGAAGCCGCCCGACTGGGCTATGGAAATCGCGTCCGAGAGTACCGCCAGCGCAGACGTCAACCGTAAACCTGCCATCTATGCCGCCATCGGCATCCCGGAATTCTGGCGCTTTGACCCCACTGGCGGGCGGTATCACGGGCAGCCGATCTGGGCTGGCGAGTTGGTTGACGGGGAGTATCGGGAGCTGCCGCAAACCCGCGAACCCGACGGCATCCTCAAGGTGTACAGCCCGCTGCTGGGCATCAGCCTGTGCTGGGATGACGGCTGGCCCCGGGTGTATGACCCGTCCACCCAAACGTACGACCGGAATTGGCGGGCGGAACAAGCGTATGCAATCGCGGTCCAGGACCAGCGAGACGCGGCTTGGGAAGAAGTCGAACGGCTGCAGGAACTGCTGCGCCGGAGAAACGGCGAAGAAAATGAAACACAAGGAGATGCCGGCCCATGCTGAACGATCCACAGGCATTCCTGAGTTATTTCGAGGGCATCCACCGGCGCACGGTGCGGGACATTCACGCCCTGCCCAAGCCGGCCGAGTCGTGGGCCCCGCCGGCGGGAGAGGGTGAGAACGCGTGGAGCATTGCGCAGATCGTGCATCACATCTGCGAGTCGCGGATGTATTTTGCCCGGGCCTACCGCAATGAGGGTTGGTTGTACGACTGGGAGGTTCCCAGCACCGCGTCGCTGGACGATTGGGTCCCGGCGTTGCAGGCGTCGCTGGAGGAGTTTCGCGGCCGCATCGATGGCACGCCGGCTGAGTGGCTGACCCGGCGCATCCAAATGATTGACACCGACGGCATGCTCAGCGGTTGGCGGGTTCTGATGATGATGGTGGAACACGAGGTACACCACCGGTCGCAGATCGACACCTACGCCGGGATGCAGGGCTGGGACGTGCCGCAGATCTACGGCCGGACCCGCGAGCAGATTGATGATCTACAGGAAGGGCAGCGGGAACGGGCGGGTTCGACAGACGATTAGCGGCTGCGATCAGGGATTTATGGCGCCGCTGCGGTGCTGCACGATGAAGGTTTCGCGCCGTTCCAGGTAATCCGCGACGAGGTTCAGCAACGCCTGCGGGCGTTCGGCGGCGATGTCGTGACCGGCGCCGTAGACGAAAGCGACGTTGCAGTTGGGGATGCGGCTCCGGTACAGGCTGGGGGCTACCGGGTCGATTGTGCCGTCAGCCTGCCCGAACACCGCGAGCGTGGGGCACTGGATATCGGGGAGCCGCGACTCCAGGTCGTGGGTAGATCCCGCCGGCGCTCCGGTGGGCCGTATCGCCAGGGGCGAGATCAGAACCAGCGCTGCTATGCTCTCCGGCGATTGCAGGGCATGGCGGATGGCCACCGTCGCGGCGGAGGAAACGCCGATGAGCCCGTATGGTCCTGAGGCCAGCGGCGCGACCGCGGCGCCGACCTGGTCTTCCGCTACGGGTCCGAAGTCGTCCAGGCGCGGTTCCAGCACCACCCAACGTTGCGCCAGTCCGTCTCGAAGGGCGGAAGAACGCTCCGGTTCGTCGACGATGACTACGGTCTCGCGCATTTGGTCAGAAGCCACGGGTCACAGTTCCTTGAGGCGAGGCAGCACCTCGCGACCGAACAGGTCGATTTCGGCCATCACGTCGCGGTGGGTCAGGCTGGGCTGCTGGAAGAAGAGATCGATGACTCCGGTGCCGCACCGGTCGTGGTAGTCCTTGATCTGCTCGAACACGGTGTCGGGGCCGCCGACGAAGGTGAGGCCGGGCGCTCCGCCCACGATGTCGCCGCTGGCGCTGCCGGCGAACACGTTGCGGTAGTCAACATCCTGGCCGGCCCGGGAGGCCTGGATCACCTGGGACACGGAGGAGCGCAGAGCCATGCCAGGCGCACGGCCCTGGTCGGTTTGGGCGTTGAACCAGTCCTGGGCCTGGCGGTCGGTTTCGGCCAGGTAGATGCTGCCGCGAAATACCAGCTGGTCCGGTTCCGGCTGCCAGCCGGCCTCGTCGCACCAGTGGAGGTATTTTTCGGTGATGCCCGCCACCTGCTCCGAGGGCACGAAGGATACGCCGAGGCCCAACCCGTGCTCCGCGGCGTACTGCACCGCGTCGTCGCTGCGGGTGGCGACCAGGGCGGACGGGAAGGGCTGCTGCACCGGACGCGGCCACACGGCCACGGTGCGGTACTGGTAGTAGCGGCCCTCCCAGGAGAAGGGTTCGGGTTCGGTCATGGCCTTCAGGATCAGGTCCATGCCTTCCAGGAGGCGTCCCCGACCCTCTGACGGGTGAACGCCGTAGACCTGGTCCTCGTTGGGAGTGCCGCGCAGGAACCCCATCACGAGGCGGCCGTTGGTGATGTTGTCCAGCAGGGTGAGTTCCTCAGCGGCCCGCACGGGGTTGTTGAGGGGCAGCAGGGGGCCGAGCATGGCGATCTTGACCGACTTGCACCGCTCGGCCACGGCGGCGGCCATCACGGCGGGCGTGCCGGTGGCGATGCGGCCGGAGTAGTGGTGCTCGGAGAAGCTCACCCACTCGAAGCCCATTTCCTCGGCGAACTCGCACTCCTCGATGCCGTCCTGGTAGCTCTGCACCGAGGTTTCGGGGTCGCTGTACGACGGCGGCGTGGGCCAGGTGGGTGGAAAGTCCCGCCGGTGGGCGTATCCCATGGCGCCGAGATAGGATGCTTTCATGCTGCGATGCTCCCTGCGATCCTTTCTGGCGTTGCCGCCAACGTGGCTATACGGGTCTGTGTTCGGCAGTAAGACCGATGCTAGCGCTGGCCGCGCCGCTCCTCGAAGCTGGCGGTGATCGCCTGCTCGGCGCGCTTGCTGTGCTCGGCGATGAACTGTTCGAGGCGGCGGATTTCTGCCGCGTGCTCCGGCGCAGGCTCCTGCCGGCCAACCTGCTGCTTGAGCTGGGCCAGTTCCTTGCGAGCCTTGTCGACCTGCTCGACGGATTCCAGCGCGGCGAGTTCGTCCAACGCCGCCTTCTTGATGGTCAGCACGCGGCGGTGGTTCTCCTCGGCGTCCCGCAGCCGCTCTTCGACCTCGCCCATTGCCGACAGGGCCATGTCCAGCGGAGCCCGGCCGTAGATGGTCTGGCGGGGGAGGCGACGCAACTGGGTGCGGAACTGGGCGATGCTGGCGTCCAGCTGTTCCTCCTTGTGGCGAATTTCCGCCAGGGAGAGGCGCAAGGCCGCCATGGCCTGTTGCAGTTGGGAAACGGAAGACATGACAATAGATAAGCATGAGGGCGAATGAATATCCGCCCTCAATTGCATTTCATGCGCGAATTAACTCTTGAAACCGACCTTGGGGAGCACGCGTTCCAGGGCTTCCAGCACCTCGGTGATGTCGTCCCTGGTCACCCAGCCCAAATGGCCGATGCGGAAGCAGTGGCCGGTGAGCTTGCCCTGACCGCCGGCCAGAACGACGCCCTCGTCCTCGCGCATCATGGACATGAACCGGCCGCCGTCGATGTCCTCGGGCATCTTGATGCCGGTAACGGTGTTGGAGGCGCGGGATTCGTCATTGGCCAGGAGCTCCAAGCCCAGGGCCTTGACGCCGGCGCGACAGTAGGCGGCAACGTCGGCGTGACGCTCGTATACGTTTTCAAGGCCTTCGTCGATGATGTGGTCGAGGCCGAGACGCAGGCCGTACAGGAGCGCGACGTTGGGAGTCCAGGGCGTCTGGCCGCGGGACAGCGAGCGCTCAGCGGCCATGAGGTCGAAGTAGAACCGGGGCATCTTGGCGTCCTGGTAGGCTTCCCAGCCGCGGGCGCTGATGCTGATGAAGGCGAGCCCGGGCGGGATCATGAAGCCCTTCTGGGATCCGGTGGCCACCAAGTCGCAGTTCCAGCCGTCCACCGGAAGGGGGATGCAGCCCAGACTGCTCACGGCGTCCACCAGCAGCAACTTGTCGAACTCGCCCTTGACCACGCGGGCGATGGATTCCAGGTCGTGGGTGACGCCGGTGGAGGTCTCGTTATGGGTGACCAGGACGGCCTTGATTTCGGGGTCCTTCTGGAGCTCGGCGCGGATGGCCTCGGGGTCGATGGCGTCGCCCCACTCGAAGTCCATGCGGGTCACGTCGGCGCCGTAGCCCTCGGCGATCTGCACGAAACGGTCACCGAAGGAACCGGCGGTGGCGGCGATGACCTTGTCGCCGGGGGACAGGGTGTTGACCACCGCGGCTTCCAGGGCGCCGGTGCCGCTGGAGGTGAGGATGTAGAGGTCGTTGGTGGTCATGAAGACCTGCTTCAGACCGGCGGTGGTGGCCTCGATCAGCTCCTTGAACTCGGGACCCCGGTGATTGATCATGGGCAGGGACATCTCGTCCATGATGTCGTCGGGAATGGGGGTCGGTCCGGGGGTGCGCAGGTTCTGGGGCTCGATCTTGGTCAGGGTCATCGGGAAAGCTCCTGGTGGGTGCGCGAGGGCGCGCATTATTGGTCTGTGAGCGACTCTGGTCGTCAGCGCTGCGCGTCATGCGACGGCGGATAACAGCGTGATTTTGTTCACACGCGGCTAATATTATAGCAAGGATTTACGAATCCGTTCCGGGGGCGCCCGTTTCGTCGCCTTCGCTGCCGGGGTCACCGAGCAGGAATTCGCCCACGGTCAGGACCACGTCGGGGAAAGCCCGTGGGCTGATACGGCCGTCGGCCGGGACTATCCGGCTGCTCCGGTAAACGCCGTCAACCGGGTCGTGGAAGGCTTCCACCTGGCGGGCGGGTACGTTGGCGATCCACACCTCCGGGATGCCGGCTTCGGCGTAGCGGGTGAGTTTCACGTCGCGGTCGAAAGACAAGGAGCTGTCCGAAACTTCGATCACCAACAGCACGTCGTCGGGGGTGGGCAGGTTCCGGTGGTAATCATTCCTGAACCTGACCACCGCGATGTCCGGTTCGGGTAACCCATAGTCGTTCAGGCGGACTGAGGTCTGCACGCGCACCCAGGCGCGGTCGCCGAGTTGGAGGATCAGATCTCTGCTCAACCGCGTGGTTCCGTCTCCGTGAGGCGCTCCGATGGGGGGCATTATGAATATTTCTCCGTCCAGCAACTCGACGCGCTCTTCTTCGGCCAGGATGCCGGCCTCGGCCATGGCGCAGTATTCTTCCACGGTGAAGCGGCGCCGGGTCGGCGTGAAGGTTTGTGCGGGGACGGCGGTGGTCGTCATGGCGTCACCTTATTCGAGCAGGAAGTCGCCCACGGTCAGCACCACATCGGGGAAAGCCCGGGGGCTGATTTGGCCGTCGGCGGGGACGATGCGCCGGCTCTGATAAACGCCATCGACCGGGTCGTGGAAGGCTTCCACCTGGCGGGCGGGCACGTTGGCGATCCAGACCTCGGGGATGCCGGCTGCGGCATAGCGGGGTAGCTTCAACTCGCGGTCGTGTTCCAGGGAAGTCTCGGACACTTCAACCAGCAGCAGCACGTCTGCCGCCGCCGCCCTCCGGCGCTGATAATCGTGCCGCAACCGCAGGACCGCGATATCCGGCTGGGGCAGGCTGCCGTCATCAAGCAGTATTGAGCCTTGAACCCTGACCAACGCGCGGCCGTGCAGCGGGTAAAGCAGTTGGTCGTTCAACTGGTCAGTGCAGGATTCGTGGGGCGGGTTGATGGGCGGCATCAGGATAATCTCTCCGTCCAGCAGTTCGACGCGCTCTTCCTCGGCCAGGATGCCGGCCTCGGCCATGGCGCAGTATTCTTCCACGGTGAACCGGCGGCGGGTAGGCGCGGCGGTTTGTGCGGGGACGGCGGTTGTCGTCATGGCGTCACCTTGCGGGCTAGATGCTGCCGGAGAGCTGGTTGATTACCAACCCGGTGGGGAGCTTCGGGTAGAAGAAGGTGGACTTGGGCGGAAGGCGGTTGCCGGCGCTGACGATCTGCCGGAAGGGTTCCAGCGGGAAGGGTTTGAGCAAGATGGCCGCCTGCTGCTCGCCGACGTTGACCTGCTGGACGATGGCCTCGTGGTCGGGGCTGTAGTCGATGTGCTGGGCCAGGGCGTCTCCCAGCACCGGCGCCAGCACCCGCTCCTGCAGAACCCACGCCTCGGAAACCGCTAACTGACCCCAGGAGGACCAGTCGATATCGGACCGCAGGGTGTGGATGGTGGGCGCAGCGTCGGCCCAGAAGACCGCGAAGCAGTGGTCGTTCTCGCCGACGCGGGCGACGTCGGATACTGCTGCTGCCGGAGTAATGTCGGGGTTCAAGGGACGCGAATCGAAATACTCGCCCATCCTGGTGCGCACGGCTTCAAGCTGCTCGGCCGACATGCCGCCGGCGACGCGGTGGTAGGGCAGCAGAAGGAGCCCCGGGTCGTCGAATTCGACGAGGGACATCATCACGTAATTGCTGGCGGCGCGGTCATCGGACTGTTCGGCGTCGGGCCGGCTGTGCCGGTAGCGCAGGGCGGCCTCATAGCGATGGTGGCCGTCGGCGAGGAATATGGCCCGGCCGGCGAAGGTATCGATGATGCTGGCCTGGGTGGCATCGTCGGCGATGCGCCAGAACTCCGCGTTGCCCCCGGCCGGTGTGGCGGCTGTGGCGTCCGGCGGTTCGGCGATGATCTGCTCGAACACGCGCTGGAGGCTGCCTGCTGAATCTCGGTACAGGGACAGGATGGGGCTGAACTGGGCCTGGCAGGCGTCCAGCAGGGCCACCCGGTCCAGCACCGACGGTTCGCGGGTGAACTCGTGGGGCAGGACGGAGCCGGCGTCGTAGTCTTCGACCAGCACGTCGGCGAACAGGCCCAGGTGCTGGTAGCGGCGCCCGCCGAAGTCGTAGGCGTGGCGCATCAGGTAGAACGAGGCTGCGTCGTCCTGGCGTATGACGCCGTCGGCGAGCCAGCGCTGGAACAGTCCCGCGGCTTGCTGGTAGCCGGCCTGCGGGTCCACCGGATCGGGTTGCTCGCCGCCCTCCAGGTGGACGGCGTTGTAAGGGCTGCGCTGCTGGAGCTCGGTCTTCAGCTCCGGACCGATCATGTCGTAGGGGGGGCAGATGACGGAGGACAGGTTGCCCACGGCGGCGGGATCGTAGCGGCAGCCGCGGAAGGGTTTGATGGTGGCCATGGCTGGTGTGGCTCCGAGGTTCGGTTTGGCAGCATTATACGATAGGGGATTGGGTGGGCATCCGTTGGCATCTCACGCCGGAGATGGTCATACCGGCAAGCGCAAGTGGTGGCTGCGACGGGCCCGCCTCCGGTTTCCCCGCGGAACCACCGGCGCAACGGTCAGCCGTCGAGCAAAGGCTCGATCTTGTCCAGGAAAGATTCGACGTCGTGCAGCCCACGCTGCACCCGACCCGTGCCGTACCAGTCCTCGTAGAAGTTGGTGTGCAGACCACTGGCCAACTCGAAGAGCCGGTCGATGTCGGCGTCGTCGGCCTCTGACGCGATGGCTGCTACTGCTTCGAAGAGCTGCGCGTGGCCGCGATGTCGCCACCCGCGCTTCTCGGCGACTGCCTTTACAATCTGAGCGGCGGCGCCCCAGCCCTTTTCCGACGCCTGGCGTACGTCGCCAGTCTCCAACTCGCGTCGGGCCTGGTCCAGCAGCCTGCGGCTATCCTCCCGATACTTCTCAGTGGTCATGGAGGTTCCTCATCTACACGAATAGCACAAGTGGACCAATATCTATTCCCCAGGCACTTCTGCATCGTGCTGCTCGCCGCCCTCTAGGTGGACGGCGTTGTAAGGGCTGCGCCGTTGGAGCTCGGTCTTCAGCTCCGGGCCGATCATGTCGTAGGGGGGGCAGATGACGGAGGACAGGTTGCCCACGGCGGCGGGATCGTAGCGGCAACCGCGGAAGGGTTTGATGGTGGCCATGGCTGGTGTGGCTCCGAGTTTCGGTTTGGCAGCATTATACGATAGGGGGAGGCGCGAGCAGCCGTGGTCGCTACAGGCGATTAGCATTTGATATGATTGACGCAATTCTCTGGAGGTCGAAAGTCATGGCTATATCCGAAGACTTGCTGCAATCCACCAGGGACGGTCTGCAGGAGTTGCTGGATCGTACTTTTGAAGGACGTATAGCGTTCGGCCCGATTACGGCAGCACCCAGGGTTGATCATGATGGTGAAGACAACATCGCCATAGTTGTTGTGTTCCGCGGCGACGAAGATCTGTTGGATCCCCATAAGCTGAACATAGTCTCGGCAGAGCTGGGCGACAAGCTTGTCGCTGCTCATGGGTTTCACAACACTCCCGGTCGAATCCTATATCGCTAACGACGAGTACCAAGAGTGGCTCCGGCTCAACAGTCTGGGGGCACCCTGGCTCGAAGAATCAGATTGAATTAGCAACATTTCATAGACGCCGCCAGGATCCTCGCGGAAGTTGATGATGGACCCAACAAACCGGGTGAGGGGAAGGCTATCGTGCGAAAGGGATTGCTTTTCAATGTTGTAGCGCTGCTGATGGCGCTGTCGTTGTCGTGGGGCGGTCTGGCTACGGCCGTCAGCGCCTATGGGACCGATACCCTTTTGCAGGCCGCCGTTATTCCGCGCGCGCCACTCGCGGTGGTTGACGACATGTATGAGGATGACGAGGGGGATGATCCTGTTCCTCCCACCGACAACGATGGCGTCGACACCCCCTATACCGACAACGACGGGGTGGACACGACGGACAACGATAATATCGACACTCCCTACACAGATAACGACGGTGTGAACACGGTCACACCGACGGATAATGACGGCACGGACAGCGACGGTATAGACACGCCGACGACTGACGGTGACGGTATAGAAACACCGTACACGGACGATGACGGGGTGGATACCACGGACAACGACGGGATAAACACTGCCACCGCCACCGATAATGATGGTATCGACAATGATGGCATCAACACCCCAGCGACTGACGACGACGGCGTCGACACACCCACGCCCTCGCCGGTAACGCCTTCACCAGTGGCGCCCTCGCCGGCAACGCCTTCACCAGTGACGCCCTCGCCGGCAACACCGTCGCCAGTAACACCCTCGCCGGCAACGCCGTCGCCGGTGACACCCTCGCCTGCAACGCCGTCGCCACAGGCACCAATTTCTGGCAGCGATGACTCGGATGACGACAGCGGCAGCTAACACTCCATGGCCACTAAGCCCGCGATAAGTTCCCCAGGCATTCTGAATGATCTCCGCGCTGGTAGACCTCAGACCAGTTGCGGCGATCTGCATGATACCGACTGGGTTTGGCAGGTGTATTGCCGTGAGCACGGGAAGCCTGAGGCAGATCCGCTGGAGGTGCAGGTCCTGGAGATCTCACGAGTGAGGGGCGGAACTGCCCGGGCGACGTATGAAGCGGAGTGGCCGGAAGACGTTTACATTCCCAACCAGCGGTTCACCCTGTTGCAGGAAGAAGCCGGGGAGGTTCGGGTCTTTCGTTTCCCTGATGATCCGGACCTGCCCGGGCTCGCCAGCGCCGCCGATCCCGCAACCGCGCTGACGCTCGTCAAGAAGCACGTGATGTCCATTCCACCACGGAGGATACGCGTGGAGGTGGTCCGGTATCGGCCTGGCAATCATGCGGTGCTGCGTCACCGGCTCGGCAAAGCCAGATTCTATGCCCGGGTGATGAAGCCGCCCGCAATGGCGGCATTGTTGGACGCGGCCGAACTGGTGGCCCGCTCGAGTTTCTCGATTCCCAGGATCGCCGGGCGCTGGCGCGAGGGGGCGGTGGTGTGGACGTCTGAAATACCGGGACAAAACCTCCGGCAATACATCCGAGCCGGCAAACGGCCGGACCCCGACGCCCTGTTGGATGGCTTGGAGAGCCTATGGTCCGTTCCGGCGGAGGCGGGCAACGGTCGTCCCTTCAATCTGTCCGGCCGCTACCGTGGCGCGAAACAGGAGATCAAAAACGCCGTGCGGGACCACGTTGACGCCCGCCGAGAGTTTGACCGTGCGGTTGCGGCCCTGGATCCCTTCATCCGGTCCTGGCAGCCCACGGGCACGGCCCACAACGACTTCTACGACGACCAGATGCTGATATTACCGGACGGGCGCCTGGTGCTGGTGGACTTCGAGGAAACGGGCCCCGGGGATCCGATGTTGGACGTAGGCAATTTCCTGGCCCATCTCCGGTGGAGCGCCATGACGGGCACCGAGAAGCGTGCCGCGATCAGGATGGAGTACCACGGCATCTTCAAGAACGCTGCTCTGGACCGTTTTGGCTGGGGCGAGCATGAGCTTGCCCTCCGCGAAGGGGTCTGCCTGTTCCGGACGTGCATCTTTCCGGTGATACGGCCCCGGCCCGATTGGGACGAGAGGTTGCAAAGTGGCCTTGGCCTGGTCAACGAGGCTATAGGATGAAACAGATTGCCCCCGTGCGGAGCTCCAAGCCAGGCGCGAGGAGCATCGGCACGGGGGCATAATCCGGTCGCGGTCAGTCGTTGGGGATCAGGGGCATTACCTCGCGGGAGAAGCGTTCCATGGCTTCCTGCTGCTGGGCCGCGCTGTCGGCGGGGAAGCTGAAGATGAAGTGCTGCACGCCCAGGTCCTGGTACTGGCGCAGGTCGGCGGTGATCTGCTCGGGGATGCCGGATACCATGCGGCGCTCGGACTGGGGCGCGTCGTGGAACACGCAGTCGGTGCTGAAGACCAGATCCACGGCGTCCTCGGCGCGGCCGGCCCTCGCGCTGACGCGGCGAAGGCGGGCGATCTTTTCGGCCAGTTCCTCGGGCTCGAGAATGGCCGGCGGACGCAGTCCGATGGGCATCCAGCCGTCGCCCAGGGTGGCGGCGCGGCGGATGGCCGGGTTGGTGTGGCCCCCGATCCAGATGGGCGGATGGGGTTTCTGCACGGGCTTGGGCAGGAAGCCGGCGCCGCTGATGTCGTAGTGCTCGCCGTGGAACTCGGGGTTGTCGGAGGTCCAGAGTTCCTTGAAGATCTGGATGTACTCGTCGGTGACCTGGCCGCGCTGGGCGTAGGTGTCGAGGCCCATGGCCTGGAACTCCTCTTCCATCCAGCCCACGCCGGCGCCTAGGATCAGGCGGCCGCCGCTGAGCACGTCCAGGGTCGCCAGTATCTTGGCGGTGAGCACCGGATTGCGGTAGGGGAGGATGAGCACGTGGGTGCCCAACTTGACGCGGGTGGTGCAGCCGGCCAGGAAGTTCAGGGCGGCCAGGGGCTCGAAGTAGGTGTTGTCCCGCTGGAAGGGGGCCACGCCGTCGGCGGCGTAGGGATAGAAGGACGAGACCTCGTGGGGGATGATGATGTGGTCGCTGACCCAGACGTGATCGAAGGACAGGTCCTCGGCGCGCTGGGCGAGGGAGCGCAGGTTGTCGGGCGAGGCCATGGCGCCCCGGCTGGGCAGGGAGCATCCAAAGGTAACGGGCATGGGATTTGCCTCCGTGGTGGTTGTCTGGAGTGTCAGGTCGGGGTGAACGGGGCCGATGCTATACTACCTGCCTACCTGCGGCAAGCAGACATTCATGCGGAACGTATCATGCCACCCCGAACACGGCGACAATCTCCCGAACGGCGGGATGCCGCCATAAGGAAGCATTTGCCGAAGGCCAAGGAGTACTGGTCCAAATGGCCCTCGTATCTGGCTGAAGGCGATTTGTGCCAGGCCGGAGAGAAGGCGTGGGGTGCAGTGGCTCAGTTGACCAAGGCGGTAGCAACGCATCGCGGCTGGCAGCACTCTGACCACGACCGGCTGCGGGAAGTGATTCGCGAACTGGCGTCGGAGAAGGAAGTGCGTAGAGAAGCGATCACCCGAGGGTTGACGTCAGCAGACGTTTTGCACGGCAACTTCTACGAGGTGTTCCTGGACCGGTTGCAGACGGAGCTGGCTCTGAATGACACGGCACTTCTGATCGAGGCGCTTTGGGCCGAACTTCCCGGCGAGTACACGGGCGGGGCTTCATTTGCCGAATGGTTCGAAGCCGAGGAATAACCATGCCGCCCCGAACCCGACGTGAAACGCCAACCCGCCGGGATGCCCGCATCCACAAACATCTGGCCCAGGCCAGGGAATACTGGATCAACGCGTCTCTGGAATTGTCCCAAGCGGACGTCTGCCAATCCGGCGAGAAGGGTTGGGGAGCCGTCGCTCAATTGACTAAAGCGGTGGCTACGCTGCGCGGCTGGGATCACTACGACCACGTGGCAGTTCTGGAAGCAATCACCGTCGTGGCCGGGGAATTGCCGGAGCAGGCGGAGCACATCTACCGCGGCAAGGGCGCGGCGGAAAGGCTGCACGGCAACTTTTACGAAGTGTACATGACCGCTGACGAAGCCGTGTTCGCATTGGCCGATGCCCGCCCGCTCCTGGAAATTCTCTGGGACCTGCTGCCCGACGAGTACACGGGCGGCGCAGGTTTCGCCGAATGGGTTGAGAGGGAAGAATAACCATGCCGCCCCGAACCCGACGTGAAACGCCAACCCGCCGGGATGCCCGCATTCGCAAGCACCTCCCGAAGGCCAAGGAATATTGGTCCAAATGGCCCGCGTATTTGGACGAGGGAGACCTTTGCCAAGCCGGAGAAAAGGGCTGGGGAGCCGTGTCGCAGATAATTAAAGCCGTTGCAACCCATCGTGGCTGGGTTCATTCCGGCCATGAAGACCTCTTATCCGCCGTCCGTCAGGTAGCCGACGAATCACCGGATCGGGAAGCAGTCCGGCGCCTCATGGGTTCGGTCGAGCGATTGCACGCCAATTTTTACGAGGCACATTTGGACCGAACCGATACCGAATACTCGCTTGCCGACGCCGACACGCTCCTCGGTATCCTATGGACACAGCTGCCGTACGAATACACGGAGGGCATGTCGTTTGACGATTGGGCCGCCTCGAACGAGAATTGAAGTATGAGTGTCGTTGCCGGCCATACCATTCCCAACCGCGTCGTCGTCGCCATGAGCGGCGGCGTGGACTCTTCAGTTGCCGCGCTGCTGCTGCACCGGCAGGGCTATGACGTCATCGGCGTGACGATGAAGCTGTACGACATCGATCAGGCCGACCTGCCCGAATACTATCGTGGCTGCTGCACGCTGGACGACGTGGAGGACGCTAGGGCGGTTTGCCGTATCCTGGGCGTGCCCCACTACGTGTTGAACGTGCAGCGGGAGTTCCGCGCCTTCGTCATCGACTATTTCCGCCGGGAGTACGAGAACGGGCGGACGCCTCACCCGTGCATCGCGTGCAACGACAAGATCAAGTTCAGCTTTCTGGCCCAGCGGGCACAGATGCTGCAGGCGTCGTACGTCGCCACCGGCCACTACGCGCGCATCGAGGGCGACGGGGCCGGCGGGTGGGCACTGCGGCGCGGCGTTGACGCGGACAAGGACCAGTCCTACGTGCTGTTCGGCATGCGTCAGGAGCAGTTGGCGGCGACGCTGATGCCGGTGGGTCACTACCCCAAGACGGAGATACGCCGGCTGGCCGATGGAGGCGGGGTTCCCCAACGCGGACAAGCCGGACAGCCAGGACATCTGCTTCATCCCCACCGGCGATTACCGTGAGTTCCTGCGTGAGCGCACCGACGAAGCGGCCCGGCGACATCGTGGACGCCGCCGGCAACGTCCTGGGACAGCACGAGGGCATCCAGTACTTCACCGTGGGCCAGCGACGCGGCCTCGGGCTTTCCGGCGGGCCGCCGCGTTTCGTGATCCGGCTGGAACCGGACACGCGCCAGGTGGTGGTGGGTTCCGAAACCGACCTGTACCAGGGCACTCTGTACGCCGATTCGGTGTCGTGGGTGTCCGGAGTTGCTCCAGTCGGCCCAGTGGATGTGACCGTCAAGATACGCTACAAGTTCGCGGAGGCTCCGGCGACGGTGACTGCCGTCGGTGACGGCGCGCTGGTTCGGTTCCGGGAGCCGCAACGGGCGATTACCCCCGGTCAGGCCGCGGTGTTCTACCGTGGCGACACGGTGCTGGGTGGTGGTCCTATCGCGGGCGCGCAGGCGGCCGAGAGCGGCACGGCTACCGGCACCGCGCTGGTCAATGCCTGACCTTTCCCTGGAAGCGAATTTTCGCGCCCAAGGCTATCGCCTGATCGCCGGCGTGGACGAGGCCGGGCGCGGGCCGCTGGCCGGGCCGGTGGCGGCCGCCGCCGTAATCCTGCCTCCGGACCTGACGGGCGATGAGCCGTGGCTGGCGGCAATCGACGACAGCAAGCGGCTGTCGGAACGGCGGCGGACGGAGGCCGCAGCATTGATACGAGAGAACTCCCTGGCTTGCGCAGTGGAACTGATCTCACCCGAGATAATCGACCACATCGGCATCGGCCAGGCCGTGATCAGAGCGATGCTGGCGGCGGTGGACCGTCTGCGGCCGGCGCCGCACGCTCTGCTGATGGACTGGGTGCCCATCAAGGAGTGCCCGCTGCCGCATCAGACCGTGGTCAAGGGAGATGGGAAGTCGCTGTCGATAGCGGCCGCCAGCATCCTGGCGAAGGTGGTCCGCGATGAGTTGATGGTTCGCGCAGAGGGCTGCTACCCGGGCTACGGGTTCGCCAGGCACAAGGGCTATGCCACGCGGGCGCACCTGCGCTGTCTTGCCGAGTTGGGACCGTCGCCGATACACCGCAGGTCCTTCAGCCCGCTGCGACAGGGGCGGCTGCCATCAGATGCCGACACCCGATGATCCTCGGGAAGAACCGGCGCTCTCCTCGCGGCGGATTGGCGCGATCGGCGAGGAGTTGGCGCGGCATCACCTTGAGGCCAAGGGGTACCGCGTCGTAGCGACCAACTATCGCTGCCGGTGGGGCGAGATCGACCTGGTCGCCCGCGACGGTCGGGAGTGGGTGTTCGTCGAGGTGCGCACTCGCCGGAGCGGGACCTACGGCGGACCGGAGGAGTCGATCACGCCGGGCAAAGCGCGGCGTCTCGCCTTGACGGCGCAGGACTTTTTCACCCAGGGACGAACCACATCCGAGGAACCGGAGTGGCGTATTGACTTGGTAGCCATTCGGCTTGGCCCTGGCCGGCGCGTGCTCAGCATTCGACATCTGGAAAACGTCGTTGCCGGGTAGCCGCTGGACGCTGATATAATTCGCAGCACAAATATTGCGTGAACTGCTCCGTTGCGAGGTTCGCCGTGACCACCAAACCGATCCCCGGCTTCCCGACCGCCGGCCCTCCGGCAACCGGCCTGACCCCGTTGCCCGACCCGCCCAAGCGGCCCGACGCCATGAAGCAACGCCGACACATTGCCAAGGCCGACCAGGTTTTGCGCAGCCACAACCGTCACCGCCGCGACGTACTGGTGTCGGGAGAAGGCTACCTCTGTTATGAGGCCCGGGAGGCGCGCCGTTCACCCCGTCCGGATTGCGTCGTTTCCTTCGGTTTGTCCATTTCCCCCGATATTATCGAGGAAGTCGCCAACGGCTACGTAATAAGCGAGGTCGGCAAGCCACCGGAGTTTGTGCTGGAGGTGGCATCGGAAAGCACCGGGGAACGTGATTACACCGTCAAGCGTGAGAGCTACGCCCGCTTCAACGTCAATGAATATTGGCGGTTTGACTATACCGGCGGTCGTTTCCACGATGCGCCCCTGGCCGGCGACCGTTTGGTAGAGGGCAGGTACGAGCCCATCCCGGTTGAAGAGGGGGCCGACGGCATCATTCGCGGCTACAGCGAAGAGTTGGAGCTTGAGCTGCACTGGAGTTCTGGACAGCTGCGGTTTTGGAACCCGGCGACCGGAGAATATCTGCCAGACCTGATTGAAGCCCTGGCAGCGTTAGACTTGGCCGAGTTGGAACGGGACGCCGCCATAACCCAGCGGGACGCCGCCATAACCCAACGGGACGCCGCCCTGGCGCGCATACAGGAACTGGAGGCAGAATTGGGCCGCCTCCAACCTGAAGATTAGCCGGCCCAATGCGGCGGTTGACTGTACCATCCGCTGCTAATAGACTAATTTCCGCCTCGCTGCGGACCCTCCAATCGCAGCGTCAAGCACTGGTGTCACCGCCATGTCTATCGATCTCGCCGAACATATCCGGAACGTGCCCGACTTCCCGATCCACGGGGTGCAGTTCAAGGACATCACTTCGCTGCTGCTCTCGCCGGACGCATTCAACGAGACCATCGACCGGATGGTGAAGCTGGCAGGTCAAACGGACATTGACTGCCTGGCTGCCGTCGATTCCCGCGGTTTCATCTTCGCCGCCCCGATGGCGGCGCGGATGGGATTGCCGCTGGTGCTGCTGCGCAAGGCGGGCAAGCTTCCCGGCGCTACCCTGTCCTACGAGTACAGCCTGGAATATGGGCAGGCTGCGCTGGAAGTCCATGCTGAAGACGTGCCGCCGGGGGCCCGCGTGCTGATCATAGACGATCTGGTGGCCACAGGGGGCAGCCTCGAAGCTGCCGCCAAGCTCATCGAAAAAGCCGGCGGCTCCACGGCCGGCATCGGCGTAGTGATTGAACTCATTGGCCTGGGAGGCCGGGAAGCCCTGGCCGGTTATGATCTGTTTTCCCTGGTCACATTCGAAGTTGACGAATAGGCCGCAAGCGCCATTTGCAGCGTACTCAGGAGGATTTTCCCAATGGCAGAACAAGCAACCATCGGCAACGTAAAAGTTACCGCCGTAATCGACATGGTCCCGCCGCCGCGCGAGCCCTCGGCGATGTTCCCCGACGTCCCTGACTCCGCCTGGGCGGACTACCAGGACACCCTGGAAAACGGGCAGCTCCAGCTTTATTACGGCGTGTTCCTTCTGAATACCTCGGAGCACGTCATCCTGGTGGACACCGGCATGGGCCCCGGCCCGCACCCCGACCGCGGCAATGTCACCGGGAACCTGTACGAAGAGCTGCGGCCGCACCTGGAGTCCAACGTGGGCGTGAACAACACCAACGTCGGCCCCAGCGACTCGGTGAACTACATCATCCACACGCACCTGCACGGCGACCACGTGGGCTGGAACCTGCGCTACTCCGGCGGTATGCCGGCGCCCAACTTCCGCCGCGCCCGCTACGTCATGTCGCGGGCCGACCACGACTACTTCACGTCGGATGCGGGTCGCCAAATGTACCCGTACATCGACCGCCAGGTGATGCCGCTGCGCCGCTTGCGCCTCCAGCAGATTCTGGAGGAGCCCGAGCACACCATCAGCGATGAGATCTCCATCGCGCCCGCGCCGGGTCACACCCCGGGCCACCAGGTGGTGCTGATCAACTCCAACGGCCAGCGCGGTGTGGTCATGGGCGACGTGCTGCACACCATCGCGCAGGTATCCGAGCCGAGCTGGTGCGCCGGCGTTGACACCGACAAGGAGCAGTCCGCCGCGTCGCGCGCTCGATTGCTGGACGCCGCCGAGCAAGGAGACTGGACCATTTGCGCCGGACACTTCCCGCCGGGCAAGCAGATCGGCAAGATCGCCCGCGTTGACGGCAAACGGGTCTGGCAACCGCTCTAATCCCGCAATGGCGACACGGCAGGGGCGAATGATTATTCGCCCCTAGCCATCTATTATTATTGTTTGTCTTTGTATCCCGTGACGGGGGTAATCCGATGACCGCGCCCCAAATCGCCCGGCCTGAAAAATCCCGGCCGCCCGAACCCGACGACGGCGTGTATTACCCCATGGCCTGCGACGTACTGCCTCCAGAGGGAATGATACATTTCGTGCCGCAATCCTACATGCAGTCCGCTCTGGAGACTTGGCTGGACGACTCCGACACGTTGGTTGCCAGCCAGATGTTCATTTACTACGAGCCTGGCAACCCGTCCGTCTCCGTATCCCCGGACGTGTACGTCATACCCGGGGTGGGCAGCGACCAGCGCCGCTCCTATTTTCTGTGGTTGGAGCATCAGGTTCCGACGTTCGCAATGGAAGTGACGTCGCCGAGCACCCACCGCAGAGACCGGGCGTTCAAGCGCGACCTGTACGAAAGTTGGGGCGTGCTGGAATACTGGCAATACGATCCGTATGGCATCTACCTGACGCCTTTGTTGCGGGGCAACCGGCTGGTGAACGGACGGTACCGGTCAATCCCGGTTGAGGTTGCCCCGGACAACAGCTTGTGCGTTGGTTACAGCGAGTTGCTGAAACTGGAACTGCGCGCCCGCCGGGAGTGGTTCCGTTTCCGTGACCCGGTTACCGGGGATATCATCCGCAACCGGCAGGAAATGGAGCGAGAATACCGAGTGTCGGAGCGCGAGCGTTTCGCCGCAGAGCGAGCCCGCTTCGCCGCCGAGGAGGCTTTGCATCAGGAGCGCGGCGCGCGGCTGGAAATGGAAAACCTTTTGCGACAGCACGGCATTGAACCGCCGGCCTCGGGAGGCGCGTCGCCATGACGCAGTTGCGCAACCTATTTGAGCGAATTGAAGCCGGAAGCGGCCCGTCGTTGGGGTTTGGGTCCACCCAGTCCTCGCGGTTGCCCGGGATGGCTCTGATCGCCCGCTGCTCGGGAGACATTACGGCCGCGTTGGCCGCCACCGATGGGTCGGCTGACGCCTGCGTGATCTTCGCTCCCGGACTTGCGCCGGACCAGGTTCCGGAAGTGGGTGATCGCATCTGGGGCGCCGGCGGCGTACCGATGCAGCCGGAGATCGTGCAGGCCTGGCGTGACGCCGGCGCGGATTTCACCGTGTCTCCCTTTGCCAGCGCGCTGGTGGACGCCATCGACCTGTCCGACCGCCAGATGACCCACGGGGCGCGGATCCCGGACGATGTGGATGATCAAATGTGGCGGATCCTCGCCGGTATCCCGTTAGATTTCCTGGTGCTGGATAAGTCGGCCATGACGGGGCCCTGGACTCTGCCGGACCTGGGCGGGGTGGCGGACGCCGCCCGCCGCGCGGAGAAATACCTGGTGGTGCGCATCGGCCCTCGTCCCTCCGCCAACGAGTTGCTCGGTCTGCGTCAGGCCGGAGCCGTGGCCATCGTCGCGGAGGCCAACGATCATGGAGCGGATGGCCTGGCCGCCATCAAGGCCGATTTGATGGCACTGCCCCGGGCGCAGCCGGCCGCGCGGCCCGGGCGACGGTCCGGTCTGGAAAGCACCGCTACGTGATTCTCCAGAGCCTCGACCTGCTGCGGGAAAACCCGGCAGCGTTCGTCCTGGTGATCGGTATCGGGCTGCTGGGCCTGATCATCGGGTTCACCGTCCATGAGTTCAGCCACGCGCTGACGTCCCACATTGAAGGTGACGACACTGCCCGGCGGATGGGGCGGCTGACTTTCAACCCCATCAAGCACATTGACCTGCTGGGGTTCATACTGCTGCTGGTGGTGGGGTTCGGCTGGGCCAAGCCGGTGCAGGTGGACCCCTACAACCTGCGGCACGGTCGCTTCGGGATGTCGATGGTGGCCCTGGCCGGCCCGCTGTCGAACTTTGTGCTGGCGTTCGCGCTGGGACTGGTGTTCCGCCTGGATCTACTGCCGGTAGTCACGGACACGAGGTTTGTATCCGGGATCGTGGACATCCTGGGTTTCGCCGCGTTCCTGGCGATATTCTTCAACCTGATCCTGGGGATATTCAACATGATCCCGCTGCCACCCCTGGATGGCAGCAAAGTGGTGGGTGGCCTGTTGCCCGGGTCGCTCTACCAGTCGTACCTGCAGTTTGAGCGGTACGGCTGGATACCCCTGATTGCCTTGATCGGGGTGAACCTTTTTCTGAGCTATGCCTTCGGCATCAACTTCCTGGGTCGGATCCTCATCCAGCCGGCGTTGTTCGTGTTCCGGCTGGCGACCGGGGTGGGGTGAATTGTCAGAAGCAGGATTTGCCGGATTTGAGGATTTACAGGATTAGCACTTACTCCGAAACCAATGCAATCCTGTGCATCCTATAATCCTGGAAATCCTGCTTCTGACAACAATCTGCGGCCGCTCACGCGTACTCAGTTTGTCATCGCGAGGAGCGCAGCGACGTGGCGATCTCGTTCCCGTGGCGGTATCCGTTGCCCTGACGAGATTGCCGCGCTGCGCTCGCAATGACAGTTTGAGTGAAACTGGGTAGGTGTGCGTTACGGGCGCAGTGGGATGGGCCGGTTCTCCTGGTTCTCGGCGATCTGGTCGGTGTCCCACAGCTTGGCGAAATTGTAGGCCCGGGGGCAGTGGCCGTAGGATTCCTCGACGTTGACGATGATGCCCTGGAGATGCTTGGAGTTGTCGTCGGTCCAGTAGAGTTCCAGCTCGACCTTCTGCTGCTCCAGCTCTGCTTTGTCCACGATGGTGACCGTGCCGTTGACCCGCACGGTGTCGTTGACGCCGGGGATCATGAACAGCAGGCCGACGTGAGGGTTGGCGTCCATGTTCTGGTAGGACTGGAACAGACGGTTGCCGGCAACGTCGGGAAACAGCAGGCGGGTGCTGTCGATGACCTTGACGAAGCCGGGCTTGCCTCCCTTGGGCGACGCGTCGCAGTTGCCGCCGGGGTCGGATGATGCCATGACGACGAAGGGCGAGGCGGCGATGAACTTCTGCACGAAGTCGGACATTTCGCCCTTGACCTTGAGCTTGGCCCGTGGGCTCATTTCGCCGAACTCGTCGTTGAAGCGACTGGGCTGCTGTTCGATGGTGCAGAGGTCGTCGGCGGTGGCGGCAACGGTGGTTGTCATGGTTACAAACCCTCCCGGCGTTCGGTTCCGTTGATGATGGCGCACAGAATACCGGATTCGGCCGCCGCGTGCCACCGGGGAAGCGGGCGCACGCACACACGCTTTGCGGCGGGAAATGTCAGAATCAGGATTTTCAAGATTTGCGGATTATCAGGATTGGGGGCCATTCAGTGATGGAGTTCTCCCAATCCTGGTAAATCATAAAATCCCGCAAATCCTGATTCTGACGATTCACGGAGCTGGGTGCGCGTGAAGGGAAGGGGCTTGATGGATATCGTCAGGGGCCGACGAAATTCGCCGCCACCTTGACATTTACCGTCCCGGCAGGTAGTATTAATGGCAGTTAAAAACTGCATACGCTGCTGGAACCCTTATTCAGACAGGCGGAGGGAACGGCCCTGTGAAGCCTGGCAACCTGTCCCACCCACCCCGTGGGATGAGGTGCTAAATCCGGCGTCCCCGTTGTGCACGCGGTGCGCGCATGACAAGGCGGGACGAAAGATGAGGGGCGGACTGTGATGGTGGCTCTCCCAAGTGCGGGTGGGCCTTTATTTTTTGCCTGTTTCGAATCCAGACCCGTCCAGTCTGACCGCAGAGTAGCACAGAGCGCCATCAACGCACTCCGCATCTTTTACCGATTTATGAACGAAATTCGCCCCATCAACTGGACGGGCAGCCGGTTGGAGCTCCTGGATCAGACGCTTCTGCCCCACGAGCACATCACGGTTCGCATTACCGACTACCGCGCCGCCGCCGCCGCCATCACGGAGATGCGCGTGCGGGGCGCACCGGCCATCGGAGTGACCGCCGGCTACGCCATGGTGCTGGCCGCCGCGGAGTTACAGTCCCGGGAGCGGGACCACTTCATCGGCGCGCTGCGGCAGGCTGGCGCCCACATTGCCGCCGCCCGGCCCACCGCGGTCAATCTGGGCTGGGCTGTCCGCCGCATGATGCGCGTGGCCGAGGCCGAACCCGACCCGGGCAGCATCCTGCCGCGTCTTGAAGAAGAGGCGCGCCGCATCCAGGAAGAGGACGAGGCCATCAACCGGCGCATCGGTGAGCACGGCCGGACGCTCATGCCGGCCGATGGGCAGGGGGTACTGACCCACTGCAACACCGGCGCGCTGGCTACTTCGGCATTCGGCACCGCGCTGGGCGTGATCCGTGCCGGCTGGGAAGCCGGGGGGCGGTTCAACGTGTACAACACCGAGACCCGGCCGTGGCTGCAGGGCGCGCGGCTAACGTCGTGGGAGTTTCAGCAACTGGGCATTCCGGCGACGCTGATCGCAGACTCGGCGGCCGGCGTCCTGATGCAGAAAGGCGAGGTGTCCTGCGTCATTACCGGCGCGGACCGCATCGCCGCCAACGGCGACACCGCGAACAAGGTGGGCACGTACACGCTGGCGGTGCTGGCCCACGAGAACGGCATTCCGTTTTACATCGCCGCGCCCACCAGCACGGTGGATCTGGCCATTGCCCACGGCGACGACATCGCCATCGAAGAGCGCCCGCAGCATGAGGTCACGGGTTACGGAGGCACGCCCACCGCGCCCGAGGGCACGCCGGCGTATAACCCGGCCTTCGACGTGACGCCGCACCGCTACATCGCCGGCATCGTTACGGAGACGATGGTGTGCCGGCCGCCTTACATCGAGTCGTTGCGGCAGGCGGTGGACGCGGCTTGACGCTGCCCGCGTTAGTGGATTCCGGCTTTCGCCGGAATGACGGAAGTAAAGGCACACAACGAAGTAAAGGCACTCAACTGCGTAAGTCCTATGTCATTGCGAGCGTAGCGTGGCAATCCCGAAACCCAAAGCATCCTGTCCATCCCGCCAAATCCTGTTTATCCCGGTGAAAAATGACCATTGACCAACAAACCCGCCGCCGCATGGCCCGAACCGGCCTCACCGCGTGCGACCCGGAACGAGCCTGCCCCGGCTACACGCTGTACGCGCCGATGTCCGGCACCGGCACCGTTTACCTGCTGGACATAAACGGCGAGGTGGCCCACCGGTGGCAGATGCCCTACCCGCCGGGCCTGTACGGCTACCTGCTGCCCAACGGCAACCTGTTCTACGGCGGCAAGGTGCCCGATGACGGGGGTTGGGACACCTTCGACGGGATGAAGCGGTTCAAGGGCGGGATCATGCTGGAGGCCGATTGGGATGGCAACATCCTGTGGGAGCACCGGGACCCGTACCATCACCACGATGCCCGGCGCACCATGTCCGGCGGCTGTCTGTACATGACCGTGGAACGAATGGACGACGCCCAGGCCGCCACCATCAAGGGCGGTCAGCCCGGTACGGAATCCAGGGAAGAGTACACCGGGATGTGGTGCGACGTGCTGGTGGAGGTGGACGCCAGCGGCAACCGCATCTGGGAGTGGCACGCCGCCGAACACCTGGACCCCGAGCGCCACGTCGTCACCTTCAACGACCTTAGGGACGAGTGGAGCCACGGCAACACTGTAGTACCGCTGGGCGACGACCGGGTGATGTTCAGCTTCCGCAACATCTCCACCGTGGGCATCATCGACAAGGCAAGCGGCGAGATCGCATGGCAGATTGGCGACGACGTGCTGGCGCAACAGCACGACCCGTCGATGCTGGACAACGGCAACGTGCTTATCTACGACAACGGTTCCCACAGCCGGCACAGCCCGCTGCCGGCGTCCCGCGTCATCGAGGTGAACACTTCCACCAACGAAATCGTCTGGCAGTACCAGGACAACCCGCCGTTCAACTTCTTCAGCGCGTACATCTCCGGCGCGCGGCGGCTACCCAACGGCAACACGCTGATCACCGAGGGCCAGCCGGGGCGCATCTTCCAGGTGACGCCCGAAGGCGAGGTGGTGTGGGAGTACATCAACCCGCACTTCGCGCCCAACGAGCAGGGTTTCGTGGTCAACAGCGTGTTCCGCTCGACCCACTACCTGCCCGAGCAGGTGCCGCAACTGCGCTGAAAGAGACGCTTGATGGCAGCCCGACAATCCGACGACACGGTGGGTGGCATGGCGGTTGTTGCCGCCCAGTCATACGGATACCACCTCTCTACGCCGCGCATATTCGCGTTGTCGGTCGTCAGTTTCGGCCTGTACCTGTTTTACTGGGTGTACCGGACGTGGGACCAGTACCGGGAGCACACGGGCGCGAATGTCTATCCGGTGTGGCACGCGCTGGCCATGCTGGTTCCGGTCTACGGGTGGTTCCGATTCTACGCGCACTGCAAGGCGTACCGCGACCTGATGGAGGAGCGCAGCGTTCCGCACGACCTGAAGATGGCGCCGATCCTGGTGATCCTGATCATTGCCACGGCCGCGTGGAGTCCAGTGCCGACCCAGTGGCTGAACACATACTGGGGAGAGGACGGCATCAGCGTCCTGATCGACCTGATCCTGGACGTGGTCAGCCTGGTCGGGATGCTGGTGGCCACCGTCATGGTTTGCCGCATCCAGGCAAACTTCAACCGCTACTGGGCCGCGGTGGACGGCGAACTGGCCAACCGCGCCAGGCTGGGACGGGGAGCGATGGTGCTGGCGGCCCTGGGAGTGATCCTGTGGTTCACCATCGCCGGCTACTACGTCCAATACTACCTCACCAACTGACCGCGCAAACCCGGCAAAACAAGAGCAAACAGTTCAATGACAACCTGGCAGCCCGACATATACGGAGGCAGCGAACCTCTCGCCGACGATCTGGCCCGGGGCGAGTACATCTCCGTAGCCTCGGTACCAAATCAACATCCAGGAAATTCAACCTAATGCCAAACCAACCACAAGCGGAAATCGCCATCATCGGCGGCAGCGGCCTGTATGAGATACAGGGCTTTGCCGAAACTGCCGTGTTGGACATCGACACGCCCTACGGCAAGCCCAGCGACGTCATCACCGTGGGCGAATTGCTGGACGTGCCCGTGGCCTTCCTGCCCCGTCACGGGCGGGGGCACCGGGTGAGCCCGACGGAGCTGCCCTTCCGGGCCAACATCTACGCGCTGAAGACCCTGGGGGTGAAGCAAATCGTGTCGGTCAGCGCGGTGGGCAGCCTGCAAGCGGACTACGAGCCGCAGCACATGGTGGTGCCCGACCAGCTCATCGACCGGACGCGCCGCCGGGACAGCACGTTCTTCGAGGACGGCGTGGTGGCGCACATATCCTTCGCCGATCCCTTCTGCCCGGAGATGAGCACCGTGCTGGCCGACGGCGCGGCAGGGCAGGGTATACCGACGCACCAGGGCGGCACGCTGGTAGTCATGGAAGGCCCCGCATTTTCCACCCGCGCCGAGTCGAACATGTACCGCGCCTGGGGCGGCGACATCATCGGCATGACCACGCTGCCCGAGGCCAAGCTGGCCCGGGAGGCTGAGATCTGCTACGCCGTGATGGCGTGGGTCACCGACTACGACTGCTGGCATCCCGACCACGACGACGTGACGGTGGAGATGGTGGTGGAGAACCTGGTGGCCAACGTCGCCAACAGCCGGATCATCCTGCGGCACATCATGCCGGAACTGGCCGCGCTGGGCCCCTGCGACTGCCAGACGGCGCTGACCAACGCGATCATCACCGACCGCCGGCGCATATCCGAGGCGGCCTACCGTCGGCTGCACCCCATTGCCGGCACCCATCTCGATCTGCCACCTAACGAATAGACCCCATCTATCTTCGTCAGAAGCAGGATTTACCGGATTAGCGGATTTTCTGGACGTGTTCGACCATCCCAGCCGCCTCAATCCTGACAATCCGACAATCTAGTAAATCCTGCTTCTGACGGACCAACTACGCAAAGAACCAAGGAGGTAACCGATATGCCACGACAGAATCCAGGCGAACCGTACTACCGGGTTGATTCGCCGGAGGCGTTGCAGATCCTGCAGGCCGACCCCGAAAATACCGTGGTGGTCGACGTGCGCCGCGATGACGAATGGGTCACCGGCCACGCCAGCGGCGCCATCCACATCAACGTTGACGACCTGCCGGGCCGTATGGACGAAGTGCCCGAGGACAAGAAGCTGCTGTTCATCTGCGCGGCCGGCGTCCGCAGCGGCCTGGCCTGCGAACTGGCCGCCGCCATGGGCTACGACTCGGAGATGCTCTACAACGTGGACGACGGCACGCCCGCGTGGATCGCCGCCGGCAATCCCACCTCGTACGGCGGGGATCCGTAACTGACCAGAGACCCGCGAGAGTTCAAGGCCGCCGTTTTCAACGGCACGGGCAACCGGGGCACTTTCATCGAGCGATTGCTGGAAGTCCTGGCCGCCTCCCGGGTGGCGCACTAAGGCGTGTAGACATTGGCACGTCATTCCGGCTCAAGGCCGGAATCCAGAAAAACCCCACCCAGATTCCGGCGTTCGCCGGAATGACGGTGGACCGATTTGGAGGTACAACGATTTGACTGTTCAGAAAACTAAAGGCGACGTGAAAGACCTTTCCCTGGCCGCGGCCGGCGTGGACCGGATCCGCTGGGCGGGACGGGAGATGCCCGTCGTCCACTCGATTACGGAGCGCTTCGAGAAGGAGAAGCCCCTGGACGGCGTGCGGATGGCGGCGTGTCTCCACGTCACCACCGAGACGGCTAACCTGGCCATCGCCCTGAAGGCCGGCGGCGCCGACCTGGTGATCTGCGCCAGCAACCCGCTGAGCACCCAGGACGAGACCGCCGCCGCGCTGGTGCAGGAGTTCGGCATCCCGACCTACGCTATCAAGGGCGAGGACAACGAGACCTACTACCAGCACATCAACGCGGTGCTGGACCATGCCCCCAATGTCACCATGGACGACGGGGCCGACCTGGTGGGCATCCTGCACAAGGAACGCAGCGACCTGCTGTCCAACGTGATCGCCGGCACCGAGGAGACCACCACGGGCGTGGTGCGCCTCACCGCCATGGCCGCCGACGGGCAGCTGAAGTACCCGATCATCGCGGTGAACGAGGCTGAGACCAAGCACTTCTTCGACAACCGCTACGGCACCGGACAGAGCACGCTGGACGGCATCACCCGGGCCACCAACATCCTGTGGGCCGGCCGGCGCGTGGTCGTGGGCGGCTACGGCTGGTGCGGCCGCGGCGTGGCCTCTCGCGCTCGCGGCATGGGCGCCCAGGTCATCGTGACCGAGGTTAATCCCGTGCGCGCCCTGGAGGCCGTGATGGACGGGTTCCAGGTGATGACCGGCGTCGAGGCGGCGAAGCAGGGCGAGGTGTTCATCACCGTGTCCGGCGGCTGGCACGTCATCGGCAAGGAGCACTTCGAGGTCATGGGCGACGGCGCCATCGTGGCTAACAGCGGCCACTTCAACGTGGAGATCGACATCCCCGCGCTGGAGGCCATCTCGGTGGGTCACCGGGAGGTCCGTCCCTTCGTCGAGGAGTTCCAGACCGCCGACGGCCGGCGCATCTACCTGCTGGGCGAGGGCCGGTTGATCAACCTGGCCGCCGCCGAGGGGCACCCGTCCGCCGTCATGGACATGAGCTTCGCCAACCAGGCCCTGAGCGCCGAGTACCTGGTGAAGAACTACACCAGCCTGGGCAACGGCGTCCACGTGGTGCCGCGGGAGATCGACGCCGAGGTGGGCCGCCTCAAGCTGGCGACCATGGGGATCAGCATCGACACGCTGACCGCCGAGCAAACCGCGTACAACGAAAGCTGGGAAGAGGGGACGTAAACCGTAACGGTTCAGACTTGAGGCATACCGCCGCAACCGGAACCGTCCGCAACCAGAAACGTCATTCCTGCGAAAGCAGGAATCCAGGGCCTCCGCGCACCGGCAACGTTGAGCAAGGCAACAACTTCCTGGATACCGGCTTTCGCCGGTATGACGGCGCGTAAGACAACATCATCCGGAGGAACCGAACAATGCCAATTCAGTTTATGACCTCGCCCAAGTACCTGCTCACGTCCGAGTCGGTTACGGAAGGGCATCCCGACAAGGTGTGCGACCAGATCTCCGACGCCGTGCTGGACGCCGCCCTGAGCGAAGACCCCATGAGCCGCGTGGCCTGTGAGACCGTGGCCGGCAAGAACCTGGTCATGGTCACCGGCGAAATCACCACGCAGGCCGACCTGGACTTTGACGCCATCACCCGCCGGACCCTGCTGGAGATCGGCTACACCGACCTCAAGTACGGCATCGACGGCCATTCCTGCGGCATCATCCGCAACGCCAGCCAGCAGTCGCCGGACATCAACGCCGGCGTGAGCACTGCGCTGGAGGCCCGCAACAACGGCTCCGAGGCCGACGCGCGCCGCGCCACCGGCGCCGGTGACCAGGGCATGATGGTCGGGTTCGCCTGCAACGAGACCAACGGCCTGATGCCCCTGACCGTTGACCTGTCGCACCGCCTGGTGGAGCGCCTCGCCGAGGTTCGCAAGAACGGCACGCTACCTTACCTGGGCCCCGACGGCAAGAGCCAGGTCACGGTGGAGTATCGCTACGGCAAGCCGCATCGCGTGGACGCGGTGGTCATCAGCTCGCAGCACGAAGACACCGAAGACCGCGCGGCCTTCAGCAAGAAGATCTATGATGATGTTCGCAAGCACGTCATCGAGCCCATCGTTCCGGCCAATCTGCTGGACGACGACACCAAGATCTTCGTCAACCCCAGCGGTTGGTTTGTGGTCGGCGGCCCCCAGGGTGACACTGGCCTCACCGGCCGCAAGATCCTGGTGGACACCTACGGCGGGATCGCCCGTCACGGCGGCGGCGCCTTCTCCGGCAAGGACCCGACCAAGGTTGACCGCTCCGGCGCCTACGCGGCCCGCTACGTGGCCAAGAACCTGGTCGCTGCCGGGTTCGCCGACCGACTGGAGGTACTGGTTTCCTACGCCATCGGCGTCGCTGAACCCACGTCCGTGGCCATCGAGACCTTCGACACCAATCACATCCCCAACGAGAAGATCGAGGAACTGGTGCGCGAGCACTTCGACCTGCGCCCCGGCGCGATCATCGAGGACCTGGGACTGCGGCAGCCCATCTACCGGAAGACCGCGGCCTACGGCCACTTCGGCCGCACCGACCTTGACCTGCCCTGGGAGCGCACCGACAAGGCCGAAGTCCTGAAGCAGGCTGCGGCGGCCGTCGCTACTGCCGGCAGCTAGTTACCGGCGTCACCAACGGAGCGATACGCGCCCCTTGCCGCACGCGGTGAGGGGCGCATTTCTGTCCCAGGAGCAGAAGCGCGCCCGAATCGCGGAAACCGGTAACGAGTCGATTGCTGTTTCGGCTGTGCCCGACGCTAGAATTGTACTCGCCTATTGTGATGGCGCACCCGATTAATCATGTAGCGGCATTTTATGGATAGAGTTATCCCTCTACGCCGGTTCGCATCCTGGCTCATCGACCGTTTGTTGTTTCTCGCCGGCGGCATCGCCGTGGTTTTTGTGATCCGGGAGCTGGGTTCTCCCGGGCCCGAATCCGTCGGTTTTGACGTTTACGATTTCCTGACCATTCACATGCCGCTGGGCCTGCTGATCACCTACGTCCTGTGGTTCGGCGTCATCGTCAAGTTCGGGCCGCCGGGTCGCCGGCTCACCGGCACCGACGTCAAGCGGCGGCGCGGCGGGAACGCCAGTTGGTGGATGAAGCTGATCCGGGCGGGGGTGAAGTTCCTGCTCCACCTCACACTCATAGGGTTTTTCATCGACGCCATTTTCATACTCCGGGATCGCAACGAACGACGGTCGATACCGGACCGTGTTGCCGGTACGGTGATCGCGCGCCGGCGTTGGCGCTGAAGCCGGAACGCTGCCGGGACAACGGTAATCAGAGGCGACGGACTATGGTCACGCCGGACTGCTCGGCCATGGCGGCGACCGATTCCGGCCAGGCGTTGCGGGTTATCAGAAAGGCCCCAGTAGGGACGCCGGTTATCCGGGCAATGGTGGCAGCCCGCTCGGCGGCGTTTTTCAGGTCATCTTCATTGAAAGTTACTGATACTTCGATGGCAGCGAGCCGGCTGGGAGTTTCGCCCTCCATCTGTTCTTGGACGATGATGTCAACGTTGCGCCCACCCTCGTATTCCTCCCTGGTCAGTAGCCCACTGCGGCGCGCCTGTACCAGTTGACGGTTGATAGAAGTACGGTCGGCCAATGTGGCAAAGTCAAAGTGGTCAATCAGCGCGGCGTCAATCTGCTCGGCGCAGCGCCTTTCGTATGCTTCGCCGCGTAGCTCGCCTACTTGGCCCGTGAGAGTTCTGATGGAGCGTGTGTTCTCGTCAATGCGCTCACTGACCGCCTGGAACTGCTCGCGCATCGTTTGGTTGGTTTCGTCGATGCGTTCGTTGAGTGAGCGGTTGGTTTCGCTGATGCGTTCGTTGAGTGAGCGATTGGTTTCGCTGATGCGTTCGTTGAGTGAGCGATTGGTTTCGCTGATGCGTTCGTTGAGTGAGCGATTGGTTTCGTCGATGCGTTCGTTGAGTGAGCGGTTGGTTTCGTCGATGCGTTCGTTAACGGCGCGAAACCCCTCGCGCATTTCCTGCCGCAGTTCCTTGACTTCCGTGGGAAGGTTCAGGAATTCATCGGTGAGCAGCACGCGCAACAGCGGTTCGCGAACCTCCGGGTGCGCCGCGACCGCAGTTACAATACGCCGGAGCAATTCGTCATCCGGCAAGTCAAGTTCAGAGATGGAGGGTATGGTCACAACGGCCTCTGAGTACAGTATTTTATCAGAATGCCGGGCCCAGTTTTGATCCGTCAGCCGGTCACAGCAAGTAAGCTAACACTGTAACGTTGCCGGCACAACGGACATGCTAGAATCAGCCTATGACGTCTCAAATAAAGTTTGGTACCGACGGTTGGCGCGGGATCATCGCCGACGATTTCACCTTCGCCAACGTGGCGCGTTGCTCGCAGGGGCTGGCCGACTACCTGCGGATTGAGGGGGCGGCCGGCAACGGGCTGGTGGTGGGATACGACACCAGGTTTGCCTCCCGGGAATTTGCGGAGACGGTGGCCGCGGTGATCGCGGGCAACGGGATTCCGGTGCGGCTGTGCCGCGAGCCCGCGCCGACGCCGGTGGTCAGCCATCAGGTGGTGCACAGCGGCGCGGCCGGGGGGGTGGTGATCACGTCCAGCCACAACCCGGCGGCGTGGAGCGGGTTCAAGTTCAAGTCCGCCCAAGGCGGCAGCGCCAGCCAGGCAATGACGGACACGCTGGAGCTCTGCATCGAATCGGCGCGGCCGCCGCGCACTATGCTCCTGGATGCCGCTCGGGATGCCGGCCTGCTCAAGGACATCGACCCCGCGCCGGCGTACCGTGAATCCATTGACGGCCTGGTGAACCTGGACGCCATTCGCGCCGCCGGCCTGAACGTGCTGGCGGACGCCATGCACGGCGCGGGCGCGGGTTTTATCCCCGGGATGCTGAAGGGCGGGACCACCACCGTCACGGAACTGCGATCAGAGGTGAACCCGTCGTTTCCCGGCATGGCGCAGCCGGAACCCATCGCGCACAACCTGAGTGAACTCTGCCGGCGCGTGCCGGCGGACGGAGCGTCGGTGGGCCTCGCCCTGGACGGGGACGCGGACCGCATCGGCCTGGTGGACGAGAACGGGCGGTTCGTCAGCACGCTGGAGGTATTTTCCCTGCTGGCCCTTTACCTGCTGGAGCGCGGGGACCGCGGGGCGCTGGTCAAGGGCGTCACTGCATCCGTGATGCTGAACAAGCTGGCGCAACGGTACAGCGTCGACATCGCCGAGATGCCGGTGGGGTTCAAGAACATCGGCCCGCGTTTCATGGCTGACGACGCGCTGCTGGGGGGCGAGGAGAGCGGCGGCTATGCCTTTCGCGGCCACATTCCGGAGCGGGACGGCATCCTGAGCGGGTTGTTGCTGCTGGAATACATGGCCATCGCCGGGCTGACCGCGTCCGGCATGGTGAGCCACCTGTTTGATCTGGTCGGTGAGCATCACTACCAGCGACGGGACGTGAGCTTCGACCCGGCGCAGCGAGGTGCGATCATGGATCGCCTGTCCGGCGAGCCGCTCGCCGAGTTGGCGGGCATGGCCGTGCGCAGCATGGATGAAATCGATGGGCGCCGCTGGATGCTGGACGCCGGTTGGGTCGCCGCCCGTTTCTCCGGTACCGAGCCGCTGTTGCGCATCTACTGCGAAGCGGACACCACGGCCAACGTGACCCGTCTGCTGGATGCCATGCAGGCCCACCTGGGTGTCTGAGCGGGCCCACCGTGTTGCGCACCCGTTTCACTGACCTGCTGGGACTGTCGTTGCCGATCATGTCGGCGCCGATGAGCAACCACAGCGGCGGCACGCTGGCGGCGGCGGTGTCGGAGGCCGGGGGTCTGGGCACCTTTGGCGCCAGCAACGGGTGGGGAGCCGACTGGCTGCGGGAACAGATGCGGCACATCCGATCAGTTACGGACCGACCCTTTGGGGTGGGCTTCATCACCCAACTGATAGCGACGGATCCGGAAGGATTCGAGGCAGTTTTGGAAGAACGGTCGCCGGTGGTGGTGTTCTCATTTGTCGATCCGAAACCGTGGCTGGGTCGCGCCAAATCCGCCGGAGCCACCACCATCTGCCAGGTGCAGGATCTGGAGGGCGCGGCTGCTGCCGTGGACGCCGGGGCCGACGTGCTGCTGGCCCAGGGCAACGAGGCCGGCGGCCACACCGGCGGGATGAACCTGCTGCCGCTGCTGGTAGCGGTGGTCGAGAAGTATCCGGATCTTCCTGTGCTGGCGGCGGGAGGTATCACCTCCGGGCGGGCGCTGGCCGCGGTGCTGGCCGCCGGCGCCGACGGCGCGTCGCTGGGCACTGCCCTGCTGGCGACACCGGAAGCGGTGGAGGTACCCGATGCCTTCAAGGAACGGATCGTGCTGTCCGACGGACAGGATACCGCCTTCACGCGGTTGTATGACCTGATCGGCGATACTCCCTGGCCTGAAGGCATCGCGGGCCGGGTTTACCGGAACCGATTGGTGCGGGAGTGGGATGGACGGGATGAGGCCATCCTGGCGCACCGGGAGGAGCTGGCTTCGGACGTAGCCGAGGCCCGGGCGCGGCATGACACGGAGGTCACGTCCGTATACATGGGACAGGGCGCGGGCGCGGTGAACGCTGTCCGGCCGGCGGCGGAAGTCATCAACGGCATTTGCCGAGAGGCAGAGCGGCTATTGACCAGCCGGAGGGAATGATCAACTACCCAGTTTACCGGAAGTCCGTTCCGTGCAATCATGCAAGGACGTTGAACCGAGCGTCACAAAACGACGTATCTATCGATGAGGCTGTGAGATGGAATACGCCACGCCGGTCCGGCGAATGTTCGCCAAAATACTCGACGTTATTCTCTTCTTCCTGACCCTGATTATCGGTTACATCATCTGGTGGCTGATCGTGCTGGGACGCGGACAAACTCCGGGTAAACAGCTGCTGGGCATCCGGGCAGTAAAACGAGACGGCGACCGGTCCGGATGGGGAAACACGTTCATCCGTGAAGTGGTCAAGGCGGTAGCGCATAGCTTCGTGATCGGGTTCTTCGCCGATGCGGTTCTGCTGCTGATGGACGACGACGAACACCGCTCACTGTCCGACCGGGTAGCCAATACCGTCGTTATTCGCAATCAACCAAGCGCCATGTAGCCGAACCGCTTCGTCGTCGGCCAAATCCCTCGGCCCCGCAACAGGCCGAGAGTCACAATGAACCTTGAACGCACCGCTGATTTGGTGAATGCCATGACTACTCCAGCCGAATCGCAGGCTTCCGCCACCACTGTTTGGGATCGTCTCCCCGTCAGCCGCAGTATCCTTCTGGCGACCGTCATCGCCGCCGTGGCCTACGCCATTGCCGTCGTGGGAGCGCTGTTATTGCGCAGCACCGAGGGCATAGACGGCGTGAACCGGTTCGTCGAGCTGCTTTCCGGTTCGTCGGGCACGGGCCTCAGCAACGTGGGCCTCAAGCTCGGGTTCGCCTACGCGGTGGGCGCGGCGTCCGCGGTCAACCCGTGCGGCTTCGCCATGCTGCCCGCCTATTTGGGCCTGTACGTGAGCGGCGGCAGCGGCCAGCAGGAAAATCGTAGCCCTCTGGTGCTGGTGGCGCGGGCCATCATGGTGGGCCTGACGGTGTCAGCCGGGTTCGTGGTGCTGTTCGGCCTGGTGGGTCTGATCCTGGGGTTCGGTTCGCAGGCCATTGTGGTCGCGGCGTTGCCCTATGTGGGCCTGGCCATCGGGGTGCTGCTGATTGGAGCCGGCGCGTACATGGCGGGCGGCGGGAAGATCTACACCAGCCTGGCGCAGCGGGCGGCATCTCGTGTCGGGGACCCTAACCAGATGAACCTCTCCGGCTATCTGCTGTTCGGGATCAGCTACGGGTTGGCGTCGCTTAGTTGCACGCTGCCGTTGTTCCTGGCGGTGCTGGGAGTCGGCGCCGGCCTGTCGTCGGGGTGGCTGGACACGCTGGGTCAGTTCGTGTTGTACGCGGCCGGCATGGGCAGCGTCATCATGGCCCTGACCCTGGGCATGGCAGTGGCCCGCACCGTTATGGTGCGGTGGATGCGTGCAATACTGCCCTACGTGGGCGTGGTGGGAGCCTGGCTGATGGTGGTGGCCGGCGTGTACATCATGTTCTACTGGCTCACGCTCGGCCGGGACCTGTTCTGAAACGACGAACCCCTCGGTGTGCAACCGAGGGGTTTTCTTGTAGGGAGCGTCTGTTCGGGTCAGGACGGTATGGTGAAGACTGTCCTGCCATCGGCGTCGTGGGTGTGGTTCGCTAAGCCCACCAGGATCTGGTTGGTCTGTCGCATTTCGTCCTGCAATTGACCGATTGCAGCGGTCAGGGTGTCAAATCGAGCGTCAAATTTGGCCTCCAAGGCATCGAACTTGGCGTCAAATTTGACTTCCAGGTTGTCCACCTTAACTTCCAAGCTGTCAATCTTGGCTCCCTGCGTCTCAACCTGGTTAACCAGCTTGCCCAGTTGGAAGCCGCCCCTGATTAGCAGCACGACCACCGTCACGCCGAGACTGATACCGGTGATAAGGGCACTGATACCAGCGATGAGAGCGATGATCTCCAGGACGCTCATTGAGATTCTCCAACGTGTCGAGAAGGCAGGCTGATTACCGCTTGGTGTACTGCGGGGCGCGACGGGCGCGCTTGAGGCCGTACTTCTTGCTTTCCTTGACCCGGGCGTCGCGGGTGATGAAGCCGGCACGGCGGAGGCTGGGTTTCAGGTTGGGGTCGAAAACGACCAGGGCGCGGGCGATGCCGTGGCGGATGGCCTCGGCCTGGGCGTTGACGCCGCCGCCGGTTACCTTGGCCATGACGCGAAAGCGGCCAACGGTTCCCGATGTCGCGAAGGGTTCCCGCACGGTAGACTGCCAGGGCAGCCAGTTGAAGTAATCCTCCATGGGCTTGTCGTTGACGATAATCGCCGTGCCGTCGTCGGGATAAATGCGCACCTTGGCGATGGCGCTCTTGCGCCGGCCGGTCCCGTAGAAGTACTGCGGTTGCGGTTCTGCTTGCGTCACCATGTTGGTTAGTTACCTGCCTTGCCTGGGCGATAGTTTGAAAGCGGTTGGGATGCTATTGGGCGCTGCCGACCTGGGCTTCGTGTGGATGCTGGTCGCCGGCATAGACGCGTAAGCGGCGCAGCATCTGGCGGCCCTGCTTGTTGGAGGGCAGCATGCCCTTCACGGCCAGGCGAACCACGCGCTCCGGGCGCTGTTCCATCATGTCTCGCATCAGGAACGACTTGAGGTTCCCCACGTAGCCGCTGTGCCGGTAGTACATCTTCTGCGTCAACTTGCGTCCGGTGATGCGGACCTTGTCGGCATTGATGACCACCACGTGGCACCCGGTGATGACATGGGGCGTGTAGGTGGGCTGATCCTTGCCCTGGAGCGCCACTGCCACCTGACGGGCCAGACGGCCCAGGCTGATGCCAGTGGCGTCGATAACGCGCCAGGTATCCGGCACGTCACCGGCCTTGGCGAAGTAAGTGCTGGTTCGTTTCATGGTAACTGGCTACCTTCAACAAGTGATTGAATTCGGGGTAGTGTACCGACCGCAGACACAGGCCCTTTGCCGGGAGGGTCGGGATGTTGTGCAGTTTTTGGGTTCGTCCGGCCAGGGCGTCGGCGATGGCGTGGATCGGCAGTCTTCCTTTTCCTATCTCCACCAGCACCGCGTTGGCTCGCCTGATTTGATGCCTCAAAAACCCGTTGGCCGCGCAATCAATGACTATGACATCCCGGTCGTCGCACTGGCGTTTCACATCCCACTGGAATACCTGACGTACCGCGCTTTGATCGGCGGGATGCGCCGTGGCGATTTGCCGGAAGTCCCGGATACCCAGCAGGCTGCGGGTGGCCATTTGCATCGCGTCGAGGTCCAACGGGGCCGGTTCCGCGTGGTGGGTGCGCCGGAGGAGAGGGGAGGGTACGGGTCGGTTGACGATGCTGTACCGGTAGTCTCGCCTGGTGGCGCTGCGCCTGGCGTGGAATTCTTCGGGTAACTCGCGGGCGGTAATCACGCGGATGTCATTCGGTAGGTAATGGTTCATGGCCGCCGCGATCACGTCGGTCCGGTGTGTGGAGCCGGTGACCAGATCGACCACTTGCCCGATGGCGTGGGCGCCGGAGTCGGTGCGACTGGCTCCGCGTACCCTGGCGCGCTCGCCAGTGAGCCGATTGAAGGCTTTTTCCAACTCTCCCTGGATGGTTGGGACGTCGGCCTGGAGTTGAAAGCCGGCGTATCGGGTGCCTTCGTAGGCGACCACCAGGGCGACGCGGCGTTGTGCTGCCTCGACGGTGCGTTGGGATGTCATGGGGTTATTGGGGCAATGGCAATTCCTCAATTGGCGTTGTCGTATCAGCGCTAGACGAGTTCGATAACGGCCATGGAGGCACCGTCGCCCTGACGGGGTCCCAGCTTGATGATGCGGGTATAGCCGCCGGGCCGTTCGGCGTAACGAGGGCCGAGTTCGTCAAAAATCTTGGCCACCACGTCTTTCTGCGGCAGTCGGCTCAGGGCGGTTCGCCGGTTGTGGAGCGTTCCCTTCTTGCCGTGGGTGATCAGCTTTTCGGTCATCACCCGGGTTTCCTTGGCTTTGGCCAGGGTGGTGGTGATACGTTCGTGCCGTATCAGATCCGCGGTGAGGCCCCGCAGGAGCGCCTTGCGCTGGTCCTTGTACCGGCTGAGTTTGCGGCCGGCCACGCGATGGGAAGGCATGACTAATCACCGTCGTCGTAATCGTATTCGTCGTCTTCGGGGTCAAACACCAGTGGGGTGTCGGCGTCGTCCAGATCTTCGTCGTCCAGGTCGGGGCCGGCTGCAATGGCGGCTTGGCTGACCCGGGCGGAGCTGACGCCCAACTCGGCGAGTTTGCCCTGCAATTCTTCCAGGGACTTTTGCCCGAAGTTGCGGATGTTCAATAGCTCGTCGGAGCTGAGGTCGAGAACCTGCCCGACGCGGTCCAGCTTGGCGCGCTTCAGGCAGTTGAGCGTGCGCGAGGACAGGTCCAGGCGCTCGATGGGCATCAGGTAGACTTCCGAGCCAAGGTTGAGGTTGCCGGTGTCCAGCGGCGTATCAGCCGGGCGACTGAGCTGATTGAACATGAAGAAGTGGTGGACGAGGTTCTCAGAGGCTTCCTGGATGGCGGCCAGAGGGCTCACCGCTCCGTCGGTCCACACTTGCAGGATCAGCCGCTCCCAGTCGGTCTGCTGGCCGACCATCATCCGCTCGACGGAGTAGTCGACCTTGCGGACGGGGTTGTAGATAGCGTCCACCGGGAGCACGCCCACCGGGAGCCCGGCCATGCTGTCGCCCTGGGCCACTTGCTGATAGCCCTTGCCCGGCTCGACGTTGAATTCGATGGATAGCGACACATCCGGATTGTCCAGGGTGGCCAGGTGGAGCTCCGGGTTGACGATCTGGTAGTCACTGGCGGTAGCGATGTCGCCGGCGCAAACCCGACCCTCGCCGGTCACGTCGAGGCGCATCTTGCCGGTGCGCTTGGACAGGGCGTGGATGCGGATGCGCTTGACGCTGAGGAGAAGGTCCATGACCTCTTCCTTGACGCCCGGTATGACAGAGTATTCGTGGGGCACGCCCTCGATCTTCACCCAGGTTACGGCGGTTCCCTGGATGGAGCTGAGCAGCAGTCGGCGCAGCGGGTTGCCCACGGTGGTGGCATATCCCCGTTCCAGCGGCTCCAGGGCGACGCAAGCGTAGGTATCGTTGCTGTCGATCACCCGGATGGCCGGGGAAGGTATTTCGGGTTCGGGATCCCGCAATGGCGGGAGGATCTGAGGTTCTAGCATGCCGCAGGTTACCTTGAGTAGTACTCGACGATCAGGCGGGAGTTGATGGTTTCGGGCAGTTCGTTGTCGGGCGGCATTGAGATCACCTGACCCTCCATCTGGGTCAGGTCGAGGGTCAGCCAACTGGGAAGGGTCCGCTTGGGCAGGCCGTCGGTGCGGTCGGCGAAGAACTCGCGCTTGCGGGAGGTTTCCGTCCAGGCGACGGTCTGTCCCGGCTTCACCAGGAATGAAGGGATGTCGGTCTTGCGACCGTTCACGTTGAAGTGGCCGTGCTGAACCATCTGGCGGGCTTGCTTGCGTGAGTCGGCGAACCCCAGCAGATAGATCACGTTGTCCAGTCGCCGCTCCAGCGTGCGGAGCAGGTTGTTGCCGGAGATGCCGGGCGTGTTGAACGCGTCGGTCATGTACTTCCGGAACTGGCTCTCCATGATGCCGTACATCTGCCGAGCCTTCTGCTTCTCCCGCAGGTGAACGCCGTAGTCGGAGACGCGCCGGCGACGGTTGCCACCGCCTCCGGGCGGGATGTGGCGGCGCTCTATGGCGCAGCGCGGGGAAAAGCAGCGGTCGCCTTTCAGGAAGAGCTTTTCGCCAGCGCGGCGGCACAGGCGGCAGGATGGTCCGGTATATCTGCCCATGTTGGTCTTTCCGTTGGTGGTGTGGTGGTAGAGTTGCGAAATTACACGCGGCGACGCTTGGGAGGGCGGACGCCGTTGTGGGGGATGGGAGTGACGTCGCGAATGCTGGAGACGTTCAGGCCGGCGGCCTGCAGCGCCCGGATCGCCGGTTCACGGCCGGAGCCGGGGCCCTTGATGTAGACGTCGATGTTGCGCATGCCCATGTCCACGCCGCGGCGGGCGGCCTGCTCGGCGGCGCGTTGGGCGGCGAAGGCCGTGCCCTTGCGCGAGCCGCGGAACCCGGCGGTGCCGGCGCTGGTGGATGCCACGACGTTCCCGTCGGGGTCGGTCAGGCTGACCAGCGTATTGTTGAACGTGGAGTAGATGTAAGCGCGCCCCTGGGGAATGGAGCGCCGCTCGCGACGACGTGCGCGTGGTCGGGGCATTGGTTGTTACCTCGTTGGAATTATCGGTCCGGTAGGGTGGGGTCAGACGTCGACGGCCGGGGTTACTTCTTGCCGCCGGTGCGCCGACCGCGGCCGGCCACGGTACGCCGGGCGCCTTTGCGGGAGCGGGCGTTGGTGCGGGTGCGTTGACCGTGCACCGGAAGGTTCCGGCGATGGCGCAGGCCCCGGTAGCTGCCGATGTCGATGAGCCGGCGAATGTTCTCGTTGTGTTCCCGGCGCAGGTCACCCTCGGTGATGTAGTCCTGGTCAACGATCACGCGGATGCGGTCAACCTCGACCTCGGAGAGTTCGTTCATGCGCGGCGGCATGTCGGTGTCCAGGTTGGCCTTGCTCACGATTTCGATGGCTTTGGAAGGGCCAATGCCGTAGATGGTGCGCAGCGCGATGTGGGCGCGCTTGCGGTCGGGTACGTCGACTCCGGCTATTCGGACCATGGTTACGCTCCTGAACTTGGGTTGCGGTCGTGGAACGGGCGTGCCGGCTTACGCCGGGTCGGGTTATCCCTGCCGTTGCGCGTGCTTGCTGTTGACGCAGATGATGCGCACCACGCCCTTGCGCCGGATGACCCGGCAACGGTCGCAGCGCGGCTTCACCGATGCGGACACTTTCATGGGTAATCTCCGCGGTTCCGGCTACTTGAAGCGATAGGTGATGCGCCCTCGACTCAGGTCGTAGGGGGACAATTCCACCAGCACCCGGTCGCCCGGCAGCACCCGGATGAAGTGCATGCGGATCTTGCCCGAAATGTGGGCGAGGACCTGGTGTTCGTTGGGCAGTTCCACGCGGAACATGCCGTTGGGCAGGGCTTCGGTTACCTGCGCCTCAACTTCAATCGCTTCTTTCTTGGCCATAAACCTTCCTTCTTTGCGCCGACGAGCCGGGGGTGGGCTGCCGGCGGCGCGTGGGTTCTCAGTCGTGCATAGTCAGGATCTTGGGACCGTCGGCGGTGATCGCCAGGGTGTGCTCGAAGTGAGCGGAAAGCGCGCCGTCGGCGGTAACCACGGTCCAATCGTCGTCCAGGATGGTGGTGTCTTCCGTGCCCATGTTCAGCATGGGCTCGATGCAGATGCACATCCCGGGTCGCAGCAAAACGCCCTTGCCGGCCTCGCCGTAGTTGGGAACCTGCGGGTCCTCGTGGAGATAGCGACCCACGCCGTGACCTACGAATTGGCGGACCACTCCATAGCCACGGGGAATGGCGTAACCGGATACGGCGGCGCCGATGTCGCCGATGCGATTGCCCGGCTGGGCGGCGGCGATTCCGGCATACAGGCTGGCTTCGGTGTCGTCCATGAGTTTCTGCGTTTCTTCGTTGATTTCGCCGACGGCCACCGAAATGGCGGCGTCGCCGATGAAACCGTCGATGGTCGCCCCGCAGTCCATCTTGATGATGTCGCCCTCTTTGAGCACCCGTTTGCCGGGGATGCCGTGGACGATTTCCTCGTTGACCGAGGCGCAGATGACGCCGGGGAACCCCTGATAGCCGAGGAAGGTGGGCACTGCGCCCATGCCGCGAATGTTCTTTTCCGCGATGCGGCCGAGATCAGCGGTGGTCATGCCCGGCTCAACCGATTTTCTGAGGAGCGCCAGCGTGGAGCCAACAATTGCTCCGGCACGCTCCATCGCTTCCATCTCCCGGCGGGATTTGATGGTTATCCCTCCAGTGTAGGAGGAGGGCGAGTTGGAGGCAGTTTTGCGTTTGGGCTTGTTTCGCACCATTGTGATTATACCTCAACCGTTACGATTTTGAAACCGCACCCGCTCCGGCGGTGTCCAGAATCCGTAACACGGAATGATGCACCGCGTCAATCGACCGCTCACCGGGGATGTCGGCGAGCAGACCGCGCTGGCGGTAGAACTCCAGTACCGGAGCGGTCTCCTGGTGGTAGATGGACAGGCGGTTGGCTACCGCTGCCTCGGTGTCGTCGTCTCTCTGGTAAATGTCGCCGCCGTCGGGACAGTCTGCGCACTTCGCGGGCGGAGCGCCGGTTTCGGCATCCCGCGCGAAGGGTCGTTGGCAGGCCCGGCAGACGTAGCGGTTGCTCAGGCGGCGGATCAGTTCACCGTCCTCCACCTGGATGTGGACCACGCGGTCGAGCCTCTGGCCCCGCTCGCCCAGCGCCGCTTCGAGTGCCTCGGCCTGGGTCGTGTTGCGGGGAAAGCCGTCCAGCATGAATCCGTCGGAGTCACCGATGTCGCTGATGCGGTCGATGACCATGCCGATGGTGACATCGTCGGGCACCAGCTCGCCGCGGTTCATGTAGCCGCGGGCCAATTCGCCCAGTTCCGTGCCGTTGGATAGGTGGTGCCGGAAGAGGTCGCCCGAGCTGACGTGCTCGATGCCCAGGCTCTCCTTGAGCAACTGGGCTTGAGTGCCCTTTCCGGCGCCCGGAGGGCCGAAGAGAACCAGCCTGATGCCGTTGGCGGCGGTCATCTCAGGAACCCTTCGTAGTTGCGCATCATGAGCTGCGCTTCTAACTGGCGCAGGGTGTCCAGACCCACGCCGACCATGATCAGGAGGCTGGTGCTGCTGAGGGCAATGGCTTCCACGTTGGTGATCAGGGACGCGATGTAGGGCACGATGGCGATGAAGCCCAGGAACAGCGCGCCGCCCATGGTGAGGCGGAGGATCACCCGGTTCAGGTAGTCCTGGGTGGGCCGGCCCGGCCTAATGCCCAGAACGAAGCCGCCGTTGCGCTGGAGGTTCTCGGCGATGTTCTGCTGCTGGAACACGACCAGCGTGTAGAAGAAGGTGAATGCCACCACCAGGAAGAAGGCCAGGATCCAGTAGATGGGACCGGTGGGGCTCAGGGCCACCTGGAGGTCGGCGGCGATGTTGCCGACGAAACCGCCGGCGGAACTGAGGTACTGGGCGACGGTTCCGGGCAGGATCACGATGGAGAAGGCGAAGATCAGCGGGATCATGCCGGCCGAGTTGATCCGCAGCGGGATGTACGTGGAGCCCGATTGGCGGTACATCTGGCCCCCTCTGAAGATGCTGCGGCCGTACTGGACCGGTATGCGGCGGTGGGCCTCGTTGAACACCACGATCAGGGCGATGATCAACAGACCGATGAGGGCGAAGAAGAAGACGCCGATGATGTTGTCGCGGTCCAGGAAGCCGGTGGCCAGCAATCCAGGGAAGCCCACTACGATGCCGGCGAAGATGATCAGCGAGATGCCGTTGCCAATGCCGCGCTCGGTGATCAGCTCGCCCAGCCAGACCAGGAACATGGTGCCGGCGGTGAGGGACAGGACCGCGGCCAGCGTGGGCAGGAACGAGTCCGGCCCGAACCCGACGTTAGTGAGTACGCCGGCCTGCTGCAGGAGCACCATCTGGGCGAAGGCCTGGGCAATGGCGATGGGCACGGTTCCCCAGTGGGTGATGCGGTTCATCTTGATGCGCCCGGCTTCTCCCTCCCGCGAGAGGTTTTGCAGTTGGGGAATCACGGGTGTCAGCAACTGCATGATGATGGACGCCGTGATGTACGGGAACACGCCCAGCGCCACGATGCTCATGCGGCTCAACGCGCCGCCGGAGAAGAGGTCCAGGAACCCCAGGAGCTGGTTGTTGGTGAACAACTGCTCCAGTGCGGCCGTGTCGAGCCCCGGTATGGGAATATGGGCGACCAGCCGGTACAGGGCCAGCATCCCCAGGGTGAAGAGGATCTTGGCCCGAAGGTCGGGCAGGCTGAATGCGTCGATGGCCGCCTGCACCAGGCGTGGCCATCGGCCTCCTGCCTGTGCCTCAGTCTGAATCATGGCGCGTCTTGTCCCGTCACTCCCAACCGCTTGCCGAGGCTAAAGCTCGGTGACAGTGCCACCGGCCGCTTCGATCTTGGCCCGGGCCGAGGCGGTGAACTTGTGCGCGGCCACGGCCAGCGGCTGCTGCAGCTCACCGTCACCCACCACCTTCACCGGAAGCCTGGTGCGGCGAACGATGCCCAACTGATGCAGCAGTTCCGGAGTGACCTGGGTGTTGGCCTCAAACCGTTCCTGAAGCGTGTCCAGGTCCACCAGCGCGTAGTAGGTCTTGTAGCGGTTGTTGAACCCGCGCTTCATGGGCAAGCCCTTGATCAAGGGCATCTGGCCGCCTTCGAAGCCGGGTCGCAGGCCGGGACCGGAGCGGGACTTTTGACCCTTCATGCCCCGGCCGGCGTAGCTGCCGCCGCCGGCGGAGTCGCCGCGACCAACCCGCTTGCGGGCTCGTCGCGCGCCCTTGGGCGACGAGATTTCGTGTTCCATCATGGTGGCAATCGCTCCCTAACTATACGGCCGTAATCTATCGGGGTTGATCGTTATTCGACGGGCTCGACGGTGATCAGGTGCTGGACCTTGTTGACCATGCCGCGAATGGTGGGACTGTCCTCGTGAACCACCGAGTGGTTCAGCCGCTTGAGCCCCAACGATTGCACGATCCGGCGCTGGTAGGACGGACGCCCGATGCAGCTTTTCTTCCAGGTGATTTTGATCTGCGCCATTTGTTTTTTACCTGCCGCCTGCCGCGAACGGGAGACGGGGAGAACTTGCGTGGTTAGGACTGCGGATCAGCCGCGTCGGCGGACGGAGACTCGGCCGCGGGTTCTTCCGCAGCCGGCGGCTCCTCAGCAGCGACGGCCTCCCCGGCGACGGCCTCCGGGGGCGGTTCGCCCTCGGCGATGGCCGGGGTTTCAGGGGCCGCTTCGACAGCGGGAGCCGGAGCGGCTTCGGCGGCGGCTGGGGTTTCAGGAGCCTCCTCGGCGGTGGGAGCGGGAGCGGGTTCCTCGGCGGGCGCTTCAGTTGCCGCCGGAGTTTCCGGCGCCGGCGAGGCCGGCGCATCCGCTACCGCAGTTTCCGTGGCGCCGTTCGTGCCCGGCGGCGTTAGTCCCAGCCGGGCGGCGCGTTCGGTTTCGGGGTCACGCAGGAGGCTGAGGGCTTCCAGGGTCGCCTTGACGATGTTGATGGGGTTGCGCGAACCCAGCGACTTGCCCACCACGTCCTGCACGCCGCCCAGCTCGAGCATGGCGCGCATCGCTCCCGCGGCGATGATGCCGGTTCCCAACGGGGCCGGCTTGATGATGACGATGGACGCGCCCTTGCGGACTGAAATTTCGTGGGGAATGGTGCTTCCCTTGATGGGGATGTTGATGGTGCTCCGCCGGGCCACGGCGGTTCCCTTGCGGACCGCGTCGGGGATGGCCAGGGCCTTGCCCATGCCGGCGCCCACGCGTCCCTGGCCGTCACCAACCACCACCAGGGCGTTGAACCGGAGCCGGCGGCCGCCCTTGACCACCTTGGCGATGCGACGGGTGTGGACCACCCGCTCGTTCATGCCGCCGCTGTCGTCCTCGCGTTGCCGCTGGTCACGGTCGCGGCCGCGACCGCCGCGGCCTCCGCGCCGATCGGGTCCGTCGCCGCCTCTGCCAGGGGGACCGCCTCTGCCGGGCGGGCCGGTTCTTGGGCCTCTACGTGTTGCTGGAGAAACCATCAGAATACAAGCCCTCCTTCGCGGGCTGCGTCGGCCAGGGCCTTGACCCGGCCGTGGAACCGGTAGCCGCCCCGGTCGAACACCACGGAGGTAACTCCGGCGGCTCGGGCGCGCTCGGCCACCAGCTTGCCCACGGCAGCCGACGCTGCCGTCTTGGGCGCGGCGTCCTCGCCGCCGACCTCGTGGCTGGACGCGTAGGCCAGGGTGTGGCCTTCCACGTCATCAATTACCTGTGCGTATATGCCCTTCAGGCTGCGGAAGACGCAGAGGCGGGGCCGGTCGGGGGTTCCGTGGACCTTGTTGCGTACCCGGCGGTGCCGGACGATGCGCAGTTTTCGGGAGTCTTTGTCGCGTGGCATTTTACGTTTGCTCTCAAACCCCGTCATTCCCGCGAAAGCGGGAATCCAGAGGGTGATGTTCAATTTCTGGTCGGCTGTGCTAGTTGCTGGGAGTAATGGATTCCGGCCCCGTATTCAGTACGGGGTGACGTTCTTTCACCGGAATGACGGATACGTTTAACAGGGGTGACGGGTCCATTACACGGCGCGGCGCGCGGCGGCCTTGCCGGGCTTGAGGCGTAGAACCTCGCCCTGGTACCGGATGCCCTTTTCCTTGTAGCGGTTCGGGGGCCGGACCTTCCGCACCTTGGCGGCCAACTGGCCAACTTTCTGCTTGTCGACGCCGGTGATGTGAACCCGGTTGTTGCCCTCGACCTCCATGGTCAAGCCTTCTTCGGGGAACACGTCGACGGTGTGGCTGTAGCCGACGCTGAGGGTGATGCCGGCGCCGTTCTGCTGCACGCGGTAGCCAACGCCCATGAGTTCCAGGGTCCGGCTGTAGCCTTCGGTCACGCCGACAACCGCGTTGGCGACTAGGGACCGGGTCAGGCCGTGCAGCGAGTGATGGAACTTGCGCTCGGTCAGCCTCTCGATGATGACCTGCCCGTCCTCCACCTTGACGGTGACTTCCGGGTGGTACCTCTGGATCACCTCGCCGCGCGGGCCGGTGACCTTCACGCCTCCGTAGAGGACTTCAACCTGGACGCCGTCCGGGATCGGGATGGGCTGACGGCCGATGCGAGACAGGGGCTTCTCAGCGGGCGGAATACGTTCGGCGACGCCGACGCTGACGGGGACCTCATTACCAGACATAACAGACCAACTCTCCTCCGATGCCTTTGCGCCAGGCCTCGTATCCGGTCATCATTCCCTGGGAGGTGGAAACTATGGCGATGCCCAACCCGCCATAGACCCGGGGGATCTCGCCCCGGCCGACGTGCACGCGCAGTCCGGGCTTGCTGATCCGGCGCAGCCCGCGAATGGCGTTGGTGTCGTCGTCCTTGTAGGTGAGATGGATCCGCATGGTGGGGAACTTCTGGTTGCGCGCCAGGTCCCAGTCGCGAATGTAGCCCTGCGCCTTCAGGATGTCGGCGATGGCAACCTTCATCTTGGACTGGGGTACCAGCACCGTCTGGTGCCGGGCCTGGATGGCGTTGCGAATGCGCGTCAGCATATCGGCAACCGGGTCGTTAATGGGCATTGCGAAACGGCTCCTTGAAAATCCTGTCAATCCTGTGCATCGATGCGAATAGAGCCTTACAGGCTGGCCTTCCGGACGCCGGGCAGCAGGCCGTCCAGCGCCATTTCCCGGAAGGAGATGCGCGACAGGCCGAAGTGGCGAATGTAGCCTCGTGGCCGGCCGGTGGCGCCGTCCCGGTTCCGGATGCGATTGGGGTTAGCGTCGTGGGGCAGCAGGGCCAGCTTCTGGCGGGCCTCGAACCGCTCGCGCGGCGACCGGGACAGGTCACGCGCCTGCGCCAGCAGATCGGCGCGTTGCGCCGCATACTTGGCGACGGTTTGCCGGCGTCGTTCGTTCTTGACGATGGACGATTTCTTGGCCAAGGTTGTTTCTCCCGCTGCTCAGTTTTCGGTACGGATGGGGCGGTCAGCCTACTGGCGGACGAAAGGCATTTCGAAGTGTTCCAGGAGGCGCGCCGCTTCGGTATCGTTGGTCGCGCTGGTGGTGATGGTGACCTGGAGCCCACGCAGCCGGTCGATGCTGTTGTAGTCGATTTCCGGGAACACGATCTGTTCACGCAGGCCCAGGGAGAAGTTGCCCCGGCCGTCAAACCCGTTGCGCGAGATTCCGCGAAAGTCCCGGATACGGGGCAGGGCCGTGATGATCAGGCGCTCGAGGAAGTAATACATGCGGTCACCGCGCAGGGTGACGGCGGTGCCGATGGGGTTGCCCTGGCGCACCTTGAAGCCCGCGATGGACCGACGGGCTCGGGTAATGACTGGTTTCTGACCCGAGATGGTGGTCAGGTCCCGGACAGCGCTCTCCATGGCGCGGCCGTTGGTCAGCGCCTCGCCGAGGCCGATGTTCAGGTTGATCTTGGTGACCCGGGGCACCTGCATGGGGCTGGTGTATCCAAACTCGGACACCATCGCCGGGACTATCTCGTCCCGGAAGCGGATCTTGAAGGCGGGAGGGGGCAGTTCCGTCGGCTCAGCGCCGTTGGCTTCGGCTTCTTCCTGCCGGCGCCGCTGGCGGCGGCCTCCGCCCTGTTCGGTTCTTTCCTGCTGGTCAGTAGCCATGGGGATCACTCCCGAGAGAGTCACTCGTCCCGGTTGCGGAACTGAGTGCTCGGTTCGGTGTAGTTGCTCTGGATGAGCTTGATGTTGGAGATGTGGATCGAGGCTTCCTGCTGCACGCGGCCGCCCTGGCGGATGCCGGGGCGAGGCTTGTAGTGCTTGGTGACCATGTTGACGCCTTCGACGATGACCCGGTTCTTCTCGGGCACCATGTTGAGGACGCGGCCGGTCTTGCCCTTGTCCTTGCCGGCGATGACCAGCACGTCGTCGCCGCGCCGGATTTTCGTCCTGGCCATTACACCACCTCCAGCTGGATTCCGGCTTTCGCCGGAATGACGGGAAGAATAGGGCGTATTTTGGCTTGGACCATCACACCACCTCCGGCGCCAGGGACACGATCCGCATGAAGCCCTTGTCGCGCAGTTCGCGGGCGACGGGGCCGAAGATGCGGGTGCCGCGGGGCAACTGGTTGTCGTTGATCAGCACGGCGGCGTTGTCGTCGAACTTGATGTAGGTACCGTCGGGACGAAGCAGCGGCGCGGCCTGTCGGACGACTACGGCTTTGACCACCGAGCCCTTGCGCACCGGGGAGTTGGGGATGGCCTCGCGCACGGTGCAGACGATGATGTCGCCCACCGAGGCGTACTTGCGCCGGCTGGAGCCGGGGATATTGATGAGCCGGATGCGTCGCGCGCCGCTGTTGTCGGCTACGTGCAGCCTGGTGTAACTCTGGATCATTTACGCATCCTCGTCGTCATCGGTAATTTCATCGGCGATGTCGTCAACCGGAGCAGCGTCATCGGCTTCCGCGTCCGCGACCGGCTCGATCACCGCGTCGCCTTCAAGTTCAATGGCGCGCACGTCGGCGACAGCGCGACGGGACAGGATATCCAGAAGTCTCCAGTGCTTGGTGCGAGAGATCGGACGGGTTTCCTGGATGCGGACCGTGTCGCCGATCCGGCACTGTCCCTCCGGGTCGTGGACGTAGAAACGGGTCACGCGGCGCATCTGCTTGCGGTAAACGCGGTGGCGCTGCTTCCATACCAATTCCACCACGGCGGTCTTGTCCATCCGGGTGCTCACCACGGAGCCCACCCGAACCTTTCGCATTGTCTTGGCCATTAGGATAATCCTGAAAGTTCTGTCAGTGCGCTGGGATGATCGCGGTCGCTTTACTGGAGCTGCCGCTCGCGGAGGCAGGTCAGCATGCGCGCGATGTCCTTGCGGGTCTTGCGGGGTTGGTTGGTGTCGGTGAGCTGGTTGACGGCGTCGCGGAAGCGGAGGTTCATCAGCTCCCGGTAGGACTTCTGCAGCTCTTCCTCGATCTGCTGGTCGGTCAGCGCCCGAATTTCGTACATCTTCATAACGGCTATCACCTGGCTGCGCTGGTCAGCAGCGAGTTCACCCGGTCGCGGTACACGACCTTCGTGGGTATGGGCAGCTTGTGCGCGGCCCTCTGGAGGGCTTCGGCCGCCTGGTCGAGGGGCACGCCGCCGACTTCAAACATGATGCGGCCCGGCCGGACCACGGCGACCCAGTGGTCGTTGGCCGCTTTGCCGCCGCCCATGCGGACCTCGGCCGGCTTCTTGGAGACCGGCTTGTCCGGGAAGATGCGGATGTACGTGCGTCCGCCGCGCTGCAGGTGGCGGGTAATCGCGATACGGGCCGACTCGATCTGGCGGGCAGTGATCCATTCGGCTTGCAGGGCTTTGAGCCCGATTTCTCCGAACTCCACGGTGCTCCCGGTTGTAGCCATGCCCCGGCGTTTGCCGCGACCCATCTTGCGGTATTTCGTCCTCTTAGGCTGAAGCATGGTTCCAAACTCCCGATCTATTCATCACGAAAGAAAGACGCGATCCGTTGCCGACGCTAGTTCTCGAACTCTGCGGCCTGCAACTCGGCTTCGGTGTCCTGGCTGGTGACCCGGAACTCGATGCTGTCCAGTTCGCCGTCTTCCTCGGCGGCCGGCGGCATGATCTGGCCTTTGTAGATCCAGACCTTGATGCCGATGCGACCCATGGCGGTGTGGGCCTCGGCCAGCGCGTAATCGATGTCGGCGCGCAGCGTGTGCAGTGGCACCTGGCCCATCATCAGCTTTTCGGTGCGGGCGATTTCGGCGCCGGAAATGCGGCCCTTGGTGATGATCTTGATGCCCTCGGCGCCGGCCTGCATGGTGCGCAGGGCGGCTTGGCGCATGGCGCGGCGGTAGGCCACGCGACGGCTCAGTTGGTCGGCGATATTGCGGCCCACGAGGTACGGGTCCATTTCCGGCTGCTCGATCTCGATGATGTTGAGGCGGAGCATGCCGGAGGTCATATCCTCCAGGCGGGCGCGGAGGCCCTTCACCCGGTCGCCGTCGCGTCCGATCAGGATGCCCGGCCGGGCGGAGTGGATGTTGACGATGGTTTCCTGGGCCGTGCGGTCGATCTCGATCTTGGCGATGCCGGCGTCAGAGAAGGCGCGGTACTCGTCATGGATGGTGCGGCGCAGGGAAAGGTCCTGCTGCACGCCGGCCCGGTATTGGGCGCCGTTGTTGGCGTACCAGTGGGTCCGCCAATCCTTGATGATGCCCAGCCGGAAGCCGAAGGGATGGGTTTTGTGTCCCATAAGTTAGCGCTCCTCTATCTCGTCCACTTCGATGATGATGTGGCTGGAGCGGCGGGTAACCCGTCCAATCCGGCCTCTGGCGCGGGGCCGGAATCGCTTCAGCGGGCGCGCCTGGTCTGCCGAAATGCGCGTGATGCGCAGCTCGTTGCGGTTCATGAACTCGTTGTTCTCGGCGTTGGATGCCGCCGACTGCACCACCTTGGCCACCGACCGCGCCCACGGCGACTGCATCAGGCTCAGGTGGTCGAGGGCGTCGTTGACGCTCATGCCCCGCACCGCGTCCATGATGGGCTTCAGGCGCTTGGGGGAGGCTCCCACCTGCTTGGCCATTGCTCGCACGGCTGGCATGTCGTCACCTCACCCTGCTGGAGCGTTCCGACCGGGCGACGTGGCCGCGATAGGTCCGCGTTGGCGCGAACTCGCCCAAGCGATGCCCCACCATGTTCTCGGTGACGAATACCGGAACGTGACGCCGGCCGTCGTGGACGCCGAAGTTCAGCCCGACCATTTCGGGCATGATCATCGAGTCCCGCGACCAGGTGCGGATGACGGTGGCCTCGCCGGATTCGCGAACCCGGTTGACCTTCTTGAGCAGTTTGGGATGGACGTACGGTCCCTTTTTGATTGACCTTGACATGGTGACAACGCTGCCTGTCGGGCCGCAGGGCGGCACGAGAGTTGGGTTTCTACCTCCGCCAGCGGCGTCCGCGGACGATGAAGCGGCTGGAGGTCTTCTTCTTGTTGCGGGTTTTGTGTCCCAGGGTGGGCTTGCCGGTGGGCGACTTGGGGCCGGGCATTCCGATGGGCGAGCGGCCTTCGCCGCCGCCGTGGGGATGGTCCACCGGGTTCTTGGCGACGCCCCGGACGTGGGGGCGGCGGCCCAGGTGGCGGCTGGCGCCGGCCTTGCCCAGGCTCTCGTTCTTGTGGTCGGGGTTGGAGAGTTGGCCGACGCTGGCCCGGCAGTTGAGCAGGATCCGGCGCATCTCGCCGGAGGGCAGACGGATCAGCACGTAGTCGCCCTCGCGGGACAATACCTGCGCGCCCGTGCCGGCGCCGCGCACCAACTGGCCGCCGCGTCCGGGGGTCAACTCGAGGTTGTGCACCACGGTACCGGTAGGTATGTTGCGCAGGGGCAGCGTGTTGCCGGGGCTGATCTCAGCATCGGGGCCGGACTGCACCTTGTCGCCCACGGACAGGTTCACCGGCGCCAGGATGTACGATTTCTCGCCGTCGGCGTAGTGAAGCAGGGCGATCCGCGTGGTCCGGTTCGGGTCGTACTCGATGGTCTTGACGGTGGCGGGCACGCCGTCCTTGCGCCGCTTGAAGTCGATGCGCCGGTACATGCGCCGGGAGCCGCCGCCGCGGTGGTACGCGGTGATGCGGCCCTTGTTGTTCCGGCCGCCGCGCTTCTGCAGCGGTTCCAGCAGGGACTTCTCCGGCTTCTTGGTGGTGATCTCTTCGAAGGAAGGACGCACCGCGTTGCGCGTGCCGGGGGTAATGGGTCGGAGATTTTTCAGAGGCATGGTTTCAGCTCCCGATGGCGACGGGCGGCGGTGTGCCTACAGGCCTTCGATAAGGTCGATGCGATCGCCGACCTGCAACGTGACCACGGCCTTTTTGGTATCGGGTTGTTTCTTGAAACGAGGGCCGTACCGCTTGCGCTTGCCGCGGTTGCGGGTGATGTTGACGCTGATGACCGTGACGTTGAAGTTTTCTTCCACCGCCTGTTTGACCAGTGTCTTGTTGGCCCGGGGAGCGATTTCGAAGGTGTACTGCCCCTCTTCCTGCAACAGGGTGCTCTTTTCGGTGATGGTGGGGCGCAGGAGGACTTCGCTGATGTGCATTATTCCGCCACCTCGCTGGCCGCCCGACGGGCTCGATACCGGGGCGCCTGGCAAAGTTCCGCGATCCGGCGAATAGCGCCCACGGTGATCAGGATGGTCTGGCGCTTCAACACGTCGTTGGCGTTCACCAGGTCCGAGGGCAGCGTCCACACCTGTTTGAGGTTGCCGCCGGCCCGCGCGACGTTCTGCTGGGCTTCTTCCGTGACTACGAGCACCGACCCGGAGACGTTGAGGTTCTCCAGGACCTGCTTCATGGACTTGGTCTTCCCGTCCAGGCTGTCCAGCGAGTCGACGCAAATCAGGCGTCCGCCGCGGATTTTCTCGGAGAGGACGCACTGCAAAGCCTTGCGACGCATCGCGCGTGGCAAGGCTTTTCGGTAGTCGCGGGGCTTGGGGCCGAAGGCTATGCCGCCGTGTCGCCACTGCGGGGAGCGGATGCTGCCCTGGCGGGCGCGGCCCGTGTGCTTCTGTATCCAGGGCTTTCGGCCGCCGCCCGACACTTCGGCGCGGGTGCGCGTGGAGTGGGTGCCCTGCCGCTGGTTCAGTTGGTAGATGACCATCGCCTGGTGGACCAGGGTCTGGTTCATGGGCACGTCAAATACGGCCTCGTCCACCTCGATGGTGTCGACGGCGTTGCCGCCGGTGTTCAGTACGGGGAGTTCCATTTCGGATCAGTTCCTTGCCGATGGCCGCCATGCCGGGCAGGCGTATCGGTTCGTTCTATTCCCTAGGTGCCTTGCTCTTGCCGGTCTTGCGGATGGTAACGGCGCTGTTGGGCGCGCCGGGGATGCCGCCCTTGACCATGAGCAGGTTCCGCTCGGCGTCCACGCGGACCACTTCCAACCCTTTGGCGGTCACCCGGCGGTTGCCCATGTGGCCGGACATCTTCAGTCCCTTGAAGACCTTGCCCGGCGTGGTGCCGCCGCCGATGGAACCGGGAGCCCGCGCGCGGTCCGACTGACCATGGGTGCGGGGGCCGCCGCCGAAGCCGTGGCGTTTCATTGTTCCGGCGAACCCTTTACCCTTGGACTTGCCGATAACGTCAACGATCTCGCCTGGTTCAAAGATGTCCACGGAAACCAATTGGCCGACTTCAAACTCGCCGGTGTCGTCGGCGCGCACCTCTTCGAGGCGACGGCCGATCTGGCTCCCGCGCAGATGACCTGCCTCGGGCTTGGTGGGCCGGCGAACGCGACCGAACCCCAGCTGGACCGATTCGTAGCCGTCCTTCTCCGCAGTGCGGATCTGGGTGACGGCGCAGGGGCCGGCCTCGATGACGGTTACGGGCACGACCTGGCCGGCGTCGTTGAACACCTGGGTCATGCCGATTTTCTTGCCGAGGAACGCCTTGAGCATTGTCTTTGCCTGTACGTGGTGGCCGGTGGATGTGAAACGTTAGATGAAACGGCGGCGGTGGCTTTCATGCCCGCCGCCAGCCGGAACTGCAATTTTACGACGGGATTACTATTCTTTCAAGCCTGATTGTCCCGTCTGAACTCCGTTTTGCCCGCCGCACCCGTAATTCCGGTCCATGCCGGCTGCGGGTTCGGCCGATTTAGAGCTTGATGGAAATGTCCACTCCCGCCGGCATGTTGAGCCGGGTCAGCGCGTCGATGGTCTTGCTGGTGGGTTCCATGATGTCCAGGAGCCGCTTGTGCGTTCGGATCTCGAAATGCTCGCGGGAATCCTTGTCGACGTGGGGCCCCCGAATGACGCAGAACCGTCGGATCTGCGTGGGCAGAGGTACGGGCCCTGCGACCCGGGCGCCGGTGAGTTCGGCGGTTTCCACTATTTGGGTGCTGGACTGATCCAGCATCTTGTGGTCAAACGCCTTGAGGATGATCCGCATCTGTTGCCTTGCGACCATAATGTAATCCGATAACGCTCCTGTTGTGTGTTCTGTCCGCCGGAACCGCCGGTTACCGGTGGACGGCCAGGGTCCGGGCGACGCTTTCCGGCACCGGCTCGTAGTGCCGGAACTCCATGGTGTACGAGGCGCGCCCGCGAGTCAGGGACCGCAGCGCCGTGGTGTACGCGAACGTCTCCCCGAGGGGGATCATCGCGCTCACGGTCTGCAGGTCGTCCTGCCCTTCGATGCTGCGGATCTGGGCGCGGCGCCCTCCCAAGTCGCTCAGCACTTCGCTGAGAAACTCGCCCGGCGTCACGATCTCCATCTCGAAGAATGGTTCCTGCAACACCGGAGCCGCCCGGCGCGTCCCGTCCCGCATGGCCATCATGGCGGCGGAACGGAAGGCCATTTCGGACGAGTCCACCGTGTGGTAGCTACCGTCTACCAGCGTGACCTTCAAGTCCACCAGAGGATAGCCAGCCAGCGGGCCGTTGTCCAGAGCCTGCTTGACGCCGGCCTCGACGGCCGGAATGTAGTTGCGCGGGATGACGCCGCCGGTGATGCCGTCGACGAACTCGGCGCCGGCGCCGCGTTCCTGGGGTTCCAGTTCCAGCCAAACGTGGCCGTACTGGCCGTGGCCGCCGGTCTGGCGCACGAAACGACCCTCGACCCGGACGGGCTTGGTGATGGCTTCGCGGTAGGCGACCCGCGGCTGGCCGACGCGGGCTTCGACGTCGAACTCCCGTCGCATGCGGTCGACGAGGACTTCCAGGTGCAGTTCGCCCATGCCGGATATGACGGTCTGGCCGGTTTCGTCGTTGAACCGCACCACGAAGGTGGGGTCTTCTTCCGACAGCTTTCGCATGGCCTCGCCGAGCTTGTCCTGGTCGGCGCGGGTGGCAGGCTCGATGGCCACCGAGACCACGGGCTCAGGGAAGTGAGGCGGTTCGAGGATCACCGGCCTGTGGTCGGTGCAGATGGTGTCGCCGGTGAAAGTGTCTTTCAGTCCGACGGCCGCGCAGATGTTGCCGGCGGTGATTTCTGGCAGCTCTTCCCGGTGGTTGGCGTGCATCCGCAGCAGCCGGCCCATGCGCTCCCGGTTGCCCCGGGTGACGTTGCGCACGGCGGCTCCGGATTCGACCGTTCCGGAGTAGATACGCAGGAACACCAGCCGGCCCACGTAGGGGTCGACCACAACCTTGAAGGCCAGCGCCGACAGGGGTTCGCTGTCCAGGGGTTCGCGGATCTCGACGGCGTCGGTACCGGGGACGGTGCCCTCCACGGCCGGCACGTCCAGGGGGGACGGCAGGTAGCAGATGATGGCGTCGAGCAGGGGGTCGATGCCTTTGCCGCGCATCGCGCTGCCGCACAGCACCGGGACCAACTGGCGGTTGATGGTGGCGTTGCGCAGGGCGGAGCGGAGGTCGGCGGCGCAGATGTCCTCGCCCTCGAGATACTTGATGAGCAGGGCCTCGTCGGTTTCGACGATCTTCTCGATCATCTCCTGGCGGTAGTCGTGATAGGCCTGCTCGTATTCCGACGGCACGGGGATCAACTCCGGCGGGTCGGCGACGTCGTCGCGGCCGTCGGAATACATAACGGCCTGGCCTTCAATGAGATCGACCACGCCGCGAAACTCGTCCTCGGCCCCGATGGGTACCTGCACCGCAACGGGGTTTCCTTTCAGCCGGCGTCGAATGGACTCGATGGTGCGCTCGTAGGACGCGCCGACCCGGTCCATCTTGTTCACGAAGCAGATGCGGGGAACGTCATAGGTGTCGGCCTGGCGCCAGACGGTTTCCGACTGGGGCTGCACGCCCGCGACGGCGTCCAGGACCACGATGCCGCCGTCCAGGACGCGCAGGCTCCGTTCCACCTCGGCGGTGAAGTCCACGTGCCCGGGGGTGTCGATGATGTTGACCTGGTGGTCGCGCCAGTAGGCCGTGGTGGCGGCGGCGGTGATGGTGATGCCCCGTTCCTTCTCCTGCGGCATCCAGTCCATGGCCGTGGTGCCCTCATCCACGCCGCCAACCTTGCGGATGCGACCGGTGAGGTAGAGCACGCGCTCGGTGACCGTGGTCTTGCCGGCGTCGATGTGTGCGATAAAGCCGATGTTCCGTATCAGATCGGCGTTGGTTGTTACGGCAGTCATACCTGTACCTGGGGAGAGTCGGGAGAGTGAATTAGACAAACGTAGGGGCGAATAAACATTCGCCCCTACGACGGAAGGCGGGTTTAGCGACGGTAATGTACGAAGGCCCGGTTGGCCTCCGCCATGCGGTGCAGTTCGTCCTTGCGTCGGACGGCGGAACCTTCGCCGCGGGCGGCATCCATGAATTCGTTGGCAAGCCCGCGGGCCATGCGCATACCGTTCCTGGCGCGGGCGCCGCGAATGATCCAACGCATCGCCAAAGCCTCGCTGCGGCTGGTGCGCAGTTCAACCGGGACCTGGTAGGTTGCGCCGCCGACTCGGCGAGGCCGCACCTCGACCAGGGGAGTGGCGTTGCGCAGCGCCGTGGAAAAGACGCCGATGGGATCCTGGTTCGTGTCCTGGCGCACCAGTTCCAGGGCGTCGTAGACCACCCGCTGGGCGGTGGACTTTTTGCCCTTGAGCATCACCCGGTTGATGAACTTGGACAACTCCGCGTTGTTGTAGCGCGGGTCGGGCTTGACAATTCTGGGTTCGGCTCGGCGTCTCCGTGACATGGCTAATCTACCTTGTGTGCGAAAATGAGCCACCCCCGGCGGTGGGGGTGACGTTGGCCTTATTTCTCGGTCAGGGTCGCGGTCAGCCTCTACGAGTGCCGTACTTGCTGCGACCCTGGCGGCGTCCGTCGACGCCTTCAGTGTCCAGGTTGCTGCGTACCACGTGGTAGCGCACGCCGGGCAGGTCCTTCACGCGGCCGCCGCGGATCAGGACCACCGAGTGTTCCTGCAGGTTGTGCCCTTCCCCGCCGATGTAGGCAGTCACTTCCACGCCGTTGGTCAGCCGTACGCGGCAGATCTTGCGGAGCGCGGAGTTGGGCTTCTTGGGGGTCATGGTGCGGACCTGGATGCACACCCCACGACGCTGCGGACACCCGGGGCCCCAGCGCGTGCGGTTCCGCAGGGAGTTCTGCACCCAGTGGAGGGCCGGCGCCTTGGTCTTCTTGCGCATCGGCTTGCGGCCCTTGCGCACCAGTTGATTGACAGTAGGCATAAGAGTTCCTTTGCGGCCGGTTGGTTTGCCGGCGTAACGGTCAAAGATGTTACCGCCAGTTGCCGAGCTATGTCAACTGAATGCAGGCTCACTCAAACGATTCATAAACGCGCCAATTGGTTCCCGGTCTTGGTGCCAAGCAGAGCTAAGGAGCGTCTGATGGCCGGGGCAGCCAGCACGATTTTTCTGCCAAGCCAGACATATGGAAGTTCCGGTCATCGTCATCGTGCGCAGTGGACGCTGGCAAATGAATGTCTGCGTGGGCGGGGTTTTGCTCTTCCCACGATGGGGATGAGACGACTTCACGTCTTTCTTGGCTGGCGTCTTGGACCAAAATGATCGCCCATCCATAAAAATTGGTGGTGGACGAGCGGTATTTGGCCCTGGCTTCCCCTAGCTGGACAGCGGTGTCCATGTCGAGGTAGCCGAACCTGTCTACCGATATTTCCGTGATCCGATGGCCCGGATTATCTCGGTCTCGCGGCGGCTCAAACGCCTTGAAAAGAACCTTATGCGGCTGACCTTTGACCTCTTTCACGTGCCTCTGACTGAACACCGACCTCGCCAGTTCTTCCTCCGGCGCCACTTCAGACGGGATGTTTGTCGTGTCATCGTAGTCGCTGCTCATGCTTTTCGAGGGCATCCAGTTGCGTGAGGGCTTGGTTCAAGAAATCATGCGGCACATCAGCCACACTATCTTTGCTGACTTTCTGACGAACATCGTCGACCCAGCCAACATACAGCACCCGACCATCGGGGTAACAGAAAACCCCGATGCGGCGACCCTGATTGCCGCCGTCAATTACAATCTCGCCCCCGCTCATTGGGTAAATGTCATATCTGCGTGGGGAAATATGGTACAGCGCCTTTACCAGGAAGTCGGCATTCTCAATCGCAAGAGGCGTAGGCTCCAAGCAATCGTCTTCCTCGGCAGCCTCCACGATGGATTCCAGTTCGTCCAGCGCGGACTCCAAGTCAGACAGGTCGCCGTAGAATACCATCCCCTTCGACACCTGCGGCAACGCAGAATCCGAGGAGTCCGCGCTGGCCATAAGTCCTTCTTCGGCCGGCGGCTGCACAAGCAACACATCGGAGGCGGATTGTCCCACCAGCGTTATGCTGTCCAAGCGCAACGGTGTGCCGGCAACTGATAGCTCACCAGTCCCCACCAGGTGGTAATACGTGTGGAAAGTGTGGATCCCCGCTCCAAACGCTTCGACCCGAATGGTTATGCCGGAGTCATGCTCGCCTTCGGTTTCCGAGCGAGTTCCGCTCGACGCTGGTTTCAATTGGGCACTAGTCATTAGTTCCCCCACTATGAGTGTCCAGGCTAGACATGAAGCCATGAGCCTCTTCCCAAGTTTGCAGAAGGTCTCGCACAATGGCCTCCCTACCAGGGAAGTTGAGGGGATTCTCCGTATGACGATTGACCGACAACGCGACTCTGTCGGCGTTGGGATCGCCATTGGGCCAAGGATTCGCTGCAAAGGTCCATTGGGTAGCTCCATCACGGAGGATAAGGCTGGCTGTTCCTCCAACCAATGTTTTCCCGCTTGATCCTGCGATATTTCCGCTGAATAACCGTTCTCCCAGATACTCGATCGCTCGTTCCTTACCCCGCAGTCGGAACACAACCTGCATATTGTATCCGTAGGCCCGCAGGAGGGTTCTCGCCGTTGGCCCGGAAGCCTCGATTGCCATAGTTGCAATCTCAGCAAGTTTGCCGAGGTCATCTTTCAACCGGTCGACCGACGGGTAATCCCGTGAAATGGACGACCTCGCGGCGGTGAGGTTCAAAGTTATTCGGTCTTGTGGAAAGATCAATGTGCGGCTTGGACCTGCGGTTGCTCCCCCGGGAGATCCTGCCGACAGGCTGATGTCCAACCCCTCTTGTTGCTGGAAATCGTCATCTACATTTTCAGTGAATCGTGATAACGCGTCTGGCGCTGCCAACAGGTTGGCTCCGAGCATTACCAGGTCCGCTTTGACCATGTATTGCGGCGTGATGTTCATGGCTTGCGTTTGCCTCAGTACACACCGTGCCCGGCCTGTCGTGTTGGGCGGTGGTTGATGCTATTAGGGGGCTGCCGGCCTGTCAACGGCACAGGACAAATATTGTACCGATTGTGATATTGCATTGCTTGATACTTGGCCCTTCGTGCCCCGTACCTTACTAGCATTGTACACGAGTGGAATGACGCGCCCGGCACTGGCTGCGCACGAGATAACTGCGAAACTCAGTGCGCGACTGAAACCAACCGTCTTCCCGGGGTGTTCCTTGATTGGGGGGCAGTTGAAGGTCCAGGAATCGTCTGCTCTCAACTGTGATCAAAACGGCTCAACAGTATGTTGGCACGGCTACGGAACCATCCGATGGTCGCTCGTCGCGGAATGTAGCAGAGCCGGGCGGCCGTTACATGAACAGCCCGCCGTTCACCTCCAGTTCCGCGCCGGTGACGTAGTCGCCCTCGGGAGAGCAGAGGAACACCACCATCTGCGCGACCTCCTCGGCCTTGCCGAAGCGGCGCAGAGGGATCTGGCTGAGCAGGCGGTCCTGGATGTTTTCGGGTATGGAGGACACCATCTCCGTCTCGATGAAGCCGGGGGCCACGGCGTTGACGGTGATGCCCTTGCTGGCCAGTTCTTTCGCCAGGGTCTTGGTCATGGCGGCTACGCCGGCCTTGGACGCGGCGTAGTTGGCCTGGCCGAAGTTGCCGATCTGCCCGATCACGGACGTAATGTTCACCACGCGGCCGTAGTTCTGCTCCACCATCTGGTCGATGCAGACCTTAGTGCAGTTGAACACCCCGTCCAGGTTGATGGCCAGCACCTTGCGCCAGGTGGAATGGTCCATGTTGACGAAGGTCTTGTCGGAGGTCACGCCGGCGTTGTTGACCAGGATGTCGATGTGTCCGAACTCCCTGAGCACGGAGTGGGCCATGGCGTAGGTGTCGGGGAAGTCGCCCACGTCGGCGCGGGCCAGCATCCCCTTTCGTCCCAGCGCCTGGATCTCCTCAACGACGGCCGCCGCGGCCGCCTCGTTGGAGACATAGTTGATGGCAATGTCGGCGCCTTCTTCCGCCAGGGCCAGGGCGATGGCGCGGCCGATTCCGCGGGAGGCGCCGGTGACGAGAGCAGTACGTCCTTCCAGTTTCATGTGTGCCTCCTGTCGCTTGGGTCGGGTGTCTCGTTGGGGAATTGGGTCAGACCTGATCTCCTTCGCCGTTGGCCGCGGGAGTTGCGGCTGCCCGGGCGGAGCGGGAGCGGGACGATTGGGTACGCCGGGACGCGCTCAGTTCGCTGCGGAGCTTGCGGATCTCGTCCTCCAGGTCATCCAGCTTCTCCTCCATGCCGATGATCCGGGCAAACATCCGGTCCATCTGGCTGCGGGAGGGCAGGTTGTACGCGCGCAGCAGGGCGTTGATCTGCGGGTTGGATTGCTTGGCAATGCGCTCCTGCCAGGCTAGACCCTGCTCCATGTATTGGCCGAGCATCCTGGAGAATTCTTCCGAACTCATGGTTTCGGAGAAGGTGGCTGCCATGGACTCCAGGTAGCGGGACCACTGGCGCTGGGCTTCTTCCATGGACGGCGGTCGGGTTTCACCGGACTGGTTGTTCATCCATTGCGACTGCCAGGTTTCGAACATCCGCTGCCACATCTGCATGAAGTCGGCCGGGTTGAATGGTGCCCCAAAGGTAAATGGTGCCGCGAAAGGGTTGGCTCCGGGTGCGCCGGCGCCCGGCGGGAACCCGAAGGGAAAGGCTCCGAAGGGGAATTGGCCGAAGGGCATCGCGCCCGGATTGGGGGGCGTGAACCCGCCGAAACCGGAGGCGGCCTGCGACCAGGCTTCGGTGGATTTGCGGATCATGTCCTGCCACGCTTCAAAGAAGGCTGTGGCGCTGTTTTCGGTGGTGCCATTGTCGGCGGTGGTCATCAGTGGGCGCTCCCGGTGGGCTGGCTGCTTGTAGATTTGCTCTTTCAGTTGGACCGGGCCGAAACCCACTCGTCGATCTTGGGCCACAGGGTCTGGTGGGCCTGCCGGCCGGAAAAGACGGAGATGTGCCCGCCGGGGAGTTCCACGAACTCCTTGTCCTCGCTGGATACCACGTCCATCAGGCTGCTCGCGGCCGGCGCCGGAACGATGTAGTCCTGGCTGGCGGCCGCCACCAGCAGCGGCTGGCGGATATGGGAAAGGTTGACGGTGCGGCCGTTGATGAGGAACTCGCCCCGGACCATCTCGTTCTTGCCGTACAGGTTCTTGGACAACTGGCGGAAGAAGCGGCCGGGCATGGCAACGAAGTCGTTGGCCCACCGGCTCATGGCTTTGTAGCTTTCGATGTATCCGGGACGGGTCGCGTTGGACCACAGTCCGGCCATGGCCTGGGCCTCCAGGGTGGGCCGCAGCATCTTGAACCCGGTGTTCATCAGGACGGACGGCAGGCTGCCGTAGTGCTCAACGATCAGGTCGGCGGGGAAGTAACGCTCGTCCAGCCAGGTGCGGAACATGCCGCCCTGTTCGAAGTCGATGGGCGCCACCACGGACACGAAGTTGCGCACCGGGGCGTCCGGGTGCAGCGCCAGGTAGGCGGCGCTGAGGGTTCCGCCCAGGCAGATGCCGTTCAGCGTGATCTCGCTTGCGCCGGAGGCTTCCAGGGCGCGTTCAATGGCCCGGGGAATGATCTTGTAGACGCCCTCCTCGAAGCCCAGTTCCCGGTCCTCTTCGCCGACTACGCCCCAGTCCAGCAGGAACACGTCGTGGCCGTGGTTGACCAGGTACTCGATCATGCTGTTGCCGGGGAGCAGGTCCAGGACGTAGGTCCGGCTGATGCCCAACCAGGGCACGATCAGGTAGGGCAGGCCCAGGGTCTCCCGTTCCCGAGAGCCGTAGCGGAGCAGCCGGGTGTTGCCACGCTTCCAGATGACCTCGTAGGGCGTAACCTCGGCGGGCGGGTCGGCCGGGTTGACGACAAAGGCGTCAAACATGGCCTGGAAGCGCTGCATCTGCAACTGCGCTTCCTGTTGAAATTGGGAGGCGTATTCGGTCGAATTGACCACGAGTGTGTCTCCTGTCGGTTGCCGCTGGAAGGCTGCGATTAGAAGGGTGCGGTGGGAGTCGCGCCCCGGCCGACGGCGAAGGACCAGTCCATGAAGGCCCCGGCCGTAGTCCATGGCGCTCTCGACCATTTCCTGGCTAGCCGACGCGAGGTCGGTGTTGGCCTTCAGCATGGTGGCGGTGAGCTCGGCGCGGCGCTTTTCGACGCCCTGGGCGTACTCGGCGCAGGCCCGGAAGTACGCCTGGTCGCCGGCGACGATCCCGTCGATCATCTCCTTGGTTTCCGCGTTGACACCGGCGTTGGGGGCGGCGGTGAAAGCCCTGGTGAGTTCCGCCATTTTCTCGCTGCGGTCCCGGGCGCGGCCGATGGATTCTTCCCAGATCTTGCCGGCGGCGGTCTGTTCGGCCTGGACGGCCTCAGTCATGACCTTGGTGGTCGCGGCGGATTGTTCCCAGCCCATTCGTGCGGCGGCAAAGCCCTGGGACACCATCCGGTTATAGGCCGTTACCATCTCTTGCGCGCATTCGGTTACGGTGGCTGCCACGTTGTGATCCTCCTGAATATCCCGGCCCATAGGGTAGGGCCGATTGATTGCGGATTGGTTTCGGTCAGGTTACGTTGTCGTTGAATTCGGGTTCGGCTGCCGCATCGGATCCGGTGGCGGGCGGCGCCATTCCGAAAGCCTGAGCGTACAGGTCGAAGAAACCGGCGATCATGCGCTGGTAGCCGGACACCACTTCGGACCAGCCCAGCAACATCTGCTCGCCGGCCTCGGTGATGCTGTACACGCGCTTGGCCGGGCCGCTGCCGTCGGTTTGCCACTCTGAGGTGACGTGTCCTTCCTTTTCCAGGCGGCGCAGTTCACGGTAGAGGGTGGGGTGGTCCACCTCGGCGAAGCCCATGCTGTTGAGCTGCTGCATGATGAGGTAGCCGTGCAGGCTCCATTGCTTGAGCACCAGCAACACCCACGGGGTGAGGAAGTTCTTGGGCAGCTTGCGGCTGCCGAGGGGATCAGGGCTGACCATATATGTACATTTTACACATAAGGACAGATAACGCAAGCCCGATTGCCGCTCACGCATACCCGGTTTCGTAAATCGTCAGAAGCAGGATTTTCAGGATTCAATGATTATCAGGATTGGAACCGTTCCATGACGGAGAGCCTCGAATCCTGCCAAATCTTAAAATCTCGCAAATCCTGCTTCTGACGATTTGTCGCCGGCCGGACTACCGAGCGCGCGGGCCTTTGGTTATCGGTACCCGCTCGATGGAGCCGTCGGGCGCGATCATCAATCCCGTGTACGGTGCGGACTTCGCGTTGTAGATGGCGACGGCGTCTGCGCCGCTGCCCGGATATCCCAGCCGGCGCAGCCACCCGGGGAGGACGTGCTCCGTCAGCACCACCGTCTGGATATGTTCCTGTGTTTCGTCGGAGAACGGCGCGGCTTCTAGGCCCAGGTCCTCGGCGGCTTCCAGGGCGATGAAATTCTGGAAGGGGGCCAGGCGCAAGGCCTCCAATTCGGCTTTCGCCCCTTCCTCGATGATGATCTGCTGCAGGTCGGTTGGTATGCCGTCCCATACGTCCTGGTTGATCACGTTGTTGGTGTAGCCGAAGCCGATCACCGGGCCGGCGATGTGGTCGGCGACCTCGTAGAGGCTGCCGGTGACGCCCAGCAGGAGGGTCGTCACCGCCGCGTCCACGGTTCCGATCTGCAGGGCGGTGTACAGTTCGCCGACGCTGAGTTCCACGGGCTCGCCGCCCATGCCGCGGATGAAGTCGGACATGGACGCCGAGTGGGTGCGGATCTGTTGTCCTTCGAAATCGCCAATCGAGCGCATGGGCTCGTTGCTGAAGAACCACTGGTCGGAACCGGCGAACCAGTTGCGGTTGAGCACCGGGCTACCCTCGGTGATGTCGAGCAGCATCCGGTCGATGTCGGGCGCCATGTCCGCCAGCGCGGAGTACGAGGTTTGCCAGTCGCTGGCCGTTCCCCACAGGGATTGCACCTCCAGGGACGGGTGGGCTCCGGCCACGTAGCCAGTGAAGATGTTGACCATATCCAGCGAACCGTCGGCCACCTGGCTCAGGGTGTCGGGCCCGGCGAGTCCCAGTTCGACGAAGGACGTCACTGACAGATCAACCTGGCCGTCGGTGCGCTCCCAGAGGTTGGGAGCCCAGTAGGTCTGGATCAGCACGCAGGTGGGCAGGTTGCGGTCGATGCACACGTGCTGGATCTCGATGCTCTCGCCGGTGGAAACGAGTTCGGTGGGATCGGTCAAATTGGCCTTGTCAATCAGATCGCGGTAGTAGTCGCTGTTGTAGATGAACAGGTGATCGGGGATGCCGGCCGGCTCGAAGCCCAGCACCGCGGCCGCCGAGCCTTGCCGGTAGATGGCTTCCGGCACGCCGAACATGAGGCTCCGGTGGGGCGGTGGCCCGAGCAATTGGGTGGCGTCGCCCACGTAGATAGCGCCCGGCCCGTGGGCGTGCTCGTCGGCGTAGGCCCGCAGCTGGGGGCTTACCACGGACTGGGGAGTTGAGGTTGGTGTCGGCGCCGGCGGCTGGGTAGGGGCAGGTTCCGCAGGGGAGACGGTTGGAGCGGCCGTAGCCGGGGGTTCAGCGGGAGAGGCTGTGGGTTCCGCCGAGGTGGTGGTCGGAGGCTTTGCCTCGCGCGTCGGTTCGGGTCGAGGGGCGGCAGTAGTTGGAGCAGCCGCGGTGGGCGCCGTTTGCGCTGGCGAAGCGGTGGTTGCCGGGGGAGCCGCGGGCGACGTCGCCTCGGCGCGAGGCTCAGCGTTTGGTCCGGCACTGGGTTCGTCCTGGCCGCAAGCCGTCGCTCCGAGCGCAATTGCCATTGCCAACGCCGCCGCTACCAAAATCACCATGCGCCTCTGCCTCATCACCGCTCTCCTCTGGACCGTGCTTTCGTTTCCCAAGTCCCCGAATAAATGGCACGGTGTTTCAGTGTACGACGATTCATTGGTTTTGGTTGCAGCATGGGGTTCCGAATTCCGGCTGCCGGAGTTGCCGAGCCAACGTGAGTGTTCAGAACTCAGGAGGTTGTCATTGCGAGCGCAGCGCGGCAATCTCGTGGGCGCAGGGGAGTGCTTCAGGGCAGACGTTGCTGCTATGGAGTCGAGATTGCCACGGCGCAAGCGCCTCGCAATGACACTTCCCCCGCGTTTGAACAGTTGCCGAGCCAACACCGAAGTTTGTAACGCGCTTCACAATGGGCTATAATGAACCACACCCAGAAGGGCAGGGAGGGATCGCATAGTGGTCTAGTGCGGGCGCCTGCTAAGCGCTTATCCTGGGAAACTGGGATCGTGGGTTCGAATCCCACTCCCTCCGCCATCTCCACCCCCCGGACGCCCCCTTCTACTCGGAAACAAACTCTAATGCAGACCTACCACATCTGGACCATAGGCTGCCAGATGAATACCGCCGACTCCGAACGCTTGGGGTCGGCGTTGGAGCAATTGGGCCTTACGGCCGTGCCGCGCCCCGCCGATGCGGACGTGGTGGTGCTCAACTCGTGCGTGGTACGCCAATCCGCCGAGGACAAGGTCACCGGCACCCTGAACCTGACCCAACCCCTGCGCAAGAAGCGACCCGACGCTGTGCTGGCATTGACCGGCTGCATGGTCGGCCCTCGCACTGAAGATCTGCAGAAGAGGTTCCCCCACGTTGATCTGTTCCTGCGGCCCCAGGAGTTCGAGCCGCTGCTGGAGGTAGTGGGCGAGCGTCTGGGCCTGGACTGGGAGGGCTGCGTCGGCGCCCTGGCGCCCCAGCGACCCGACGTCGCAACCTACGTGCCCATCATCCACGGCTGCGACCTGATGTGTACTTTCTGCATCATCCCCTACCGACGCGGCCGCCAGGTCAGCCGCTCGGTGGACGACATTGCGCACGAGGTGGAGTTGCTGGCAACTCGCGGCGTTCGCGAGGTCACCGTGCTCGGGCAGACCGTGGATGCCTACGGCCACGACCGGGACGAGGGCGACGACCTGGCCGACCTGTTCGCCAGGCTCAACGACATCGACGGACTGGACCGCATCCGGTTCCTGACTTCCCATCCTTCCTACATGAGCAGTCGTATCATCCAGTCCGTGGCGGACCTGCCCAAGGTGTGCGAGCACATCAACCTGCCGGTGCAGGCCGGCGACGACGACGTGTTGCGGCGGATGCGCCGGCCCTATACCACCGCAGAGTACCGGGACATCATCAGCGAGATCCGCGACACCATCCCCGACGTCACCGTCAGCACCGACATCATCATCGGCTTCCCCGGCGAAACCGAGGAGCAGTACGAGAATACGCTGCACCTGATTGACGACCTGCGGTTCGACAAGGTGCACGGGGCGGCTTACTCCACGCGGCCCGGCACCATCGCCGCGCGCACCATGGAAGACGACGTGCCGCAGGAGGAAAAGCAGCGTCGGCTGAAGGGCCTCGAAACGCTGCAGGAGGGCATCCTCACCGACATCAACTCCGCGTACCTGCACGACACGGTCCAGGTGCTTGCCGAGAACCGCAAGCGGGGCAGCTGGACCGGCCGGACGCGAGGCAACAAGCTCGTTTACTTCGATCTCCCCGAAACCGCCGATTGCGTCGCCGGGCCGGACCTGACCGGTCAGTTGGTGGACGTTCGGATCACACGCACCGGGCCATGGTCTTTGGCCGGCGTGACGGCGTAGTACCGCTTTTTTAGTTTAAGGAGGCGGCTGATATGGTTACGCAAACCAGGCAACCAACAATTCCCCTCACCGAGATAGAACACGCCGCCTTCTGCAAACCGGAAGACGAACTCCCCGCCAAGTCGCTGGCGGAGGAGTTGGCGATCAACGTCCGCTGGCAGAAAATTCCCGGTGAGTACCTGGCCTGCTCACCCGCCGAGCTGGACGAGCGCATCGGCATCGCCCGCCGCGTCCTGGGCGACCGCGTGACCATCCTGGGCCACCACTACCAGCGCGAGGAGATCATCAAGTACGCCGACTTCCAGGGCGACTCCTTCCTGCTCAGCCAGGAAGCAGCCTCGCGCCCGGAGGCCGACTACATCGTCTTCTGCGGCGTCCACTTCATGGCGGAGACGGCCTGCATATTGGCCGGCAACCACCAGCAGGTGATCCTGCCCAACATCACCGCCGGCTGTTCCATGGCCGACATGGCGCCCATCCAGGATGTTGAGGACGGCTGGGAGGACCTACAGGATGTGCTCGGCGACCACGGCGGCATCCTGCCGGTCACCTACATGAACTCCGTGGCCGCCATCAAGGCCCTGTGCGGGCGCAACGGCGGCGGCGTTTGCACCTCCTCCAACGCGACGGCCGTGCTGGAGTGGGCTTTCGGTGAGGCCGACCGCGTCCTGTTCCTGCCGGACCAGCACCTGGGACGGAACACCGCGCTCAAGCTGGGCATCCCCCTGGACGAGATGGTGGTCTGGAACCCCTTCAAGGCCATGGGCGGGAACACGCCGGAGCAATTGCGGAAGGCCAAGATGGTGCTGTGGCAAGGGCACTGCTCGGTGCACACCCGCTTCACCACCAAGCAGATCGAGTCCGCCCGGCAGCGCTACCCTGACGTAACCGTGCTGGTGCATCCGGAGTGCCCCATGGAGACCGTTGAAGCCGCCGACCTGAACGGCTCCACCGAGTTCATCCGCAAGACCATCAACGAGGCTCCGGCCGGCTCGGCCTGGGCCGTGGGCACCGAGATTAGCCTGGTGAACCGCCTGGCCATGCACAACCCTGACAAGACGGTCTTCTGCCTCGACCCCGTCAGCTGCCCCTGCTCCACCATGTACCGCATCCACCCGGCCTACCTGCTGTGGACGCTGGAAAGCCTGGTGGCCGGCGAGGTGGTCAACCGCATCACCGTGCCCGATCAGATGCAGCGGGAGTCGGTCGTAGCGCTGGAACGGATGCTGGCGCTGCGGTAGCACGCCGCGACACGGCCAAAAATATGAGCGCTCCGGCAATCGTCGGAGCGCTCTTGTTTGTGGGTTGGCAAGCCTGCTACTGCTCAGTAGCGCGGTGCAGGTCAAAAATCCGCCGCCGCACCTCGAACACGAAACCCGGCATCACCGGGTCGCCGGTGATCGTTTCCGGGTCGTCGACCACTTCGGGTTCGACCCCAGGGCGGTAAACATAGACCCGATGCCGGTAGGGATCGATCAGCCAGCCCAGCAGCGCACCGTTGGAAATGTATCGTTCCATCTTGCGCTGCAAGGGTGGCAGGCGGTCGGTGCCGGATATAACCTCCGCCACGAAAGTCGGGCACTCGGTGATCGCTCCGCCATCGGATAGCGGTGGCAACGCAACGACCTGCTCGGGCGACAGCCAAACTGCGTCCGGTTCGGTTCGAGAACCGTCGGGCAGGCGCACGATCGTTCGAGAAGGATATGTTTCCCCACCGTGTTCTTCAACCCACATAAACATGGTGCCAAAGAGCTGACCTTCTGCATAGCCGCCATCTCGATTCACCATAGGGTTGATTACTAATTCCCCTTCGTTGGTCAGTTCCAAGTAAAACCCGCGCCCCTCATTGGCTTTGGCCAACCCGACGAACCACTGGTCGATTTCGTCGTCGGCCAGCTTGCCGGCCACTGAATCAAGGATCGCCTTTATGTTGACACGGAGAGCGAATGGAAGCCCGAGTTCTTCTTCAGCCTCAACGCAAGCTTGGATAATGCCGGTCGTCACCATGTCTCAAACCTCGCTTCGCTGCCGATTACTGTAGGTCGAAAATGCGGCTGCGGACGTTGAATACGAACCCCGGCAGCTCCGGGTCCCCACTGACGGCTTCCGGATCGTCCAGCACTTCGGGCGCGACGTTGGGGCGATAGATGTGGACTTGGCGCAGGAACGGGTCTATCAGCCAACCCAGCGCGACGCCGTAGGCGATCCACTCTTCCATTTTGTCGTGCTGCTCTTCTACCGAATTGGATAGGGAGCGAATTTCCGCCACAAAGCGAGGGGCAAAAGCGATGCTGCGGAAACGTTGTCCGGCCGGGGGCAGTATGGCAACCTGCTCCGGGGCCAGCCAGCCGGCATCCGCAGCGCGCCGGCCGGGCCGGGGCATCCGCACGAGTTCATTGCCGGTCACCACCTTTCCGCCGGGGCCGGTGTCAGCCCATAGCTGCAAATCGAATTGCAGATTGAACTGTCGCTCTGACCCGTCCCTGCCTTCGGATGCCATTGCCAGTAACCTCCCCTGCTGGTCAATCTCGAACCAGTAGCCTGTATCCTCGTTGTCGCCGCTGAACCGGAGGAGCCAATCATCCAGCGCATCATCGTCGGGCAGCAGGGCCAGTATGGAATTGATGTCCAGGGAGAACTCCGACAGTAAATCCTCATCGTGTATGGCGGCAGGGCCAGGTTGGAATGGGGCAACGGTTTGCGTGGTCATAATGCCGTCTTCCTAAGCCGCGTCGTCCAGGCAGTCGCGGAGGGGGCGGTTGATGCAGGAGAAGATGGGGGTGTCCTTGAGGGTGTAGGGGCGGGCCTTGGACTCGCGGAGATCCATGACCAGGTCCAGGAAGGTGCCGGGCTCGTCGGTCTCGAAGCCCAGGATGAACTCGGGGTCGTCCAGTCCGAAGGAGTACGCGGTGGAGATCTTCACCTGCGGATACTTGTGGCCGATGACGAAGTGCTCGTTCATCATCTCCTGGCGCGTGTCCTTGGACAATTGGTACCAGTCGTGGGTCTTCCAGAAGGGGTACATGAAGAGGTATCGGCGGCCCACGATGCGCATGGACGCGGAATCTCCCGACCCCTCTTGTCCCTCGTGCTGGTGGTCGTCGATGTAGGGCGAGCGCCGGGTCATGCCCAGGTAGGAATGCGGGGTTTCCAGGTAACCGCCGAGGCGCGTGCCGTTGAGGCGCGCCGCCATCTCGTTGATGGGCTCCAGCTCGGGGCACACGCCCCACAGCATGAAGTCGGTGTCGCCGCGGGCGCCGACCAGGGTATAGGTGTTCAGGGCGACCCGGTCGGCGTGCTCGGCGGCCACGGCGGCGAACTCATCCTTGCCGGCCTCGCGCTCGGCGGCGGACAGGCGGCGCCACTCGGGCTGCACCTTGAAGAACGTGTACTTGACGAAATCGCGTCGCGGGTCGGCCATCGGAGGTCTCCTTGGGTTGGACTGGGATCATGAAGCCCATTGTAGCATCGGCTCATACCGGTTCCAGTTCGTCAAGGGGGATGTAGTCCTCACGCGTACCCAGTTTGAGTTGAGGGGTTGAAAAAGGTCGGTCTCTCCGGGTAGGGAATGGGTTACCCGCCACATTCCTGCCCTGGGGAGGCCGCCCATGTCATGGTATCACCGCATCGCCACCTTTCTGAACGACGCATTGCCGCAATTTCGCGCCACCCGTCGGACCAATCTGGCCCTGCTCACGGTGGCTATTCTGGAGCGTCGTGCCCTGGCTATATCGGTGTTGGTGCGGGCCTGGCGGACCCAATTACCCTATTCGCATCATCAGCGTAAGAAGCGACTGTTTCGCTTTCTGTCCAACACCGGCTTTGACACCATGGCGGTGCAGACGGCGCTGTTGGAACCAATCTGTCAGGCGGCCGGATTGCAGGGGCGGGTTCCGATGATGATCGACTGGTCCGATCTGGGTCAGGGGCGAAACGGTCTGTTCGCTGCGGTCTGTTTTCGGGGTCGGGGGTTGCCCCTGCTCAGCTGGGTGTCCACGCCGGCAGAGTTGGATCCTTCCCAGAACCGAGTGGAGGAGTTCTTCATCGGGCGGTTGTTACGCCATTTGCCCTCCACCATCCGACCGCTGCTGTTGGCTGACCGCGGTTTCGGACGGGCCAGCCTCATCCACTTTCTGCAACGGATGCCCCGCCACACCGGCTACCCCGTGGACTACGTGGTTCGCCTCAGGGGCGATGTGGTGGTCCAGGGCGCCGACTATCGGGGTCGGTTACGAGACTATCGGCTGCGTAAAGGCCGTATCCTGTTCTGGCCTCGCACCCTTTACCGATCCGACGGCGCGGTGGTGATCAATCTGGTGCTCTACTGGGCTCGAGGACATCGGGAGCCCTGGTATCTGGCCACATCCTTGGCTGACCCTCGCCAGGCGGTGCGCATGTATCGGAAGCGGATGCAGCCGGAGCAGTACTTCAAGGATGGTAAGCAACGCTTCGCGCTGAACCGGAGCACCGTAACCACCACCGACCGGCTGCAACGGTTGCTGGTGGCCCTGCTTTTGGCCTGCTGCTTGCTGATATTGATGGGGATGCGGGCATCTCCAACCTTCCGACGCCAGGTGTGCTCCCGTGGGAAGTTGGGCATCCTGCACCTGGGTTACGAATTCTACCTCGCTACACCCGACCCACCTCACAACCTCTTCACCATCAAACGCCACCAAACCGGGTACGCGTGAGGGATGTAGTCGGTGAGCAGCGGGCGGATGCGGTCGAGGAATGCTGCCGCGCGTTGGTAGGCGTCGCGAGCGTCCGCTTCGCCGAACACCATATCTACTTCGTAATCGGCGTGGTTGCGCAATCCCGAATGGCGACCGATTTCGCTGCGCAATTCAGCTTGGACCAAGTTTCTATTGACGATGTGCTGACCAAACAAACCGCCCAGGGCGCGATGCCTGTTGACATCGACATCATAGATTTGCAACGCGGCTTTGGCGGCGTGCATTACAGCGTAGTATGAGCGTGAAATGGCATCTGCATATTAACGTCCCTGCTCGTATGTGGAGGCTGCGCCCAAGCTTTCCCTCGCCCGTCGCCATTCGGCTATGGCACGTTCCTTACTCATAGAACACTGATACCTTCACGACTTACTGTCCGGTAAATAGAGGCACCAGTTTCCTTGTATCCCAGCCACTCAGCGCCGGTATGAGCTCTGATTGAAGGCGCGACGAAAAAGCCGTCCAGATCAATCTCATACGCCAAATCGCCGATGGCTTCCTGAGTTTCACGGTCTCCCTCACCGATGATGACCAGGACATTGAAATCCAAGTCCAAGTCTGAAATGCCACGCGCGTGAGAGCCATACACGATGATGTCCTCAATTCTTTCCGGGAAACGCTCCTTGAGCTGTCGGCGGTATTCCTCCAGCCATCCCAGCTCGGCAGCAGTCAGGGACAAATGCGGGCTAGGCGGCGTTGGCTCTGGGGGAACAACGTTTGCCGGAACTCCACTGTTGGTAATGACAACTGCCGTTGCGTTGGGATGCCCCTTTCCGCCATGCACTGAAGGCTCGGCGCACCACTTGGCCGCAAAAAAGCGCACCGCTCGGTAAACGCCGTCATCAAACCCCAGCAGGTCGCACACTACCCGTCTGTCCAGCAGGGCGCGGTTCTCGTCCACGTCGGCCAGGTAAGCCGGCTTCAACTCCTTATCGCGGAACTCGTCGAATATGGCGCGGGCGGTGTCTAGCTGAGCCTCGGTCAAGGTTCGAAAATCAAGCACGGGCAAATCTTCGGAGGACCGGATAGTGATGATCCCGCGCCCGGGTTGCTGACGGCCGGAGTGCCACCAGTAGCACAGCAGGCCCAATGCGCTGTTGCTCCACAGCGCAAAAGCGTAGTCGAAACGCTTGTCGTCAAAAATTACGTTGGGCCAACCCCTGCCGCCGATGCTTTCCTGTTCAGTGAAGGCAACGGCCAGGGGCTGAGAATTGAAACGAAAATCACGGTTAACGTGGGTACGGCTGGCGGTTGTCCAAACTTCCGCCGCCCTGCTTTCCATCCCTTGCCGTACCTGCAACTGCGCATCGGGTTCGCAGATTATCCGGGTTTCTTTCTCGGCGTCGTGATTCCAGAGGGCGGCATAGGTGGCCGTCGGACTGGGGTCAAGCTTGGTGAACGGGCCGCGTGGGGCCGGTCCGGTTATGTCGCGGTCAACTAGACCGAGTTTGGCGACGTTGCCCAAAGCCGCAACCGGCAAGTCCAGGGCAGCGGGCGACCCGGGCAGCCACAGATGGGATCTGGTCAGCGCGTAGGCAGTTTGTGCCAGTGAATAGTCCAGCATTCGAACGCAACCCCAGGTGGCGTCGTCTCCATGTGGTACGTTCAGCATTGCGCCGGCCGCATCATCCCCCACTGGCAATCGCGTACCTCCGTACGGCCCGTCCTCAATGCCCCGAACGCCGCCGGTGCCGATGATACTCTGCGCTACGGCGGCGGATTGGGCCATTCCGTGCGGCCGGTAATAGAGCGATGCGAACTGCGCTCGCGAAGCTGGTCGGTTATTCTCGCCGGCTCTTTTGCGGGCCACTACCAGGCACTCGGCCATGCCGGTGTCCGATGAAAAGGACACATCACGGCCGTTAGCCGCAATGCTCAACACCGTCAAATCCGTGTACCCTTCGCCCAGCATCTGCCGGAAACCTTGCCACGACAGGCCAGACGCCGCCGACAGGGGCAGCACCAACCCCAGCACGCCGCCAGGCTTGAGTTTGCGGTGGGCCAAGGCGGCAAATGCCGAGGCGATGCCGGCGTTTCCGTGGTAGCAGGTGCCTCTGCCAAATTCGTTAATTCGCCGGCCCATGTCCGTCTGGTCGTTGCGGCTGGCGTCAAATGCAGCGAATGCGGGGTTGGTGACGGCGGCGTGCGCTCCTTCGTGATTAGTGGCGCGGGTAAAGGGCGGGTTCATAATTACGAGGTCAAACCTATCATCAGGCATTTCGTCGGCAAGTCCGCTGTCGGGATGCAACAACTCAAGCGATCCTATACGCACGTCCCCGTCTTCCTGCCGGCCATAGGGCATGGTTCGCAAGTTGGAGTGGTGGAAGCCCACCTCGGGCTGCAACCCGGCCAGTGTTGAGCCGGTGATATGAACTGCGGACGGCATCACGTCGCAGCCGTAAATAACATCCTCCAGCATCGCGGGATGCAGTTGGGCGGCTCTGCCGCCGGCGCGTTCGTGGCGAGCGGCAATCTGCTCATACACCGCCGATAGCAATGCCCCGGTGCCGCAGGCGAAGTCTGCAATCCTCAACCGGCCAATCCTCGCCGTATCGCTCCAATCTACTCCGTCCATTTTGTCCACCGCCAGACGGGCCAACAGGTCAGCAGATGCGGGCAGAGTGTAGAAAGTTGCCAGATACTTGCGGTCGGCAATCAGCCGCTGGAACACCTGGCCAGTGAGGTCATGATCATTGTTGACGCCCCGCGAAGCGAGATTGAGGACGTGGAAGCTGATGATGTTGAGTATCTGGGCCGCCTCTCGGGTCGGCAATTCGGCCACGATGTCCCGCGCAATGTTGAAAATGTCCAGGTAGTTGATGTCCAGAATCGCCGCCCACGCTTGCAGTATTTCCGACTGCGGATTCCCGGCGCCCGGCCCGCAGATTTGAGACAGCGGTTTGATGCCATGTTGTCCTGCGAGGCGCTCGTGAAACAGCATGGCGTTGGCGATGATGGCGCAGGACATGCGCCGCATCTGCGGGACGTCACTCAGATTCAGGCGCCGAGCAATCGCCGGATTGATGTCCGGCCTGGTTTCGGGCATCTGGTTCAACACGCTGGCCGCGGAGTCTATGCCCTGTTGCAGGTCGTCGGCTGCTTCCGCCACGGCTTTCTGCGGCACGGACACCAGCCGGATCAAATCGGCAAGGTCCGTCACTGTACCCTCCAGCCAGCCTGATTGCGGAAAGCGACCACCGTTTTCGTAAACGATGCAGTAGGACAGATGGGCTTCGGCCATAAACGTGTCAAGGTCGTAGGCATTTCCTACGTCATCGGGATAACGCAGGGCGATGGCAGATTCGACGGGACGAGCTTCTCCGGTGATGTCACGCCCCAGACGGGCCCGAGCGTCCGCCTCAGCCCCGGATGCGGGAACGTGTTCAGCTTCCACCACCACAGGGGAACGGCCCACTGCGGTAATCAGTATGTCGGGACGCAAGCCCAAGTGACCGCTTACGATCCGAGTCTGCTCCGAGCGAACTACGAAGCTGGGCAACATTTTTCTCAAGAGGTTGCCGAGCGCAACGTTAACGCTCGATTCGCTATTACGGGATTCCGTGGCGGCCATCACCCACCCTCCTGCTGATCACTGCTTGCATGGCAATCGCCCGCATGGGGCCAGCTAGTGGTTGCGATTGTAGCACCGGCACCCCAACGGTCGGGTTGAGGACGCATCGTATGGGTTACAATCACCGCCGTGCGCGATGCCGGCGAGCGTCGCCGCCATCACAGGAGGGACACTGATGGTAACTATCGGAGAGGGCCAGTTCACCTACGAGGTGCAGGAAGGCTGGGGTCAGCTTCCGCCCGGCTACACGTTTAAAGAGGTCGCCGCCGTGGGCTGCGACGCGGACGACAACGTCTACGCCTTCAATCGCGGCGAGCATCCCATGATCGTGTTCGACAAGGACGGCAACTTCATCGAGTCCTGGGGCGAAGGCGTTTTCCCACGGGCGCACGGGGTGACGATGGCTCCCGATGGGACCATGTTCCTGACCGACGACGGCGACCACACCGTGCGCAAGTGCACGCTGAACGGCGAGATACTGCTGACCCTGGGAACCAGCGGCCATCCCGCCGCCTTCATGTCAGGTGACCCGTTCAACCGCTGCACCCACGTTGCCATTGATCCCCGCAACGGCGACTTCTACGTGTCGGATGGCTACGGCAACGCGCGAATCCACAAATACAGCCCCGACGGAAGGCTGATCTTCTCGTGGGGCCAATCCGGAAACGGGCCGGCCGAGTTCAACATCGCCCACAACATAGGCACGGACCGGGACGGCCTGGTGTACCTGGCCGACCGCGAGAACCACCGGGTGCAGGTGTTTAATCCCGATGGCAGGTTCATGGGACAGTGGAATGATATGTCCCGTCCCTGCGGCCTGTACATCGACCAGGAGGCCGGTTTGGTGTACATCGGCGAACTGGGTTCGGCGATTGGCCCCAACTCCCAGGCCACCGGCCTTGGGCCCAGGGTCAGTGTCTACGACACCGAGGGACGCCGCCAGGCGCGGGTGGGCGACGGTCCCGAGGGTGAAGCGCCCGGCCAATTCATCGCGCCCCACGGCGTTTGCCTGGATTCCGCCGGGAACATCTACGTGGGCGAGGTCTCGTGGACCCACACCGGCCAACACCTGGACCCGCCCCGGGAAATTCGCTCCCTCCAGAAGCTCGTCAAAACCGCCTGACTTAACTGACATGGATGAACAGGATCGACAGGATTGATATTGATTTCAGATAAATCAAGTATCGAATATCCTGTTCATCCATGCGAAATAATGAGATGGAGATATGGAAATTCGCATCGGCAGCTTGTCCCGTGACGCCAGCGAGGCCACCGGGGCGGCCCTCGTCATCGACGTGTTCCGCGCCTTCACCACGGCGGCCATCGCCTTTGACCGGGGCGCGGAACGGATCACCCTGGTGGCCGAGGTGGAAGAGGCGTTGGAGATCCGGCGGAACAACCCGGCCATTGCCGACATCCTGATGGGTGAGGTGGACGGCCGCCGGCCCGAGGGGTTTGACTACGGAAACTCGCCGTACGAGGCATCCTCGGTTGATTTCGCCGGCAAGAGCGTCGTGCAGTCCACCCGCGCCGGCACGGTGGGAACGGCGGCGGCCGGCGCGGCCGGCTGCGATCCGATCTACGTCACGTCTTTTGTGGTGGCTGGCGCAACCGCTCAAGCGCTGTTGGCCGAGGATCCGCTGCCGGAGCGCGTCACCATTCTCGCCATGGGGGACCAGGGCGTGAACCGGTCGGACGAAGACGAGCACTGCGCGTTGTACCTGCGCAACCGTCTGGAAGGGCGCAATCCCGATCCCGAAGCGTTGCGCAAGCTGATCATGGCCGGAGGCGCGACGCAAAAGTTCTTCGACGACGCGCAGCCGCAATTCCACCCTCGGGACGTGGGTCTCGCCCTGGAGGTGGACCGCTATCCCTTTGCCATGCGGGTGACCCGGGAGGACGGTTTGCTGGTGGCGCGGCGGACTGATTGAATCCGGAAGATTGGTTGGAGCGCGCCGCGTGATGCCTTTGGTTTACGTGTTGCCAGCCACCGATCGCGCGACGCACAGCCAACCGCTGCCATGGTACGCGCACCTACCACCTTGACCGGAGCATACAGACCGGAGCGCACAATGACCGTTACAGCAGAACAGGCCAGCCAAGCCCAGGGCATCATTCTCGAGTGCCTCAACATCCACCACCAGCATCGTGTGCCCTTCCGAAAGGTTTGGACCAAGGCTGACCAGGATTTTGAAGAGGTCCCTTTTCTGGACGTTTGGGTGATCTATGATGGTGAGCGCAGCAGCCTCGACACTGCCAAGCTCAACTCCTTCGACACCTACCTTATGAAAGCCCTTCGCGACGCGGGTATCCACGCCATCCCGTCAATCTCCTATGTCCCTCAGAGCGAAGCCGAGCAGATTGGCGCTCCATGGACTGGGTAGAACTGATCAGAGCCAGCCGCCTCCTGGCCGGCGGGCAGCCCTCGCAGGAAGCCCTGCGTCGCGCTGTCAGCACGGCATACTACGCGATGTTTCACGCGCTGGCCACCAGCAATGCCGATATCATCATAGGTCCTCGAACGCCGGCAAACCGATCCGACTGGACTTTGACCTATCGGTCTCTTCGCCACTTCCGTGCCGAAAATCCACTCTACGGCTGGCCGCATCTCTTCAGCGCGCCGGTTCAGACTTTCGCTGTCGTCATCGCCGGTATCAAGAGACAGCGTGAGAACGCCGACTATGACCCCGATGTCAACTTTGCTCAAAACCAAGTGGCCACTTGGATCGACCGCGCAGAACGGGCCATCCTAGACTTCAACTCCTCTACCTCGCAGGAAAGGTCCATGGTTGCGATTGCGACACTTGCCGGCCGGCGATGATCGGGCCGCTCTTTACTTGCCACAAGGTGGAGCGTATTCACGCCCCACACACGCCGAACGGGAAAGGGTAGCTGGCATACGGGTACCGATGCGGGCGGCCAGATACGCCGAAACCCGCCGGGGCCTTTCTATGCGCCAAGTCCATTGGTTGGGGTTCAATAAGCGTGTTTCATACGCTTTCTATGAATCCAACCAATATAGAACCCTGGCTCAATCATATCCACTGCGACGACTGCCTTTCGGCCATGGGCCGGATGCCGTCGGAGTCGGTGAACCTCGTGGTCACCTCGCCGCCGTACAACCTGCTCAACAGCAGCGGCAACGGGATGAAGAACGGCAACGGCGGCAAGTGGTCGCGCGCCACGCTGATGCTGCAACGGGGATACGCCGAGCACGGCGACAGTATGCCCCACGGGGATTACGTGGAATGGCAGCGGGAGTGTCTGCGGGAGATGCTGCGCGTGCTCACTCCCGACGGGGCGATTTTCTACAACCACAAGTGGCGGGTGCAGCGCGGCCTGTTGCAGGACCGGGCCGATATCATGGACGGGTTTCCTGTCCGGCAGATCATCATCTGGCAGCGATCGGGCGGGTTCAACCACAACCCGGGGTACTTTCTGCCCACCTACGAGGTGGTTTACCTGGTTGCCAACCCTGAATTCAAACTGGCGCCCAAGGCCGGCGGCATCGGCGACGTGTGGCAGATTCGACAGGACCGGGGCAATCCGCATCCCGCGTCCTTCCCGGTGGAACTGGCGCGGCGGGCCATCGCCGCCACCACCGCCGAGGTGGTGCTGGACCCGTTCATCGGCAGCGGCACCACGGCGATAGCCGCTCTCATGGAGGGGCGCCAGTACGTGGGCATCGACCTTTCCGACGAGTACTGCCGGCTGGCCCGCGAACGCATTGCTGTAGCCGCCGCCGAGCTGAGCCTATCAGACACCGAACCGGCGCCGGCAGCGCCCTCAGCCCTCGAAGTGCGGGAGATGTTGCAGAGGACGCCAGTCGACAGGGGTTCAGCGCAGCGCTAGTTTCCGGCTCCGGCCGATGTTTATGTGGTTGGGGTCGCGGCAACTCCCTTGCCGGCGCATCCTGCGGTAAGATGGCGGTATCCGATACTGGAGTCGACCGCCATGACGATCACTGCCGACAACCCCGCCTCCATAACCTCCCATGATCTGAAAAGCGCGATTCCTCCCCTGGACGGCGTTCTCGACGTGCCGGGCCTGAAGGCCGACGTGCGGGTCTGGCGCGACCAATGGGGCATCCCGCATATTCGCGCTGCCAACGAGCACGACGCCTGGTTCGCCCAGGGTTTCGTGACCGCGCAGGACCGGCTGTGGGCCATGGAATACGACCGCCGTCGCGCGGTGGGCCGCTGGGCTGAGGCGGTCGGGCAATTCGCCGTGGGCCAGGATTTGCAGATGCGCCGGCACCGGTTGGAGGATGCGGCCCGGGCCGATTGCGCGGCGGCCGGCCCTCGCGCAAAGGCCATGCTGGAAGCCTACGCTGCCGGCGTCAACGCCTTCATGAACAGCGAGGCGCCGCTGCCCGCCGAATACGCCATCGCCGGCATCGAACCGGAGCCGTGGGAGCCGTGGCATAGCCTGGCTATCTACAAGGTGCGTCACATCTTCATGGGCGTGTTCGAGACCAAGGCCTGGCGCGCCCGCATGGTCAAGGCGCTGGGCGCGCAACGGGCCGCCGAACTGTTCCCGTCCTACCCACCTGGGCAGCCGGTCATCATCCCCACGGGCGCCGATTACGACGGCGCGGTGGATTTCGGCCTGGAGCAACTGCTGGAACACGCTGCGAACCTGAACCTCATCGGTGAGATGGACAGCGGCTCCAACTCGTGGGCCATCGGGCCGGAGCGGACCGCCACCGGCGCAGGGCTCCTGGCCGGCGACAGCCACCGTGGCCTGGATACGCCCAGCGTCTACTACCAGAACCACCTGGCCTGCGACGCTTTCGACGTGGTGGGCAACTCCTTCGCCGGCGTGCCTGGATTCCCGCACTTCGGTCACAATCAGTGGGTCGCCTGGTGCGTCACGCACACCGCGGCCGACTACCAGGACCTGTACATCGAGTTGTTCAACGATGCCGATCCGTCCCTCTACCAGCACCAGGAGGACTGGTACAACGCCGACGTGCGGGACGAGGTGATCAAGGTCCGCAATGGCGAGGATGTTCATATCCGCACGTGGGCGACGCATCACGGCCCGGTGGTGGGCGGCGACCCCATGTCCGGTTACGGCCTGGCCCTGCGCTACACGGCCGGCGACGGCGGCGACCCGTGGACCGACATCCTGCCGGCCATGCTGGAGGCCACCAGCGTGGAAACGCTGGCCGACACAATGGAGGGCTGGGTCGACCCGGTGAACAACTTCATGATGGCGGACGTGCACGGCAACATCGGTTACCAGTGCCGGGGCGAGATACCCCGCCGACCGGGGGATGTGCCGGCTCCGCTGCCGGTTCCCGGATGGGATGGCGAGCACGAGTGGCAGGGCAGCATCCCCTTTGCGGATATGCCGCGCTACATCAATCCGTCCCAGGGCTACATCGTGACGGCCAACAACCGGCCGGTGGGAGAGGACTATCCGTACTACATTTCGATGGACTTTGCCCCCGGGTACCGGGCCATGCGGGTGACCCACGGAGTGGAAGGCATATCCGGGGCGGCCGCCGCCGATATGGGGCGCATCCACTCTGAGCGGGTGTCGGTTCCGGCCCAGTCCTACGTTGAGGCGTTGAAGAATCTGGATGCGCCCGATGATCCAGCCATTGCGGCGGCATTGAAGAGGCTCCTGGGCTGGTCAGGCAGCATCGACCCCGGCGCGGTGGAACCGACGATATACAGCGCCATGCGGGACGCGTTGCTGTGGCGTTTGCTGAAGCACAACATCGGCGAGGACCTGGCCGCGCTGGCCTGGCAACCCATCGATCGCGGACGCGGTGTCTTCCTGAACCGCTTCAAGAACCTGATGACCGATGCCATTGTCGCGGGCGACGCCGACCTGCTGCCCGATGGAGAAGACTGGAACGGTGCGCTGACCACGGCCTTGCAAGAGGCGGTTCGCACGCTGACGGCAAAGTTGGGATCTGACATCGCCGGATGGCGGTGGGACCGGGTACACCGGGCGCGTCCGCAGCATCCGCTGTCCATGGCGATGCCGGAGTTGGGCGACCTGCTGGACCCGCTGGAAATACCCACCGGCGGCGACGGCGATACGCCGTGGGCGGGATCCTACGCGCCCGGCGATCTCGCCACGGTGGGCGGGCTTTCGGTGTTCCGCTACGCCTACGACCCGGCCGATTGGAATCGCTCGCTGTGGGCGGTGCCGCTGGGAGCGTCAGGTCACCCGGCCAGCCCGCACTACGCCGACCAGTCCGAGATGTGGAGCAAGGTGCGGATGGCGTCCATGCTCTACGACTGGGAACGGGTCGGGGCGGAGGCGGAGGCGGAGCAGATTCTCCAGCCAGCGTAATGCTACAATTCCAATATGAACGCGCGGAGGAATCGAAAATGGCAATCGTGCCAGCCAACAGCGCCAAATATACGGCATTGAGAGTGCTTGCGGTTGTGTTGCCACTGGCTATCGCTATGGGGGCGACGGCCGCCGCGTTCTATATCACCGATGCGTTTGGCATTCTCTTTAGGGAGACGAGCACTATTCTCCAATTGATCGTGCTCGTGCCTGCGTCCATGCTGGCGATTATCACCACGTACTTCGCGGTGAAAATCCTGTGGAGCGCCAGTGACCCAGTGGGTAATGAACGCGGCGATGCTCACCATTATGACCAGACGTGAATGGACGCGATTGGCAGATAATGGGATGGGCGTGGCTCGCTGGGGGGATCGGGTTAGGCTTGGGTCTCCTGCTAGCTGCAAGATTCCGTATCGACTCGATCTTTGCCTTTGACACCGGATTGGGAACTGCACCGTTGCTAGTTGCAGGGGGCATTCTGTTCACGGTCGCGCTGCCTGCCCTCACGACGACCGACAACAAACTGGTATCGACGGCAGGGGTACTGACCGCGATATTTGGCTATGGCGGAACCTCAATTATCCTCTTCGACGAAGATCCAGTCCTCTTCGCGCTGGTATGGCTCTATCACTTCTACCTCATATTTTTTGCATTTGCCCTCGCGGTGACGTCTCTCTGGATACGTAGGATCTTTACAAAGTTGAGAAGTTAGCCCTCCCTCAGGTGGGGTGCCACGCGGTCGGCGAAGAGTTCGAGGTTGGCGATGCCGTCGTCCAGAGGCATGCCGGGCCACATCATGCGGAAGCAGCCGTGGGACATGCCCAGCGCACGGTAGCGGGATAGCTCCTCGACCACTTCGTCGGGGTCGCCGATGACGAACCGGTCACGAGCCAGGTCCTGGAAGGGTTCGCGGAAGTTCTCCTCGCCGGGCAGGGCCTTGTCCTGGCCCCACTGGGCGTAGGCCTCGTACTTGCCGCCCAGATAAGGCGCGGCGTTGGCGAAGGCTTCCTCATGGGTGCGGCCGACGAAGACCTCGCGGCCCAGGGGCAGTCGGTCGGGCGCGCCCGAGTTGGCGGCTCCGGCGGCCTCGTGGTACATCTCGACCTGCTGGCTGATGGTATCGAACTTGGCGTGGGGGTTGACGTACCAGGTGTAGCCCATGCGGGCGGCGCGGGTGATGGCGGCGTCGCTGTTGGCGGCCACCCACACCGGCGGATGAGGTTGCTGCACGGGGCGCAGCATGAGCTGAGCGTCCTTGAGCCGGAAGTACCGGCCCTCGTAGTTGACCTTATCGCCCGACCACAGCAGGCGCATGGCCTCCAGGCACTCCAGGTAGCGGCTCACGCGGGTGTGGCGGGGTACGCCGAAGTTATCGTATTCCTCGTCACGATAGCCGAGGGCGGCGCTCAGGGTGAAGTTGCCGCCGGTGATCACGTCCATGGTGGCCACCCGTTCCGCCAGGTCCACCGGATGATGCAGGGGTACCAGCATGGTGGCCACCAATCCCATGCCACGGGCCTCGGCCGAGATGCGGGCCAGCAGGGGCATGGTCTGCAACTGCTGGTAGGGGTTGGTCAGGTAGTGCTGGCCCTGGTAGACCATATCGAAACCCAAGTCCCGCGCTGCGCCCACGTAGGAGCAGATGTCAGCGAAGGCCTGCTGCATGTCGGCGCCGGCCGGCTGCTGGGCGATAGCGGAAAGGGAAACTCCGAATTTCATTGTTGCTCCTGGGGGAATGTTGGCTTCGTCTCAAAGGCGGGCTACCGGCGCAAGGTCGGCGGATGGTGCTCCGGCGTGTCGTCGGACAACTCGTCGTCAACAAACTCGACGCCGGCGGCGCGTTGTCGCGCTTTCCACGCTTCAAACCGCGCCTTGCCTGCTGTCCGGCCTTCCTCTCGGCCCGCTTCTCGCTGGGCGTCGAGCAACGGCTTCATCAGAATTTCCAGCAATCCCATATAGGTGCCCACATGGGCCGCCCGCTACTAGGCGGTGTCAAGAGGCTCCGGCAACTCGCCATCGTCAACGAACTCGACGCCGGCGGCTCGCTGTCGCTCCTTCCAGGCCTCAAATTGCGCTTTGGCTGCTGCCTTGGCCGTTGCCTCGCCTTCTGCCTTGCCCTCTGCCCTGCCCTCCTGCTTGCCTATCTCAATTCCGGCTTCCAATTGCGCATCGAGCAGTGGCTTCATCAAAATTTCCAGTAGCGCCATGACGCGATTGCCTCCTATGTGCGTAATCGCCAGGACCGCCAGGGTGACAGCCGGATCAATATGGGTTGCGCTGACGGATTTATCCAGGAAGTTGGTGGCGACCAATAGATGCCCGAGTTGCCCCAATTCAGTATGGCGGAGCAGCGTGGCTACCGCCATTATAAACTCTGCCGTGGTTACGGCGGGTGGGGCGACGCGGGATACCCACCACCGCGGGGAATGCCGCGCCGGAGGATTTATGAGGGCATCGCCGAGCGCCCGCGCGAAACTCATCAGGCATTTCCCGCGAGGCGCTCGACTCCCGTTAGCCGGTCAGCTCCCGGCCCAGCAGGTCGATGGCCGCCTGAACCGCTCCGTGCTTGGTGGCGTCGCGGTCGCCGCCCACGCGGATCTCGATGGCGGCGTCCTCACCGTCCTTCACGGCAAGCCCGATCCAGAAGGTGCCGATGGGCAGACCGCTGCGGCCGGCGGCCGGGCCGGTGACGCCGGTGGTCGAAAGGGCGAAATCGGTTCCGGTCAGCTCCAGCGCGCCGCGGGCCATGGCAATGGCCATTTCACGGCTGACGCTGCCGGCGGTCTCATAGAGCTCGTCCGGCACGCCGAGGATTTTCTCCTTCAGCCCGCCGGTGTAGGCGACGACGCCGCCCGGGAAGAACCGGGACGCGCCCGGGATAGTGCCCAGCGTGTAGCCGAGTAGGCCGTTGGTGCAGGCTTCGGCCACGGACACGGTCTGTCCGCGCTCCAGGAGTATCTCTGCCACCTGTGCTACTTCCACGATGCTGCCTCCTGAATGTGCAAGTGGTTAGACGTCCATCATCTTGTCTGGCGACATCAGTTCCCAGAATTCGATGCGGTTGCTCTCCACCAGCGGCCTGATCTGCCCGCCCACTTCCAGGGCGGCCGCGGGCAGTTGATTGTCGCCGCGCATGGGCGACATCAAGGCCTCATCGGTCCACTCGAGGATGACCACGTCCTGTTCCGCCGGTGTGGTGGCGCCGTTGAAATAGACCCGGAACTCGCTGCGCTGGCCGGCGTCGTGGTAGATCTGGGCCTGCTTCTGCAGCAGGCTGGCCACGCGGCGGGCCTCGCCGGGCTTGGTCTTGAAAATTCTCCGCAGTACGTACATTTTGCGCTCCTGATGAAGTCAGAATTGGGTTTTGAGCGCAAATATCATAACCGAAATTCCGCTCAGTGAACGGCCGTCAAAGTTGCCGCATCCAGATGGCACCGCATCGGCGCGGCAGGTCACCAGGATAACCCGCCGCGGCCAAATAGCGAGTCGCCCAGCGCCAGCGGTTAATCGTTGCCCGGACCGGCGGCGGAAGCTTCGCCGGTCAGCGTCCCGATCTCCGATTGACCAGCTGCATCAGTTCGGCCGGATCGGATCCCCAACAACCGCAGCACGCGGCGGTAGGCGTTGGGGATCGACTCTTCGAAGAGCATGTAGACCACCGGGACCGCCACCAGGGTGAGGAACGTGGAACTGATCAGCCCGCCGATAACCACCGTGGCCAGCTCCGCGCCGACCAGTCCGGCCGACTCGCTCATGGAAAGGGGAATCAACGCCAGGATGGTGGTGAAGGCGGTCATCAGGATGGGACGCACGCGGGTTCGGCCGGCGGACATTACCGCTTCCAGCGGCTCCAGGCCGGCCCGGCGTTGCTGGTGTACGAAAGTCAGCAGCACGATGGCGTTGGTCACCACGATGCCCACCAGCAGCAGGAACCCCATCAGCGCGGGCAGGCTCAGCGACCGGTCGGTGATGACCAGCCCGACCAGCGCGCCCACCACCGCCAGGGGCATGCTGAGCACCACGATGAAGGGTATCTTCAGCGAGCCTAGGGTGGCGACCATCACCAGGTACACCAGGGAAACGCCGATGGCCATGGCGACGTAAACGTTGTTGAATTCCTCCCGGATGTCGCTGAAGGTGCCACCGGATCGCACGGTGACGCCCGGGGGCAGGGGCGTGACGGCGACGATGGCGTCGACCCGTTCGCCGATGGCGCCGGCGTCCCGTCCGGCCAGGCCGCCGGAGATGGTGGCGGAGCGGTGGCCGTCGTAGTGGGTGACCACGCTGGGCCCAACGGTGCTGCGGGTGTCGGCTATGCTGCCCAGCGGAATGGCGCCGGCGTTGCTGCCGATGGGCAGGAGCGGGAGATCCGACGGATCGTCCACGGCTTCGGCAACCGCGCGTACCACCACGTCCAGGGTTTCTCCACCCACGTCGATCTCGGCCACGTCGCTGCCGCGCATCCAGGTGCGGATCTGGTTGGCGACGCTCATGGTGGACAGGCCATATCGTCCGGCCGCGTCCGGATCGATGGCGATGGTCAACTCCTCCCTTCCGTCCACGATGTTGGTTCGGACGTTGCGCACGCCGGGGTCGCGTTCCACGGCGGTCTGCAGCCGGTCGGTGGCGATGCGCACGTCTTCGTAGTTGGCGCCGGTGAGGGTGAGGCGCAGACCGCCGCCCCGCCCCGGCCCGCCGCTATCCGCGAAAACGCGGGTGGTGACGCCGGGCTTTTCCGGCAGGGCGTTCCTGATCTGTTCATCCAGGTCGTCCGGAGCGTTCTCCCCCAGCAGGACGTTGAATCCGGCCCGGTCGAAGGCCGCGTCGGCGGTGGATCCGAAGCTTCGACTGCTGGCGCCCAGGGTCACCTGGTAGCTCTCGGCGGCCCCCGTGGCGACAAAATCATCCAATATGCCCTCGACGATGCTGACCTCCTCCACCAGTTGGATCGTGGAGGGATTGCCGCTGAGGTTCAGGTCGATCCGAATGCCCTCGGTTCGTCCCTGTGAAAACAGTTCGACGGGCAGCGTCCGGATGAGCGTCAGGCTGGCCAGCACCACCAGGATGCTGGCGATGGCGGTGATCAGCCGGTAGCGCAGGGCCACGCGCAGCACGGGCGTGTAGATCCTCTGTAGGTAGGTGTCGCCCCGGGGGTTGGCGGGATCGTCGACCATGTCGCCGGTGCGCAGGAACCACGACGCCAGCACCGGAACGGCGGTCAGGGCGACCAGCGTGGACGCCAGCAGGGACACGCACACCGTCTGGGCGAAGGGGGAGAAGAATTGCCCCACGACTCCCGGCAGGAACCCCAGGGGAACGAATACCGCCACGGTGGTCAGGGTGGACGCTACCACGGGCGGACTGACCTCCTGGGTGGCGGCGATGACCGCCACGGCGCGGGGGCTGCCCTCCTGGATATGCCGGTAGATGTTCTCCAGCACCACGATGCTGTCGTCGACGATGCGGCCAACGGCGATGGCCAGGCCGGCCAGGCTCATGAAGTTCAGCGTCCAGTCGAACAGCGCCATGACCAACATTGTGATCATCACGCTGAGGGGGATGGACAGTGCGATGATGATGGTGGGCCGGATGGCGTTGGCGATGCCGGCAAAGGGCCGCGGCCGCAGTTGCAGCAGGAAGAGGAACACTGCGGCCACCGCGAAGAAGAAGCCCTGCAGACCCTGACCGAGGACTTTGCCCAATTCCTCTTCCAGACGAGGAGCCTGGCTTTCGACTACCGAGATGTCCAGGTCGGGCGGGAGTTCTTCGTGCAGTTCCGCCAGCAACTCGTCGATGGCGTGGGTGATTTCGATGGTGTTGCCTTCGCCGGTCTTGTGAACGCTCAGGCTGACGCTGGGCTGGCCGTTGGTGCGGGAGACGGTGGTGGCCTCGGGCGTGGAGACTCGCACGTCGGCGACTTCCGACATCCGGATCGGCGTCGCGCCATTGCCGGAGGGGCGGGGGGACGCCGGAGACCCGCCGGGGCGGGAAAAACCAACCGGCAGGTTCCGCAGGGTATCCAGGTCGGTGTAGCCATGAAAGGCGCGGACCGTCACGGTGCCGTCGGCGGACTCCACGGTGCCGGCGTTCACGTCCACCGAGTTGCTCTGCAGCGCGCCGATGACGTTCTGCATCGATAGCCCGTAGGTGTTCAGCAACGCTGGATCCACCGTGACGACAACCTGCTCGTTGACGCCGCCCTCGATGTCCACCTCAAACACGCCCGGAATCGCCTGGATCGGTGGGACGACCTGATGCTCCACTATCCGCAGCAACTCCGGGATGTCCCGCTGGCCGGCTACGCTCAGCTCCATCACAGGCCGCCGGTTGGGGGTCAGTTCGAATACGTTGGGTTCGCCCGCGGCGTCGGGGAGTCGCAGCCCGGAGACCCTGCTGACGATTTCCGCCTCAGCCTCCTCGATATCCACGTTGTTTTCGAAGCTGGCCCTCACCTGGGAACGATTGGACCGTGACGTTGAAGTCACCTCTTTGAGGCCCTCCATGCCAATGATCATGTCCTCGACGGGCCTCGTGACTTCGTGCGAGACCTGGTACGGCGTGCCCTGCTGGTAGGAAGTGGAGACGTTTATGACCCGCAGGCTGATCTCGGGGAAAAGCTCCTGCTGCAACTGCTGGTAGGCGTAGATCCCGCCCGCCAGCACAAGGATCAGGATCATCACGGTGACGGTGCGACTCTGCAGGGCAAGCTTGGTGAGGAGGATCATGAGGGGCTCCAAGCAGCGAACTTCAATTAGATGGAATGGATCATTACGTGAAATGGGTCAGTACATGGGATGGGTCAGCAATCTAACCGTTCGCATACGTTGGCGGGTTCGGTTTGGATTTACGCTCATGGGCGACGGATTTCGTGCGGAATTACTTCTTGCGCAGCAGTACCAGGAATTCCCGGTTGCCGGCGTCTCCCGTAATGGGAGATGACGCCGTGTCCACGAGGGTTATTTCCTCGCGGGAGGACAGCCATTCCTGGACCCTGGCGAGGATTTCGGCCCGGAGGGAGTCGTCTCGAACTATCCCGCCCCTGCCGACCTCGCCGCGTTGGGCCTCGAACTGGGGCTTGACGAGCACGATGGCGTACCCGAACGGTTTCAGGTGGGTCAACGGCTCGGGCAACGCCATGGTCAGTGATATGAACGAAACGTCGGCTACCAGCAGATCGACGGGTTCGGGTAGTTCGAAGGGGTACCGCGCGTTCACTTTTTCCATGCAGACGACGCGGGGGTCCTGGCGCAGCCGGTAGTGCAGTTGGCCGTGCCCGACGTCAACGGCGTAGACGCGCGCCGCCCCGCGCTGCAGCAGGCAGTCGGTGAACCCCCCGGTGGACGCTCCCACGTCCAGCGCCGTAATCCCGTCCAACGCCATGCCGTGGGGTTCCGCCCAGGTGTCCAGGGCGTGGGCGAGCTTGACCCCGCCGCGGCTGACGTAAGGCAACCGCTGGCGCAGTTCCAGGGGCGTGGCGGGATCCAGGAACGTGCCGGCCTTCTGCACCGGACCGGCCGGCGACAGCACCGCGCCGGCCATGATCAACGCCTGCGCCTGCTCGCGGCTCTCCACCAGGCCTCGTTCCACCAGCAGCACGTCGGCGCGTTGGCGGCTCCGCTGGCGCGGGTTCTGCTGCGGGGGGCGTGCCACGGGGAGAACCGCTACTCGCCGATGAATTGGGGCCGGCGTTTTTCGAGGAAGGCGCGGAAACCCTCGTGGTAGTCGCGGGTGTCGAACTGGGTCAGGGGCAGGTCGGCCTCGTCGGGGGTCAGGTCCAGCGAAGGCTTGGCCAGCACCTGGTTCATGGTCTTCTTGTTGACGGCGTGAGACAGGGGAGCCAGCGCGGCGATGTCGGAGGCCAGCCTGTAGGTGACCTCTTCAAGCCGGTCCACCGGCACCACCTGGTTCACCAGGCCGATGCGAAGGGCTTCCTCGGCATCCAGCAGACGACCCGACAGCAGGATATACAGGGCATTGCCCTTGCCCACCAGGTTCACCAGGCCGTACATCTCGCGGTGGCCGATGGTGATGCCGAGGCGGGCCACCGGAATGCCCAGGCGGCTGCCCTCGGCGGCGATGCGCAGGTCGGTGGCAACGGCAAGCTCGCAGCCACCGCCGGCGGCGAACCCTCGGATCATCGAAATCACGGGCGTGCCGATCTCCGCCACCGTTTCCAGCAGCCCGTCCACCGCAGTGTTGTACACCCGCCCCTTGGTCGAGTCGCTGCGGTGCTGCTCGAAGTCGCTGATGTCGGCCCCGGCGGAGAAGGCCTCTTCGCCGGCTCCGGTGATGACGACGCAGCGCACGTCCCGGTCGGCGTCCAGATCGCGCAGCAGCGAGGTCAATTCCACCCACATATCCAGCGAGATGGCGTTGCGCTGGGCCGGCCGGTTGATGGTCACGGTGGCCACCGGCGGCTCCCGCCGCGCCAGGATGTGCCCGTTGGCGTCCACCGGAATATCGGAGGCTGGGTTCTGTACGGCAGCGGTATCGGTCATCGGCGGGCGCTCCTGGATGTGGTCGGGGTGGGACGGCGCGAAAAGCCTATCGGGGCGGGGGTATGTAAGTCAACAACAGCCTCGCCATTCCCGGTCACGTTACGCGGGTTGATAGCCGTCCGTAGCCGATTCCTGCTTTGTTCATTCAATCACCTAATGAAAACGATAAGCATCTATTATAGATGATAATTTTGCGAAAATCGCTCCATTTGGTTGACTAGACGGATAATTAGTATTACATTTGCGCGGGCAAATCACCGTTCCAACCACAGCAATATGCACGTGAGCTTTCGCAGACTTCCACCGGGTCAGGCGCACTCACCACGCGAGAAAGAGGAGCTACGATGTCGAGATACCTGAAACCAACCTTGATTGGCAGCGTGGTTTGCGGCCTTCTGCTGGCGGCAGGTTTCGCCTGCGGCGGCGCCGAGACGCCCGAACCCACCGCCGTGCCGGCCGCGGCGCCCGCTGCCAGCGAGGCCACCACGGCTCCCGCCGCTCCGGCTGCTGCTGCCACAGCCGCGCCGACTCCCTCCGCCACTCCGCCTCCCGAGGCCACGCTGCGGCCGACCAATACCCCGGTGCCCACCGCGGTGGCCCGAGTCGTCGCGACCCCGACCCCCAGCGCGGCCGCCCCCAAATATGGCGGCACGGTGCGCATGTCCGCTTACGCGGACACGAAGGACTGGGACCCGCTGGGTTCTGCGTCGCTGTCCAGCGTGATTTCCTACTCGCAACTCTACAACCAGATCGTGCAGTTCGATACCACCAACACCCAGGAAGTGGTCGGCGACCTGGCCGAGAGCTGGGAGCTGAGCCCCGACGGGAAACAGTACACCTTCCGCATCCGAGAGGGCATCAACTGGCACGATGGGACGCCGTTCACCGTGGATGATATCATCTACTCCATGCATCGGTACGGGAACCCGTGCAACGCCACCGGACGCTCGGGCCTGTGGCGTAATTACGCGGTGAGGATGGAGGTGGTGGACGTCGTGGAAAAGGCCGACTGCACCCCGACCAACGCCGACGACGTGGTTACGGCGGTGGACGACAACACCATCCGGTACAACCTGGCCTTCGCCTCCGGGGCGTTTATCAAGTTCCTGGCGGTGGATTACGTCAAAATCCTGCCCCGTCACCTGCTGGAGGACGAGTCGGTGGACCTGAACCAGGGCGAGCACATCGTTGCCAGCAATGCCGGCACCGGTCCCTTCATCCTGGAGGAGTACCGCTCCGGCAACTCCTACTTCGTCAACAAGAACCCCAACTATTTCAAGGAGGGGCGCCCCTACTTCGACCGGATCGAGCACTACATAATCACGCAGCCCGCCACGCTGATGGCCCAGGTTGAAGCGCGGCAGATCGACATGGCCAACGCGGGCTCCACCAACCTCGAAGCCCCGGAGTACTACGAACTGGAGCGCATCACCAACGGTGACTACGTGGCTCACGACATCAAGGCCGGCGGTAACTTTGGCCTGATGCTCAACGTCAAGCGGGAACCCTTCGATAACCACCTGGTTCGGCGGGCCATTTACCTGGCGGTGGACCGGCAGAAGGTTGACGAGCGGGCCTTCGGCGGTGCGGGGGTCACCCATTGCCCGCTCATGGACCTGGCCCACACCAACGACGTATGCACCACGTGGCCCGGCCTGCGGCCCAAGGACACGCCCGAGGGACAGGAAGACATCGCCGAGGCCCAGCGCCTGATGGCCGAAGCCGGGTACCCGGACGGGTTCGAAGTCCAGTACACGGTCCGGCAGGTGGGCTCGTACCCGCAGCAGTGCTCGGTCATCAAGCAGGATCTGGAGGAATTCCTGGGCATCACCGGCGCCATTGAAACGCTGCCCAGCGCGGCGGGTTACGCCAAGTACGGCACTTCCCGTCCGGCAGACGCCAAGGGAGACTGGGAATTGAGCTGCCAGGGTGAAGGCATGGTGGTGTTCGACCCGGACGCCATTTACGGAGGGGTCTATCTGCCTGGCGCCACGCGCAACTACACCGACTGGTCACACCCGAAAGTCACCGAATGGTTCGAGGCACAGAAGGTGGAACTCGATCCCGAAAAGCGGCGGGAAATCAACAAGGAAGCAGAGCTGTGGCTGGCCAGCTTCGAGGACAACCACTGGGTGAACCTGCTCCTCGGTCAGCTCTTCTGGCTGGTCCACAAGGACATCAAGGGATTCAACGCCCCGATCACCGTTCAGTACGGGTTCAAGCACGAGGACCTGTGGCTGGACCGCTAGGGTGCGGGACGGCGATAGGGACGGCGCCGTGTAATCGAAAATCGTAACAATATTGGGGACGATCATAATGATTGTCCCCAGTAATTTACGAAACCGATATATAATTATCATAGATAGCGATATTGACGCATATCGTAGATTACCATTTCACGCGTGCACGATACTGATGAATTTTCTTGACATGCCTCTGGCACACGACTAGGATAGGCCGCGCTGTGTTAAAAGCGCCAACGTGTGCTCTACAGAGTGGAGGAACCGTTACATACGCGGGCGGTTCCGATTTCATCAGGAGGATGTCGCATCAATGTTGTCCAAAGTCAGACCATTCATAGTTGCTACCGCCATAGCTACGGTTTTCGTAATTTCTACGGCTTGCGGCGGCGCGGAAGCGCCGGCGCCGGCTGCCCCCGCCGATACCAGCGCCGCTCCGGCGGCGGGCGCCGCGCCCACCGTGGCCAGTCCCGCCACGGGAGCCAGCGCGCCCGGACCAGGCTCGACAGTAGCTGCCCCGGCCGCCCCGGCGACTTCCGCTCCTGCGGTCAACGTGCCGCCGACCGCCACACCGCCGCCAGCGGCAACCCAGCGGCCCACCAACACGCCGGCGCCCACGGCCATCGCGCGCACTGCGGCGACCCCGGTGCCCAGCGGACCGCCCCAGACCGGCGGCCTGGTCAGGATGGCAGCCTACGCGGACACTAAGGACTGGGACCCGCTGGGCTCGGCGTCAACGTCCAGCGTGATCTCCTACTCCCAGCTGTACAACCAGTTGGTGCAGTTTGACACCACGGTCACCAGCGAAGTGGTACCGGACCTGGTGGAGAGCTGGAGCCTCAACGAGGACGGAACCATCTACACGTTCCGGATCCGTGACGACGTTACCTGGAACGATGGCACGCCGTTCACCATTGAGGACGTGAACTACACGTTCCTCCGCTACGGCAACCCCTGCAACAGCACCGGACGCTCCGGCCTGTGGCGCCGGTATGCCAACCCGCTGGAAGTCGCCGACCGCGACGCCGGCGACTGCACCATCACCAATCCCGATGACGCTCTGCGGGTGATCGACGACCAGACCATCGAGTTCCACCTGGCCTTCGCGTCGGGCGCGTTCATCAAGTTCCTGGCCATCGACTACGTGAAGATCCTGCCCAAGCACCTCCTTGAGCAAGACATCGACTTGAACCTGGCCGAGAACATCATCAAGCACAACTCCGGTTCCGGCCCGTTCGTCCTGGAGTCCTACCAGTCCGGCAACTCCTACTTTGTGAACCGGAACGAGAACTACTTCAAGGACGGGCGTCCGTACCTGGACCGCATCGAGCATTTCATCATCACCACGCCGGCCACCGCGCAGGCGCAGGTTGAAGCGCGCCAGATCGACATGGCCAACGCGGCCACGATGAACCTGACCGCGCCCGAGTACTACGCCCTGGAGCAGCGCACCGAAAGCGAGTACGTCGCCCACGACGTGTTCGGCGGGGCAACCCGGGGATTCATGCTGAACATCAAACGCGAGCCCTTCGACGACCACCGGGTGCGCCAGGCCGTCAACCTGGCCGTGGACCGGCAGAAGCACAACGAGCGGGGATTGCACGGCGCCGGCCGCGGCCACTGCCCACTGGTGGGCATGGCCAACAGCTTGGAAGAATGCGCCACCTGGCCTGGGATGCGTCCCAAGGACACGCCGGAAGGTCAGCAGGACATCCAGCGCGCTCGCGAGTTGCTGGCTGAGGCCGGCTACCCCGACGGGTTCGAGGTGCAATACACCGTGCGCCAGGTCGGCACCTACTCGGACGAGTGCTCGGTGATCAAGCAAGACCTGGAGGAATATCTGAACATCCGGGGTCCGATCGAGGTGTTGCCCAGCGCGGCCGGTTACGCGAAATATGGCACCTCTCGTCCGGCCGACGCCAAGGGTGACTGGCAAGTGAGTTGCCAGGCTGACGGCATGACCGTGCTGGACCCGGACGCCATCTACGGTGGCATCTTCCTCAAGGGCGGCACCCGCAACTACACCGACTGGGAGTCCCCCGAGATCAACGACTGGTTCGAGGCGCAGAAGGTCGAACTCGACCCGGAGCGGCGTCGCGAGATCAACAAGGAAGCCGAGCGCTGGCTGCACGAATTCCACAACAACCACTGGGTCAGCCTGACCCTGGGGCAAAACTTCTGGGTCGTTCACCGGGACGTGAAGGGTTTCGTGGCTCCGCAAACGGTGCAGTACGGCTTCAAGCACGAAGACCTGTGGCTGGATCGGTAGAGCCTCCCGCCGGAGAGAGTTCCCAACCATAAACGCGGACGAGAGGGCACATGAAGCTGAGAGTGAAACCAACGTTACTCATTAGTATCGCTGCCAGCGTGTCCCTGGCAATCGGCGTGGCCTGCGGCGGCGCGGAGGAAACTCCCGCGCCCGCCGCGCCGGCGGCCCCGGCCGCGACTCAGGCTCCCGCTGCTGCGGCTCAGGCCCCGGCGGCGGCCGCCACTACGGCGCCGGTCGCGCCGGCGGCTCCCGCAGCTCAGGGCGCCGATCCGACCCCGACCTTTACGCCTCCGCCGGAGGCTACGATCCGGCCCACCAACACGCCGTTGGCCGAGTACGCGGCGCGGATCGCGCCCACGCCTACGCCCTCGGGCCCTCCCAAGCAGGGCGGCACGGTGCGCATGTCGGCCTACGCCGACACCAAGGACTGGGACCCCCTGGGCTCGGCGTCGCTGTCCAGCGTGATCTCCTACTCGCAGCTGTACAACCAACTGGTGCATTACAACAGCGTGGAGACCGATCAGGTGGAGGGTGACCTCGCCACCGACTGGCAGGTCAGCGCCGACGGGCTCACCTACACCTTCAACCTGCACGACAACATTCAGTGGAATGACGGCGAACCGCTGACGTCAGCCGACGTGGTGTACAGCCTCCTGCGGTACGCCAACCCGTGCAATCCGTCCGGCCGCTCTGGGTTGTGGCGTCAGTATGCCGTGGCGCTGGAGGTGGCGGATCGAGACGGGGGCGACTGCACGGCCACCAACGCCAACGACGTGGTCAGGGCCGTTGACGACCGGACCATCGAATTCGACCTGCGGTTCCCGTCGGGCGCCTTCATCAAGTTCATGGCGATCGACTACGTGAAGATTCTGCCGAAGCACCTGCTGGAGCAGGGCATCGACCTGAACCTCTCCGAGAACATCATGAAGTACAACTCCGGTTCCGGTCCCTTCGTGTTGGAAGAGTACTCGTCGGGCAACTCGTACTTCGTGAACCGGAACGAAAACTACTTCAAGGCCGGCAAGCCGTACTTCGACCGCATCGAACACTTCATCATCGTTGACACCGCGACCCTGACGGCTCAGATCGAGGGGCGGAACATCGACATGATGAACGGCGGTTTCTCCAATCTGACGCCCCTGGAGTACCTGGAACTCGAACAGCGGATGGAAGGGGAATACGTGATGCACGAGTTCCCGCCCTCAGGCAACTGGGGCTTCATGATGAACGTGAAGCGTGAGCCTTTCACTGATCCACGGGTGCGGAAGGCCATTCACTTGGCCGTTGACCGGGATGACCTGAACGAGAAGATCTGGGACGGCACCGCCGGCATCGCCTGCCCGCTGGGAGGCATGGGACACTCCTTCGACGAGTGCTACACCTGGCCCGGCATACGGCCCAAGGACAGCCCCGGCGGCCAGGAAGACCTGGAGGAAGCCAAGCGGCTGATGACCGAAGCCGGATACCCCGACGGGTTTGAGGTCCAATACACCGCGCGACAGGTGGCTGGATATCCCAAGCAATGCGCGGTAATCAAACAGCAACTGGAAGATGCCCTGGGCATCACCGGCGACATCGAGACCCTGCCCAGCGCCGCCGGGTACGCCAAGTACGGCACCTCCCGTTCGCCGGATGCGCTGGGTGACTGGATAGTTTCATGCCAGGGCGAAGGCATGGTGGTCCTTGATCCTGACGCGCTGTACGGCGGCATCTACAACAAGGGCGGAACGCGGAACTATACCGACTGGACCCACCCGATGGTGGAGGAGTGGTTCGAGGCTCAGAAGACCGAGCAGGACCCGGACGCCCGTCGGGAGATCAACAAGACCGCGGAACTGTGGTTGAACGACTATTCCGACAACCACTGGGTCAACCTGGGCTGGAACCGGTTCTTCTGGATCGTCCACCGCGACATCAAGGGGTTCCATCCGCCCACCACGGTGCAGTATTTCTTCAAGTACGAAGACTACTGGCTTGACCGTTAGCCAAAGGGATAGCGCTCAAACGTGCTGCTACCGGGACGTTAGGGGGTACACATGAGACAGTACGCTGCCAAACGCATCGGGTTATTCATACCCACCGTGCTGCTGGTGACGGTCATCGTATTCGTGGTGATGCGGCTCATTCCCGGCGACCCGGCGCTGGCCATCCTGAGCGCGGACGACGCGGCCTACACTGAGCAGGAACTGCAGGAGCTTCGCGTCGAACTGGGTACGGATCGTCCCATCGTCGTCCAGTACTTCGACTGGATGAGCGGGTTGCTGCGGGGAGACTTCGGCACGTCCTTCTGGTGGAACGGGCCGGTGATGGACCGTCTGGGCGAGCGCATTCCGGTCACCATTGAGCTGGCGATCCTGGGCATAGCCCTGGCGGTCGTCTGCGCTGTGCCCCTGGGGGTAATCTCGGCCATCAAGCCGGACAGCCCAATTGACTACGCATCACGCATCTTCACTCTGGTGGGGATATCGATTCCCACGTTCTTCAGCGGCATCCTGCTTACCCTGATTCTCATTCGGGCTTTCGGGTGGCTGCCGCCGCTGGGGTACGAGAACATCTGGGACGACCCTTGGGCCAACGTCAAGCAGATGATGCTGCCGGCGCTGGCTTTGGGGTTCTACGATATGGCGTTCATCGCGCGGGTGACGCGGTCCTCCATGATGGAGATACTGCGCGAGGACTACATGAGGACGGCGCGCTCCAAGGGGTTGCGCGAGAGGATCGTGCTGTCGCGCCACGGACTGAAGAACGCCGTGTTGCCCATCCTGACCATCTCCGGATGGCAGTTCGGGAGACTGTTCGGCGGCACGGTGATCATCGAGCGCATCTTCCTGATACCGGGCGTCGGGCAGTTGCTCATTGACGCCGTGTTCCAGCGGGACTTCCCCACCATCCAGGCGATCATCGTCATCGTGGCGGTGTCCATCGTGGTCATCAACCTGCTGGTTGACCTGCTCTATGGTTGGCTGGACCCGCGCATCCGCTACGCTTAGAACGCGCCTGCGCTCGGAATTAGTGGTCACGAGTCACTGGCACTGGAGAACCGGCGATGGCTACCCAAACACCCAACGACGCCCTGAGGGCCCAGGATACCGCCGCGCTGGATGAAGCCGCGTTGCGGGACATGCGGCCCCGTCCCACGTGGTACGGCAATGTCTGGCGTTTCTGCCGCACGAAACCGCTGGGCGGGCTCAGCGCCGCCATAATTTTGCTAACGATTCTGGCGGCGATCCTGGCGCCGGTGATCGTGCCCCACGACCCGCTGGACCTGGTCCACGCGCCCTTCGTCGCACCTTCTTCCATCGCCTGGCTGGGTTCCGACGACCTGGGCCGCGACGTTTTCAGCCGGGTGATCGCCGGGGCGCGGATCTCAATGTACGTGGGAATCATGAGCGTGCTGATCGGGATCACGATAGGCACGATAATCGGGATACTGAGCGCCTACGTGGGCGGCGTACTGGACCTCGTGATCCAGCGGATCGTGGACGCCCTGATGGCTTTCCCGGCCATCATCATGGCGCTGGGGCTGATGGCCGCGCTGGGAGCGTCGGTGAACAACATCGTGGCCGCGCTGGTGGTGATCCTGGTGCCGGGAGCGATACGGGTGATCCGCTCGCAGGTGCTGAGCATCAAGGAGTTGGACTACACGCTGGCGGCGCAGGCCATCGGCGCGCGGCCGTGGCGCATCATGCTGCGCCACATTCTGCCCAACGTGACGGCGAGCTACATCGTGCTGAGCACCATCACGCTGGGGCTGGCCATCGTGATCGAGGCGTCGCTGAGCTTCCTGGGCGTCGGAGTCCCGCCGGACGTGCCCACCTGGGGCGGGATGCTGACCGAGGGCGCCTCGCAGTACATCCGCAACGCGCCCTGGCTGGCAGTCTTCCCCGGCCTGGCGATTTCCGTCATCGTGTTCTCCATCAACTTCCTTGGCGACGCGCTGCGTGACACCTTGGATCCGCGGCTGCGCGGCCGATAGGGTCGAAATACACCGCACGTGATGGCCCCTTCCGATTGGAAGGGGCCTCATTTTGTGCGTATTTCGTAATCCGATTGGCTGTTCCCACACATGGGCTATTGACACCGCGAATGGGGTGGGCTAATATTCCCGCCCGTATCTCATGGATTGTGGTTAATTTCACAATTGGCCACGGCCGGGGATTATATTATCTGATTGCGGACACCAGCCCTTCTCCGCCCGTCCGCAACGGCACACAAACGTAATAACGAGACGGGAGGTCCTGACCAGCTATGAAGCCATCTACCCTCGGCCGACCATTCCTGCGGACGCTGCCGCTGATCGCGGGCGCTGCTGCATTGATGGTCGGCATTGCCTGCGGCGGAGCGGAAGCTCCGGCTGCTCCCGCTGCCCCTGCGGCCCCCGCCGCCACCTCGGCGCCCGCGGTGGCGCAGCCCACCAATACGCCGATCCCGGAGGCCGCGCAGGCGACCGCGCGACCGACCAACACCCCGGCCCCCACCGCCACGCCTCGCGTGGTTGCCACTCCGACCCCCAGCGCCGGGGCCACGTACGGCGGCACCCTGCGGATGTCGGCCTACGCCGACACCAAGGACTGGGACCCGCTCGGTTCCTCATCCCTGTCCAGCGTGATTTCCTACTCTCAGCTGTACAACCAAATCGTCCAGTACGACACGGTGGATACCAACGCTATTACCGGCGACTTGGCCGAGTCGTGGGATGTGAGTCCCGACGGCCTGACCTATACCTTCCACCTGCGGGAAGATATGCAGTGGACCGACGGCACCGAGATCACCACGGCGGACGTCATCAGCACCCACTCCCGCTACGCCAACCCGTGCAACAGCACCGGACGCTCCGGCCTCTGGCGCAACTACACCGTCAAGATGGAAGTGGTTGACAAGGACGGCGGCAACTGCACGCCCACCAACCAGGACGCGGTGCTGCGGGCCATCGACGACAAGACCATCGAGTTCAACCTCCAGTTCGCCTCCGGGGCATTCATCAAGTTCCTGGCCATCGACTACGCCAAGGTTCTGCCGGGCCATCTGCTCGACGCGGACCCCAATTGCGCGGTGCGCGATGCCGCCAATCCCTGCTCGCTGAACCTCGGCGAGAACATCATCGAGATGGGGACCACCTCCGGCCCCTACATTCTCGAAGAGTACCAGGTCGGTGATTTCTACTACGTCAACAAGAACCCGGACCTCACGCGTACCCGGTTTGGTGGCGTTTGATGGTGAAGAGGTTGTGAGGTGGGTCGGGTGTAGCGAGGTAGAATTCGTAACCCAGGTGCAGGATGCCCAACTTCCCACGGGAGCACACCTGGCGTCGGAAGGTTGGAGATGCCCGCATCCCCATCAATATCAGCAAGCAGCAGGCCAAAAGCAGGGCCACCAGCAACCGTTGCAGCCGGTCGGTGGTGGTTACGGTGCTCCGGTTCAGCGCGAAGCGTTGCTTACCATCCTTGAAGTACTGCTCCGGCTGCATCCGCTTCCGATACATGCGCACCGCCTGGCGAGGGTCAGCCAAGGATGTGGCCAGATACCAGGGCTCCCGATGTCCTCGAGCCCAGTAGAGCACCAGATTGATCACCACCGCGCCGTCGGATCGGTAAAGGGTGCGAGGCCAGAACAGGATACGGCCTTTACGCAGCCGATAGTCTCGTAACCGACCCCGATAGTCGGCGCCCTGGACCACCACATCGCCCCTGAGGCGAACCACGTAGTCCACGGGGTAGCCGGTGTGGCGGGGCATCCGTTGCAGAAAGTGGATGAGGCTGGCCCGTCCGAAACCGCGGTCAGCCAACAGCAGCGGTCGGATGGTGGAGGGCAAATGGCGTAACAACCGCCCGATGAAGAACTCCTCCACTCGGTTCTGGGAAGGATCCAACTCTGCCGGCGTGGACACCCAGCTGAGCAGGGGCAACCCCCGACCCCGAAAACAGACCGCAGCGAACAGACCGTTTCGCCCCTGACCCAGATCGGACCAGTCGATCATCATCGGAACCCGCCCCTGCAATCCGGCCGCCTGACAGATTGGTTCCAACAGCGCCGTCTGCACCGCCATGGTGTCAAAGCCGGTGTTGGACAGAAAGCGAAACAGTCGCTTCTTACGCTGATGATGCGAATAGGGTAATTGGGTCCGCCAGGCCCGCACCAACACCGATATAGCCAGGGCACGACGCTCCAGAATAGCCACCGTGAGCAGGGCCAGATTGGTCCGACGGGTGGCGCGAAATTGCGGCAATGCGTCGTTCAGAAAGGTGGCGATGCGGTGATACCATGACATGGGCGGCCTCCCCAGGGCAGGAATGTGGCGGGTAACCCATTCCCTACCCGGAGAGACCGACCTTTTTCAACCCCTCAACTCAAACTGGGTACGCGTGAGGAACCCGGACTACTTCAAGGAAGGCCGTCCCTACGTTGACCGCATCGAGCACACCATCTTCACCGGCCAGGCCAAGGACACGTTGATCGCCAACTTTGAGGCGGGTCGGCTGGATATGGCCAACGGCGGTTTCACCAACCTGTCTCCAACTCAGTACTTTGACCTTGAGAAGAGCACCAATGGCGAGTACGTCGCCCACCCCATCGCCGCCGGCACCAACTGGGGTTTGATGCTCAACGTGAAGAAGCCCCAGTTCCAGAGCCACCTGGTACGCCAGGCCATCAACCTGGCCGTTGACCGCCAGGAGATTGACGAGCGCGTGTTCGACAACTCCGGCGGCAGCTACTGCCCACTTATGGGACTGGCCCACGCCAACGAAGTGTGCATGGACTGGCCCGGCATCCGGCCCAAGGACAGCGCCGGCGGACAGGAAGACCTGGCCGAGGCCAAACGTCTCATGGCCGAGGCCGGCGTGGGCGAGGGCTTTGAAGTCAAGTACACCGTGCGCCAGGTCGGCAACTATCCCGACCAGTGCCAGGTGGTGAAGCAGCAGTTGCAGGATGCCCTGGGCATCACCGGCGACATTGAGACTCTGCCCAGTGCCGCCGGCTACGCCAAGTACGGCACGTCCCGCGCCGCCGAATCGGACGGCGACTGGGAAATCAGCTGCCAGGGCGAGGGTATGGTTGTGTTCGACGCCGACGCCGTCTACGGAGGCGTTTACCTGAAGGGCGGCACCCGGAACTACACCGACTGGTCCAACGACCAGGTGGTGGACTGGTTCGAGGCCCAGAAGGTGGAACTCGACACCGAGGCTCGCCGGGAGATCAACAAGGAAGCCGAGCTCTGGCTCCATAGCTTCGAAGACAACCACTGGGTGACCCTGCAGTTGGGTCAGCTCTTCTGGCTGGTTCACCAGGACGTCAAGGGGTTCACTGCTCCATCGACGGTGCAATACCAGTTCAAGCACGAGGACCTGTGGCTGGACCGCTAATCCGTCATTCCCGGATCGAATTTCCGGCATAGTGGCTCGGCGAACCTATTTGTAGGGGCGAATGATCATTCGCCCCTACTGTGTAAGGGATATATTCCATGCGACAGTACGCAATCAAGCGCATCGCGCTCATTATCCCCACGGTGCTGCTGGTAACCATCATTGTGTTCACGGTGATGCGGCTGTTGCCTGGCGACCCGGCCCTGGTGATATTGAGCGAAGGCGACGCCTCCTTTACCCAGGAAGAACTGGAAGACCTGCGCCGCCAATTGGGCACGGACCGGCCAATCGTCGTTCAATACGTGGACTGGATTGGCGGGCTGGTCCAGGGCGACCTGGGAACTTCCATCTGGCGGTCGGGGCAGCCGGTTACCAAGCTGGTTGGAGACCGTGTCTTCCGGACATTGGAGTTGGCCGTCCTGGCCATCCTGATCGCAGTAGTCTTCGCCGTTCCCCTGGGGATCATTTCGGCCATCAAGCCCGACAGCGTGATCGATTACTTCTCAAGAGTCATCGCGCTGGTGGGGATATCGATACCGACGTTTTTCGCCGGGTTGCTGGTGGTGCTGGTGTTGTCCCGCGGCTTCGGGTGGCTGCCGCCCCTGGGTTATGAGGACCTGTGGGACGACCCCTGGAAGAACCTGCAGCAGATGTTCCTGCCGGCCCTGGCGCTGGGTTTCTACGATATGGCATTCATCGCCCGGGTCACCCGTTCCTCGATGATGGAAATCATCCGGGAGGACTACATGCGCACGGCGCGGGCCAAGGGCCTCGGCGAACGCATCGTCCTGGTGCGCCACGGCCTGAAGAACGCCGTGTTGCCCATCCTGACCATCTCCGGCTGGCAATTCGGCCGGCTCTTTGGAGGCACCGTCATCATCGAGAGCATCTTCAAGGTGCCCGGCATCGGCACCCTGCTCATCGAGACGGTGTTCCAGCGGGATTTCCCCACCATCCAGGCGATCATCATCGTTATCGCGGTGTCTATCGTGATTATCAACCTCCTGGTTGACCTCTTGTACGGTTTGCTGGATCCCCGGATCCGGTACGCCTAGCATCGATGCCACGTTGTCCATTTGAGGAGCGTTGACAGAATGACTACAACCAACACCGTGCAAACGGTGGCCGAGGGCGAGGTTGAATTTCAGCTTCAGGGAATGCGCCCCCGCCAGACCCAGGTGCAGAAGATAATCGCTTTCTCCCGGTCGAAACCCCTGGGAGCGGTGAGCGCCGTCATCATTATTCTGACCATTCTGGCGGCGGCGGTTTCCTATGCCGTTCCGGGTATCCTGCCCCACGACCCGCTGGATGTCCGCGCCCACGAAGAGAAGTACCTGCCACCGCAACCTGGCGCGTGGCTGGGCAGCGACCACCTGGGCCGCGACGAGCTCAGCCGGATCATCGCCGGTTCGCAGATTTCGATTTACGTGGGGTTGCTCAGCGTCGGTATCGGCGTAACCCTGGGTGCCCTGATCGGTATCCTGAGTGCCTATATCGGGGGCGTGGTTGACCTGGCCATCCAGCGAATCGTGGACGCCATGATGGCTTTCCCGCCGATCATCCTGGCCTTGGGCCTGGTGGCCGTTCTGGGCGGCTCGGCCAACAACGTCATCATGGCGCTGCTGGTGATTTTGTTACCGGGCACGATACGAGTAATTCGGTCCCAGGTGTTGAGCATCAAGGAGTTGGACTACACTCTGGCGGCCACCGCCATCGGCGCCGGCTCCATTCGCATCATGCTGAAGCACATTCTGCCCAACGTGGTGGCCAGCTACATCGTGCTGGGCACCATCACCCTGGGCTTCGCCATCATCATCGAGGCGTCGCTGTCCTTCCTGGGCGTGGGCGTCCCGCCGGACATTCCCACCTGGGGCGGTATGCTCACCCGGGGCACCGAGGAGATCCGCATCGCCTGGTGGCTGGCCGTGTTCCCCGGCATCGCCATTTCGGTGGTGGTTTTCGCCATCAACTTCCTGGGCGACGCCCTGCGCGACGCGCTGGATCCGAGGCTGCGGGGACGGTAGGAGCGCGGCGTCATACCGACGATTGCAAGGGGCGGGTTTCAAACCCGCCCCGCAGTTTGTAGCGATAGGGCTATCCGTCACCGGGCAAGTGAATCACAAGTTCACTTCCTCTATGGGAACCAATCTGGGATTTACCTCCGTGGGATCAACCATCAGATTAAAAATCTCCAAAGTGGTGGCGCCCAGTAAGTATTGGTCCTCCGGGCCGAAAATGACGGGGCAAAATCGTTCCCTGCCGAAAATGTTAAAACGAGCGTCGGCAACGTCATACTCTACCCGTCTGCCATCAGCCACTTTGAACCGGAGGCGTTCCAGAGGCGTCAGGCCAAGTTGCTCCAACAGCGCTGCGGGCATCATAGAGTGACCTGCACCGGTATCTACCAATGCCGACACTGGATGCAAGTCGCCGCCGTGAGGATTACCGACGCCAATTTCTACGCGAAATGTTCCCATGGATTCTCCCTTGTTCGGTTTGGGTTCCGGTCAGCGCGACTACAGAAGCAATTCTGCCGCTGGAATCAGACGCGGGTTGGGTTGGGTGGGGTCGACCATCAGGCCGAAATCCTCAAGGGTCGTTGCGCCCAGCAAGTGGCGGCCTTCTGGTCCGAATATGACCGTGCAGGTTCGTTCCCGGCCGTCAATATTGAAACGCGCCTCTCCGATCCCATACTCAACGCGACTGCCGTTTGCCATTCTGAACCCGGTCTGTTCTGATGGCGCCAATCGCAGTGAGGTCAGCAAAGTTTCCGGCATCATGGAGTATGTCGCGCCGGTATCCACTAATGCCGACACTGGATGCAAGTCGCCGCCGTGGGGGTGGCCGACGCCGATGTCAACGTAGAAAGTTCCCATTGATTTCCGTTGTCCCACCTACAATTTGTCCGCCGATGATAACGATGTGGAACCGACCCGGTCAATTTTGCGTCCGCCGTCCGCTACCCGTGCTAAACTGCGGCGACAAACCACGGGAGGTTCCCCATGTCCTGGAGTTTTGAACTGGTCGCCGGACCCTACGGCGGCACCACGGAAGGGCCGGTTTGGGACGGCGAGGCGCTGCTGTTTACCCTCATCCCCGATTCGAAGATCCTGCGTTATGACCCCAAGTCCGGCGGGGTTTCGGAGTACTTCACCGAATCCTTCAACACCAACGGGCTGTGCTTCGACGCCGGTGGCAACCTGTACGGCTGCCAGCAGGGCCGGCGTCGCATCGCCCGTTTCGACGCTGCCAGCAACACGGCTACGTCGATGCCGCACCTGCTGGATGGCATGCGACACAACAACCCCAACGACCTGGTGGTCGACAAGTCGGGCCGCATCTGGTTCACCGACCCGTATTCAGGCATCGGAGACAGCGGACCGCAGGAGTTGGACCACATGTCGGTGCTCAGGCTGGACCCCAGGGGCAACGACCAGTGGGATCTGGTACGGGCCACCACCGACATCAGCCGACCCAACGGCATCCTGATCAGCCGCGACCAGCGCACGCTGTACATCGCCCAGAGCGACTACGGCGCGGACCGCCGTCGGGAGTTGCGCGCTTATCCCATCAACGACGATGGTTCGCTGGGCGAGTACCGGACGCTGCATACGTTCGGCATCGATGGCGGCGCGTCCGACGGCGATCTGCGGGGGCAAGGCAGCCAGGGTGTGCAACGGGGCGTGGACGGCATGACGCTGGACATCGATGGAAACATAATCGTCTGCGCCGGCTGGGAAGCCGCCGGCCCCGGCCCCATCATCTACGTGTTCTCGCCCGAGGGTCGGGTGCTGGAAACGCATCCCATGCGCGTGGACCGGCCCACCAACTGCTGCTTCGGCGACGCCGATATGCGTACGCTGTACGTCACCACGGGCGGCGGACACCTCTTCCGCGCCCGCACTGATCGCACCGGTTGGATCATGTGGCCGTAGCCGTCCTTTACTCATGCGTGCGCACTTTCGTGAATCGTCAGAAGCAGGATTTACGGGATTTTATGATTTGGCAGGATTAGGAGACCTCCATCACCGAACGGTTCCAATCCTGATAATCCCCAAATCTTGAAAATCTTGCTTCTGACGATTCCTCGCCGCAAACTCGGTACGCCTATGCCTTTCCTACCCTTGACAAGGCGCACCGTTGCGCCAACAATCTGCAAAATCACATCCGTCACATCTTCCAGGAGATTACGCAATGACAACCGCTACCGCGCACAACACTAACGTATACGTCGGCCTGGCCGGCGAGAGCGCCCTGATCATCGGCGCCGAAGGCACTCCCCTGGGCGAGGGCGGCATGTACCGGCTCACCGAGGGACAGTCCGGGTGGGCCTGCATCGAAAACGGACTGCCCGAGAACCCCCAAGTGCGCGCCCTGCTGGGCCATCCCGACGAGCCTGCCACGATTTTCGCCGGAACCCAGGACGGCGTGTATCGCAGCGACGACCGGGGCGAGAACTGGCGCCGCACTGACACCCTGAGCGGTGACGTGTGGTCACTGGCGGCCCATCCCAACGACTCGTCGATCATGTTTGCCGGCTACGATGACGGCCGCGTCTGCCGGTCCAACGACGGCGGCAACACCTGGAAGCAGATGAACACCGAGGGGATGGTGCATCCGCATATCACCATGAACCCCCACGAAATCTGCAAGCGGGTGATCGGCATCAGCATCGACCCCGCCTATCCCGACGACATCTACGGGGCCATCGAAGTCGGCGGTCTCATCGCTTCCCGGGACGGCGGCGATAACTGGTCCTGCATCACCGACGGCCACTACACGCGCCTGGGGCCGGTTGACCTCCACGGCGTGCAGGTCAACCCGAGCAAGCCGGGGCTGGTGTACATCATTACCCAACTGGCCATGTTCCGCAGCCGGGAGCGCGGCGAGTCCTGGGAGTTCGTGCCCATTGAAGAAATGTTCGAGGGCGGCAGCTATTGCCGTGACCTGGTGGTGGACCCCAGCGATCCCAACCGCATGTACCTGGCGGCCGGAGCCGGCGGCGGCAGCGCCCCGGCCGGCACCGTGGACGCCGGCGTTCTCGTGCGGTCCACCGACGCCGGGGAGACCTGGGAGCGCGTGGACATCGGCGAGGTTGCGCCGGCCCGCATGTTCCAGATCGCAATCGACCGCAACGCGCCGCGCAACGTCTACTGCTGCGACCGGGACGGTCACGTCTACTGCAGCAACGACGGCGGCAACGAGTGGACGCGAACCGACGTGCCGGTGGAGATGTCCCGCGGCCGCCACGTATATCCCATGATCGCCGCCTAGAGGACGCCCAACCGTCAAGCCCGTTTGGTGGGGGCGAATGACCATTCGCCCCCACATGATGCACGGCCCCTGATCGACCAACGGAGGAACCGAACCGTGTCATCCAACCCGTTGTGGAACGCCACCTTCCGCGTCGGCGAGGCCGACCTGGAATACATGACCCTGGAAGCCGCCGACTTGCCCGAATCGCTGCACGGCTACCAACTGGCCCGGAGCGGTCCGCTGGACAACCAGGAGATGGCCGAGAACGGCTTCAGGGGCAGTACGGCCGACCGTTTTCGCAACGCCGGGCGCATTGGGGGGTTCATGCGGGAGTTCGTTCCCACCGCGGACGTGTCTCCGGCCAGCGGGGTGGACTTCGTGGGAGCCACGGTGGTCCACCTGTTCGAGAACCCGGATCAGGTGTCGGGTTGGATGTCCGATATCTTCGTCAAGGATTTTGAGGACAATGTGGGCGAGAGCGTCGGCTCAGGTCAGCAGATCGTGTCGGTGCAGAAGATCGAAACGGGTGGGTTCTACGACGAATCCGTGGGGCTGTACGTGCTGCAGGGAGGCCCGGCGGGCCTGCTGTCCTCTACGGTTATCGACTTCCGCGTGGGCCGACTGTTGGGGGTAGCCTTCGTCGGTTCCATCGGCGAGCACGACCGGACGCCGCTGGCCACCGAGATGGCGCTTGCGCTGGAGAAGCGAATGGTGCAGGTGGCGCTGGGGGTTTGATCGCGCTTAAAGGCGTACACCATGCAACTTCAGCTCAAACCTGAAGCAGCCCCGGACGCAACGGACGTTGGGTGTCTGGGTCAACCAGCATTGCGGGCTTCCGTCGGGCAGCCGGTAATGGCTTGCGAGGACAATGTCAGCTTCATGGGCCGGCTGGAGGCGGCCGGCCTGCAAATGAAGCTGATCGTAACCTCGCCTCCGTACAACCTGGGAAAGGACTACGAAACCAGGTCATCCCTCGACGATTACCTGGAATCGCAGGCCGAAGTGATCAGAAGGTGCGTGAGGCTGCTGCACCCTCAAGGGTCAATGTGCTGGCAGGTCGGCAACTACGTTGATCGTGGCGAAATCGTGCCCCTTGACGCGGCCCTTTATCCGATATTTCGCGCCGAGGGTCTGAAGCTGCGGAACCGGATCATCTGGCATTTCGGGCATGGCCTTCATTCCACCAGACGCTTGTCAGGGCGATATGAGACGATCAACTGGTGGACCAAGAGCGAAGACTATACTTGGAACCTGGACCCCATCCGGGTTCCCGCCAAATACCCGGGCAAGCGGTATTACAAAGGCCCGAACGTCGGCAAGTTGTCCGGAAATCCGAAGGGGAAAAACCCCAGCGACGTATGGGAGTTCCCCAACGTAAAAAGCAACCATCCGGAGAAAACCGCCCACCCGTGCCAGTTTCCAGTGGAGCTGGTGGGGCGTCTCGTCCTGTCGATGACCGACGAGGGAGACATGATTTTCGACCCGTATCTGGGCGTCGGCTCGTCGGTGATTGCGGCCCTGATGCACGGCCGGATCGGCTATGGATGTGACATCGTCCCTGAATACGTGGAGACCGCGTGGCAACGGGTGGACCAGTGGCGGGAAGGCGTGTTGAAAACCCGCCCCATGGGCAAGCCGATATATGACCCTTCTCTGCCCGGAGGAGGCCACCGGTGAAAATCGCAGCCAAGTATTCTCACCTCAACGGTGAAGAATTTTTGATTGTCCATAAGCGGCAACTTTGGCGCGAAGTTCAGTCCGTCATACAAAAGGTGGACGCAAGCAAGTGCCGGACCGAGAGGTCCCGGGAATCCAGAAAGCAAGGGCAAATGTTGTACTCGCCCACCGACTTGAACTCGACTCTCAAAAAGGGATTTGAAGCATTGGGCTGGAATCAGCAACGCCATAATTTCTGGGTTACGGCTGACGAGCGGCTTATGCGTCGAATACATAGCCTTTCGCCGGACGAGCAAAAGCGCGAGATCGAGGACGCGGGCCATACCGCGATCGGTTCTTATAACCAGACTGATTTTGTCAAAGACCGGGTGGCCGTCGAAGTGCATTCGGGAAATACGCCTTTGTGGCTCACGACCTGTTCGTAAAGCACCTGCACTTCTACGTATCGGATGCTATCGACGTCGGTATCGAGATACTGCCAATGAAGGCTCTGGAACAGGAAATGTCGTCCGGTGTGCCATATTACGAGCGCGATTTGGTGAACGTGCTGCGTCAGGGCAGAGGGGTTCCGGCGGTCCCGCTGGTGATTTTGGGAGTGGCGCCATAAGGCGTACCTGGCAGATCAACGCAAGGGATTATTTACCGCTACTGCCTAATGCAGGGACATACCCGCCGAAGCGAGCGGGAAGGGAAATTGTCGGCAAGGCTATGGCGCGGTACCCGTCCCGGCCGGCGCCTCAACGCCAACGCCGACGTCCAGTAACGACGGGTCGATCAGGATTATTGCCAGCATTCCCCAACCGAGCACCAGGCCCACGGCGACCACCGCGATTTCGGCCATGCCCAGGGGCATCCACCCCAGCCTGATGCCCAGGCGGTGCTGCCAGAACCGGTTGATGTTGGTTTGGGCGTGCCAGAGTATCCAGGACAGCAGTGTGACCTGACCCACGTTGATGGCGATGTATGCCGCCTGCTGGGAGGTCGTCAGGGGCTCCTCGGCCGGCAGGATGAAGGACACCATTCCCAGCAGCACCACGCCGAAATATATCAGCACGATGCGGGCCGGGCTGAGCGTCGTGGGGACGCTCCGCTGCTCCATGAGCTCCTGGTAGACGCGCATGTGGGCATGGAGCCTGAAGAATTGGTAGATCGGCACGAGAAGCGACAGCGCGTGCATCAGCGGGAAGGCGATTTCGCCGGTGTGCTCCCGGTATTGCCGCCACGTTACGTACATCCAGTAGAAGATGTAGAGCCCGGAACTGAGAACCGTCAGCGCGACGATGCGTCCGGGCGGAATATAGTAGGGGAAAGCGTCGTCTCGCGGCGGGGAATAGGCGGGGGCCGGCGCCATCGGGGCGCGGTCGGGTGTGGCTGCGCCGCTCTCCGGCGAATACCGGGCGCCGGCCAGCCGGTCGATCTCAACGGCGGCTGCCGGCGGGTCGCCGGCGGGATGAAGCTCGGCTCCGCAGGCGCCGCAAAAGCGGTGTTCGGGAGCGTGGCCCGCGCCGCATCGCGGGCATATCGAAGTGTCGCCGGAGGTGGTCATGATCTACCGGCGACCGAGCGGAGACTGTAGGGGCGGAGATATGTCCGCCCCGTGTCGAGCGGCGGGCGGGTCAATCAGGCCTTGCCCCACACCACCGGGTTGCTCAGCGTGCCGATGCCGTTGACGGTGATGTCGCAGACGTCGCCGTCCTTCATATTCTCAGTGGCGCCGTCGGTGCCCATCCAGAGGACATCGCCGGGAACCAGCGTGAGGTACTTGCTCATGTCGCTGATGTACTCGCGCACCCCAAAGATCGCCGTGTTGAGGTCGTACTCGCCGACCACGCGCTCGTTGACCTGGATGGTAACGTGGAGCTCGTCAGGGTCGAGGCCGGTGGCGATCCAGGGACCCATGGGCTTGAAGGTGTCGGTGTTCTTGGCGCGCCACATGGTGCGGTCGTTGCGCTGCCAGTAGCGTTCGCTGACATCGTTGCCGATGGTGTACCCGAGCACGTAGTCCAGGGCCTCGTCCTGGCTGACGTTGCGGCACTCCTTGCCGATGACCACCACGACCTCGCCCTCGTACTGCAGTTCCTCCGTGGCGTCGGCCGGCACCATGATGGGGTCGCCCTGGCCGGTAAGGGCGTTGACCGCGCGGTAACCCACGTCGGCCTTCTTGGGCAGGTTGGGTTCCTCGCCGCGCATGTGAGCCGCCCAGGTAACGTGCTCGGGGAAGTTGATGCCGGCGGCGTAGAAAGTGGGCGGGATCACCGGCGGGAGCAGCTTGACGGAACTCAGCGCGTACTTGCTGCCCGATTCCTTGAGGCCGTCGAACAGGCCTCCCTGGACCTCCACGACGGTGTCGCCGTCAACGATGCCGTGGGCTACCCGATCTCCCGTGCGAAACCTGCAAATCAGCATGGCCGTCGCCTCCTGTGTTTCGATGCGTGCGGTTGGTGGAACATTCGCCGCCAATTCTGGCATCAACGTGCCGGGGGGTCAAGCAAGTATGCCCGGCGATAGCGTATCCGTTTGAAACACACGGTATCAGCATTGTCAGTCGGATGCGGATTTCTGGGAGAAGCCCACTGGGGAACTGTCCCCGATTTCCAGGGTGTCGTTGCCAGTGAGCCGGCACAACCGTCTCAGTTGCACGTTGCTGGTGATGATGAACGGGCGCGGCGGCGCGGCGGTCAGTTGGTGCAGGTAAGGCACCAAGTCCTCGACCCGTTCAATCATGCCGGCCAGTTCTTCGACGTTGTACTGGTTTTCGTAAAAGTTCTCGTGGCCGACACGGTAGGCTTCCGTCAGCGCGCGGGATTGGTCAGTGTCAAAGCCGTATTCAAGGACAACTTGACTGGCGACTTCGTACACGTCCCGGTGCGATTGATGCGGCCAGCCCCGTTGCTCGGCGATGGCCTTTATCGGCTGCACTACCGCTCCCCAGGCCTTTTCGCTGGCTTGCAGGCGGTGGCCTTTCGCCAGCTCTTCACGGGCGTGAACGAGGAGACGGCTGCTGATTTGGAGTCGATCCGCCGTGCTTTGAACGCCGGGCGGCGGCAAGTCCGGTGCGATAGTCATGGGCGACCTCCAGGTGCGACGTGGGTCACAATAATTACCAGGGCTTCACTCATATCGCGCTGACCCCGTCGTGCGCCCATCGGTAAATCCAGCCTTGGTTGCGTTTGGCGTCTTCCCATTCCGCCATCGTATGGACCATCAGCGTTGGAGACACCGACGTGGTGTCCAAATCGACGTAGTAACCCAGCTCGGCAACCGCTTGCCTCCTTTTCTTGTCGCCTTCCTTGATGAGCACCAGCGTGTACATTTCCACTTCAGGGTCGGAAATGCCGCGGGAATACGGCCCAAAAATGATGATGTCTTCCAGCAGGTCAGGGTACTGCTCACCCATTTGCCGGCGAAACTCATCCACCCAAGCCTGTTCGTCAGCGCTCAAGTTCAGCATTGCTGATGCTCCTCCCGTGAAGCAGCGTCGTTACGGTCATTCTACCATTGGGCCTCCGGGCCATCGGGCCGTTCGCCTGAGCGTGCATTGCGCCGCCAAACGCCGCACTGCCGTGTGGTAACATATCCGGCGTCGCAACGGCAGCGTAGCGCTGTAGTGCGTAGCGATAAACGAACACGGCAGGCAGGTGCGAATAGAGTATGCAGCAGCCCGAAACCACACTGATTTACTGGGCGCCGAGTCGGGTGAGATTCAACCTGACGCTGATCCTCGCCGCTGCCGTCATCCTCTTTGGTCTGTACCAACTGTTCACCGACGCCCGCCGGGGGGATGATGTCCCTGCTGAGCCCGCCGCGCAGACCCAGGACGCCGGCGGAGAGGCCGAAGAGCCCGCCCCCCGCCGCAGCGGTGGCAGCGGCGCCTGGCTACTGATAGTCGTCGGCCTGGGCGTGGGAGCCTATTCCTGGCTGACGTCACCGCGGCAGTATCGCGTCTATTCCGACGCGCTGATCATCATGTTCGGGACGCCCAGACGACGCACCATTCACTTCAGCGACATTCGCGAAGTGGTGAGCGACCGCGGTTTCATGGGAGACCCGCTGCGTGTGTACACCATGAACCGACGGCGCATCCCCCTGCAGGTCCGTGAGCCCGAAGAGATGCACCGGTACCTGGATTCGGCCCTAGCGGACTTCCGCCGCGCCTACCCTCAGTACGCGCCGCCGGAAGAACCCGAATCGGGAGATCCCGCGCCCGACGTGGTGGAATCTACGGCGACAGACGACACGCGGGCGACCCGAGACGCCGGTCCTGAGCCGGCGGCTGCCGAAAGTGCAGAGGCCGAAGCTTCCGCGCCGGCTGAGCCCGACCCGCCGCCGGAGCGTAGCCCGCGCTCGCGCCGGCGCAGCCTCCGCGATGATGCTCCCTCAGACGGGAGCGACGGCGAGAACCGGCCCCGCATCAGCTAGCGCAGCCTTGCGGGTGGTCGTCCACTATCCGCAGCAGTTGGCGGCGGATGGTAGGAGTGTTGGCGGCTAGGTCGACGGTGACGAACCGCATGCGATGGCCTTGGATCGTCGCCGCCTCGTCGTAATCCACGTCGAGGGAAGGGTAGAGCAGCACGCCGGTTGCGGCGCGCCATAGCGGATCGCCGGTGTCTTCCTGCGAACGCAGGTAGGCGTACATCTGGTAGATGTTCTCGGACTTGAAGGTCTGATTGCCGTGTTGCCCTTCGGTTGTGATAGCTGTGAATTTGGTGTCTATGACCAGGCGCTGACTGTCGCCGACGCTGCCGACTGGTTGACGGCGATTCAGGACGATGTCAGTGATCATCCCCGGCATCAGGCTTGCAACACCCGTAGTAGCGTCTTCGATGGGCCAGCGCATGCGACTACTGTGGCTCACGTCCCAAGTGTTGTGGGGTAATACCACCTCGTAGAACCCGTAGACAGCATATTCGTACAAACGCCTAATGTAATGAACGTTACGGCTGGTTATGGGGAGGAGTGCGTGCCCTGCTTCCTCCATAGGGATAGCCAACTCAAAGGCCAATCGCGCCGCCGCCAGCATGCGCCGCTCTTCGGCGTCCATCCAACCGGCGCCGCTACTCAGAATTTGTCCGCTGATACGTCTGGCGTTGGGTTCATTTCGCACGCCGGCCAGGGCCATCCTGGTGGCCAGTTCACGGCACCTTCGCTCCAATGGTGCCCTCTTGACGACCCGGGCGAGCAGTAGCAACGCTTCTCTGACGCATCGGTTGCGGGGCGTGTCGATGGTGAGCTCGTCAAACGCACACGCCACTTGCCCGCGATGCAGCAACTGCCCCCGTTCGGTTCGAAGCGGGTCGATCCGCCCGCGAACGCGAGTGAGGACCTCGGCCCGCCGGCGGTAGCCCACGGCAAGATTGCGCCGCATACGGCGTTCCACCGCGCTGGCAAGCAGTTCGGCCACTAGTTCCGGTATGTCGTCGGGCTCCTCCTCCAGCTCGACGCGCCGTGTTTCCGGCAACTCCCGGTACAGCTGGGAGGCGTATAAGAGCAGCAGCCAAATGTTGCGGACGGGGATCCGGCCAATGAAGCCAGGCGCCGCGGCTTCCGACGCAGTAGTCACGAGATGCCCAACAGTCGCGACCGGGCGTCGGCCACTGTCTTAGGGTCGTCGAACCAATATTCGTGCAGCAACGGTACGATTTCGGTATCGACCACTTGGGTGAACCAGGCCTCGGGTTCGCCTATGTCGCTGCCGGGCGCGGGCGTAACGAAGCTGTGGCCGATGCGGAACTGCCGGCCAAGGTTGCGGTCGTTGGCAATATCCTCGTTCAATGCATTGATGCGCTGGGCTATCTCGCTCAGGAATGCGCCGTCGATGCCGCACTGCTCCTCGACCCAACCGCGCCAAGCGTCGTTGAGCATCGGCTCCAGGTCGAAAAAGGCGAAACGGCGGCGCAGCGCCAGGTCGACCATGGCGATGGAGCGGTCGGCGGTGTTCATCGTGCCGATGACGTATACGTTGGGCGGGATGTACACGCGCTCGTCGGGTTCGCGGGGGTAGGCTAGAGCGAGAGACTCGTCGAGACTCCGCTTATCGGCCTCCAGCAGTGTGAGCATCTCTCCGAAAATGGAGGCAGGATTGCCGCGGTTGATTTCTTCAATGACCATCACGTAGTCATTGTCTTCATCGGTTCCTGCTCGCTCCACTATTTGGAGGAAGGGACCATCGACGAGTGAAAGGCTACCATCGCCCTGCGGTCGCCATCCGCGCACGAAGTCTTCGTAAGAGAGGTTGGGATGGAACTGCATCGGCCGGACGTTGCGGTCGTCCTTGCGTCCGATGAGGGCGTACGCCAATCTCTTGGCGAGCCAGGTCTTGCCGGTTCCGGGAGGGCCTTGCAGGATGAGGTTTTGCTTGGTTTGGAGGCGGCGGAGCATTGACTCCAGTGTGGGTTGGGGGAGGAAGCAGCCTTCGTCGTGGATGCTCTTGATGGTGTAATCAAGTTCCGATTGCCTCATGCTGATGTATTCAGCAACCTCGCTGTTGTGCTGCAATTTTTTCGCTTTTCCCTCCCTGACTTCTGCTGCCGCCAATCTCTGAAATCGTTCAGGCACCTCCTCCCTCACCATGATCAAAGCATCGTTCACGCTGGTAAGGCCATCGCGGACGAGATCCGCCACCAAGGGATCTGCTTCTGTCGCAACACGGGATCCGTTTTTGCCGCCCTTATCGGACGTTCCGGCTCTGGGGTAGGCATCACCGTGTTGCATCCCAAACTTCTGCCTAAAATAGGGAACTAACATTTGTTTCTGTCCATCAGTTAGATGTCCCTTAAAGTTCATGCTGATCACGCCGCCACCATTGGAGATGGATTTGGTGATTTCATCCCAGCTGAGGAGGAATTGCTCCTTCTCGTCAACAACAGTCGAAACCATTTTCGTTGTCTCCTTTTCGCGGCTAACCTTGTCGATTTGCAACGGCGTCAATGGTTCAGTATGGCGGTTCGAGAGTGGTGTGATTGAGCCAGTGGCGGCTACTCAGCCCTGCTGAAAATGCCCACGAATATACCGGCTATCAGAATCAAGCCGACAGCAGTGTACGCCGCCGAGAGCAGCCATTGCGGCGCGTCCCATTGCCCTCCCACGTCAAGACCTACCAGGATGCCCGCTGGCACTCCAACGAATAAAATGGCGTTGCTAACCCATCGCATGACGCCTATTCTCCTTGGCTGCGCCGTTTGGTTAAGGAAGTGGGAACGCCCCATTGTGTAGTATAACTGAGGCACAGGAGATAGGCGTGATGGAACAATTTGTACCGTTCATCGGCATGGCCCTCGTGGGCCTGGGCATCGTTGGTCTAATAGTATGGGTGGGCAGGATCACCGTGTGGTATCGCCGCCAGGCTGGCAAAATCGGTCAGGCTGGCAAGTCTGAACGCCGGTCCTGAACCCGCCCGGTGTTTCTATGAACGTGCGCGAAATACCTTTATTCGTGCAGCTTCTCCTCCCCTTCACCCTGCTTGCCATCGGCATAGGTATTGCAGCGTGGCTCTCACCAATCCCTGATGCTGAGTTGACTGCCGCTCAATCCAACCTGCTCGACTTCGCAGATTGGGTCATGAAGATGTCGGCTGGAGCGATTATCGCGTTGGGCAGTAGCGCCCGCATAAGAGCCATAGGCAGCAACGGCACAGCGAAACAATCACCACGAGAATAAACGGAGTTGGGGGCATGACCACCGCCAAAAAACTGCTCACCGCCGATGACCTCATGGCCATGCCCGACGATGGCAAGCGCTACGAACTGATCCGGGGAGTGCTGATTGAAATACCGCCCACAAGCCACGAGCACAGCAGAATCGCGGCGCGGTTCGGGCGGCGGATGGGCAACTTTGCAGAAGAACATGATCTTGGCCACGGCGTGGCCGCCGATACCGGCGTGAACGTTGAGCGCAACCCCGACACCGTCCGCGCGCCCGATTACGGGTTCGTCTCCTACGAGCGCATGGCAGAACCGCCGCCGCCGCGCGGCTATGCTGATGTCATCCCCGATCTGGTTCTGGAGGTGGTATCACCCAACGACCGGCAGCCGGACATCGACGCCAAAACGCAGATGTGGCTGGAAGCCGGCGTCCGGCTGGTGTTGGTGGCATATCCCGAAACGCGGGAGGTGCACGCTCACCACGATGACGGTACGGTGGTGCGCTACGGCATTGGGGATACGGTGGTGGGCGATCCGGTGCTGCCCGGCTTCGCCTGCCCGGTGGCGGATATTTTCGCCTTCGGGCCGCGCCGGCAATAAACCGCTGGCCTTTTAGTCTTTGGCGAGATCCAGCGCTCCGCAGAACCGGCGGGCCACGCCGTCAGCCACTATCCCTATATCCACCGTTGCGCCCAACTCCGCAGCCATGCTGGTCACCGCGCGGTCGGCGATGCCGCAGGGGATGATGCCGTCGAACATGGCCAGGTCGGGGTCGACGTTGATGGCGAAGCCGTGGTAGGCGATGCCGCCGGCGATCTTCACGCCGATGGCCGCGATCTTGCGCTGGCCGCCGGCGGTCCAGACGCCGGTGCGCCCGTCGACGGTGGTGGCGTCCAGGCCGAACTCGGCCAGCACGCTGATGATGACCTGCTCCAGGGTGCGGACGTACCAGTGGGGGCCGCCGCGGCCGCGCAGCCGGATGATGGGATAGGCGACCAGTTGTCCCGGGCCGTGGTAGGTGATCAGGCCGCCGCGGTCGGTTTCGACCACGGCGATGCCGCGCGCCGCCAGCGTGGCATCATCCAGCAGCAGGTCGCTATCGGGCGCCAGCCGGCCGCGAGTGTAGGTGTGCGGATGCTCCAGGAGCAGCAGGGTTTCGGGCTGCGAGCCGTCGCGGACGCCGTGGGCGATGCGGACCTGCCAGTCCCACGCCTCCCGGTAATCCACCAGGCCGGCCCGTATGATACGGCAGGTTCCATCGCCCGCCGCGGTGTTGGCGCCGTCAGTAGATGGGCGTATCGCCATCCATCGCCTCGAGGCGAATCTTCACCGCCTGCATGAACGCGCCCGATTCGGCGCCGTCGTTGATCCGGTGGTCGAAGGACAGGCACAGGTTCATCATCCAGCGGATGGCGATGGCGTCGTTGATCACCACCGGGCGTTGCTGCACCGCCTCGGTGGTCAGGATGCCGGCCTGGGGATGGTTGATGATTGGCCCGCCGAGTACGCTCCCCAGTGCTCCGGTGTTGTTCACGGTGAACGTGCCACCTTGCACATCCTCCAGCCGTAGGGTTCCGCCGCGCGCTCGATCCGAAAGGTCGGCCACGGCGTGGGCCAGGCCGGCGATGCTCAGCCGGTCCGAGTCGTGGATCACCGGCACCACGAGGCCCGTGGACGCGGCCACCGCGATGCCCAGGTTGATCCGCCGCTTCAGGATGATGCAGTCGTCGCCCCAGGATGCGTTCATGGTCGGGTTGTCTTTCAACGCGGAGGCGACGGCCTTGAGCGCAAAGGGCAGGTAGGTCAGGTTGACGCCCTCGCGGGCGCGGAACCGGTCCCGCTCCCGGTTGCGCAGGCTGACCAGGTTGGTGATGTCCACCTCCACCATGCTCCAGGCGTGGGGGATCTGCGTCACCGAGCGCACCATGGCATCGGCGATCATGCGCCGCACGGGGGTCAGCGCGACGCGTTCCTCGTCGGCAGCGGGAGTCGCCGTTGGGGCTGCCGGCGCAGGAGCTGGGATGCTCGGTGCGGTCGCGGAAGCCGCCGTCGCGACGGTTGCCGTCTGCTGTTCCAGGTAGCGCAGCACGTCGTTCCGGGTGACGCGCCCGCCCATGCCGGTGCCGGCGATGCGGTCAACGTCCAGGCTATGCTCGGCGGCCAGGCGGCGCACGGCCGGGGACAGGCGGTTGGGTGACCGTTCCGACACCGGATCTTCATCGCGTGCGACGACTACCGTAGGAGTCGCCTGGACCGCCCGCGCTGGTACGGGATCTGCCTCGCTGGTATCTTCTTGGGTCTGCGCTTCCACCGCTGATCCGCCCGTGGGGCCAACCGGACGGGCGTCCATGATCAGGTACGACGTCGGAGTTGACGAAACTGGAGACGCCGGGACAGGCGCCGTCGCCTGCGATGCAGACGTCGCTGGCGGTTCGCCGGACGCCGCGCCGCTGCCGTCGTCCACTTCAGCGATGGGCGCGCCCATGGGGACCGTCTCACCCTCCTGGGCGATGATGCGCAGCAACTCCCCCGCCACCGGCGATGGGACTTCCATAGTCACCTTGTCGGTCACCACCTCGACCAGCGGGTCGTACCGTTCGACGCGGTCGCCCGGCTGCTTGAGCCACTTGCCGATGGTGCCTTCGACGACGCTCTCGCCGACGTGGGGAAGTTCGATCAGTTGAGCCACGGGACGGTCCTCATGAGAACGAGATTGCCGCGCTACGCTCGCAATGACAGCGCAGCGAGAACACTAATAGGCTGCCAGCCGGCGGAGTTCGGCGGCTATGGCGTCTGGACTGGGCATGTAGGCGTCTTCCAGCGTCTGGGCGAAGGGCATGGTCGGGACGTCGGGGCCACACAGGCGTGCGATGGGCGCGTCCAGGTACTCGAAGGCCTCGTCGGCCGCCAGCGCGGCGATTTCCGCCCCGATGCCTCCGCTGATGTTGTCCTCGTGGACTACAAGCAGTTTGCCGGTTTTCTTTACCGAATCCAGGATGGTTTCCGTGTCCAGGGGCTTGAGCGTGCGCAGATCGACGACCTCCGCGCCGATGCCGTCGGCCACAACCGCCTCCGCCGCGGCCAGGCAGTAGTGCATCGCCAGGCCGTAGCTCACGACCGTGACGTCGGAGCCGGCCCGCTTGATGTCCGCGGGACCAATGGGCAGGGTGTATTCCTCGTCGGGCACCTCGCCGCGCACCAGCCGGTAGGTCTTCTTGTGCTCCAGAAAGATGACCGGATTGTCGTCGCGAATGGCGGACTTGAGGAGACCCTTGGCTTCGTAGGGAGTGGAGGGTGTGACCACCAGGAGGCCGGGGGTGTGGAAGAATAGAGCCTCCACGTTCTGCGAGTGGTACAAACCGCCGCGAATCCCGCCGCCGTAGGGGATGCGCACGGTCATGGGGACCTTCAGCGCGCCGTTGGTGCCGTAGTGCACGCGGGCCGCCTCGCCGATCAGCTGGTTGACGCTGGGCCAGACGAAATCGGAGAACTGCACCTCGGGTATCGGCCGCATTCCGCGAAAGGCCGCGCCGAGGGCGATGCCCATGATCGACGCCTCGGCGAGCGGGGAATCGATTACTCGCTGCGGCCCGAAGTCCTCGATGAACCCCTGGGTGGCCAGGAACACGCCGCCGCGTTGGCCGACGTCCTCGCCCATGACGAACACGCGCTCGTCCCGCTCCATCTCTTCGTGGAGCGCGGAACGCACAGCTTCGATTACCGTCATTTCTGCCATAGCGTTTTCCGCCTGTTAAGCCGATTTTGCTCCAACGTCTTGCCGGGTTGTAGTCAGGATGGGTTAGCGCCGTTCGTCCTTTCAGGCGGAATGATTAGGTCAGGGTCGATCCCCTGGCGCAGCAAACGGGAGCGGATATCGGCGATGGTTTCAGTGCGTCCTTCCTCGCGACCCTCGGCCCGTCCCTCTTCGCGCCCTTCCGCGCGCAATCTGCGCCGTTGGGGTTCGACTAATTTTTCGTTGAGGAATGTTGCAAGCACCACGATGGCTCCCTTAGTTTCATTCGCGACGTCAATCAGAATGCGGTAGATGCTGCCGGTGACGCCAAGCGCGACCAGGGCGACAGCAATTTTGGTCAGGACGGGTGGAGTATCAAGATGGGCGGTGGTTGCCTTCCCGTACCATAATACCAAAGCGTAGATGGCAATTATCAAAAGCAGACGGGTGAACCTGCCCAAGTAGCGTAGGACGAGGTTTCGGGACTCGGCGCCGGATTCACTCGTCATACGTACAGATGGTCATAGATTGTCGCTGCATCCGGAGGCTGCGCCTCGTCGGCGAAGTCGGTGGCGTCGTTCACCTGCTGCGTGGCCTCGGCGCGGAAGGCGTCCACTTGCTCCGGGGTGAGTATGCCGCGTTCAACCATCTGATCCGGGAAGACGGCCACGGGATCGTACTGACGAGCGGCGTCCAGCGCGTCCCGGTCCCGATAACGCCGGTCGTCGTCGTCGGTGGTGTGGGGCATGAACCGCTCCACCTTCATCTCGATCAACACCGGGCCGGCAGCTGCGGGCGTGGGCGATGCCCTGCCGCGTCGCCTCGTAGCAGGCGACCAGGTCCAGACCATCGATCACAAACCCGGGGAATCCGTAACCCTCCGCCCGTGCGGCCACGTCGCTGATAACCATCTGCGAGTCCTGCGGCGTGGATATGGCGTACTTGTTGTTTTCGCAGATGAAGATGACCGGCAGTTGGTGGATGGCGGCGAAGTTCATCGCCTCGTGGGTTTCGCCCTGGCTGGTTGCTCCGTCGCCGAAATAGCAGATGGTCACCGTCTGTTCGCCCATCATCTTGCACGCCAACGCGTACCCAACGGCCTGGGTTAGTCCGGCGGCGACCACGTTGGAGATCTGGATGATGTTGCGGGGCAGGTCCGCTCCCTGGAGCGGGAACTGGCGTGCGCCGGAGTAGGGCTCGCCCTCCTTGCCCATGAAGGACAGCATAACCTGGCGCGGGGTCAGTCCGGCGGCCATCTTGATGGCCAAGTCCCGGTAGTAGGGGAAGAGGAAGCAGTCGCCGTCCTTCTGGGCCGCCAGCAGCGAGCCGAGTTCGGCAGCCTCATGTCCCTTGGCAGGATGCCGCGATGGGCACCTTGCCCTGCCGGTTCATCATCCAGATGCGCTCGTCCATCGTCCGCACCAGGATCATCTGCCGGCACACTTCCACCAGGTCTTCGGCGGTGAGGCCATCAGGGAGCGCGCCAACATCGGCGCTCCGCCGGGCGATGGCGACTGCGCCGTTAGCGTCGGTCTCGCTGGGTAAAGAGCTCGTAGCCTGCGTCATCGGGCTGGTCATCTCCTCCGCGCCGTAAGCGCAAGTCAGCGGCCTCGGCCGCCGGCTCAATCATAGACCAACCGGGCGGGAGGTGGCAAACGTTGACCGCGATACCAGGTTGGTATAGCATTAAAGCGAGATTGGAGTTGGATCCTGCCGGCGAGCGTCATATGGCTTTCGTTAGGGCCTTCCAAGTACTCAGGCCGGCTATGGGTTTGGAGTGGTACGAATCCGTAGCTTGGGCCAATGGCCAGTTCCAGTCGGTAAAAAGCCTCGGATCACTCCGAGGTTTTTTCGTGAGACTGCGGGAGGACCTCTACTTCGACCAATAGCTTGGGATTTACCAAGGTTTCCCACACCCGGTTCGGTTTGTCTGGCGCGACATATTTTCTCCCTATTGAATAGGCCGTAAGGTCGGCGATCTGCAAGCCGATTGAGTTGCTATTCTTGGCCGCAAAAACCATATCGAAACCTGGCATCGCCTTGCCAAGCGCGTGATCATCAACTCCAATACGTTGGAAGACCTGGGCCAGATCGGCGTCTTCCTTCCGCCCCCTGCTTTCAATGACTATGTACGTGATTGATTCGTGCTGTCCACGAGTTTCTAAAAATCCAGAGACCTGCTCTATGCAACGCTGCAACGCGAGTCCATATGCGTCAGAAACGGTTGTCTGCGCCAATAGGGGTTTATCGATTGCGGTGGCGATCACTCCATAATCAAGCCCGGCTACCATTGCGTTCAAGCCTTGCCGAAAAGTGGTCTGCTGCTGACCGTTCCCACCAAAATCGAAAGGGGCTTTGCCGCGGTGAATGTCTTGCTCGTGCAGCACCACTGCATCATGCCCGAAATGCTCAAATTTGAACGCCGCCACGGCTGGTAGCACCGAAGCGGCGTAGTGATCCTTCCGGAACACGCAGAAGTTGAGCACGAAAACGGGATAGTTCGCGTCAATTGACGCCGGGTTGGAATCTCCGCTCTCGTCCGCGAAAATGATGTAGTCGCTGTATTTCAACCTGATACTGAGAAAACCGTTACGTCACGTACGTATTCCGAAAGCGGTACAGCGTGAACTCCGGCTCCACCGGGGCCACCGGCATGTACTGGTCGGCCTCCTCGATCTTGGCGACGATGAACCAGGGGCCGGGTTCGCGCATGGCCCGTCCGAAGGCCTCTTCCAGCGTCTCGAGGTCGTTGACGGTGGCGGTCTTGGTGATGCCGCAGGAGTTGGCGACCTCTTCCAGGTTGGTGCCGGTGGCAGTGTGGCTGGCCTGGCCGCCGGTTTGGCCCCACATCTCGTTGTCCCAGACCACGACCACCAGGTTCGACGGGTTCTCCCGTCCTATGGTGGCGATGGTGCCCAGGTTCATCAGCAGGGAGCCGTCGCCGTCCAGCGAGATCACCTTGTCGTCGGTGGACAGTGCCATGCCCAGGGCGATGGACGAGCAGAGCCCCATGTTCCCGTAGGTGTAGAAGTTCCGGTCGCGGTGGCCGGCGTGGTAAAGCTCGTCGCTGGTGGGGCCGAGATTGCCCACGATGGGCGAATCCCCGGCGTGGCGCAGGACCAGTTGGGTGGCGTCGAACCTAAGCAATTTTGCCTCCGTGCAGCATGGGGGTCATGCAGATGGCGACCGGGTTGCGGTGGGCGTGGCACAGCTTCATCACGCCGTCCAGCAACGTGTCCATCCGGTCCTCGCTTTCGATGGTGTAGTGGGCGATCCCGAACAGGTCCAGGATGGGCTTGGTGTTCCTGCCCATGGCCACCTGGGCGATATTGAACTCGCCCACCTGGCCGCGCAGGTTCATGAAGATGGGAATGGGCGTCCGAGAGGGCAGGCACAGGCTGGCGATGCCGTTGATACTGTTGCCGAACCCGCTGGACTGCATGAACACGGCGGCGTTGCGACCGACGGCGTAGCTGCCCACGGCGACGCCCACCGCCTCCTCTTCGCGAGTGCAGGAGACCAGGTGGAAGAACGGGTCCTCGTTGATGATGCTGGTCACCCGGTCGATGGAGATGTCGGGAACGTAGGCGATGAGCGACGTGTCCCATTTCTTCAGAGTGTCTATGATGGTCTCTGTCCAGGGCATGGGGAACTCCTTGCGCTGCGGATCGGCGGCCAGTATAGCGCAAGTCAGAACCCATCGCCCGAGGAAGCGACAGGTGGTAACCGTTCAGAATTCAGCAGGTTGTCATTGCGAGGCGCTTGCGCCGTGGCAATCTCGACGCCGTAGCAACAACGTCCGGCCGTAAGGTAGCTCCGGCGCCGACGAGATTGCCGCGCTCCGCTCGCAATGACACTCCACCGCAACTCTGAACAGTTGAGACGGGTGAGACGGCTGCCATGTCGCGGTTACAGCCAGGCGGTTACCTCATCCGCCGGAGCGCGCACCGACGCCGAAGGACGGGACGGCTGCCCGATGAACAGCGCCCCGACCATGGTCCAGTCGGATTCGCCGCCCAGGGTTTCGGCCAGGGACGGATGCCGGGTGGTGTTGCCCGTGCTCCAGTCGCCGGCGAGCCCTTCCGCCACCGCGGCCAGGAGGAGGTTCTGCACGGCGCAGCACGCCGCGGCGTAGTTCTCCTGGGTCATCTCTTCGCTGTCGCCCGGCACGCTGTACACGTAGATCAGTCCCGGTGAATCCAACACGCGCTGTCGGCTGCCGTCGGCGTTATCGTGGTTGCCGCCGCGGGCGAACAGGTTGTCGTAGGCCAACTGCGCGACTTCGGTACGCTTCTGCCCGCCCTTTTCCAGCACGAAGAACCGCCACGGGTTGGTGAGCCGGTGGTTGGGAGCCCACACTGCCGCGTCCAGCATCCGCTGCAGGGACTCCCGGCTGGGCACATCGTCGGTGAACTCGTTGTTCATCCTCCGGTTGTGGATGGCCTCGTAGACCGAAACGCCGGTTTCCGGGGCAGCAATGTTGCCACTGCGCAATCGACTGCTCTGTGTCATCTCGACAACTCCTGATTAGTGTGGAATAAACTCAATGGTAAGTGTCCACACTATAACCGCAAACGTTGCGCCAAACAAGCGAGAATGCTGCGTCCCCGGTCCCAACCAGCCCGGTCGCGATGACTTTGCCGGCAGGGTGGCATACAATGACGCCATGCCGCATGGCCCAATGATTTCCGTTTATCCGGAGTGGGTGGGCCAGGCTCACTGAGGACAAATCCCCATACCTGATCCAGGAGGACAACATGGCACTGCAATGGGAGCACGTCGCCGGACCCTTCAGCCGACTGACCGAAGGTCCCGCCTGGGACGGCCGTCGCCTGCTATTCACCCACATACCCGCCAGCCGCATCATGGCATACCACCCCGACACCGGCGAATGCACCGTGTACCGGGAGAACACCAACCATACCAACGGGCTGGCCTTCGACGCCGAGGGCCGGCTCTACGGGTGCTGCTCCGGCGGTAGATCCATCGTCCGCTTCGACTCCAACGGCACTACCATGACAATCGTCGACCGGCTGGGAGACCAGCGCCTGAACACCCCTAACGATCTGGCTATCGACCGGCAGGGCCGCATCTGGTTCAGCAACCCGTGGAACGCCGGCAACATAGACCCCAGCGAGCAGCCGGAGATGTCCGGCCGTGACATCCTCCGCGCTGACCCTCAACCGGACGGATCCTACACCTGCCAGCAGGTCACCTTCGACACCACCGGCACCAACGGCCTGCTGGTGTCACCGGATGACCAGACCCTCTACATCATCCAGACAGACAACGAGCCGGGAGGGGTGCGCGAACTGCGGTCGTATCCGATCAACGAGGACGGGTCGCTGGGCCAGTACATCGTGCTGCACCAGTTTGGCACGGACCATCGCGGCCCGCAGCGCGGCATCGACGGGATGTGCCTCGACTCCGAGGGCAACATCATTGGAACCGCCGGCAACTGGGCCAGCGGCCCGGGCCCCATGCTCTACGTGTGGACGCCCGAGGGACGCGTGCTGGAGACCTACCCCATGCCCGTAGGCGTCGACATGCCCACCAACTGCTGCTTCGGCGACGCTGACCAGAGCAGCCTGTACGTCACCACGCTGGGCGGGCACCTGCTGCGCCTGCGCAACACCGGCCGCCGCGGCTGGATAATGTGGCCGCCGGTACGCTAATGCGTCGGTTGCTGACCGCTGTTGCCCTGGGAGACCTGCCGGCGATCTCATTGTGGGTCGCGCATGGGCTGGCTTGGGTCGTCTCCATCGGAGTTGCCGTTCTGATATTTCCCACCGGCGACATTGATGCTGCTCCGGCCCTGGCCACTCCGGTAGTGCTGACCGGGCTGGCGCTACTTTCAGTCCGTTACCTCGACGGTCGGCGATACATCCGCAAGACTCTGCTTTTTCTACTCACCGTCGCTTTGTTCAGTTTCTGTTTGGTGGGTAGTATTTCGGTGGGTGTGTTGTACTCCCCGTCGGTCATCGCCTTGCGGCTGGGAGCGATCCTGATCCCGGTACGTGCCAAAGCCGGCGTTGGCGAATCGTAAAACACCTTGACCCACCGCCATTTTCTAGGAGGTTTCGACATGGACGTTTTCAATGCCATCCGCACCCGCCGCACCATCCGCGACTTCACCGACGCGCCAGTTTCGGACGCGGTTCTACACAAAATATTGCAGGCCGCCCGCTGGGCGCCCAGCTCCAGCAACACCCAGCCCTGGCACTTCATCGTCGTCCGCGACCGGGACACCATCGAGCGCCTCGGCGAAATCTGCACCCAGGGCGCCTTCATCGGCAAGTCCCAGGTTGCCATCGCCATCGTGATGGACGGGGCGCGCCGGGCTCAGCTTGACGCCGGCCGCGCGCTGCAGCAGATGGAACTGGTCGCCTGGTCAGAGGGCCTGGGCACCTGCTTCGTCGGCGTCCGCGGGGAGGCGCAGGACCAGGTGAAGACTCTCCTGGGCATCCCCGAGGATCTGGAACTCATCACCGTGCTACCCTTCGGCTACCGTGTCATGCGCGAGCCGGGTACCGGCACACCCCGCAAGCCCATGTCCGAGATCGCCCACGGCGAGAAGTTCGGACAGCCGTTGACCTTTGCGGATGCGTAGGATGATCTGTCAGAAGCAGGATTTTCGGGATTTTGACGATGCGCAGGATTGGATCGTAATCCTGACAAATCCAATAATCCCGCAAATCCTGCTTCTGATGAATGACATTACAGCCTCTTGGATATAGAGGAGCAAGAAACCATGGCGGAATTTTACTTGGGCATCGACGTTGGTTGGGCCAAAAAAGGCGACACGACGGGGCTTTGCCTTGTTACATTGGACCAAAATGGATTTCGATGGGAATGCCGCAACACTGGCACGGACTCAAACATACGTTTGAATGACCTGCGTAATCTCGTCCCTAAGGGGACAACCCTATCTGGGGTTGGAATAGATGGCCCTCTTGTGCAGGGGCTACAGTTGGTCAACTGCTACCGCCCTGCCGAAGCGACGCTCGCGCGAGGTGCATTCATAAGGCGATGCCAAGCAGGTCAAACCAATTCTGGAAACGGCCAACACCTCCATCGTCACGCCACAGAACTGGCCAATTTGGTTCTCCAACTCCAAGCCAACGGGCACCTGATCATAGCCGGAGCCAACCATGTTGACGCGATTCATCATCATTGCATCGTCGAGGCTTTCCCCAACGCCTTCTTGGCTTTTCTGCTGTCGTTGAATCAAATTCCACTTGGAATCCCACGCGGCCAGAGATCTGACAGATACTGGAAAATCGCGGTAGCAAACCTCTACCTGAACGGTCTCATCAACCATCTGGCCCCCAACCGACGTTTAGCTCAGCCCCTTCGCGGCATTAGAAATCACGACCATCGGGCGGCTTTCATTTGTGCCCTCTCCGCCATGTGTGTAGCGAGGAACCAATACGTCTCAACAGGCGCACCGGGATGTGGAGATATTATCTTACCGCCACACGCTGTTTGGAGGGCCGATGCCGCAGGGCAGGTTAGTTGGGCAGAACCCGCGCTTCGAGAGAGCGTAACAGAGGTCAGAAATGACCATCGGCAGAACAACCCGTGCCCGAATTTCAATCAAGCACGCGTCATCCGCAATGGCCGTCAATGGATATAGGTAAGGGGGTCTATTATGGACGGCCGGTGCAGGTAAAGATTTCACCCTGAGCCCAACCCTCCCCATTAAGGGAGAGAGCAGAGCCATTTTACCGCCCCTTGAACTCCGGCGCCCGCTTCTCCAGGAACGCCTGCCTCGCCTCGTGGGCGTCCTCGGAGCCGCTGAGGATGCCGCCGGCGTTGGAGGTCAGCGTCATCGTGGTTTCGAGGGTGCTGTCCAGGGCGGCGCGCATGATGCGCTTGCTGATCCACTGCACCATGGGCGGCGTGCGGATGATGCGGTCGCACAGGTCGCGGGTGGTCTGCTCCAGTTCTTCCGAGGAAACCAGGTAGTTGAGCATCCCCCATTCGTAGGCGCGCTGGGCGTCCAGGTGGCCGGTGTAGGCGAACTCAAGGGCTCGGCCCAGGCCGACCATCTTGGGCAGGTAGTAGCTGCCGCCGTTTTCGATGATCTGCCCCAACTGCTGGTAGCCGATGAAGCGGGTGTTCTCGCAGCCCAGGCGGATGTCGCAGTGCAACGCCATGTCCATGCCGGACCCGACGGCCGGCCCGTTGATCATGGCGATGGTGGGCTTGCGGACCTGGGAGATGTCCCGGTGCAGCTTGGTGAAGCCATGGTAGAAATGCTCCCGTGCTGCGTCCGGCCCTTCGATGGTTCCCCGGTTGCCCACGAAGTTCTCGCCGGTGACGTCCGGCGAGTTGTCGCGGCGCATGTCCGCGCCGGAGCAGAAGCCGTGACCGACGCCGGTGAGCACCATCACCCGCACGTTGGGATCGTCGTCGCCGGCGCGCATGTACTCGCCCACCTTGGCGACGGTGCCGTTCTCCTCGGATGAACCGATGAGCGCGTTCATCCGCTCGGGCCGGTTGAACTTGATCCACAGGATGCCCGATTCCTCGGGTTCATAAAGCAGGTAGGGCACCAGGTTCGGCGGCATGGCTGTCTCCTTTGAGGCGGCGCGTCAGCCGCGTTGTCAGACTTCTACCGGCTGGTCGCTGTCCATCCAATCGACGTAGGAACCGTCGTACAGGCTGACGGTGTAGCCCACCTGGGACAGGGCCAGCCACGTGACGGCCGCGCGAATGCCACTGCGGCAGTAGGCGATGACGGGTTCGCCTTCCGCGATGCCGGCGCCGGCCAGCCTTTCCCGCAGCGTGTCCTGGCCGGCATACAGATTGCCGTCGGCGCCGGCCAGGTCGGCATGGGGCAGACTGACGGCGCCGGGAATGTGTCCCGGCCGGTGGTCTGCCTCGAATTCGCCGTGGAACTCTTCGGGAGAGCGGGCGTCCACAAGGTTGGTGGACCCCCGACCGGCAACGTCGTCCAGGGTGGCGCGGATGGCCGGGTTCAGCCGGACCGTAAATCCGGCCGCTCTCGTGACAACGGGGCGGTACAGGACCTCGCGGCCTTCGTCTTTCCATGCCTCGTAGCGCAAGTCCATGATGTGGACGTCGTCCCGGCCGAGGTACTCCAGCACCCACGCGGCCATGGCGGCGTTGCGTCCGTCCTGGTGGTCATAGAGGATGGGCGTGACGTCATCTCCGAGGCCGGCGTCGCCGAAGGCGGCGGCCAACTGTTCGGGCTGGCCCAGGCGTCCGTCGGGCGCTTGCAGCTTCTTGTATGGAACGCTGACGGCTCCCCGCAGGTGGCCCATGAGATAGCGCATGGCCGACCGGGGATCGATTATCAGATAACCCGGCTGGCCGATGCGCTCGGCGACCCAATCCGCGGCAACGAAGGTCGCCATCAGCCGACCATTTCGAACTCGGTTTGCACCGAGGTGGGGTTTGCTACCGATTGGGTGACAGGCGAGCCTTCTACCGCCAGCCGCCAGATTTCCCGCAGGGTGTCCTCGTCGGCGTCGGCACGCACGAAACACTTGGCCGAGATCTGGCCGTAGCCGGGATTGCCCTCGTCCTCGACGCCGGCCCACTTGCGAATGTTGTCGAAGTAGCCCTCCACCGCGATTTCCAGGTCGTGAACGCGCACGCCCTGCTTGGTGGCGTTGACTACGAATCCCACGGTCATGCAGCTGCCGATGGCGGAGAGCAACTGCTCGTGGGCGCTGGCGGCAACGTCGGTGGCGGTGAGGTCACCGGGCTCGTCCATGTCAACCTGGTGGTTACGCATGTAGGCGCGGGCGCGCATACCGTCCTGCCAGACGACGCGGGACTTCCAGGGGCCGGTTACTGCGTTGAATACTTCGGGATCCCTGAAGGAGTCCAGCACCTCGGCCAGTTTCTCCCGGGGTAGACCGTTGAGATTTCCTTCCTGTGCTTGCGCCATGGTTCGGCTCCTTATTGCTGACGGGGTTGACGGGCGGGTTAGTTTTCTTCTGATCCGTTAGCGGTTGGCGGCGTTCAAAGGTTGAGACATCGCCTCAATCACCGGGGCTAGATGCTGTGACGCATTGCGCAGACCAACTGCGATGGGCACCGTATCACCCGGATCATATTCGTCAGGGCCCCAGTACGCCACCAAGTCGCCGTTTTCGGCGATGATGGTTGCGGTTTCCACGCCACGGCCAATAGTGAGTGTATCCGTTTCCTCGCAGTAGCCCCGCTTGCCGAGGGGCAGCCACGCGCTGATGGCGAAGACTTCTAACCCGATCGCCTCATAGCTGTCTTCATCGGGCACGTCGATCATCACCATGCCTACCGTCGCCAATTCGTAGGTTCCGCCACTGGGCTGACCGCAGTCCAACCCGATTGCATCACAATCAGGATCATAATGCACTTTCAGCTTCATTTCGTATCTCCCATTGCTCATAGGTCCGCTGAAAGTAGTCGAAGTCTCCGCTGTTCCATTTGTTGGTGGCCGGCGTGTCCGCAAACGCGGTGGTGATCCGTTGATCATCCATTGAGACCGCCACCCGCATCAGGCGCTGTGAGCCTCCGTGTTCGATCCAGCCCAAGTGGGCCATGCTGGGCCGGCCGGATTCATCGTATCTAATACCACGAGCCACCCAATTCTCCAGAACGTCGATCAGATTCCCCACGGTGATTTCGCTACGTGCATACGATTGCCGGTGAACGTGGAGGGTGATCTCCCGCTGAACACCGCCAGCCGTCAAAGCGCGGGGCAACGCCGCAGCGTCATCCCTATGCATACTCCGCGCGCAGGATCTCCGCCGCTTCCGTGATCGCCTGCATCTTCCTGGCAGCCATTTCGTGGGTGTTGACGTTGCGTTCGGCGAAGGTGCCGAAGCCGCAATCGGGGTTGAGAAAGATCTTGTCGGGGTCAAAGTACTGCAGGAGCTCCTTGACCCGGCTGATAATTTGCTCTGGCGGCTCGATGTCGTCGGTGCGCGGGTTGACCACGCCGAAGCCGATTTCCTTCTCGTTACTGTATTCTTTGAACACCTCCATCTCGCCGGCGCGGGGAGTGGCGCACTCCAGCACCAGGCGGTCGATGTTCATCTGAACCAGGTAGGGAAGCATGGGGCCGTAGTTGCCGGTGAGCAGCACCTCTTCCTTGCGGCTCCAGTTGCCCCGACAGACGTGTACGCCCGTCTTGATGCCGTCGATGCCCTCCAGGGTCTCGTTCATCAGCCGCACCGCCATCTCCAGCTCGTCGGTGGGGTCGCGGCGGTTGGGCAAGGCGGCGCACATGAAAGTCTCGGTGGTCTCTTCGCCGAACACTACCTGGGAGAGTGTGGGTTCGTCCAACTGCACGAAGTCGCAGCCGTGGTCGCGCAGGGCGACGATTTCCTCGCGAAGGATCTCGACCACGTCCCTTGCCAGGTCGTCGGGAGTGGGATAGGCCCGGTCGGACAGGCCCTCGAACCAGCCGGAGCGAGTGAGCATGTAGGGGCCGGGGATGGGTACCATGATCTGCCGGTCGGTGTGCTCGCGCATGTAGGCCAGTTCGTCCAGGGCCAGCCCGTGCCGCTTGCTGATGGTGTCGATGACTATGGGGCTCTTGATGGCAAAGGAGGGGACGTCCAGGGCGCGCAGCACTTCTTCCATGCGGGCGCGGTCGGAGGAATAGTCCAGCAGTTCGGACACTTTCATCAGTTGCATGCCGTTGAGCTTGTCCACAGCGAAGGAGTAGAAGTTGTCCCGTCGCTGCTCGCCGTCGCTGATGATGTCGACGCCGGCCTCTTCCTGGGCGCGGATGCAGGCCAGCACCTCGTCATCGGCCAGCGCGCTGAACTCGTCATAGGTGATCTCGCCCGCTTCCTTGCGGCGCAGGGCGCGGATCAACTCGGTAGATCGGGGCCAGCTTCCGACCACGGTAACGGGGAATAGGGGTGCGTCCGGCATTTGGATTTCCTCCGGGGCTGGGACGGGTGGGGAGTCGCTCACGATAGCAGCGCGTTCGTATTCGCGGACGCTATCCTAACACGTTTAATCTACATCAAAATTCTTGCTGGGGACAAATCAATGGCATTGGCATTAGGCCTTTGGAGCCGCGAGACAATGTTCCCGATGTACGCTGGGGCCATGATCGGCTGTCCCGGCACATCCCATCAGCGGATTCGTTCCTGAAAGAGTAAGTAAGCAGCGAACGAACGCCGCTGGTTCAGGTCGGCCGACTCGAATGCATCGATAGACTGTCGAGTCTCGATGGCCAACTGCAAAACCTGAGATCTGGAGTAGGTTTCGCGGGAAGCATAATCAGCGCGGTGACGCATTGCCTGCAACCGGACAAAGAGCGCGGCCATTGCCTTGATTTCAGGCGGGAACCGTGACATAGCAGCCCGGTCATCACATCGTGTCCGCGCGCGCCCATGGTCAATGGCGCGGTAGGTGAGTTCCCAAGCGGGGTCGCTGTGCGCCTGCGGGCTGGAGCCTATGAGAGTATTGGCGTTGTTGTCGGCAAAGGCGTGAAAGACCGCGTAATAGATTGTGCTGACCGAACGGCGCAGCTCCGCCTGGCGCGGTCTTCCGGTTTGCGGCTGTACGGCTCCTTGCGCCAGGGCTTCAGCGACGACGATGAGGTCATGCCAATTCATACGTGTTGTCTTTGAGGAAGTCTTCCCACTCGGAACTATGCACCCATGAAGTTATAAGCATACCGGAGAACCCAATTGCAGCAATCTGAGGTTGGAGACGGTCCGGGAGGCCGACCGTCCAACCGGGGTCCAGATCGCTCTGGTTGCCGTCGAATACGATGTAGATTTCGAGGTATTCCGACCCATCGGGTTCGGTTTTGGGCGTCGGTACAATCGGGCCAAAGGAGAACTCGTCGTTGAAGCGTTCCTTCAAGTGCCGGCGGACGATGGCAGATACGCGATCGGCGGTAACGTCGTCAATAGTAGTCAAGGCGGGCATCATGGCACCTCGGCTGTCGTTTAGCCAACACGCGCGGGGCGCGTGAGTGCCTACTGTATTGACGGCGTGAGCGTGTTGTCAATGCTGGCCGATGAACTCCAGCACCAGCCCGTTCCACACCTGGGGACGCTCCCAGAAGCCAGCGTGTCCCGCCTCCGGCAGCGACACGAAGCGGCTGCCGGGGATGCGCTCGGCCTGCAACCGTATCAGGGCCGGCGGGGACACCAGGTCGGCCTCGCCGGCCAGCGCCATCGTTGGCACGTTCATGGCGGCCAGCCGGGCGTAGGTGGTGGGCTCGCGCAGCGGCTGGGCCGGTAGCCGACCATAGGGTCGGCTGGCGTGTTCTATTTCCAGCCAACGGGCCGTGCCGTCGGGGTCGGTGCCCCGGTAAGACGGTCCCAGTTCGTAGAGTTCCACGGGCAGATTGCGGATTTCCGGCGGGCGGATGCGATCCTGAACTTCCAGGTACTCCGGGTCCTGGATGCCGGCGATGGTATTGGCGAACACCAGGCTCCGCACCCGCTCGGGATGGGCCAGGGCGTACCCGATAGCGGTGATCCCGCCGGCGGCAGTGCCGACCAGGTGGAACCGGTCCAGGTGCAGATGCTCGACCAGTCCGTGCAGGTCCTCGTCCTGGTAGCCGGGTTGCAGGGCTTCGTCGGTATTGCGGGACTTTCCCCAGGTGCGCCGGTCGTAGGTGATGCAACGGTAGCCGGCCAGAGTGAACGCGGGTATCTGGTAGATCCAACAATCGCAGGTGCCCGAGGCGGCATGGCAGAAGACCACCGGGATGCCGTCCCCTCCGGTGTCTTCGTACCAGAGGTCAACGCCGGGCAGGTTCACGTAGGGCATGTGGTTAGTCCTGCCAGTGGGGCGGGAGGCTGGGAGACGGCATTCCGAACTGTTTGGATAACCATTCCTCAGCGTAGCGGCCATCCCGGTAGCCCGAATGCTCTGCCTTGTGGACGGTAGTCTCGCCTCGAATGTCGCCGATCAAAGGTTGCAGGGCGGCCGCGTCCAGCGCGGAACCGTCGGCGCCGGCCATCAGCAGCGTCGACGCGCTGACCCTGGAACCGAACCAGCGGAGGTCGAAGTACGACAGCGTGCGATGCACGGCCTCCCGTCGTGTCGGGTGCAGGCGCAAGTAGTCGTTGATCTCCTCCAGCGGGTAGGCGCTGGTGCGCGGGGCAAGGTCCGCGGTGGCGTACAGCAGGGTCGGCGTGGACACCAGGTGCGTGACCAGTGGAGACAGGGCGGCGGTGGTCAGGGCCAGGTCGTTGCCGATGGCGGCGATGCGCGTGGAGTCGACCTCGGGAAGCCCGGCCAGGTATTGCAGCCCGCGCACGCAGTCGGCGACGATGCCGCGGTAGATATAGGTTGCTGGGTCGTCGATGCCATCGGTGAGTTGGCCGGGGAAAGCGGCGGCGTAGGGCTGGTCGGCCAGCCTTTGCCCGCGCACACAGATGGCGAAAGTGACGTGTTCCTTGCGTTGGCCGTTGGCCTGCCCCTGGGGCACGAGGTCGGTCACGCTGCCGTAGCGTGGAAGGTGATAACGCGCCGGGAAGGGGCCGTCGCCGTTGGGGATGCTGAGGTAGCCATACAGGCGGTACGGACCGATTGAGGTCAGCCGGACGCCGTAGGCGGTGGCGAAATCGGTGGAGCGCAGTGGAAGTTCCTGCACCTCCGGCGCGGCCGGGAACCGGGCCAGTTCCGCCAGCGCGTCGTGCCAGTAGGCGTCGAAATCGTGCGGCTTGCCGCCGCTCAGCGTGGTCATGCGGTCATACCTTTCAGTCGTGCAGGTGCGTGGCCATGAAGGCGTCCACTACCGCGGCGTGCTCGTGGTTGTTGGCGTCGTGGCCGTGCCCGTCGTAGGCGTACATCTTCTTGTCGGCGCTGGAAATGGCGTCGAACATGGCAAAGCCAGTTTCCGGCGGGCAGGTGCTGTCCTGCAGCCCCACGCTGACGATGATGGGACACGTGATCCGGTGGGCCAGGTTGATTCCGTCGAAGTAGGCCAGCGTGTTTTCCACTTGCTCCCGACTGTCCGGGTAGAGGCGCAGGTAATCGGCGATCTCCTGGTAGGGATAGGCGTCGGTTAACTCGATGGAGTCCATGTAGCCGCAGAGGTAGGGCGCGCCGGCGGCGGCCGCCTTGATTTCAGGGCGTAATGCCGCCGTGGACACGGTGAGTCCGCCGCCCTGGCTGTGTCCGGTCACGCCGATACGGTCGCCGTTGACCTCGCTCCGGGTCAGCAGGAAATCCACGGCGCGGCAGGCGTCCATGTAGAAGCCGCGGTAGGAGTAGGTGTTGCGGTCAACCATGCCGTAGGTGAGCAGGCCCGGGTAGCCGGGGTTGAACTGGCGGTTGCTGCGCAGCTTGCCCCGGGGCGCGACGCTGAAGGCAGCATACCCTCGGGCGGCCCAATTCTTGGGAACCGGTGGTTCCATGTTGTACCCGGGCACCTGGATCAGGCCGGGCAACTTGCCCTCGGGCTGGCGAGGCACGGCGTACCAGCCGGCGATGCGCACGTGGTCGAGGCTGGTGTAGAAGACCTCGTACACGTCGATGTGCGCCGTGGACCGCAGGGGGTCGTAGACCACCTCCGGCTCCAGCGGGATCCTGGCGGTTTCGTCCAGCACGTCGTCCCAAAACTGGTCGATGTCGTCCGGCTTGCGGACGATGCTGACGTACTGGTCGGCGGGTACCCGGGGCATATTACCCTCCGGTTTTTGCGCTGTGCTTTGCTTACCCGGAAACGCTGCGTTTGTCCAGGCAGTTTGGCATCGTTAGTTTACTGGTACATTAGGCGGAAGATGTGCTCCAGCACGTCCGCCAGTTCATCGTCGGACATGACGCCGATCAGGTCTCCCATCCTCTGTGCGGATAACGTTCGGATGTGCTCGGTCAAAACCCACGATGGAGTGATGGGCATCTCAACCGACCGGATTTGAACGGCAGTCGCACGAGTGCGGTTAGATTCGGAGGAGCCTATCAGCGCTACGATGACCAATTGTGACGCTGTATTGAAACGGTCGTTGCTCAATATGAGGGCGGGACGCCGATTGCCTTGTTCGTGGCCCACTACTTGGCCGGCAGGTTCGATGTTCACCCATCTTATCTCGCCTCTCAGTAGCTGGGCCACGTTTGGGCTTCCTCAGCCAAACCGGCTTCCGCAAGTGCGATCCCTTCCTCGACCTGCTCTGGGGTCAACGACCAATCGGGCGTTGGCGCTTCACTGAACTTGCGCCTCATTACCTCAAAAGCGGCGCTGCTGTTGATTCTGCTCTCCCAATCCGCTTTGCCAAAGAACGAAGTGTGAGGGACGTGCTTGATCCCCAGGTCAACCAGTTGAGGGAGCAGGCGCGCTATCAGTCCGCTGGTCCACTTGGAGTCCAGTTTGCCCTGGTCGCCGTCGAACACGATGCGGATGTGCAGATAAGGATCTCCGTACTGGTCGATCTCCTGTTGGATGTCGATGGGGCCGAATTCAATCTCCCCTTTGAATCTGCCAGTCAGGTCCTCATATACCATCTTGACGATGGTGTCATGCACATCCTGGGTTATCATCATGGCGGCCTCTCCTTACACGTCCTCCACGGGCATGGTGGCGATGCCATAGGTGCCGTAGAAGAAGTTGGCGTAGTGGGTGGACCCGCCGGTGACGAACAGCAGGTACTGTTCGGGGTCTTCCAGCGCCGGTATGGTGGCATCGGGGTCGTCGGCGAGGCGCTGGAGTTCCGGATAGCGGAGCCACTTGCCGTTGGCGTCGGCGGGCATGCCGGCCGGGCCGATGGCGTCCCGCAAGGAGGCGCGGCAATGCTCGTGCAGCCACTCCTGGGTGGCGCGCTTGCTGAAGCCGGCTTCCTGCAGTATCACCGCGCGGGAGGGGCTGAGCATGATGGGATGGTAGGGACTCTGGTACTCAACCCGCTGGTTGGTGTGGCCCACCTGGGCGGATTGGCGACCCTTGATCCAGCTGCCACCGCCGGCGTGGCGGTAGAACATCATGGAGGCGATGTTGTTCAGCGTGTCCTCGTGGTTCCGGGAGCCGGCGTCGAGGATGTCGGTGGGACCGGTGACGGTGATCACGGTGACCGCGCTTTCGTCGGCGCGGAACCCCTTGTCCACGTGGTAGGGCTGCCAGGGGCTGACCTCTTCGTTCTCGGCGATGCACATGCCGAACTTGGTGGGCAGGCCGATGAAGTTGGGGTCGCCGGCGCCGGCCTTGCAGTATCCGATGTTAATCAGGCAGAGGCGCAGCGCCCGGCCGATGGCAGTGTTGGCCTTGTTGACCACGCCGGGACCCATTGCTGAAGTTCCGTAGTTGATGCCGGCCTTGTTGGCGATGGGGCCGTTGACCAGGATCAGCGGCGCCTCGGTATGGCCGGACACCTGCATGTCCCGGTGGTTCATCTCGGGCTGGGCAATGCACTCGAGGGCGGCCAGCAGGATGGGGAACTGCGCCGGCTGGCAGCCGGCCATCACGGCGTTGATGGCGACCTTTTCCACGGTGGCCAGGCCAAAGCCAGGTTCCATGACCATGACCACGTCCTGCGGGTCGCGGCGCGTGCCCTTGAGCATGGCTTCCACGGCCGCGGGAGTGGGCGGAACGATGGGCATCCCGTCGCTCCAGTCGCGCTCTTCCATGAAACGGTTAACCGCGTCCAGGCCCAGGGGGGTGTCGTCCAGTTCCACGGTGAACACGTCGGTCTCGCTGTGGCCGTTGGCGGCGCCGGAAAGGTCGGCGGATGCGGACATCCGTGTCAGACCGAGAATGATGTTTTCGATCTGCTCATCCACCATCCTGTGGATGTAGTCGGGCTGCTGGCCGGTGCAGGCGTGGGGGATGGTGACGAACGCGGTGGCGGGCTGGCCCCAGCCGTCAACGCAGGACTGCCAGGCCCGGGCGAAACTGCGCGCGGCGATGCCCACCGAGGGCACGCCGGCCTTTTCCATGGCAACCATGTCGTGGGCAAGCCACGACGTGCAGCCCCCTCAATGGGCGGCGGCGCCCACCATGGCATCCACTTCGACGGCGATGCGGCCGGCTTCATCATCGTCGATATGCACGCCTCGGCTCAATGCCGGGCGGCCGTCGCGCAAGTTGCCGCCGTAGCTTTCGAATCTGACGTTGCTGAAACGGCGACTGAGATGCTCGGCGACACGGTTGACGGCCACGTCGGCCCCGCCGGTCATGTTGTTGTAGAGGCCAATGGTTTTGCCTTCCAGGGTGTCCAGGCGAGCGGCCGGAGGGACCTTGAAATCGACGCGTGACGCGGCTGGGGACATGATCTGCAACTGCATGGTGATTCTCCTCCGATTCGGAGCTTGGAACACGTGCGGGATGGTCGCAGTCTATTTGTCGATGCCGGTTACGTCAACGCGCAGAGTCAGCAGGGAAAGTGCGCATGGCGGAGCAGGCAGGAAGAGCGTGGAAGCGCGGGGCGGACCGCCCATTCAGGCAGGGATAATGTTGCGAACGCAGGCCACCGGGCCAGACATATGTGCGCCAAAGGGGCTACGACAAGGGTACACAAAATCCGATTCGATGATACAATTCACCGGAAACCGGCACGAGCCATTGGCGTCCGAAATTTCGCGCTCGCCAGTGCGTCCAATAACTGCCAGCGCAATCCAGGAGATAGCATCATGGCAATCGATTTCCAGAGGAATCAGGGCACTTTGATCATTGAGGCTGCCGAACGCGTCGACAGTACCAACGCGCAGCGCTTCCTCGAAGATCTGGATGCAGCCATCGAACCCACGGACCAGGTAGTGATCCTCGACATGGAGAAACTCACCTACATAAGCAGTGCGGGCCTCCGTGTGGTTCTGCAGACGGCCAAGACCCTTCAGCGACAAAACTCCGGCTTCGCGCTGTGCGCGCTTTCAGGGACCGTGCGCGAAGTCTTCGAAATCAGCGGTTTCGACCAGGTAATAGCTATCCATCCGTCGCAAGATGAGGCCATCGCCGCGCTGAAAGGGTAGACCGTTATTACGGGTAACCGGCTTCGCGAGGCTGACTCATGGTGATCGGGCGCCTCAGGCCGCCCGTCAGGGACGGAAACATGGCAGATACGTCAGGGCCATACCGGATACTGGTGGTTGACGACGAGCCCGACCTGGAGCCGCTGGTATTGCAGCGGATGCGGCGGGCCATTCGCTCAGGGCGCTACCAGTTCGTGTTTGCGCAGAATGGAGTGGAAGCGCTCGAAACCCTCAACCAGGACGACGAAATTGATATGGTGTTGTCCGACATCAACATGCCTCAGATGGACGGACTGGCGTTGTTGTCGCACATACCGGATGTCGCTCCCGACATACACGCCGTAATCATCTCCGCCTATGGAGACATGAAAAATATCCGCTCCGCAATGAACCTCGGAGCGTTCGATTTCGTCACCAAGCCGGTCGATTTCGAAGACCTGCGGATCACCATTGAACGGGCGTTGACCAACCTCGAAGCGTGGCGAGAGGCGACGGCGTCACGCGAGCGGCTGGTGGCGCTGGAAAACGAGCTCGACGTCGCCAACAAGATGCAGCAGTCGATCCTGCCCACCGAGTTTCCCAGACAGCCCGGATTCCAGATCTACGGGAGCATGATCCCCGCACGGGTCGTAGGCGGGGATTTCTTCGACGTCGTTTATCTGGACAATGGCCGGATTGGACTGGCCGTGGCAGATGTGTCAGACAAGGGAGTGCCTGCCGCGTTGTTCATGATGGCCAGCCGTACTCTCCTCAAGAGCGCGGCCATGGGGCTTAAATCCCCGCGCGAAGTCCTCACGGAAGTCAACGACCTGCTGTACGACGACAACGACGCCATGATGTTCGTCACCCTGTTCTACGCAGTGTACGATCCGACGACCGGGGAAATGATCTACGCCAATGGCGGCCACAACGCGCCTTTGATCGCCCACGTCGACGGGACTTCCACGGTGCTGCCCGGCACCAACGGTATCGCGTTGGGGGTGATGCCGGGCATGAATTACGACGAAAGAACGATCTCAATTTCAACCGGTGATGCCGTGGTCTTTTACACCGACGGCGTCACTGAGGCCGTAAACGAGGATGGGGAAGAGTTCGGAATGGAACGGCTGCAGCAGGTGTTTACCTCGCATCCGCCCCGGGATGCCGAAGCGTCAACCGAAGCTGTGTTTAGCGCCGTGAATCAATTTGCGGGGAACACCGCGCAGTTTGACGATATCACCTGCCTCGTTTTCCGCCGCAGCGAGACCTGAACATGATGGCGCATGCGTTTTTGAAGATTGCTCCCAACCATGAGCAGCTTGAATTGATCCCGACGGCGGTGGAAGAGTTCGCTGAGCAAGACAACTGGCCACCCGACCTGGTTTTCAAGCTGAATCTGGTCCTGGAAGAACTGGGCGTCAACATCGTCAATTACAGCGGCGCAACCGGTGACATCGAGATCTCTCTGGCATCCGACAGCGAGAGAGTTACCGTCGAAATCTCGGACGACGGCCGGCCGTTCAATCCCCTGCTCGATCGGGAGACGCCCGACATTTCCGCCCCGCTGGGCAACCGACCCATCGGCGGGCTCGGCATCCACCTGGTGCGGTCGATGATGGACGAGATGTCGTACAGCCGAGAGGACGGCAAGAACAAGCTGGCGATGACCAAGCGCAAGTCGGAGTGACCCCGACGATTCCGGCTTTGGCTGCGAGCGCATCGGTCCGCGGGTAGTTGTCAGTCTGCCGTTCCTGACGCCGCAGCGGAATCGTCCGGTCAGATTAGAGGCTACTTGGTGTACCGGGCCAATCGGATCGCGAAGACACTCTGGACCATCTTGGCTGTGTGTCTGCTGGGGCTGGCGGCGTGTGGCCCAGACGCTGACACGGACGCGAACGCCTCCCTGGACGAGGCGCCGGCGGTAGACGCGCCCACCTCCACGCCGCCGCACTTGACCTTTTCGTCCACGGCGTCCCGCGGAGACCCGGGCGTTTTTGACGACCGCATAGTATTCGGGCAGTCGGCAGCGTTCACCGGCCCCGCCGGGCAGTTGGGCATCGGCATGAACCACGGCATCCGGGCCGCGTTCGCCGAAGCCAACCGGGCCGGTGGGGTCAGTGGGCGTCTCCTGGAGTTGGTGACCCGCGACGACACCTATGAGCCGGAGCTTGCGATCTCCAATACAACGGAACTCATCGAAGTAGAAAACATCTTTGCGTTGATCGGGGCGGTCGGCACGCCGACGTCGCGTTCCGCCGTGCCGGTGGCAGAAGCCGCCGGGGTGCCCTACATTGCGCCTTTCACGGGAGCCGCGTTCCTGCGGGACCGGAAGTTGCGCAGCGTGATCAATCTCCGGTCTTCGTACAACCAGGAAACCGAGGAGATGGTCGAACGCCTGACCGAGGACCTGGGCATCGAGCGCATCGCGGTCATGTATCAGGACGACTCTTTCGGCCGGGCTGGGTTCAATGGAGCCAAGGCAGCGCTGGATCGGCGCTACGGCTCGGACGGGAAACCCATGACGCCGGTGGCAGTCGGTCTTTACCAACGCAACACCACCGCGGTGAAAACCGGATTGCTGGACGTCCGGAAGGGACATCCCGACGCGGTTATCGTGATTGGCGCCTACCAACCGGTGGCCGCGATCATCGCCTGGGCTCGGGAAATAGGGATGGATCCGGTTTTCATGACCGTTTCCTTCGTCGGGAGCAACGCCCTGGCCGAGGAACTGGGCGCCGGTGGCAAGGGCGTGATCGTCACCCAGGTGGTTCCCTTTCCGACGGATACGTCGAACCCGATGGTTGCCGCCTACCAGGAAGCGTTGGCAGAATACGATCCCGACGTGGAGCCGGGGTTCGTGTCCCTGGAGGGCTACATGGCGGGCCGTCTCGCCATTGCCGGCCTGGAGCGATGCGGCGACGATGTTACCCGGGCTTGTTTTTTGAGCGTGCTTCGGAACGCACAGCCGATCGACGTGAATGGCGTGAAGTTGCGTTACAGTCAGGAAGAGGGCAACCAGTGGTCTGATGAGGTCTTCCTGACGATGATCGGGGACGAAGGGCAATATATTCCGCTGGATGTCCTGCCGAAGGATGTTTTTGGGAGCGAAGACAAATGATGGCTGCACTGATCAAATTCTTCGAACTCCGTTATCGTATTTCCTCCCAACTGTACCTCGCGCTTGGCGGCGCGGTTTGCCTGACCTTCGCGGCAGCGCTGGTGGGATGGTATTCCTTCGACCGGGTGGGCGACGCCCAGAACCGGGTCAACGAGCGCAGCGTCCCGGACCTGGCCGCCGCCTTCGACGTTGCGCAATTCAGCAGCGCGCTGGTGGCGGATGCCGCGGCGTTGCCCACCGCCACCGATCCGGAAGAGGTTGCGGTAGTCAGCGACCGGATCAGCGAAGCCCATCGAGCGTTCCTGGAGCAACTGTCGGTCCTGGAAGAGCGGGCGGATGCCTCCGAAAAAGAGCGGTTCGATCGCATACGGGCCTACTCCGACATCCTGCTGCTCAACATCGATGACATGAAGGAGGGGATATCGGAGAGGTTTGCCCTGGAAGACCAGTCGGACGCGCGACAGGGCGAGCTGACTGACCTGAGGTTTCAATTCGACCACATCCTCACTCCGGCCAGGGATGACCAGCTGTTTTACACGGTTACCGGTTACCTGGGATTGGGCGAGCCGCCGGCGGCGGAGGTGGATTACCTGGCGGAGGACGAGCTCACCGAACTCCATTACCTGTCCGAGCTTCACAACAACGTGAACATTGCCACGCAAATTCTGGCCAGCGCTGGGTCGGTGTCCGACCCGTCGCTGATCGAGCCCCTGCGGGAACGGTTCGAGTCCGCGGTCTTTCACATCAACCGTAACCTGAGCCGATTGGCGGACCACGAAATTCACCCGGAACTGACGCCGCGATTCTCACGCCTGCTGGAACTGGGGCAGAGCGATGACAACAGTTTCGAACTGCGCGCCCGTCAGCTCGAACTTGCGGATATCCAGGTAGTGTTGCTGGGCAATAACCATGATATTGCCGTGTTGCTGCTCGGTGAAATGGAGTTCCTGGTACAGACCGCCAGGAACAGCGCGGAGGTTGCCACCGCGGCCTCGGACCAGGCGATATTCACCGGGCGCACGCTGCTGCTGGCAATCACAGTCTTCAGCGCCGTGGGCGCCGTCCTGATCGCCTGGCTGTTCGTGGGGCGGGTCCTCCTGCACCGGATCGAGATGCTGTCGCAGTGGATGCGGCAAATGGCCGGGGGCGACCTGGAAGCCCGGGCGGAAATCAGAGGTCGGGACGAGGTGGCCGAAATGGCGTCGGCGCTGGAGGTATTCCGTCAGCACGCCATCGAAATTCAGCGGTTGAACCTGGTGGAGCAGTTGGCCGAAGAATTGCAGGGCAAAAACGGCGAACTGGAGCAGGCCCTGACGGATCTCAACACCGCCCAGGGTCAGATCGTCATGCGGGAAAAACTGGCGGCGCTGGGCGAGCTCACCGCCGGCGTGGCGCACGAAATCCGCAACCCGCTGAACTTCGTCAAGAACTTCTCCGAGGCCTCCGAAGATCTGCTGGAGGAAATGAAGGAAACTCTGGAAGAGAACCAAGACGGCCAGCTCAACGAGGAACAGCGGGACGTGCTGGAAGATATCTTCAGCGACCTGACGGAGAACCTGGCGCGCATCCGCACCCACGGCGACCGCGCCGACCGCATCGTTAACGACATGCTGATGATGAGCCGGGAATCGGTGGGCCATCAACTCACCAACATCAACAACCTCCTGGACGAACACGCCCGTCTGGCTTACCACAGCGTCCGTGCGGCGGACCCCAACTTCCAACTCGACCTGCAGCACGACTTTGACGAATCCATGGGCGAGATTGACGTCAACCCCCAGGACCTGGGCCGCGTGTTCCTGAATATCGTCAACAACGGCTGCTACGCGACCAATGAAAAGCGAATGAGCCTGACGGCGAGCGGCGATGGGTCCGATTACTCACCTACCCTGTGGCTGTCAACGCAACTCGACGACGACCGGGTCCATATACGGATCCGGGACAACGGGACCGGGATGCCGCCGGAAGTCATCGAAAAGATGTTCAACCCGTTCTTCACCACCAAACCCACGGACAAGGGCACCGGCCTCGGGCTGTCAATCTGCAACGATATTGTTCGCCGTCACGGCGGCGAAATCCTGGTCGAGTCCCAGCCGGGCGAGTTCACCGAGATGACTATAGACCTGCCGCTGCATCCGCCGGAACCGGTCGCCGACGATCCCGAGGACGACGCCGAGGAGGAACTGGTAGCCGAAGCGGCCGAGTTGGCAGACGACTAATCTGCGGTGATCCGGCGTCGGCGAGTTCGGCTAGGGGAACAGGCGTTGCGTCGGCCCGGCCGGCACATCGGCATCGATGAGATGCGGCCCGTCGTTGGCCGCTCGGTTCACCGCCGTCGAAACCTTGCGGACTGACATATCCGGCCAGTCCCGACTGCCCAACGACTCGAGGAGCTCGGCGGGTTCGCTGTGGTCGGAGAGCCACGCGTCGTAGCGCTCGGGCGGCAGGATCACCGGCATGCGGTGGTGGATGGGCGCCAGCAGGTCGTTGGCGGCGGTGGTGATGATCACGCAGCTTCCCTGCGCCTGGTCGTCAGGCTGGGCGGCGTACCAGATGCCGGCAAAAGCAATGGGATGCCCCTCGCGGTGTGAAACCCATCGGGGCGTTTTGGTTCGGCCTGATCCGGCTTTCCATTCGTAAAATCCGTTGGCCGGCACCAGGCAGCGGCGGGACGCGAACGCGTTTCGGAAGATCGGTCGTTGGTCGATGGTTTCCGACCGGGCGTTGAACAGAAGTCGTGGAGCCGACTTGCCGTTCCCGCGGCGCGACGGTGTCAGGCCCCAGCGCATCATGCCCGCGGCGCGGGCGTCGCCATCGCTGAGGACCGTCAGGATGGGGGAGGTGGGAGGGATGTTCCAGCGCGGAAGGTAGGAGCCTTGCCGCGGCTCCGCCCCGAAATCAAAATGGCCGGCCAGATCCCCCAGCTCAGCGAAGAGGCCGAACCGCCCGCACATGGAGAGATGAACCTACCATTCCACGCACATCGGCATTACCGAGAACTTATCCGTATCGGGCATCGTTCCGCCTCCACGGGTCAATCCGTGCTCAAAACGTAGCTTGGGGCCATCTTACCACGGGCGTTTCAGAACGTTTGAATGGCACATTCGAAGACGGATCGCCGATAAGCTGGGAGCGAATCCGGGTCAACACCGCCCGGGTAGCCGGCCATGGCCAGGGCGTCGTGGCCGTGGCGCAGCGCCGCCCGGATCCGGGACGCCCGCTCCGTGTCCCGCTCATGCACTGCGCCAACGGAAATTCCACAAAATCAAACACGTATTTTGACGCGGTTATCACTTGAATTACATGCTTGATGGTGTATATTCCCATTGGCGGTTTTGCCCGGTTTGCCAACCGCGCGGCTTACAGCCGGGTAGGTCAGCCGGAGAACCGTTCCGCCGCCGGGATTCGTGGCGCATTGTCGCCCCACTCGGGCCGGCGAGATACTGCAAGGAGACAGTGAGAACATGTTCAAGAGCAGAAACAGCAGCAGCAAGTTGCGCCGCCTGTTGAGGGCGGACAAATCGCCGTCAGCCCCCCCCCCCCCCGACTTTAGCTTCTGAAAACCGCCGGAGGCACGGCACGGCACGGGTGCTCCGCCTCGCGCCGGTTTTCCTGGTTGCTCTGGCAGCCATAGCAATCCTGGCGGTTTTCTCGTCCCCATTTTCTGCGGATACTACATCCGCCCAAAGCCCAACGGCTACCGAGATTCGCATCATCAGTCCCGCAGAGATGCGGGTGAGGGAAGGATGGACGTTTTTCGATCCCCCGATACGTCCCTGGGTTGTTAGGTCTCAGTGTCCTGAACCGAATGACCTGAAGGGTCGTTGTTGGCCAAAGCATGCGCTGGGCGGCCAGTTGAGATACCTCATGACCCGAGTCAACGAAGGGGACTCCTTTGATTTGGTGTTCGAGTTGAATACCAGTGGGCGGGACAAGTGGGGGGTTCCGACTACTAAAGGCACTTTGAACCAGGACGTTACTGCCACGCTGGCAATCGACGGCGCCGGGTATGGGTCGGGTTCATTTCAGATTGAACCCAATCAGATAACGATTCCGGCGGGGACGGAGAGTGTTACCGCCCGAGTTACGGTGCAAGATGACTCAGTTTACCGTTATGACCAAATAAATTGGTACGTGTTCAGGATAAGCTCGGTGAGTCCGAGCCTGACTATCCTGCCGTGGTGGCAAACGAGGGATAGATTGGCCAACGTTCACACACACAACGGCGTCAGGATTGGCATTACCGACAATGATGACCCTCCCCCTGGGAGTCATCAAGGCTTTGCGCAACCTGGGCGTTCAACACTCTCGTCCTCGATGTTTTCAATAAACGGCATGCAACAGGCTGGTCCGCTTGGGGCAGTATCAGCATCTACGACAACCGACACGCCTGAACCCGACGTTACCGAGACGTCTGAACCCGACGTTATCGAAATCACAGTGTCGATCAAGCCCAACAAACCGCCCACGGTGGCCAACGGCATCGACGATGTGACCATCGTGAACGAGAGCGGAACGGACCAGGTATCCCTGTCCGGCGTGTTCACCGATGCCGACAAGGACGACCTGACCATCACGGCCAGTTCGTCCAGCACCAGTGCGGCAACGGTATCCGTGGCAGCCGACTACTCGAGGCTAACGGTTACCGCCAAGAGCCGGGGGGTGGCCACCGTCACGGTCACCGCCGCCGACGGCAACGGCGGCTCGGTGGAGGACAGCTTCACCGTAACCGTGAAGGCGGCGCCGGTGGTGTCCAGCGCCATCAGCGACGTGGGCGAACTGGCGGTGAATGCAACCCACGAGGTCTCAATGTCCGGCGTGTTCAGCGACGCCGACGGGGACACAATAACCGTTACCAATGCGGTGTCGTCGGACAACTCCATAGCGACGGTTTCGACGGCCATCGACGGCTCTACCAACTCGGTGACCGCCGTCACGGTGACCGGCAAGGGTGAGGGCACGGCGACCGTCACGGTCACGGCCCAGGACAGCGACGGCAACAGCGTCAGCGACGCCTTCGACGTAACGGTACCCGCCGCGCAGCAGCAGGGGGTGGAACTGCCCGGTCCCGTGGGCTCGCTGGAGCTGACCGCCTCGGGAGAGAACAGCGTGATCGTGCGCTGGAACGCTCCTGAGACCGGCGGCGCGCCCAAGGGATACATCGTGCACCTCAAGCCGGAAAACGGTGAGAAGGGCAGCGGCAAGACCAAGCGGCCCAAGGCGAAGAAAACGCAGGTGAAATTCAACAACCTGCAATCCGGCCAGACCTACCAGGTGTGGGTGCGGGCGCAGAACGAAACCGGCAAGGGCGAGCGGGTGCATGCCAGCATCACTTTGCGTGAGTAAGCGGACGACCAATCCGGCCAACATCCTCCGGCGGGCGAGGGTAGTGGCCGCCCGACCCGCCGGTTTTCCCACGCGGGCGTCCATCTGCGGTTGGATGCCCGCGCTCTGTTTGACCAGGCTCAACGCCCGAGCCACCACCAGGGCGACACGTCCGGCCATCGGAACGGCCGGCAGGAATACAGGAGTAGCGGAGCGTTCGACATGGCGAAGATGAGCGTGGAGATCGAGGGCAGCGCTGAGGAGGTGGTACGGGTGATTCAGCAGCTTGGGGGCGCGGTCCAACGCCCGGCCGAGGGTGACGCTGGCGGATCCATGGGGACGCCCGCCGCCGAGACGCCGATGTCGGAGGCAATGGACGAAGCATCCGCCGGTGAATGGACGGAGCCCCCGGCCGGCGAATTCCCGGCTGGGCTGGAACCGGCGGCCCACAGCCCTCCGCAGATCTACTTCGTCGATACTGATTTCGTTGCGGCGGCAGCATCCCGGATGTTCGACGAGAGGATGGCGCAGCGGCTGGCCGACGGCACAGGTCGCCCCTGACGGATGGTTGTCGCGGGCGCCTGGGAGAGCCGGCCGTGCATCGGTGGTGGAAAGCGCTCACGATGATGGTCTGCCTGTGGGCCGCGTTGGCCTGCGAGGTGGACGCCGACGAACGGATGGTGCGCCGGTACGCGGAGTGCATGGCGGACCCCAACACCGCCCTGCATCGGCTGACCGTGTCCAGCGCGGTCGGGGCGGTGCCGCTGAGCGCCGAGGCGGTGGCGGCGCGGACGCGCGCTCAACTGGAGCGAGGGGAGGTCACCATGGCGAAGATCAGGGCCACCCACGCCCGCTACTGCGAGTAGGCGCCGGGTGAGAGAAGGCGCCGGACATCGACGGTATCGCTCTTTGCCGCCCGGGACGCCAGCGCCGGCTGGGTATCTGCCTGGCCTGTTGTTGAATGGGTACCCGCGAGTATCTCCGTCAACGGCCGGGCCGCTCCCGGTGCGGTTGCCTCTGGGTCAGTGGCGCAATCACCGTTGATACCAACCGGAAGCGAATAGCCAGTTGTCGCGTTCCATTGCCCAGAACTGCAACGACTCCGTTGCCACCCAGTTCCCGCCGCTACTTGCTTCAAAATCGTCAATGCCCTGCCGGCTGCTGATTGGAACTGTGCCACCCCAATCGGCGATCCTGTGCATGGCATACTCAATATGCTGGAACGCTGGCCCTTCCTGCTGCCACGTAGCCGGTTGGCCGGACGTCGGCCGCGGCCGACGTTGCCAAATCATTGACAGATTTGTTCTCAGGTCGGCGTTGCTGTGGCGACGCTCCTTGGTCTTGTCTTTGGATCAGTTGGTGCGTCCCCTGATGATTGCCTGCACCGCTACCGCGCGTCGCTCGTTGGCGTCAACGCCCATGAAGTCGGTGATGACATTTTCGGCTTGGTCAATCCAGGATAGTGCTTCCGTGAGCGTGAAATCTCGACTGGCGTCATAGTCCGCGGTGCCAGGCGTGTTCCAGCAGCGGGTCTGTCGACGTGCCGATCAGACAGTCAGCGTTACTGCTTGCCAGGGCGTGGAATACAGCATAGTACGCCGTGCTTACCGCCCGCCTCATGAAATCCGGGGGCGGCGCGGTGTTCGGGTTCACTGCGTTTGCCAGCAAGCGGCTGGCCGCGGTGAGATCCTGCCACCTCATCGCGTTCGTTCCCTGGGCGGAGGCATCCCGACCGGCTCTGACCATTCGCTGTCTTCGGTCTTTTCCCGGTACGAGATTGACGGGATTTTTTCGATACCGATGGCCGTCAGGTCGTCCTCGATGGTGGCGTACAGCGAGTTCAAGAGGCGTGGGTTCAGGTCCGAGGGCTTGCCGATGTAGATGACTTGCACGTCCAGATATTCCCCGTCGTCGGGGCCCGGCCTTGCGGTGATGCGGATTTCGTGGAAACGGACTATCCCTTGGAACTGAGCGTCCAGAGCATCCTGAATGATTTTCTTGGCCTTCTCGTGGGCTTCGTGAGTTGTGACCATCGTGATTGCTCCGCTGTCGTCTTGAGTTCGACGCTACTCACCCATCCAGGGTGGGTCAAGCGGTGCCTTTAGCACCGAGCTCCCAGTTCCGTCGGTGAGAACGGCTTGACCACGCAGGCAGGACCAGGTGGGGCTTTTCCTCGGCAATGTCGGTGTCCTCACTGCCGCGAGGCGATAGTCGACTGCTTTTTCGATACCTACGGCGAGGGTTTCCGCGAACTGCCTCACGGCATTCCGTCTCACGACACCTTCGGCGATGTCTTCGCCGGCCGGGACGCGGTGCAGTTGCAAAACTGCTTCATCTCATGGACCCAGGCCATGGCTGAACTGTTCCCCGGCGCGGTGGTGGCCATTGACGGCAAGACGGCCCAACGGTCCTATGACCGGGCCGGGCAGATCGGGCACAAGCTGCTGAAGAACGAGAAAACACTGAAAGTGGGCATCCAGGGCAAACGGCTCAACGCCGGACGGGATGAGGACTACCCGCTTACAGTCCTCCTCGGATAAGACGCGATTGCCCTGGTGGAAGGGTGCGTTCGCCCGCGGACATCGAAGCGATGACAACGGTCGGTTTGCGTTGTCGGTCTGGGCCTGCCCGTGTATATTGTTTGCATCGCGGGGCGGAGCCAGCCGTATGATCGGTCAGGGGAAGAGCATTGCAAGATAACGCGATCAGCCTGGGCTCCTGGGACATTACTTCCGAAGCGGTCCGCGAATACCTTTCGGCCGTCGGCGATGATCTGCCGCTGTACATGGACTCGCAATGCGCTCCTCCGATCATGCTTGCTGCCCGCGTCGTGGCTTTGTTGTTGGAACGCTTGTCGCTGCCCGACGGCGCGATCCATAGTTTGCAGGATCTGGAAACCGTGGATGCGTTGCGCGTCGGTTCCAGAGTGTCCGCGGTGGCCCGTCTTGAACCGGCGCGCGAGCGCGGCGGAATGCGGTTTCTTACCGTCAATTACACGGTCTCCGACGAACCCACGGGCTCGGATTTGATGAACGGTCGCACCACTGTGCTGCTTCCCGCGGATGAGAGCGACGAATAGACGGAGCGATATGCCGGCTGACGATTCAACACACGAGCCCTCGCAATTCGACGTGGGCTACGCGGTATCCCCAGTGCGCCGGTCCATCGGTCGCGACCATATCGACGCCTATCGTTCGGCCTCCGGTGATCACAACCGCATCCACTACGATGATGAGTTCGCTGCGTCCACTCGTTTCGAGGGCGTGATCGCCCACGGTATGCTGACTTTGGCCATGATCTCCGAAATGATGGCGGGCGAGTACGGTTCCTGCTGGCTGCGGTCAGGCAGCCTGCGCGTCCGGTTCCGCGGCGCGGCATATCCTGGAGACCTTCTGGAAGCCGTTGGCCGAGTGACCAAGAGCGAATCGGTCGTAGATGGCAGACGCTTGGCTTGTAATGTAGAGCTCCTGAACGTTGATAATGGAAACAGAATTATCACCGGGTCGGCGACCGTGGTGGTGGGTCCGGCAAATATGAGGGAAAGGGTGGAATGAGTACGAACGGAAATATGCCGCGGGTACGCGTGGCGGTGGATGCGATGGGTGGGGACTTTGGTCCGCTGGAAACCGTTCCCGGAGTTCTGGCCGCGCTGGACGCCCACCCCGAATTGACCGTCATACTGGTGGGTGATCACGATGCTGTGCAGGCTGAATTGTCGCGCCACGACGTCGCCGGCCGCGCCGTTTCGGTAGCGCCCTCGGAGGGAAAGGTCGAGGATGAAGAGCATCCCGTAGCTGCCCTGCGACGGAAACCGAAATCGTCAATCGCCGTTTCGATGGGACTGGTTCAGCAGGGCGCAGCCGACATGGTGGTGTCCATGGGCTCGACCGGAGCCACCATGGCCACGGCGGTGATGGCGCTGGGTTTGCTGGAAGGTCTGGAGCGGCCCTGCATCGGCGGCAACTTCCTTGGCGTTGCGCCGAACACCACCGTGGTCGATCTGGGCAGCAACGTGGATTGCCGCCCGTCGCTGTTACTGAGCTTTGCCGCGCTGGGCGTCGCATTTTCCCGACGCCGCCTGGGCATCGAAAACCCTCGGGTGGCGCTGCTCAGCGTGGGCGAAGAGGCCGCCAAGGGCAACCGCCAGGTCCAGGAGAGCCATACCCTTTTTCGGGAGAGCCATCTCAACTTCGTGGGCAACGTCGAGGGAATGGACTTTTTCACCGGCAAGGCCGATGTCATCGTGTGCGATGGGTTCATCGGCAATATCCTGATCAAGTTCGCGGAAGGTCTGGGTTCCGCGCTGGTCCCGTATCTCCATCAACGCCTGACGGCCGTTCTTCCGGACGAGCAGGTCCGGCAAATCGGAGAAGCATTGTGGACCACCATGAACCTGCCGCGCACCATGGGCGGACCGTTGTTCGGCGTGGACGGTCTTGTCATGATAGGTCACGGTTCGTCCACGGCCACCGGCGTCGCCGGCGCGATCAACACCGGCCTGCTGTGCCATCGGCTGGAGTTGGTGGAAGGTTTCCGGCAAGAACTGGCGGAATTGCATCGCGCCGTCGCGCGCGAGACGTGAAGGATTGGGTGTTAAACCATGTACACGATTGATTTGAGCGGTCAGGTTGCCCTGGTTACCGGCTCGTCCCGGGGCATCGGGGCCGTGATCGCGGCCCGGCTTGCTGCCGCCGGAGCCTCCGTGGCCATCAACTACCGGAGCAACGCCGATGCCGCCGATGCGACAATCGACCAAATCCGCGCCGCCGGCGGTGAGGCTCTGCGCGTCCCCGGCGATGTTTCCGACGAAAACACCGCGGAAGCCGTGGTGAAAACCACCGCCGACCGGCTGGGCCGGCTGGATATCCTGGTCAACAACGCTGGCGTCAATCGCGACCGGCTCATGCTGCGTATGACCGCCGCGGACTGGGATGAAGTGCTCACGGTGAACCTGCGCGGCACGTTCCTGGCCACCCGTTTCGCCATCCCGTTGATGCTTCGCCAGCGGTATGGGCGCGTCGTCAACATCTCCTCGGTGGTGGGGCTCACCGGGAACCCGGGGCAGGCCAACTATGCCGCGTCCAAGGCTGGGCAAATCGGATTTACAAAAGCCATGGCGCGGGAGGTGGCCAGCCGGAGCATCACGGTGAACGCGGTCGCCCCGGGATTCATCGAGGTCGGCGACGATGGCGGCATGACCGCCGGCATGACCGACGACCAGCGCAGCCAGGTGCTCTCGCGCATCCCGGCCGGGCGTTTCGGAGCCGCCGAGGACGTTGCCTCGGCCGTTCTTTACCTGGTCAGCCCGGGCGCTGGCTACGTCAATGGGCAGACGCTTACCATTGACGGCGGCCTGACGGCATGACAATAGCGCCCATGGAAGGAAGTACTCCGTGATGAAAGCTACCACCCGATTCCGCCAACTGCTCGCCGACCCTGGGATCATCACCGCGCCGGGCGCCTATGATTGCCTGACCGCCGCCATCATCGAAATGACCGGTTTTCCGGCGGTGTACATGACCGGAGCCGGAACGTCGGTGGCCCGCATTGGCTATCCCGACCTGGCGCTGGCCACCGCCACCGAGATGCTGGCCAACGCGTCGGCAATCGCTTCCACGGTTAATGTGCCCGTGATCGCCGACGCCGACACCGGGTACGGCGGAACCATGAACGTGCGCCGCACCATCCGCGAATATGAACGCACCGGTGTCGCGGCGGTCCATATCGAGGACCAGCAGTTCCCGAAGCGCTGTGGCCACCTGGAAGACAAGCGGGTGGTGTCCATCGACGAGATGGTGCAGAAAATCCATGCCGCCGTGGACGCGCGCACCGATGACGATTTCACCATCATCGTTCGCACCGACGCGCTGGCGGTGACCGGGTGGGATGACACGATGCGCCGCTGCGATGCCTTCACGGAAGCCGGCGCTGATGCGCTGTTTGTCGAGGCCATCCGGTCCGCCGAAGAGGCGGCGGAGGTGGTCGCTCACACCTCGGTTCCGCTGCTGTATAACTTCGTTGAAACGGGCAAGTCGCCGCTGCTGAACGTTGCGGAACTGGAAAAGCTGGGGTTCAAGATGGTCATCTTCCCCGGCAGTGCCTTCATGTCCGTGGCCTACCGGGTTGGCCAGGTGATGGCCGAGCTGAAAGCCACCGGCACCACCGAGCACCTGGTGGGTGAAATGACCCCGCTCACCGATGCTTTCGAGCTGATGGGCCTGTCGGAGATGCTGGAACGGGACGCCGGGTACGCCGTTGCGAACGACGCCGATAGCGAAAAGGCGGCGAGGGAACGCCGCTTCCGGGAGAAAGAAAGCAAAGCGATGGCTATCTATGAAACGCGCATCAAGCCGGGTCTTACGGAAGAACACCTGGGCAAACTGCTGATTATCAATACGGAAACCGGCGAGTACGAACTGTTCCACGACGAATATACAGGCCATCTCCGTTGGATGGATCACAAATACGGTGACCCGGTGCATATGATACGCATTGGCCATCCAGCGGTTGATTACTGGGGCTGGAAACCAGTGGAAGAACCGAAGCTGTGACGGCGATGCAAGGTTACGTCAACGCAGAGCCCAAAGAGCCTCGCATTATCGTCCCCGTACTTGACGCTGAAGGAACCCCCGTGCCGCTGGAAATGGCCATCGACACGGGTTTCACCGGATTTATGACCTTGCGCCCCAGGGTCACCCTTGCTCTGGGACTGGAGCGAGGGGAGGACAGGAGGATGATGCTGGCGGACGGACAGGTCATTTCCACGCCCACTTGCTGGGCGACGGCAATCTGGCACGGCAATCCAACGCGGATCCCGGTGTTGGAAATTGACGCCCGGCCCGTCATCGGCATGTCGCTCCTCTGGAACAGCGACGTAGCCATTGCGGCGCGAGAGAACGGCTGGGTGACGATAACCGAAGCGGCCGAAACCTAACCGCCGCCTGCTGATGACCGCCGACGGCGCAAGCAGGCCATCTTATTGGGGCGGGGACGATTTCCCCAGCCGCCTGCCGGCCGAGGTGGCGCAGTGGCAAGCCGACGGCCTGATTTCCGAGGAGCAAGCCGCCGCCATCCTGGCGCGCTATGGCCTCCCTGCGGAGGATGGTCTTCCCGGCGAACCCACCGCCACGGGTTCCACTGGCTCTGCCGATTCTAGCGGAGACTTGGCGGAACAGGGCTCCCTCGTCAGCCGGGCAGTGTCCATCATCGGGGTGATGGGCGCTCTCCTGGTCGGGCTGGGCATCATAATTTACGTCGCCGCCAACTGGGACGTGATCCCGGTTTGGGCTCGGATCACCCTGCTGGTGGGGTTGACGGCCGCGATCAATGGCGCGGGCTGGTTGCTGCTGGCCAGGTTTGAGTACCCGCGCATCGGCGTGGCCATGCTCGTGCTTGGCGCGTTGGCCTACGGGGCGGCGATCCACCTGATCGCCCAGATTTACCACGTTCCCGTAAATCATCCCAATCTGACCACCGCGTGGTTCCTGGGCGTGCTGCCGATGGGGTACATCTCGCGCTCCCGCCTGGTGGTGGGATTCTCTCTGGCGCTCCTGGTCCTGAGCATGGGATTCCGAACCCAATGGTGGCTGGGATACTACGGAGAGGAGACGCTCCTGTTCCTGGCGCCGTTGACCTTGACGCTTTCGGCCGCGGTGGTTGCCCTGGGTCTGTTGCAATTGAGGTTCGCGTGGACGCGGCCCCTGGCGGCGTATTGCTACTATCCCGGTTTGGTGATTGGCTTCGTAGCATTTGGTGTCATGACGCTGACCAGCATTTGGGTTGACACGGGAGGGCTCACCTGGGAGGTGGTGGCTCTCGAGTATTGGATCACGGCGGGCATCGCGATTGCGACGGCGGCGGCCGCCACCGCCGGTCTCCGGTGGCTCTCCCGGGGCCGGCAGGATGCTGGCTCCGTCGCTGGCACCGTCACGGTGGCCACGATGGCAGTTGCCGGAGTGTGCATGTGGCTGTGGTTCGCCTGGCCGGCCCCTGCTCTGTGGTGGCTGTTTAACGCCGTCGCATTCGGCGGCATCGCGGCGGTGGCTTTCCTCAACCGTTCAACTCAGCTGTTGGGAGGTGTTGCCGTCCTGTTCGTGGCGCTGGTGGCAATACGGTTCGTCAGCCTGGTGGATCTGTACGGTGAGGCCGCGCCGATATTGCTTGCGGCGGCCGCGCTGACGGTGGCGTCCTGCCTTTTCGCCGGGAGCATTGCGATGCGGGTCGCGCCCGCGATTGCGCAGTACGACCGCTACGCAGCGGCGGCGGGACTCGCGCTGGCCGCGGCCAGCCTGCACGTCATGGGGTACGGAACCTTCTGGCGCTGGGAAACCATGCCGGTCTGGTACTCGATTCCGGCGGAATACTGGGCCGTCGTGGCGGCAGGGTGGCTGCTTGCAGCGGCGGGGGTTGGCCTGAGCCTATGGAGACGTGAGCGCTCCGACTACGGCGATGCGGTTGGGGAGGCCGGCGCGGTGGCGGCAATGGCGGCGCTGACGTTGGCGATGTGGTTGGGACTGATGTACCGGCTATCGATGTGGCCCGTATTCAACCTCGCCCTGCTGGTGGGCATCGGGGCGTTGCTCTGGTACGGCTATCGGCGTCGAGAATCGCCGGTCGCGTACTTCGCGGGTTCCATTTTGGCCGGTTCGCTGATCATAAGGAGTTTCGCGGCGTTGGGCATTCTGGCAGACAATGGACTACTCCTGTGGCTGGGTCCGGTGGGTCTGGGCATTGGGGCGCTGATCTTCTTGACCGGCCGGCTCCGAGTTCGTTGGACGGGAACCGCCACGGCGGAACTGCGCATCAGCTCCCGCGCCTGGGACCTGGCCGGCCTCTCGATGGCCATCGCCAGCGTGTACGCCATGAGCTACAGCGACCCCTGGGCTCCGGCGGCGGGCGGGACGGAGGGCGCTGCACTGGCTTTCCTGGGGGAATACTGGTTCCTGGCCGGAACGGTTTGGGGAACGACGATCATTGCGGGAATTCTGATTTGGGTGGTGGACCGAAGACATTCTTCCCCGGCGCCGGCGTCGCCGGGGCAACTGCAATGGGAAACAGCTGGCGCCGCTGCCATGGGCGCCCTTGCCCTCGTCGCGTGGTTGGGTCTTCTCCTGGCTTGGACGTGGACGTGGCTTCCGCTGAACGCTGTCCTGCTGGGCGCGGTGCTGGCGTTGGTGGCCGCCGGATACCGCTGGAACCGCGGCGACCTGATCAACCTGGCGGTAATCGCCTTCGCAATTACGCTGTTCACCCGCTATTTCGAGTTTGGCTTCGGTTTGCTGGGTCAGTCCCTGGCGTTCATCGTCGCCGGGGCGATCATGTTGGGCATGGGTTTCGGGCTGGAGTTTCTGCGGCGGCGGATGCTGCGCAGTGTGCGCGTCATTGAGGAGCCGGCATGACACGTGTAGCCAGCATCCTGTTCTTCGTCGTGGTGGCGGCGCAGGTGGTTGGGCTGGTCGCGTTCGCCGGCGTGCGGGAGGTCGCCGTGACCGCAGGACGGGAGATAACCCTGCAGACCGCGCCCGTCGACCCGCGCTCCCTGTTCCAGGGCGACTACGCGATTCTGGACTATGAAATAGCGGCCCTGCCGGAGGGCTGGCGGGATTTTCCAGCCGGCAGCGAGATATTCGTAGGGCTATACGAATGCGGCGATGTGTGGTGCGCTGCCTGGCATGATCCAGTTCGGCCGCCGTCTTCCGACGTTTTTATTCGCGGCGTGGTCAACCAGCGCGGCCGCCTGGATTTCGGAATAGGCACCTATTTCGTGCCAGAGGGGACGGGCCACATCATCGAGCGCGCCGAGGACGTCAAGGTGGTCGTGTCGCTGGGCGCTGAAGGACAGGCCGTCATCAAGCGCGTTTTGGTGGATGGGGCGCCTTTTGCTCCCGACGGAAACTGACCACCGGAGGGCCGCCGGGTTCCCGGCTCGTCCTTACAGCCTATTGCCCCAGTCAACGTAGCGAGCGCTTTCCATCGCGCTGATTTGCAGTTCTTGACAGAACCCGGGTCGCTCGGCTCTATAGACCTGACGGTCTGGCGTTGGACCCGGTGGCCCGTTCTCCAGGGCCTCCAACAATATTCTGCCGTCCATCGCTGACGCTTCCGAGTCCAATCCCAGCAGATGCAGAATGGTGGGAGCGAAATCGATGTTGCCGGTGGGCGTCTCGATGATGGTTTCGCGCCGGAACGACGGCCCGCCGGCCAGGCCGGTGTTGCGCAGTTCGTGTTGGCTGAGGCTGCCGTGCTGACCCTGACCGACTGCACCTCCCGTAGCGGGAGCGTAGCCGGCATAACCTGCCGGATTGTCAACACTTTGCCACGGGAAGGACATGAGCAGGTCCGGCGAACGCGGTCCTTCGCATCCCAGCAGCGCCAGGGGCAGAGCGCCGGCAGGGTGCCCAACACGTTCAGACGCGAACAGCGGGCCACACCAGGGTTGTGCTGCCAGCCATGCGGCCAGCGCCTCGGCCAACGGCGGGTCGCCTCCGTTGACGTACATCAACGCCGACCCGCCGTTGGCCGCCACCGCAACGCCACCCGAAAGATCGATTGTCGGGAACTCGGCTTCACGCAGCAATTGCTCCACCCGGACCACCTCGCTGATCGTCGAATAGCCGTGGTCCGACGCGACGAATACGTCCGTAGTGTCGGCGCGCCTGTTCTCCCGCAGCCAGTCCAGCAACTCGCCGAACTCCGCATCCGCTTCGCCAAGGGCTTGCGGAGTCCTGCCCAGTCCGACGCCATCCTCGTGCTGCGTCTTGTCCGGTTCCGACGACCACAGCAGGGCCACCGCCGGGTCGCGTTCGGGCAGGACGAACTCGGTCAGGATGCGTCGCGCGTGTACCAAACGCGCGGTGTTGGGCAGGTCTTGCGCCGGCCATTCGCCGAACCGTTCGGCCAGTTCGGCGTGCAGCGGACGCGGCAGCGTGAAATCGGGATGAATGGTCGCGCCGCCGGAGGTCGCCGCATTGGGGTTGTGCATGTAGGCGTTGCCGCTGGTCCCGGTGCCGATGGCGAAGTATTCCATGCCATGTTGACCCAGCAGGTCGGCCAGTGTCGGGACCAACAGCGCACGTCCGGTGGTGTCCACAACCTCCTGCAGCGTGGGTTCCATGGCGGGGATCACGCGGTGCGGATCGAAATCGCGGCACAGGAAGGTGTTTCCGGCGAGGCCGTGCCTGCCGGGCAGGCAACCGGTGACGAGGCTCGATGCGTTGACCCGCGTCACGGTGGGAAACACCGGATGGTGGTTTGCGAAAGTCACGCCGCCGTTAGCGAACTTCGACAGGTTTGGCATCAATTCCGGCGTAATCTGGGCCGGCTGGAGCCCGTCGAACACCATGATCAATACCCTGCGGTGGACTGCCATTGTGCCTCCTCTCGTACTCAGTTTGTCGCCGGCTGTGACCACCCCAGCAATTCGCGGATCACGCGCAGTGATGCCGGGACGTCGACACCCCCGGGTTCTGACACCCGGACAGGCCCACCGTTTTCGTCCAGCACCCGGCAGCGGCCCCACAGGGCGTTGTCATCGGTGGTTGTCGAGTCATCTACCGTCATCGTCACCGAGCGAAGCTTGATGGCGTGTGGGGCTATCGCCGCGACCAGCGTCAGCGGGTCGTACATATTGAACCGCTCGCGCGTGGGGCCTTGCCGGAACCAACCGGCAAGCAACCGTTCAGCCAGGATGCCGGCCGCGGATGACGGGCGCGCGCTGGCCACATCTTCGGAGGTAAGGAAAACCTGTCGGCACGGCGCCATGTCGATCAGAGTTAGCGGAATCCCCGATTCCATCACCAGACGGGCGGCCGTCGGATCACTGTAAAAGTTGAACTCTGCGTGCGGCGTGATATTCCCGGAAGTCTGCACGGCGCCGCCCATGACCAGCAGGCGCTTGGCCAGCGGCAAAACCGTTGGGTGATCCCGGTGCAGCCGGGCAAGGTTGGTAAGGGGTCCCAGGGCAATCACAGTGACGGCGCCCGGATTCGCCCGGAGGGTTTGAGCCAGGAACTGCACCGCGCCAGTATCGGACGTGCGCGACGTTGGTGGAGGCAGGGGATGGGTAAGGCCCTCTGCGGAGTGGACATCACGTGCATAGGCGAAGCGGCCGCGAACCGGCCGAGTGGCTCCTTTGGCTACAGGGATGTCCGTGCGCCCCAGGCTTTCCAGAATAGCCAATGCGTTTCGGGTTGCCGGCCCGATCGGGACATTGCCCGCGGTTGTGGTCAAGCCGATAACGTCGATCTCAGGCGATGACAGCGCCATCAGTAACGCTATGGCATCGTCAACACCGGGATCGGTGTCGATCACCACCGGCTCCGGAGCTACGAGGTGCGGTGACGTCATGCGGTCAACTCGGTTCCAGGAGGACCGAATGGCAGTACGCGCGGATGGCGCGAGCGGACGAATATTTGAACCGGAAGCCGGCGGATTGTTTGAATTTGGCTGAACTTACGATCAGCGGATGCTTCGACAACTGCCTTCCCATGGAGTTGAACGACCGGTTGGCTCCGGCGTGCCGGGGCAGCCCGGGAACCCGGCACCACTCCAGAATGTCCAACGAATCTACTACCCCGTCGCCGGCCACGTTGAACACTCCGTCCAAACGCTGCGTTATCACGCGCTCTATCGCTCGCGCGAGGTCATGTTGATGGAGGAACTGGAGCGGAAAGCTGCGCTTCCGGTTGGCAGTAACGGCGGGCAGTAACAGCTCGTCAGCCGCGGGGCTCGCGTGATTGGCGCTGACTGACATGGTGGTGCGCAGCACGGCAACCTTCATTTCTTCGTCGGTATCGCCTTTGGCTGCTGTCGATGATGCGTCGTCTGCCGCAGCAGGCAAGGCAGGCTCGGCATCAGCGAGGTAACGGTGTTGGCGACTGGGATTTGTGGAGGTTCGCTCCGTGATGGGGATAGGGTTGTCGGCATTTGCGCCGTAGACACGAACGTCCGACAGGTAGATGAACTGACGCACTCCGGCGATGCGGGCCGAACGGAGCCAAAGTTGCGCGTCGGCACAGAACTGTTCGGGGTTGGGTCCGTCGTAATAGCTCCCAACATGGATCAGCGAATCGACACCTTCCAGTTGCAACACGTCCGGGATGTCGGCGACCGTCAGTTCGTGCCCCTGCAGGAACATGTCCCAGGCCTTCTGCTGCATGAAGTCCGGAATGTCGGACATGGTGAGGATGCCGCCCACCCGATTTTGGGCCAGGCGGTAGGTGGAGATTCGTTCTACGGGCCAGCGCAACGGCCTTTCGGCGACTGCCACCAGCCAACAGTCGGGCCGTTCCTTCTCCAGGTACAACAACATCTGCGCCCCGAAACTGGATGCGGCGCCGACTACGGCGATGACGTGGGAGAACTCGCGCGGGGTTCCTAGTTCGGTGGTCATTAGTCAGCGCATTTGGATTGGCGGCCTAGCGGTAGTATTGTGCTCTGGATCGCGTTCCCGTGACGACTTCCGGTACCCTGGCGAGATTGCCACCCCCGCATCAAGTACGGGGTCGCAATGGCAAGTTGAAGGAAAGCGGTTAACGACCGTCGCGGAACATTTGCATCTCCGTGGCGATGGCGTCTTCAGGCAAGGCGGCGGCGGCTCGTGGGCCGAAGTTGCGGGCCAGCACGAAGATCTGCGCCAGTCGCTCCACCAGGTCGCAGACTTCCAGCGCCTCCCAGATGTCCGGCCCGACGCCCACGGCGCCGTGGTTGCGCAGCAGGGCAGCGTTCCGGTCGCCCAGCGCGGCGTAGGCTTGCTCGGCCAGTTCCTGCGTTCCGGGAAAGGCGTACTTGCTGACCTTGATCGGGCCGCCGATGGTCATCAGCATTTCGTCAATCAGCGGCGGAATGTCCCGCCCGACGACCGCGGCCACCGACGCGTAGATGGAGTGAGTATGCGCCACGGCCTGCACATCGGGCCGCTGACGGTAGATCTCGAGGTGCAGGCGGGTTTCCGACGATGGCGGCATGGGCGCCGGAGACACCGGCTCGCCGTCCAGGTTCACCACCACCAGTTCATCGGGCTGCAGCCGGTAGTAGGGATGATGCGTGGGCGTCACCAGCAGCAGGCTGTCGTCTCCCGGTCCGGTCAGACGCAGGCTGGTGTTACCGGAATACGCGCCCACCAGACCGCGCCGATACATCTCACGGGTGGCCTCGGTGAGGTTGGCGCGCTGTTCAGCCCATTGGTCGGACACTATTTCCCTCCCCGGTGACTGCGGCGGAGCCGAAACGCGACATAACCGCTGCAGCGGCATTATATCCGCTGATGATTGCGCCCTCCATAGTCGAAGGCCATCCCGTGTCCGTCCATTCCCCCGCCAAAAAGAGATTGGGCGATGCAGTGACCGGGCCGGGTCGGAATTGCTGTGCGCCGGGAGTGCACCGGAAAGTGGCGTTTCGCTGTTTCACTACTGTCGACTTCAGCAGCCGTGCATCACGGGCTTTGGGGAACGCGGCCCGCATCTCGGCGGCAATGCTGTTCATCAGGTCCGGTCGCGGCAGGTTGATGTGTTCCCACGCCGCGCTGATGGACACCGTCAACGACTGGCCGCCGTGCGGACGCTCACCGCCTCGGATTAACGAGCCGTTGAACACCCATTGCAAGGGGTTGTCGAGAAAGTAGCAAAACTCCCCTTCCATCACCGGGCGGTCGTACTCAAGATGGACGTTGACGATGGGCGAGGATTGCAACTTGGTCAGCGAGTTGAAGGGCTCTTTCTCGGCCAGATCGTCCGGGATCAAACTGGGCAGGATCCAGAACGGCACCGCGCTTACGTAGGCGTCGGCGGCGAAAATACTATCCTTCCCCGCCGCGACGCGCTGCACCGTCCCGTTGGCATCCGCCGCGATGGCATGAACCGGACAACCGAGCAGCGTGCGCACGCCCAGCTTGTGCAGGTACGCTTCGCTGGGCACGCCCAGCGCCTGTGTCAGGGACGTCTTGGGATACCCGATATTGATCTCGCGCCTGCCCCTCAACAAGCCGTCCTGGGCGATCATCAATCCCATCGCCGCACTGACGTCGCGGATGTTGTCGTTGAGAGTTCCCTCAATAATCACGTTCCAGAGGTTGTAGATGCAGCGTTCGGACTGGCCGTGGTCTCTCAGCCAGTCGTAAAACGAGGTAGTTTGCATCGCCGGCGCGGTCCGGTCGGCTCGCATGGCGGCGATTACCCCGCGGACGGCGCGCACCTTGTCGCCCAGGCTCAGGTGGCGATAGGTGACGAAAGCGGCCAGCAGGTGGGCCGGGGCGGGGCCGCCGAGTCCGTACAGTTTGCCCCCGTGTCCGGCGCGGTCATAGACATCGACGTTCAACCGGGGCTGTAAATGCCACAGGTCGCGGGCATCGATACGCTCCAGGAACTCGATGAGGTTGCGACAGGCGCCCACAAACACGTGCTGCCCGTTGTCCAGCTCCCGCCCGCTTTCCTGATCGACGAACGAAAAGGCTCGCCCCCCCAGGGATCTGCGAGCTTCGAGGAGCGTAACCCGCCAACCGGACTCGGCGAGCCTGGCAGCCGCGGCGATGCCCGCCAGACCCCCGCCAATTACCAGCGCCGATGGCTCGGCATCGCCGTGGCTATCGGTCACTTCATCAAAGGGCCCGTGAGCCATGCCCTGGCCATCAGCCCCAGCTTGGCGCCTTTGCTCAAGCTGATGCGCTCTTGAAACACGTCGTATCCGGCGGCTTCGATCTTGTTGAGCACTCCGCCGTAGATGAGGCCCAGGGCAGCCGGGCAGGCGCGGGATCTTGGCGAGAGGTAGGGCAGCAACCGCCGTCCGCTGGCGAAGTACTCCCGGGCCCGGTCGATCTGGAATTGCATCAGGCTGGCGAAACCGTCGGTCACCGCACGATTTTCCAAGTCCGCTTCGGTTACTCCATACCGGTCCAGCTCGTCCTGTGGCAAATAAACCCGACCGAACTCCCAGTCCTCAAGTACATCCCGGCAGATGTTGGTCAGCTGCATGGCCAGACCCAGATCGATGGCGTGCCGGCGGGCCTCTTCTCCGCCGCGAAAGCCGAAGATGTGGATGCAAATCAGGCCGACCACCGAGGCTACCTGGTAGCAATAAGCGCGCAATTCCTCGAAATTGGCGTACCTGGTCTTGACCAGGTCGGATTCCACTCCGCTCAGGACTTCCTGGAAGTATTCCTGGGGGATGTCGTAGGTTGCCGCTACGTCGGCCAGCCCGATGAACAGCGGTTGGCTGGCGGCGCCGGCGTAGGCTTCGGCCAGCATATCGCGCAGGTACTCGATGCGCTGCAGCTTCTCAGCGTGGGTTCCTTCGGCGTCGACCGAGTCGTCGCAATACCGGCAGAAGGTGTAAGCGACGTAGATGGCCCGCCGCTGCCGGGCCGGCAGCGTCAGGAAGGCGAAATAAAAGTTGCGGGCCTCGCGCCGGGTTACCCGGCGGCATTCCTCATAGGCCGCCGCCAAGGCCTCGGGCGACGGTGAGGATGCCGTGGACAACGGGGCAGTCATGGGGCTTGCCTCAGGACTTGGGCAATCCGTACCCGGCGCCCAACTTGCTGCCCAACCAGGCGGACGCCAACAACCACGCTTTCTGCCGTTTCGACAATGCGGGCCGGCGGCTCAGGACGTCGTATCCCTGCCGGCGAATGGCGTGGAGGACGGCCACGCCGCCCCGCGTGAAGAGGGCCACCGGCAATTGGGCTCGACGGTCCAGTGACTTAACCAGAGGCGCGCCCTGTTGGAACATGCTCATGGCGATTTCGCATTCGTACCGCAACAGCGCGCGGAATGCATCGGTGGCTGTGCCGTTCGCGATGTCGCTCTCGGAGACACCGAACCGTCTCATGTCGATTTGGGGGAGGTAGATCCGGCCTCGGTCCCGATAGTCGCGGCTGACATCCTGCCAGAAATTGGTGAGTTGCAAAGCAGTGCAGGTGTGGTCGGCGAGTAGTTGCCGCCGCCGATCGGCGTACCCAAACAGGTATAGATATAAGTGTCCGACCGGGTTCGCCGAATGCCGGCAATATTCCACCACGTCATCGAGTGTCTCGAAACGCCCGGATCCCTGATCCATCAAATTGGCGCGTATCAAGAGTTGGAAGGGCTCCCTCGGAATATCGAACGTGGCCACCGTGTGCTGGACCGCGATGGAAATGGGGTGCGCAGGTTGACCGGAATAGATCGCCTCCAGTTCGTCTTCCCACCACGCCAGTTGGCCGCGGCGGTGGGCGGTGATCGTGTCGTCGAGTTTGCCGTTATCGATTGCGGTTGTAACCGGTTCCGAGGGCAGGGATTCGTCGCCCAGATCGTCCACCATCCGGCACCAGGCGTAGATTGCATAGACGTGCGGCAGTTTTTGCCTGGGCGTGATCCAGCCGCCGACGTTGAAATTCTCGTAGTGGCTGCGGGCCAGCGTTTCGCAGTACCGGTACGCCTCGGCCAGCGTCACCGTCTCCGCGGATGCGATACTGCCGACCCCTTCATTGGAGGGGATTCGCTCTTCAACTGCCGCTGACATGTTGCTCGAGGTCCGGAGGTCGCCTACTCGCCCACGATCTGGACCATGACCTCGCGTGGCCGCGGGTGGTCCAGCTCAATGAAGAAAATGCTTTGCCACTGACCGAAGGGCATCTTCCCATCGATTAGCGGGATGGTTTCGCTCGACCCCAGCATCAAATGCTGCAGGTGCGCATGGCCGTTGGGAGATTCCTCCTCAGTCATGTTGACGGTGCGGACCGAGAAATCGTTGTGCCGGTATTCCCCGAAACGGGGGCACATCTTCTCCAGAAAACGCGTCATGTCTTCAATCAACAACGGTTCGTTCTCGTTGATGATCACGGCTGCGGTGGTGTGGCGGGAGTACACCACTACAAACCCGTTGCTGACGCGGGCCTTTCCGACACAACCCTTGACCCAGTCAGTGATATCGATGAACTCGGGCGCGCCGGTGGTGTCGACTTTCAGGGAAAAATGTTCGGTTTTCATGATCTGCACTCTGTAGGGGAGTGTGATGAACGGAAACTTATGTGGGATGGGCTGAGGTACGAGCCTGCGGTCCGATAGGCCGAGAACCGTTGCCCCGGGATGCGCCGAGCGGGTCTTCTTGAACCCGGCACGCCCGATAGCGGGCCAAGGCTATCAGCGGCCAGGTGTTTCGATAAAGGTGGTAGTTGATCATGAAACCCGCCGATAGCTCGGCGCCCTGGAATCCGCGTTCGCCGGCCTGCGGGATCCGGTCCACTCGTTCGCCTTTCAGGTACCCGGGAAACCCGGTGCCGGTGAAGTACGGCTCGTCCCAGTTGCCCTCCGCAAGTTGTGTTTCCAGCAAGTAGGCAACGCCGCGGTGCGTGGCCCGGTGGTCGCCGTATCCGGCGGCTACCAGCGCAATGATAGCCCAAGCGGTCTGGGAAGCGGTACTCGGCCCAACGCCTCGTTGCGTCGAATCTATGTAGGACGCGCACGATTCGCCCCAACCTCCGTCCGGGTTCTGATGGTCAATCAGCCACTGCACCGCTCGGCGGACGTAGGGTTGACGCATGTTTTCGCCCGCGGCCTCCAACGCCGGCAGGACGGCTCCCAAGCCGTAGACGTAGTTTACGCCCCACCGGCCGAACCAACTACCATCATCCTCCTGCTCGTGGCGCAAATAGCGATACGCCTCTTGCAGGAAAACTTGATCGGTCTTGTACCCGAGCTTGCCGTACATTTCCAAAACATGGGCGGTTACGTCCGCGCTGGACGGGTCAAGAACTTCGCCGAAATCGCTGAAGGTCAGGGCGGTGACGTAGCCGTGATTGTTGTCCTTGTCGAAGGATGCCCAACCACCATCCCTGCTCTGCATCCCTCGCACCCAGTCGAGCGCGCGAGAGATAGAATCCTGGCGCAAACGGTCTTCAGCGCCCGGCAATTTGCCGAGGCGCAGAGCCAGCACCACCTCGGCGGTATCGTCGATGTCCGGATAACAGTTGTTGTGAAACTCGAAAGCCCACCCGCCAGGTTGCAGTTGGGGCGCCTGCACCTGCCAGTCACCACCGACCAGTATCTGCTTGCCGACCAGCCAACGGGTGGCCGCTTCCAGCATGGGATCATGGGGAGGCAATCCGCTTTCGGCCAGCCCCTGAACGACCAAGCACGTGTCCCACACCGGCGAAATGCAGCCCTGAATGGTCCAGTGGTCGCCCTTTTGGATGGAGAAGCCGTCCAGCCCTTTGAAGCCGCGTGACATGATGGGATGCTCGTTGTCGAAGCCGCACACGCTGAGGGCGATCAGGCTGTACACCCAGGGGGGCTGAATACCGCCCCAGCTTCCATCGTCTTCCTGGTGATCCCGGATCCAACGAATGGCTTTGCGTTCCGCGATCTTGCTTAGTGGGTTGAAGGGAATGCGACCGTAAATCTTGCCCAGGGCCTGCTCGGCCAGATGCACCAGCCGGGGCAAGTTGAACCCTGGCGGTGACGGTATTGAATAATCGGTGCCCGCCCGACCGTCGGGGAACAGCTCGTCGATGGCATGTTCCGTCGCAACGGGTCGAATCGGATGGCGCGACAGTACGATGGACAAGGGTACGATACATCCTCTGGCCCAACTGGCAAAGCGGTAAATGCTCAGCGGCGCCCAATCGGGCAGCAAGTTCATCTCGATGGGGAGCCTGGGAGTGCCGTCCCATTCCCACTGCCCGAAGAGCGCCAGCCAGATGCGGGTGAACATCCGGGCGCGCGGCACACCACCCCGTTGCAGAATGAACTGCCGGGCCCGGCTCATGTAGTCCGACTGCGCGTCTTCGCCGCACAGCTTCAGCGCGAAGTAGCATTCCACGGTGGTGGACAGATCGCCGGGAGCGCCGTAATAGATGGCCCACGATCCATCGTCCAACTGCTTGCTGCGGAGATAATTGACGATGTGCCGTTCGCGCTCCGGATTGTGATGGCCCAGGAACCGGGACAGCATCACGTACTCGGCTTCCATGGTGTTGTTCGATTCCAGCTCGCCCCACCAGAAGCCATCGGGGTCCTGAATCCGCCGGAAGTAGCCTTGAAGTCGCTCGATGGATGCGTCCAGCGCTTCAGGCGACGGCACTTCGATACGAGCGTCGGTCTCGCTGCGGATGATTTCCTGAACAACCATGGTACTTGCGCCGCCAAATGTGAAGCGCTAAAGGTAGCCGTAATCCCTGAACCAGCGGACCGCTTTTTCCAGCGCTACCTCAACCGGGCTCTGGGGCAAACCCAGCTCCGACACCGCTTTGCCGCTGCTCACGTACATCGGGTCCCTGGTGATTTTGATGGCTTCCACCGGAACCGCCGGCGGACGGCGCAGAAGAGCGCCTTCGATGAATTCGTCGAAGTAAGCGATCCCCAAAATAGCCCAATGCGGGATGCGAATATTGGGCGCGCGCCGTCCGGTGATTCTGGAGAGGATGTCGAAAATCTCCTTCAGCGTGAGATTGCGGCACCCGAGGATGTACCTCTCCCCCGGGATGCCGTGTTCCATCGCGAGGATGTGTCCTGCGGCGACGTCCGCCACATCCACCAGGTTCATGCCCGTTGCGATGTAGCCGGGAGCCTTGCCGCGGGCGAAGGATAAGGGAATTTGCCCGGTCGGTGTCGGCTTAACGTCCCATTCGCCTATCGGAGCGCAGGGGTTGACTACCACCACCTCCATCTCAGCGTCATTGGCCGCCAAAGCAATCTGCTCGGTGGCATACTTGGACTGCTTGTAATCGCCGATGAGCAGGGCCGGTCGGGGCGGCATCTCTTCAGTGCCCAGGCGCTCCGGGTCCAGGGACCCGTTTTCAGGTATCCCTATGGTGGAGACTGAACTGGTGAAAACCACTCTGCGCACTCCGGCCCGCCGGGCGGCGTCAAGCAGATTTACCGTACCGGACACGTTGGAGCGGTACACTTCGCGTGGGCGCGGTGACCAGAAGGAATAAGTAGCCGCGCAGTGATAGACGGTCTCGCAGCCCTTGGCGGCCCGTCGCAGCGATTCGCTGTCCAGCAGGTCGCCGGGCACTTGCGCCACTCCCGTTTCTCGGATGGCCAGGTCGTTGGCGGATGGCCTCACCAGAGCGCGAACATCCTCGCCGCGGGCCCAGAGCGCGCGGGCCAGGTTGCCGCCGATAAAGCCGGTGGCGCCCGTTACCAGCGTGGTCATTGCGCCAACCGAGCCGCGCCGGGTGATGAGGCGGGCAGACCGTCCAAAGCGCCCGACACGCAGTCGGCCAACCTAGCCCGGGCGACCTGCGCTTTGCGGGCCAGACGGACCAGACTGGGAAGGCTGCCCGGATGCGTCGCCACCCCGCGCAAAACGTCGATAATCCCGTCGCCCGTTTCGCCGAGATAGGCGGGCAGCTCGTCCTCTGCGGTATCCAGAACCGCCCGAACCGAAGCGAAAGGTATGCCGTGGGCGGCGGCGGCGTTGGCGGCCCAATAGTCTTCCATGTTGACCGACACCGCTCCGGTATCCGCGAGCAGAACGGATTTCGCGTTCGTGTCGGCTATGGCCCCTATAGTTGCCGACGGACCGCCCACGAGGCGGGCTGAGCTCCGGTCGGCCCAGGACTTCATCCGACCGGCCAGTATCGGATCGGCTGCGATGGGTTCCGAACGGTTGGCGGAGTGAAATACCTCGGCGACGTGCAGGTCGCCGGTACGCAAGCTCGGGTCGGTTGCGCCGCAGAACCCGATCATCGCTATCGCCGTTGGCGATTCGGATGCCACGGCCGCGATGCCCGCTTCGGTACGCTGCCGGCCCACGCCGGTAACGCGCAACAGCACGCCGGTTCCGTGCGGGTCGCCGATTGCCCGACGCACGCCGGCGAGTTCCGTGGCCATGGGTGCAACTATGGCGAGCATAGGAGTAACAAAGGCGACCAACCTGAACCGGCTGGTCAACGTTCGTATTGTCGTTTGGAGTGTCCGCCGCCTGATGTGTCGAACGGATGCAATGCCAGGGTGCGCCTAGCCGACGCTGATCCCTCCTTTATGCGCCGCGCCGGATTTAATGAACGTCACCCATTCCCGGGGTTTGCCGATTGCGTTGAATATCGTTGCCGATTCGAAACCGCAGTGCATCATGCAGTTGTTGCAGCGAGGGTCCCTCCCCACGCCGTATTTTTCTTCCCACAAGTGGGGTTCGTATAGTTCATCAATCTCGGTGGTGTGTTCATCGGCCAGCGGATAACAGGGTTTGCGCCAGCCCATAACCGTGTAAGTGGGATTGGACCATGCCGTGCATTGGTATTCTCGCTCCCCCCGAAGGAAGTTCAGGTACAGCGGGTTGTTATAGAACCTCATTCCTTCCATCCGGGTCGGGTCCAGCAGGTCGCGGAACACGTTCCTGGATTCCTGCCGGGTGAGGAACAGATCCTGGTCGGGGGCGTCTTCAAAGTCGTAACCGGGCGAAATCATCGACCCTTCGACGCCCAGGTCGCCGACGTAGCGGAACATCTCCCGCAAGTCCTCGACGTCGCTGTTGCGGAATACGGTGGTGTTGGTGCAGACGCGATAGCCCCGGTCCACCGCCATTTGGATGCCGTCCACCGCGCGCTGGAACACGCCGGCCCGCGCCACCGATTCGTCGTGTTTTTCCTCCATGCCGTCCATGTGTATGACCCAGCAGAAGTACTTGGACGGCGGTATTTTGTCCAGCATACGGGGCAGCAGCAGCGCGTTGGTGCAGCAATAGACGAAGTACTTCTGGTCGACCAGGGTGTTGATGATCTCGTCGATTTTGGGGTGGATCGTCGGCTCGCCGCCGGCGATGGACACGATGGGCGCTCCCGATTTGCGCACGGCGTCCAAGGCTTCTTCCACGGGCATCATCTGGTCCAGGACGCCGCGGTATTCGCGGATGCGGCCGCACCCGATGCATGCCAGGTTGCACATCTCCAGCGGCTCCAGCATGGTGACCAGTGGGAAGCGCTTCCGGCCACGGAGCCGGTTCTTGAGGATGTACCAGCCCATGCGAACGCCCAGTTCCATCGGGCGTTTGGCCGGTTTGACAACGGCGCCTGGATCTTTATTCGTCCGTACCATGCTCAGAATCCCCGCAGCTTGTCGCCAAGGTGCTCAGAATAGGCGATAGGCCATGAAATCAATCAGGTTTTTTGCGTCCTCGTTGGCCCAGGGCGGCAGTTCCAACATCGCCAGAGCAGCCCGCCCTTCTTCAGCGGTCGCGTCGGTAAGTTCGTCGGTTTGGCGGTCGGCCCCCAGGTCATCCAGTATGTCGAGGACGCGATCCACGTCGTTCTCGTCGAGCTCCTCCTGAGAGTAGAGGCGCAGCAACTCATCACGGTTGGTCCCTTCGGCGTGCTGGAAGGCGTACACGATGGGGTAGCTTTTTTTGCGCTGGACGATGTCGCTGTCCGTGGACTTTCCGGTAATGGCTTCGTCTCCCCAGATGCCCAGATAGTCGTCCCTGATCTGGAACAATCGGCCGATGGCCCGGCCGAACCGCGCCACGCTTTCCAGGGTTTCGCTGTCATCCGTGGCGATGGTTGCCCCGATGACCATGCTGCTGCGGATCAGGGCGCCTGTTTTCAGGGCTATCATGTCCAGGTATTCATCCGACGCGATGACTTCGCGCCGTTCGAACTCCAGGTCGCGGCACTGGCCTTCGATCATTTCCAGGTAGCTTTGCGTCAGCAGTTGGGAGACGCGAACAGTGGTGGCGGGTGGGACCTTGCAGACCGCATTCAGGGTGCTGAGGTCGCCTAGAGATTGCATTGCGTCACCGGCCACCAGCGCTCGTTCAGTACCCCAGATCGCCCATACGGTGGGTTGGTGGCGCCGTTCCATTCCCTGGTCCTGGATGTCGTCGTGAACCAGGGAGAAATTATGAATAAGCTCCAGCGCGGCGGCGGCCGGGGCCGCATGGCCGGGGTTTCCCCGGAGGGCATCGCACGCGAACATGCAGAGGGTGGGCCGGAGCGCCTTGCCCTGCGACGTCGGAGTGGCCGCCGGGGTTCCCATCCGGTCCGACCAACCTAAATGATACCGGAGCAACGTGTTGACCGCGTGATCTTCCAGAGGCGGCACCGCGGCTGCCAGCGCGTTTTCCAGGTGTTCTCGGTAACGGTCAAACATGGCGGGCAGACTTGGCGCTTCTTTCCGCGCCCGGTCGTTGCCCTGCCGACCCAACCGGCTAGCCTCAGTGGAGGCTGTTGGTGTTGTACCCATTGACGAAGCCTGCCGTGCGATGAGGATGGCGAGGTGCGCGCGGCGCGCGGTTTTCGGGTAGGGCCCGTCCGTTCCAACGTTGGCAAAATGTAGCGAACGCCGGCAATCATGTCAAGCAAGGTGATCCGGGCCACGTTTCACGCAGCAGCCGGGCTCTGCGTGGGCCGCGTATGGCGGATACGGGTCAAGGTGGTCCCGGACGATCACGTGCCTCCGCTTTCGGGAGTTTGTCAGAAGCAGGATTTTCAAGATTATCTGATTTTCAGGATTCGACCGCCCACACAATAACCAATCCAATCCGGTAAATCCTGAAATCCGGCAGATCCTGCTTCTGACGATACCGCGCCTCAAAGCAGGTAGGCGTGAGGGTCCAGGGAGACCGCGCGCCCCAAAAGACAGCGCTCCCGCCGCAGCGGGAGCGTCAGAGCCACGGAGCCGGCAATATGCCAGGTTCTCAGGTCAGTCCACCGGCGACTGCGGGAACGATGCTGATCTCGTCTCCGGACTTGATGGACGTCCGCAAGCCCTGGTCGAACCGGATATCCTCGCCGTTGACATAAATGTTCACGAAGTAGCGCAGTTCGCCCTCTTCGTCCAGCAGCCGTTCTTTGAAACCGGGATAGTCGCTCTCCAGAGTGTCTATCATTTGGGACAGATCGGCCACGTCCAGCTCGACCTTGTCCGCGCCGCCGGTCATCCGTCGCAGTGGGGTGGGAATGCGTACCGTTACGCCCATCGGAATGTCTCCTCCTGCCATGCTGTCATGCCGTGCCACGCTTTGCGCTACGGCAGATTAGTTTACACGTCCGGCTCGTTGTCCGGCTTACCGTTCAGCCTTCGATCACATCGCCTGCGATGGGGTCGACTCGAACGCCGGTGTTTCCCACCCAGTCGAGGCCGCGCTGGATTTCGTCATCCGATCCTTCCAGCTCAAGGATGACCCACCCCACGTCCCGACGGACGTCGGCGCGTCGGATGTTGGTGACCACGTCGAAGTCGTGCCCCAGCCGGTAGATTATCGGCTCGCGCACCATTTCAGCCGAGAACGTGAACCGCACCCGCTGCTTGGCCATGGCCATCTACACCTGCGCCGCCATGCGGTTCTCCAGAGCCGCTTCGAAGGAACCCATCATCGGTTTGACCAGCAACGGGTTCACCACCTCTTCGACCGCTTCCTGGGTCTTCAGGCCATTGCCGGTAATGTAGGCCACGGCCAGTTCGTCGGGGCCGATGGCGCCGGTCTCCGCCAGGTACTTCAGGGTGGAAACGGTAACGCCGCCAGCGGTCTCCGTGAATATGCCTTCGGTTTCGGCCAGAAGCTTGATGCCGTCAACCACCTGGGACTCGGGCACCGCGTACCCGCTCCCGTCAGACTCGCGAATGACGCGCAGCGCGTAGATCCCGTCCGCCGGATTGCCGATAGCCAGAGACTTGGCGATGCTGTCGGGCCGCACCGGGCGGATCTGGTTCTGCTGATTTTCCCAGGCGGAAACGATGGGACAGCAGCCCGCGGCCTGCGCCATGTGCATCCGTGTCGTGACTGCCGGGTGATGCACCGTGTTCTGGTCGGCGCCGAAGGGCATGGGCGATACGCCGTCAAGCAGGCCCAGGCAGGCCAACTCGTTGAACCCCTTCCAGATCTTGGTGAACATTGCCCCGGAGGCCGACGGGACAACAACGTGGTCCGGCACACGCCAGCCGAGCTGCTCGGCCACTTCGTAACCTAGCGTCTTGCTGCCCTCGGCATAATACGGGCGCATGTTGATGTTGACGAAGGCCCAGTGGTAGTTGTCGCTTACCTCGCTGCACAGTCGGTTGACTTCGTCGTAGGTGCCTTCCACCGCTACCAGCGTGGGGTTGTAGACTGCGGCGCCGATGACCTTCCCGCGCTCCAGATCGGCGGGTATAAAAACCACTGCGTCGACCCCAGCCCTTGCGGCGTGCGCGGCTACGCTGCAGGCCAGGTTTCCGGTGCTGGCACATGCCAGCGTCTCGTAACCGAATTCAACCGCCTTCGTCGCGGCAACCGACACCACCCGGTCCTTGAACGAGAAAGACGGGTTCACGCTGTCGTTCTTGATATACAGGTTATTCAGGCCCAGCCGCTTGCCCAGGTTTTTGGCCTTCAGCAGCGGGGTATATCCGGCCATGATGTCCACCGGATCGTCCGCCTCCGCCGGCAGCAGGTCCTGGTAACGCCAGATGCTCAACGGGCCGTCGGTGATGCGCTGGTGCGTGACCACTTCGGAAATGGTCACGTAGTCATAGATGACCTCGAGCGGACCGAAGCAGAAGTCGCAAACGTTCAGGGGTTCGCCCGGGTATTCCCGGCCGCATTCCCGGCACTTTAATCCTTTGACAAACGCCACCGGATGTTACCTCCGTGGTTCTTGATGTGCCCGTGCGCCAGTTTGCAACCCAAGCGTCTGCGTGGATCAAAACACGTACACCGGCCACACATTGTGCCAGAGGATGGCCGTACTATCAACCGGAGCCGGCATCGCGCGCCGGTTAGTCCTGGGAAAGAGTGGAGCCGATGAAGGGACTCGAACCCTTGACCTGCGGTTTACGAAACCGCTGCTCTTCCGGCTGAGCTACATCGGCGTGCAATTCATTGTACCCCCAACCAAACCCCTTTCCAACCATTGCCGCTTCGTTGTTGCGACCGGCTTGGCATGGTTGACTGCTTATCCAGGCGAGGAACGCGCCGGCCAATCCGTGTGTCTACGCAGTCCGGAAGACAGGCGCCATCGAAACCTCCCAGTTGACGATAGGCACCGCCCGCGCATAGCATTCGGCCACCGACGGGGGCGGTGACCGCCTCTCAAGCAGGAGTAGACCAGCATGCGCGAAAACACCATGAAGAAGAAGCTGCGGGCCGGCCAACCGGTATTCGGCTCGATGATTACCTTCCCTTCTCCGGTGGTAGTTGAGATGCTCGGACATCTCGGCTACGACTGGGTGCTCATCGACAACGAGCACGGCAGCATCACCATTGACTTGGCTGAGGACATGATCCGCGCCGCGGAATACTCGGGCACCGCTCCGATAGTCAGGCCTGTGGGCAACCGGCCGGAAATCATCTCGCCGTTCCTGGATCGAGGCGCCTGGGGAGTCCAGGTACCCCACGTGAACACCGCCGAGGAGGCCCGGGCCGCCGTGGCCGCCGTCAAATACTATCCGGAAGGGGATCGCGGCCTGTTCAGCGGCGGCCGACCCGCTGAGTACGGATTCAGCGGAGCTACGCCGGACTACGTGGCGGATGCGAATCGCAACACGCTGGTTTGCCTGATGCTGGAAGAGGTCGAGGCCATCGAGAATATCCCGGAGCTGGTGAAAGTGCCGGGAGTCGACGTGTATTTCATCGGAGCCGGCGACCTGTCCCAGAGCATGGGCTATCCGGGCCAGCAGACCCATCCGGAAGTCCAGGCGCTGGTGGAGAAGGGCGTACAGCAGATCGCGGCGTCCGGCATCACCGCCGGGTGCAGTTGCCCCGACGCATTGGTGCCCCACTACCTCGAACTGGGCGTGCGATACTTCCACAACACCGTCGGCCGCTTGCTACAGTCGGCCAGCGCCGAGTACCTGAACAACATGCGGGCGGCAGCGGACGGGCTATAATGGGTGTCGGTTCGGTGCTGACAAAAAGACCCGGCGCGTGGAGAGAATCGAAATGCAAATTGATGCCAGCGAATTGCCAGAGGAAATCACCAAACTGGGTTTATCGGCTTGGTACAGCGGCGACGTTGTGATTATGAGAGACGGCCAGCCTTGGTTGAAGATAGTTCCTCATGACGCCTACCGGCCTACGCCGCGTCCAGGCCATCTGAAGGGCAAGTTCACAGTTCCGGACGATTTTTGCGACACGCCCGAAGACATCATTGAGGATTTTTACCGATAGCCATGGTGCGATACTTATCTGACACGCACGCGCTTTTGTGGTACGTGACCGCAAACCCCGGGTTAACCGCGGCAACCCGCACGATCATTCAGCATCCTGAGAACCAGGTTTTCGTCAGCGTGGCTAGCATTTGGGAGATCAGCATCAAGCAAGGCTTGGGCAAAATGCCGCCGTTACCGGAAGAGCCGGATCAATTATTGTCCAATGCCGGGCTGTTAAAGCTAGACATCAAAATAGAACACGCCATGCTGTCTGGGCAACTGCCATTGCTGCATCGAGACCCCTTTGACCGTATGCTGATAGCACAGGCTCAAATCGAAAATCTTATCCTCATCACCGACGACTGGAAAATCGAGCAGTACGACGTGGCAACCCTGCGCCCCTGAACTTGCAAGAGGAGAACACCATGACCACCCCCGTTGACCCTAACCAGGTTTGTCTCACCGGCGAAAACTCGTTCATCCGGCTGTCGCCAGAGGCCGGCGGCGAGCAGACCACCCGCACCAGCCACTGGCGCATCCTCTGGTCGCCCGGCGGCGCGGGACACGTCCTGTTTCTCAAGAGCGCCGATTTGGAGCGCGATCCCGTGCGCGTCTATTCCGACAACATCGCCATGACGCGCTACCTCCAGGACGAAATCGAAAGTATGCTGTTCCCGGAGTTCGCCGACCCCAACCTCCCGGTGATCCCCGCGGAGTTCAGCAGGTCAGGCGGCATCGAGAGCGCCTACAACGAGATCGTCGTCGCATCCACCGAGACGGTGGTGCTCAGCTGGCACGACTTCCTGACGCCCTTCGTGCTCAACAACCCCGCCGGCCCCGAGTCCGGCCGCACGCACGGCGTGTACAGCTGCTTCTTCCCGGCTCGCAGCGCGCAGATTACGGTAGGTGACCGGGCCCTGAGCGGGGTGGTGTCGCTGGAGGCTCGCGGCGCGGCCCAGAGCAGCACGGCGTGTTGCGCCTGGTCGGAGACCTGGGTAAAGCCGTGATGCGCTAACCTGGCCTCACGGCAACGGGCAGATCGCGCCGTCGACGTACAGGATTTGCAGGGCCTGCAGCGCGACTTGTTCGACTTGCTGTGTCGCGGCGGGTTCGAGCCCCTGGCACAGGTTTGCAATCGCCTGTGCGACGGTAGTGTTTCCGTCCAGCCCGTGCAGCAATCGGGCTACCAGCCCGCTGCACGGGAGCCCCTCGGGGTGGCCGTCGGTTACCAACCCGTAGCCCCACACAAAGTCGCCGTCGGCCAGCACCGGCTGGCGTTGCAGGACAACGCCGTCCGCCAGACGCGGCCGGTCTTCCGGCCGCAGGGGATGTTCACTCCGGCGCCGTCGTTCTGCCTCGACGTTGGTTACGCTTCGGCCGAAGGCGGCCGGCGCCAGGCCGTGGGACAGCACGGCCCGCTCGTATCCGCGGGGCGGTTGGCCCGCCACCGCCTGGATGAACGACTGACGCGGGGTCAGGGAGGGGTCGTCATCGAGCAGCCGGCGCGCCTCCCAGAAGTAGGAATCGGCGGTTCGGTTGCTGGAGTAGAACAATCTGGCTAACTCTCGAAAGTGACCGTACTCCTTGTAGTACAACTGCTGGTACACCTGTCCCACCGGACCGGCCATATCGGGATCGGACAGCACTGAGGCCACTGCCGCCGCCGCCAGGGTGCCCGAGGTCAAAGCCAGGTGTACGCCGGATGAAAACAGTGGGTCGATGAAGCATCCGGCATCACCTACCAGGATGTACCCCGGCCCGTGGAGTTGCCGGCAACGGTACGACCAGTCCCGGACGATTTCCGGTCCCGACACCAGACGGGCGTTCTCAAGCATCTTCGCGGTTTGCGGAGCGGCGGCAACCTGAGCATCCAGGAACCCACGCGCGCCAAGACGCCGGATGCCTTCCTGCCCGGTTTCGGCGTCCACCACCGCGCCCACGCTGGACCAGCCGTCGCGCAGCGGGATGTTCCACATCCAGCCGCTGGATTGAGACTCGATCAGGATATTGCCTTCGTCCGGGGCTTGGAGCCGGTCAGCGCCCTGGTAATACCCGTACACCGCCAGGTTGCGGAAGAAATCGTCCCACTGCCGCAGGCCCAACTGGCGCGAAAGCAGTCCGCCCTGCCCGCTGGCGTCGACGACGTATAACGCCGGCAGGGTTTGATCGCCACAGCGCACCGCGACTGCCGTCTGCGCGTCGTCGAGCACGACCTCAGTGGCAGCGCATCCTTCCCGTACGTGCACGCCGGAGCGTCGTGCGTTGTCGAGGAGGATGGCATCGAACTCGGGCCGCCACACCTGGTACGAATGGGGGTTGGAAGCATTAGTCTCGCTGAAGTACCAGCTCCACGGCTGCCGGTCCACGCCCCAGATCATGGTGGCGCCGCGCTTCAGCACGAACCCGGCTTGTTGCACCCGTTCCAGCGCGCCAAGATCGTCCAGAATCGGGATGCTGGCCGGGAGAAGCGATTCGCCCACGTGTTCCCGGGGAAAGCGCTCCCGCTCCAGCAGGGTGACCGAATAACCGCGACGGGCCAGGAGGGTGCTCACGCACGAGCCGGCCGGGCCTCCGCCGATGACAACGATGGGTGGATCAGGCATCCGAGGACTGTAAACCGATCGACGATGTCGCTAAGTAGTAGCTGGTGTTGCGTCCACCGGCTTTGCTTCGCGATAGGATCCCATTCGAGATAAGTTCGTTGATATCTCTCAAAGCCGTATCATGAGAGCATTTGGTTATTTTGGCCCATTTAACGGTAGTGAGTTTTCCTTCGAATCCATCGAGCAAATGATTGATCATTTGGCGCTGTCTTTCGTTGATGGTAATCCCGGCGATGCGTCTCCAAAATTGCTCTTTGGTCGTTACGGCGGCAAAGGTCATTTCCGCACTGTCGATGGCCGCGCCAACGCAATGCAGAAACCAAGCCAGCCAACGGGTAACGTCGGTGGAGCTTTTTTGTGTCCGTTCCAAGGTACTGTAATAGTCACGACGTTTCTTGCGGATTTGAGAGGAAACGCTGTAGAAACGCTGGCTGGCGCCGTCAGCGCGGGCCAACAACATTTCAGAGACGGCCCTGGCAACGCGCCCGTTGCCGTCCTCAAAGGGGTGAATGGTAACGAACCAAAGATGCGCCAGTCCGGCTTTGATAACCGGGTCGGTATTGGGAGGGGAATTGAACCAGTCGAGAAAAGCACCCATTTCCTCATCAATGCGCGCTGCATCGGGGGCTTCAAAGTGGACCCGTTCCCGGCCGATAGGTCCGGATACCACTTGCATCGGACCAGCAGTGTCCTGACGCCATTTACCGACGGAGATGTTTCTCATTTCGCTGCGCCCAGTGGGAAACAACGCAGATTGCCATTTGTACAGGCGCTCTTCGGTCAGCGGCTGGTCGTATCCTTCAGTAGCGTCCAGCATCATCTCAACCGCGCCTTCAACCTTGCGGTCATTATGGTCTAAACCGCCGACATCGAGGCCCAAACGTCGCGCGACCGAGGAACGGACCTTTTCGGCATCCAGGATTTCTCCCTCGATTTCGCTGGTCTTGACCACTTCTTCGGTCAGAGCGGCGAGGGACACCTCTTGGCTCGATGGAAAGCCCAATGCCGTCACCTTACCCAGTATGAGGCCCTGGCGATGACGAACGTCGGCCAACTGGATGGCCAAATCCTCCACGCGCCAGTGCAAATGTGGCCAATCGGATTGCTCGTGTATGTACATTCTACGCATCATGTGCGTCGATTATCTCGGTAATCTCCGCAAGACGCAAGCGAAACCAAAGCCAACGATACGCCGCCCGATTAATTTCTGCCGTCTTGGGCCAAGTTCAGCGATAATACTGCGAGAACACCGGCTCTTCGCGGGTGATGATTTCCAGGACGCAGGGTTGGCCGGTAGACGAGATTTTCTTGGCCCTCTCGATGGCCGGCCCGACTTCGTCCGGGTCCGTTACGTGCTCGGAGTAGGCGCCCAGGGCTTCGGCCATGCGGGCGTACTCGCCGGTGACGTACTTGGTGCCGTACCGCTCCGTTGCCACCGGAATGTTCTTCTCGTAGCCGCCCATGGCGCCGTTGTTCACGATTACCGTGATGATGCCGAGCTTTTCCCGGGCCGCCGTCTCGAAGTCCGTTCCGGCCATGCCGACCGCCACGTCGCCCATCAGGTTGACGCAGGTCTTCTCCGGGAATGCCACTTTCGCGCCCATGGCGTAACCCAGGCCGCTGCCCAGCTGGGTCGAGTTGCCCCAGCCGATGTAACCCCGGGGAGTAGTGGCCGCGTAAAAGGGCACGATCTGGTCGCGCGGGTTGCCGGAGTCATGGGTGACGATGCTGTTGGCCTTGTCCAGGCGGGCGTTCAGTTCGTAGACCACACGGTACGGGCTGATGGGAGCGTCGTTGCTGGAAAGCCGGGGCATCCATTCGGCCAGCCACTCTTGCCGCACCTGTCGGATCTCGGCGGCTACCGATTCGTCGCCGCGCCGGCCGTTTTCGCCCAGCCGATCCTTGACTTCCTCGATCAATTGGCCGAGGACCAGTTTCGCGTCGCCGACGATGATCTCGTCCAGCGGGTACTCCCCGTTCAGGTCCTTTTCGTCGATGGTGGACTGGATGACGGTCTTGCCGGCCGGAACGGGCGCTGACGCCAGGGTTTTCTGGAAGCTGGTCCCAATCCCGAAAACCACGTCGCTCTTCGAGAGAAACTCGCCGACCATTTTCGTGCCGGTGTTGCCGCCGGCGCCCAGGGCCAGGGGGTGGTTTTCCGGGAAACCGCTCTTGCCCAGTGTTGTGGTCATGGTCGGCGCGTTCAGCAACTCGGCCAGCTCCACCAATTCCGGGGTGGCCTCGGCGTACAGCACTCCCTGGCCGGCGTAGATGATGGGCCGGCGGGCGTTCACCAGCAGGTCGGCGACCCGGGAAACGTCGCGCGGGTCTCCGGCCGAGCGGCGCTTCTGCTGCGGCAGATAGTGGAACTGTTCCTCGGAGATCTCACCGGCCAGGACGTCGTTCGGCATCTCCACCAGCACCGGGTAAGGCCGGCCGGTGCGGAGTTGCGTGTACGCGCGGCGCATCAGCTCGGGTATGCGTTCGGTGTGGTTGGCGGAGTCGGCCCACTTGGTGACGCCCTCATAGTTGCGGGCGGCGTCAAAGTCGGACGACATCCCATGCCGCCGCGTTCCCGGGTGGTTAGGCACCATCAGCAGGGGTGAGGAGTCCGCGTAGGCTTGCGCGACCCCGGAAAAGGCGTTTTCAATGCCGGGACCACCCTGAACGATGACCACGCCGTTCTTGTTGCCGTTGTTGACCCGACTGTAGGCGTCGGCCATGTTGACCGCAGTACGCTCCATGCGGGAGATGATCGGCCGTATGCCGGCCGCCGCGCAGGCGTCGATCAGGATGTTGTTGGGAAAGCAGAAAACGACGTCCACGCCCTCCCGGACCAGGATGTTGGCGAACGCGGTCTTACCGTCCATGCAGTTGTCCTCCGTTGGATGTCGATAGCCGGGGCATTATACCCGGCGTCCGATGGTGGTTGGCAGGCGCGAGGGCGTGGTCAGTTCGCCTCGGTCAGCGTGCCCGTGCCCATGCTGTTGTCAATGGGGCTGCCGTAGTTCCGGCCGACCAGCAGTCCGATCTGGCGCCTGCCGGTCACGTCGCCGCTGGCCGCGCAGTTGCGGATGTCACCGCCGTTATCTCCAATAAGTCCCCCCACGTACTCGCTGCCCGATACGGCCCCCGAAGCGACGCTGGCATCCACCACACCGACCGTGTTCTGGCCGATGAGGCCACCAACGTAATCAGCCCCCGTCGCGCTTCCTTCCGCAGTGCTGTCACGGATGGATCCTTCTTCGTTGGACCCGATCAAACCGGCGACGTAATTGTTCCCCGAAGCTGAGCCGCTGGCATTGCACCCTGTTACGTCACCGCGGTAGTTCTGACCGACCAGCCCACCGACAAAGTCCTGTGCGCCGGTGGCGTCGCCGCTGGCGCTGCAATCGCTGATGTCAGCGTCGTTGTAGCCCATCAAGCCGCCAACGTTCGTCTCGCCGGCGGCGGCGCCTCGCGCCTTCCCTGCCTGAACTACCCCATCGTTGTAGCCGACCAATCCGCCCACATTTTCATCGCCCGTGGCCGACCCGTTGGCGACGCTATCCGTGATGGCGCCGCCATTGCTCCGGCCGACCAATCCGCCCACGTTATCGTTCCCAGTCACGACACCGTCCGCCGAGCTGTTGCTGATAGCGCCTTCACTGTCTCCGACCAGCCCGCCCACGTTATCGTTCCCAGTCACGCTGCCGCCCGCCGAGCTGTTGCTGATAGCGCCCTCACTGTCTCCGACCAGCCCGCCGATATTGTCTTCGCCTTCAACGACGCCGGAGGCCGAGCTATCGGCGATGGACCCGCCCTCTTCGTGGTAACCCACCAGGCCGCCGATGTTGTTGTTACCGGAAACTGTGCCGGCGGCGGCGCATGAGGTGATGGTTCCGCCATTGTTCCGCCCCACTAGGCCGCCGATATCGTCGGCGCCCTGTACGGTTCCCGATGCGACGCAGTCGCTGAGGTCGCCGTCGTTGTAACCCACGAGGCCGCCAACCTTGTCGTTTCCGGTGGCTGTGCCTCCGGCAGCGCTATTGACCAGCGAGCCTTCCCCGTTGCGACCGATCAGGCCGCCCACGTTGTCCTGTCCAGTGACGGCCCCTTGCGCGCTGCTGTCGCTGATGTCGCCATCGTTGCGACCGATCAGCCCGCCGGCATCGGTTTTGCCGAAGACGTCGCCACCGGCGGAGCTGCTGCGGATCGTTCCGCCGTTGTCTCTGCCCACCAGCCCGCCGACATGCACGTTTCCGAAGACTGCACCGGTGGCAACGCCAGAGTCGATGACGCCATTATTGAACCCGGCCAGGCCTCCGACAAAGACCGTGCCGGTCACGTCGCTGTCGGCTGCGCTGTCGCGAACCGCGCTCCCAAAATTGCTGTCGATACGCCCGACCAGGCCTCCCACGTACCTCATGCCGGCGACGATGCCGCTGGCCACGCTGTCATTGATCCGGCCCCCTTCTTTGTCGTCCCCCACCAGGCCCCCCACGAAATCATTGCCGGTTACTGCGCCGCTGGTAGCGCAATTCAGTATGCGGCCTCCCTCTTCGTTGTTTCCGACTAATCCCCCCACGTAGTCGTGACCGGTGACGCTGACCTGGACCAAGTTGAGGTTCCTGATCACTCCCCCGCTGTTAAACCCGAACAGTCCCACGTAGTCCTGTTCCGACCGGTTGATGTATAAATTGCTGATGGTGTGCCCGCCGCCTTCGAAGGTTGCTTCGAACAGCAGTTGGTCGTTTGAACTCGAATAGTAGCCCAACGGCTCCCATCCCAATCCCGAATTCCAATATGCGTCATCGTCATCCGGGATGCCATCGAGATCGCTGTCAAGGTTGAGGTCGGTGATCAATTCGTAACCTTCGCATCCGCCCACGCTGCATCCCATGTCATCCGCCGGGTCTGGGAAAGCGTCCCGGTATGGAGCCAGGCCGGCCGCATCGTCAGCTACCCCGTCGCCGTCCATGTCGTATCGAATGGCGTTCAGTTGCGCCAGATCATAAATCTCGATCAGACCGTCATCATCCGCGTCATAGTCACCGTCGACGACCGCCGCCACCGCCGCCGCCGGAGTTGGGGTCGGAGGTTCATCCTGCCGGACATCGGGCGTCGGCGTAGGTTCCGGGGTCGCTGTCGGCGGCGCAACCGTCCGGTCTGACAGTATGGTTACAGGCGTCGGCGACGGAAATGGTCGTTTGGTCGGTTCAGGCCGCTCACCTACGGATACCGTAGGGCGCGCGATTGTCGCTCGGTCTTGCCCGGAGCCGGCTCTCGCCGGTTCTTCCTGAGGTTCCGGACCGGAGCACGCCGCCAGAGCGAGCAATGCGACAGCAGTCAATATGCTTGATCTGCATGATTTACCGGCGGCAAGCGCCAATCGACCTTCCGAGAAACTCATTACGGTGCACCCCTGCCTGGACGCCTCTGGGACGCCGCGTATCCATGTTGCAAAGTACCGGGACAATCCTGTCCCGCCGGAACTGGGCTTTTCCATGGGCCAAGGCATTATACTTGCGTTCCACCCCCTGGCATTACTGCCGGTACGGATTCGCGTTATCATAATGCGCACTGTAACCAGCAGGAGGAGTTGAAATGCCCGAGTATATTCCGTCGACCAGGGATTGGGTGCGTGAGCAGGTCGATTTGTACGAAAGCAGCGGCGGCACCGAAGGGACCACGTTGCGAGACACGGGCCTGCCCGTAATCATCGTTACCAACCGCGGCAACAAGACCGGCGCCATTCGCAAAACCCCGCTGATGCGCGTGAAGGTCGGCGACGCCTACGTGTTGGTGGGTTCGCAAGGAGGCGCGCCGCGCAATCCCGTGTGGGTTTACAACCTGCGCGCTGACGCAGATGTCGAAATTCGGGACGAGACGGATGTGTACGCCATGCGCGTCCGCGAAGTCACCGAGGCGGACGAACGCGCCCGGCTCTGGGCCGCATCCGTCGAGGCGTTTCCTCCCTACGAGGAATACCAGGGCCGCACTTCCAGAACGATACCGGTTTTCGTGGCGGAACCCGTCTGAGCGCATCGGGCGTCTTGGCCCGCGCAAGGGCGTTCAGCGCCGTCTACGGCGCCGAAAACCGTGATTTTCCGATTCAGGCGGTGAAAATCGTTGTTTGCCGCCGTTGATGCAAGTATAGTATTGGCAGCGAAATTGCGCCGGTTCTCCTTCCTTGGGTATTGTATTCGCCGTGCCCGACGAAACAGACCTAGCGTGTGCACTGCGATTACCAACCAGGGGGATTAACCGTGGCCCTTTCCGACATGACCCTAGAATGCAGCGACTGCGGAGCAGAGTTTCTCTTCACCGTAGGCGAACAGGAATTTTATGCCTCGCGAGGCTTCACCAATCATCCGAAACGGTGTGTTTCGTGCAGGAACGCCCGACGAGGGCAGCCTCGTGACAACTTCGGCGGCGGTGGCGGCGGCGGATTCGGCGGCGGCCAGCGGGAATCTTTCCCCATCGTTTGCAGCAATTGCGGAGCGGATGCAACCGTTCCGTTCCGTCCGCGCGGCGACCGCCCGGTGTACTGCAGCGATTGCTTTAGCCGGATGCGAAATTCCTGAGGCCGGCGGCTTGGCCTCAGGCTCGTCTCCGACCTGAGGCCGCCGCGACCGCCATGCCATACCGTGATCTTCGTGAGTTTGTCGCCTTCCTCGAAACCAAAGGTGATTTGAGGCGCATCTCCGCTCCGGTAAGCACGGAGTTGGAGATGACGGAAATAGCCTATCGCTCCTTGAGAGCCGGTGGGCCGGCGCTACTGTTCGAAAACGTGGTCGGCCACGACATACCCGTGGCCATCAACCTGTTCTGCTCCGAACGGCGCATGAACTGGGCGCTTGAGGTCGATGGCGCCGACAGCCTGGCCGCACGCCTGGAAGCCATGATCGAGATGGTCCAGGGCGGACCACCTCAAGGTGTGCTCAACAAGCTCCGAACCCTGGGACGATTGGTCCACGTAGGCGCCTACCAACCCAGGACCATCAGCAACGCCCCGTGCCAGCAGGTGGTACTTTCCGGGGAGGATGTCGACCTCTACAGCCTGCCGATCATCAAGTGCTGGCCCATGGATGCCGGCCCGTACATCACCCTGCCTCTGGTGATCACCCGGGACCCTGAAACCGGCACGCAGAACTACGGCATCTACCGGATGCAGGTGTTCGACCGGAACACCACCGGAATGCACTGGCAGACCCACAAGGTGGGTGCGCGCCACTACCGGGCGAGTTCCGAGAAGTTGGAGGTGGCGGTCGCGCTGGGTGGCGATCCGGCATCCATTTGGACCGGGTCAGCGCCCCTACCGCCGGATATCGACGAGATGGTGTTGGCCGGGTTCATTCGCGACGAAGGCGTCGAGTTGGCCCAGGCGGTGTCAGTGGACCTCAAGGTGCCGGCTCATGCCGAGATCGTCCTGGAGGGCTACGTAATCCCCGGCGAGGAACGAACCGAGGGTCCCTTCGGGGATCACACCGGATACTATTCCCTGGCCGAGCCTTATCCGGTGTTCCACGTGACCACCATCACCCGCCGCCACAATCCGATTTACCCCACCACCTTCGTGGGGCGGCCGCCCACCGAGGATTACTGGATGGGCAAGGTAACTGAGCGTGTGTTCCTGCCGTTGATACGCCTGATCCTTCCGGAAGTCGTTGACGTGAACATGCCCGCCGAAGGCATTTTCCATAACCTGATCCTCGTGTCGATGAAGAAAGAGTACCCCGGGCACGCTCGCAAGCTGATGTACGGCCTGTGGGGTTTGGGACTGCTCAGCCTTACCAAGGTGATCGTGGTGGTGGACGACTTTGTGGACGTCCAAAATCCTTCGGAAGTGGCGTGGCGAGTGGCCAACAACATCAACCCGGCCACCGATCTCGTCCTTGTCGATGGTCCCATCGACGACCTGGACGTAGCATCTCCGACGCCGCGCTTCGGCAGCAAGGTCGGCATCGACGCGACCCGGAAGGGACCGCAGGAAGGCTACCACCGTGAATGGCCCCCGGATATCGAAATGAGCCCGGAAATCAGGGAACGGGTTTCCGCGAGGTGGGCCGAGTTGGGGCTCGACGATATCATCCCGTCGGTTCAACCCGGTAACTGAACCATCCGGCCGATGGTTGCGAGCCAGCGTCCCGCCCATTCGGGCGAGGGCGTGGGAAAGGCCGTGTGCTACCATGAACGGGTATGCATAACGCACCCGCACATCCCGGCCCGTTGCGCGTGGTGGTAGGCAAGGTTCCGCACTACCTGAACGCGATCAACATCTCGGAATCGCTGTTCGCCATGCCATTCGGCTACATCGGGATGGTTTTGGCGTCGCATTATTCGGGCGGTAGCGGATGGCCTGGATGGCACGCTTTCATCTGGATCACCCTGGCGTTTGTGGGAGTGCGGACCCTGGGGATGTCCGCCAACCGCATCATCAACGCTCGGGAGGACGCGCGCAATCCCCGCACGGCCGGGCGACACATCCCTGCCGGCATCCTGAAACCGCTGGAGGTGGGCGGCATGGCAGGCGCCGGAGCGGCAGTTTTTTTCGTGGCCGCCTGGCAACTGAACCCGCTGGCGCTGATGCTTTCCCCGGTAGCGGCGGCATACGTGGTGCTGTACTCATTCGCCAAGTACTACACCTGGCTGTGCAGCCTGATGCTAGGGTTGGCTCTGTCCATCGCACCGTCCGGGGCCTGGATCGGCGTTACCGGCGAACTGACCTGGCAACCGGTGCTGCTCACCTTTGCGGTGATGATGTGGGCCGGAGGTTTTGAAACGATCTACGGCAGCATGGACTTTGATTTCGATCGAGCCAATCGGATCAACTCCATAGCGGCCCGCTTCGGGGTTCGCAATGCTATCCGCACCACGCGAGTACTGCACAGCATGGCTGCGGTTGCCCTGCTGGCGTTGGGAGTCTGGATGGACCTGAACGTGTTCTACTTCATTGGCTGGGCAGTCGCCGTAATCCTGCTGGTGTATGAGAACAACCTGGTGAGGTCGGGCCAGCCGGCCATGGTGGGCAAGGCTTTCGCGTTCAATAAGTACATCTCCACGCAGTTATTGGCGTTTACGATCCTCGCCGTGGCGCTGCCGTTCGACGGTTTCTTCCCTTGGTAGTCCCGGTTGTTGACATGACGGCACGCTGCTCCACCGGCGCAAGTCAGCCGGCCTAAGCCGCGACCGATGGATGCCGACATGACTTACGCCCCGTCTCGTCCGCTAATCGTCGGAGTCGCCGGAGCGAGCGGGTCGATAATCGCCCGCGAACTCGTCGATGCCCTGCTGGAATTGGAAAGGCCGGTGGTGGTCGTCGCCTCTAACGCCGCCCGCATGGTGTGGCAGGAAGAACTCGACGAGTCATACAACGCGGCCGTGGCACGCTGGACGGAGCATCCGCACTTCAGCGCCTACGCTATCTCAGACCTGTTCGCCCCCATCGCCAGCGGGACCTTCCCCACGGCGGGTATGATCATCGCTCCGGCCAGCATGAACACGGTCGCGTCATTGGCCCACGGATTGACGCCCAATCTCCTGCTGCGCGCGGCTGACGTGACGCTCAAGGAGCGACGCCCATTGACATTGATACCTCGGGAAACTCCGCTGCACGCCATCCATTTGGAGAACCTGCTGACCCTGTCGCGACTGGGAGCCACCATCCTGCCGCCCGAACCGCCGTTTTATCTGAAACCGCTGGACATCGAAGGGTTGGTTCGCTTCGTGGTCCAGCGGGCGTTGGTCGCCTCGGGCGTGACCGAGGGCCTGCCGGACGACATGCAGTACCGCGATCACGAGCGTTAGAGCATCAGTGGCGGCATGGGCAGGATCGTTTACTACGTTGCCGCGAGCCTGGATGGCTTCATCGCGGATCCTTCCGGCGGGGTGGATTGGCTGCCCGACGGCGGGTCCGCAGACTATGGCTATGGAGAGTTCTATAGCGGCGTCGATGCGTTGGTGATGGGGCGGCGCACCTACCAACAGGCGCTGAGTTTTGGGGATTGGCCGTATCCGGGAAAACCGGCTTACGTGTTCACCCAATCTCCGCCGTGCGACGGCCCACCGGAGGTCCGATTCGTGCATGGCAGCACCGTCGACTTCTACCGTGGAATCGCGGAACGGCACCGCGGGACCGTGTGGTTGGTGGGAGGGGCGGATCTGGCCGACCAATTCCGGCAGGCCGGCCTGATCGACGAATACCAGGTCTTCGTTATTCCCATAGTTCTGGGGCAAGGCGTCCCGTTGTTCGGTGGGCAGGGCTTGCCGACTCTCCTCGCTCTGGAAGCGGCGCGGCCCCATGCTGACGGCGTAGTGCAACTCCGGTATCGCCGGCGCAATATTGGTTAGCTGTGGCCCACCTCACTGGCGACGAAAAACGGCGCTACGTGGCGGAGATGTTCGCGCGCATCTCGCCGCGCTACGACCTGATGAACTCGCTGATGACCGGTGGTCTGCACCACCGCTGGAAGCGGGCAACCGCTAGAACAACCGCCGGTAGCGCCGCCGGAGCGGCACTGGATGTCGCCTCCGGAACCGGTGATCTGGCTTTCGCCCTGGCTGACTGCCCCAACGTCACTGAAGTCGTGGGTGTTGACCTTTTGTCCGAGATGCTGACTATCGCCAACCGGCGACGGGCGCGCCGTTCGAGTGGCGGGCAAAACATACAATTCGTCCAGGGAGACGCCTTGCAACTGCCCTTTCCGGATGATGCGTTTATCGGCGCCACTGCGGGTTTCAGCCTCCGCAACATGCCGGACGTGCCAGCCGCGATCCGCGAGATGGCCCGGGTCGTTGCGCCCGGCGGGCGGGTAACGACCCTCGAGTTGACGCCCATGCCCCCCGGAATAGCCTCCGGCATGGGTCGCTTCTACTTCCACCGCCTGGTTCCACTCATGGGTCAACTCATTGCCGGTGATCGTACCGCCTACACCTACCTTCCCGATAGCGTCGATTATTTCCTTACTGCCGACGGCCTGGCCGACGTATTCCGCCAGGCTGGACTGGTAGGCGTGGGTTACCGCCATTTGGGGTTAGGAGGCGTAGCGTTGCACTTTGGAGACAAGCCGGCGTGAGGCGCCACGTTGGACCAAACCGTCCTATTGAACCTCCCGAGTTCATTGAATTACCGGCTCCGTTTCAGCATACTTCCCCAATAGTTGTCGTTCGACGCCGTCGCTTGGCGGGTCGGACACGCGGGAGGCGGCCGTGGGTATCGAAGAGCAGCAACCGTTGGGTCGCGCTAAGCGTGAGAGGCCGACCTTTGGACAGCGCATTGAAGGCCATTTCCAGGGCAAGATTCTCGCCGGCTTGATGCAACTGGTGCCTATTCTGGTAACCGTTTTCGTTCTGGCGTTCATAATCGGCCACACGGATAGCTTTATCAGGCCCATGCCTTTCGTAAGAGATCGGCCTTGGGACTTCCCCGGAATCGGGCTGATCGGAATCATTGTCATCCTTTACGTGATAGGTCTGTTTGTCTCGCTGACGGTCGGTCGACGCATCATGGGCGGCACGGGGTTCGTCTTGCGCAAGGTTCCGGTGGTTAAGACCATATTTGGGGTCACTGAACAGGCCACCAGTCTGCTGGCCTCCGACTACAACTTCAGCCGGGTGGTGTTTCTCGAGTGGCCCCGCGATGGAATGGTTGCCGTCGGTTTCGTGACCGGACGGGCCTTTTCCCAAAGTGGAGGTCATTCCATGGCGATTGTCTACATACCCACCGTACCCAACCCAACTTCCGGCAATATGGCCTTCGTCAATGAAGACGACCTGTTCGAAACGGACCTCAGCGTGGAAGACGCCATGAAATTGGTCTTCTCGGGCGGTATAGTATTGCCGGAGCGGTTGGTGTTGGCGCGACTCCCTCGCGAAGTCGATGCCAAGGAGCGGGAATTCATCGGTCGCTTTGAGACCCGCCCCGAATAGACGTCCCGCCTCCATCCAGCGACGGATACCGGGCAATCATCGGAGATCAGAAGATAGTGGAATACGAAACCGTCATCGGCCTTGAGGTACACGTCCAGCTCGACACTCGCAGCAAAATGTTTTGTGGGTGTCCCGCCGATTACCAGAGCGCTGAGCCCAACACGCGCACCTGCCCGGTTTGCCTGGGCCTGCCCGGGGCATTGCCCGTGATCAACCGTCGGGCCGTGGAATTTACCGTGATGACGGGGCTGGCCCTGCACTGCCGTATACCCGAGTTCACCAAGTTTGACCGGAAGAACTACCCCTATCCGGACCTGATGAAGGGGTACCAGATCTCCCAGTACGACCTGCCGCTGGCCCTGAACGGCTACCTGGAGATCGACGGCGATCCAGACTTGCAGTACGGCGGGCGACCCATTGGCGTGGAACGTGTGCACCTGGAAGAAGATGTTGCCAAGATGCAACACTTCCCCGCGTCCCCGGACAATCACGCCGAGGGCTACTCGCTGGTCGATGTTAACCGTTCGGGCGTTCCACTCATGGAGATCGTCAGCCAGCCCGACCTGCGCTCTCCCGAAGAAGCCCGCCAGTACCTGACATCACTGCACTCGATGGTCCAATATCTGGGCGTTTCCACGGGTAATATGCAGGACGGCAACTTTCGCTGCGACGCCAACGTCAGCATCCGGCCGGCCGGAAGCGATACCTTTGGCACCCGCACCGAAGTCAAGAACATGAACAGCTTCCGGTCAGTCTACCTTGCCCTGGAATATGAGGTGGAGCGGCAAAGACGCGTGGTCGAGGACGGCGGAACCGTGGTGCAGGAAACCCGCGGATGGGTGGACGACCGCGGCGTGACGGTTTCCCAGCGGAGCAAGGAATACGCCCACGACTATCGGTACTTCCCCGAGCCTGACCTTCCGCCGCTCAACATCGGCTCCGAATGGGTGGACCGGATGCAGTCCGCTTTGCCCGAATTGGCGCCGCAGCGCAAGGCCCGATTCCAGGAAGAATACGAGCTATCCGAATACGATGCCGACCAGTTGACGGTCTCCAGATCTATGGCGGACTACTTCGAAGCGGCGGTCTCGTTGGTGGGCGAAACGGCGAAGCGACCCGCGGCCGCGAAGGAGATCGCCAACTGGATGATCGGCGACCTCTCGTACCTGCTCAACCAGGACCACCGCGATATCGCTGACTGCCCCGTGAGCCCGGGCGGATTATCGGAGTTGTTGGGCCTGATTGCCGACGGCACGCTGTCAACCTCCCTGGCGAAGACCGTGTTGGAGCAGATGTACGCTACCGGCGCTTCCGCGCCGGAGATCGTGCGGGAGCAGGGATTGGCGCAAATCAGCGACACCGGCGCGATTGAGGCGGCGGTTGCCGAGGCGATTGCCGCCAATCCCAAAGCCGTCGCGGACTACCTGAGCGGAAAGGAAACCGCCGCGCGTTTCCTGATGGGACAGGTCATGCGGATCACCAAGGGGCAGGCGCAACCGGAACTGGCCCTGCAACTGGTTCAGGCCGGGCTCGAGGCCCAGCGTCCGTAGCGTGGTAGAATGATGGCCGGAGTTTCGAAATGAGCCTGCTCAACATTGCCCAGATTGTCACATCGATCGTGCTTGTCCTGATCATCCTGTCGCAGGTCCGGGAGGCCGGGAGCGGGATGTTCGGCAGCGCCCAGAACACCGTGCGTACCCGGAGAGGTCTGGAACGCACCATGTTCCAGTTGACCGTCGCGTTGATCGTGGTGTTTCTGCTGGTATCGGTCCTGAGCGCTCGTTTCACCTGATCCCCTGCGCGTGATCGCATTGGGTCCGGCTCGAATGTCTGGTCCGCCCATAGTTCTCGCCACCGACTTTGGCCTCGCCGATGCCTATGTGGGCATGATGCGCGGGGTCATTTTTTCGATTAATCCGCGTGCGGTTGTCATCGACCTGACTCATGGCGTCGGCCCGCAGGATGTGCGCCACGGAGCCGTGGCCCTGGCGGATGCGCATACCTACTTCCCCGACGGCAGCATTTTCGTAGCCGTGGTGGACCCCGGGGTGGGCACCGACCGACCGGCCATCCTCCTGGAAACGCCGCACCACCGCTTTGTTGCGCCGGACAACGGGCTCCTGACCCTGGTGTGCCGGCAATACGATCCCGGCTTCGGCGATGCTGATACCTCGGGTCCGACGTCAGGGCCAAATGGCTGCCAGGCCTGGCGATTGACCAACCCCGCTTACTGGCGCCATCCGGTGAGCGCCACCTTCCACGGCCGCGACGTTTTCGCGCCGGCGGCGGCCCATCTGTCCAGTGGCGTAACCCCCGAAACGCTGGGGGATCCGACAACGACGATTACCGCGCTCTCGCTGCCGGTTCCGCGACCGGAAGGCAATGCGGTCCGCGGACAGATCATCTTCGCCGATGCCTTTGGAAACCTGGTCAGCGATATCACCGCCGACATATTGACCGACCTGGGTGTGCCGGGACGGGAGTCCGAAGCGGTGGTCAGCATCGCAGGACAGAGCATTGCCGGCCTGTCCCGTACTTTCCACGATCCGCCCGGTGGTGGTTTGAGGGCATTGTTAGGCAGCCACGGACGGTTGGAGGTTGCGCTGGTGGACGGCAACGCCGGGGTGGCTTTGGGGGTTGGGAGCGGCACGAAAATCGCGTTGCGCATCGGTTGATCGGCCGACGTTCGGCGAAGTCGGTGTATCCTCGAGCTCGCAAGTGAGGTTCGGGGAATGCGAGAACGTGGACGTCTAGCCCTGGTTGACACGACCCGGCCCCATGCTACTATGGGGCCGTCCTAAAGCTGGTGTTGCATTCGTCGGCTTTTGTTGCAACAGGCGTGAGCCTCCCGCCGAAACCCTCTGCGTCACAAGGAGTGTGTTGCCATGGAACCCAACCGCGACACCTTGCTGAATCTCTATCGTACTATGACCACCATCCGCCATTTTGAGGAACGCGGCGTGCCCGAGACCGGTCAACGCGGGATGTCGGCGTCGGTCCACTCGTCCGTCGGGCAGGAAGCGGTGCCGACCGGCGTGTGTGCCCACCTCTCCGACGACGACTACATCGGAAGCACCCACCGTGGCCATGGTCACTGTATCGCAAAAGGCGTCGATCCCAAGCTGATGATGGCCGAGTTGTTTGGTCGCAGCCACGGCCCCAACAAAGGCAAGGGCGGTTCCATGCACATTGCCGACATGAGCAAGGGCATGCTGGGAACCAACGGCATCGTGGCCGGCAGCGTTCCTCTGGCCGTGGGAGCGGCGCTGACTTCCAAGATCCAGAAGCTGGGGCGCGTCGCCGTGGCGTTCTTCGGTGACGGCGGCGCCAATCAGGGTGTGCTCCACGAGTGCATGAACCTGGCGTCCGTCTGGAAACTGCCGGTGATCTTCTGCTGCGAGAACAACGGATACGCCGAATCCACGCCGGTGGAGTACGGTCTTTCCGTGGCCAATGTCGCCGACCGGGCGGCGTCCTACGATATGCCCGGCTTCCACGTTGACGGCATGGACGTGCTGGCGGTGTATGAAGCGGCCGGAGAAGCCGTGTCCCGCGCCCGCGCCGGGGACGGGCCGGCTTTGCTTGAGGCCCGCACCTATCGCTACTACGGCCACACCGTATTCGATAATCCTCTCACCTACCGCACCAAGGAGGAAGAGGACCATTGGCGGTCCCGGGACCCGCTGCTGACCTTCCGCAACCATATGGTCGCCCAGGGCAACGTGATCACCGCCGAAGAGCTGGATCAGATGGACGAAGAGGCGCGGCAGTTGATGGAAGACGCCGTGGCCTTTGCCGACGCCAGCCCGTTGCCTGAGCCCCACGAGATCTACGAGGATGTTTACGCCGATTACCCGGTGGACATGATGCGGCGGGGCGCGAACATGCCGGTGTAGCGTCCACTGACCGGCGCGGGAGGCAAAGCGAATGGTCAGGCCGTATTCAGATCCCGAGGAACGGGACGCATTTGCCGAAAGCATTTACCGCGAACAGGTAAAGCCAATGCTGACCGACGCCGATGACGGCAAGTTTGTCGTTATCGACCTCAACAGCGGTGACTACGAGGTTGACGACTACGAGATAGAGGCTGATATCAGGCTTTTGGAACGCCGGCCTGACGCCGACCTGTACTCGTTCTTTGATGGCAAACCCCACATTATCTACATCGGAGGGAGTTCGTTCGTATTAGAGCCGCCCTTCTGATGCGTGGCGCAGCAAGGCAGAAATACGGGAGTACGCAGGATGGCGCACCCTACCCTAACCGCAGCCGAAGTTTCGGCGCTGGGCAAAAAAATCTACCAAGAAAAAATCAAGCCCAGGATGGCTGAATCGGACATCGGCAAGTATGTAATCCTAGATGTGGACAGCGGCGATTACGAGATCGACGAAAGAGCCGTTGCGGCCAGCGCGAGGTTGCGGGAAAGGAAGCCCGACGCCTTTGGATACGGTTTGCGCGTGGGTTACTCCGCCGCATACTTTTTTGGATGGGATGAGGAGCCAAAGCTGTGACCAACGGCGGCGTGACCCGCACTCGCAAACCTCTGGTTCCGATAACGGTACTGGACAGTATCGGCGTTCCGCATACACTGCCCGTTGTTCTCGATACGGCCTTCACCGGCGAGTTGGTTTTACCGGAGCCATATGTTCGTCGTTTGTTTTTGACGATGAACGAACAGTACGATGGACGACCGGCAACCGGCGATATCATTACGATACCCGCGGGTGAAGCCACAGTTGTATGGAGAGGGAGCCGTCGCAACGTCAAGGTACTTCAACTGGGCGTAGAACCCCTCCTCGGCATGGAATTTCTCTGGAACCACCGCATCACCATTGACGCCGTTGCCGACGGCGTAGTGACTATCACCCCCTTGGGAGGCTGACCATGACTACTCTCACCGAAACCCCCATGCTTCCCCCGCCGGGGGAGACTCGCGAAATCCAAACCCGTGAAGCGATCAACGAGGCCCTGCTTCAGGAGATGCGCCGCGACGAGACCGTCATCATCATGGGCGAGGAAATCGCCGGCGGCGCGGGACGCGAGCACCTGGGAATCGTCGACGCCTGGGGCGGCGCCTTCCGCACCACCCGGGGATTGATTCAGGAGTTCGGAAACGAGCGGGTGCTCGATACTCCGCTCTCCGAAGCAGCCTTCGTAGGTACTGCCATCGGCGCGGCTTCTACCGGGATGCGCGCCGTCGCTGAGCTGATGTTCGTCGACTTCGTGGGCGTTTGCATGGACCAACTGCTGAACAACGCCGCCAAGATGCGTTACATGTTCGGCGGTCAGGTCAAGGTGCCCTTCGTCATGCTGACCCGCATCGGCGCCGGGTTCGGCAGCGCGGCCCAGCACTCGGAATCTTTCTACTCGCTGTTCAGCCACATCCCTGGTCTCAAGGGCGTTTGCCCGTCCGACGCGTACACGGCCAAGGGGCTATTGCTCTCCGCCATCCGTGACGACGACCCGGTGGTCTTCTTTGAACACAAAGGACTGTACGGCGAGACCTGTCCGGTGCCCGAGGACATGTACACCTTGCCCCTGGGCAAGGCACGCACCGTGCGTCCCGGAACCGACCTCACCATGGTGGGCATCAGCAAGATGACCTGGGTCGCCGTGGAGGCTGCCGAGGAGTTGGCCAAAGAGGGCATTAACGCCGAGGTCATCGACCTGCTTAGCGTGTCCCCCATCGATTACGACCACGTGCTGGACTCGGTACGCCGCACCCACCGTTTGCTGGTGGTGGACGAGGATACGCCGGTGTGCAGCATCTCGTCCGACATCTGCGCGCGGGTTGCCGAGGAAGCTTTCGACTACCTGGATGCGCCGCCCTCGCGGGTGACGCCGCCACATACGCCGGTTCCCTACAGCCGGGCCCTGGAGAACATCTACCTGCCCAACGCGGAGCGGGTGGTGAACACGGCGCGCAGATTGATGGCATAGCCGGAAACCACAGGGGCGGGCCGGAAACCCGCCCCGATTTTTGTGCGACGATCAATTCGATCAATTTTGGAGGCCAAAATCATGACCACAGTAGGAAGCGGAAAGCACACCTACACTCTCACTTCTGACTGGGCCAAGATGCCCGACGCGCACCCCCTGGGAGCGGTCAGCGCGCTGGCTAGCGATTCGGCCGGCGACATCTACGCATTTCACCGGGCCGACCCGCCCATTGCCATCTTCGACCGCAATGACGGCTCGTTCAAGAGCGGCTGGGGGAACGGCGGGTTCGTCTATGCCCACGGGCTTTACATTGAGGACGACATCGTGTACCTGACCGACCGGGACACGTCGACCTGCATCATGTATACGCTGGACGGCAAGCCAATCCAGATGCTCGGCCGTAACGGCGTTCATTCCGATACCGGCTGTGAGGTCGCCGGAGCGCTCGTTCCGCGGGCCGCCGGACCCTTCAACTACCCCGCGGAACTGGTGCCGTCGCCCAGCGGAGACCTGTACGTGGCGGACGGTTACCGCAACGCCCGCATCCATCGCTTCGACAACGACGGGCGCCTCAAATATTCCTGGGGCAAGCCGGGCAAGGAACATCCCTACGAGTTCCACCTGCCGCACAGCCTGCTGGTGACCCGCGACGACCGGGTTTACGTCTGCGACCGGGAGAACAGCCGCATCCAGGTGTTCAACACCTCCGGCGACTTTCTGACGATGTGGACCGACACCTGCCGCCCCACCGACATCGCGGAGACTCCCGAAGGCGATTTCGTCGTCAGCCAGCTGGCGCCGCTGGACGAGTCTCACCCACCGAGGGTGGCGATATTCGACCGGGACGGCAACGTGCTGGCACGCTGGGACAGCCGCTCTGCCCACGGCATCTGGTGCGATGCCCACGGGGATATTTTCCTGGCGCTGACCGGCGACCGTGCGGTGGACAAGTACGGCCGCGGCTGAGCGCTGCGCGTTCTGATCGACGCCAACATCCGGGGGCGGACCACAGTCGCCCCCTTTTGATTGATTTCGGTCTGCTACAATCGGCCGAACCGTCGCTACCGGCGGACGCAGTAGGAGAATAGCGTCATGGATCTTGGCCTTTTTTACCAAATTCAGGTGCCCAAGCCCTGGGACGACAAGAGCGAAACCCGCAAGTTCCAGGAAATGATGGACCAGGTGTGCTTCGCGGAAGAGATCGGCATGACCTCCGTGTGGTTCGTGGAGCACCATTTTCGTTCTGAATGGTCACACTCCAGCGCTCCGGACATAACCCTGGCAGCGCTGAGTCAGCGAACCACCAACATGCGGCTGGGCATCGCCGTGGTGCTGGCGCCGTTGCATCATCCGTTGAACGTGGCGTCCCGCCTGGCAACGCTGGATGTGATCTCCGGCGGACGTGTGGACCTGGGAATTGGCCGCTCGGGCTATCCTTATCAAATGCTTCCCTACGGATCAGATCTGGCCGACGTGTCCGAGATGGTCGAGGAATATTTGCAGATCATTCCGGGCGCGTGGACTGAGGAAACGTTCGGGTTCGAAGGCAAGCATTATCAGATACCGCCTCGGGAGGTGATACCGAAACCCGTGCAGAAACCCCATCCGCCGATTTGGCAGGCGGTCAGCCAGGAGTTCACCGCTGAAAAAGTGGGTCGGCAGGGTCTGGGTTGCCTGGCGCAAACCAGCGTCGGACTGGAACGAGCTGAGGGGTTGATCCAGATTTATCGCGATGCCATCGCCAATCCGGAGCCGGCCACCAAGCTGGTTTATCCGCGTGTCGCCGGCAATACCGTGGGCCTGTGCATGGAGAACCGGCAAAAGGCGTTCGAGCGGGCCGAGACCATCATCGACTGGTATCGGGAGCAGCAGCGCATTCGTGATTCATACGTTTGGCAGGGCTACGACCCCGCCAAGGTTCCCGAAGACTATCAGTGGCATTACCAGCGTGCGGTCAACGCTGATACGGCTCGCGCCGATGAGGTTACTTCGCGCCAATTGATTGAGGAAGGCGGCCGCTTCTGCATCGGCGATCCCGACGATTGCATCAAGTATATCGAAGACTACGAGCGGATGGGCGTGGATGAAATCATGCCGCTGTTTCAGGTCGGGCCGGTGACCCATGACGAAGTGATGGAGACCCTGCGCCTGTTCGGCAAATACATCATCCCGCATTTCAAGGAGAAAGCGCGTCGGGATGCTTTGGTGGCCGACGACTGATCTGACCTTCCGCAATTCGAACTCGATTGCGATGGTGAATTCCTGATACTGAAAGATTTGGCATGAGCCATCCCGGATTTTAGGAAACGAGGAAATCGGTTCGGGAAAGGGCTGAAACAACAAGCCCCCTTCTGGTGGAGTGGGAGTGTCCAAACTCCAAACCACCGAGGGGGCTTTCGTATGTTGCGGCAGGGGTGGGTCTTCGGCGAGCAGGGCTATCGCATATGGATGTTGGCGAACTGGGAGAGGATGTTGATGAGGAAGCTATCGTCCCAACCGGCCCGTTTCAGTTTGCCCCGCATTGGCCCCTTGCTCGGTTCCAGTCGCGCCAGGTTCAGCACCAGTTTGGGCAGCGACGCCAGGTTCTCCGCACAATGTCGTTGCAACGCTGCGGCGGCCTAGCCTGGCTCAGCAGGTAGTAGCGAGTTTGTTCGCTGACTTCGTCCTGTCGTCGGGTTGCGCTCACCTTGCCCACCGCCTGCAAACCGGGCCAGTCCTGCCGTTCTTGCAGCCAGGCGATGCGATTGGTCAAAGATCGGAGTAACCACCTTGCCGCGCAAACTCAGCATTTCCAACAGCCTGGGCGCCGCCGCAATCTCGTTGGACTTATCGTGATTGGTCAAGAGACGGGGCCACCTGCCCCAACACCAGGCGCTGCTCGTCGGCCCAGGCGGTGACTGGATGCAGCGGCGATTGCCCTACGGCCCGGTCGTAAGAACGGCGCAAGGTCTTGCCATCCAATGGCACCACACCCGCAATGCCTCCGCAAACTGCGCCATGAACCCCGGAAACCACCGCTGGAAAGCTTCGGGGTCCAGCATCTTCAGCACTCGGGAAAAGGTGTCGTGGCTGGGAATGCCGTTTTCCAGCTTCAGAAAGGATTGCAGCAAGTCCCGTTTGGCGCGGCCGTAGAGCTCCATGTCGGTGCGGAGCCTGCGCCGTGCCGCGACACGGGGTCTGTCGCCGCTGACCACGGTGCGGAGGGCGATGACCAGAATGTCGTGCAGGGAATGGAGGCGGGCATTGACCGTGCGCGGATCGTCCAGTTCAGCAAATACGTCGGCCAACTCGCTCATGGTGTCTTCCCCTCCGCCACGGTTTGGACAACATCATAACCAACACCTCAATTTTCATATGCGACAGCTCTGGATGGGTTCCAGGCCGCGCTTACCGCCTTCAACGCTCAGGTGGTGGTGTGCGGAGCCCATGCGACGTTGAACGTCGTGGTTGACCCCAGTTTAATCACCATTGCACGTACATTGGAATGGAAATCAAATCACGAATATACGTTCGTGATCGCGAAATTCAGGCTCAACGAGAAGGCACTCCGTAGGCGATCGAAGGCTCAATACTGGATCCGGGTAGCTTGATCCGTGCTCGTGGGGTGGGCGCGGAGAAGCGGGTGTAGACACCGATTGGTCTCCTTGGTGAGATGGTGTGGATAGTACCAGACTGGGCTGGTGGCGAGTTGATGACGATGACGATGATGAGGTCGGGGCGGAGGCTTGTCTGCCCGGGCTGGTGGTTGGCACGGCTGTCGAGGTTGTTGGCCGGCGGAAACGTCCATGATCAACAGCCTCCTGGATTTCTTCGTGGGCGGTTAGGACGGGATGGCGGAGGGGTCGGCAATTGTAATGCAGCAAATGCGCGGTCTAAAGCCCGTAGAGTGATTGAAACCGTTACAGGCTGGTGTTTCCCCTTGCCAGGGCCGCAAAATGCCGTCAGCGGCCGTCTGGTGCGCCAAATGAGGGCTGTGCGTCGTGGGTAGGGTGTCCAACCCTGCGCTCTCGGCTCCCATGCGGACCTGCCTGGTGGGCACGGCGCTGCTGCCGTGGTTGGCTCTTTTCTCGGGGACCTACGGCCTGTACTTCCACGTCGTGCTGGCGGCCACGCTCCTGGCCCAATGGCTGCTCATACCCATGCTGGTCTTGGCGGCGCCCCTGGTCGCGCTGTTGCTGGTGTTCCTGCCGGCCGGCGCACTCTGTGCTGCCTTGGGGAGACCGCCCCGGGGTGGATCGGCCGGATGACCCGCGCCGGATGCTTGGTGTCCGTGGGGTTCGCCGTTGTCTACGGCGGGTTGATGTTGGTGATTGCAGTGGCACCGGCGTTTGCGGACGGAGCGGCCGAGACAATCGACTTCTCGCTGTCCTGGCGCGCCGGAGTGCTGGTGGTCGCGTTGCTGGCGACGTGGTGGGCCTGGTGCTGGCCGGCTTTGGTACGCCGGGCTGCGTAAACCCTGTAGTGGTGGCGGCGGTGCCATGTGGACGGCGGTGGCGCGGGCAACAAAAAGCCCCGCTCCATTAGAGCAGGGAGGTTGCTTACAGCCTGGTGTGGCGCTGGTCGCCTACGGCGTAGCTACAACGGCCTGATAAGGGTCAGGTTGGCGATGTAGGTTCATCTGACGGCTAGCCCCTGGGTTGTCCATTCGTCAACCGGCAGTCGGAAGGGCCGGTGGCCCGACAACTTCCATGAGACGGTCGATGGCCCTTTGCAATTCAGATCTGGATATGGTGCCCCAAGCTGTTCCCAAGCGGTGGCTGGCAGAAACTGGCCACACGTAAGCTGGCAGGAATGAGGTTCCGACTAAGGTCGGGCAGGATAAGATCGGCACTGCCAAACGGTCGGCGCCGGGCTTGCTAGGCGCAACCTGCATTACCATCGCCATGTCATTGCGGTGATTGTAATGTAGGACGAGAAATTTATCAGATCCGGCAAAACGATTCGGTTCAATTACATTGTAGACCGAGCCGGGCGTGAATCGGTCTTGCATCATTGCTTCAGTGTCTCGCAGAATCCAACGGAGAACGAACCGTACCTGATCAAGGTCCTCGGGCAATGCCATCCCTGAGCGTGGTTTTCCCAAATCGGAAACCTTAACAGTCCGTAGCCCATCGACCAGCGCACAGGAATTGGCGCCGTACAGCTCGACTTCCCAATCATTTTCGTGCGCCTTGTCAGGCGACATCGTCGGCACAACCAATATGTCATTGCCGTCGTCAGAAGCTCCGCGGCCCATCACCAGCACTGGGTGTTCCCCATCGGGCTCGTGCCCTTGTACTGACCACGGCTTTACTAGCCGTATTTCGCCCTGAACTACCGCACTCAAGAAACGTTGCTCTCGCCTGATTCGGCAACTGACCATGAGTCGGCATCGTCAGCTGGCACTAGGCTCAATTCCCTGTCGGTAGACACAGGAACCGAGGTGACGTGCTCAATGGCAATGTCCACTGCCGTAAAGGCTTTGCCTAGGGAGTAACACACCGGGAAGATGGGATGTTCGTATTTCGCTTCTGCTACTAGGTTTATGAGCCGTTCCAGCCTTTCCTGGCTTAGCCAGCTGACCACCAGTTCCGTGAAATCAGGGCCATCGCGAACGTCCTTTGTATGGGCTTTGGCTATCTTCAGCAGATCCTGGCGGTCTCGTCCGACCAACCAGTTGGCGACTAGGTCGTCGAATGACCGTAGATGTATGCTGTCCCAGCCCATTGTAAGAGCTAGTCCTCTCCAGCCTGGGATGTCCAAGAGGACCAAGTCAACGGCCTCGCAGTCCGTGGGTTCCGATTCAGGAAGCGAAAGTGTTCGTCCCATTTCCCGGTCGCTTTCGAGAGCAGTGTAAGATTTCCGACGTACCTCCGTTGCGATCATTATTTTCCTCCTGTTGCGGCCCGGTGATGCCCGGGCAAACGCAATGTGGTGTGCAGTGTGGCGTGTTATCGTCTAGCGTGAGCGTTTTCCAAATCTCGGACAGGTTTAAACGCGTCGTGAACCAACTAAGGGGGATCTATGGTCCGGGTACGACTCGGATCCAGAGCACTGCGGTTGCAGTCCGAGATAGCAAGCTGGGCGCAGCCCGGTTCTTGGGACAGGAGGCATCTTCCCGTCGTTGACGGCGGTGCTACGTTTCAATACCGAAAAGCGAGGCAGACGGCCAGACCGCGAGCGTCGGCCGAAGATGGCGGAACTCCGTCAAGTTGGCGTGACGGATCCGTCTTCATCGTAATCTTGGAGACGTTGCCAACGTGGTCCATGTCCTGTTGGAGGACGCGGATTCTACCTGGGATGGTGGCGGCTCCCACGGATACGGACGTTGGGTTGGTCGTCATCAATTGCTCCTCGCTACAGGCGGGGCTAACTGCGGCAAGCACCATCGTTGTCATTAATACTGTACCACAGGACTACGGTTAGTCTGCCGTGGTGAAGTTTTGCGGGAATATACGTTGTTAGCGACAGCACTGTCAAATCTGACGGTTCTCAGAGAGTAGGTACATGACGAAATTCGGTGACTTCGCGCGATACTGAAGGCGATACCGTTAAGTGAGCCGGGTTTCGCAGACTGCTTCAGCGCATCAACCGCCTTGGACGAGTGCCTAAAGGCTTAGCCCGAAACCAACGACGAGATACGGGGGGCGGTTCGGCGAGGGATGAGGGGTCAGGGAATGGGCTGGCGAGGGCTGATGCCGACGGAATGAATGATGCGAGGTGTGTTCGCCACTCCAATGGCATCGCTGGAAAGTTGGAGTTACAAGATTCCCGTGCAGCCGATCCCAGTCGAGTGGCCGAAGAGGAGGCGTGGTCGTCCACGAAAATGATCTCCATCGTCATATGGTGTGGATTGTATCAGGCTGGGCTGGTGGCGAGTCGATGACGATGAGGTCGGGGCGGAGGCTCCTCTGCCTGGGCTGGTGGTTGTCGCGGCTGTCGAGGTTGTTGGGCGGTGGCGCCAATGTCGAGAAGAGCCCGCCGCTGGCGGGCTCGAATGCGTCCGTGCCTGTAGCGGCCGTTGGCGGGTGTGCGCTCAGCCGGTCATATAACGAGCAGGTCCGCGAAATATGAGCCGGACGCGAACGCGATGTCGTATGGCGTCTGTCCGGTGTAACTGCGGATGGTTTTGCCGGCGCCGGTGTTGATGAGTAATTTCGCTACTGCGGCGTCTTCCTGCCAGCGTGTTGCCCAATGCAGAGGCGTCTCGTCGTGGATGTCGAGGTCGTGCACGTCTGATCGACTGTTGATCAGCGCTTCGACGGTGTCGTATGCGTTGAAGCCTGCGGCGTGGTGGAGGGCGGTTCCGAGGTTAGCCTGGTTTGCACCATGGGCGCGAAAATGGCGCCGTTCTCGTGAAAATGGTCTGAGATACCACCCCGGCCCGTTTCGGGCCGGTATGGCCGGTTTCTGACGGCGTACGATAGCTCTGCTGCGGCTGTGCCACCCTAAAATCGGGCGTTTTAGCCCAATTCGGCGTTGACGACGTCGGCGGCGACGGAGCCAGCAGCCCCGAAGGCGGTGGGTAGTCGTCGCAGGTCTGGCGTTTGCAAAGTGGATTGGGTGACGGGCTTGACCGAAGCAGCAATGTGCATGATGCCTATGCTCCGGTGGACCGCGGCATACACGGGGTGCGCGTAGATGGTTGACCCGGGTACAGGGACTGGAGAACTGCCTGACTACTAATGAAAACCCCGCCGGTTCTGCGGCGGGGTGTGACCAGAGGACGTGTGAGGTGGTGACGGGCGGACTATGAATTGGAGTTCTGGTCCGTGCCGGGGGGAGGTTCGTTGAAATCCAGTTCCTGGGCCTCGGCCTGTTCCTTGCGTTGCAACCAGGCCTGCCAGAGTTCGTTCTGGGCTTGGGCGCCTTCGGCTCTGCCTTGTGCCCGGCCGACCTTCTGGTGGCGTTCGATGACTGGTCTAACGAATCGGTCAGCCAGGTCTTCGTAAATGAACATGGGATGGTCCTTTCGAGTCCTCGATGTTGTTGTTGCGGTGGAGACTGTGGCGCCAACGGCGTCATTCAGCGATGGCCGGAATGGTCTGGGCGGCGTCGCCCCATTGGTGATCGGATGCCGGCGCCAGGTTGGAGATGGATGGTTCAGCCGGGCTTGTGCGTGTCTTCGCGCTGGCGGGACTCGCAGATGCGGACTTATTACGAAGCTTCGGCGGCAGCATCAGCGGCTTGCGTTGCCAAGAGTGTGTGGATGAGGACGGCGGTGGTGCCTTGGTCGTCGGTTCTTGAATCGTAGCGCAGGTTATCGATAGCCGCCGCTCGTTCTCTGGTCATGACGTCGGTGAGGTTCAGCTCGCGCTCGGCCTCTCGGAAACGCTCGGCGGGTAACTTTCTTTCGTCGCATAGGTAACGGATCAGGATGAGGAGCTGTAATCTGAAGGCCCGGCCTGCCGGGTCGTCGCTTGAGTCCCATTGGTCTCTACGGGGCAATTCCGGGTCGTGATCATCCTGACGGTCGGGAGGATCGGTAGGCGCCATGGTGGGGTGCTCCTTATCGCTGGTGTTCGTATCGTTTCCAGCGTGTGGAGCGGGATTGTAACTCGAGAGGTGGGGCGTATCCAGAACTACGAATATACGGGTTTGTTCAGGTGGTTGGGAGAAACCGTGGGTAGGGTGGCGGTTGCCTGATCAACGAAAAGTGCCGGGGCCGTTCGGTCCCGGCACGGAGTCGTCGAGCAGTTTGGCGGTTGGTGCAGGGTACATCGGGGCAGTGTTGCCCTGTGGGGCGCCGCCGGTGGAAAGGCATGGCTTCCGGTGTAGGCTGCTGCACGGCAGGTGGGCGCGGTCAGCGCTGCCGTCCGCCTCGTTGTCGGTTGGCGGCTGGGTTGTCTTCCGGGTTCCCAGGTTGGGAAATATCGCTACTCGGGATCTGACGCGGGTGCGGGGAAAACCGGTCTGTTTGTTGACGGTTTTCGTCCCGGCATTCTGGGCGTCGGGGCATTGGACTTCCGGATGGTGGGTGTGGGTCGGGTTCAGTGTTATCCGGCTTTGCCGACGAGTCCCAGGTGTCTGCGGACGGTTTGGATGTTGATGCCGAGGTGTTGCGCGAGTTCGGGGGGCGAGAGCTTGGTGCGGTTGTAGGTGTCCACGGTTAATTCGCGGCGGCGTTGCGCGGCGAGTCGGGCGCCCTGGAATGCGGGTTTGGCGCGGTTGCGGTTGTTCTCGAGGTAATTGTTGATGGTGCGGGTGGTGAGCCCCATGCGTTGCGCGATCTCGTCCGGAGTGAGGCCTTCACGACGCAGGCGGGCGGCGAGGTTCTGTTTCTCGATGATGTTGGCGCGTCGGGCGCCGGCCGCGGCTTGCAGGGCCTGCTTGCGGGGCGTGGTGTTTTGTTCGGCGGCGCGCTCGTGGCGACGGCGCTGGCAGCAATGTGCGCAGTGGAGGCGGTTGCCGTTGCTGGTGTAGGAGCAGCATCCGGCGGGCTGGACGCGGCGTCGGCGCCGTTGGCGGCTGCATTTCTGGTTTTCGCAGAAGGGTCGGAGCTTCGGGTCGCAAGCGGAGCAATATGGTGCGGTGGAAAGCCTGGCGACGGTGGAATTGAGGCGCTCTGCTTCGAGGCACAGCACTGGGGCGACCTTGGTGACGGGGAGGCGCTGTGCCGGCTCCCCGCAGGATATGCAGATGCCGCGGTCGCGGGCGGGATGGGGCTGTTGGACGCGACGTTTGGCGCGGACGGCTTTGAGGTGCTCTCGGCAGTGGAAGAAATGGGGGTGTTCCGTGGGGTGAGACCTTACGGGGACGAGGTTGGGTCCCCGGTTATCGGCAACGTAGCAGGTCTGGTCGCTGCGGGCCCAGGGTCCCCACTGGTCCGGGGGTAGGGTGTCCCGTACTTCCTCGGCGCGGATGGTGGCCCATTGAGGCCAGGGTTGGGTCATACGGGCACCACGATGTTGGTGGATTCCAACGGAATGAGGTTGCGGTATTCGCGGCGCAGTTTGGTGTCGGAGTGGCGTGCGTTCCATGCGCTGGCGGCGAGGCGCGGCAGGTAGAAGGCGTTGGACTTGGGGGGCCGGCCCTTGATGAGGTAGTTGCGGAGCTCGGCGGCCATGCCGGCGTCGTTGTGGATCACGCCCTGCCAGAAAGTTTCGGCTTCCCAGGGGGTGCAATAGAGGGTTTCGGCGACGATGGCGTGGATGATGGGGGAGTAAAGGCGGCTCCGCACGTCGGTGTTGCCGTTGCGGTCCGAGAGTATCTGGTCGGCTTTGTGAAAAGCCTGCATGCGCATGGCGGCGCGCGCCAGGTTGTCTCGCGCCGGTGGCGTGGTGCAATGGGTTGGGAGTTGGTAGTCGGTGCGCCAGAGGTTCTGGTAGCGCGAGGCGGAGACGATGACGCGCTGGGCGCGCTTGGAGAGTTGATCGAACCCCGCGGACAGGCCGATGACGGAGTTGGTGCGTGGGGCTTGTGAGGTATCGAGGATGGTGTAGATGTTGGTGGCGGAGAAGCGTGGTTCCCAGCAGTAGCGGATGATCCAGGTGCCGGTCCATTTGGCGACGATGGCGGCGGTGAGGCGGTGTTGTCCGTCCACTAGGACGGGCTTGTGGTTTTGGTCGTCGGCGAAGGTCAGGAGTGAGCCGGACATGAACTGGTCGTGGGCCATCATGTCGGCGAGGAGGCCGGTATGGGGTAGTTTGATGTCGCGTTGGTTGGGGTAGGAAAAGGTGTTCAGGATCAGCTGTGCGTCTTCGGGGGTGATAACGATCTCGGTGAACTTGGTCATGGAGGGGTCGTTGGTGCGAGTGAGAGCGAGCTTGATCTCCGGCGAGATGTTGGGGTGTTCCATGGCGAGGCAAAACTCCCTTGCTGGTTTGGGTGTTACCCGCGGGTTTGCGGTATCCCTGTGGGGAGCTTAGGCCGTTGGTGGATGAGCGCGTTTTGCAGAACGTTTTCGGTGGCCATCATCCGGTTTTGGGTGTGAAATATGTGCCCTGGGTGGGGAGATGGCGCCTGCCGGGATGGGGAGTTTGGCGGCGGGGTGCGCGCTGTTGGTGGAAGGCGAAGAGCGTCCAGCCGGTTGGTGTGTATCGCCAGGCGGCGTTCGGGTCTGCGCCGAGGATGATGAGGTGCGGGCTGGCCTGAAAGTCGAGGAATTTCTGCGCTGCGTCCATGGGGAATTCGTGTGCCGGCTCGACGTCGCCGTAGGCGGGTTTGGCCCGCTGTGGCGAGGAGGTGGCTGGGGACCAGCGGTCGCGCAGGGGGGCGCACCTGTGCTTACTTGGCTTACTTGGATAGTGCTGGAAAGGCAGGCCCCCGTTTACGCGGGGTGGTCCGGCGCTTGAAGCCGAGTCAACCGTCATACTCTGGGCTATCCCTGTAAACATGCCAAAACCACAAATTTTGTCAGACGGCGTTAGGGACTTTTTTTTACCTATGTGGATGGTCTCGGCGTCCGAGCCATCTTGACCCGACTCCTTGAATACTCGCAGGTCGTAGTAGATGTCCACCCGCTGGTCGGTGGCGCCTTTTTCGAGCTCGAAAACCTCAACCTGTTGGATAAAAACCTGGAACAATTGCCTGAGCGACTCGGGGTCCTCGGGGTCCGTCCAGGTCTTGTAGTCCATGGCTGTCTCGATGATGCCAGCTTGGTCGTTCACGAATAGGAGGGCCTCTTCGGTATCATCACTGATCCGTTTGCCCTGATTTTCAAGGGCTGCACGTTCCTTTTCGAGTTCGGCGAGGTCCTTCAAAAGGGTTTGCAGGTTGTTGGCCTGGGTACCCGCCATTCTCAACACGTCATTGATGTTCTTGATTTCGGTGTTGATAATGCGCTTTCGTTCACCAATACTAGACATTTGGACTTGACGTTCTTCCAGCATTGACCTGCTGAAGTGGTTGACGCCGTCGATCACGCTTTGGAGATTCTCAGGGGTGAGGAAATGATGCACGATCCTGTCGCTGATGGCGCGGAGCAGGGTGTTCAGGTTGGCGCTTTTGAACTCGCAAAAGTCGGCGCCCATCTTCTTTTTGCGGGAGCACCGCAAGTACGCTTTGCCGCCGGATCTGTGGATCTCGAGGTTGGAGTCCACTCCTCGCGCTGCGCAATGGCCGCACTTAATGCGTTGGCTCAGGGGATTGGGACTGGAGTGGGAGCGGGTTGGGCCTTTACTCCTGTGCCTGCCGTCGATGCCGTCATTTACCGCTTGCCAATCTTTAGGGCTGACTGCTGCTTGATGGTTGTCTTCTATAATGACCGGTGGTGCGTTTTCCGGGGGGCCCGGTAGCCTGGATTTGGGATTGACCCCTCGGAAGTTCGTGCCGATGTATTTGCGGTTCCTCATAATGCCGCGGGCCGCGTCGTCGGTCCACGGCTTGCCGCGGGGAGACGGAACATTGTTGAGACGCATATGTCGAGCTAGGACCCCCGGAGTGTAACCGTCGACGGCGAGGCGCCAGAACTCGAGGACGTGGGGCCACAGTTCTGGATCTGGGATCAGCTTGCCGGCGATGGCGTGATAACCGGTCTCGTCCCGCTCGTCCGTCTCGTGCTCGAGCATGTAGCCCCAGGGTGGTGGCCCGATGTGATGGCCCAGTTCGGTGGCTATCCGCTGACCTTGCTTGACCCTCTTGGAGGTGCGCTTGCTTTCTCTCTGGGCGTTGACAGCCTTGTCGGTCCATTTCTCCTCTGAGTCGTAGTCGTATTCCTCGTCGTCGATGACGCTGTGCAAGGTGATGCCGGCCATGAACACTCGATCAATGTATTCGAAGAATTCGCGGTAGTTCCGGGCGAACCTGTCGATGTCATTGAAGACCACGTCGGTGGTGCCGTTAGCCTCGTCCATGGCGTATTCGGACATCCCGATGAAATTGGCACGTCCCTTGGCGGAGAGGCCGGTGCCCACATCGGTGAATATCCTGTCGATGGTGAGCCCCTTCCGTTCGCAGTATTGTGCGGTTTGCGTGTCTTGGTTTCGCAGGGAGAAGTTGTCTTTCTGGCGTTTGCCGGACACCCTGCGGTATATCACGGCCTTTCTGGTGTAATTCGACTGCGGCATCGTGATCTGGCCCCCTACAGTAGCTTTCGACCGGTGTATTGCTCGTAGATCTGGACGACGTATTTCTGCAAGTCCAGAGGCAGCGCTTCCGCCGGCTTCTGGTAGTGGGCTACGCGGGGGTCGGTGACGACGAAGTCAAATGCACGCTGGATGTCCATGGGTGAGTCCTGTTGAACGGGCTTGGGCATTTCGCCTTCGATACCGGCGACATGGAGGAGGTGTTCCAACGGCACCTGGTAGTAGCTGCTGAGCTTGGCCAGGGTCCTGACGCCGGGCTTTTTGATGCCCAGCTCGATGTTGCTGAGGTAGGCGTTGGTGATGCCGGTTTCGGCTTCCACGTTGCGGAGGGTCTTGGTGCCTCTGAGGTTCTTCAGGAGTTCTCCGATGGGAGGGCGTTGCCGGGTCTTGGGTTCAGGTTCGTCGGTGCGGGCTTGGTTCAAGTTGATGACATCGTTGGATTGTTCGGTCTCTGCAATTCGTTCTATAGTGACCAAATGACACCACCTTGGGGCGATTCAGCGTCGCGCTCTGCTATAATGCGAGTAGCGGCAATCATGCCGACTACTACCAAGAGGAAGTGCCCTTGAAAAGGCTTGGGCCAGTATAGCATATGAAAAACCGGGAAAATGACCACGAATTTGCAAAGGAGGGTAACAGGCAGTTTGTAATTGCGGACAACGGGAATCCTCTTGTGAAGAAAGCTCTCAGGCTCTTCAGCAGGGAGGTGACGCTGGAGAGGATCGTCATTTGGGGGCAGATAAATGCCCCGGAGGACGAGGGGGCTGAATTGGAAAGCCCCGACTCTGAGCTCTGGCGTGAGATGCCCGAGTTGGCCAGGGAATATGAGGCGCATCGCGAGGACGATGGCCTGCCTGCCGAGGATTTGCCCGTTGTGGACGATTGGGAATTTGACGAATTCGGCGGCGTTACCGCCTGAAAGTTGACAGGTCTCCCAGTATGGAGGGTGTCTCATGTCCTCCTGGAATGAATAGGAGCAACTCTCCCGACGGGAGAGTTGCTCCAGCGTTGCGCTTAAGCCCGCGTGGTTCGGTCAGGCGTTGATGCTTGGGTATAGTTCCACAAGGTCCTCGGTGACGCCTTCCGGGTGTTCGTGGGCGGGCATGGGGGCGTGGTAGACGATCAAAGCGTAGTCGGATCCGACGCTGACCTTCTGTACCAGAAGGTCGAGCAGCTCCTGCATCGCGTCTGGATGGTTGCTGCCGAGCCAGGTATCCACGTTGTTGATGGTATCTCTGATCCCTTCCTCGTCGCTTACGAAGACGGCCTTTTCCAACTCGTTTCTGGCGACCATGGACTCGAAGGCCAATCCCGCAGTGGCACGGTCCAACGCGTCGATGGCGGGCACGATTTCTTGGTAGGTTTCCTCGCCCTGCTCAACGCGTAGCAGGAGGCCCCTCCGCTTGGCTCTGGCGTCGGCCATGGTGGCTTCGGCCTGTTCCATGCGCTGGCGCTGGATCTGGGCGTTTGCCGACATGGTTTCCTGGATGGTCTCGGTGATGGTCTGGATGCCTTCTTCAGTGGTGAGGCGGTTCAGCATCTCTCGGACGACGGCGTGGAGCAGGCGTTCTGAGTACACGGGCTTGGTCGGGCAGTAGCGCCCGTTATCCACGCTATTGTTGGGGCAGTAGTAGCGCTGGCCGGTGTTGGCCATGGGCTCGCCGCAGTTGGCGCAGTAAACCATGTGGTTCAACGATGGCTCGGCCTGGCGGACGGTGGTCGGGTTCACCATAGGTTATCTTTCCTCCGTTCTAATATAGTTTGTCGGAATCCGCCATATTCGTCAAGACGACTGTATGCGGTTGCTTGGGACTATGAGCTAGGGGTGGAGCCGTTTCTGGATCGAGTGCTTCGTCTGGCGGCTCTGGAACGTTGCGGCTTCGTTATTTCTCGGTAACGTCTGGCCAGTCTTTCGAGGCCGGCCGCTTGTTCAGGGGTCAAGGTCCTGGCCGGGTCAGGCTTGAAGCTGTCGGGCAGTGCTTGGTAAACGGGTAGTCCTCGTTGTAGTACCGGCTGGTCTTGGGGCCAGGTGGGAGTCTTGTTGGTCTCAACCGTCTTGAAGGTGGCGGTGACGTACCCTACGGAGGTTATAACGCCGCGGACTCTGGCCATTGCGCGAGTTGCGCCGGTGTTTCGGGCCCGCAGTGTGACCGGTGTCTCGGGTCGGATATTGTGGGATTCGCTCGGGTTGGTGAGCATGATGATCGCGCCGTCATCGGTGGTTCGGTCGATGAATCCCAGGGGCAACAGGCGGGGTTGGGGCATTGGCTCTCCATGCGAAGTCTTGAATGGGTGTCGGTGGAAAAAAGAAAGCCACCCTCTGTGGGGCGGCCGTTGGGTTGCTGGTAGCAGTTGAAACCGTTTGGTATGGGAATCGCCGCAGGCGCGGCTGGGGGTCCTGCATCCCGTGTGGTGTAAACTTTGGTCCTGTAGCTGTAGGAACGGCAGTGGACGGTGACGCCGGGGGATAAGCCAGTTTTGGCGATGACAACGCATGCGTTGGTTTGAGTTGGCGGCTGCCCGCTGATTTAGCAACCGTGCACGGGTTGGCCAAATTTCGGCCGGAAACGCCCCCGGGAGCGTTTCCGTAGAGCCGAGGCGTCTGTGTTCAACCGAAACGAAAACGGCGCCACAGGGCGCCGTTTGGGTGAAAGCGGTGGGCCGGTTTCGTTACCGGCCCACCGTGTTCGGGGCGGCCGGCGTCGCCGTTGGTTGGCGACGGCTTCATTTCGCCAATGGCCCATGTCTACCCACTGCGGGTTGGCATCACCAATTCTGTCGCTGAAAATCCCTGCCGGCGGCAGAAGCGGAGAATTCAGGTGGGCGTAGTTGCTGTGGCTCCGCTTATGATTGCCTTTCAGCTCCAGCGCGACGGTTTGTGCAAGGCGAACCCGTTGGCGTCGATGACTTGCGCGGGAAACTGGCTGTTGGCAATGATGCTACGCCCCAGCGTGAAGGCGGCGGTCGCCTGATGACGCAACTGCGTGGAATGGCGGTTCGGCGGAAAGGCGATTACTACCCGCTTTTCAGGGTGGCTATGTAGTACGGCGTCAATCGGGCCAATCAGATCGCTGTCTGCTGAGATAACAATGGCGGTGTCAAAGGAGTCCTGCATCGCGTCGCGGAGCAACGCCACGGCGATGTTCACGTCGGTCATTTTTTCTTCAAAGGTTGCCCACGTTGCTCCACACCGCCGGCATCTTCCGGTCTTGGGCAGGTGGTGCCCGTACTGGATCGTCAAGTCGGGCAGGGTTTCCAACGCCTTCAGGTAAGTGTCCTGGCGTAGTGGTTGATCGGGGTCGCCGAAATGGGGCAGGAACCGGGCGGTGAAGTATCTGACCATAACCAGGCTCTGGTCGGAACGTAGCAGGCGTTCCGCCAATCGGCGTAGGTTCAGCCAGTAGTAGCGGCGCCAGCGTCTCGATTTGAGGCCGTGGTAGAGGTTCAGCCCATCAACGTACACCGCCACCCGGTGGAGCTGCGCTTGGCTTTCGTCAGGAATGTCGGCAATGGAAGTTGACATTTTGTGGCATTTCGCGTAGCCTAAATTTCAACCCCCCCAGCGGGTAGTGCTGCTGGGCCGACGCTCCCGCAAGGGGGCGTTTCTTTTGCCCTCCACTACCCGGAACGTTGTGAATCTACGGCGGTCTGACCTGCGTCGAGATCGCGTTCTGGTCATCGTGTGACCTCTTCGGCTCTTTTTATTGGCGGAGTGCTTCGGCTTTCATCGTCCTCGAATTCTTGGCGTATCGGAGCGGCGTTGCGGACTTCAGGTAATGGATCTTCTCTGGCTATCTCCAGCCATCGAGTAACTGTGGGGTGTTCCTGCAGTCCGCCTTCCGCCATTGCTGCGGCGAGTTGTGCACAGAATAGCCGTTCCAAAGGAACGTCGTCCGGGGCATCATGGTGGCGTTCATAGCGGAGCTCCTCGGCAAGGTAGTCCAGTCCGTCTAGTGCTAACTGTCGGATGGCTTTCGTGTGGGTATGCTCGCCGTTTTCGAATATCCACCGTGCTGCTGCTAGAGCGCTTGGCAACACTGGTCTCCTGCGGGAGGCGATGGAAATTCCGATTTCTCGTACCAGGTCGTCCGGTGGATTAGGCGTACTAGATTCGGTGTCCATCGTTCCTTCGATCCATTGACGCACTCCTTCCACGGCGTTGTCCGCCATGTCTATTTGGTTGGAGGTCATGCCAACTCGTAGTGCCGTGGCGACATCAGCAGACCGCATGGGTGTGGCTCTGACGATGCTCGTGGCCAGCGTGAGTGCCGGAATTTGTTTTTCTTTCAACATCTGCATTTTTGAGTACAGCTTTTCGCCTGTCTGCTCAGACAGTCCCACTTCTCTGGTGATCGCAGCGAGTACTCGAGATACGGCTCGGATGCGTGCTCTATGAGCGTCTCCCATGGCGCGCAGAAAGAATGGGTACTCAGGTGGGGCAACTTCTGGCACGGCGGCTTCAGCCCAAACTTCTACCATTCTTTGGAGATTCGCTCTCTTTGGATCAGGCAAATCCAGTCGCCGTCCGCGGGTTTGAAGGCTCCCGATTGCCGCTCCGATTTGCCAAAGTCGGCTATCCATATCTTGCGTATCGTGGTTCAACCCATTGGTGGAACTCGGGGATGCCTCAAATGAATTCTTGTGTTGCCATCCGGTTGTGTCGTCTTCCGCCATCCATTTAGCGATGAAGTTCTTCTGCGCGATAGCGGGCATGGGTTCTGGCAACGTTAGGAGCTCCCAATCGGGTATTCGGATACCCGTAGGTAGTCCATCTGGGGGAGTGTGCTGATCGCACCACAGCGCATTGGCAATCGTCTGCGATTCGTGGTCCGTGAGCAAACCAGAACTCGCCAGCGTAAGCATCCTGATGGACGCTCTGTTGCGAACGGCAGTGTCCTCGGCTAAAGCGCTGACAACTAGGTCGATGGCAGATCTCCACTGGTGTTCGTTGTCGGGTGTGCGTTGCAAGATAGTGCTGTCATCGGCGAACATGTCGACGGGATCTACCCATGCGTACCCCATTAGAGGGGGATCGCTGTTCATTCCAGCTATCGGGGCATTCAGCAAATCAAGGGCATGACGATGGCGGCATTCATTGGGTATGGCTTGCCATGACCGCTCTAGCAGATGCCGGATCACCGTATCCCAGGTTCCTCGCTGGATTTGAGGGTCTCGGTAAAATTCCAGTGCCTTGCCCAAGATGGTTTGTGACAGGTCAGCTGCTACTCTGGTTACCAGGCGAGATAGCACTTCAATTGCAGGCTCGGTTCTCGATTGTAGATTCGCGGTAGCCGAATTTGAAAACGCCCTGTTTATGATCATCAGGCAGGCTTCAGCCAAGCTCTCGGCCTGTGTGGTCTGCAAGTTTGCCAATCTGGTCCGCGACAGCACTCTACCGAGCGTTTTGTCGGTGTCGCTATCGCTCGTCCGCAGGACTAGACGTATGGCCAGTTCCAAGTTTTCGTCGGCCATCTCCTCGGCTGCTTTCTTCAGGACGCCGGCCCATACGTTCGTCGAGATTTTTACGTTGGTTGCGAGTCCGGTTGCGAAAGGCGGCAAACCGGCAATCTCTGATAGGCGGATCGCTCGGTAAGCGGCGTCCCGTGGGTCATAGTTGCTGTGGCGGACGCTGGTCCCTCGCCGTCTGTTGATGTCGAAAACAGGAGGTTCATCTGCTGCCTTGTTTTGTCCCATGGCATCCAGTACGGACTGCTGCTCGTCGAATACGTCGCATCGGAGCGGTGCTAGATCCCTGAGACGCTTGAGCAAGGTTTGGCGATTATCCCAACCCAGTGCCATCAGTGTTGCCCACGCTTCTCGCGACGGGCCGGCTACACTGCTTTGGTCGTCTGGCATTGTCTTGATTGCTACGGTGGCGCGCTTAAGTAATTCCTCGGCTTCGTCGTCGCGTTCAGCTTCCCATAGGATGGCTGACTTGCGCATCATCCAAGCCGGGTCGCAGTTTTCGGTCTGCCAATCCTCCAGCGAGTTATCAAGTTGGTCGAAGTCGAAGTTGTAGATTGCCCAAAGGCACCTTTCGTGGCGGATTCGGTGATGGATCTCCCTGTCTTCGTTTTGGAATGACGCCAACGCCTGTACCCACTTCTCAAACGCATTTCGGTCTAGCCGGTACCGCGCTGCCGTTACCAGCGCAGCCGCAACGTGGCGCCAAGCATCACGGATTGTCGTCCAATCTTCGTTCGGAGCGTACGTGTCGCCTAACCTGTGGTTTTGGCAGTCGATTGCATCTAGGGTTTCCGCTATCGCGGATTCGAAATCCGGGTGCATCGGTACGAGTAGGACTTCCTCGCGCCACACGAGTTCCCTTATGGCATTGAGCCGTTCGATTGGTGCGAGGTCAGGGAGAGCCTTCAGTATCTCGTGTCCCCATTCGTTCGTTCGCCATTCCATTCTCTGGCGGTTAGAGCTGGGCATTGTGAGCCAACCTGGGTACATCAGTCTGTTGTGGCGCCAGACTTTTGTGACCTTGTTTATTTCCTCGACAGAGGCGGGGCCATCTGGTTTATTTGTGGCCGGCTCGTCTTTAGGAATGACAAAACCTACAGTGTCAATCGGTAGGAGAATTTCATCGGGCGTATCAGTCGGTTGCTGACTCGGCAACGACGGCCAGTCCGTAATGTCATACGGTTCCCCGCTTTCGAGGGTGTGCAGAAGCCATTCGGTAGCGTACTCGTGAGGCAGACCTTCCTTCTGCCATCTGTCGCTTTTCGGGTGTTGCGCGAGGTCTATTGGGACTACGTTACGTTCTTCCAGCGTCCGCCGTTCGTGTGGTGACAGTTTCAGGTAACCGGCCAAGTAGATTTTTGGTGCCGACACACCTAAATTGTCTCGGACCCACCCTGACCATTTCAGGAAGTTCGGGTCTTCTCCAGAGAAGCCGATCAGGAAGAATACTGTTTCCATCATGGCTTGCTGAACGGTGTTGACGAAGGGGGCGAACTTCGTCGGGTAGGTACGGTAGTCTTCCTCCGTGGCGATGAGCGGAAATTGTCCAGGAAGTGAACCATGCAGTTTAACAATCCGTGGTCGGGGTTCCATCGGGATTTGGTCAGTGCTGGTAATGATGCTGTAATCCCAGTCGGCGATTTCGTTCCTTGTCCTTTCCAGTAGGGTATCCCAGTTGGTTGTGTAGATGTCTGCCCAAGGTAGTTTCAGCAGCCTCTCGTGTGCGGGTCCTGGATTGTACCCGTGGTCAGGTACTAGGTTTCGCAGGGCGTTGTGGAGCCCAGTTCTTCCAAATGCGGCTTCGTACTCTTGGGCAGTTCGCATGGGATCGTGATAATCCCCGCTCTTTTGGTCTGGATATAGTTCCTTGTGGAGCCTACTCGTGACTTGGTCCCAGGTGGGGAGGCTACCTGCACTGGGATGGAGTGGCACGGCATTCTGGCTGAAACCGCTGCCTACCATCACGGAGGCTCCGTCGGGGCGTAGCCACAGGGCTTCCCGAACGCGGTTGATGTGGCTCTGGTCCGGGAAGGTCATTTTAGCGGAGGTCATTTTGGCACTGCCCTAAACGAGGTTCAACTGTGGTGTTTCGGCGATCCTGTCGAAGATTGATCGCGCAATGACCGGGAACACGTCGCGCTTGGCGTCGTTGTCGGCCATGTACTTGTTCACCAGCGTCCCGTTGGAGTTGAGCATCTGCACCATGATGTTGTCAATCATTCCGCCAATGGCAAGCTCGAATTTGTCGTACTCGTTGGCGGTGGCAAGGATGCGGAACTGCTCGTCGTTGGTCGCTTTGGCCACGATCTGCTGGAAGAACAACCGATCCGCCTCGCCCAGGTTCATGCCGTGCTGATCGTTGAGGATTTCGATGATCTCGGAGAGCGGCGCTTTTTCCTGGGGGGATTGCCCGGTGCCCACTTCGTTGGGGCCGCTGACGGTGTTGTCGCCGTCAATTTCGATTGAGCCGTACCACTTCCGTTGTAGCCGGTATGACTCAAGGTCAACGTGGTTGGCAATGTTGATTGGTTCTGCCCTGCGGTCGGTTCGCAAGTACGGGAGCAGGAACTTTCCGTAGAGCGACAGTTTCTCCAGCTGGCTGTCCCCGTAAGGGATTATCTGGCTGAGGAAGGTGTATAACTTGCAAAATGCGTTCAGCTTGTCGCGGAATTCATCTGCGGCGGCTTCGTCTGCTGCCCGGTACCTTTGCACGGCGGGTTGCAAGCTGGATTGCAATTTGGCGTGGGTTCGTTTGTGGGACAGGTTCAGCCCGCTGAAGTATGTCTGGGCGAAGGCGTCCACTTCGTCCTGATGGTAGATGCCGGTGTCGTCCAGTTCCGCCTTGAGTTGGTCAAGGCGGTAAGGATCGGTGACTTCCTCGATTTCGGTGCGGTCGTAGTACGGCGCGAACGCGTCTGCGATGCCCTCGGGATCGTTTCTGAAGTCAAGGACAAATGGGTCTTGCTTGCCCGTTGCGGTGCGGTTGAGTCGCGATAGGGTCTGAACCGCCTGCACGCCGTCCAGTCGCTTGTCGACGTACATGGCCTGTAGTTTGGGCTGGTCAAAGCCGGTTTGGTACTTGTCCGCGGCCAGCAGCACGTTGTAGTCGGGTGAGTCGAACCGCTCCGGTAGCTCCGTCTCTCGGATGCGGCGTCCAGTAACTACGTCAGTGTTCATCCCTGGCTCGGTGAATTCGTCTCCGGTGTCTGGGTCGGTTACCGTTCCGCTGAACGCGACTAGGGGGGCGACGTCGGTGTAGCCTTTTTCCTGAATGTATTTGTCAAAGGCCCGTTTGTAACGGACAGCGCTGAGTCGTGATTCGGTTACGACCATGGCCTTGGCTTGGCCATTCATCAGGTGCCCCACGTGCTCGCGGAAGTGCTCGATGATTACCTCGGTCTTCTGGGCGATGTTGTAAGGGTGCAGAGATGCGAATCTCGCCAGCGCGGCCGCGGCTTGGCGCTTGGGGAAGTCAGGATCTTCCTGGGCCTGCTTGTTGAGCTTGTAGTAGGTATCGTAGTCGGTGTACCGCTCCAGGACGCTCAGGATGAACTGCTCTTCGATAGCCTGCCGCATGCTGTACAGGTGGAAAGAGTGCGGCTTCCCGTCGGGGCCGGCGGTCCCGAATAGCTCGATGGTCTTGGCCTTGGGCGTGGCGGTGAAGGCGAAGAAGGAAAGGTTCGGCTGTGGGCCTCTGGCTTCTGCCATCGCGGTAAGGGTATCTTCGAGGTCTTCCGGGTCCTGTGGTGCGCTGGTGTCACTCTGCCCCCTGGCGCCCAGAATGGACCGCATCTCGCCGGCGGTCGATCCGGACTGGCTGGAGTGCGCCTCATCCACGATGATGGCGTAGTTGCGCCCGGCTATCTGCGTACGCCAGGCGTTGGCCTGCTCGGCGTCTGCCTCATCGGGTTCGTCGGATGAATCGGCGCCGGCGATGTTCAGCAACCCCCGCATGATGAAGGGGAACTTCTGGATGGTGGTGATCACTATCTTCGTGCCGTCCACCAGCGCCTGGGCCAGTTGCCTGGAGTCTTGGTCAATGGGTTTGACCACTCCTCTGACGTGCTCAATCTGGTGGATCGCGTCTTGGAGTTGCTGGTCCAGCACCCGGCGGTCGGTGATGACAACCACGCAGTCGAAAATGACGTTGTTGGAATCGTCGTGCAGGTTGGACAGCTTGTACGCCAGCCAGGATATGCTGTTGGTCTTGCCGCTGCCGGCGGAATGCTGAATCAGGTAGTTGTGCCCGGGGCCATCTTTCTTGGCTGCATCGATCAGCTTGGTTACGGCGTCCAGCTGGTGATAGCGGGGGAAGATGGTGGTCCTGCGGGTCACGGTTCTCGCCCCGCTTTGGGTGTACTCCTTCCGCTGGGTTTTCTCAACGAAAACGTAGTACCCAATGATTTCGAGGAAGTGATCGGGTTGGAGAATTTCTTTCCAGAAGTAATCGGTGTTGTAGCCGTCGAGGTTGACCGGGTTTCCGGCGCCGCAGCGCAGTTCCCCGGGCGCGTTGCCCATGTTGAACGGCAGGAATCTGGTATTGTCCCGGTTGATGGCGGTCGCCATGTGGATTTCGTCGTAGTCGGCGGCAAAGTGGACGATGGCACGTTTGCGTTCCTTGAACAACGGCGCGTTGGGGTCGCGATCTTCTCTGTACTGGCGTACTGCGTCTTCCCATGACTGACCGGTCATCGGGTTTTTCAATTCGCACGTGGCTACGGGAATCCCGTTCAGGGCAAGCAGGAGATCAACGGTGTGTCCGTGGTTCGGATGGCACGGGACCTGTCGGCTGATGGTCAGCCGGTTGGCTTGGTATTTCGCCATCGTGTCGGGGTTGAGGTCGTTGGCCGGCTTGAAGAACGCGACCTTGAGCGTCTGCCCCGTGCAGCGAAAACCGTGCCGCAGCACGTCCAGCGTGCCGCGGTCGTCTAGGGTCCTGATGAGAGCCTGCTGCGTTTGGCTTTCGGCTTGCGAGCCGTGCAGGTTTGCGATCTTCTCCCAAGCCTCGGGTTGAGTGGCTTTTATGAAGTCTATGGCCTGTTCGGCAAATATGGCGGTGTTGACGTTCCATCCCGATACGTCAGCTTTGTGCCATCCGTTATCGAGGAGCGTGGCTTCCACAGTGTCCTCAAAGGCGCGTTCCGTGGTTTGCGATGTCATGGGTTACTCCGTGGGTTATTCCGCGGCACTGGCGCTTGGTTCGCGAACGTCGATCTTTCCGGTGACGGCGGCGGTGATGAGTGCGGTTCTGTATTCGTTGAGCCGCTCGATGGCGGTCGAAGCCCGCTCTGCAAGGGCATCAATGCGGGCTGTTTTCTGGTCAAGGTATTGAGCGATGGCGCACTGTTCGACGCTTGGCGGCACCGTAATGGAGAGCTCGCCGATTTGTGAAGCGTTGATGGCTGGGTAGCTGACGCCGTTGGAATTGGCTACGACTTCTTCGATGAAGCGGTGCTCTCTGAGTGCCCAAGAACAGTAGCCGCTGTCGATGTCGCGTGGTCTGATGACTGCGAAACCGGTAGACACGACCATTTCAGGCGGGGGATTTTGCACTGGGGCTACTGCCCGTAGGTATGTTCTCACGGTCGAAACGATTGTGTCACCGTCTTGGACCAATCTCCTTGCTCGGCTGGGCGCGTCTTCTAAAACCATCTCTTCGGTAGCGGTCATACCTTTTGATGGGCTGATTGAGCCGATGTCAACGTACAGGATTTCGCGAAGTGGATCCTCGCTTTCAGCTACGACATCGTCGTTGGTGGTGGCGATGTATTTCAACCTTTTGGTGTCCCAGTGCTCTGGTACGTCACCGATCCAGTCATTGCCAGAAAACTTCATGCGGGGCTCCGGGTCCAGTCCAGCATCGCGCGCTGCGTCCGCTGGCAGCCCCTTGGTGACGGCCCGTGTGATCACGGCGTTGCGGTATTCCGCGAGGCGTTCGATCAGCAGTTCGTGCTTGGCGATCAGCTGGTCAATGCGTGCTGTTTCGCGGTCAAGGAAGGCGGCGATGGTGCGTTGCTCGGCGAGGGGTGGCAGTGGGACTACTAGGTTCCTGAGTTCACTGCCATAGATGTGCATCACGGTGACGCCGCGTCCCATGCACAGCTTTTGGTATCTGGAGGGCGTGCAATCGCCCAGGTAGCCGAGGTATCTGGCGTCCAATTCGCCGTTAGAGCGGAAGATAATTGTGTCTGCGCCGCAGTAGGCGCGCTCCGTGATGAGATTGACTGCTGATCTGCCGATTCTCCAGGGAGTCACATCCGAGCCGGCGAGCAGCAAGTCACCGTACTGGATTTGCTCATAGTTCTCGGCGAGTTCCGCGCCGATGCTGGCTACCGCTGATGTGATGTGAAATTCGTGCTGTGTGTAGAGATCGCCGTACCAAATGCACGGATAACCAGTCTCTGACTTTTCAGCTTTAGTTCCGCCGCTCCCTTTGAAGAACCTTCCGAGGCGCCCCAGCGTCAAGACCTGCCAGTGGGCCGGTATCTGTCCAAGACAGTCCTTTCCCGAGTCCACGTAGTTGGGGTAGCTCTGCCTCATGCTGTAACCTCCGCCATAAGGTCGGCGATTTCGCTTTCCAGCGTACGTAGCCCTGATTCGATTTCTTCGAGCGGCCTCGGAGCTTCGTACACGTAGAACTGGCGGTTGAGCGGCACTTCGTACCCGACTTTCGTCTTGCTGTGGTCAAGCCAAGCGTCTGGCGCGTGCGGTATCACCTCGCGCGCCATATAGCTTTCCAGGGTCTCCTTGAGCGGCACCGTTTCGGTGTCGCGTAGCTCCGGGTCTGGCTGGATGTTGCCGCTGTCGTCCATGCACTCCGCGGCCTCGGGGTCGCGCTTGCCCAGTGCCGATAGGATGGCGGTGCGTTCGCTTTTGGTGAGCTTCACCTTGGTCGTCTTAGCAGTGACGTTCAGCGTGGCCGAAAACTCGGCTGGGTCCAGGAATGTTCTGCCCTCGGTTTCCTTGCCTACTGCATTCAGCAGGTTCCTGATGGCGTCTTGTTTGGCCTTGCCTTTCGTGATTGCTTCTTCCCGTTGGGCGCCGTCCGCCTTTTTGCTTTGGGCAAGGTTCTGGAACGCCTTTTGTGCTTCCAATTTGGCGATGCGTTCTGGCGTGGCCGCAAAGTTGAGGCGTAGCGGCCGCTCCACCGTAACCTTGTGGTATCCGAAGTCCTTGTTGTCGAAGATCTTGCTCACTACTCGCGCCTTGGTGCGGGGCAGGTGTGTCACTGGGTCTTCGTCGGTTACGTCGCGGGTCTCGCCGTCTTGGAAGTTCCCGTGGATACAGGTGATGTCGTCGATTTGCGCCGGCGACAGTTCGTTGCGCTTATTGCCGAGGCTCTTCTGCATCTTGACGTACATTTGCCGTGCGTCGATTAGCTGGACCTTGCCGGCGCGGTGGGTCTCCTTGCGGTTCGTAAGCACCCAGACGTACGTGGCGATGCCCGTGTTGTAGAAGAGCTGGTCAGGTAGGGCAACGATGGCTTCCAGCCAGTCGTTTTCGATGATCCAGCGGCGTATTTCGCTTTCGCCGCTGCCGGCATCTCCGGTAAATAACGGCGAGCCGTTGAACACGATGGCGATGCGGCTGCCGCCTTCTTCGTCTATTACTGGGCTCATCTTGGACAGCATGTGCTGGATAAAGAGCAGCGAGCCATCGTTGATGCGAGGTAGGCCGGCGCCGAACCTTCCGTTGTGGCCGAGCGTGTTGTGCTCGCGCCTGATCACGTCCTGTTGGTTTTTCCACTCGACGCCGAAGGGCGGGTTCGCCAGCATATAGTCGAACGTGTGCCGCTGTCCGTCGTCTCGGACGTGGTAGGCATCCTGGGTGAAGGAATCTCCTAGGACTATGCGTTCGGCGCCTTCGCCTTTGATCAGGATGTCCGATTTACAGATGGCCCACGATTCGTCGTTGTAGTCCTGCCCGAACAGGATGGGCTGGATGGCGCTGTTCTGTTCTCTGAGGAACTCGTCGGCCACCGACAGCATACCCCCGGTGCCGCAGGCTGGGTCATATATGGTCTTCACCGTGCCTGCCTTGTTGAGATCGGTTTCCGGCGAGAGGAGCAGGTTGACCATCAGCCGAATCACTTCGCGGGGCGTGAAGTGCTCTCCAGCCTCTTCATTGGCCTGCTCTGCGCCGATTCTGATCAGTTCCTCGAAGACGTAGCCCATCTGTGTGTTGTCCACGGCCTGCGGCGACAGGTCCACACGGGAGAACTCGTTCACAACGTTGTAGAGAAGGTTCTTTTCGGCCATTCGCTGAATGTGAACGCTGAACCCGAATTTTTCGATGATGTCACGAACCTCGGACGAGAAGCCGTTGATGTACGCTTGCAGGTTTTGCGCTAGGTTATTGGGGTCGTTGAGCAGCGTCGTGAAGTCGAAGGGCGACGGGTTGTAGAAGCTCCGGCCTGCGGCGTTGAGCAATAAGGTGTGCCTGACTTGGTCAGACAGGTGCGCGCTGGTTTCGTGGGCGTTTCTAACGTCCGCTCTGGTATCTTCCATCACGCAGTCAAAGCGGCGCAGTACGGTGAGCGGCAGGATCACTTGGCGGTATTCGTTGCGCTTGTAGGCGCCTCTGAGGATGTTGCAGATTCGCCAGATGAATCCGGCGAGTTCCTGGTGGGTTCGTGCGTTCATAAACGCTCCATTCTTGGGATGGTTTCTGAGGGTCTGGGGTTGGGCGATCACGCTCACGCCGCGCTTTGTCCTTTGGGGCTTGTGCTTGTAGATCACCGTGGAGTTTCTAGGCGTCTTTCTGGGACGAATACGTAGCGCCCGTTCGTTGACGGCGCAAACCCCAGTAGGGCGCTGTGGTGGCTGCATACTGAGAAAGGGTAGACTTCTTGTGCGGCTGGGTCCTTATGGCATTCGCCCTTGAGGGTGCTTACTTGCAGATCTCCTGCGTCGTTGCTATCGAGATCTGCCGCAAAGAAGGCGCAATTGCCGCAAATGAGTTGGACGTCAGTATCACTGGTCTTTATTAGAGGTGCGACTCCGAGGATTCGCTCCCGCCGTTCCGATTCTACCGTTTCGCGCTCTCTACGGCTTTCCGAAAGTCGCTCGTTCAATTCCTTTAACTTTTGGTTGCGAAGTTGTCGTGCTTCTGCTCCTTTGAATTCGTTGAAGAGCCGCTGGTCTGCGTCCCGCAGCTCTTCGTACTCTTCGTACGAGGCGGGATCCAGCTTGGCAATCCTGTCCCTGTACCGCCATTGTCGGTAGCGGCGTGACAGGGGACGCGATATTCGCTTTGTTGTTCTCGCCAAGATGTCTCGGACCGCTTGGCGAAATTTGGAGAAAAACATCCATCCGCGGTCGGTCATTAGGAGTGTTAGGAAGCCGATGATTACGACCGCGATGGCACCTGCTGTGCGGATTTCTTCCATTCCTTCTCTCCAGTTCAGGTAATGGCTTCCTGCGGTTTCTTCATCTGGGCTGGGTAGCCATTTGCCGAATGATGTAGTCCGCGCTGGCGTTGACCAGTCGCTTCGCGGCTACACGGCATGTTGCCAAGTCTACAGGCGACAGGTCTCCGTTGTAAAAATGACGGTGCAGACGGTCGGCTTGAGAGGTGTCCCCTTGCCAACTGGTGTCAGGTTCCGCCGAGCTGAGCTGAGTGGCAACGAAGGCGTAGTAAGAGTGGCCGTGGATTTGCCAGCTGGGATGAAAGGCGGCCGCTGCGATGAAGTTGTGTGCCACGGCTCCCCAGAGGAGTTCGGCGGCGATCAGCTGGTTTCCGTTTTGGTCGAATTCCTGGTCTGACCTGGCTGCGAGTTCGGAAGACGCGTCCAAGTGTTCCTGGGGCGTCATGGCGTATCGGATCCCAGACGCTTCGCCAGTTCGGTCGCTGCCTGGGCGAATGAGGTGGCGAGCTCGGCGGTGTAGCCGTTTTCGGCGAAGTATCCCAGGCGGGCGGCCTGACGCACCGACTTGACGGCGCCGTGGTTGCTGCTCAGGTCCATGCCGTCCTTGGGAGCCTGCATGAGCAGGTTGTAGACCTCGTTCGCGCTCTGCGGCAGTGTGCCGGTGGCGATGGCTACGATGGCGTTAGTGTCATCGTCTTCTGTCGCGTGAGGCCAGCCGTGGAGAGCGGCTTGGCCGATGACGGCGCAGTTGGCCCCGTAGCAAAGGTTCTCCGTGCCGGAGACGGTATCACCGCGCTTGAAGTCGTTTCTGGCGGCGGTGAAGTAGGACTCGGTGGCTTGGTCAACCGCGTCCAGTAGCGGCGCGTGCAATTCCGACGATAAGGGTGCTGGTTGGGTGTCTGCCAGGTAGTTGACAACGGTGTCAGGGACGCTGAAGGATGACTCCACTGCGGCAGCTCGTGCGTTGGCGTAGGCCTGTGCCAGTGCGGTGAGTGGCAGCGGTTGCCATGCAACGGAGTCGAAAGCAACCAGGGAGTCAATCAGGCTCATGGCTATCTCTCGGGGCTGGGCGCCCAGTTCAACGCTTGGATTTCCGAAGGCGATCATTATTTCCCGGGCTTCAGGGCGAATTTTCATGGTTCCTGTCCTGCGCGGTATTGTGAGGTTATTGTGGCTGGCTGGCATTGCCAGGTCAACCGCGGGCTGGTGATGTCGCGAGTGCGCACCGTTGTCATCGCTACCTGTGGGTAGTCTAGGATTGCAGTCTCAGTTGGGTCAAGGTATGCCATCGCCTCGTGGGCCGTGAAGGTGGCATTGTGGTCATAGTCGGCCAAGTGGCGGAACCGCTGCCTATCGCTAAGCGTTTTCGCTAAACCTTGGGCTTGGACCGGGAGCTCCGGCGTGGTTGTCCAGCGTCCGCGGGTATGGGCCGCCGTGTTATCGCGGCTATAGATGCGAACGGTGCTGCCAGAGGCGGCGGAATGCCCAAGCGCTGGCTGCGCTGATGACGGGCACTAGGATGAATCCGAAAAGCGCGTTGTATTCTCGGAGCACGAATGATGCGCTAAACACAGCGATGGCTGCTGTTATTCCGGTGGCTCCGCCTCCAAGCCCTGCGAGAGTGCTGTTCTTCCAGCCTATGCTGGTTCCTCTCCACTCGCGGATCCACGCAGTGATGAGTGCGGGTGCCAGCGTCATTGCCAGAAGCAAGTGCCCATAATGAAACATTGTGAATGAAATGGATTCCAAGAACAACATGGAGAGTTGCCAAGTTCCTCGCGGTGCATGGGTATTCGCCGCAGTGTGTTGCAGCGCATTATGGCACTCCCGCAAGAAAAGGGATGGTGAGCCGATTTTACCCGCGCACGTGGGATTACGCGAAATCGGCGTGGCAGGATGGCGGGCATTGCCGTGTGTTCACCACGGGGATGTTGCTGGGCTGCTTCGTTTTACCACCAGTGACAGTTGCCCATGGCTTGACGGGATTACCTTGGCTGTGGCTCGCAGCTGCCGTCTTCGCTGACACGCAGGGCGTAGTTGTAGCGGTAGCCCGCTTCTGCTATGGCGTCTCCGCCAGCGTCTCGGTCAAAGAGCGCGATGATTTGGATCACTTCACCGCCGTGCTGCCTGACGGTCTCGGCGCACTTGAGCAGTGAGCGTCCGCTGCTGCACGTATCGTCCACGATGGCGACTTTGCGACTGGAGACGCTGCTACCGGAAATCTGCTTTTGCAGCCCGTGACCCTTGCTGTCGTCGCGGACGTAGCAGCCCAGCAGTTCGCGGTCTGCGGCCTGCAGGACAGCGCTCACGGTGATGATGCCCGCCGTGGCGGGGCCGGCGACGATTTCGGCTTCGGGTAGCAGGATGTGATTCAGGATACGGCCGGCGATTTTGATGCCGGTGTCGTTCAACAGCAGTTCGCGCCCGTCGATGTACCAGGTGACGGTACCGCCGGCGGTTAGCTCGAATTCGCCGCGGTGCAGGCACTGGGGGACGAGGGCGGCAAGTTGGTCGAGGTGTTGGGAAAGCATCTGGTACCCCGTTAGGCTGGGTTGCGCTGATTGTATCAAGGGCAGTGTGCGGGACAGGCCAGCGGGCATCTCCGCAATTTCGCGCAGTTTGGGCTGCGCGGGGTTGGCATTGGCCATGGCATTATTCATGGTGACGTATGTCCCTTTGCTAACCTGTTTCGCTGCTCGCCGTCGTTACTCATCGCAGTGGGCGACCGTGATTTGGTCAACGAAGTCGCCGGCGCGTCCGCCGGTGTGCGTCACCCTGACGTTCTGCAGCACGGTTTCGTTACAGCCGGTTCCGCCGCCGCTGATGCTGCTGCCCTGGTTGGTGTGAAACTCCAGGCGGTCAATGAAGTCGCCGTGTCTGACGACCACGCGGTTGATGTACTCGCCGCTGCGGAGCGTGAGCGTTTCGCTCAGGCTCCTGCCGCTGCCGCCGTGGCGGCTGCCGTTGATGATGAGCGCGTCGACGAAACCGCCCCCGCTCATGGGGACGGAGCTGACTGCCGCGGCGCCGAAGGGGTGTCCGCCGCTGCCGCCGGCAACCAACGTCCCGCTGTTCCGGCAGGTGCCGCTGTTGGACGGTGGGTTTGATGTGCCGCTACCGCCAAGTTGCGAACTGCCGGTGGCTCCCGCGCTGGGCGATACCTGTACTGGGGAGCCATATGTGGTAGTCACCGTGCGCACGCGGAATTGCTAGTTGCTGGGGTCCGACAGCGAGAGCCAGACTCCGGTACTGTCGGCGCCTACTCTGGTCGAGTCTGACCAACTGCCGCCGCCGCCGCGGTAGGAGTATTCGTATCCGGTGACGCCAGATACCCGGTTCCAGGAGAGCGAAACCTGTCCGTTGCTGATGACGGCGCTGACGCCGCTGGCTTGGCCCAGCGCTCCGCCTCGAGCCTATCCTACCAAAGGCAAGCGTGACTGTAATATTAGGGCTGATGACGCACTGCGGCAGCAGCGATTTCTGGGTGGCGGTGGTGGCCTGGTACGTTGTCCGTGGTGTCGGCGTCGTTTGTGATTCAGTGTTGGGACACGCTTACTCGGTCGCTTGGCGCTTCGCCGACTTGGCTACGTGCCGTTGCCAATACTGGCGGTGTCTCTGCACGCAGTCGCCGCATCGGGTTTGGCCTTCTGGTTTGGGTTTGCCGCAGTCGCGGCACAGACCGAGGGCTTTGCGCTCCGCTCTCAGCGATGCCGCCTTTTCGCGTCGGTTCTTTCTGTAAACTTCGTTACGGACCCTCTTGGGTGCTTGGCTCGCTTCTTTGGCTACGGTCTCTTGTTGGATCTGCTTGATCAATTCTGGGCTGATACGTTGGCGGGGTTTTACACCTTGGGCCCTTCGGCGTTTCTCGTCGTAAGCGCGGTGTTTCTCGGCGCAGGTGGGGCAGCGGGTTTGGCCGGGTATCACTTCGTTGCCGCATCGGCACAGGCCAAGGTCTTTGCGTTCTTGGCGGGTAAGTGCTGGTTTCTTCGGCGTCGCTGGCTTGGTATCCGGTGATGGCGGCGTCGGTTTACGAGGTGGTGCGGAGCCAGCCCGCTTGCTTGGGCGTTTGGGGGTGGTGCGCGGTTTACGCTTGGGTATGAGTATGGTGTCGGCATTATTTTGTGGTTTTGGTTGGTTTATCCCCGCGCGCACGGGGTCAACCGAATCGTCGGATCCCGATCGTCAATACCAGCGGGGCTATCCCCGTGTGCTCGGGGTGGACGACGGTGGTGAGAAAATGCGGCCGAGATTGGCCGGATTATCCCCGTGTGCGCGGGGTCAAAAAATCCTCATTTTTTGAGGAATTTCCCGGGCGGGGACGATCCCCGTCTGTGCGGGGGCAACCCGTATCGCACGAGAAAAGGCCCTTGACTCTAGGGACGATCCCCGCCTGTGCGGGGTCAACTGGGTCCACGTCCATGCCAAACCACAGTTTTGTGGAGGATCCCCGCCTGTGCGGGGGCAACGTTGCCAACGTCACCAGCGTTTCGTGCGTCATTGGATGATCCCCGCCTGCGCGGGGTGAACACTATTTGGGGGACACGCCTGGACAACGGTACGGAGGATCCCCGCCTGCACGGGGTGGACGTCTCGAACCAGCTTCCCTTGTCTGATGATGGGGGATGATCCCCGCCTGAGCGGGGGCGGTTGTATCTTTCCGCTTTTGGGTACGTTTCCAGCGCCTGCATATTGATCGCCGTTGTGATTGCTTGCAACCGCATCCTGGGCGTCCGTGCTGTCGCTGTGCTCGGCGGCGTATCTCGCCACTCCCAGGGCGCGGTCTCCGCGGTCTGTTCTGCCGTCTGCTGGTGGTTGCGGTCTCTCGCGAACTGGGTGTAACTCACGGCGTCGTCGATCAGGTGTCTCATCTGCAGCGCGTACACAGCCGCTTCCGTCGGGGGCTGGAATGGTTCTTCGTCGATGGTCGTGTCATCGACGGTGACGTCGACGTCGAATATGGGATCGTAGTCGTCAGGCCACTTCCGCATCGGTTTCTCCTCGCTACTTCTTCGCCGTTGGGGGACGTCGGTTGCTCTGTATCCTCGCGTTTACGCTGTCAGCGTTGCCGTGTTTCCTGCTCTCGCCACTTCGCGTTCACCCGCTCGACGGCTTCCTGTCTTTCTTGGGCCTGCGCCGCTCTCTGCGCTTGGGCTCTGGCGGCGGCTTCCTGCCACCTGGACTCTGGGGTCCGTGCCTGCTCGCGGAGATCCTCGGTCATGATCGCCGTCACCAGCAGCAGTTGCCGTATGCCGGCCTCCATGAGGGATTGCTCGCTGCGTCTTTCGATGATGCCGAGGTATATGGTCCGGCCGTAGGTCAGCTCTTCCTGGATCGCCGTCAGGATGGCCTTCATTCGTTCGGCCCCCGTGAGATACGTTCGCTTTAGATCGAAGTGGAGGACGTAGTCACTCCGGCCGGAGCGATTGATATGCGCCGCTCGTGCTGGGTCGTCGTCGCCGCCGATGTTCAGCTCAAATATGGTTTTACCGGGTTCCGCTGCTACTTCCCAGCGGGGCTGGATGAGTCGAAACGCGGCTTTCTCCAGGTCCGGCGGGTGCGGCTTCTGTTCTGCTAGCCGTCTTGCGGCGTCGGCAATCAGCCGCCCGGCCGGTATCCGTTCGTCCAGTCGGTACATCTCGGGGCGCCTCTACTCTGTTCTGTTGCACTTTGGTGTGTGGTTATGCCACTCGTCTCGGAGGGCTGGGCATAACGGCGTACCAGCCGTCCGCCTCTCGCATGATCTCCACTTTTTCGATCACGTAATTTGCCCTCCGTTCTGCGCAATAGGCCATCAGCCAATTGCGGATCGTGTCCGTGGCGTCGCCTGCAGAGGTAATGTCTTCCAAATCACACAGCCAAAATCTCATCTCGTCTCCTTTGGCTACTCCGTGAGTGCAACGGAATCTTCTACCCGTATTGCCGCTTGGTGCGCCGGTGATGTCTCGTCGCGACCTTCCTGGTCGTTTTCACGTCGGCCAGGGCCTGTTCGTTGAAGCACCTGCTTGTGCGGGGGCAACGATTGATGAGGGGATCCGACCATGGATGTGCTTGGATGATCCCCGGCAGTGCGGGGTGAGCTTATCCGATCTTGACCGAGGCAGACTTAGTCCGAGGAGTATCCCCGGCTGTGCGGGGTGAACCTCTGCCGCGCGTGTGGTAGGAGCTTTCACGCTGGATGATCCCCGCCTGCGCGGGGATAACCAATCAGGTGAATAACATCGTGACGACGCCGTGGGATCTTGCTTGGGTTGATTGGAGCGCGGGCACGTTCTGCGCGATTATCACGGGTGTGGATATGCCATCGGTGGCGGCTTTCATGATGCTGGCTCGCCTGATTGCCCTTTGGATGTCGTCGTTGTCTGCCGTGATGGAGATCTCGGCGACCAGGTGCTGGTTCGCGTCTCCGCTGATGATAAGGTCGGCGTTGCACAGGTCCATGGCATCGTCCCGGCTGATGGACCCGTTCGAGATGGCCTGTTGCAGGATGCTGTTGAACTGTGGAGCGTTGCCGGCGTTGACTGGACGTCCAATGTAGGGGTTGGCAAATCCCATCTGGACGATGGAGTAGGACACGGCCTGGGACTGGACCCGAGCTTCGTAGTTCTCCCCTCGGAACTGGTTGAATTGACCGCGCAGGAGTTGCTGTCCTGTTTTCAGCTCCGCCATGTCTGCTTCGATGCGGTCAAGGCGCTGTTCAATCAGGCTGAGCCTCTCGTCGGTGGCCGCGATGTAGTCACGGACAAGCTGAGCCAAATCGGCGACGGTTTGCTGGAGTTCCCGGACGATGGCCGGCAGTTGCAGGAATTCCTGGTCGAGTACGTGCTGGCGCAGGGCCGCTTGGAGCTGCGGGTTCTGCTCCATGGCGGCGAGGATGTCCTCAAAGGTGGCTATGGGTGTATTCATGGTGTTAGAACCTTGGTCGCCTCTGATTTTAGACGGTATCGGCGCGTTTCGCCACCGGACGGGTTTTAGGTCCGTGCAAAGATGAATTTGCAATTTCTTGCGTGCGCCATTCCACCTGGTCCTTAGTGGCGAGCATGGTTTCACCGAAGGTCTGAAATACCTTCAGCTTCTCCCATGTTTTGGTGATCCGACTGATGGGCGGGCTCCAGGAGTTTCCGTACTCGTCGCGAAAGCCACCCTTCTCGTCTTCGATGTAGATGCGGAAGGCGTCGCTGTCGTCTGGTATGGAAATTTGTGGATGATTTCTGAGATTGTTTCTCTCGCTGGCGTGTGCCAGGGTGTCGGCCGGCTTGGCGGTGTTCGACTTCATCGTCCCTACGCGCCGGTCCGGCTGCTCTGCTTCCTGCTTCGCCTTGGCGGGTCCGTGCAGGCGCAGCGCCCGTCGCGCATAACCGGCTTGCGGCATTTGGTGCAGCGCCCGTCGTCGTCCATGGGCGGCAACTGTACTAGCGGCATTTTCACTCTCCTGTTGGCGTCTGCTGGGGTGACGGCCATCGCCGTGGTGGTTTGTCCTTGCTTGCACGGGGTCAACGTCGAGCGGTCGCACGATACTCCGGGGAACGTGGGAGTGTTGCTGCCGAGCTCAGCCGGGCGCTGGCGACTGGATGGCGATGGTCCACCGGGATGGGCGGCTCGCGGTTCTGCTGCATCTCAACCGGTCTGGTCCGCGTCGGTTGCCGCCGTGCTGAGTTCGACAGCCGGTGGGGGGAAGAAGCCGCGGTCGATGAATTCCCGGTGCATATCGACGTCGAACTGCGAGAGCGCTCTGGCGTCGACAGGCGGGTGACCGGGGCTGAGTTGCACCGTCACGTAGCCGAGTTCCCGGTCTCGATGGGTGAAAGACTCGGCGATTACGTCGGAGATTTCGAAGCCGTCACCGAGGTAATCGGGGAGATGTTCTCTGACCAGGTCGGCGGCGTGGCTCATGGGTGGCAGTTTGTCAGTCATTCCGTGTCCGCCTTCGATGGGGTGTGCCTGGATGTTATTCCACAGGGGCCGTGCGGGTTGGGGTGGTTGGCCCTTGAGGATGGTTCGCTGGTCCATTTTGGGGCGGTTTGTCCGGGACGGCAATGGCAAAACGCGGCAACGGCAATGCCCGGTACGGTTCTTGCCGAACAAGACCGTGGTGTCTTGGAGTAGCGCTTAGCGCGGGAATAGTCCCGGTTGTTTCGCTGGCGTAGAAGAATCAACCGGTGGGGTCGGCGTCCAGCTTCGCGGTGGGGTGGTTGGCGAGTCCTCTCGGTTGGATGGACGAGGAGGCTCCTTGATGATGAGCATGATGATGAGAAGGCCGCTGTTGCCGGTCCTGCTGGCGGTGACGCTGGCGGTGCTGCTGGCGGCGGGAGCATGGTGGCAGCAGACGGGTCCAGCCTGGGCCGACGGCCCCGAGGAGGGCGATGATGCCCACCAGCATTCTGCCTACGGCGCTCCCACGGTGACGATCAAGTCCCACCACGCGTGCAACCTCAGCGCCAACGTGGTCTACGTGCTGGCCAGTTACCAGAATATCGGCGCCGCGAGTTACGAGCAGCAGGTCGCCTGGGGACACGATGCCAGCCTGTCGGGTGACGCCATTCCCTGGGGAGCATTGCAGCGCAGCCACAAGCCCGCCGGAAGTCTCTGGGCGCTGACCACGGACCGCAGTAAGCAGCCCGAGGTTGGCAAGGGTTATTCCCTGCGGGTGCGCGGCGTGGACGCCGACGGCAACCACGGTCCGTGGGGCGAGAGCACCTACGTGTACTCGGAAGGGACGGCTGCGCCGCCGGCGCCGGTGACGGTCTCGGCCGTTGACGGCGATTACAGCCGGGCGCGGCTGCGGTGGAAGGACGCCAGCGACGGCGCCATCAACGGCTTCGGGTTCAAGATCCAGAAGCGTGCGTCGGGTGCGGATGACTGGGTGGAGAGCCAGTGGACGGTGGTCAGGGAGCGTGTGGTGGACGGAGACCGGGCGTATGACCACGTGGTGACGGGGCTGGATGCGGCGGTGTCCCACGATTTCCGCGTGGCGGCGCAGGCCAAGGACTGCACGCCTACGGGCTGGTCGCAGGAGGTGACGCTGTCGCCGCCGGCTCCGCCGGCCGCGCCCGACTACACGGCGACGGTGGATTACGCCACCAGCTCGCCTTCCCTGGTGGTTGCGCCGCAGAAGGCGCCCAGTGGGGTGACGTCCTATACGCTGGCGCATCGGGTCAAGGATTCGGGGGACGACTTCACCGAAACCACGGTGTCGAAGTCTGACGCCGTCTCCGGCATCAGGGTTTCCGACCTCTCCCACGGGGTCACCTACCGAGTGGGCCTGCGGGCGACGAACGCCGTTGGAGACGGCGAATACTCCTACCGGGATGTGACGGTGTCGGCGTTGCCGGAGCCGCCGTCCTTCACGGTGACGCCGGTCTATACGGAGAGTGGCGTGTCTCTGACCGTGGAGGTCACCGCCGGGGTCACCGGCGCGGTTTCGTACGCGTTGCGGGTGAACGGCACAACTACCACGGTGGCGGCGGGCGAGTTCTCCGGCGACGGGCACAGCGTGCCGGCCAGCCTGGGCACCGGCTACACGGTGGCCATGGCCACGGTCAGCGGCGTGGGTCAGGGGGCTTTCTCCGCAGACCAGACGCTGACCACGTTGTCGCTGCCGTCGCTGCCCAGCGTCACGGCGGTGGCGCAGTATTCCGGCGACTCCGCCAGCATCCTGGTCACGGTGGCGGCCGCCCCGACTGCCGAGGAGCTACAGGGGTACCTGGTCCGCTACCGCAAGGTGTCCGACACCAGCGCCGAGTGGTCGGCCGCGTTCGTCGTGCCCGTGGTGGCGCAGACGGGTTACTCCATTGCGGCCGACCTTGGCGCCAGCTACGCCATCGAGGTTTCGGGGCTGAACACGGCTGGCCAGGGCGCCGCCGCGGTGTTGACGGCAGCCGTCAAGGCCAGGCCCGATGCGCCGGACTTCACGGCGGAGGCCGTGTACGCCAATGGCGCGGCCACGGTGCAGGTCATGGTGACGCCGGCGGGTTCGGACGTGCTGGACTACTCGGTGCGCTACCGGGCGTCGGCCACGGACTCCTGGACGGTCGCCACGGTGACCACCGCGCCGGCGCAGTCCGGCTGGAGTTTCACGGCGGATCCCGGCGCTACCTACTCTGTCGAGGTGGCGTCCCGCACGGAGGCGGGTCTGGGCAGCTACGGCACGGCCACGGTGGCGATTGTTGCTCGGGTCGGCGCGCCGACGTTCACGGTGACGTTCGCCAGGGGCAATGACGGCGCGGAGGCCCTGGTTGCGGTGAGCAGCCCGCAGCAGCAGGCGCAGTACCACCTGTTCAGGGTGGGCGACGCCGCTCCGGTGAATGTCGCGATGCCCGACTTGGATCACGAGTTCGTCGTTGAGCTGGGCAACACCTACCGGTTCGGCATGGCGGCGGGCAACCAGCTGGGGACCGGAGACTACGTCTACCAGGACGTAACGGCGTTGGTGGTCCCCGACGCGCCGTCCTTCACCCTGGCGCCCGTATATCACGGCGGTTCCGCCCATCTGGCGGTCCAGGTTGCCGGTCCCGACCCGCACACTTCCCGTTACCTGCTGAAGGTGGGTGATGCGGAGGCGGTGTCCCACACGAGCGCGGCTGATCTGCGTGTGCCGGTGGTTCCCGGCCAGACCTACACGGTGCGGCTGGCGGCGGGCAATGCCGCTGGCGACAGCGCGTTCACGGAAGTGACGCGGATCACCGCGACGGCCGAGTTCGAGGCGCTCTTGGAATGGCGGCTCATCGTGCCGGACCAGGCCACGCCTGCCGAGGCCGTGGGAGATGCCACGCAGTACGTGGCAATCGTGAACGGCCAGCCGGCGCGTTACGACCCGGTGGCGCCCTGCGTGGGGCGGGAGACCGCTCTGGCGCAGGCACGGTCGGATCAAGCCACGGCATTGGCGGCCTGGGTGGACGGGCTGTCGAACGCTTCTGCGGACCTGAGTGCCTACGCCGGGTCGCACAAGACCGCGATGGCTGGCGCGCTGACGGCGGCGAAGTCTGCCGCAACGACGGTGTGCCAGGCTCGGTATCCCGTGGTGGAAAGCCTCGGGCAGGACGACGCCCGCTGGGTGCGGATGCCGCGCTAGGTTTGCGAGGACCGTCAGGGTGATGCTGGCTAACTTGCCGTCGTTTGGAAGCACCGCATTTCTGCGGTGCTTCTTTTCATTTCAGTTGCCGTGGTGGAGACCCGACTGGACGGTTCGCGGACGGTCTTGAGCAGCGAGTAGTTCGGCCCCGCCTTGGATTGATGGGCTTGATGTTGATGCCCTATTAGACGCTCGGAAGGGATTTATCCTTGCCTGACCAGCAGGTTGACCTGATCTTGAATCGAAATAGCGCGACCGGCGGGGCGTTGAGCGGCACGCGGAGTAGTCATTCAGGAACGCCAAAAGTAAAACCCCCCTGGTGCGCCGTTCCGATGAGAGGCGTGAGGGGTATCGTCGAGCTCATGCCACGGCGTCAAACCCGGATAGTCAAGCTACGCAGGGGCCAGCAAGACTGCGATGGCTGGCTCTCTGACGGTGGCGAAGACTGCCGCAACGACGGCGTGCCGGGCTCGGTTTAGCCGCGCTTGGCTCATACGAGGGTGGTTTCGGTGGTTGTCATTGTGCAATCCTGAGGATCAGTGGGGTGGCCGGAGGGACGACAGCAACCGGCCCTGTTCCGCAATAATTGCGCCTGTGCCGAACGATTACAACGGCAATGTTCCTTGCTGTATGCGCGACGCGTAGATGTTCAGCGTGCGGTGGGCGGCCTCAGTCAGGTCCATGAGATCAGACAGGTCGTTGACTATCAGCTCTCCGTCCTTGGCAATCTGCTCGCGGTACTCGGCAAGGTGCAAGCGCCGATTGCTCTTCATGATGTTGTGATGCGGGCAAAGGGGCGCCCGGTTGGTGATCTGGTGACTGAACCCTGGCTTGCTTACGGGGTCCATATGATCAAGGTGGAAGTTTCGGGTTGTCTCTACGATGGAGCCGTCGGGCTTGCGATTGGCGAAACCGCAACACCAGGCTTGGTAGCCCGACATACTGAGCAGAATTTCCAGCATCTCCCGTTCGGGTATGACGCTGGCCGGCGTCTTGAACTTGCGAGGCTTGTCCGGCAGCCGGAAAGGCGGGGGAGTTGATTCCGCCTCCGGAGTGTCGCGTGTCGGCAGTTCGCCTGGCCCATGGACGGTTACTACATTCCCGAACAGGCGCTGCTGCAGGTTGTCGGTGGGCATCGGCTCGGCGCACTTGAGCGGGGCCAGCTTTGGCTTGGCGAACTGGCGCTTGAAGACGGTCCAAGCGCGGGGATTGATGTCGCAGGCTATCCAGTTGCGGTTCAGGCGCTCGGCGGCGATGGCAACATAGGCGCAGCCGGCGAAGCAGTCCAATACGACGCCACCTTCGGGGCAGGAGGCCTTGATTATGCGCTCGGCGAGTGCGACGGGCTTCTGCGTCGGGTAGCCGGTGCGCTCGCTGGATGTGGAGTTCTGTTGAAACGACATGATGTCTGACCACACGTCCGTGCATGGCACTCCTTCCGTCTCGTCGAGGTACTGTGTTCGCCCTTGACGATCATCCCTGTATCTTCTGCCGTCGGAGTCTTTTTTTCTGAACCTGGCTATGTACTCGGGCTTATGGGGCTGGAATTCTTTCCAGAAGACAAAGTTGCCAGCATCCTTCGCGTAGTAGAGAATCGTGTCGTGACTTCTGACGAAGCCGTCTACTTTGCTTTTGTATCCGGACGCCGTCCCTAAGTTCCAAACGATTTCGCGGCGCATGTTGCCCTTGCCGAAGATCGCATCCAGCAGTTGCCGCAGGTAAGCGCCGGCGGTGTGGTCGCAGTGCAGGTACAGGCTGCCGGTGTCCTTCAGCACTCGGCGGATCTCGAACAGCCTTACTGCCATGTAGCACAGGTAGGCGGCCGTTCCATCGCCGTGGATTTCCTGCGTGGCCTCGATCAGCTTATGCACCCCCGGGTAAACGTCCTCAATGTCTTTCAACCATTCCTCATGAACGTCTTGCCAACTCCAGAAGTCCTTGTAGCGCGTGGCTGGCCAGTCTATGCCGGCGTCGTTAGCCTCTTGCTCGTTCCTGATGCTCCAGCGCCTGAGTAGGTCCAGCTCGGTTTCCTGCTCCTCGTCGGAGAGTGGAGGCTTCAACGGGTCTGGCGACTTATCGTTCTTGCGTCCAAAAGTTTCGTTCTTGGCAAACGGCGGGTCGATGCAGACGAGATCGATGCACTCGTCGTTCAGGCTCTTCAGGAACGGCAGGTTGTCGGATATGTACACGCCGCGGTTCACGGCGTTCAGCGGGTTGGCGGTCATGGGTCTCGGGGTTTTCCTCGGTAGTGGTCCTGGGTGTTCAGGGTGTGGTTGACTGCACGGAAAACGGCCCCGGGATGACGTTATCCCGAGGCCGTAGGGCGCGGTTTTGCCGTTTTTCAGGCGGCATTTATGCGACGTCAGGGCCGCTTTTGAGTTCAGTATGAGGTCTGCCCGAGTACGGCGGGCTGTGCGGTGCAAGCAGTGGCGGTGGCAGCCGCATCGGGTTGGGAGCGGTGGCGTGCAAGTGCTGGCACAGCGAGCCAGCCCCCAACAGCGTCAGGCTATCGCTGGGTCAGTTGCTCCGGTGCTGGAGCAAACGGCGGCTAAGCGACCGCAGGATTCCTATGCCATCGGCTTCGCTCTTCCACGCCGAACCGGCGGCCTATTGATTCGCAACGGAACCGGCCGGTCAATCCAACAAACCGGCGGTGTGAAACGTGGGGCGTATCAGGGCCGAAGAGCCACTGGGACCGTCCCAGTGGCAGGATTTTTACCTATCATCGTCGAAAACCGCTTCTGTGGGCTTGTGACGCGCAGGAACGGCCTGATTTGGGGGAGGTTGCATCATGAATTTACGCCGGTTGCAAATGCCATTGACGGCGGGTGTTCTTTTGGTTCTCGCGGCGGCGGTTGCCGGTGGTTGCGGCGGGTTTCGCGCCGGCTGGAGTAAGCATTTGTCCAGCGGCATCGCGGTCTGCTTTGCTGCTGGGATCGGGTGGCCCTGAGAGCGGCTGACCGATTTACGCTAACTTTCGTCGACTCGCCGACTTGACCGTTTTCCGCCGCGCTCTGGCGTGGTTTCCCACGGTTGCAAAGATACCATTGCTGACTGGTCATGGTACGTGACGGCAAGTTGTCGATCAGAAATGTGGTCGCTGCCGTGCGGTCGCGATGCGCCGGGCCTGTGTGGTTGCCGGCTGCCGGTTCATCCATTGACCGCCGGGTATGCTGATGGTCCGCTCGTTGCGGTTGGACAGCATCCGCCCGTCCAGGGTGCAGATGGTGCCGGAGTCATCGCAGTCCGTGGTCGGGCCGCACCGTGATGCGCCAGCTGATGACACTGCCTTGCTCAAGTCGCTGCGCCCCGGTCGCACTGCCTCCCGTAACCGTGAAGGCGTGATCCCGCAGCGTACGGAAGCTCGGGGGAAACACCTCACTGAGCCCAACTCGGAGGCGAACACGTTCTCACCGTCGTGGCTTGTGGGAGTGTTCCCAAAGGCAGCCCGTCAACGGTTCCGACGGGGGCCTGGCCACCGTGCCTGCAGCCGCGTTGGTCAGGTTTTCATCGTTCCCCGCGTCGTCCCTGATGCTCAAATTGGCACGACACGGTTGTGTTGAGGACTTGGGATAACGTTGACTCGAGGGTTCGCACTGAATGAGTGGTGATGGCTGGCATCGTGTCGTTCAGAAACTCCGCGTTTTGCGGGCTTCTTCAGTGTAGCCCAAAGGGAGTGAGAACGTTACTGCTCGCACACGACACAGTTGCCGGTCGTCGCGGGCGCTGGGCACCATCCACTTGGGAACCTCTGCCGCCGTCCTTGCTGCCCTGTACGCGGTGTTCTCCGGTTGCCTGGGTGGCATCGCAGGAGCTGTATGCCTTGACTGCCGGCGCTGACGTGGGTGTGTTGGCGGCACTGGTGTACTGGTGGCGCCGGGTGTTCGCTCGCCCAGGCTGTGGCCGGATGCCATGAGTTTGGGAGGTGTCGCGCACGCATTTGCCGTGTTTGCCAAAGCGCCGCGTTCCTGCTCGGTTGCCGTTAGTTCCCAGGTGCTACGACGGTTATGTGGTCGGCGCCTTAGCATCACCGGTAGGATAGTTCTTTCAGCTTCTAATCTTCGGGGACCCGGTCTGCCTTGGAGTGGCAGTAAGGTCGGTCCGCGGGCCTTAGTTTGCCTGGTTTCGAGCCGGATCATCTAACGCGTGGAGCAGTTTCAGTACGCGATCTCGACATGCAAGCTGGGCAAAAACAATCTTCTCTTTGCGGACGATAATGCACTAATCCATGGATTACTCCGCCCTCGGAGTCGAAGACTCCAGTAATTGGATCGAAGAACCGTGCATCGCCGTGTTCATACCGCCTAAACAGGGCATACGCTACCAAATCCGCAAGTTGGATTATTCGGGATGCGGCAGAGTCCACAGGATAGGGTAGCTCAGGCAAGTTTCGAACAGGACCCCATCGGGTTCCCTGATCCCGAAAGTCGCGAGCTGCGGTATGGACAGTTTGGTTATAACCGGATGTGTCCATCAACAATAGGCCACGTTGGCGGTCGCCGGTACCCAATAGGGACCGGTTGTAAATCCTGCCCAAAAACTTGTCAAAGCGGTCGCAGATCTCTTCGAAAGCGTACTGCATCGGATCCTCAGGCGCTACGGCAGCCTTATGCACCACGACTCCGAATGTCCGGATACTACTGTGGCCTGACAGCAGCCCTAGTGCTGCCTGCATCATGCGTACGCGGTCTTCCCGTTGTAGGGAGTTCCAGATGGTACCTTGGCGTCCTTGGTACATGGGACTCCCGTGGATCTCCACGTTCTCTGGGTTCGGCAACAAGTTCCACGATGCAACTAGGTCGTCTGCCGCCTTGACCAAATGGTAAATGCCCCGCTCGAAGACTGCGACGCCAGCGAGAACAAAATGGTTCTGGTTGGGGTCTGGCACCGACCCCGATTCGTCAGCGTACAGGATATGCACGTGGGTACTCCGACCTTGAGCGTGGCAAAAAGAATGCGACGAAGTGGTACCCTCAGCACCAGCGAACCGCGGGCTGCAGTTCTCCTCGTCGCACCTGAATATTATCTCATTGTAGGTGAGCTGTCAACATCTGCCGCGCCTCAATATTGGAAATTGCGAAACAGAGTATCGAAAAAAATGATATTTTGGAAAGGATTTGCTCATGGTTTTCCTGTGTACAGATGATGTTTGTTGGGTATCAAGGCAGTGCTAACGGGCTTGACCAGTTGAAGCCACGGACTGTGATTTGCGACAGAAATTGAGCTTGACTTGATGAGGTCTCGCGTCAACGTATCATCAAGAGCTATCTCTCAAAGTGTGCCGCGTTGAACGGTTCCGTTTACTCGTGCGTGAGTGGTTGCTGCGGCACGATTACGATGCGCCGGTCCTCTACGGTTGCCGTCCGCCGGTTTACCCATTACACGCCTGGGGCGCTGACGGTCAGCTCGTTGCGGTTGGACGGCATTCGTCTGTGTCGGGCGCAGATGGCGTTGGAGTCATCGCAGTCCGTGGTGACGGTCAGCACGACCGTTGCGGCGTGTTGGAACTGGCTGCACGGTGATCCGGCAGCTTTGGTCGCTACCTTGCTGTAGCCGCTGCTCTGTCCCGCGTTCCGTGATTGCGGACATCCGCCGGATGACGGAGACTCCGATGCCGGCGTCGAAGCACGAAAACAGCCATTCGGCGTCGGCGTCGCTCTGGTTCTCCTGAGAGCCCGAGATTCTCCGCTAGGCGGCTTCAGCCAGCAGTAGACTGGGTTGGCGTCGTTTCAACTCGAGCTTGGTTTGGATCTTGGTCTGGGAGAAACCGCGGCGGTGCAGGTCGCAGTGCTATTTGATGGTCGCGGTGAGTTCTGGCTTGGGTACGTCCGCCGAGGGTTTGGCCTTGTGGTTGTCGACGGTCGACACTGGACGTTGCGGCACCATGCTGTCGCTCCTCGGAGGCGGGCGGTGGTTTTCTCCGATGGTCGTGACGACCGCGCTATTTGGCGTTCGGGTTGGCAGCGCCGGCGTGCAAAGGGCTGGCCCAGCGAGCCAGCCCTCACAGTGTCAGGCTATTGCTGGGGTAGTTTCTCCAGCGCTGGAGCAACCGGCGGCGACGCGTCCGCGGGGTTGCTATGCCGACGGCTTCGCTCTCCGACGCCTGACCGGCGGCCTGTTGGTTCGCAACGGAACCGGCCGGTCAATCCAACAAACCGGCGGTGTGAAACGTGGGGCGTATTACGCCCATAGAGCCACTGGGACCGTCCCAGTGGCAAAAATTCCCGTCCATGGGTTGAAAAGGCCGTCAGCGTCCGTCTGGTGCGCTTGATTAGGCCCATTGCGGCGGAGGTTGCGCCGTGGATATGCGTCCGTTCCACGACTCCGCAACGACGGGTGTCCTGCTACTGGGGCCCAATGCGTGGGATAACCCGCTCTTGAAGCGGATTACGGGGCGGTGAGCATGAGCGCCGGCGTGGCTAACGCGCACAACTTGGGGCTGACGCTACACACCGGCGTCTGCTTGGTGGGCGCGGCGCTGCTGCCGTGGTTCGCCCTATTCTCGGGGAACTATGGGCTGTACTGCTACGTCGTGCTGGTCGCGGCAGTGCTGGCCCCATGGCTTCAGGTCTTGGCGATGGTCCTCGCCGCGCCCCTGGCGGCGCTGCCGTTGCTGATCCTGCCCGTTGGCGCGTTACGGGCTGTGATGGAGAGGCCGCCCTGCAGGTGGTTCGGCCGGCTGACCCCAGTTGGGTGCCTGGTGTCCATGGGGTTCGCCATCGTCTACGGCGGGTTGATGATGGTGATCGGGTTGGCGCCGACGCTTGTTGACGGCGCCGCCGAGGCATTCGATCTCTCGTTGTCCTGGCGCGCCGGAGGACTGGCAGTTGGTGGGCTGGCGACCTGGCGGTGGCTGCGTCGGCAAATGCCACGCTAACGGTCGCGGGCGTTTGATTGCAATGGCTTGTCGGCTCTGCGAATTCGTCCAAAGAAAAGGGAATTATATCGGATTTTAGCCAAAGGCTAGGGAGTGTTTATAAATGGGGGATGGCCTTGTCCTCGTGGACGGCCATCCCCCATTTGCGATTGATCGGTTACCGCGGTCAATCCCTGGCTACTGGCAGGGGCTCTCTCATGCGCACGCTGAGATCAGCCACATCTGTTCTCACTGCCCGGGTATGTTCTGCCAGCCGGTCCACCCTGGCTTCCAGCCGGTCCATCCGGCTTTCGATCCCTTCCATCCGGCTTTCCAGTCGTTCCATTCGGCTTTCAATCCCCTTGATTGCCGTAAGAACGGTGGTTAAGACCTCTTGGGCGGTAGGCTCGCCTGCGGTCGTCATGGTGCCTCCTCAATGTGGTGTTCATCATACCGTTGGTCTGGCGTGGCATCCTTCGCAACGCCCGTCGTTGTACAGCGTTTCAGGATAGTTGACCTCCCGTCCGCAGTCTGCACAACGATAATTCCGCGCTTGCACCGGGCCTTTCGGTCTGCCCTTGTTGAGCACCGCGTGGGCGATCTGCTCCGGCGTGGCGTCAATCCTGGGCGGATACTGCCACGTCATAGGTCGCCCCCGCGCCTTTTTGCTTTTCGCCGTTATCCGTTACCTACGTGCATCCGTTTTACCGAGGGCGGCGGAGTTCGTCAAGGGGTATCCGCTGCCCCGGTTCGCGTTTATAGTGTGGCTTTTTTGAGCGCGGCGGCATCTATGGGATAGCATAGCGAGGGCTTGCCGTAATACCACAGTAACGGGCCCCTGCTGGCGGTGTCCTGGGTGGTCATGTCTATTCCTCTTTTTGTTCGTTCGGCACGTGACATTGCCGGTGGGGCAGGTTTTCCGGGTTTGGGGCCGCTACGGGCTTTATTTGACACGCTGCACGGGCCGGAATTGGCTGATTCGGGCGGGTTTCCCCGTGGGTCGGCTCGGGCGGGCTCGAGACGGGTGGTCACGGTCTAACGGCATATCATGGCAATGATGAATATCAGCGCCAGTATTCCCAGCATGGCCAAAGCACACCCGCAGCCTTTGGCGGTTTCATCGTTTTTTGGCACTGGTTTTCCTCCGCGTTGCGCTGGCGCCGTTACCGCTGTCGTAGGTGGACTCAGCAGCTGGTGGAGTGAGGTACTGCTCGTTGCGCATGCGGCCCTGGACACGATTGTAGATACGCAACTCGGATGGCGTTGTCTTTGGACCCTTGATCCGGTTGCACGGCGGGCAAAGCGGCGCCAGGTTGTCGTAGCGGTTGGCGCGTAGTGACTCAGTTTGAAATGGGGTATCTGGTGTCCATGGACTTTGCCGTGGCCTACGGCGGCCTGATGGTGGTGATTGCAACGGGGCCTGTGTTTGCCAACGGCGCGGTCGCAGGTGAGGACTACTCCCTGATCTGGCGTGTCGGAGGTCTCGTCTTCGGCCCCCGGCAACGTTGCCCGCATGGCGGTGGTTGAGGCAGTGATCCGGTGGAAATTGAGCGCGGGCGCCCGACCTGAGCCGGACGCCCGCGCGGGAAAGTCGGCGGTCGGGCGGCCACAACCCTGACCCGCCGGCTGGATTATTGACCCGTCTGGTCGTCCCCTTCCTCCTGCAGCGTGATGCTGGCGTGGGTACGCTCGCCCTTGCCGGCTTCGTTCTGCGCCCGGACCCACACTTGGTAGGTCTGGCTGGATTGCAGCTTGTTGAATTTCACCTGTGTCTTCGCCGCCTTGGGCCGCTTGGTCTTGCCGCTGCCCTTCTCGCCGTTTTCCGGCTTGAGGCACTCGGTGTGCCAGGCTCGCTATCCTGTGGTGGCGGCTTTGGGGGTAGTGTTCTCGCCCTTGATCCGCACCCACTTGCTGGATTGGGCGCTGTCCTCGTTGTAGTTGCCGCCGGTGAAGGAGCGGACGAACACTCCGGTAGCCACCCCGTTCTGAAGGCCGGTTATGGTGTAGGTGAGCACTCCACCCTCCACGCTGATGCCGTCGTTGGGTCCCGTGGCGTTGGGGCCGGTGGGGTTGGCCCACACCCCCGGCTCCTGGCTCCAGCGCAGGGCGTGCTTGATCTCGCCGTCCTCGAGCCCCTCCCGGGGCGCCGCCTTCCAGGTGACGGTCAGCGTTCCGTCGCCGGGCGTGATGCAGACGTTGTAGGGCTCCTGCTGGCCGGGGACGGGCGGTTCCGTCTCATCGGGGCAGAGCGCCGTCTCCGGGGCCGGTGTGGTGTCCGCCACCGCCACGGAGACCGAGTCCCCTGCGATGCCGTTGTACTTGCCGTCGCTGCTGGTCGCGCTGTTGCTGATGATGACGCTCTCGTTGTCCCGGTCCTCGTCGGCGACGCCGGACACGGTGAAGGTCTGCGGGGTGTTCCAGTCCGACGGCGTGAAGGTGTGCGACGCCGGGGCGACGCTCAATGCGCCGGTGTCGCTGCCGGTCGGCGTGACGGTCACGTCCGCCGTGGGCCGGGAGTCTAGGACCACGGTGTAGGTAGCGCTGCCGTCCTCGCTGACGCTCAGCGTGGTGGGAGTCACCGTCACCCCCGCCGTGTCGTCGTCGGTGATGGTTATGGTTGCCGTGTCCCGGCCGTCGCCGGCCTTCTCCCAGCCCGACGTGGTTGCGGCGACGGTGACCGTGAAGGTCTCGTCGTCCTCGTCCACGGTGTCATCGGCTGTGGGGATGGTGACGTCCAGGGCGGTCTCGCCCTCGGCGACGGTGACCGGGGAGGTGATGCTCCCCACGTCCGCCGCCGTCGCGGTGGCGCCACCGGAGTAGCCCGCCGTCACCGTGAACGCCACGCCGCCGGTTGGGGCGGCTTCGCTCAACGTGACGGTCAGCGTGGCGTGGGAACCCTCGGTTGCGCCGGCCGCGGCGCTGACGGAGAAGGTCCTGGCAGCCTGCTGCTGCTCCGGCGGCGGGTCGCCCTCGCCGCCCTGGACGACGCCATCGGGCAGGGTGACGCGGGCGTGGACGCGCTCGCCCTTGCCGGCTTCGTTCTGGGCCCTCACCCAGACCCGGTAGGTCGCGCCGGCCTTGAGATTGCGGAAGGTGGTGGTCGTCTTGCCCGCCGCGACCTTGCGGTCCTTGCCATTGCCGGTGTCCAGATTCTTGATATGCGCGATGTAGTTGTCCACCGCGCCGCCGGAGGCCGGGGCCTCCCAGCTGACGATGACCTTCTTGCCTTCGCCGACAAGTTGCAGGTTGACCACCGGGCCGGGTATTTCCACCGGCTCCGCCGTCTGCTGCTGCTCGGGAGTGTCGTCCGCCACCGCCACGGCCACCGGCGCAACCGCGATGCCGTGGTACCCGGCGTCGCTGCTGGCCGCGCTGTGGCTGATGGTGACGCTCTCGTCATCACGGTCCTCGTCGGCGACGCCGGACACGATGAAGATCTGCGCGAGGTTCCAGCCGGACGGCGTGAAGGTGTACGACGCCGGGGAGACGCCCACCGCGCCGTCGTCGCCGCTGGCCGGAGTGATAGTCACGTCCGCCGTGGGGCGGCTGTCCAGCGCGACGGTGTAGGTCGCGGTGCCGTCCTCTGCGACGCTCAGCGTCGTCGGAGTCACCGTCACGCCGGCGGTGTCGTCGTCGGTGATGGTGACGGTGGCCGTGTCCCGGCCGTCGCCCGCCTTCTCCCAGCCCGACGCGGTTGCGGCGACGGTCACGGTGAAGGTCTCGTCGCCCTCGTCCACGTCGTCATCCACGGTGGGGATGGCGATTTGCAGGGCGGTCTGGCCCGCGGCCCACGGTGACCGGGGAGGCGATGCTCCCCACGTCGTCCGCCGTCGCGGTGGACCCGTCCGCCGGAGGCGGATAGCCCGCCGTCACCGTGAGCGCCACGCCGCCGGTTGGGGCGGCCTCGCTCAACGTGACGGTCAGCGTTGCGTTCCCGCCCTCAGCGGCGGTTGACGCCGCGCTGACGGAGTAGGTCTTGGGCTCCGGGCGCGCCGCGGTCACGTCGATGCTGTAGGTGGTCATGCCGCCGGAGCCGCTGACCATCACCCATAGCTCGGTCGCGCCGCCGTCCGGCGCGAGGGCCAGCTCGACCGCCGTGCCGGAGGGCCGCACCCGCGTGGGGCGGGTGTAGGTGGTCCCGCCGTGGCGCGCGCCGGCGAACACGCTCGTCCCGTCGGCATAGTCCGGGGTGAGCGTGACGCTGGTCGTCCCCGCCGGGACCGTGGCCCGGTAGGAGGTCGTGTCCCGCGTGAAGTCGGGGCTGAACGCCACCGCCTCCGACCCGGCGGACAGCGCGATGCCGCACAGCGGGCCCGTCTCGGCGTCGCACTCCGGCCGCGCCAGCACCTGCGTCTCCGGCTCCTTCGCGGCTTCCATTCGCGTCACCGTCAGGGTGTACTCCCGCGCCGCCGGAACGGCCGGGGCGCTCACCTCGATCCTGATGGTGTTGTCGCCCACGTCCAGCGGCACGTCCACCGACGGCGTGGTGTCGTCCACCGCCTGGCCGTTGACCCTCACCGACGTGGTCTCATAGGCGGCGGCGGGTTTCACCGTCACGCTGGACACCGCTCGGGGGACCGAGAAGGCGTAGTCGTTGCTGGCGTCCTGGATCTGCACCGCGTTCTCCGGCAGGCCCTCCTGCGGGTCCGTCGAGGACACCGTCAGCGAGCGCAGCGCCAGGCTGGCCGGCGCGAGCAGGGACAGGGTCTTCGCATCCAGCCGGGGCGCGTCCGACCACGCCCAGATCTCCAGGGGCGGCCCGTCCCTCCACATCACGCACAGCTCCGCCGTGGCCTCCTGCCCGCCGGGCGGTATCTCGATCACCTTGCCGCCCCAGGTCCCACGGTATCTCCTGGGAGGGTCGCAGTGGTCCCACCAGGCCGCGCCGAGGCCGTTGATGCCGAGGTTCACGGTCAGGCCGGACGCGGTGGGCCGGTCCAGCCGGGCCGTCACCGTCACCGGGCCGCCGTTGGCCACCGCCTGCTCGTCCGCGCTCAGGGTGATCGCCGTGGGCGGGTTCGGCCCCAGCGCCCGCACCCTGATGGGGGTCGCCTCGATATCCGTGCCTATCTCCGCCGTGACCGTCATCGTCACGCCGGCGGTCCCGCAGGACTCGGCGACTTTCAGCAAGACCGGGGCCCCGGCGGTCCATCCCGGGCTGGCGCTGGTGAGAAACTGGGCGTTCGAAGCGCCTTGAATTGAATGCCCGGTCGTGCCGACGCAGAACTTCAGCGCCTGGAGCTCGGCATTCGGGTAATCGTTGAACTGCACCCACAGACCAGTGCCGACGAGATCCAGCATTGTGACCAAATGATATGCGGCGCCGCCAACCGTGAAGCTGTTGTCCGTCAGCCGCGCATCGCAGTCGGTCTTGCCCTCGCACCCAATGTCTCCAGAGGTGTTCACAGGCGTCAGCGTCGCCGACCAGACGACGCCCGATGGCGCCTCGATGGCCGCGACGGCGCACAGCTTCCTCGACGTCTCCGTCTGTCCGGCGGCGATCAGGTTGATGGTGCCGTGCTCCCAGTCGCAGTCCGGGCCCCAGCGGGCCGCGCCGTTGTCGCCCTCGGTGTCGAACCGCACCTCCATGAGCCTCGTCGCCGGCGCGCCCAGGCGGGCGGTCACGGTGACCGAGCCGCCGTGGGGGATGGCGCCGGAGTCGACGCTCAGCGCCAGCGGCCATGATTGGATGGGGACGCCCTCGCCGGCCCGGCCCCAATCCGAGTAGCCGGTCGCCGTCACCAGCCGTAGGTCGACCTCGTAGGTCTTGCCCGGGACGGGGGCGACGCAGTTGGCGCAGTCCCAGGGCGGAAGGGTGGCGCTCCTGGCGGCGTGCTGCTCGCTTCGGACCAGGACGCCGTTTTCGGGCGCCCACGGACCGGGCTGGTCGCCCGCCGTGTTGGGGTCCGCGTCCTTCAGCCGCCAGCGGACGATGGCGGCGGTGGACGTGTAGCCCGGCCAGCCCCAGGTCACGTTCAGCCAGCCGGTCACCGTCAGCCCGTCGCCGCTGAGCCCGACCGCCATGTTCGGCGGCGGCGCGGCATCGCCCGGGCCGGCCGCCGCCCGCGTCACCGTCACGGTGTAGGCGACCTTGGTGGTGCCGTCCTGGGCCGTGACCTCGACCTTGATGGCGTTCGAGCCCACATCGAGCGCGATGGCCGAGCTCTCCGTGCCGCTGGTCACGGCGGTCAGGCTCGCCCCCTTGCCGACCTTGATCGAGGCGCCGGTGTGCGCCTTCGTCGGCGTCAGCTTCACATGGGTGATGGTGTTCGGCACCGAGGCGGTGTAGGCGGTCGTGGACGCCGAGAAGGTCGACGGACTCAGCGCGAGCGCCGAGAACGTCCCCGTCGCGCTCGTCGCGCTCTTCGCCGTCAGACCGCTCAGGTTCGCATTGGAGGACTGCGTCGGGGGCGCGGCCGTGGGCGTGCCGCTCTGCGAGGCCGACCAGGCGCCGTAGCCGTTGCCGGTCTGGGTCTGGCCGTCCGTCGCCCGCACCTGCACGTGGTAGGCCGTGCCGTTCGTGAGCCCCGTGATCTCCGCCGAGGTGGTCGTGATCGACGCCGTGCTCGTCACCCAGCCCGTCGAGGGGTCGCCCGGCGTCGTCGCGGCCTGGTTCATCGCCGACGCCACCTTGTGGCGCAGCTGGTAGCCCGTCACCGGGCCCGCGGGTTTCGTCCACGAGGCCGAGAGCTTCCCCGACCCCGCCGTCAGCGACAGACCCGACGGCGCCGCCGGGGGATCGTTGTCATTGATGGTGACCGTGATCTTGGCCTGCGTGCCCACCACGTAGCCCGTGCCCGCGTTGATCGTGACGGTGAACGTCTCGTGCTCCTCGTTCACCGCGTCGTTGACGGGTAAGGCCAACGTTGCGCGCGCATACTGGTTCGCCGCCGATGCCGAGAAGGTCGTGGCATAGCCGCTCTGCAGGTCGGCGGACAGGCTGGCTCCATTGGTGGTCCCGGCCGCATAGGTCAGCGTGCCGCTGACAGCGGCACTGACGCGGGACGGGTTAAGCCGGTAACCGATGGAAGCCGTATCATTCTCGGCAATCGTTTGTGTTGGTCCTGGCCATGCAATGACAATGTTCGGCGTGCCGGTCCCGAACGCCCAGGCGCCGTTGCCGTCGGTGTTCTTCGCGCGCAACCGCACCCGGTAGGTCGTGCCGTTGTCCAGACTATCGATGCCCGCATAAGTATCCGTGGGACCGGGAGGGGAAGAAACCGCCACCCAGGCCATCGACGGATCGCTGCCCGAGGCCGCCGCCGTGTTGCTGACCGAGTTGGTGCCCGTCGCCGGGGCCGAGGTGTAGTGCAGGTCGTAGCCGGTCAGGGTGCCCGAAGGCGCCGTCCACTCCACGCCAATAGCGGCGTCGTTCGGGCCGACACGCAGGTTCGTGGGCGCTGCCGGCGCGGTGGACTGGGTGGGCGTCTTGGCCGCGCCCTTGACGCGGATCTTCAACTCGACCGTATTGGTGCTCCAGGTAGTGCCGGAACGGCCGTGGCGCGTGTCCCCGATGCTCCAGCCCGATGCGCTGCCCGTATCCTCGTTGTTGGTCCTCGTGGTCCGCAGCGACCCGGTGGTGTCGCCGCTCCTGTAGACGACCATGAAATACGAGGTGCTCGCGTCGAGCGACGTGTTCGACGGCGCGTTAAAGGCGACCGCGCCCACCCCGACCGTCGACGGGACCGTGAGGCTCGCGAGCTTCGAGTCCGGAGCGCCGCCGCTGGTCGCCGACCACAGCTCCGCCCGCAGGTTCGCAGGCGTGCCCACCGCGACGGCGAATTCGATGTCAAGGCTCGCCAGCGTGTAGCCGCCGGTGTTGGTTCCGGTCGTGAACTTCTGGGCGACCGGATTGGTGCCGATTGTGATGGTGGGCGTGAACGTGGTCTGCCCGACATTGCTCACCAGCGTGCTGGACTGGGCTTGGGCCGGTGCGGCGTCGCCGTGGCTGAAGAGGAGACCCAGTGCCAGCAGGGCCAGGACGGCGGCCAGCAGCAGGCATCGGGGCGTGAGGAAGGCCCGCGGCGTCATCATGCCGGGCCTCCCGCGTTTTTCAGATGCTGAAAGTCCGGGGGACAGGGGTAGGCATTTGCGCATGATGTTGATTATCTCCACAGCAAATGATGATGCGTTTGACGGTTCACAAACCTGAAAACTCGGCTTTGGGCGCCGACACAGCGTCGTGAGGAGCGGAGGGCAGGTCCGACTCTTTCGTAGGTTTTGTGCGTAATTTCGGCCGTCACATACCCTCCGGTTGCGCGGGCGGAGACCGGCGGCCCGGACTTGAAAATCCAGCGGTGATATTGTACGGATTTCGGTATCACGTGTGGGTAAAGTGGAAATTGGGTTTTATAACGCAGCGGTCACTTTCGGGCCAATTTGTTGGAATTGACCCCAAACAGGCCGTTTTTGCCAGGGGTGAGGACTTGCGGAACGCCGGCCTGCCGGCGTGGCGAGTCTCCCCGGACGGGAAGGGCCGCCTATTGACGACTGGCCCGGTGGGGGCGTCCCGGCCCCGGCGCTGGTCGTTGTCCCGCACCGTGATCTTCACCGCCGGGCCGGTCATGCCGTGATACGCCGGGTCCTGGGCCCAATGCGGCGGGTGGCCCGGCGCGTCGCCGTCTTCGACCCGCACGGGGATGGCGGACTTCAGCTTCTCGGTTTCCACCATGACTGGCGCGTGTTGCAGGCCACAGCTCAGAGTGTCGGCATCGTACTTGAAGTCGCCGTTCTTGACGGGGCTGACAGTGACCCTGCTGGTTCACCACGTAGGACGGAACATGATGCAGTACGGGGCGTTCACCGCGGCTGTCAAACGGAAAGCTGCCATAACCGGCGACCCGCCGCATCCTGAGGTGCCGGCGCTGGCGGGATGCAACGTCGGGCAGCGCAAACTCCCAATCCTGCAACTGAACGCCGGGGTGGGTCCGGCGCTCAGTTTGCGACTGCAGGTTGACGACGTGCGCGGAGAGCGGCGAGAGTGTCCGGTCCAAGGTGTGGCAGGAACCCGCAGGCCAGGCAGAACTACGGTTGGGCCAGCGTTATGCCCTCGCGCGCCGGCGCGCTCTCGCCCCCGGCGTTCTTGGCCTTTACCGTCACCCAGTAGGAGCCAAGTTCCAGGTTCTCGAAGGTATGCATCCGGTCGGCGGTGCTGACGCAGTTCATGACGTCGGAGCCCACCTTGTTGATGCAGACGATGTATACCTGAACGTCTCCGCCGGTCGTGGGCTCGGGCCAGGTGGCGATGACCTCCAGGTCGGTGGCGGAGCCGTACAGCCCCACGTATGCGGGAGGACCGGGCGGGTCATTCGGCCCGTCAGGTGGCTCCGGCGTGGGCGTTGGCGTCGGCGATGGCGTGGGGGCATCGTCTGGTTGGAAGATCTTGATAATCAACTCGTTGGACTTCATGCCGTCGTTCTCAAGCCTTATCTTGAAAGCCTCGGGCGGTTCGTCGCTGTCGTCAGTTTTAGCCTTCACGTAGAAGATGGCGGTTGCATTCCTCTCGCCTTCCGGTATGAAGACCCTACCGCTCATCGACAACTCGTAATCATCTGATGTTGCGGTAACAGCCCGGTCCTTCAGTTCGAAATACTCGTCGAAGACCGCGTCGTGGTTCAGCTGCGCCACGATCCTGACTTCGGATTTGACCGCGCCTTCGACTATGTGTATCGCGCCTTCGCTGTCGATATCCTTGGTGCCGTCCGCCCAGGACAACTGAAGGGCCGCGTTCGCGGGACGGGTCGGAACGTCCGGAACCGGCATCGGCTTGGGGATGTAGGGCTCGGACTGGCAGGGTTGCGGGACGACCCTCACCTCTGTGAGGTTGGTTTCAGCAGCATAGTGCCAGTCCGTTATTGGCCTTCCTTGGGCGCCTATTTCGTAACGGCTATACGGCGAGCTCGGAGTGCGCGTCACTTGCACTTGGAACGATGCATCATGTGCTCCTTGTGGAATAGTGACGGTTCCGGGCACTGTCACACCAGGAATCGATCCAGCGTCAATGTCGAACGTCCATCCGCCGGACGGTGCGGGCCAGTTCGTGATGACCCTGGCGGTCAGGGGACTGCCAGCGCATTCGAGGTCGCCAACCAGCATGAACGCCTTGGCATCCACCATCTCGCCGTTAACTTCGCGCTGGCGCGGCATCCCGTTCGGCACGTCGCTGTCCTGGATGAATACGGGAAGGCCCGAGGTCAACTGGTCCGCGTAAGATAGGTGTGGCGTGCGTTTTAGCCCACAAGTTAGTTTATCCCAGTCGTACCGGAAGTCGCTGTCCTTGACCGGGCTGACGGTTTTCCTAACCGTCTGAGGGGTGTCACTGGGAGGTATCACGAAATCGAATGCGGCTATCTTGCCATTTTCCGAGGTGCAGGCAAGGCTGGATGTGAGTTCTGTGCCCCCACTGACAAAGATGGCCAGTTCCTCGGTGTGGTGGTTCCAGCCTGGCTCACCCATCTTTAGATAGCTGTTCTGATAAGACAGATGCACGTCGTCATTATCGTATATGCCGACAACTGCCTGTTGTCCCCCATGTACGCCATCAACAACCCTCGCCTTGCTGGGATCGCTCGCATGTGAATTTTCATCGTCATTGACCGAGATTTTCACGGTCATTGACCACCTTGGGAGCGCGGTGATTTAGCTAATATCAGGTTGTAGTTGGCCGGTCAATCACCCCCTTCGTTGCTGAGCAGGGCGCGGTGTGGGGACAGCCGTTCCCGGTAGCTGGTGCCCTCGATGACGATCTGGTAGCTGGCGTTGGCCAGCCGGTCCAGGGCGCTGTTGCCCAGAATGGGATCGTCGAAGAGGCTGAGCCATTCTTCGACGGCTCGGTTGCTGGTGATGACGAAGCTGGAGGACCGGTGTCGGTTGAGGATGAGTTCGTAAAGATCGGCGGACTGCTGGGCGGTAAGGCGGTGGAGCCCCAGGTCATCGAGGATGAGCAGGTCGGGGGTGAGGAAGGATCGGAAGGCGCGGTCGACGGAGTTGTCGACCCGAGCCTGCGCCATGGCCCTGAAAAAGCCGTCAGCGTGGCTGAAGCGGACGGTGTGTCCGGCGCGGACTGCCGAGTAGCCCAGGGCCTGGGCCAGGAAGCTCTTGCCGACACCAGCAGGTCCCACCAGCAGCACGTGCTCGTGCTTGTCCAGAAACTCCAGGGAGAAGACGGCGTCCAGCAGTCGGCGATCCAGAGTAATTGACGCCGACCAGTCGAAGTCCTCCAGCCGGCAGGTCTCCTCGAAACCGGCGCTATTGAGCCGCACTTCGATGCGGCGTTGGGCGCGGCGGCTGACCTCGTCGCTGAGAATGATCTCCAGGAAGGAGGCGTAGTCCAGCTGTTCACGACGGGCCAAGGCGATGCGTTCGGGTAGAGTGGCGGCCATGGCGCCCAGCTTGAGGTTCTTGAGCAGAGGGGTGAGTTCGGTTACGCGGGTCATGGGTATAATCTCCTCAGGCCGACTTCCGGCGGTACGGATCGCTTTGGGCGAAGACGGATCCGGGCCGAGCGAAGCGGCCGGTGGGCAGGGGCAGCGGCAGTTGGGGCGTGGTTTCCTCTTCCAAAGCCTGGACCAGGATGTTCTCCACGCGATAGACGTCGATGAGGTCGACGTCCAGGGCCCGCCGACAGGCGGCGTCCAGGCGCTGGGCGGTGTAACGGTCGCCCAGGCGCAGCAGCTTATGTCCCTGCCTGATCTTGGACCAGGGGTGGTCGCCTGCGAAGAGGCGCTCGGCGAATTCGCCCACCGCCGGTCCCAGGTTGGCAGCCTCGCGCTTGAGCCCGTCCGGAGCCCTGGTGGTGTAGGGGGCGACCTTGGGGGGATAGTCGGCGACGTCGGTGGAGCGGCCGCCTTTGGGCTGGCGCTCGTGGGTCTTGATGAGCTGGCCGCGGTGGTAGATGCGCACCAGCTTGCTGTCCACCCTGACCTCCACCTTCAGGCCGGGCCGGCAGAGGTGGGAGGGCACCGAGTAGAGTGCATCCAGGCACTTGATGTGATGGTCCTGATGGACGGTGTTGGTGCGCCAGTTGGCGATCTCGTAGGGTACGGCGTCCCAGGGGATCAGGGTGTGTCGCTCCTCATCCTGGAAGACCACCAGCGGTTTCTTGTGCGTGGTGCCGTGGATGCGCATGCCGGCCACCTCCAGGCACCATCTGGGCGCGGCGGCGCGCACGTGGGTGAAATCGTTGAAATCGGTGCCCTTGAAGAAGCGTTCCCTGGCGTAGGGCACCTTGCGTTCCACCTTGGGCTTGTCCTGGGGATGACCCTTGCGGGCCGGGTCGGGGATGAAGCCCCGGTGCTGGGCGTACTCCAGGAAGCCCCTGGTGAGAATGGGATTGAGCGGATCCGTGCCCACCACGGCAGCGGGGAAATTGTCGATGACCAGGTACTTGGGCATCCCGCCGAAAAACGCCCACGCCGCTTCCAGTCCGGCGATGACGTCCGGAAGCTTCTGCTGCATCATGGGCCAGACGAAGCAGTGGCGGGAGTGGCACATCACGATGACCATGGCCCACACCGCCTTGCGCTTGCCGGTGGCTGGGTCGGTGATCATGCCCAGCCGGCCGAAGTCGGCCTCGGCCACTTCTCCTGGTGGCGTGTCCGCCATCCGCACCGTGGTCTTGCTGCGACGCCGCCAGTTGCGGTTGATGATGAAACGGCGCAGCGACGGGTACGATACCTGGCATCCCCGCATGCCCAGCAGCTCGTGGATGCGGGTCATCTGCAGCCGGTCTTTGGTGATCCACTGGTAGATCTGGTCAGACCACGGCTCCAACTGGTCCTGCCGTGGCGTGGCTGCCTGCCGCGGTCCCGACAGACTGATCGTCGCCAGCCGGACCAACTGCTCCTCGCTGGGCGGCGGTCCTTCCTGGGCGATGCCCTCAGCCTGCGCCGCCGCCAAGTACTTCCGTACCGTGTTGCGGGACAGCCCGGTCCCAAAGGCAATCCGCCCTGGGACATCCCCCGCCTGCCAGCGGCGGATTATCTCTTTTATCTCCATCCTGGAAACCTCCCGGTAGGCCATCGCTGCACCTCAACATCGAAGTGCGGCAATGGTCGCCGATCTGGCTCCCAAGGTGGTCAAAGACCATGAAAATCCCGGTCAAAGACCGTGAACATTTCGCGATTTAGATGATCAAAGTTGGTGAAAATTGACACTCGCAGACAAAATGACATTAAAATGTTCGGTAGATTCGGCAATCTCATCATCAACTGTCGCAATGTTGACGGTGGCTGAATTAGCCCCAGCCGCTATGGTTCCGCGATAATTGCCTGCAGCAAAATCTCGGTCTCCCTCGGTTTGTTTACCCGAATTGAAGTTTCCATCGCCCTCCACAAACTCTCTAGCGGTAAGAACAAAGTCAATGGCGGAATCAGTGGATGAACCCGGAGTTCGTTCCACAGTCAATAGAGCCGCATCTCCTTCGGAAACGGTAATGTTTGTAGGATTGATCCGGATCTCTACCGTGTTCGTGCCCGTTTCGGGCGCGGTGGGCATGCTGCCGTCGCCGGGGGAAAGCGCCGCGAGACCGGCCGCCGCGACCGGGGAACGCTCGCCCCCGCCCGGCCCGCCCACCACGACGCGCGCGGTGGTCTCGGCCACGCTGGCGATGGTCTCGGCCGCCGGGATGGCGGTGTCCTGCACGGCCGCGGGGGCTTTCTGCTTGACGTAGGCGACGTAGCCGCCCAGGCCGCCGCCGGCGATGGCCATGACGCCCAGGCCCATGATGGCGCCGATGACGACGCCCTTGGTGTGTCGTTTGATCCAGGCGGCGATTCTACTGCCGTTCTGCGCGGGGGGTTGCGCCGGATTCGGCGGGGTGTTCGGGGTGGTGGTCATGTTGCTCTTGCTCCTTATGCGTTGTCGCTTATGATTCGGCCTATCGGTCGTGGCGGCTGGCGGCTTTCTGCCTCCCCGCCGGGGGGCGTCGCCGCTGCTTCGGTGGGGCCAGGCGTCGCCTATCGGCGCGTGGAATCCCCGGCGTGTTGCGGTTATCGTGGCGAAACGGCCCGGCGGCGCATGGCGTTCGCCGTCTTCGCCCAGGGGCGCGGTCAGCAATGCCCGCTGCCCCGGCGCCGTCTTCGCTTCGCTACGGCGCCGGAATGCGACTTGCTTCCCGCAAAGTCGTCTTCGGCTCTGAACTGCCTGCTGCTCTGGGCATAGTATAACGCATTTGTAGATGACGTTATGGTAAACTATCGTCTATTGGAGATGTCTTTATTATGTCTTTTTATGGCATCGCAGATGATTGCCCTGGACTTTTGCCGACGGCACAGGCGGGCGTCCCGCGCGGTCCCTGGCTTCCAGGCGTCCAGCGGGGGCTCAGTGCCACCTGATACCGAGCCCCCGCGTCGCCGTTGCGGCGGCTGAGCCGCTAGTCGGCTGCCGCCGACGAAATCGCACAGCTGCTGCTGCTGCGGAAGTCGGGGTCCATATCGGCGCCGGCCCGGTTCTGCGAGCCCGCAGTCCCCTGTTTGAAGTAACACCGGCGCACTGGGCTGCGTGCGTCGTCGCCGACTGATATCACGTCGACGTGATACCAACGACCGGTCTTGAGTCCGTCAAAAGCGGCGCTCACGGCGTCCGCTCCCAGCCGTTCGCGACCAACGCGTCGGCCGCCGTCTCGCTTCTTCAGCGTCACCACGTAATTCGCCTGGGAGGCGCCCTCCGGCGCCTGCCATTTCACGATGGCCCGCCCTGGCTCATTGGCATCGAAGCCGACCCTGAGGTCCCGTACCGGATTCATCAGTGTCCGAGCAATGGCCGTCTTGCAATCGTACCGGTCGGCGGCACGGTCGGCCTCGCCGTAATAGTGGCTGCATACCATGACCTCGTACTCCGTGTTCTCCTTCAGGCCATCGAAGCTCGCGTGTCCTGACCGTCCGTCTCGGTAGGCTTGACGGAAGAGCCGTTGCACCACGGTGGTGATGACCCATTCCGTGGAGTCGGCGTTGAGCGATTTGGTTTCATAGGTCTCAGTCGCCCACTCGTCGCCCACCTGTCGCAGCGCCGCCAGATACAGGGGCGGCGCGTGCGCGCGGGTTTGGTTCCAAGTCGGGTCCACGACCGGAAACAGGTCCCACCAGGCATCCAGGGTGCCAGCCAAATGCTTGTTGGGAACGAGCCGCAGGGTCTCAATGGGAGAGGACACCTGCGCCGTTACGTCGCGGCAGGTGAAATCGCTCTCGCCCCTGGCGTTGCCCGCGGACGCGCATACGGAGTAAATCTGGCCGATCTCCACCGGGAAGCGATGCTGCTGCGCCGCCGGCAGCGCGACCTGCACGGCGTTGCCGTCGCCGAGGCGGAACTTGTGGTAGTCGACCCCGTCGTACGGACCTTCCACCCAGACGCCCATCAGGTGACCGTTGCCGTCGCCCCGGCCCACGGAGGTCAGGAACTCGGGCGCATCCGGCGCCGGCCGCAGGGTGGCGACCTCCGACCACGGGCTGGCTTCGCACTGTGGCGAATGACCGGCCACTCGGAACTGATAGCCCTTCTGCGCGTCCAGGCCGCTCACGTCGTGGAAATAGGGCGATGCGTCCCCGTCGTCAAGTTGGGAGAACTGATTCCAGCTGGTGGACTGCCACTTTTCGCCGATGGCGCGATGCTGCACGGCGAACCAGCCGCCGCTCTCGGAGCTGCCCCGCCAGGTCAGCCGGGCCTTGGTGTAGTCCACGTTGTCGCCGTCCGGTTGATAGGCGACGGTCACGCCGGAGGGAGCCGGAAAGTCGCCGACCCGGTGGAAATACCGCCCCGCGCCGGCGGCGCCCTTGCCGCCGTCGGAGCCCACGGCGCGAACCTGTACCAGATAGTTCTCGCCGGGCTGCGCGTAGCGATTGAGTTTCGGCGCCCACGGCTTGCCGGGTTTGGCATAGCTGGGCACGGCGCGCCACTGGCCCAAGTTGTCGTCGCGGCCCCACTTCACGCGGTACTCGTAGGAGCTCGCGCCGTCAACGGCCGTGTAGGTAACCACCAGAAAGGTGCGCGGGTTCTCGGGGTTGCAGTTCGAAGCCGACGTCAGCGTCACTTTCGGCGCGGCCAGCGTGTCGCCGCTCTGGGCGGCTGCCGGCGTCGGTTGGTAGGCCATAGCTGCTGCTATGGCCAGCACGGCCAGCGCCAGCAGGAACGGCAGGACCGTTTTTCTCGTCATCATGCTCATCGTCTCGGCATCTCCTTGTTGTTCGACCTGCGAGAGCTTCCCTCAAGCCGGGGTTTGCCGGACTCCGCCGGCACATCAGCCCCATGCCGGCTGATGCCTTCATGTCAGTGAAACGACCCGGACTGCCCGGTCGGTCAGCCACTGATATCAGGCGCCGGTGGCATACTGGGCGGGTACATTACCTGCCAACGTCGTTGCGCCGTTTTGCGGTTAGGCCTGAAAAACGGCTGGACATAACCCAGCAAACGTGCAGCCGATGGCGTGAAAATCCGGCTGCGGTTGGACGCCCGCGCTTGAGTTTGGCTAAACTCGACGATGGTGGAGCGCTGAGCTTATGGCGGCGCCACCCGGCGATTGGACGCGGCGCTGGACGCTTCGGCGAAGTAGTGGAGCGGGCTCTGGAGCGGTTGGGATTTCGCCCAACCGCGAAAGTGCCGAATGCATCGTCGCGCAGGGCATACCATCCCCTGGAAGGACTTGAGGAGTACGCCGGCCACATCCTGGGCGCCGCCGCCGGCCTGTTCATCGGCGAGGACGAAAGCTGATGCTCTCGCGCATCCGCGACCTGGCCGACCCCGACGTCCCGTCACGGTCCACGTCTGGTACAACCGGCGTGCTCAGCGCTACGGCTGCACAATCCGCGATGCTGAGACTGGGCGGGCGGTGTGGCTGGGCCTAGCGATCTATACGTCCGGGACTGACGCGCGCCGCGGCGGCATACTTCAAAATGCAGGAGTGACCATGGGAGTACCCATACAGTTCCCCGAAGCGAACACCGTCTGGCGCGGACAGGGCGACGTGGCTGACGCTCCGGCCTACCGGACGATTGACCGCACGTCTCAGTACGCCGGCCTCCCGGACATATCGATCACCTGCTGGCAGCTCACTGACGACGAGGTGGAGGAGATCCGCCGCACAGGCGTTGCCTGGCTGCACGTCTGGGGGCATCACCCGCCCGTGCACGTCGGTGGTCACTGCCCGTTTGACGTGGTAGAGGCGGACGGAGACGCGCCAGTAGCCGCCTGAAATGATTGGCCGTTTGTAGGCCATGACGAAGGCCCCTGCCATTGCAGGGGCCTCTTTTAGGGCTGCGGTGCGCCCAGGGGTCCTTGCCATGCCATGCCATGCCCCGACCCGCGGCTAGAGATAGCCCAGCTCTTTGCAACGTGCGATGATGTGTTTGATGTAGATGCCGGCGTCTTCAGGGCTGAGGGGGCGTCCGTAGACCTCATGCCAGGCGTGGTCCAACCCGCTCCCGACCAACGATTGGTGCATTCGGGCTGGGGTGGCTCGGGTAGCAACCCTATGGCATTGGGCGGGGGTATGGAACGTCATATCTGCTGCGACCCTCAAGGCTTGGCTCGGGGTCAACGTCGGTCGCGGAGTAGCTGTGGGCGCGGTCGTGGGGGTAACGGGCTCCGGGTTGTGTTGGTAAGTGATTGTGTTGCCCTGCCAGTCGGCGACGGGCGCAGCAGGCAGGGATGCAGTTGGCGGCGGCAGCTCGCCTGCGGAGGTGCAGGCGGCGACGGCCAGCAGCAGCATGACCGCCAGGGCGATGATGAGACGTTTCATGGTCTACTCTCCTTGTGTTTGCGGAACCGGCCCCGCCGCATGTGTACGGGCGGGGCCGGTAGTTGACGGGTATGACCGTTCAGGCAGCGGACGAGCTTGCCGTCCGTCACCAGTGGAGCCTGGCACCGCGGACAGGGGATCACGCGTGCGCCACTTCAGGCCGGGCGCCGTTCAGGAAGTAGCGGGGATTGTCCACCACCTCGCTCACCGACAGGCGATGCCGGCCGGCCGATAGGTCCAGTTCATAACAGCGCCGGCAGCAGTCCAGACGGTTGCCGTCTGAGTCCAGGATGGGAGGAATGATGCGCTGGCTTCTGCTTGGGTTCGTGTTCCTTTTGATGGCCTGTGGGGGCCAGGCGAACCCCTTGGCCAATACGGAGTGGCGGCTGATCGCCCAGGGCGATGCCGACGTTCCCGCTGAGGTGGTGGGGAACCCGACTGCCAAGTTCACCACCGCCACGGATCTGACGGGGTGGACGGGCTGCAATGCCTACGGCGCCGGATACCGGGCGCGGGGTTCGGAGCTGCGCCTTGACGGCCTGACGTGGACGGAAGCGGGCTGCCCTTCTGTGGCGCTGTTCCAACAGGAACAACTCATTCAGGAGTCGTTGTTGATGGTGGAGCGGTTCGAGGTCTCCGATGAGCGGCTGACGCTGCACAGCGCCGGCGGGCAGGTGCTGGTCTTCGAGCGGGTGAGGAAGTAGCCGCGTTGCCCCATTCTCGGGCTCGGCGTATGCCGATGGCGTCAAATGCAGCTATGGCCTGATCCTGCCCACGGGCAGGAGGGAGCGGGGCTGTTTCAGGGGCGGGATGGCGTTGTGGGGGCTGCCCTCTGGGAAAATCCGGTGGTGGTTGGCCGCCGCACTGGAGGGCGTGTGCCCCCCGGTGTCGAGATTTCTAAAGCGAACCGCGGCCGTAGGGCGGAGAGCTGAGAGCGCGACGAGTGTGCCGGGTGGTTATGGCGGCTGGGGGAGTTGTGCTTCGACCAGGGCAGTGTAGGCTTGGGCATCCACCATGCCGGCCTGGACGGCGCCGGCGCTGCGGGTGTTTTCGTAGAAATTGACGTGGAGTCGTTCGACGGCGTTGAAGAGCACCAGGAAATCTTGGTTGCCGGTGCCCTGGGCAAGGTTCCGCGCGATTGTTTTCAGGCTGCCGTGGCTGCGGTGGTAGGCTGGCGGTGTCAGGCTCTCTGCGTAAGCCTTCGTAATTTGGGCGACGGCCCCCCAAGCCTTTTCGGAGGCTTGTCTCAGGTCTTGGAGCTGGAACTCGGCGTTGGCCTGTTGCAGCAGATGATGGGCAGCCGTTCGGTAGGTGGCGGTGGTCAATTGCGTTCTCCGCGGACTTGCTTCACTTCGGTTCGGCCGGTCAGGTGGCGGCTCATGCGTTGGATGAATTCGCCGGTAAAGGCGATCCTTTCGTGGAGGTCTTCGGAGTCGAGTGGCTCAATGAAGGTATCCGGGTCGAGGGCCTCGGCGCTGGCGAAAAGAGTGAAGATCCGGCGGTCTTTGATCTTGAGGCTGAACTGCAGGGCCGTTTCGGCGGGTGTTCGCTGGGGATCCGTCTCCCACTGTTCGCTCAGGGCTGCTGCTTCGATGACGGTCAGGGCGGCCTGCCATGCTTTGGAACGGGCCTCGGCTGGCTGTCCGGTTTGGGATGCCCGGACAGCTTCGTTGTGGATGGTCTTGGAACGGTTTTGGAGGTCTCGGATGGTGGTCATGGCGGTGCTCTCTACTTGGGGAGGTATGCTGCCGTTGGCCGGTGGTTTGATTGTGCGAGAACGAACGCTCGTGGTCAACCGCGTCGATGTCGTTTTTCATAATGTCCGAATCAATTTGTCGGCGTCAATGACGACGGTGGCGATTGTGCCGTTGGTGCGGCACTGAGACCGCTACTGGGACGTGATCCCTTGGCTGACGTTCTCTGGGGTCCCGTGCTTTCGTCTCATCGTTCGGGATTGCCCCGATCTGCGGATGATGCAGCGCTGCGTTGTTTTACCCAAAGTTCCGCGCTTCGGGTTCATCGTGGGTGTTGTCGTAGCAGCCAATTCCTGCCCGCGGCGAGTTCTGCAGGATGACCATTGCCACGCCCTGCGGTGCGCACTGGTCGCAGAAGTAGGGCGGCGCCACGATGGGGCCGCCGTGTTCCGGCGGCACGAGGGTGTAGGGGTTCTCGTAGTAACGCCAAACGGCGACCCCGTCGCAGGTGAAGCAACGTTCGGGACGCAGGTTGCGGGCGATGACGGTGATGAAGTCGTCGCCGTAGCCCTCGGACGCCGCGGACGTGTTGATGAATTCCGGCAGGTATTGGTACGGAACCGGGATTGCGCCGAGGCGCTCCAGGTTCAGGCAGGTGGTGTCGCCGTAGTCGAACTCGTGGTGGAAATGCTGTCTGGGAGCGACGGTTTCTTCCACGGTGTGGACCATGTGCTGCTCGTCGTCGTCCGCCAGGTCGGCGTCGAACAGCAGTTTGTCGCCTGGGCCGGGAACGCAGGCGCTGTACCGGACGTCGCCGATTTCGAAGTAGCTCATGTGGCCGCAGCATTCCAGCCACTGGCGGCGCAGGAATTGGTCCAGCTGACGCAGGCTGGTGGTGGGTTGCACGACGAGCACCATCCAGTGGCGAAGTTCCTCACTCCGTACCTGGATCAAGATGGGTTGGCTCCTGGCGTAGCGTTCGTCGCAGTCCGGGACGCGGTATCTTCCGGTGACGTGATTCATCAAGCAGGCTTGCGCGTGCGTGGCCGCGTCGTCAGCGCGTATGTCTCCGCCGCAGACGTGGCACCGCCCTTGGGAATTGTCGGCCTCGGCCGTGGCCGCTTTGGAGACTTCCTTGAAGGCAGCGTTGGCCTCTTCGATTTCGGCGTGGTCCTTGGTCGCCTGCTCGCGTAGTTGGCTTCGGGTCTGTTGGAAGGGGGTGCAGTCAGGGAGGTCGTCTGCCCTGAGTTCGGCCATGGACTCCCGTGCGCCGTTGAGGAGTTGTTCCAAGGCACATTCCGTCGTTTCGATCAGATCGCCGTTTGGCGGCGTTGCCGCGGCGCGGTCGGCGACGCCCCTGGCCAGATGTGCCATGTGGCCGATGTGGAGGCATGACGCATACCATTCCTCGCCCCGTTGGTCGCAGTCTTCCGGCAGGATAGTGGATGCGCTGTGCTCTGTGACCAGTTGGCTGAGGCGTCGATGGGATTCGCTCAGTTGGTTCAAAAGGCGTTGTCGCTGGGTTTCGCCGAGCAACGCGGCGTGCTCGGGAGCGATGATGGGCAGCAGGTCCATCGTCTTCGAGAGCTGGTCGCGGATGTGGGCTGCTCCCATGAAGGCGGCGTTGGCGGCGGCGTGGTTGCCCTCGCGGCGGAATTGTCCGGCCATGCGGATCATGCGCTTGCCGTACTCGCCTGACGAGACGATATCCTCGATGCTCATCCGGGTGTGGTTGAACGTGACTGTTGTCATGCTCTGGATCTCCTGGGATGCCGAAATTTCGGCGGGGCAGTTGGGTTTGGCAGCGTCGATTGTGAACGGGCTGCCAATGAAAAGCCCGGTCGGCGTGGACCGGGCGCTGTGGGCGGTGATGTTGCGGCGCGGCTTGGTCGCGTCAGAGGTCCGGGTTGTAGAGCCTGGTTTCCAGCTCGCGGATGCGGGCCTGGTCAGCTGCCCTGGCTTCGCGTTCGGCTCGGAGTTGGGCCTCGGCCGCAATGCGTGCATCATGTTCGCTGTTGGCGCGTGCGCGTTCGGTGGCGAAGGTGGCGATGTGCTGCCCTGTCACTGGGTCATGGCAGCCCAGCTGACCATGCTCCCATCGCCAGTCCAGGTTCAACACGTCGCTGTGTCCCTGCAGCACTCCGCTGGACACTTCGGTGATCTCAACGGCTTGGTAGCGTCCTTCTACCAACTGGTCGCCGGCCAATCTGACGCCGTGAAACTCTCCGGTGGCGTCGAATCTCCAGTACTCGGGTATCGAGAGCCCCTGGTAGAACTCTCGCTTCTCACCGACGTCAATGTGGCCAGTGGCCTCCGATGCTATCTCCAGCACGAGGTCCGGCGGCTTCCCCTGTTCCGAGATGATATATGCGTTGGTATCACGGTATGCCTCTGGGTTCACTCCGAAGGCCACCAGCAGGTCGGGGAACTTGCGGTCGCCGCCGCGCCTGGCGGTGATGTACTTCTCCCCGGACACGATGGTTGTGTCCGGATCGCCCAGGAACTGTTTCAGGTGGTGATGCAGACCGGTTTCGCTGAGGTGCTCGGCGGAAGTCATGTCGTCGGGTTCACGTTCAGGGGGGTCGGGCAGCCGGAAGCGGCCTGCGGATTTGGTGGTTTTGGCGTCGGCGGTGGTCATGCTGAACCTCTGCGGGCTTAGCGTGGGTGATTGGGGGTCTGCCGGTGGAGGATGATGGGCTGGATTATAACTGTGGCGGCTGTGGTCCGGGTAGGACTTGGGCCGGCTGCGATGTTGGCGGGCGGTGGGCTTGTGTGGCCGGTCGGCGTCGGTCGGCGACGGGTTGATTATGGCAGTTGCAGATGTGTCGGCGCGATCGTCAGGAGTGGTACCGTTCGGCGGGGGTGCCGTAATCAGGGCATTCAGCCTTACGCTTCAGCGGTGGTGCGGATCGCGCAGCTTGGAGCGTTGTGGGCCGCGAGGTTGCTAACTGGCACGACCATGCCTCAGTCGACCAGATCCCGTATCTGGTCGGCTGTGGAGGTTGGAATGAGGGTAGAGGAACGCGCGAGTTGGCGTGCTGTCAGTCAGACAACAATGTCCCCCCTTGGTGCGCCGATCTTACGAGAGGCGTGGGGGGCTCTATCGGAATCAACGATCCCACATATCGCATAATTCGTCAACGCTGGAGGAAATTTCGCTACTCTGGATTCGGCCGGCCGGGTGTTGAAAACGGCTACCATATCGGCGAAATTCGTTTCGGAGGTTGGAGCGCACATACAGTTAGCTGAGCGTACCCCGACGGGTGTAGAAGTAAGCTACCGGCGACGGCGGATGGTGTGCCGATTTGATCACTCTGGCTGAGCGACGACAAGTTCAATTGGTTTGAACCCCTGATTCTCCCACCAGGATTTTCCTCGCTTGCCGGGGAGTCAATCTTCCCGAAGCCTTTCGCGGATCCTGCGTAATTCGGCGACGGTGGTGCCGTCGGCCGGCGGCTGCCAGGGACCGCGGTCACCGGCGGGATTGGGACGCGCTTGTCCACCTCTGGTGAAAGGGGGTCGGTGGACGTCTTGATGGGTTTCGTTTGGTTGGTTAGGGGTGGTCGCCATGATGACCTCTTTGCGTGGTGGTAGGGCTTCCGTGGTTGGGATGTTGCGGGCGTTACGAGGCGGTTATTGCATGGCTCGCTGCCGGTCATGTTCAGGGAGGCCACCATGCGGTGGTACAGAGCGATGGGGATTCCTGCGTGTCGTGGCTGCCGGCCGACGATGAGAAATCGTCCGACTCCAGCCACAGGTGCCGTCTCACCAAGGCGATGGGGTCCACGAAGGTCGGCTACGGCTTGTCGTGCCAGGCGCGGCGCGATCTGGGCCGGTTCAGAGGTCCGGGTTGTAGAGCCTGGTTTCCAGCTCGTGGATGCGGGCCTCGGCGGCGGCGGCGCGGGCTTCGGCAGCCACACGCGCTTCGTGCTCGCTGTCGGCGCGGGCGCGTTCGCTGTCGGCCCGGGCGCTTTCGCTATCGGCGCGGGTGCGCTCGGTGTTGAAGGTGGCGATGTGCTGCTCCGTTTTGGGATCGTACCAGCCCAGCTGTCCCCGTTCCCAACGGAGGATCAGGTTCAGCGCCGCGCTGTAGCCCTGCAGGACGCCGTCGTCCAGTTCGTCGATCCGGATGGGCTGGTACACGCCGTCCACCAGCCGGTCGCCGGCCAGCTTGGCGCCGTGGAATTCCCCCGTCTCGTCGAACCGCCAGTATTCCAGGATGCCCAGGGCGGCGTAGTCGTCGCGCTTGGGGCCGGTGTCCTCGCTGCCCGTGCTCCGGGAGGCCACTTCCAGCACGAAGTCCGGCGGCTTGCCCTGGGCCTGCACGATGTAGCCGTTGTTGTCCCGGTACAGCTGTGGGTCGACGTCGAAGGCGATCAGGAGGTCGGGGACGCGGCGGGTGCGTCCGCTGGGGAGGCGACGCTCGGGCATCATGGTGATGAAGCGTTCGGCGGTGACCAGGGTGGTATCGGGGTTGCCGAGGTGCTGGAGCAGGTGGTGGGTGTTGCCCGGCTGGTGGAGTTGGTCGACGGTGCTCATCTTCTCGTCGTCCTGGCGTTCGGGAGGATCGGGCAGTCGGAAGCGGCCGGGCGCCGTCCTGGTAGTGGGTTTGGTGGTGGTCATGCTGAACCTCGGCGGGCTTAGCGTGGCTGGTTGGGGGTCTGCCGGGGGGATGATGGGCTGGATTATAACTGTGGCGGCTGTGGTCCGGGTAGGACTTGAGCCGGCGGCGTTGTCGACGGGCGGGTTGTGGGACGTGCTCGGATGCGCTCAGGCACCGTCGTTTGGCATATTTGTGTGCCAGCAGGGAAATGCCGACTCACCGTCCGACGGGCCGAACCGTGGTATCTCAGCGCATTGTGGATGCGGCGGCGGCGGTGCGAAGTTATCCTTGCAATGCACCGACCCTGATGCAAGGAACCTTGCAATGCGAGCGGCACAATGCAACCCTATGGTAGTTATCCTTGCAATGCACCGACCCTGATGCAAGGAACCTTGCGACGCGGGCGGGATAATGCAACCTTATGATGGTTATCCTTGCAATGTAGCCACGGATTACTCCGTGTTCGCCCGATGGTTCTGGACGTCTTGCCTGATAGCGGATTGCCCACGTGGGCAGTGTGCGTTATGAGTTCGGGGCGCCCGTTTCCGGGCGCCTCGATGCGACCGCATTCTCCGGCCCGAAATGCGGCGCCGCTCCTGTTGAGCCGTCGCGCAGCTGTTTTTGGCGCGCCGGCCGGGATCCTCGTCGGCGCCGACGGTGTTCTGCGAACCCGCGGTTCCCTGTTGGAAGTAGCACCGGCGGGACGCGCTGCGGACGTCGCCGTTACCCACCGCCTTCACGTCGACGTGATACCAATGTCCAGCCTTGAGACCGTTGAAGGTGGTACTCACAGCAGCGGACCCCGGCTGTTCGCGCCCGACGCGCCGGTTGCCGAAAGTCTTGCGCAGCGTGACCATGTAATCCACTTGAGAGGCGTCTACCGGCGCCTTCCAGTTGATGATGGCCTGCCTGGGTTCGTCGGCAGAGAGACCCACCGTGAGGTCCCGCACCGGATTCATGAGCGTCCGCCCCGTGGCTTTCATGTATTCGGTGTCGCCGTAGTAGTCGGTCCGCACCGCGACCTCGTACGACGACCTGACTTGGACGGAAGCGGGCTGCCCGTCCATGGCGATGTTCCGACAGGAACAACTCATTCAGGAGTCGTTGTTGACGTTGGAGCGCTTCGAGGTCTCCGATGAGCGACTGACGCTGCACAGCGCCGGCGGGCAGGCGCTGGTCTTCGAACGGGTGAGGAAGTAGCCGCGTTGCCCCATTCTCGGGCTCGGCTTATGCCGCCGATGGCGTCAAATGCAGCTATGGCTTGCTCCTGCCCACCGGCAGGAGGGAGCGGGGCTGTCTCGGGGGCGGGACGGCGTTGTGCGGGCCGCCCTCTGGGAAAATCCGGTGGTGGTTGGCCCCCGCACTGGAGGGCGTGTGCGGCGGTCAGCGCTGGGTTCCGTCTCGTGGTTCGTTGGCCGGCTGGGCTGTCTTCTGCGGGTCCCATGTATTTGGTGCTTTACCGTGCTTTCCGACGGGAGTAGAATCGGGACGACTGACGGCCCGCCGTAGCGGCAAATCTGGCGGGCGTGGTGACGGGCTACCGCATATGCCCGCCCGATGGAGAAACGTGACATAACCGGCTGTTTGCCGGGAAATCGGCTCTCTGCTCCGCTCGCGGGAATGACTCGTGGGGAGGGGCTTCTTCCCGTTGGTCATGGCAATCACGCTCGGTGCGCCCGTGTGGCGCCGCGGGCGTTTCTGTTTTTCGTGCCCGATGAGGTTCCGTTTTCCTGATGCCTGCAAGGAGGTTTTGTCTTGGAGTCCATGGTTCCCACCGGTTCATCTCAACGCGTTTCCGCGGCCGTGGTCTGCGCCGTGATGGAGTGTCATGATGAGGCTTTCCGTCTCCTGGATAGCCTGGTCTGGGGATCGGGCTTCGCCCGGTTCGAGGAAGCCTATGACCGCTGGCGGGATTTATCCGACCGCTGGCGGACTTACCAGGATTCCAGAGGTCAGGCGAGATCCGAGGCTGCGCCTGGTTCGTGTCCTGTGGACGAACGGGCGAGGGATTTCGCCGGCGATGGGGCCGGCGCGGAGTCGGCGGCTGAGGTTGGAGCGGCTCGGCACCTGGTCGAACTGATGAGACTGGGGGTCGAAGGGAAAATTCGTTATTTGACCGATGCGGGGATGGCGGAGTCGGAGCTGATCCGTTTGGTCGAGTTGGCGATGTCCTGGAGGCGTGATGCCGGGTTAGGACGGCTGGGAGAACTGTCGAGGTTTGCGGCGCAGTCGGAGCTGGGCGCCGGCTGGGTGCTGCAGGGGTGGATAGACGCCGAGCGCCGGGTCAGGCTGGCACAGTTGTTGGAGGGTGAGGCCGTTGGGGAGTTGGGTCTGGCGGTCGCGCACACGGTGTCCGGTGCCGCGGAGGTGGTGCTTGCGTCGTATTGGTTCGATCTGTACGGCGACGATAGCGAGATTATTCTGGTGCCCGGCGATGAGCTGGACTGAGACCTCGTCGTGGATCAGGTTGGGCTGGCGCGATTATGGCTGTCGCGTTGCGGTGACGGGTGTTCAGGCGTGATTTGGGCGCCGAGAACAAGTGTATATCTGCCCAGTGTTCACTTGGGCCATCTGGCTACCTCGTCCTCGTACCCGCTGTCGGCGATGTCCTGGTCTCGCCGTCTCATCTCGTCACTGTAGGGCGCGACGTCTTGTACGGGTGGTAGGTCGTCAATGATGGCCAGGTACAGGGCTGCGGCCGCCGTCTCGTATATCTGGCAGGCGGCGTAGGCGTTGGCCAGGCTCTTCTGTTCGTTGGTCATTCCGGAAAGCGCCGAGCTCAGCAGTTGGAAGTGGTGCGGTTCGGGCCATGCGCCCAGCAGGTTGTGGATGTCTTTCTTGGCGGTGGCGCACTCGCGCGCCGCCGAACGCAGGGCGGGTTTGGCGGCTTTGCCGATGGTCTCTGCGACGGATTCAGTTATGAACCTCGTGGTTTGATCGTCGCAACCAACGACTTCCAGGTACTGTATCCGTTTGTCGTTGCCCATTGGGGCCATGAGTTCGCAGTGCGCTTGCGATTTCATGACCCAGTCCGGTTGGTTGTCCCGGTCTTCGTAGTGGCCGTGTCGTTGGACGATGGCTGCCGTGGTTTCGAACGTGGCCGGCGGCGGTGAATCTATTTGGGTGGGCATCATGATGTTCCGCGGGATTAGGTGTTCCTGCGGTCAGTCCTCTACGGTGGCCAGGCTGATGTTGTACGGGCACCAGAGGCTATTGAACGGGTTTGAGGCCCCGGCTTCCAGCGCGTCTGCGAACAGACGCATCCAGTTTACCGGGGCAGCGCCGATTTTGTCTTTCATGTTGACCTTGGTCGCCGGTAGTCCGCGACGGTGACATTTTGCCAGCGTGGGGCGGTTTCGCGCTACTGGCTGTTGTCATCGTTTTGATCATTGGACGGTCGTGGGCAGCCAGCGCAGCGGTAAAGTACCTGACTATCACCAAGTGCTGACCGTGGCGCAGCAGATTTTCGGCTGGACGTAGCAGGTCCAGCCAGTAGTACCGGCGCCAGCCGCGGAGCCTGAGACCGTGGTAGAGGTTCGGGCCGTCGACGTGCGCCGTCGTGCGCTGGGCCGGCGAGCCGTGTGGGATGGCAACGTTGATGCCGGCAGTGGCGGTTGACATTCCCTGTGCGCCCTTGTAGGGTTTTATCGCCCCCCCAGCGGGTAGTGCCGCTGGCCCGACGCCCCCCTTGCGGGGGCGTTTCTTTTTGTCGTGATCATCGAGACGGCATGAAATTACTGCATCCCGAACTGCGCCGCAACTGCGCTATGGCTCTGGGCGCGTGCTGCGCCTGCTGTGTGCAGAGTTGTCCGCGTTAGCGAAAACAGGTGTCCCCGGGGGTATCTGCGGGCGGTCCGAACTCAGACGGCTTCGATGCTTTGCAAGTGGGAGTGCTTGCGGTCACGCCACTGGGCGATGCAAGCCTTACGGATGTTGCCTTTGAGTTCGGCGGCGTGTAGTTGGTGGCTGTCGCTAAACCAGAGAGTTCTGTTGAATGATGAGCGGCGTTGGCATTTTATTGCGAATTCCTTTGTTGACCGCCGGTGTGATGTCGCCGTGGATGCGTTGCGGGATGCCTGTCACGACCTTGGGGGTCTATCCAGTGGCGGGATGCGTTGTCATGGAGCGATGCCCTTTCTGGCGTTTTGCAGCTATTCTGGCAGCGTCGGTCATTCGCTTTCCGGATACGGCCATGTGCGCACGGCGATCTCTGCCATCCACACGGAGCGGTCGGTGATGTCCTGGTCGGTCCATTGGTCCTGATGGTGCTCCAGCAATTGCTTGGTGAGCATTACTTCGCTGCTGTCGCTCAGCGATGCTATTTTCTCTTCCCACGGGGCGTTGTTGTTCCGGTTCGTGGACCTGGTGACCAGCGTGAAGTTGCCGATGTACCGTAGGTGCTGTTGACGCCGCTGGTGCCGTGCCTCTGTCCTGTTGCCCGTCATGGGGTAGTTGGTTTCTCCGGCTTCGCCGCTGGGCATCAGCTGTGTAGTTGTCACGCTCCTTTCCAGTGGTTCCAGCTCGGCGTCCCGCCTCAGTTGGGATTCCAGTGCCTTCAGAATGACATCGCGCCTGGTGGCGTTCATCTCGTGCGGTTGTGCACTGAGCCTGTCCATGATTTCCCGGTCACGGGGCCAGCGCGCCGCTTCTATGGTCAGCTGTTGCAGCGTTCTCCTGATTGCTTTTGCGGGGCTTTCGCCGGCGTCGGCGGCTTCCTTCAGCCGCGGCAACAGCATGTTAGTCATGATGTTGGTCATGATGTCGCCGATGCTCAGGTTGGCGATCACCCGACGTATGGCGTAGTTTTCTATCAGCCGGATGCAGGTCTGCCGCTCAATGCGGCTGACGCTGTTGTCGTCGTCCCAGAGCCACAGGATCACCGGCATAGTGGACGGTAGCCTCATGGCCATCAGCCGTTCGGAAGCTGGCATTGTGGCTGGGAAGTCGTTGTGCTGGACAGCTCGGTACATCTCGGCGGCGCGGTTCATGCGGTCTGTGATGTGTCGGACGTCGCGTCCATTGGATTTGACTTCCTGGGTGTGCGCTCGGAACTCCGGGGCTACCCGTTGGGACCTGATCCGCCGGCGCTTCTGCGCCGTGAGCCAATCGGCTAGGAAGTCGTTCAGCTTCCCGTCTTGCCACCAAGGTTCTTCCAGTGCTGGGTTCCACAGCGCGTCGGCTACTTGGTCATCTTCGGTGACGCCGCCTTCGTACATGATGGTGTTTTTCACCAGCTCAAAGGGATGCAGCGGCTCGCCTCGCCCGTTCAGTGTCTCGAATACGAGATTTGGCTGTTCATTGGCGTCGAGTTTCAGCAACGCTGTCTGCATTTTCTTGTCGAGCGTCGTGAGCAGGTTGACGCACTGTTCGGCGATGTCGTTGCCGTTGCGGATGTACCTTACAGCAGCGGTGTTGAAGTGGTCGTAGCACTGGTACATTCTGTTGTCGGCTATGTCCGTGCTGTTGATGCCTTGCAGCACCTCTCGCAAGTTCAAGCTGTCTTGTTTGCGAGTGTGACGCACCTTTGGCGTTTTCTGCCCGTAGCCGATATGGTTCCAGATCCTTCCGAGGAATTCTTCGGCAAGTTCCGGTTGGTCGCATTCGTCGGCTGCGTCGCCGATGGCTTTCAGGATGATGAGCAGCGTGGTGATTCGCTGTTGCCCGTCTACTACGATGTAGCCCGGCGGTCTCCCGTCAGGATGATGTGATCTTTCCTGGATGACGATAGGCCCCATGAAGTGGGGTGGCACATCTTTTGGATCATCGGCGTTGCCGATGGCATCGGCGACGTTGACGATGTCGTCCCATAGTGGGGACCACTGGTTTTCTTCGTTCCAAGCGTAGCGACGCTGGAAGTACGGTATGACGTACTCCTCGTTGGTTTTCATCATTTCGGCCATTGTGGTGACGTCTGCTTGCATAGGGGTGGTGTCTCCTGCTCGCTTGATCCTGGGGTGGTTTGGTTGGGCGTGACCGTGATGGTCACGCAGGTTGGGCGGCGGATATCGTTGCTTCGGCTTGTGCTAACCGGCGTACTGCCCGTAGCCGAGGCCGCGTATGTGCGGCTCCTGGTGTAGCAACAAGCGCAGGCGGGTGAGCTCGTTGGCGTCCCAGCCCATGGTGTCGGCGACGGCTTCGTCCCAATTCGCGTTCTGGCCATTCGGGCCAGGTCCAGCACTCGCTGATGTCCCAATCGAGTATGTATGGAGCTATGGTTGCGGTCTGTCGTTCCAGCCATGAACCGTCGGTGGCCTTTGGGTTCATCGTCTCCGTCTGGTTGATTGCGACGGAGATGACGGCTTCCGTGTGGTTGGGCGGATTCTTGCTACGAGGTGGGGAGGTCATTGGAAACGCCTGCGATCATGCTTTTGGTAGCCCGCTGTTCCGGGCGGTGCTGATCGTAGGCGTTGTATGCTTCGCGCGGTTTTGAAGATTTCAGAGGCTTTGGCGGATGGCGCGGTGGGCGTGTTTTTGTCGTCTTTCAGCATGAAAAATGCCCGAGTGATCGGGCGGAACATGGTGGGACGCGTTGGCTCGGGTGTCCGGTTGAGGTTGGACAGCCGCGTTTGTCTGTGTTGGTCTCACGGTCGGGAACATTCTGCCCGCTGGCCTGGTCAACATGGCGGGGGGCGTTGAAAAGCCCGAGGGTGTTTTGCTGACGGTGGAGCCGCGACGTGCTGTGCGCTTCTGGTTTATTCTCACTGGCGCGTGGTGCAGACGATGGAATCGGACGGTTTGAAACCCAGTGGCGAAGCTCGTCAACGTGAGGGCGCGCTGGGTTGTTCTGACGAGGATCTGAGGCCAATGCTGGAACTCGATGTCAGGCACAAGATGGACGGTCTGGACCTGCTGGGAACCCTGGTGGATGATTCCGTGCCGGCGGTGTTCTTCGATCCCCAATATCGGGGCGTGCTTGATAAGCTGTCGTACGGTAATGAGGGGAAGGCGCGGGGTCAGGCCAGGGCTTCGTTGGTTCAGATGAAGGAGCCGGTCATTCTGCGGTTCTTGGGCGAGATAGCGAGGGTGTTGCGCCCGAGCGGCCACCTTTTCCTGTGGACGGACAAGTACCACCTGTGTTCGGGCGCCGTTGGCTGGTTTGATGACTTCCCACTGGAGGTGGTCGATCTGATCACGTGGGATAAGGGAAGGATGGGTATGGGGTACCGCACGCGGCGTTATGGGGAGTACCTGTTGGTGGTGCAGAAGTTGCCCTTGGTGGTGGAGGGGGTTTGGAAGGGTAGTGACGTTCCCGATTTTTGGTCGGAGAAGCTGTCCGGCCGTAGGGGACACACTCACCGGAAGCCGGTTGGTCTGCAATCTGCGCTGATAGAAGCGGTGACGGAGCCGGGGGATGTGGTGGTGGATCCGGCGGCGGGTAGCTTCTCCGTGATGGAGAGCGCGCTTGCGGTGGGGAGGAATTTCCTGGGCGGGGACTTGAACGGGTAATGCCGGTTGGCGGATGGCGCCAACGGTGCAGGAGTCAGTGTTGTTCGGAGTAGCCCACTTCGACGTGCCCGGTGCAAGCCAGGCATTGCATCGGTTTTCTTGGGGTGCCACCGGTCGCCCAGGTGGGAGTGTCGGTTACCGCAGTAGGGGAATCCCCGCGGTGCCTTGCAGGGCCGTCACCGCGGCTGTACGGCCGGAACTTGGGCGGCGGTGGTGATTAAAATCTTCCGCCCCGTTAGTCGGGGCGGCCGGCGCCGCCGTGGGTCGGCGACGGTTCCATTGTGCCAGCGAGCAACGCTTGTACGCCACTGGCTGGTGTCATCAATGCAGGAGTCGTCGGTGGCGATTTCGGTCGACTGGTAGGGTTCCTTGATGCTGGTGGGAATGCAAGGTCTGGTGTCTGGCCGCGGCACTGGAGGGCGTGTGCGGCGGCCAGAAAGGCCAGCCACCTCGTTAGTCGTGGGCGGCTGGCTTGTCGCCGTCGGTCGGCGACTTGTAGATGATGCCACGCGGGAGGTATGCGCCGCGACTGTTTGGTGTCATCAATTTTGAGTGCTCGATGACTCGCCGCGTTTCTGCTGTAGAACCGATGGTGGATGAGCGATGGCCGACATAGCTAGACAGCCTCAATGTCCGCTGGAAAGGGCTACTGGGCGGGTTCTGAGCCTGCTGGTTACAAGTTCGCCTGTGGGAATGAACGAGGTACACCTGGCGTCGTCCGCGGTCTACTCGGGCTCAGCCGGCTTCGGTGCTTTGCAGGTATAGCGTCGTGCGGTCACGCCAGAGGGCATCCGGCTCCGTGACTTCCACGCACTTGAAGCGATAGTGCTTGCCGACTTGCAAACCATCCAGGTCGGGGCCGCCGGGCGCAACCTTGCCGGTCTTAACTCCGTGGTCGGTGAGCAGCCCCCATTCGCCGGTGCTGCGGTTCACCTGTTCTACTTGGCCGGCTACGGCAACTACTTTGCCGAGTTCCAGCGCGCGCTGAATTCTCGGCGCGACGTCTGGCGGTTCATCATCCAGGAAGTAGCATTCTCCGGGGAGATAATCGGTGTCGGCCAATGGCGTCTGCTGCAGCTCCAGGGTCAACGGGTCTTCAATCGTACCTTCTGGAGTCGTGATGTACCACTCGCCTTCTGGTGCTTCCAGCAGCAGAGTGCGCAGGTCAATCTTGCCGTTGCGCAGTTCGCCAAGATGTTCCGGCTTGGCTCCGACAACTAGGTAACGGTCACTTTCGCGGGTTTTCTCAATCAGCGAGCCGACGTAGTGGCCGCCGATAGGGTCCTGGGCAGCGAAGGCCAAGATGCCGTCGTAGTATTCGAGGATTTCGGTAATCTTGACGGTTTTCATCGCGCCACCACTTGGCAGTTTGCCAAGATGTCGTAATCAGCCAGCGGCCACCAGGTATTGTGTGATCGCCTGCCTGTTGGTTGGATACGTCCCGCTCCCCTTGCCAAAGTCACTTGGCAGACCATCGTTCCTCGCAATCTGCCACTTGCCGACAGACGTTCGGCAATGTTCAGGTTGGTGAATACGGATAGCCCGCGAGCTTGGCATTCAGTAACTTCGCGGAAGATCTGGTCTGGCCGTTCAGCCCGCTGTGACCGGAAGTCATCATCGGTGGGCGGGCTGTTCCGCACCAGTCGATAGACGAAACGCGCGGCGTCGATTTCCTCGGCGGTGTCGGGCGGGCAGTCGTCAGGGAGCGGCTCTCGGTAAGGCATGATAGTAACGACAATGGGGCACTGGCTAATTTCCAGTCTAGCCCGCGGCTTGGTCCCCGTCTAGCCGCAAATTTAGAGATCTGAGCGGCTAAAGCCAGCCGCTGGTGTATGTGATTTACACGTTCACGCAAGTTGCTCGTGCGCGATTTCTCTGAATTTCGCAGGGCTCAGCCAGATTTGGCTAGCTATCTCTGCCAAATCTTCGCAGCGTTTTCGAATGGCGGTCTCGTCCCACTCTGTAGGCGGAGCCGACAGCAGGGTTTGATTCAATGCCAGTGTGCTGTGTTCTTTTAAGGTGACCTGCTTCTCCACCCACGGCTTATTCTTGACGCTTGAGTTCAGACTCTTGGTCACCAAGGTGAGGTTGCCAATGAACTGAACGGCTCGGTCTCGGATTACCTTGGCGTTTTCCTGCTCGCTGTCCGTTCCATTAGATAATGGCCAGTTGGCAAGCCATTCTTTTGGCATGATGTGCTCAATAGTTAGGTTCGTTATCTTGGCTACTGGTTCAGCCATGGGGGACCGTATGTGTTCCTCCATCGCGGCTAAGATTGATACCTTTCCTTTGTTGATCCCTTTCATTGGGGATGTCCGTAGGAATTCCCTTATTTCCGAGTCGGTTGGCCACTTTTGGTTACTCGGAGTTTCTCGTGCCAATATCTCAATGAGGTCTTGGCCCAGTTTTGGGGACCATCCCCGAGGTAATTCCGATGCTATGGCTGCGAATACTTCTCGCAACGCATTCGTTGTCATTCCCGCTAGCGTCCGTCGGATGATATAGCTCTCTATTGCTTGTATCATCACATCCCTCGAATCTTGCGGGATCGGGTTTTTGTATAGCCACAGTACTGTAGCCATAGGGGCGCCTATTTTGAGAGCGTACATTCGTGTCAAGAATTGCTCTGCGCCTGACAGTTTTTGTTCGTGAATCGCTCGGTAGATTTTTGCGCCTTTGGTTATGTCTTCGACAATGGTCCAGATGTCACCTTCATGATCCTCAAGATAATCATTGAAGTCGGCTGGTAGTCGATCCAGTTTTCGGTTGGCTGCACCAGTCTGGATTGTCAACCAGTGGTCTAAGTACCGGTCAATATGGGTACGTTCCAAATTGTTTTCACCTGTTGGCTGTCGCCACCAGCTTTGCCCGAATGTTCCCCACACTCGTTCAGCTTTTTCGCTGCTGTTCCCCACGTCGGCTTTGTGCATCAGCATATTTTTTATGATGTCGCCAGGTCCAAGTCTCACGCCTCGGTCATTGAGCGTGGCAAAGATTGTGTACGGTTCAGCGTCTTCGCGCAGGTCTATGGTTGCAATGGCTAAACTCTGGGACAAGACTGCTTCTAGTGCTTCAACCCGCCATCCGTTTTCTTGAGGTTCTTCCGCCAGCCAGTTATCTATCTGTTCGCGGAAGTAACGATAGCACTTGCCGATGTCTGATCCGCTGGTACCGTCGTCTGCGTTGCCTTGCATAACCCCCGCAAAGGTAGTCCGATCTCCTGGATCTGTTTGCCTGACCTTCACAATGTTCTCTTGGTCGTTATCCAAGTAATCTTCATCATTCCGGGTCAGTTTGGTCAACCGGTTGGATACCTCCTGTAACCCTCGAGATGCCACGGCATCAGCACTGGCTCTGATCGCCACTTGAAGTGTGGCAAGCCGTTGCTGGCCGTCGATCACTAGGTTCATTTGCACTACGCCCGGTTTGTTGCCTTGCTGTTGCGTGACCATTGCCCCCATGAAATGGGCCCTAGTTCTGGTCCCGTGGGCGCGGTAGCGGTCAGCCGTTTTTATGATGTCCCGCCAAAGCGGCTCCCATTGGTCCTGCTTGGTCCAGCAGTAGGGCCGTTGGAAGTACGGTATTCGGTAGGAAACTGGATGGCTGAACAGATTGGTTGCGTTTAGCACGTTGACCGAACTTATGCCCGCGTTGCTGAGGTCCATTGTGATTTCTCCGTCCTTCGCATTAGCCTGAGCTAAATCCCGCAAAGCCCTTCGCATTCTTCCTGCATGGCCTCGTTGTAATCCTTGGTGTTGGAAAAGTCAACCTCGTCCAGCGGTTTCCTGGTCCGGTGCAGGTAAGCCGTACCTTTGCTCAATTCTCGGAGATGGGGCAGCTCTCGTAAGGCACGGTCCACGAATACCGCTTCGGCGAATGACTTAGGGTCGTGTTCCTTCAGTTGCTTCCACTCGCTGTTGCTGTGGTAAGGGCAGCCGATACAGGCGCTCCGGGGGAGTTCCCGTTCCGGGTAGCGGTCCTGGAACCATTGGTACAACTGCGCGCGGTTGTACCCTTGCTCGGCGAGGGGCCAGCGGTTGGTGATCCACTCGTCGCGACTGGGTTTCTGGCGAGCGGTTTCGTCAGCACTGATGCCAAGCCACATCTCGACTTGGCTGCTTTTAGGAGCACGACGGCCCTTTTGTAGGCCGAGTCGTTGGCGGAGTTCCGCTTTGATGGGGTCCAGCTTGTAGTCACTGGTGCATTGCCGCTTGGAGACACTGGCCTTGCCGTCTGGTTCGGTCAGGTACGCAGGGATGTCCATGAAGCTGTGTCCGCGTGGGTTTTTTCCACGCAGCAGGTCTTCTTTGATGTTCCCGGCAGACACCGTAACGACTTCGTAGGACAGTTGGCTTTTCAGCCATTCTAGGTGTTTGTAGACCGCCGGCGGCTCCCAGCCGGTGTCGGCAAAGACGGCGAGGTCGGGTTTGGGCATACCGTTGTAGCCCTGCTCAGCCATTAGAGCCATCACGGTGGACTGGGTGCCTGCGCCCAAACTCAGCACTACCAGCGGTTGGTTGCCTTTCAAATACTTCCGGTCGGTGACGTTCTTTTCGTCCGTCATTGCCGATTCGGCTGCGCTGACTATCATCTTGCGGCATTGTTCGCGGTCCAGCGCGTCGATTAGCTTGGCCCCGGCTTCCCTGTTTACCTGACGTACCAGGCTCATCATTCCACGGCGGTTGATTCCTTCTGCTTCGTTCAGCAGTGCCCTGATGTACTCAGCCGTCACCAGAGGATTGCGCATGAAACTGAACCTCATGCAGTAGTGGTAGCGTTCCGCTCGCTCACTGAGCAGCCCGAGAGCTTGCTCTGCGGTGAAGGAACCGCCGGCGTGTCCAGCGGCCTTGAGGGAGGTCTCTGCGATCCAGTAGGTGCGCCCCGCAATGCTGGCTTCGTAAATGTCGTTGGCTGCCTCGGTGAGCCAGTGCCGCCGGATGTGGTTGGTCGGCGCGCTGTTTGCAGCCCGCGGCCAACGCTGGATGCCGTACTCGTGCAGAGCAAAGTGGTTCAGCCAGGCCAGCAGGTTAGGGTCTGATGCCTTCGCCGGCGTAAGTCCAGCTAGGTTTTGGTGGAATCGCAAGGCCTGTCGGTCGGCCATGGGGCGCCGGTTGTCGGCCGGCGGCTCCAAAGCGATAGGCTCTTGCGCGTTCACCCCTGTGGGTTCGCGGTAGTTAGTGATTCCGTTCTCCGCCAGCACCTGGGCAAAATCGGTGTTGGGGTCCTGCCACATTTCAGGCCGGTTCTCGGCCTCGTTGACGAGTGCCCGAAAAGCGGTGTCGGTTAGTCGATACACCGGCATTGGATCACTCATTACCGGCCTCCTTTTGGAGAGCGTTTAGCATTCGCTCCAGTGGGCTTTCGAATATCAGCTGAGCGTATTGCTCAGAATTTTCGGCTAAGTCCTCGCCGTCAGCTTGGATGTTACGTTCCTCAAGTTTGTGTTGGATTACCGTCGCCCAGCGCTTGCCCATGTGGTCTGGCAGGTTTCGTATCGCCTTGTCCAGCGCATGTAGGTATAGTGCTTGGTGCAGCATAGGTTCGTACTGGGTTTGGTACCGCGTCGTGTTGACCCGATTTAGGTCGTCGGGATGCAGGTTGATGGCGATGCGTTGCCCTGTGAGATCTGTGGTGAAAGCACCAATCGGTATCTGCCGGTTGGGAGCGAGATCAAAGATTGATTCAACGCTGGTCTCATCGTCGAGTTCTACTTCGGTGATGTCGCCGATGGCCAAAATTGCCCCGGCTGGCAGGTCCGTGCCACTTGGCACTAGGGCTTTGATCATCGGGCTGTGTTCTGGGGCGGTAAACGCGGCGATGTCTTCAGTAGCGGTAACATAGGGCGTTACGGTGAGTGTTCCTTGCCATTCGGAGCGGTTGAGTAGTAGGAGTTCCTCGTCGGCGTGGGTGGCGTGGCTTTCACGCCGGTAGGTACGGGTGCACTCGACGACAGAGAGGTAGCTAGCCTTCTGATCAGCGATCAGATCGAGCAGCGTCGGGCTGCTGAGGAGGTACTTGATGGTTATGGCGATTTCTTTGCCGCCGCCGGCCAACATGGTTTGAGGAGTGACGATGTTAAATCTGCACTCGGGCGAGTAGTCCTGACGCTGACGGCTGAGTACCGGGTGCGGCATACTGCGGTGGTTTCGGTGGCTCACTTTCGTTGCCCTCCTTTCAACCGGTGTTTGACTACCAATTGGCTGACCCGCTGTCGACTGATGCCGAGTTCATCTCCGATTTCTGTCTGGTTGAGACCGGCAGTCATAAGTTCCCTGATTTTGGCTACCCGTTCTTCCGCGTTGACTGTGGTGGTAGGCACTTGCCGCTCGGAGAAGCCGTAGCCGGTGTAGGCTGCATCTTGACCTGCATCCAGCGTCAGTATGATCGGGCCTTTGTGCCCTTTGGGGACAGTGACGGTTACGATACCGTTTACGTGTTCCACCTTGGCACCGGCGGGTTCGACTCGCTTGACTGTGCTGATGGCTAGGCGGCTTTCTTGCCATTGCACTTCTCCGCTGGGTTCTATGGAGAAACTGACTTTGCGCCCCGCTTGTGGGCTCGGCGACAACGCTACTGACAGTTCGTCGGTCCCAGTACGCATGATGACCATTTCGCGGATGGCCTGTGGTTTTGCCTTGCCCGAGGTTTGGCGGGCACTGCCTTCGTTGCCATCCGTACTGCCTTCGTAGTGGCCGTTGCCGCCGCTATGGCCGTTGCCGCTGCCGTTGCCCTCGTGTTCGCCATCGGTGCTGTCGTCTCCGTTGCCGCTACCTTGTTCACCGTTAACATCCTCAGATTGGTCACTGTCGTCGTCAACGGTAGTGATTCGGTGTGGCCGCGGCGTTGGCGCTATGACGTTCGTGTTCAACTGGCGGTTGCCAGGTAGATTAGGGTCCAGGTCGGGAAACATCTCAGCGAGTTCGGTCAGGTTACTGATGTCTGCCTCATCCTGCTCCCGTATTGCTTGCTCAATGATGTCTCGGATTTGCTCGCTGGCGTTGTTCAGGTGCTCGCGAGCTGCTTCCTGCTCTACGTCTGGTAGCCGCTCCGTAGTAATGAGGTCGTGGGCCGGGTTTTCCATCCGGCGTATCTGCCGGTCGGTATCGTCCTCTCTGGCGGTTACCACGGCGGCGTAGTCTGGCCAAGCGCCTTGGCCACTGCCTGGGTAAAATGGATTGCTGCGCCGCCGTTCCCGAGTGTCGGTAATCAGCATACCCCGACGGTTGACGTACGCGACGCGGCGGGGAGCACCCTTCTCACTATTGATGTGTATGTCCATCGGCCCGATAAAGCCGGTCTTTTCCGTGTTGCCGCTGGGTTCTTTTCGAATGGCGCGGTAGTAGTGTGTGGTCCGTGGGCTGCCTTTGCGTTGCTCTATGAGGCTGTCGATGGTGTCGTGGCAGATCGTAATTGCCTCAACCGCCTCTCGTGGGCTGATATTTACAACTAATTTGCGATTGTGTACGGCGTAAAAGAAGCTGTCGATGGCAGCTCTGACTGCCGAGTTCTGCCATTGGGCGCGTTCTGGTTTGAAGCCGACAATCCACAGCCCCGTTCCGGCTTCGTCAAGCCGGAACGGTACGGGAATGTCTGGACCGGTGATTGGTTGGTTGCCATCCATGGCGTAAAACCCGATGTGCTGCAACATTATTCCGTCGTTCGGGCTGGGGTGACTGACCAACTGAGCGCGTCCGGTCATTTTCTCTACCCTACCCTGTCGGCCGTTGGTATAGCGTGTGCAGTAAATGACGGTGTGCAGGGCCGCTACGTTATAGGGTGCGTTTTTGCCGATGCCGAATGATCCTCCGGGGGAGCCAGGGCCGTCTTTCTCGGGAGTTCCTTCTTCGTAGATCAGGCTATCCCACTTCCGGCCTTGCAATCCGGTAGTATTACTGTCAACGATGGCCAAGCATGGGATGGTCGCTTGCCTGATCAAACGCGTTGCTTCTTGGTAGTCTTTCTGCCCGTCCACCTGTCCGGTGGATTTGGTTCGGGCCAAAGATTGCTCTAGGTGCGGCTGTAGCGATACGGCTCCGACGTGCTCGGCCGTGATGTCGCATTCGTAGATGTCGACTACTACAGGAGGCAAGCCGTCTTCGTGCGCGTCCAGGGAGTTTTGGACCGTCTCACGTACCAGCTTGCCGATTGGGTCTTGTTTGAAGTGCTCGGCGCCGGCGTTGTTGTATCCGTAAAGGACGCCATCGCCGGTGGGGGCAAAGCGCCAAGCGGCTTTGGATGATGTTGTCATTGGTCTCTCCGCACAATGTGCCATCCCTCTGTCTTCGCGAGGGCGTGAGAACGTTCGGATTGTAGCGTAGCCGAGACGGTATGTGTAGCGGTCTCCGCATACTGCGAGGCGATCCCGTTACTCTGGATATTCAGGGGCAGTGGGTTTATGGTGGTCAAGCGTGGGACGGATGTCGTCAATGATCCGCAGGGGCGCCTAGTTTTATCCAGCACTGTCCGTGTTGTGCGTGTTTGTTTTCAACAACACGCTTCAGCGGTAGTCTAGTGGCGGTCTTGGGCATCGTCCAGTAACCGCGGGTCGTCGGTGATGGCGCGGTTCTACTGAACAGCTTCCGCGTAGACGCTGAGCGAGTGGTTGGGATTGAAGTCCATGTCCTGTTCAAGACCCATGCCGACGGAGCCGGGCGGGACAGGCATGGTCATGCTTTGTAGTTTGCTCAGTCGGATGTAGCCCAGCTCCGGGTAGGCAGAGGTCTGCGCAGGAGCCACGGAGCGGGCGTCGAGCGTGCCGTTAGTGAAATCATCCACCGGCAGCGTAGGAGTGGCTCCGGGTCTCTGTAGTGCGGAAACTCGGGCCGCGGGTTACAGGTTCGACGACGGGGTCGGCTGCTTGGGAGCTCCGGTCTGGCCGCTACCTTGGTTTGGCGCAGTCTGGCGCCCGTTCAGTTTGGTATGCGGTGTGCGAAGTGCTGCCGGTCCTCCGGCATCATTTCGGGAGGTAGCAGGTGCTTCAGTGACCGGATTATGTGCGACCGGTGCTTGGCGCAGGCGAATAGGCCGGGGCCTAATGCCGGGCCGGGTACGCAGTCTTCGTGTCTGGCCTGGTAGTGGTCGTGGATGAACTGCAAGAGGGGCTTGAATTCGTCGGGTTGGGTCCTGCCGCGGGTGAGGTCCGACGCTCTCCAGCCTTCCGGGGTGAGCACGTACACGTAGTCGGTGTGCCACGCCATATTGAACGCCGAGTCCGGTCCTGGCGGTATGGGCCGCGGTTTTTTCGGTCCGAAGTCGGTCCGGCCTTCTCGTCCCAGCGCGCGCGTGATGTTTGGCCTGCGGTCGTCGCTTCCGTCCTTGCGCAGGAAGGAATCCCGGTGTTGGGCAGGCGAGTCTCCCAGAGTCCAGAGTGTGCCCAGTTGCACCAGGGTTTCGGCGTCGGGTCGGGAGTTGTAGTGGAGCAGCAGTTTGACCCCGGCGTACTCGGGGTATCCGTCGTTCAGCAGTGTGCTGGCGTACCCGGATCCATCTGGTCCAGTGATGGCTATGGTAGCTTGGGTGCTCACGATGCACCTTCCTCCTGCGACTTCAGCACTGGGGGCAGTTCTCACCAGCGCCATCTCCGACAGTCCGTATCGGGGACATATTGGTCACTGGCTCCATGGTCGGGACGATCTGTGATCAAACCGGTCACAGCAATCGTGGTGAGGCGGTGGTCACAGTGTCGATGAGTTGCGGGCCATCGGTGCCGGCCTGGTTGACTGCGCTGGATACGGGTCGCGCCGTCAGGCCCGGCCATTCCCGGGGCGCCAGCAGGTCGTTGAGCGTTTCCGGTTTGGTCTCCGTGTCCAGCCAGGCGTCGTAATCGTCAGCGTTCAGCATGACCGGCATACGGTGATGGATGGGCTCCATCAAGGAGTTGGGCGCGCAGGTGATGACGCACGCCGCCGGGTCGGGTCCGTCGTTGTAGATGCCGGCCAGCGCGAAGGGCCGTTCGTCGGCCCGGTGAATCCACAGCGGCGTCCGTCCGCCGCCCTCGTCGCGCCACTCGTAGAAGCCGTTGACGGGAACCAAGCAGCGACGGTGGGCGAAGGCGGCGCGGAAGGCAGGGCGCTCGGCGAGTGTCTCGCTTCTGGCATTGAACAGCGGCCGTGATGAGCCGCGGCCGTTCTGGCGGGTGCTGAACGTAAATCCCCAGCGCATCATGCCGGCCCGATGTTCCGCCATTACCGCCAGAACCGGGGCCGTGGGCGCGATGTTCCAAGAGGGACGGTAGGCTTCCTGGATCAATCCTGGGTCGAACCGGAACTGATACGCTAGGTCTCCCAGCTCGGCGAATAGGCTGATTCTTCCGCACATTCCGATGACCTCTGAGGACGGTCGATCGAAGTTGCGGCCATGGTAGCACGGGTAAATTGCCAGTTGATGACAGCGAGCCGTTGCGTGTCGCACGGGCGTACTAATAACATTATCGCCATGAAATTCTGCGAGAGTTCCACGCTCACTGCTTGCCTGCTGGTGACCCACCTGCCGGTCAAGTCCGAACTGCAACGCCGACCGGAACTGGTTGGCGGGCCTTTGATCATCACCACCGGCGGCCCCAGGCGCCCGATCGTGCTGGACGCTTCCGCTGAGGCATCCGGCGTAACCGCCGGGCAGAGCATCGCCGAGGCTGTATCTCGCTGCGCTGGCGCCGTCACGTTGCCGGTGGACACCGGGTATGTGTCCGAGGTCAACGACAGCTTGCTGGCGGCTCTGTGGGATTTGGTTCCAGTGGTGGAGGCGGCCGGCTGGGGTGTGTTCTACCTGGACCTGACGGGGATGGCCGGTATGTACGGCGGGACGGACGGGCTGGCCCAGGCGTTGCTGTCCGCCGGCGAGGGGTGGCTGCGTCCCCGCCTGGGCGTCGGAATAGGCAAGTTTCCCGCTTACTGCGCGGCGAGACGAGCGGTGGCCGGAGGGTGGAAGCAGGTTCCTGTTGACGCCGGCCGCTGGCTGGCGCCTTTGCCGACGTCGTGGTTGCCCCTGGGCGGCGGCCCCATAGAACGTTTGCAGAGTTTCGGTATCCATACCTTGGGCGACGTGGCGAAGCTGACGGCTTCATCGCTGGCGGAGTTCATGGGACCTGATGGGATCAGGGCCTGGCGACTGGCTCAGGGCATAGACCAGGAGCCATTGATTCCCACGCCGTTGCCGCAACGCTTGTCGGAGCGACTGGAGTTCCCCTATCCGGTGGACACGGTTCCGGCCATTGAGGCCGGCATCAACTCGCTGGCACAACGGTTGTGGCGCTCGGCGTCCCTGCGGGCGCGCCGCGTGAGTGAAGCAACACTCCAGGGTGAGCTCCTCTCCGGCGGTTACTGGCAGTTTGAGCGCACGCTGCGCCAGCCCGCCGGGTCGGCGGATGCCCTGGTGCGTGCCCTGCTGGCCGGGTTGGGAGCGTGGGACACCGTCGGCGGTGGTCGCTGGCCTGACGCTCCTCTGCTGGACCTGTCGTTGACAGTCGGCGCTCTCACTGCCGAAACCGGACGCCAGGCTACTATCTGGCAACCCGAGCGGATTACGACCGTCGGCGACATAGCCGGCGTGGAACGCCTCGCTGCCATGGCTCCGGGATCGGCAATGCCGGAGCGACGGTGGGCGTTGGGCGCATCAATGCGGCTTCTGAATATGCCGGCTAGAACGTCCGTTGAGTCCGCGCGCGGCGCTCCTCGCCGAGTCAAGACCGGCGACCGGCGCTGGCGTCCGGTGGAGCAGGTGGTTGACCGTTGGGAGGTGGATACCGAGTGGTGGACGTCGGAGCCGGTGAACCGGAGCTACTGGCAACTGGCGCTGACCGACGGCGGGCTGCTGACGGTGTATCGCGATCTGGATACCGGCCAGTGGTTCCGGCAGGATTACTGACGTGCCCCGCGTTGCTGATTACGTGGAGTTGCGGGGGCACAGTTGGTACAGCTTCGGCGCTGGGGCCTCTTCCGTTGCCCAAATGGTGCAGCGGGTCACGGAACTGGAGTATCCGGCTCTGGGTCTGACTGACGCGTCCAATCTCTGCGGGGCATTGGAGTTCAGCCGGCAATGCCGGAACGCTGGCGTTCAGCCCATACTCGGCGTGGACCTGACCGTGCGGGACCTGGATGGCGACGGCGCGGTTTCCCTCATTGCCGAAACCGGAGAAGGCTACGCCAACCTGTGCCGGCTGGTGTCCCTGGCCCACGTGACTGGCGGGCGTACCGAGCCGGTCCTCGATGCTCGATTCCTGGAACCTCACGCCAACGGGTTGATCGTTCTGCTGGGCGCGCCGAACGGTGTTTTGGCCCGGCTGGTTCGGGATGCGGAGTGGACACGGGCGCGGGCCCTGGTGGAGCGCTACCGCAGTTGGTTCGGGCGTTCCCAGGTCTTCCTGGAGTTGCAGCAGCACCTTGTTCACGGAGATACCGTGCGCAACAGGCGGTTGCGCGAGTTGGCCGAGCGTTGCGGTGTAGGAACCGTCGCCTCCAACGAGCCGTGGTACCACTGCCGGGAACGTAGCCGGCTTCACGACGCGCTGACCGCCATCCGGCTCAACCGTTCTTTGTCCGAAGTGCGGGAAATCCTGAAGGTTAACCGCCAGTATTGGCTGAAGTCGCCGCCGCAGATGACGGCCGTGTTCCGTCGCTGTCCCGACGCTGTCGCCAATACCCGGGCCATCGCCGAACGCTGCTCCGGTTTCAGCCTGCCCGAGTACCTGGCCGGTCGCTACGCCTACCCGGACTGTCCGGTGCCGCCGGGCTACGATGCCCATTCCTGGCTGCGCCGTCTGTGCGAGGAGTCGGCGGCGCGGCGCTACGGGCGCATTGACCGTAAGGTGCGGGAGCGGCTGGATCGTGAGTTTGAGCTGATCGGCCGCCACGGGTTGGCCGGCTTCTTCCTGGTCTATCACCGCATCGTCGAGCTGGCGCGCGAGTGTATGCTGGAGTTGGGCTACGGCCATACGGAAACTCCGTTGGAATGGCTGCCGCCGGGTCGGGGTAGAGGTTCCTCGGTGTCCATGTTGGTGGGCTACCTCATCGGTCTCTCCCACGTTGACCCGGTGGAGTACGGCCTGGCCCTGGACCGTTTCCTGTCCTCGGAAACCGCCGTCGTTCCCGACATTGACTTGGACTTCCCCCGGAACATCCGGGAACGGCTCATCCTGCGCATCATTGAGGAATGGGGCTGGGATCATGCCGCCCTGGCCGGCATGATGCCCACCTACAAGGCGCGGGGCATTGTGCGGGACTTGGGCAAGGCACTGGGCCTTCCCGCTGACGAGGTGGCCGCACTGGCGCGGGGCCTGGAGACCGACGCCCCTGCGGAGCTATTCGCTTCGCCCACTCTGCTGGCCCGGTGCGACCGGCCCGGCTGGCGGGACCTGCTGACCCTGTCGGAACAGTTGGCCGGCTTTCCCAAGGGATTGGCCCAGCACCCCGGCGGAATGCTGGTGTCGTCCACGGCCCTCACCGACCTGGTGCCAATCCAGCCCTCGGCGATCGACGGCCGCTACGTGGCCCACTGGGACAAGGACAGCGTGGACGACGCCGGCGTGCTCAAGATTGACCTGCTCGCTCTCGGCGCCCTGTCGCAGATGCAGCAGGTGGTGCGGCTGGTGCGTTCCCGCACCGGCGTCGAGCCGGATCTGAGCCGCATCAACTACCGGGACCCGGAGGTGTTCGCCGACCTGGGACGGGGCGACACCGTGGGCGTTTTTCAGGTGGAGTCCGCCGCCCAGATGCAGACCATCGTGCGGATGCGGCCGGAGGACATCTACGACCTGGCCTTGGAGGTGGCCGCCGTTCGTCCCGGCGTGGGCGCCAACGACGGCGTGGCCGAGTTCCTGCGCCGTCGGGAGGGTACGGTCTGGGACTACGACCATCCCTTGGAGCGAAACGCGCTGGAGCGGTCCCTGGGGGTGATCATGTTCCAGGACCAGGTGGTGCAGCTGGGCATGGACGTGGGCGGTTTCACTGCCGCCGATGCCGACCGGATGCGCCGCGCCTTCGGGCGTCGTGACGGCGGGCAAATAGTGCCCCAGTATCGGGAGCGGTTTGTCGCCGGAGCGGGGGAGCGCGGGGTGCCGGCGGACATTGCCGAGGTCATCTTCGGTAAGTTCAACCCGCACTATATGTTTCCCGAGGGCCATGCCGTCGCTTTCGCCTTTACCGCCTACCAGATGGCGTGGCTGCGCCGGTATCACCCGCTGGAGTTCTTCGTGGCCCTGTTCAACGAGCAGCCCATGGGCTTCTGGGACCTCGATACTCTCAAGCAGGACGCCCGCCGGCTGGGCCTGTGCGTGGCCCATCCCGACGTGAACCGCTCCGAGTTGCTCTGCACCGCCGAGGGCGACGACACCCTGCGCCTGGGGCTGAGCTTCGTCAAGGGAGTGGATCACCGGCTGGGGGAGACGCTTCTGCGTGCCAGAGAAGCCGGCCCGTTTGTCGGCCTGTCGGACCTGCTGGCGCGGTCGGGCTTGCCGCGGGAGGCGCTGGAGAACCTGGCGCGGGCTGGCGCCATGGACGCGCTGCCGGATTTCGCCGACCGGCGCAGCGTTCTCTGGCAGGTGGGCGCCGGCTACGTTTCCGGCGTACGCCGCGGCCAGTTGGCCCTGCCGCTGCCAACCGCCAATCCTCCGCTGGTCATAACCGCGACCTCCCGCGGCACGCGGATGCTGGACGAGTACGCCATGCTGGGTCTCTGCCCCGATGGGCATGTGATGGAGTTGCTGCGCCCCCAGCTGGGGTCGGAGGTGCTGAGCAGCGACGGTCTGCTGGGCTGTCGCGACGGCGACGTGGTGCAGGTGGCCGGCCGGGTGGTGCGCCGGCAGCGGCCCCTGGCGGCCGCGGTCTTCCTGACCTTGGAGGACGAGTTTGGCCTGATACCCCTGGCGGTCTGGCCTGTCCAGTGGGAGCGGCTCAAGGGCGTGCTGCGGCGCTCCCTTATTGTGGTGGAGGGCCAGGTGTCCCGTCGCGACGACACCCTCAACGTAGCGGTGGAAAGGGCTTGGCCGCTGGCGCTCGACTTGAACAACCGCCACGGTCGAAAGGATTGGCGGTAGCCGTATTGCTGGGCGGTGAGGGTTTCGCGATCATGCCTTTGTTGATGGTAGGCTGGATTCGTGGCGGTAATGGGGTTGAAGAATGGCCCGGACCGCTGGCCCATCATTGAAGAGTTCTTGGGTTTGCGGTTTTGACTGGATGGTTGTGGGTGGGATCCGTCGTCTCCTGGTCAGGCGGTGCGGGTGTACTGGGGTGAGTGGGGATGAAAAGACCGCTGGCGGGGAGCGTCCAGCGGTCGTGTTGGCTATAGGGGTCGTTGTGGTCGCCGCGGTGGTTTGTCAGTGCTGTTGGGAACGGTCGGCGGTGCGCTGCATCAGCCGGGCATGGAACCAGGCTGCCGACTAGGAGGTCGTCTGGATGTCACCGATGGGTGACGGTGGATAGTGTTCGTGGAGATGTGGAACGTGCCGTGAACATCCGCGGTCAATAAGGAGCTCCTGCTGGTGGCTGGGTGTTCCAAAAAATGCTTTGTTTGGAAAGGGGTGTGGGATCCATCATGTGGTCGGGCCGGCCCCATAACAGGATCGTATAGATCCCTGGTCCGTTGGCGTTGAGTACCTCACTGATATCGGCGTTCAGCTTGATGTGGGAGCTGGTGAGCGTCATGGAGTCCGCGATGATGCGGGTCCGTCGAACGGTTATGTCAGAAGCTTGCGAGCTAGCGCGCTTAGCTGCTGCCCAGTGTTGGTTGGCTTCGGGGTGATTCTGGGGTGGGGGGCGGTTTGGTGCGGTATGGTAGGGGTCGACACAGCGGCGTGGCAAAGTTCTGCTGGTTACGGGTGGATCGGTGAATGTCCACCCGGGCTTGAGGGGTTTGACGACGTAGGCGATGGGTATGGGATTGCAAAGTGAGTATGTGTAGCTGAGTTGGCCCCTCGTGAGAGGTTGGGGTGGTGGGTCGTAGGCGATTTGGACGTTGACGGCTTTTGTGAGGTCAAGGGTCGCGGCCGAGGCTGTGGCTTCGAGGACGAGTGAGCCGTGTTGATCGATCTTCGGCTTCTGTTGGTATCGGACGTAATCGGACGAGAAGTGTTGTGCCATGACGGTGTTGTACCGGTCGTGGGCGATCCCGACGTTGAGCTCGGTGTGAGCGGGATCGAGGAGGTTTCTGCGGTGTCCCGGGCTGTCCATCCAGCCTTGGATGGTATCTCGGACTTCCTGTTCCATGCTTTGTATGGAGCGATAATTTTCTGATTCTTTGATGCAATAGTCCGAGCCGCTGAGGTTCTCTCGGTCGGCGCCGGTGCCGCCGGTGAGGGTGTAGCGGTGGTTGGGCTTGAGGCCCCACCGATCCCAGTGGCTGCTGTAACAACCCTGTAAGGCTGCCTCGACGTGAAGTTGGGCGGCTGGGTTGTGGCCCAGGCTAACGGGCGGGATGCCGGCTTTGACGCGCTCTGCGTTAGTGAGCTCGAGCATGAGCTCTTTGAGTTGGTGTAGGTCGGCCAGTGGGGGCGTGGGCGTGGGGGTTGGCAGGGGTGGCCTGGTGGGTGTCGGGGCCTGTGGTACGGTTGTGGAAATGTCGGAGTTGGCTGCTTGGAGCACGGTGCCGGGGCATCGGCGGCCGACTATGGCGATGAGGTCGCCGAGCGTCTGATAACCGCTGTCGAGAGCGGCCTTTGTGGTGCTGTATCGATCTGCTTTGATGGTGCCGTGATATTGTCCGTTGCACGAAGCGTAGGCTTCGAGGTAAACGTGAGCATGGTGGGATTGGGTCTGCGTCTGGTTTCCTTGCGGCAGGGTGACGCCGCAGTTGGAATGAACGAGCTCACGTAACTGGTCCAAGGTTCTGTATCCGTTGCGGAGGGTTGAGCGGGCTGCGTTCGCGCGGTCTTGGACCTGTTGGCCGGTGTAAAGACCGCCGCAGGATGCGAAAGCGGCGACGGTTTCATCAGTGTGGTCCAGCGGTATGGGGTGCAGGTGTGGTTTGCGTATTATCGTTGGCGGTGGGGCAATGGTGGCCAGCGGTTGAAGGGTGGGCATAGTAAAAAGTTCGATTGTGGGTATCGGAAGCGCAAATGGCGTGGGTTGCGGCAGTGTTGGCGTCACAGTGAGTAGCGGCGTGGCCGTGGGTATGTGGGCTACGGGACGTTCTGGTTGGGTTCCGTTTGAGCCGGCCATCATGAAAATGGCGGTGGCGAGCGCGGCGCCGGAGATGGCGCACAAAATCGCGACTGTGACGATTGCGGTGGGAAACTTGGTTTCCCGAACGGGTTGGGCAGGTTGGTGATTGGGGATCTCGTGGGGTATGTTGCGCAGGTGACGGGTTGCGTAGAAGACGACGAATTTAGGGACGTAGATGGTGGCGAGGATGGTTGTGGGTGCCGCGACGATGGTTGAGAGGATTCGTGATTCGATGCTGCCGTCTTGGAGGGCGTGATAAATTTCGGTGAGGGCGTTGAACTCAGTGGCGGCGACGGTGATGAGCGCCCCTGTGGCGTAAGCTCCAGCGTACGATGCGGCGATGGTGAGAACCAATGCTGAGACCGCCGACGAAAACCGCCGTTTGGCGGTTTGGTCCGTGAGCCCATATTTGCGGGCGTACTTGTTGTACGAAATGACTATGAAGATGATGAAGAGCATGGTGAGGGTGCTTGGAGCCGTGTTATTGCGGTAAGGCGGAAACGAACGACTGGAAGAGTTGGATGTCTTCGGGTGTGTACCCGGCGGTGGTCATGAGGTGGATGGCAGCCTGAAGTTGCTCTCGGGCGGTCTTGTTATCGCCGTTTTGCTCGGCGCATAAACCGATGATGACCTGAGCCTCAACGCTGGTGTGGTATCCGGGTTGATTGGTTGGTTCCTGCCGCAGTGCAACTTTGGCGTCTGAAATGGCTGGTGGACACTGGTTGATGTCGTAGAGAAAATCGGCGCGAATGATGCGCGTATGAGCGGTGTCGCTGGCGGCTACGGCATTGTTGTAAGCGTGGGTTGCTTGGCTGGTTTGCCCGACTTCTGCGTGGGCATTTGCGTCGTAGATGTGCATCTGGGCAATGATGTTTGGATCGTAGGCTGAGGTGCTCATTAACGATAAGGCTTGTTGAGCGTGTGTCTGAGATTGGATGAGGTGGTTTGATGCGACGAAGCACCAAGCGAAGATTCGGTGTGCTTCTGCGTATGAGTGGTAGCCAGCGTCAGTGGAGGGTTCCATGGTGAGGGCGACCTGTGCGTCGTGCGTCGCTGGTTGGCAATCGTTCTGGGATTGGTATAACCAGGCGCGATTTATTCGGGCATCTGGGTTGTCACTGGTGTCAATGGATTTTGTGTAAGCCTCGGTCGCTTCCGGTATTCGGTTTTGGCGGGTGTAAGCGATGGCTGTAAAGTAGTGGAAGTCTGCTATTCTGCTGGGACGGTATTCGTGCTGTCGCGCGATTGAAATAGCGCTGTGGAGATGTGTCAAGGCGGTGTCGAAGTTGCCTTGTTCAAGGTGGCATATGGCTAAGATTTCATGTGCTTCTGCATGAGTGTGATATCCGGTGCCGTGCTCGGGCTGGATGGCCAGGGCGGTTTGAGCATCGTTGATGGCTAGGTCGCAACGGCCGATGTTGTGGTAGGAGGTGCCTCGGTTGACGAGGTTGGCAGCGGATTCCTCAATCGCTATTGCGTTTGTGAAATGCAGGATGGCGGTTTCATGTTGCCCGGCGAATTGGTATGTGAGGCCGATGTGGTTCTCCAATACTCGTGAAGGTTTACCGTGATGCGCCTGTGCAGATTTGTACGCGTCGATGGCTTCCAGGTATCGTCCTTGGCCTCGAAGGGATTCGGCACGTTCGATTTCGTCGGAAGCTTGTCCGAAGAACAATTCCTTGTGGCCGAGTTCGTGGATTTTTCCGGGGGTGGGGGCGGGTGTGGCAGTCGCTAACGGGATTAACCCGACGGGTGGTGGCAGTGTAAAGGCAATCGTTGGTAAGAGAACGGGTTGAGCCGTTGGTAGGACAGGGAAGGCTATGCCTGCTGAGGTTGCCGGCGGTGATGGTGTCGGCGTAAGGGTGGGCGTGGGTTGCGGTGTCGGAGTAAACGTTGGGTACGGGGTGAAGGTGGGTAGAGGGGTTGCCTCTGGCGGGCGTACCCCTGGGAGCGCGCAGGCTGTGGCCGCGATCAGGAAGAGGAGAAGGAACGTCGTTTTCAAGATGTCTCTCCGTGGCGGGGTGATCGCGGGTAAGTCGGTTGCCGGAAAGGTGCGGGCCGCTGGTCCATCATTGAAGATTTCCTGGGTTTGCGGTTTTGACTGGATGGTCGTGGGTGGGATCCGTCCTTTCCTGGTCAGGCGGTGCGGGTGCGTCAGGGTGAGTGGGCATGAAAAGACCGCTGGTGGGTTGTCGCCAGCGGCCTTTTGTGTTCAGGGGTTTCGTGGTGAGTTCTGGGTGCTATTTCAAGATTCCTATCCAGTTTTCTGCGCCGTTTCGGGGCGGTTATGGACTGCTCTATAGCAGTACGCCACGATCTGGCCGGGGTGTCCCGAGTCAACCAGATTTGCCGAATTGCCGTCGATTAGTTTTGCCTGTTCGCCCCCTCTGACTGGCCCCGCTGCTAGGCGGCAACAGTCCGATGGCTGGGGACGTCGAATTCCAGGATGACGGCGTAGTGCACCACCCGGTCAATCGCCGCGGCGGTGGCCAGGGGGATGACGAAGATGCGCTCCCACTCTGGGAAGGCCAGGTTGGGCGTGATACTCAGCGACCTGCGTTCGTGGTGTGCCGCAATGAGGGTGAAGAGGACCTTGGACTCCTCGTTGCCTTGGGGCAGGTAGCCCAAGTCGTCCAGAAGCAGGAAGTCGAAGTTGTCCAGCTTGCTGGTGCTTGCAGCAATCGTCAGGCGTTTTGCCGCTCTGACTCAAGGTCGTTTCCGAGGGGGATGTCCACAGCCTTCCGGGATGCGTCCTGGTAGATTGTTCGGAGCGCCGGAATGAGTTCCAGCTCGCTCTGCCAGAATGGGAAACGGCCCAATTGCTGGGGCAGGGCAGCGTGCAATTCGGGGGCTGTGATTGCGCCGAAGTCCGCGCCGGCCAACGCGGGCAACGGGTTGGCCCAGAACACCTCGTGGTCTTCCGGCAGTGGCTCGGGCGCCAGCGGTGGCCCTTCGATGGTCTGGGCCGAATAGCGAAACTCCTCGCCCAGCAGGTCCTCTCGGTCCATGCCCCGCATACGGAAGATGAGGAACGGGTCACGGTCGAACTCCTCGCCCAGCAGCAGGTAGACGGCGGCGACGTGCTTGCAGAGGTTTGCCCAGTCGGGGCACGAGCAGTCGGTTTCGAGGTCATCGCCCGTTGTGGGGAACATCGACAACCCGGCGGCTCTGAAGGTGTCCTCAATGTTCTCCGGCATCCGGCCGGCCAGCAGGCTGGCGGCGATGACCGGCTGTTCGGCGAACGCCTGGCGCAACCGTTCCCAGTCGTTTGCGTCGATGGTCTTGACGCAGATCGCCACGTCGTAGGGCCGGTTGCGGCTGCCCTGCACCTCGGCTTCCACGATGCCGTTCCGGATGTTAATGGAAACGACCTGACCGCGGCGGGCGTAGGAGCGCCCACGGTTGAGCCGTGCGCCGATGTCGAACTGTTCGAGTGTTTCCATCCAGCGCTTGGCCCACCAGGTGGTGCCGAAGTCGCCGCGGCGGGACGCGGCCCTGATGCCGCCCTTCACGTCGATGGGACGGGAGTATTCGTGGTTGTAATAGGTCATTGAGGATGCCCTTCCTGTTGTTGAGGGTTTAGCCGGGCCCGTGTTCAGTCTTCGGGCGTGGCGCTGAGGGCCAGCACTTCCCGCAGTTCGGTGTTAGAGAGTTCGGTGAGCCACCGTTCCGACGTGGCGCCCACAACCTGGTCGGCGGTCTCCTGCTTGGCCTCAATCATGAGGTCGATGCGGTCTTCGAGGGTGCCGGCGCAGATCATCTTGTGGACATGGACGTCCCTGGTCTGCCCGATGCGGAAGGCGCGGTCGGTGGCCTGGTTCTCGACGGCAGGGTTCCACCAGCGGTCGTAGTGGATGACGTGGTTGGCGCGGGGCAGGTTCAGGCCGGAGCCGCCGGCCCTCAGCGACAGGACGAACACTTGCGGGCCGTGCGGGTCGTTCTGGAACCGCTCCACCATCCGGTCGCGGTTCTTCCGTGAGACGGCGCCGTGGAGGATGGGCGTCTCGATGCCGTAGGTTTCCTGGACGTGCTGCTGGATGATGTTGCCCATGTCGGCGAACTGGCTGAAGACCAGGACGCGGTCGCCGGCGGGGATGATCTCTTCCAGCAGTTCTTCAAGACGGGCCAGCTTGCCGGAACGGCCGGCGATGGCCGAATTGTCGCCCAGCAGTTGGCGCGGATGGTTGCAGACCTGCTTCAGCTTGACGAGGGTTTCGAGGATGGAACCGCGACGCGCCATGCCCTCGGCGTCCTCCAGCCGCGTTTCGACGTCGCGCAGCACGGCTTCGTAAAGGGTGACCTGCTCGCGGGTGAGATTGCAGTATTGCTTGGTCTCGTGCTTGTCGGGCAGGTCGTTGATGATCGTCGGGTCGGTCTTCAGCCGGCGCAGGATGAACGGCCCGGTGGCCTTCTGCAGCTTGGCGGTCGCTTCATCGTCTCGGCCGGTTTGGATGGGGGTAAAGTACCGGCGCTTGAACTCTGCCTGGGAGCCCAGCAGACCGGGGTTCAGGAACTGCATGATGGCCCACAGGTCGCCGACGTGGTTCTCGACGGGCGTGCCCGTGAGGGCAATGCGGTAGTCGGCGGGCAACGACCGGGCGGCCTGCGCCTGCCGGGTGACGGGGTTCTTGATGTTCTGGGCTTCATCGAGGGTGACGGACCGCCAATCGACGGAGGCCAGCATTTCACGGTCTCGCGTCATGGTGCCGTAGCTGGTGATGACGATCTGGTGGTCGGCGGCCTGCTGAGAGAATTTCTGGCCGCGTTCGCGGCTTGGACCGTGGTGCAACATCACGGGCAGGCTGGGCGTGAACTTCCGCGCCTCGCGTTGCCAGTTGTTGATCACGGAGGTGGGGCAGACCAGCAGGTTGGGCTTTTCATTGCCCTGCTGGTGGTCCCGCAATATGGCGGCCAGGGTCTGGATTGTCTTGCCCAGCCCCATGTCGTCGGCCAGGCAGGCGCCGAGGCCCCACCAGCGGAGGAAGTCGAGCCACGAGTAGCCCAGCTGCTGGTAGGGACGGAGTTCCCCGTGGAATTCGGCGGGCGTGTCGAGCAGCGCGATTTTGCCCTTCTGCTGGAGCGACTGCAGCAGATCGTTGAGCCAGCCGGTGGTGGCCAGGGAGACGTTGTCGGTTTCCGCCTGCCGGTCGGCGCCCAGGCCGATGCGGATGACTTCCCGCAGGGTGGTCTGGTTGTGGTCGCGCCAGAAGTCGGCGGCGGCTCGAATTTCGTCGGCGTCAATTTCAACCCACTGGCCCCGGAAGCGGACCAGCGGCACCTTCAGGTCGGCGAGTTCGAGCAGTTCCTCGGGTTCGATCACCTCGTCGCCCATGGCGACGTCGACGTTCAGGTCGATGAGGGACGCCATGGTCATGTTGGCGCCGCCCTGCATGGGGGGAGTGCGGACTTCGGCCCGAATGCTGGGACGGTTCTTCGTTCCCCGGCGGGTCCACCAGGAGGGCAGCATGACGCCGAAGCCGGCCTGCTGCAGTGCGGCTGCCTGCTGAGTCAGGAACTGGTGCGCCTGCTCGGCGCCGAGCGTTGCGCCGGCCGGTTTTGGCTTGTTCAGGCTGTCGGCGATGGGCGGGCAAACGGAGCCGGCCTGGGCCAGCGAAGTCAGCAGGAACTCGGCCGGGTTGAAGTCCGGCGACTGGCGCTCCTGGGCCGTTTCGAGGGGCAGCAGGAGGCTGTGGTCGTCGTGGGGCTGAAGCAGGTAGCGCAGGTACCAGTCCTGTTCACGGAGGGCGGCCGTTGGTTCGTCCTCGTCGGGTTCGGGTGGTTCTTCCAGCCGTAGGCAGAGGCGGTAGGGGGAGTTGGCCGCCGCGGAGATGGGTTGGTGCCATTCCCCAACCTGCCGGTGCAGTTGCTGGAGCTGGGCGGCGGTGGCGTGGACTACGCCGTCTGACGATATAAGGGCTTGTAGCCAGGCTTGGTGAACGGAGTCGGATCGTGCAAAGCCTTCGGTGGCGTCCAGGCGGATGATGTGGTTGACGATGGTGGCGATGACCGCCTTGAGCGCGGCCTGTGCTGGAGTCGTTGGTGGCCGGCGGTCTGTGCTGGTGAGGGCTCGTGCTGAATGTGGCATCCCCTTGGCCAGTTCGGCCAGGCGGATCGCGTCGTCGCCGATGTAGACCGGCGTCCACACGGCTTGGGTCCCTTCGTGGTTTGGCGTCACGTTGGGCAGGAACTGTTCCCGGGCCGTCAGGGAGACGGCGAACATCAAAACGTGTCGCCAGTAGGCCACGTCGTGGCTCAGCACGATGCCGGGCGCCAGGACACGGACGTCCTGGCAGCGTTGCAGCAGTTCGATGGCCTGACCGCTGGAAAGCGTGAGGGTTGGCACTCGCCATGGCTTGATCCGGTGTTTGGCCGTCGATTTGAGCGGTGGGCCGGCCAATGCTTCAGACGGCATTGGCCGGTGCCCCTGGCTGGGCAGCCACACGGTGGCTTCCGCCTTGACGTGAGCGTGGTCTGTGGGCGGGACGCCCACGGCTTCGGCCAGGCGCGATGCGCTGGCGGACCTTGGGTGGTTGATTCCAGCCGGCCGTCGTGACCGTGGTGGCCGGTCGGAGTCCTCGCCCCACAGCGTCAGGTCCCCGTCCAGTTGGGCGGCGTGGATGATGATCATTTCGGTGTCCTCTCTTGGAGTTTTACTACGCGATGTGTGCCGCTGGAAAGGGGCGGGCGGAGGCCGAAGGTGCGGGACACGCACCGGTTTCCGCTGGAAACGGGTCCGGGGGTGCTCTACGGCCTTTGGTGTGCTGTAGGCGCGTGCTGCGCGTTAGGCCCTGCGATTCCCTTTCCGCTTTTCGGGGATCTCGCCCTGCTGCTCTGGCTTGGGCGAGTTGGCGAAACGCCGTGTGGACTTGTGCTGTCCGCTTGGCCGGGCTGACGGCGGTGACAAGATACTTGACCGGCAGCTTCGGTGCCGGTCTGCGTCGACCGCATCGGTATCGTCGATGGCGTGAAGATACGCGGCGACGTGGAGCAAGGGAGTGTCGGTGGGGTGCTGTGGATCCGTCTGCGCTAAGGTTGCTGGCGAGCCCCAGTCGCCGCAATGGACAGTGATCGCGGTCATGTGGGCTGCCCCGGGATGGCGCCGTTCAGAAGTCGCTGGTCCGTTCCTGGGGAACCTCGTTGGGTTGGTCGATTCTCTCGGGGCAGTCGGCGGCCGTGATGTCGCAGAAGCGGCATTCCTGGAAGCTGGGCGTCGGCTTGGGCGGGTCAGGGGCGGCGAGGCGGCGGATGGTGGAGCCGAGCTGGTTGATGAACAGACCGGGCAGGGCGCCCCTGGGGACGCGGGCGATGCGGGAGGGATAGACGACCTCGCCGGACAGCCTGGCGTGGCGGAAGCGCTCGGGCAGGGCTTTGGGGAGGGCGTACTGGTAGATCTGGAGTTGGACGGTGTGCCAGGGCTGTTCCTGGCCGGTTTTGACGTCGATGATGAGGGCGTCGTTGCCGCGGTCGACGATGAGGTCGGGCCGGCCGGCGAGGGTGGCGGTGCGGCCACGGAGCTGGAAGCTGTTCTGGGCTTCGACGTAAACGTCGCAGCCGCGTTCTTGCCACTCGGCTTTGGTCTGGTTCAGCAGTGCGGTGTGGTCCAGCAGCCACTGGGATTGGTCAAAGTCGCGGGGTTGTCTGTTCCAATGCTGGTAGTGGGCTTTGAACCAGATGGCCCACTCACAGGACCGTTCGCCGGTGAGGAGGCGGGGCAGCCAGGTGGCCCAGATGTAGGGGTGTTCGCGTTGTTGGGGCACTGCACGGCTCCGGTAGTGGGAGTAGCCGTGGTCGGCTCCATTGGATGATATGTGCTGAAGATTCGTGCGGGCAATGGCCGGCTGTCATCAAATTCAAATGGAGGGCAGGTCGGCGTCCTGCAGCGTCAGGCTGACGGTGCGGTCTGGGTTGATGACCATGGTGCTCCGGCTTGCTTCCTTATAAAGTGCGGTGATCAGGGCGCCGTCGGTGACCTCGAACCGTTTGCGGATATGCTCTTGCAATGCGGTGATTGGAAGGGGGCGCGGTGATTGCTCAAGGAGGTGGAAAACCTCGTCGGAGATGGCGAGGCGTAGGCCACGTTGGTTGCCGGGGTTGGAGTGTCCTACTGGCCATGATGAAAGGCCGTACTTGCTGGGGCCGACCCATTTGAAGTCTGGTTTGTTCTGGAGGGCATCCAGGACTTGCCACCAGGTGATTGGTCGTTCGAAGCCGTCGTCTCTGGCGATTTGGTTGGCGATCTGTAACGTCTCTTTGACGGTGAGACAACGGTTGGCGTGTTCCAGCGCCTTGGTGGTGTAATAAACGGTGAAGTGAGGGTCTGAGGCGAGGCGGATATCCCAGCCTATTACCGGGTGATACCGGCCGGTTGCCGGTAGGGGAACGATTGTGGTCATCGCCTGGATGTGCAAGGCGAGGTTGAGTTTGGGCCACTGGGTGAATGCGTCGTGCCAGTGGGTCAAGTGTCGGCGGATGTGATGGGGAGTAGCGCCGTTGCGGTGTTGTCCGGCGATCTGGCGCGCGTCGCGGGCCAGACGACGCAGGGATGGCCGTGGTTGCGCTGGTTTGGGCATGGCGTCGAGAATCGCCAGGCCCCAGGATTCTTCATTGGAGTGGATGGCGCCGATATTGGTGAGTTGCCGGATTACGGTGGACTGTTGTTTGGGGCTAAGCCTGAGCCGCTGTAGCGCGAGCTCAAGGCCGGCCATGTTGGCTATTTCATCCGCTTTGAGGATGGCTGTGCAAACGGGATTCCGTGGGTCCCGGCGGGCCTGGTCGAGTAGTCGTGTCAACCCTTGGTTAGCAACCTGGCGGGCGCGTTCCCGGGTTTTGCCGTGATGTTGGGCGATTTCGACGAGGGATTGTCGGTCGTGGAGTGACGCGTGCACGATGTCCCTTTGGACCTGAGTGAGATTGGTCTGTGCGTCGTACCAGGCGGTAACGAACTGGTCGAGGTCGGCAAAGATTCTGTAGTCCATGGTTCGACGGTATCCGTGATTTGGGAATGCGGTTGGCGGAAATAGAGTGGTTTGGGGTTTGATCAACAAAAAAGCCGCCCGTGGGCGGCTCCATTGGATGATGTGTGCTGAAGATTCAGGTGGGCAATGGCCGGCTGTCATCAAATGGGGGGCAAGTCGGCTTGCGGCTTCAGGCTGACCGTGCGGTCTGGGTGGACGATGAACCGGTGTCCGCCGCGCTTTCCTGCCAAAGCATAGTAGACCGCACCGGGGGTTACGTTGAAACGTCCGAGGATATGTTGCTGGATGTCGTCGTACGCAACCGGTTCAGTTGACTTGAGGAGCAGGTGAACGATCTCCTGAGTGATCTGGGTTCGCTCGGAGGTGGGTTGGCTGTCGGAGGAATGGCCGACGTCCCATGATTTGAGCCCGTAGGTGCTGGGCCCGGCCCATTTGTAGCCCTGGTGGGTGTGGATGGTCCCGGCGACCTGCACGTTGGTGTAGGTGCGGTCGATGCCGTCGAGTCGGGCTAAGCGGTTGGCGGATTGAACGATTTCCGGGATGGTGAGAGGTTGGCCGGCTTTGTCCAGGGCCCGGCTGATGTAGTGTTTGGTGAAGATCGGGTCGTTCTTGATGGGTATGGTCCAACCTTTTATGGGGTGGAAGGCGCCGGTCTTTGGATCGGTAGCGGTGCCGGTCATGGCCTTGATGTGGAGAGCGATGTTGAATCTGGGCCACTGGGCGATGGTGTCGTGCCATTGGGTGAGGTGAGCACGGAGGTGACGGGGGGTAATGCCGCGGTGGTGGGTTCCGGCTACTTGGCGTGCATCATGGGCGAGGCGACGGAGGGATGGGCGCGGGCGTCTGGGTTTGTGCATGGTGTCCAGGATCACCAGGGCCCAGGAAGTTTGGTCGGGCGAGATGGCTCCGATGTTGGTGAGCTGCTGGATGACGGTTTCTGATGACTTGGTGGAAAGGCTGCGAGGTCGTAGTGCGATCTCTAGTCCGGCCCTGTCGGCTATCTTTTCGGCTTTGGCAACAGCGATGCGCACGGGATTGCGGCGGTCCTTGCGAGCCTCGCGGAGCAGGCGTCTGGCTCCTTTCTCGGCGATCTGTCGGACGTATTCGCGGGTGATGCCGTATCGTTGAGCGATTTCGGCCAATGTGTGTCGGTCGTGCAGTGATGCGTGGACGATGTCCCTTTGGACCTGAGTGAGATTGGTCTGTGCGTCGTACCAGGCGGTAACGAACTGGTCGAGGTCGGCAAAGATTCTGTAGTCCATGGTTCGACGGTATCCGTGATTTGGGAATGCGGTTGGCGGAAATAGAGTGGTTTGGGGTTTGATCAACAAAAAAGCCGCCCGTGGGCGGCTCCATCGGATGATGTGTGCTGAAGATTCAGGTGGGCAATGGCCGGCTGTCATCAAATGGAGGGCAGGTCGGTGTCCTGCGGCGTCAGGCTGACGGTGCGGTCCGGGTTGATGACCATGGTGCCCCGGTCTGCTTCCTTATAAAGTGCGGTCATCAAAGCGCCGTGGGTGACCTCGAACCGTTTGCGGATATGCTCTTGCAGTTCGGTGATCGGAAGGGGGTGTGGGGATTGTTCAAGTAAGTGGAAAACCTCGTCTGAGAGGGTGAGGCGTAGGCCACGTTGGTTGCCGGGATCGGAGTGGCCGATGTTCCAGTGTTGCAACCCGTAGGTGCTGCGGCCGGCCCATTTGAATTCCGGTTTCCTATGTATAGCCAGCGTGATCTGGGCTTTCGAATACTGGTGTTCGATACCGTCGCGTTGAGCGATCTGATTGACCAGTGGGGCCAGCTCGTCGATGGTGAGGGATCGTTGTGCCTCGTGCAGGGCTCGGATCGCGTAATGGGTCGTGAACTTGGGGTCCGAGCTGAGTGGGATGTTCCACCCGATAATAGGGTGGTAGACGTTTGTGGAGGGATCGGGAATGTTGGCGGTGATTGCCTGGATGTGAAGGGAGAGGTTGAAATTGGGCCAGGCGGCGATGGTGTCGTGCCACGAGGTCAGGTGGTGTAGGAGGTGCTCGGGGGTTACACCGGCCATGTGCTTGCCGGCGATCTGCCTGGCATCATCGGCTAACCGGTGTAGGGGTGGTCGGTGTTGAGGGTCTCTGGGTAGGGCGTCGACTACCACCAGGGCCCATGGGGCCTCGTCTTGGGAAATGGCGCCGATATTGGCAAGTTGCTTGATCACGGTGGACTGTTGGTTGGGTTTAAGCCTGATTCGCTGTAGTGCGAGCTCAAGTCCGGCCATGTTGGCTATTTCGTCCGCTTTGAGGATGGCTGCGCAAACGGGATTCCGTGGGTCCCGACGGGCTTGGTCGAGTAGTCGTGTCAACCCTTGGTTAGCAACCTGGCGGGCGCGTTCCCGGGTAATGCCGTGATATTGGGCGATTTCGACGAGGGACTGGCGGTCGTGGAGTGACGCGTGCACGATGTCCCTTTGGACCTGAGTGAGATTGGTCTGTGCGTCGTACCAGGCGGTAACGAACTGGTCGAGGTCGGCAAAGATTCTGTTGTCCATGGTTCGATGGTATCCGTGATGTGGGAATGCGGTTGGCGGAAATAGAGCGGTGTGGGGTGTGGGGTTTGGGCAACAAAAAAGCCGCCCGTGGGCGGCTCCATTGGATGATGTGTGCTGAAGATTCAGGTGGGCAATGGCTGGCTGTCATCAAATGGAGGGCAGGTCGGCTTGCGGCTTCAGGCTGACCGTGCGGTCTGGGTGGACGATGAACCGGTGTCTGCCGTGCTGTCCTGTCAAAGCATTGTTAAACGCACTGGGGGTGACGTTGAACCGTCGGAGGATATGTCGCCGGATGTCGTCGTACGGAACCGGTTCGGTTGACTTGAGGAGCAGGTGAACGATCTCCGGGGTGATCTGGGTTCTTCCGGAAATGGGCTGGATGTCGGAGGAATGGCCGACGTCCCATGATTTGAGCCCGTAGGTGCCGGGTCCTGCCCATTTGTAGCCCTTGTATATGTGTATTGTCCCGGCGATCTGTATGGTGGTGTAGGTGCGGTCGATGCCGTCGAGTCGGGCTAAGCGGTTGGCGGATTGGACGATTTCCGGGATGGTGAGAGGTTGGCCGGCTTTGTCAAGGGCCCGGGTGATGTAATGTTTGGTGAGGAGCGGGTCGCCGGCAATGGGTGTGGTCCAACCTTTTATAGGGTGGTATCTGCTGGACTTTGGATGCGGTGAAATGCCCGTGACTGCGGTGATGTGCAGGGGCAGGCTGAATTTGGGCCATGCCGCCATTGTCTGGTGCCAATCGGAAAGATGCTGGCGGAGGTGACGCGGCGATATGCCGCGGACGTGTTGTCCGGCAACCTGGCGGGCGTCCGCGGTCAGTCCCTTGAGACTGGGACGTGGTTCCGCCGGTTTTGGCGTGATGAGGATTGCCGCGGTTGCCCAACCTGCCTGTTCTGGGGAAATCGCGGAAATGTTGACGAGCTGCTGGGCGACGGTACGGGAATTTTGGGGAGTTGGGAAACTCTTGAGCTTGTACGCAAGTTCCAAGCCGGCGGCGTCCATGATGCGCGTGGCATTGGCGATGGCGTCGCCGATTGGCGAATGATCGGTGGAACCGGCTGATGAGCGCAGTCGAAGGATCGCTTTGTCGATGGTCTGGGCGATGTGCTGGTGGGTACAGCCGTATTCTGGCGCAATCTGGCGCCTGGACTTTTGTTGCAGGATGACGGATACGAGAATGTCCTGGGTCTTGGCATCGAAGGTGGACAGGGCTTGATGCCAAGCGTCAATGAAGGCTTGGAGGTTGCTGAACAATCGGTGTCGCATATCGTGATGGTAGGGGATGATTGGGATTCCTGCTTTGGGAAAACCTGTTTCCGGGGTGAGACGGTGTAGGAGCTGACGGCTGGTCGAATGTGGTTGGAAACGGTGGTGTTGGTGCGTCGATGGCCTGATAGCCAGCGGAGGGTGCGAGGGGTTGGGCGTGCGACGGTTGGGCCGCCGTGGATATGGGGCTATATTCAGTGCTATAAATGATTGACGACCTCGTCCCACTGTAGTATGTTGGTTGTCAAATCACAGCACCTAAAGTTGGGCCACATTAAAAGGCTCAAATTGGCTACGGGGTTTAGCGCCATGACGGATCAGGTTGATGTTCAGGGAGGGGTTTGGATGTCGGATGACATGGTCGGCGATTACGGGATGAGGTGGGAGCCGGGTCCAGGTGTGGCGCGAACGCTACCGGGTGCAGGAGAGAGATGCGCAATGGAAGGAGAAAAAACAGCCTTGTTTGAGGCATCACTTCGTGGGTACCTGGCGATGGTGGACTCCCGGACGGATGCGGCGAGAGCGGAGTTGGCGGATTGGGAGGCGTTGGGGCACGCGGCTCGAAGGGTGCTGAGGGGCACCCGCGCGGTGACCGTCGGAGTTCCGGAGGAGGTCACTATGGAGGAGCTGAACCGCTGCGCGACCATGGGAGCGGGACTGGAAATGATCGCCGAAAAGTCGGGCGGACGGATCCGGCTGGGTGAAGCTGTAAAGCTGATTCACCAGTCGGCGCTGACCTCGGCGACGCTGCCCAGCGTGAGGACTGCCCTGCATCGGTACATAAAGGCCAGTCCGGACTGGATCCAGGAAAGCCGGGGCGTTTATCGCCGGGTGGGATTCGCCGGTGGTGAAAAATGGTACCCTGGCGGTTTGGTGCGGGTTCACCACGCTGATGGATCGGAGGCCGTCTATAGGGTGCGAGTGGGCCCCAATGGAGATCTTGAATTGGAGGATGTTGATGGCAATGTAGTCGGAGATTGAGCATCTACAGGGGAGAGGTTCCGGCTGGTCGGTGCTTGGCGGTGTCGGAAATTTTTGATGACACCTGCCGGTTTCTCACCGGCCGCCGGGCTGCTATATTGGCCATAGGACATACCCGGATTGTATGCGCAGTGTAGGGCTTCAAACAGCGTTGGAAGTGCAGTTACGGAGGCGCGCGGCGTGCGGCCGGGTAATCGATAGGTTTATGGATCGAAATGCTCAATGGAGGAGGTGCTGACGAAAACGCGGGGCGGGAGTTGATGGCCCTGCTCGGTCGGAAAAGTAGCCGGCGACGATCGCCGGAAAAGGAGGTGCGCCATGGAGGCGCGAAAACATGGGCGTGGTGAACGCCAAAAAGTAGCCCTGCGCACGGTTGCTCGCCAGGTCGCAGGGCTGGAGACACCTCAGAGGTTATCCGAGGGCCAATTTGATTTTAACGCAATGAGGATGTCCGCACAATCGGTTGATGAGGGTGAGAAACACGAAAATGGCACACACAGGTGGCTCAAGAGTTGAGCCTGGGCTGGATGGGCCGGTTGGTGCGGCCGAAGTGCCCGCTGATGAGGCGGGGAGGAGCTGAACATGGAGGACGGATGCCGAATGTCTGCGCTGGGTGACGCTGGTCTGGTACGGCGGATCTTCAGGATGGCATCCGATGGGATGTCGATGCAGGAGATAGCTCGACGGCTGAACCTGTCGGAAGAATAGGCAAACGTGGAGCCATGGTTGGTGCTGTGGCTCCACGGTGATGAAAAAACGCACGCTTGGTGAAACGGAGGATGACAGATGATTCCCAACGCGTTGAGAAAAATTTTGGGATCGGCGGTGCTGAGGAGGCTGTGTTTGGCATTGTCTTACTCGCGGGTGAGTAAGGGGCAACAGGTGGACGGGCGGACCATGGATGTGCAGGAGGATTCCAATTTGGAATTTGTGGTGTTCCCGGAATTGCGACTGCGCGAGCAAGGGTTTCGTGAGTTCCCGGCGTCGATGGTCGACGCCTTGGGGAACGATGAGGAGAAGCCGGTGGGGGTTGGCGGTCCCGGTATCTACGGGTACGACCACAATCCTTTGACCGGGGAGCGCACGATAAATGTGGAGGAAGCGCTTGTCGTGCGGGGAATCTTCGAGTGGGACGCAGCGGGGTGGACCTCCAAGGCGATTGCTCAGGAGCTCAACGAACGGGGTGTGCCGACGCGGAGCGGGGCTCCGTGGAGCGCACGAATGGTGAGGTGCGTCTTGAGGCACAGGCCATACACCGGCAGAGTGCGGTACGGCAAGTATGATTGCCCGGGCGTGCGCCCCAGGTATGCGAAGAATGCACAAGGAGGGTGGATGGAAATTGAGTCGGGCGGTCTGAGGATCGTCAGTGACGAGGCATTCGAGAACGCTGCGAGGCGTGGTGGTGTATCCCGCGCGATACGCCGGGGGCGCCATGACGTTCAGTGAACAGACGCCTATGCGTGGAATCGGCCGGTCAATTCGGAGATGTCCGGGTTGTACCGGCCGGCAGTGAGCAAGCTCGTGCGCTGCGCTCGGTTGCTTGGGATCGTCCAAGCGCGTTGGAGTGCTCGGAGCCTGTGTAGGAAACGGGTCGCGGGATGCGACCGGTAAAGGAGGACGCCATGACGGCGAAAGGAAATGGGCGCGATAAGCGCCAAGGAAAGGCCCCGCACCAAGCGAACAAACCAACCGCGGGGCCAGACCAGAACCTGATCGGGACTGATCAGGGCTCAAGTCATGATAACGGCGGATTGCAAAATCCGCAATCCGGCGGTGAGGAGGGCCGGTGGGACGATTTGGTGCAGGAGTACGTGAGGGAGGCCGTTGGCGAAGGTTTCTTCGTTGGCGATGCGGTGGTTCACGATTCCGGCTGGTGGGAGATTGATGGGAAGACGTTGAAGTCGCTGCGGCTGGTCTTTGTGGAGGGGGCTCCTCAGCCGCGACAACGCAAGTGGGTGCTGGACCGGATTATGCCTGGTCTCGGTTCGAGATGAGCGAATGAACACGATTTGGTGACCGGAAGATGGCCGGCGGGTAGTCGCACGGGAACACGATTGGGTGTGGATGCGCTGCCCGGCGGCCTGGCGATGGATTATCTGGAAGGAGGACGTCATGGCGAAGAAATTGCCAGCTGAAATCGAAGGGTTGATCGTGGTGATCTACGTTCGGGTGAGTACGGAGCGGCAGGGGAAAGGGGTGTCCCTGGATGTGCAGGAGGGGGCGTGCCGGAAGGTGATAAGCGAGAAAGGCCTGACCGGCTATCCGGTGCATGTTTGGGTTGAGATGGAAACGGGGTCCTATGATGAGCGGCCGGAGCTGGAGGAAATCCGGCAGCTGATTGCGCGGGGGAAAGTGAAGGCGGTCGCGGCCTACGACACTGACCGTCTGGCGCGTGATTCGATCCAAACGGTGATGTTCAGCCGCCTGTGCATGGAGCATGGAACCCAGTTGATCTTCGGGGACGGGACCACCGTGGAGACGAAGTTCGACGAGGTGATCCAATTTTTGAAGGGTTTCAACGCCGATGTTGAGCGTACGAGGATTCGCGATCGGATGATGGACGCGAAGGAAGAATTGGCGCGTTCCGGCATTTATCCGGTGGGGATGGGTTCGGGGATGTACGGCTACGACCCCAAGCCGGATGGGGAGAGGGGATTGGTGATCAACAAGGAGGAGGCCGCGGTGGTGCGGATGATAGTGACCACGAGGTTGGAGGGGAAGGCGGTTCACCGCATTGCGTTGATGTTGAACGAACAGGGGATTCCCACGAAGCGTGGGAAGAAGTGGGATTCTCGGCAGGTCAACGCGATATTGAGGAGGAAGGCGTACACCGGCGTGTACGAGTTCGGCAAGGCCCGGCATGTGAAAATTTCCAAGAACAAGCGGATCAGCACTCCGAAGCCTGAGTCTGAGTGGATCATCATTGACAAATGGTTCCCGAAGATCATCGAGCCGAGTCAATATGAGGGAGTCCAGGCTTTGTGGAAGAAGCCTCGGGCTGGGTCCAGGAAGGATCAGCGGGTTTATCCGCTGTCGAGGGTGATGGAGTGCGGGATGTGCGGAAGTTCAATGGGGGGGCATGGTCAAAAGCGGCGTTGGTTTTACTACCGGTGCTCAGGGAGAGATGACAGTCCGAAGCGTCCCCGGTTTTGCGGACGGGGCGACATCCCTGCGCTGGAGACGGAGTCAGCGGTGATGGGGAGTTTTACGGAGGTGGTGAAGAACCCGACGGGAGTGATTGAGGAGGTGCGTGAGCATTTGAGCACGGGCGGGGGAGATTTGGGTGAGGAGATGAAGCGTCTGGCGCGGGAGATCGGCAAATGCGAGGCGGAGGTGAGGAGCTATGCGCAGCAGTTGGCGCGGGGAACGATCGACGAAAAGATATTCGACGATCTGGTGGGCCCGGTGAACGTGTTGCTGGGTCAGAGGCGTGAGGAATTGGGGGCGTTGGAGGCCCAGCAGGAGCTTCGGGACGAGGATGCGGAGATGGAGGAGAAGATCCGCGGTTGTTTCGCGGAATATGAGGATGTGATTGACGGCATGGACGCCGAGGGTTGGCGGGCGATGCTGGACCGGTTCGGGGTCAAGGTGGTGGTGGGTGAGAAGGAGTTGCTGGTGATGGCGACGTTGGACCCGGGACTATTCACCATTGGACATACATTGGCATGTAATTACAACCGCACATACTCGTTCCTCCTCGTTGAATTGGAGCGTGTCGTGAAGAGCCGCCGGCCCATTGTTTACCACTGGGTTCCTGTCCGTTCTCTCACGAAGGGCCGGTCCCGTGGTCGCAGAGGCAGTCGCAGCAAAAAGCGGTAGTTTTCCTCTCGCCGATGTACGCCAAGGTTAGCTTTGGCTAGTGGGGTCGTGGCCCGGTTTGCGCCACGGCCTCATTTTCGTAGGTCGCACGCCGTCGGTCAACCCGCTCGCGACGACTCATCCGCTGGGTGCCCTTGTGGCCCGGACGTGAAAAATGGCAGAGTTCCGGACGGACTCTGCCACTGTCGAATCTGTCGTGGTGGTGCCCCTATGGGCTGTACTGCAAGAATGGCACGTCGGGACTGCCGGCCGCGGCTTCTTCCTGTTCCTGTCCCACCACGAAGGGCATCGTTGTCATGCCGGTCGCTCGGTTGAATATCTGTGCCCGCTCGGCGGCCCGGCTCCGGTCTCCGTCCTGGACAGTGACGGATATCTCGATCACCGCGCAGACTACGTTGCCCTGCTGGTCCTCGCAGCGGACTATGCTGTCCGCCGCCTCCACCTGCTCCGCTTCCTGGCGGGTAATGCGCCCTGCTCTGACGGCGGGCATGAGAACGTCGGCCTCAAACTCGGATGCGTCCCATCGGGTTGCGAAGATGACGGTGGCGCTGTCCATGTCCAGTCGTCCTCTGACCATGCGCCGCGACTGCTCGATGGCTTTGCTCTCGTAGTCGCTGCCCATCAGGTTGGCAATCTGGCCCGAAGTGCGGGTGTTTTGCTCTATCAGGTTGTCGACCTGCCCTGATATGCGGTTCACGTCGGTCTTGAGCTGGCTCACGTCCTCTTCCAAGCGGGTGAACCGGGCGGGCAGCAGCAGCAGTTCCTCGGTCAGGATCTCCTTTCTGAGATCCTGGCGGATGTTGTCGTCGTTGCGGATGACGTCGACGACGTGCTTGTGGAATTCCCGTTGCAGGTCGGGGTTCTGATCCAGCGCGTCGAGGATGTCCTGCATGGTGGCGATGTTCTGCTGGGTCATGGTGGCTACCTTGTTTGAATTATATCCCTGTACGCGGCGTCATGGCAGGCCCGGGATCTGGCAAATCCGCGTCGCTGACCCTCTCAGAAGTCCTCTATGGCGTTCTCAGGCGACGCTCCTGCTCCGTCCACACGTTCTGGGCAGTCCAGTTCAGTGACGTCGCAGAAACTGGACTCCGGCGCGCTCGGGACACCGTGGGGTCGGCGTTTCCTCCGGTGGTTTCTGGCGGCAGGGTCGTCAGTGTTTTCTGCGTTCGTTGAACGCGTCGTCGTAGGCCCCCGACGGCGCGCCCATTTCGTCCATGCAGCGTCGGCAGAATCGCTTGGCGGCGTTGACCGGGCCCTCGCAGCGTTCGCAATTCGCGGTGTCCGCTTCGTCCAGGACGTCACTGATCTGTTCTGGGCGGCCGGCGTGGCAGGTCATGCACCGGGAATACGCGGCCGGTTTGGGCATTCCACACGAGCACCGGTTGGTGGGGGAGGTTCCGGTGACCATGCCGTCGTTGTCCAGCAGTCCTCTGGCCTTGGCGCAACCGGTGCAGTAGGAGAATTCCGGCTTTCTGCCGTCGCCGCATCCCGGGCAGGGAACTTGTCCCGGCTCGATCGTCGTCTGTATGCGCCCGCTCTGGATGGCGCAACGCTTGCAGGTGGCTTCCCGGGCGATCTTCGCGTTGCCGCAGTCGCACAGGTCGTTTGTGGCGTTGCCCCGTAGCAGCGCGAGGTTGCTGGTCAGGGTCGCCCGGTCTATGTAGCCCTGCTCGTAGGCGCATTCCGGGCAAAGGGGCGAGTTTGCTCTCTTCGGCTTTCCGCAGGGGCAGTTCGGCAGGCCCCTGTAGTCGTCCATCGGTCTCGCGAAGGTACGGCCCGTTCTCCTCTGTATGGCGGCGGGAAGTGCGCGTTCGGAGCTGCGTATCTCGGAAAGGAGTTCGTCAAGTCGGGAACCGTCGTTGTCGTCTCTGCCGGCTCGATTGTTCTTGCTGGGCATGATGACCTTGTCGCCTTGCGCCGCGTGGTGGCTGGCACGTTCGCGACGGGCGCATCCCGTCCGCACGCGTTGACCCGGTTGTTATGCCGGCGCGTGGCTGGGGTCAATCGTCTGACGGCACTCTCCCGCGGCCGTGGTTTCCCGTGGCTGGGGCCCTGCGCTTCCGGTCTGCTGGAGGTGTAGCTTCGTTGCCGTCGGTCTTCGTGGAACGCCCTGTCCTTGGGCGGGGAGGCGGGCTTCCGGTGGGTAAGTTGCCCGCGCCTACGGCAATGAAGCGGGGTCGCCGTGACTAGCCCTCTCGGCGACCCCTCGCGCAGGCCTCGACCCCCAGGGATCTGGTGCGCTTGCGTCTCATTATAGTTTGCCGCGGGCTTTGTCGGAAGCCGGGGTTCTGGCCTCACCGTTGCACGTCGTCCCGGGCAGGGAAGGACATGATTTTCGTCGGGGCTCCGAAGGCGCCAGTGTCCAACGCCACCGCGCTCGTCATCGTGCTGGCGCGGTCTCGCACGGCCCCGTCATGTGCCCCGGCACTGGAATGACCATGACCGAAACGGCCATGGAAGGCGGGTCTGCCGGCACCTCGAAGAGCAGGTCGTCGCCGGCCGTGGCGACACGCCGTCGAGCCACCTACCTTGTTAGTCTCCTTCGCCGTCGTTCAGACATCAAACGGGTGGCCATTGCGGCGGCTCGGCCCGGTGCCCGCTGCTGAGAGCGTACGAATCTTCTGTTTCCGCCACGTAGAGCGACGATAACTCTGTTTGTCGAGGTTTCCGGCCTTTGAGATCGTTTCGTTGGCCTACGTGGCGGATATCGGGTTTTCACCAGCTCGTGGTCTGGGGATGCCCGGTCGTCTCCCGGCAGTTTGCACGCTCTCCCAGCCACCAGCAGCAACTTGTCGCCAGCCTGCACTCAGTCCGGTCCATCTACCAGGTCAACATGGCGGTCCACCAAATCGCCCAGTCCCGGGTGGTGGGCTAGGGTGGCGGGCAGGATCAGACCACCATTGGACACCAAGCAGTGATCATCGAACCCGATTTCGATGCGGTCGGGCTGCTCGCTTCGTAGCATCCGATGAGTGTTCCTCGTTTCAGGGTGGCTTTCTTTGTCAAAAAACCATTATCCCCGAAGCCGGGAGGGCTCTCCTATTGCCTGACTACCCCGACACACTCATCCCTTCGGTGGATTGCGGTTAAGTCGGCGAATTTTAGGACCCGGCCCTATTTCTTACAATCTGCCTGAAGCCAAGGACTGCACCTCTAATGTGATTTTTCAGGGACTATAGGCCATTAGAGCAGGAGATTTTCAGGGTCTTCCTACCAGATTTTCAGGGTCATTAGGCCACTTTGGGAGCCACAGAGGCGACCATCGTCGCACTTCATATCCGAGGTGCATCGATGGCGTATCGGGAGGTTCCCAGGATGGAAATACAGGAGATCATTCGCCGCTGGCAGGCGGGAAATAGCCTGAGGCAAATTGCCTCGGGCACCGGCTTGTCGCGGGATACGGTGGCCAAGTACGTGTCGGCGGCCGAAGCTGAGGGCGTTGCCCTGGATGGGCCAGCCGCTACTGAGGATCAGTTGAGCCGGTTGGCGGCCATGGGCCAGGTGGGACCACGGCAACCGGAGATGCCCAGCCAGGACCTGCTGGAGCCCTGGGCCGACCAGATTTACCAGTGGCTGACTGGGGACCGGCTGCAGGTGACCCGCATCCACGAGTTACTGGCGGCGCGGGGCTGTAGTGTGTCGTATGCGTCGTTGCGCCGGTTCATAGTGAGGCGCAACTGGGGACGGCGCAGCGCTCGCACGGTGCGGATGGCCGATACGGAACCGGGAGAAGTCGCCGAGTTGGACTTCGGCCGGTTGGGGTTGATCACGGATCCGACCACGGGCAAGCGCAGGGTGGTCTGGGCGCTGATCATCGTGCTGTCGTACTCGCGCCATTGCTTCGTCTGGCCGACGCACAGCCAGAAGCTGGAGGATGTGATCGCGGGCCTGGAAGCGGCGTGGGTCTTTTTCGACGGCGTGCCCCGCTACCTGGTCATCGACAATTTCCCCGCCGCCGTGGCCGGAGCGGACCGGTTGCATCCGCGCCTCACCCGGGGCTTTCTGGAATACTCCCAGCATCGTGGTTTCGTCGTCGATCCGGCCCGGGTCCGTCATCCCAAGGACAAGCCCAAGGTGGAGCGGAGTGTGCCCTACGTCAGGGAGCGTCTCTTCAAGGGCGGCGATTTCAATGGACTGGCTCACCTGCGCACTGAAGCCCAGCGCTGGTGCTTGGAGGTGGCCGGTCAGCGGGTCCACGGCACGACGCGACGACAACCACTGGTGGTATTCCAGGACGAGGAGCGCCATACCCTGCTCCCCTGGGATGGTGAGCCCTACGAGATCACCCACTGGCGTACCGCCAAGGTGCATCCCGACCATCACGTGGCCTGTCAGTACGCCCTCTACTCGGTGCCGTCATCGTCCTGTCCACCGGGTCAGAAGGTGGAAATCAGGCTGGACAGCAAGCTGGTGCGCATCTACCACCGGGGGAAACTGGTCAAGGTCCACCAGCGTCAGCCCAAAGGCGGCCGCGCCACCGACGTCGACGATTATCCCGCCGAGCTTTCCGCCTACACCATGAAGGCTCCGGAGCGCATCAAGCGCAGCGCGGCGCTGCTGGGACCGGCGGTGGCCCAGTTTGCCCAACGTCTCTTCGACGACCGGCATCCCTGGTCGAAGATCAGGCAGGGGCACAAGCTCATCAGGCTTGGGGACCGCTACAGCGCTGAGCGGCTCGATGCAGCCTGCCAGCGCGCCCTGGCCGTGGACCTCATTGACGTGAACCGGGTGGAACGCATCCTGGTGCAGGCCTTGGAACAAGAGGCCCTGCCCCAATTGCCATTGCCAATACCAGCCGGCCGCTTCGCTCGACCCGGCTCCGTCTTCGCCCTTGCTGCTGGAGGTCGATCATGACCCGCATCACCGAACTCACCCCTCTGCTCAAGAACCTCAAGCTGGGCGCCATGGCAACCACCCTGCCCGAGCGCATCGCCCTGGCCCGTCGTGAACAACTGGACTACGCATCCTTCCTGGAGATCATCCTCAGCGACGAGGTCAACCGCCGCGCTCAACGCCGCATCGAAGTGCGCCTCAATGGCGCCGGTTTCGAGGAGACCTGCCGGCTGGAGGACTTCGACTGGTCGGCGTCAATCACCCTGGACCGCCGGCTCCTGGACGCCGTCTTCTCCCTGGAGTTTCTCGACAAGCACGAGCACGTGCTACTGGTGGGACCCGCCGGCGTCGGGAAGAGCTTCCTCGCCCAGGCCCTGGGCTACTCGGCCGTCCGCGCCGGCCACACCGTCCGTTTCATCCACGCCGACGGCTTCTTCAAGGCCATGGCCCAGGCCCGGGTCGACAACTCTCTGGACCGTACCTTCCGGTCCTTCATCTCGCCCGACCTGCTCATCCTCGACGACCTCGGCCTGCACCGGCTCACGCCACAGCAGTCCGCCGACCTCTACGAGCTGATCCTCAACCGCCATCGGGCGTCCAGCTTCGTCATCACCAGCAACCGCGCCGTGGACGAGTGGCTCAGCCTCTTCGACGACCCCATACTGGGCAATAGCGCATTGGACCGCCTGGCCAACGCCAGCTACCAGATCGTCATCGAAGGCACCAGCTATCGGGAACGACTGTCCCCACACCGCGCCCTGCTGGGCAAAGGAGCAACTGTGGGATGTTGTCAACCGTGGATGCTCAGTCGTGGATTCCACCGTTGGCCGCTTCGCGCCATGCTGTTGAGTATCGTGAGTAGCTTCCTCATGCACGCGGTCAACGCCACTTTGCTCGGCTTGCCCATGGTCAACAAGCGCTGGTAAAAATCGCGCAGCGTTGGATTGCAGCGGCTGGCCGATAAGGTCGCCATGTATAGAACTTGACGAAGACGACTTCGCCCTCCCCAAACCGTCCGTCTTCCTCGCAGTGCTCCGCTGTCCCGATTGAAAGGTGCCACACCAGCCAGTGCGGCGACTTCCTTACGGTTCAACTGGCCCAGCTCGGGCAGCTGGGCTATGAGGGTAGCGGAGAGGACTGGACCCACGCCGGGAACGCTGCAGAGCAACTCGGCTCGCGCACTCCATGCCGGCCGGGAACGCACGAGTTCAGCTATTTCCTTCTCCACTTCCTTGAGTTGCTCGTTGAGATGGGCGACGTGTTGGTCAATGTATTCGCGCACTCGGGTCGAGGCCCTTGTCCGTCGGTTCTTCTCGGTGGTCCGCATGGCTATCAACTGCTGTCGGCGAACGGTCAGACCGCGTAGCTCTCTCAACAGGGCATCAGGCAATTCCCGTACTGGCGGACGTACGGCAGCGCCGAATTCAGCCAAAGTCTGCGCATCCAGACGGTCCGTCTTGGCCAACCGGCCGGTAGCTCGGGCAAAGTCGCGCACCTGACGCGGATTGACGATGGCTATAGGTAGCCCCGCAGATGCCAGGGAGACCACCAGCCGGTCTTCCAGTCCGCCGGTGGCCTCTACGACGACCAACGACGGATCGTGCGAGCGCAACGCCAATGCCAAGTCGTCGGCACCGGATGGATCATTGCCCACCTGCCAGCTCCCCCGGCTGGGATGGACCCACACATCCAGAACGGACTGAGCTACGTCAACGCCGACGGTTGTTTCGTTGATTTGCATGGCTTATCCTCCGCCTAACCCTGATGCGGTCCAGCCTTGTGGATGCGGGGTTAGAACCCCGGGCAACTGTTCGGACTCAACCAGGGGCATAGCGCGGCGGCCACGCTCCTCTGCGGGTTGCGACGACCCAGGTGATGTCGGCCTGCCGCGCCGACAGCCACCATACAAGGTGATTGACCAAATAACTGCAACCTGATATTCGTCAGATCGCAACCCTCCCAGGGTGGCCGGATGTCCGTGAAAATCGCCGGCCTAAAGACCCTGAAAAACCACACCTCTAATTTTACGCCTACGCCGGGTTCGGCTCGGAGTCTGGGAGTGCTATCATGCCAAAGCAGAGCCAGGGATGCGCCGCGCCCGCGTTCCTATTGAAGACGCCCGTTATGGTGTTCACCGGTTTGTGCGTCAGCGTTGTCCCGGCTCTCGCCATCGTGGCAAAGAACGAATTGAGCTGGTTCGGAGTGATCAGCGGAGCCCTGCTATGTGTAGTGTGCGTTGGTGTCCCGCTCTTGGCCCGCGAAATAGCTGACCGCCTCGGCGAGCCTTATGAAGCACACCGGACAAACCCCGTCCATCTCGACTCGGCGTCAGGATTGGATAGCGACGGCCTTGGGGATCATCACCGTAGCGACGCTAATGGCGGTAGCTGCGGTGGGCGGGTATGTGACCATAATAGGTGGACAGGGTAACTTTGCGTCCTTGGCCGGCCGCACGTTTTGGTCTACTGCAATCTTCGTTTGCTTGGTCGCGACTCTCGGTACATACTTGCTCGTCGTCGCTGCGGGGATGAGCACGATATTCACTAGCGACGAACCGCAACGACACCATCGGGTTAGAGTGGCGGCAGTGCTGTTTTATTTTCAAGTGCTATTCGTCATCGGTTTCTCAGTTTTCTTGACCGCTGCGGTGTTCACTGCAGATTCTGGAGATTCCCGGACGCAGAATGAGGCTACGGCGTGTTGACAAATTGAGCACGACACTCGGAAATCGGGCTCCCTCTGCTTCGTCGTAAGTCTCCGAGAGTGTCTTACCGAGCTCACTATTTGAAACACTTTTGGCGTCTGGGACCGCCGCTTGAATACGGTGATCGGGCCTTGGGGCACGGGCCTTTCCCCAGGAGCAGGTGGTCGGGTGCATTCCGGTCGGAAGCAGAAGTTCAGCATGGGCACTAGGCGGTGATCGTCAAAGACGGCGTGAATGCGGTCGGGGTGCTCAGGTGGTAGCATCCGTTAGGTGCACCTCGTTTGGGTCGGTTTTCTTTGACAAAAACCATCAGCCCCGAAGCGGGGAGCATTTTCTCATCCCTTCACCACGACGCCACACCGACCCTTTCGGTGGATTGAGGCTGAATCTGCAACAGTTGGCAACCCGCACGGAACTCAAGGAGGAGCAAGATGCCCACCGTCCACAACGCCTTTCCCGCGTCGATTCATGACAAACTGGGTTCCTACGTTTACCGACTGATAGATCCCCGGAACGGAGAGACTTTCTACGTAGGGAAGGGGAAAGGCGACCGCGTTTTCGAACACGCCAATGGGAAGTTTGATCCTGAGTACGAGTATGCCGCCGGTCCCAAGCGAGAGCGGATCAACGAAATCCTGTCTTATGGCCATCAGGTGATCCACGTCATCCATCGTCACGGCTTGACCGACCATGTCGCTCGGGAAATTGAAGCCGCTTTGATTGACGCTTATCCTGGGCTGACCAACCTGCACCTGGGAAAAGATTCCAGAGATCGAGGAGTCCGTCATACTGAAGACGTCATCAACCAGTATGCGGCACCATACTGCAAGATCCAGGACCCGTTGATCCTGATCTCCATCGGCAAATCTTGGCGTACTCACGGTCCTTACGAAGGTGCCCGCGGTGTTTGGAAAATCTCCGTAAACCGAGCATGCAAGTATCCGTTGGTACTCGCCCGAGTTCAGGATCTGATCGTGGGGGTCTTCGAACCGGAACGGTGGTTGCCGGGTACCCCCGGGAATTTCCCCTTGTTTCCGGTATTGCCTAACAATTGGGGGTTTGTAGGACCCAATGCGCGTCCGGAGCTCAAGGAGCGTTACCTTAATAAGCGGCTGCCGCCTGGCACTATCAAAAAAGGGGCGATGGCGGCAGTACGATTCATGGACCCGGATGACTTAGAGTCCGCAATCGTCCATATGACGGAAATCCCAGTAGAGAGGACCGCGCCGGTTCGAGGTCGGTAGTCATCTTCGTCCTGTTTCTCTTTGGCCTGTCATCTGTAGTGCCTTCCACTGCCTTCGCCGGTGCCGTGGTGAGCGGTGGTTCTAAGGGCATCCAGCGGTGAAAGGTTCCGTTCCCCGTCAGGTGAGTATCGCGTGAGGACGAGCAGCGGTAGTTCGAAATGGTGCTATCCCCTTCAACACGGGCTTGGACCGTTGGGCATGGTCTGCATCGTCAACAGCTGGTGAAGCCTGGCGGTGAAGTGTGCCAGCGGGTCGAGGGCGACGATGGCGCCAACCCCGACGGCTAGTCCCCCTGTCGAGTGGCGCGGCAAGACGGTATTTCATTGGACCGTTTCGGTCTCGCTGCGCTATTGCACCCGACCGGTCGGGCGGACACGTGAACCTGGTGACAGCGTAGATGCGACTCCGCCGCTATTTCGCGTTGTGCCCCGTCGGTGTCCGTAACCGGTGAATCAGCCACACGGTGGCAACCGTGCCGAGGACGACCAACGCCGCCACGCCGGCGAGAATGTGGGTCGCATTTACGTCAAACCAATCGGCTCGTTCGACCAGCGTCAAGAGCCAAATGAAAATAAACGACGCTACCGTGGTCAGGATGCCCACTCCAGCGCCAATCAAGAAGCCTCTTCCCGGGCGTGTATTCGGTGTGACGGCGGCGGTAACAGCGCCAACGACGCTCAACAATACGGTGGGTGTCACTGCGAGAATCACTGCCGCGAGGAATATAAGTGCGATTGCCTCGCACCAACCCGGCGGAGCCTGCCCAATCGGGCGCAAGGCCGCCTGTTCCAACGCCGGTTGAACGGTGGCAATCATCTACGCTCTCTGGCCCAAGGAGATTAAATCGAGGAATCTAGCCTTGATTCCAATGATGGACCAGGCATCCACAAGCCCGTCAACCGAGACAAAGCGCTCGTTCAGGTCAACCAGCCGGGTTTGGTGCGGGAGTACGGTCAATAGCCCGTCAGGCCCTTCAATCTCAACGGCAAGCCTCGAATTGGGGCGCGGTCTGTCAGAGGTCACGAACACATTGGCCACTCCGTCCGGGCGGCAACTTGCCAGAACTGAATTCAGTTCATATGCGCTTCCGCCTGGCGCGTAGGCGCGCGTCGTTATCAGTGTCCCAGGACGGAGTAATACTTCAGAACCAGCCGAGTTCAAGTGGGTGAAACGAGCCGCCGCCAGAAAATGCCACATCACTCGCTGGCGAATGTCAACCAACTCGGGACCTTGGGCATGGCCTCTCAGGATTCCGGCAGACAACGCTGACTGGGGAACCGTCCTTAATTGGCGAACCGACGCCCAGCTGTCGACATCCGACAGCGGACGATGCCATCCTCGCTCCACACGCGGAGGCTCGCTCCCCGATGCCGGCACCACGACTGCAACGCGGGATTGCTCATGCAATTCGCCAGTGCTGAGAACCAACGCGTTGCGTGGCCCGCTGAGTTCGCGTCCCACCACAGGCCCGAGGTTGCAGGAGTAAACCGCACCCTGCGCTATTCCGGCCACCGCGAAACATCCTCAAAGAGATCCAAGGATGCAATGAACTCATCCTCTTCCGCCCATTCGGCCTCTGGACCGCCCGACAACGGTTCAGCGTCAGTGTCCAACTCATGCAGAATCAGCATCGAGAGGGCGAGCTCGATGGCATTGCAGACCGCATAGCAGATCACCGGCTCGGGTTGAGATATTGAACTGCTTTGTATGAGCCTCGCAAGAGCATCGTCAGGACCGGTCCTTTCCCACTCGTCGATCACCCAGTCGATACCTTCGCCAATCTCGTTGGCTCGCTTGGAACACTCGTCCAGGCTGTTCAGCCAATGCACATCAAGCCACTGCTCCACCACTTCAGCGGCCTTCTCCACCTCCTCGTCGGAAAACCCTATGTTTGACAGGTACGACAGACGGTCATCCGGGTGGAGGATCGACAACCAGGCGACGTGGTCTCTGGGCGTCAGACGCGAGGCGGAGGTGGCTCTGTTTCTTGACGACCTACCCCTGAACAAGGGGGAATCAACATGAACGGCGCGAACGGACCTGACAGACCACGATGGTTCCAAAATCGGCAGGGCATTGCCCGCGGTCAGAAACCCGCGCAACGAAGCGCAGGCCTTAATAACAGGCAGGGCCAAATAGGTGGCCGCGCGAACGTCAAAAGCATCGGTAGGCATACCAGCATCTCCGTAACGGATGGGGAACCTGATTGGGTTGGGTGACTAGGAGCACGTCACCGAGCTGGATACTCGGAACCGCACCGAAACTAGAAAAACCCGCGTACCACTTTGGCACCACGGGTTGGTGAGCGGGAACCGTCCATAGCTGGACCTCCTAGATGGAGGGGGGCGCATGACCCGGCGCTTGCGAACAGCCGCCGGCAATCCTGTATCACTCCGTTCAATACTCGCTGAGGGTCAATCGACCCGGCCGTCGTTGAGACGGCGTACTTGGTGAGCATCCAATCGGCCAGCGGACCGGGAGGCCGGCGCGATGCTGACCCGCGTGCTTTCACCCAACCCAGCCCGTCCTTGGGCTTCATTCTACACACCCCTAAAGCCGTTCGCAAAAGGGAAAGACAGGGCAACTGGAGAACGGAACAAAAGAGGGATCACATGCACAGGGGTGAGGAGCGTGTAAGCCGGAACTCCCTGTGTCGTCGCCCTGGTGCCCCCCGCTGCCCGTTGGGGCCAACTTGCTCGTTTCCCGCCCGTAGAGGAACGTTGACTGATTTCGGGTCCTATCCCGATGCCCAACGCCAATTCGTTCGTCTATGTGGCTGAAAATGGCTGTTTCGTGGCCTTTCGTTGCGTCTGCCGGGTCCGGTTTTTGCGACCCGCACCTTTTTCACCCTGGTTTCTCTACGACCGGCCCGCAGAACTGTTGGCGCACCGACTGGACGCCCTCTTCCTCGCTTGGTTGCTCGGCTGTGAAAAGAGACGGCATCGAGACGGCTCGGGTCGTCTCGCATCACTCCGGTCTAATCGTCGCATTTCAGCGCCATAGACTGATGTTCAACCGCCGCGCCAAATGAGGCCGGCACGGCGGGCGCCCTCCCAGTTCGCTCCATGAGGAGGTGCCGAGACGATGAGTGTGATGACGAAAAGAGTGGTCCTGCCGCCAGTTTCGTGATCTCGGTGGGCCTGGTTTGGCGGCTCACTGACGCTGCTCCGTGTCGCCCGAAAGCTGCTGGCGGAGTTTTTCGTCCGTTAGGACCCCGATCATGCAGCCGTCCTCGGAGGAAGAACCCGATATTCCGACAATGACCAATTCTCCAGGTCGGCCACGGGCGTAATAGTCGTAGGCATACAGCCTCATGTCATCGTCATTGGAATCGGCGTGTAGATTCTCCCCGTACTTGCCGCGGCCCCGCACGAACCCTTCCCTGGCGTCGCCTGAACCTCGCCAACCCTCTCCGGCGATGATGGAGTGCGTGTACGGGACTCCGATGACCGCTCGGTCCATGCTTCTGCAGGCGGTCCCGTGCAACTGCGGCAATCCTTCAGCGCGGTAGAAGTCGATCTCGGGATCTCCCGTTTCCAGCATCGTTGCCTTTCCTTGGTCGTTCGTGCTCGACGGGTCCACGGCATCTGCGTCGGCGCAGGCTGTTATCAGAGCCACTATTGTGATGAGCCCTATCGTCCCGATGGTTCGGCCTGCGATCATGTCGGGTGTCTCCTTTCGCTGGGTATCGACCGTTCCTGACGTTCGGATCACGAACGATGTCGCGTTATGGGTGCTTACGAAACCGTCTCGGCTACCCTGGGAGCGGCGCGAGACGGCGGGCGGTCCCGCCCGTTTCACTAACGTTGAGGCATCAACCCGTGGAGGGCGTCCCATGTCGCGCCGGCCTCTGCCGGCACGGCGGACGCCCTCCTGACTCTGCTGATGAGGAGATGCCGAGATGATGAGCGCGATGAGGAAGAGAACGGTCCTGCCGCTGTTGGTGGCGTTGCCGCTGCTTTTGGCGGCGGCGGTGTGGTGGCAGCAGGCGGGCCTGACGTGGGCGGACGGTCCTGAGGAGGGAGCCGAAGCGCACGAGCACGCCGACCATGACGCCCCGGGCGTAACGCTGGCGGCTCAGTCGGTGTGCAACAGCAGCACGAACCGGACGGTGATCCTGGCGCGCTACCAGGCATTCGGCGGTGCGGCCGGCTACGAGCAGCAGGTCGCCTGGGGCCATGATCCGAACCTTTCGAGCGATGACCGCCCCTGGGGACCGGTGGTCGCCAATACCAGGACGGGCAACAGGCCGTGGCCATTGCGGTTGAACCAGGAGCCCGAGGTGGGCAGGGCCTACTCCCTGCGGGTGCGGGCGGTCGATGCGGACGGCAACCACGGCCCCTGGGGCGAGGCCACCTACGAATACTCGGAAGGTACGGCTTCTGAGCCTGCTGGCGTGGCGGTGTCCGACGTTGACGGGGACTACAGCAGCGCGGTCCTCACTTGGAAGGACGGCAGCGACGGCGCCGGCAACGGGTTCTGGTTCAAGATCCAGCGCCGTGCCTCTGGCAGCGGCGATGACGGCTGGCAGGAGAGCAGGTGGACCAAGGTGGAGCAGCGCGGCTCCGGCGGTGAGAAGTTCTACCGCCACACGGTGACGGGACTGGACCCGGCCCAGGCCCACGACTTTCGGGTTGCGGGGCAGAAACGCGACTGCGGGGCGACCATGTGGTCGGACGTGGTAACGCTGTCGCCGCCGGCTCCGCCGCCGGCGCCCCATTACACGGTGACGGTGGACTACGGAGAGGGCGCGGTTGCGTTGGTGGTGACGCCTTCCGACGCGCCGGCCGGCATCACGGGCTACACGCTCCGGCACCGGGTGAAGGGATCCGATGCCGATTACGTCGAGGTGTCGGCGGATCCTGATGACGCGGCGGACGGCATTGAAGTCTCCGGCGTGACTCACGGCGATACCTACCGGGTGGGCCTGCGGGCCAGCAACCAGGTGGGCGACGGCGAGTACGCCTACCAGGACGTGACCGTTGCGTCGCTGCCGGCCCCGCCCGGCTTCACGGTGACGCCCAACTACGGCTCGGACGCCGTGTTCCTGGTCGTGAAGGTCACTGGTGCCGTTTCGGGGGCCACGGGCTACGTGTTGCGGGTCAATGGTGACGACACCGCCGTTACGCCGGCCCAGGTTTCGGGCGCGGGCTACGGCGTCCCGGCCCAGCTGGGCACGAAGTACACGGTAGCCGTGGCAACGGTCAGTCCGGCGGGCCAAGGGGCTTTCTCCGGTGCGCAGACGCTGACCACGCTGTCTTTGCCGTCGGAGCCCGACGTTACGGCGGAAGTGCAGTATTCGGGCGGTTCCGCCAGCATCGTGGTTTCCGTGGCGGCTGCGGACGTTGCCGAGGATCTGGATGGCTACGTGATCAGTTACCTGAAGTCGGGCGACGAGGAGTCGGAAGGCGTCGGCAAGTTTCTGATCCCCGCTGTGGCCCAGGCGGGTTACTCCTTCGATGCGGAGCTGGGCGCCAGCTACGCCATCAAGGTGACTGCGCTGAACCCTGCCGGCATCGGGCCTGATTTCGACGTTACGGTCGCGGTCAAGGAGAAAGCGGGGACGCCGGACTTCACGGCTGAGGCGGTCTATGCCGATGGCAATGCCCGCGTGGTCGTGAAGGTTCAGAACGTGCCCGATGACGCCACCGGCTATTCCGTGCGCTACCGCGCGTCGGCCGCCGACCCGTGGACGACGTCGGATGTGAGCGTGGCGGCCGCCAAGGCTGGCTTCAGCTTCGCCGCTGCTGCGGGAACCGATTACACCGTTGGCGTGGCGGCCCGTACCGAGGTCGGGCTGGGCGATTACGGCTCGCTTACAGTGTCCATCGTGGAAGAGGTGGACGCGCCGACGTTCACGGTGACGTTCGCCAGGGGCAATGACGGCGCGGAGGCCACCGTTACGGTGAGCAACCCGCAGGATCAGGCCAAGTACCACATGTTCAGCGTGGGTGACGCTGCGCCGGTGAAGGTGACGATGCCCGACGCGGAGCACGAGTTTGCCGTCGTGCTGGGCGACACCTACCGCATTGGCGTGGCGGCGGGCAACGAGCTCGGGACCGGCGAGTACGCCTACCGGAACGTGACGGCGTTGGTCGTTCCCGACCCGCCGTCATTCACGTTGTCGCCGACCTACCGGAAGGGCGAAGCCCACCTGGCGGTGAGTGTTTCCAGTCCGGATCCCCATGCTTCCCGTTACCTGCTGAAGGTGGGTGACGCGGATGCGGTGGCCCATACCGGTTTGGCCGATTTGCGCGTGCCGGTGGTTCCCGGCGAGACCTACACGGTGGGGTTGGCTTCAGGCAATGCGGCTGGCGACAGCGCGTTCACGGAGGTCACGCGGACGACCACTGCAGCCGAGTTCGATGCGCTCTTGGAGTGGCGGCTCATCGTGCCGGATCAGGCCACGCCTGCCGAGGCCGTGGGCGATGACACTCAGTACGTGGCAATCGTGAACGGCAAGCCGGTGCGTTACGACCCGGTGGCGCCCTGCGTGGGAAGGGAGACTGCTCTGGCGCAGTCACGGTCGGACCAAGCCACGGCCCTGGCGGCTTGGGTGGACGGGATGTCCGATGCTTCTGCGGACCTGACCGCCTACGCCGGGTCCCACAAGACTGTGATGGCCAGCGCTTTGACGGTGGCGAAGACTGCCGCAACGACGACGTGCCAGGCTCGGTACCCCGTGGTGGAAAGCCTCGGGCAGGACGATGCCCGCTGGGTGAGGATGCCGCGCTAGACGTATGGCAAAGACGGGTTGACCGGACTGGTCAACCCGTCTTTCTTACTATGGCGAGGCAAATGTTGAAGTTCATCGTGTCTGCGGAGGAGACTCTGGTGGCGAGGGACATTGTCGTGATCTGCTAGGCGTGCAGTATCGTCGGGGTAAACGTGTCGGACTTCTGCTGTGATGGGATCTTAGTTTCCGCGTATGGTTTCCAAAACGGTTTCGGCGTACCACACACGGCACAGGTCTACTGGAGCCGTATGGGACACTACTCCCAAGAATGCGAACCTCTTCGCTGTTTCGTCTCCTATTTTCTGTGGCTTTGAGATCACCACGCTACCCGACGAGCCTGGGAACATTTTGGCGTCTACCATGAAGTATGGGCCTTTCCGGTGTCTTTCCCCGTTGTGTTGTTCCTGATTTCCAAAGTGGAGTCCCCAGCCTGACGCGATGATCCCTCTCTTAACGATGGGGAACACGTTTTCTTGGTCGTAGAACCTCTCTGGGTAGCCTACTATCAGTACGTCGCTGGCGGCTTCCACTTGAAGCTCTGGCTGGTTATCGGCAAAGAGTTTCTCTTCCATCGGGAACTGGTAGTCGCCGTACGGCCCGTCCAGCAATTCGGTCACGTCGATTGCGGCAACGTCGATGTTCCTGTCTGGGTGTAGTTTTACCATCTCCTCAGTCTCCTCTCCTTTGAGAGGTATCGTGCGCCACTCCGGTTCCTTGTCGGAGGTCCGGTACCCAACTTCGATCTCGCCGGCGGCGAAGTCTGGGCCTGTGCCCGTGTCCCCTTGGGATGTCGGTCTCACGACGTGCCGATTTGTCACCACCCACAACTTCTGCTTATTTCCGACCTCGTCGTGCTCGGCGTAGAAGAACCCCGTTCCATGGCGTGGTTCTCGTAGGAAATCGTCCTTGGCGATGATTTTGGTCGTCATCCTGTGCAGTTTCTGCTGTAGGTTCATGGTTTCGCCTCTCCAGTGTCATGTCGTACGTTGGTGCGCTACGTTGTTCTGTGCGCGGTTTACAATGCCCGTAATTTGGTAATTTCTTCGAAGCTTTTCTTATCCCACTGGCGTCGCGCTTCAGCGAGGTTATGGTCACTGAGTGACTGTCGTACCGACGGGTGGGTGCCGTCTGTTTTACCGACATTCAGGCATCAACCCGTTGGGGGTCCCAACCACAGGATGCTCTTAGTGATGCTCGACCACCCGCTAAGCGCCGTCAACCGCGGCTAATGAGCGTGGTGGGACTAATGCGCGACCTCGCCTACGCTGCGGCGTCAACCAGCGCCTTCTGCTTCGGAATACTCTCCCAGCGGGCCCTGGCCCACTCGCGCCGCTCCTCGAAGGTCCGGCGAACCTCGTTCAGCTTGGCCTTGCTGCTGATGCGGCCACTGGCCATCGCTGCTTTGAACACTCTGTCCAGGTCAAGGTTGCTGCCCTTGTCGGAGTTGCAGGGGCTGCATGCCAGGGCACGGTTCCAGCAGTCGTCGTTGGCGCCGTCGCGGCGGTTCGGTCTTGGTCCTTGCTCCCGGTCGCTGCAAGCCGCTGTCGCTTCATGCCTCTTGACTGGTGGTACGTTTCTTGGACCCGGCCGCTGTATTAGTCGTGAAGCAGTTCCTCTGGGGCGACGTTCAGGGTAGCGGCGATTTTCTCCAGGCGCTCCGGAAGTGGCGTTTGTCTGCCCTTCTCGTACCGGACGATCATGGCCATGCTGGTTCCGATTTTCCGGCCCAGCTCTGTTTTGGTGAGGCCGGCGTTGGTACGGGCTTTGGTCAATGCCGCGGCGTTTATTTTCGGTTTGCTTGGAGATGGGCAGCTGTACTGACCGGCGTGTTCCGCTTTCGTTACCAGCACGCCGCTGATGGCCAGTTGCGGGGATAGGTTTATTGCGGTCCGGACGGACGGTTCGGGAATCTGGAAGCGCTGGTTCAGGTGGTCCATCAGGTCGGTGAAGTGGATGCTGGGGCTGGTTTGCAGCAGGTAGATGATTTCGTCCGCGACGCCGCGGCGGCTGCTGGCCTTGATGTTCGGGTTGGAGTGGCCGACGCCCCATTCGGCCAGTCCGTATTTCGAGCTGCCAACCCATCGGAACCGGTCGTCCGTGGTGGCGATGTTGGCGCACCTTTGCGTCTTGTAGATCTCCTCTGACCCTTCCTGCCTGGCAAGCTCCTGCGCGGCGTCTCTCAGTTCTCCGATGCTCATACATTCTCCGGCGTTCAGCAGCGCCTGGTGCATGTGGACGGCCACCCTTCCCCGTGGGTTGCGTTCCAGCAACGCGGCGGTTGCCTTTATTGTGCCCTCGGGTGTGACCGTGGCTATGCCCCTGGAGACGGCGAATTTCCCTATGTCCAGGTGGGGCCATATTTCCATGGCATCGTGCGACGGCTCCAGCGCCCTGAAGGCTTTCTCCGGAGTTACGCCGCCGGCTTGCTTCAGCAGGAATCGGCGCAGGATGCGAGCGGCGCTGTCCAGGTTGGGACGCCCCTTTCCAGGCTGGGGCACCAGACGGGAGGCTGGGGCCACAAGATGGGATTCCTCGGGGGTTATGGCCGACAGGTTGATGAGGTGCTCGGTCATGCGTTGCCGGGTCCTGTCCCCAACCCGGTGGAATTCCCATACCGGTATGCCGGCCGCTTCCGATATATGGGTGAGCGCATCTCGCGTGTGGGCCAGCTCGCCCTGCGGGTTTGCGTCGGTGGCCTTTCGCATGTGGTTGATGGCCTTTTCGGTCTGTTGGCGCGCCCATTCGCGGCTTATGCCTGATTCCCGCGCTACGTCCGCCATTCTGAGGCCTTGCATCATCGCTTTGTCGGCGACGCTGCGCCGGTTTGCGCTCATCCTCCGGCTGGTGTCGTGCCATTCCGAGAGGAACTGCCGTGTATCTCGGAACACGGTCGAGGATGCTTCAGGTTGCCGGTTCGCGGTGTGGCTTGACTTGCCCATTTCCCCTTCGCCTTGTTCCTGGTGGGACGTTTTGTTCCCCGCGTCCGGACGCTCGCATTGTCTTTCTGTATTCTGCGCGGGTCAATCGGGCATCATGGCGCCGGCGCCGGCCTGCCGCGGTTGGAACTGGAGTTGCTCTTCGTCGCTGGTCAAAAGACCATGGGTATCCGGTGGGACGCCTCGGCGGTCTCGTCGCAGGGCGCTTGCAACTTTGCGGGCTTGGGTATGGCCGAGGTGGCGACCCGCTTGAAACCCAGCGGGCGCCCAACCGCAGCCGGACGCCCGCGTAGGTGGGTTCAGATTACCGCCCCCTAGTCGTTATCCTCCTCCGTCACCGTGAGGTACGCCGTGACGCCCGTGTCCTCCGGATCATCCACGCAGCCGGCGGGGTTCCCCAGGTCGGCGCAGGGGATGTAGAAGATGGTGTTGGCTATCAACGCGGTGCCGTTCTCCGTGTCACCGTCGTCCTCGTCGGCCGACAACGTGATGGTCACTCCAGTGTTCCACGGGGCGGTGTAGTTCGGGTCCAGGTAGATGTCCGGATTCCGGCTGGCGTAGTTGCTGGGCAGCAACCACTTGAACTGCTGCTGACTCAGGGTGTTGCCCAGGTCCGGGTCTCCGGACCAATCCAGCGCCACCCACACCGGCTGGCCCGGGTCGGAGGTCAGCTTCACCCGGTAGGTGGCCTCGCTGCCCTCCTTCACCGCCAGTCTGCTGGGGAGCAGCTCCACCCGCCATGTTCGCTGGGGGTTGATGTACTGGCCCACCGGTTGGGACCACTGACTGGCTCCGACGGCGTTCAGCGCCCGCACGTAGAACTCGTATCGACCCCTGATGTTGGGCACCGTCACCGTGCGCGTGGTCCCGCCGGTGCGGGTGGGCTTGACCACCTGGCATATATCGGTCTGGTCGAGGGCGCAGGCTCCCTCCACCATGTACTCGTAGCCCGTGACCCGCGTCCCGCCGTCATCCGCCGGCGCATCCCAGGCCAGGGTGACCTGCCGCCCGCTCACGCTGGTGATCCGCAGGTTCTGCGGCTCCCCGGGCGCCTCGGTGGGCTCGCCGTCCGTGGTGGCAGAGACCGCCTCGGACCACTCGCCGGCCGCGCCGGAGCGGTTCACGCTGGCCACCCGGTAATAGTGAGTGGTCCCCGAAAGCAGTCCGCTGTCGGTGTAGCAGAACATCGTCTGGCCGCCGACGCTGCACGTGCCGGTGTGGCCGGTGCGCTCAGACTCCCACGCAGAGCCGTCCGTGGAGTGGTTGATGTTGTAGCGGACCGCGTCCCCTGACGCCGGCGCGTCCCACGTCAACTGGATGCGGTTCTCGCCGTCCTCCGTGGCTGACACGTTCAACGGCGCCGATGGCCCAGCCGCCGACGTGGTCGCGCTGGCCACGTTGGACCAGGCCCCGCCAACGTTGCCCTGCAACGTCCGACCCCGCACCCGGTAGTACCGGGTGGTTCCGTGAGGCACGGTATTGTCCATGTAGCGCAGACCTTCATCATGAAGTACCGTATTCAGGAAAGTCCACTCGTACCCTTCGGACGCAGACGTGTCCGAGTACTCCAGCTCGTACTCGTAGATCGTCACGTCACGGCTGGACGCCTCGTTCCAGGTCAGCACGATCTCGCTGGGTCCGTTGGCCCGCGCCCGCAGGCTGCCCGGCGCGCCGGGCCCGGTGCTCACGCTCTGCCACTCGGTCCACGGGCCGACGCCGTCGCGGTTGCGGGCCTGCACTCGGTAGAACTTCACGTCGCCCCCGCTCAGGCCGGTGTGCGTGTAGGTGGTGACATTGCCCCCCAGGGTCACGTCGTTGGTGCGGCTGTCGCCGGGGTCGCTGTCGGCGATGTCGATGACGTAGCCGGTGACGGGAGTTGGGGAAGCCGGCTCGGTCCAGCTCAGCACGGCGCCGTTGCCGTTCTCTGCCAGTGTGACCGTGAAGTTGCCCGGCGCATTCGGCGGCCGGCCCGTTATTGACCACGGGCCGGGCACGCCAAAGTTGTTCACCGCCCGCACCCGGTAGTCCGTGTTGGACTGTCTTCCCATGTCGAAGTATAGGTTTCCCCTTGCGCCCGCCAGCGGTGTCCACTGGTTGGCCCACCGTTCCACCTCGTAGTGGGTCACCGCATAGCCGTTCAGTTCTTCAACTGCCCCCCACAACAGGATGTTCCCGATGGAGGTTCCCTTAATGCTCAGACTGCTCGGCGCGTTCGGGTCTCCCGCGCCGGTTCCCAGTTGGGCCGCGATGGTCGCCGTGTTGTTGCCGGGAATGGGGTCGTAGTATTCCGCGGCGTGCCAAGTGTTGCCGCCTGTACACTCAGACTCACTGGATGCGGCCACGTCCGCTCCCTCGCCGTCTATGCAGACTGTGTAGATATTTTTGTTCTCTATGGTGGCCGTAATCGGCGCGGGGCTGGCGTCCTCGGAGATGATGGTCAGGGTTTCCGTATTGCCCTTGCCCAAAGACGGACGCAATTCCATGCTTTCCAGTTCGCCGATGCTCCAAATGCCGGTTTCAGGATCGTAACTGCCTTGGCTGGCGACTACGCTGGCTCCCGCTGGGACTCCCGTCAAGGCTAACTCGACTGCCGGTGCATTGCTCGGGCCGTGATTCACCGCTTCGATAGTGTATGCCCGCCGGTTTCCGGCAACTGCTGGGTTGCGACCGGCATCCCGCACCTCCAGGTCCGCCATTGGCCCTACGTGGAAGGTGTACGTGCCGCTGTCGGTGTACGTGGTACCCGAAAGCTCGCCTTTTATTTCGAACAGCACCACGTAGGTTCCGAGTCCCCAGAGTTGTATCTTGACGTCCACAACATAGTCACTCGGACTGGACCCTAGATCCGTCACGGGAAACAGCTCATAGTCGACCCTCGTGCTATCTGGGGCGTCAAGAAGGTCATAACTACTGTGGCCATCATCGGTGTTGGTCAGTAGCCAGCGACCAGGCGCGTTTCCGCCGCCAGGTGCTGTTACCGTTACGGCTTCTTGGATTTGCCAACTGGAGGTGAGCAGTTGCTGAGAATCTGTCAAATTCATTAGGTTACCGGTGGACCAGATTACGGTCCCGTCTCTTATAGCACGCCCAATTGGGTCATCAACGTGGACGACCACTGATTCCGGTTGCAAATACATTCTCCCTTGGGAGTCCGATTGGGGAGTAGTGGCTGCGTCGTCTCGTCTTTGCTTCGTTGTTGGGTATTCCAGGCCGAGGGGAAAATCTACCACCAGCTCCAGCGTATCGTTCGTGTTGCAGGGAAAGGCGGTGGCGCCGATGCAGGGGAAGAAAGTAAATAGACCGATACTCTCCTCACGACTGCGACGCCAGGCCCCTAGCACCTCGATTGGTGGATCTCCAAGACACACTGTTGCGAGGTCGTCGTGCCTATGACCATCTGGGTCGGGGGGTGTGACTTGTTGCACATCCGCGGTCAGGCATCGCGTTTCTAGGGGAGTGCTCCCGCTCAACTTCACGGGTACTTCTAGGGTTTTTGTTCTCGTAGCGTCGCTCGCCGAAGGCAGGTGGCTGATGTACCAGGTCGCGCTCTGCCCTGAAATCGTGATGTCGTCAGGCGTATTCGCCCACGCGAAGGATAGCCCCTCTGTGATGGTGATCTTCACCTGTGTATCTACTTTATCGTGTACGCTTCTAGATCTACCGGTAGGTTTATCCGAGGGGTTTTTCGCGGAGACCTTGAAAAATGTTGCACTCTCCAGTGGTGGGTGCAGATTATCCACGCTCGCGAGCACAGTTATGCGAGTGTCATCGCTGAACAGCAGCCTAGTAATTCCCGAAAAAATGTATGCCCAAGTTACGACACGATTGTTGTTTTCATACCCTGGCGTTTCTATTGGTATAGATGAAATGATTGTGATGCGAATCACAGAAAACCCAGCAAAGGTATTGGAACTGTCGGGACGGATGAGAAATTCATGATCATCACCGGGTCTTATTGCAGGAATGGTCAGTATTCCATCGGAAAAACTCCAGCCAATGGGAGGCCGCGCACTTGGAGTCGTGTTGTGAGTAAGTTTCGGCACAAAACTAGGTCTGGTTTCAATCCTCACTTTTACGTCATAGACCCATACATCCGAGGAGTCGTTTTTAACTGATAATAGCCAGTGATAACCATCCAGTATGTATTCCATCTCGACAGAAATATCTATGGGTTCGGGAGTTATGAAGTCGTCCGTCGCACCTTGGGCGACGGCTTTTGGGGTGTCCAGCAGTGCGGGCAACAGTAGGCCCGCTATCATGGCGATAGCCAGCACAAGTTTGGCCGTGAGAAAAGCGATGCGCATGGTGAACGTCCTGATGGGGCCGGCGCGTCAAACTGGCGCGCCGGCCCACAGCTCCTTCTCTCCGAGGAAGTTACGGGGAGGCAGCAAGCCAGTTGATGCTGAATTTGGCTTTAAGGGACTGGAGATGGCTTGAGCCTTGGATGTTGTATTGAAGCACCACTTCGTAGTCCTTCTTCCCGGCCTCAGTGGCGGTCAAATCGTACTCCCCGTGGTCGTCGGCGCTGAGGTACATGGAATCCGTTGGCTCGGGCAAACCGTCGTTGTTCAGGAACCGTATGCTCCAAATTGCAGAGTCGGGGGCATACCCTTGCAACTCCAGGTAGGAGGCCCGAATCGTCACCGTGTCTCCGACTCGCGGGTCCGAGGTGGGCACATTCAGGGCAATCGACGGTGGAACGTCGATCAGTGTGACCTGGACGACAATCGTGTCGTCAACGGTGGCGACTCTTTCCGGGTTATTTTCGTGGTCCTTGCCGTCGCTGACGCTCAGCACCAGGTCGTAAGTCCGCTTGCCTTCGTAGTCCAGGGCAGCGCCGTCGGCCACGGTGATCTGGGCCCCGTCATCTACACTGACGACGTTGAATTTTCCGGCGCCCACACCTGCGAGGGAGTAGTTCAGCGCGTCATTGTCGTTAGTGAAAATCTTGATGGGATCTCCAACCTTGGTCCCGCCGGCGGAGTTTTCTTCCACTGACCGCATTACCCCAAAGGCGGGGCTTTCGTTCACTGTAAGAGGCCCCACGTGGATGGTGTACTCCCTCACTTCGCTGGTTATCGTGGTGTCCTCGTCGGTGATCTTTTCCCAACCGTCCCAATCGGTGCCGGCACCAGTGGGTTTCTTCTGGCGGACGTGGCCCTTGATGTGAACCTCCAAGACGTAGGTTCCCGGGTGAGTGAAGACCCATTCCAGGTGTTCGTACTCTCCGGCCCACACGGGCATCGTGTTGACGTCGGTGTCGTATGTGTTCCACACGAGTCCCCTTCCGAGCTCGGGTTCCCAGTAGGTGAGCACGTGGGGCAGGTCAGCAGCGTGGGTGCCGTAGTACCGCATCGCCTCCAGCTCGTACTGGAGGGGCTTTACAGAGGTTCCCTCGTCTTCTCGATACCAGTCCTTCTCATCGAACTGGCCTGCGGAGAACCCCAGCACGAGGTCCGAGGCTTCAGTGCCGAGGTCAGGGTCTTCCAACCGCAGCCAATAGACTTCGGTTCCTTCGGGCACAGAATCCCCATCACTAAGACCCAATGCCCTGCCAAGCGACCGGTACTTTTCCAGTGAGAGGTTGGTTTTGTCTTTCTTCGCGGTCGTCTCCTTCACGAAAGCCTTGTGCTTATCTTCCACATGGATGATGGTGGAGCGAAGGTCGATGTCGGAGGGTGTGAGAGTGGTGACTTCTACAGTCTTTCCTCTGCCAGTTTTCACATCCTTGTGGCTAGCGGATGGCGGGCAGAGGTTGTTGTTCAGGGTGCCGTCGTTGACATCGTCGCCGAGGCTCTCGCCCGGAAGCCAGTAGGCGTCGAAGAGGGCGTAGTGGCCGCGACTTTTCTCCTCGGCCGGCTCATCGGGGTAGTTGTCCAGGCTCTGCCCCGGACCGCAGAGCTTGGGGGTCTCGCCGGGGCCCGCTTGGGCTTGCGCCGGGCTGGTGTTGAAGCCGCCGGCCAGCAGCATCACTGCCGCCACGGCGAAGATGGCCAAAGCCGCAACCGCCGCGACGGAAAGTTGCGCCTTCTTACGGTTAATGGTATGCATAACGACGTATCTGTCTCCATTTTGTCGTGGTTTCGGGTACCGGGGGGCAGCGGGTTTCAGCCAATGCTGCTCCCCATTTTCATTCCGTGCCGGACTTCTGCGTTTTGGGCAGGTCCGGCGACGTTTTTCGACGCACGCGCGGATGGATTCGTGTTTCCGGCGTGATCCTGGAGCGGGCCGCCTCCGGGGGCCGGCTCGCAGGGTGTGAAAAGGCTGGGTAATTCCATCGCCGGGCCCGGAGCGGCTGCGGCCGGGGTCAAGCGTGGAAAGCCGGCCGGCTGCCGTTTTGCGGTGGCAAAGATCGGAGAGGGAACCGACCAGCCGTGGTCGGCGGCAGCGGGGGCCGTGATCCGCGCACCGGGCGCGGTTCGGCGATGGGCGAGGGAGGTCATCCTGTATTGTGTCCTTCCCCGCCGGCTGCGGCATTCCGCAATTCCGACGGGTGCCGCCATGTATGTACGCGGCGTGATATGGATGTTTGCCGTCCTGCCACCGTTCCCGGCCTCCCTCCGTGCCGGGGCAGCGACGTGGCGCGCCAATGAAGGCAATGCGACACGCGGTTCACAGTCCAGCGCAGCGCCGGAAGTTCCGGCAACTGCAACCCGTCTGGGACGGGCCGGTGGATAATAATACGGCGATCAGCATTCGTCAAGTGTTTTTATCGTCAATTTGAGAATACCATTCCGTGTGTTTTCGGCCCGTACGCTTGTCGGGCGGAGTCTGGCCTGGATCGGCTGCGGCGCGAGGTGGCTGCCGGGCCACGACTCTTGGGCGTAGACCCAGCCGCTCCGGACAAGCGTGGCCGATGGACCCACGTTCACGGGATTATCTGACGGAGCCAGCCATACACCGCCGGCCGTGGGCGTCTGATTGGCGGTCAAGATTTATTCATACCCTGTTGTATACTTTTCGCCGGCCCCTTTCATCGCCAGAGGATCGGGAATATTTTCGGCAAGCTGCGGCGTGGTGTACGCCGGGAGAGAAAATATGGCGCAGCAGTGGAATCAGGAGTCGGAAGCCCTGCGGGAGCGTTTGACTCGTCTGAGCCAGGCCAGTATGCGCATCAACGAGAGCCTGGAGTTCGACCAGGTCTTGCAGGGTGTCCTGGACTCGGCCCGCTCCCTCACCAGCGCCCGCTACGGCGTGATGACGCTCCTCGATGACGGAGGCATGGTCCGGGACTTCCTGTCGTCGGGTTTGGACGCCCGGGAGTCGGAGATGCTGTGGCTGATGCCCGATGGCATGGGCATCTTCCGGGCCCTGACCAGTGTCTCCGAGCCCGTGCGCCTGCCCGACCTGGCGGAGTACGTCCGGGGCCTGGGCTTCACGGAATTCTCCATCCCCCTGCCGGTGGACGTGCTCCCCTTCATGGGGGCGCCCATGTTCCACCGGGGCGAGCGGGTGGGGCACTTCTTCGTCGGTGACAAAGAGGACGGTGAGGAGTTCAGCCAGGCCGACGAGGAGACGCTGGTGATGTTCGCGTCCCAGGCGGCGTTGGTCATCGCCAATGCCGGCGCTTACCGTGAGGAGCGGCGCGCCCGAGCCGACCTGGAAACCCTGGTCAATACTTCGCCCGTGGGCGTGGTGGTCTTTGATGCAACCACCGGTATGCCCGTGTCGTTCAACCGTGAGGCCATTCGCATCGTGGACAGCCTGCGGGATGGGGATCAACCGGTCCAGGACCTGCTGCACGTAGTGACGTGCGTGCGCGGCGACGGCCGTGAGGTCTCGTTGCAGGAGTTCCCATTGGTGGATCTGTTCCGCATCGGTGAGACGGTGCGGGTTGAGGAGATTCAGCTCACGGTTCCCGACGGGCGCAGCGTGAGCGTCCTGCTTAATGCCACACCCATCTACGGGGATGATGGGCAGCTGGTTTCCTTCGTCGTTACGCTGCAGGACCTGACGCCGCTGGAGGAACAGGAGCGGCTGCGGGCTGAGTTCCTGACCATGGTGAGCCGTGAACTCAGGACGCCTCTGTCTGCCGTCAGGGGTTCGGTGACCACGCTGCTGGAGTCGGCGGGAGATCTGTCTCCGGCCGAGATGGCCGAGTTCCATCGGATCATTCTCGACCAGTCGGACCAGGCGCGCATCCTGATCGGCGACCTGCTGGACGTGGCTCACATCGAGACTGGCAGTTTGGCCATCGAGCCGGAACCTGCTGACATCAGGGGGCTGGTGGAGGAGGCGGGGGACAGGTTCAGGGGTGGGGGAGGGAGGCATTCTCTGCGCTTTGATCTGGCAGATGATCTGCCGATGGTCATGGTCGACAAACGGCGGGTCGTGCAGGTGCTGAACAACCTGCTGTCGAATGCCGCCGGCTGCTCCCACGAGAGTTTGCCCCTCACGGTGAGCGCGGAGCTGGAGGGTGTCCACGTGGCGGTGTCCGTTGCTGACCAGGGGCGCGGCATATTGCCGGAAATGCTGCCGGGGTTGTTCCGCAGGTTCTCGCGGGCTTTCGACCGGGACACGGCGTCCGTCGTGGAAGTGTCTGGGCTGGACCTGGCCATCTGCAGGGGCATCGTGGAGGCCCATGGCGGGCGGATCCGCGCCGAGAGTGGGGGCCCTGGTTTGGGGGCCAAGTTCACTTTCACACTGCCCATTGTGGAAGGGTTGGTCACGGCTGTGCCAGCCCCGCCGTCTCCGGCTCGCAGGGCCCTACGTAGGGCAAGAGACGTGGTGCGGGTGCTGGCCGTAGATGATGATCCCCAGTCCCTGCGCTATGTGCGGGAAACGCTCGCCAGGGCGGGTTACGCCCCTGTGGTCACGGGCGACCCGGCTGATGCGCTTCGCCTTGTGGTTGATGAGAAGCCTCACCTGGTGGTGCTCAACCTCGTGTTGCCCGACCGGGACGGCGTCGACTTGATGAACGATATTCTGAGGATTGCCGATTTGCCGGTGATCTTCCTGTCGGTTTACGGTCAGGACGATGCTGTGGTCCGGGCGCTGGACATGGGCGCCGCCGACTACCTGGTCAAGCCCTTCTCGCCCACGGAGCTGACGGCTCGGATCCGGGCGGTGCTGCGCCGGCGCATGGAGCCCTTGGCGGGGGAGACTACGCCGTTCTACAGCGCGCTCGGTCTGACCATAGAATACGCGAGCCGACGCGTGGTGGTTGATGGGGAAGCGGTGAAGCTGACGGGGACGGAGTACGCGGTGCTTTACGAGCTGGCGGTGCATGCCCCGCGGGCGCTGTCCCCGAGAGTGTTGCTGCAGCGGGTGTGGGGGCCGGAGCGGTTGGGCAAGGCTTGGTTGTTGCGGGACGTGGTGAAGCGGCTGAGGCGGAAGCTGGGGGATTCTGCCGCCGCCCCCAGGTATGTCATCACCGAACCACGGGCGGGCTACCGTATGCCGTCGGGGTAGGTGGTGCAGGCGGGTCGGTTTCACTTAATGCCGCTGTCGGCGCTCGCCATGGCGTAATGCCGCTGTCGTCGTACCGCTCGTGCCGGGGCGTCGTCGTGGGGACTGACGGGGAGTTCATCCAACTCGCGCACGCGGGGCTCGCTTGGTAGCTAGTGTGGGCTCGGCGGCCTTTCTGCCCTAGCTGTGGTGCGCCATATAGGCCCGTTGCGGCGGAGGTCGCGTCGTCCATATGCGTCCGTTTCACGCGTTCCCAACGGCGGGCGCCTGCTGCTGGCGCCCATTGCGAGGGAGATCCTTTTCGTGTGTAGGGTGACGGAACCGTGAGAGCGGATGATGCTGTGGTTCAGGTTGACAACTCTCGGCCAATCCTATTCGCAGTAGCGGGCGTGGTCCTCCCTGATCTTCGCCATCGTGACCTCCCCTCGCTCCAGTTGGGCCCGCGTCCGCGCCTCAATCGCCTCGGCGCTCAAAGGCACCGCCCCCACCGCGTTGGACACCGTCAGCCGATGCAGGGCTGTGTTGGGATTCGCCATGCACTCCGCGTACCGGCGCACCATCCGCTCGTCGGCGTCCACTCCGCAGGCCAACGCGGTCCACAGGCAGACCATCATCGTGAGCGCTTTCCACCACTGATGCACGGCCTGCTCCCCCAGGAGCCTGCGACGGCATTCCGTCAGGGGAAACCCGCGCCATCGGCCAACGGCTGTGCCATCCTCTCGTCGAACATCTGAGAGTTCGCCGCTGCGCCGAACTCGGCATCGACGAAGTGGCTCCGCAGTGGTCGGTCGGCTGCCACCGGTCGGGACAGGGTCATCCCATGTTCCCGCTGGAACTGGCCCAGCGCGCGGCCCATCCGCATCACCAGAGAGCGCAATTCCCCCGGCGCCAGCCCCGTACGCTGGCACAGGGCGCTCCGGTGGATGCCCGACGTTCCACCCTGCCAGATGAGCCGCGCAACTCGCCGGGCCGCCGGTTCCAGCCCAGCCAGGAACTCGCCGGCCAGGGTCTGCGTCCATTCACCGGCGGGCGCTTCGTCCGCTGCCACCGGCATCGACGTCCCGCCGGCCGGCGTCTCTGTGGATCCGCCAGCGTCACCCGCGGTTGGCCGTTGGCCCGCGGTCCCAAGCCGCTGAATCACCCGGACCACCTCCGCGAGGTTGCCCTCGATCTCCACGGTCATCTTCGCCATGTCGAACGCTCCGCTATTTCTGTATTCCTGCCGCCCGTTCCGGTGACCGTATGCGTCGCCCTGGCGTGGTCTGCGTCAGCCAGGCGGACGAGCCATTCAACACGTCCCGGAGCCTGGTCCAGAACCCGGCCTTCCGGTCGGACTGGGGGTGCCGCCGGGCCGACGGAACAGGTTAGGAATGGACTCGTGGAACAACATGTAGGTGACGGGTACAACGACCAACGTGAGGAAGGTGGAACTGATCAGGCCCCCGACGACCACGGTGGCCAACTCGGCGCCCACGATGACGCCGGCGTCGCCGAAAGCCATTGGCAATATAGCCAGGATGGTGGTGAAGGCGGTCATCAGGATGGGACGCAGTCGGGTGCGGCCGGCTTCTATGACGGCGTCCAGCGCGCTGTGCGCCTGAGCGCGCAACTGGTTGACGAAGGTGAGCAGCACAATGGCGTTGGTCACCACGATGCCGATAAGGAACAGGAAACCCATCAGAGCGGGCAGGCTGAGAGCGCGGCCGGTGACATAGATTGCAAGCAGCGCGCCAACGACGGCCAGAGGCATACTGAGAACAACGATGAAGGGGTCCCTCAGGGAGCCCATGGTGGCAACCATCACCAGGTACACCAGGGACACGCCGATGGCCATGGCCAGATACACGTTGGCGAATTGTTCCTGAATGTCGCTGGCGAACCCGCCTTGCCTTATCGTTACTCCGGGCGGAAACTCGGTGTCCTGTATGATGCGGCCAACCTGGGAGCTGATTGCCTGAGTGTCGCGGCCCTCAAACGCGCCGGTGATGGTGGCAGAACGGTCGCCGTCGTAGTGGGTAATGACCGCGGGCCCCAGAGTGGACTTGACTTCGCTGACCGCGCCCAGGGGTACGCTGCCGCCCAGAGGGCTGCCTATGGCCAGCTGCTGCAGCTCGGCAATCTCATCCACGGCGTCGGGACGACCCCGAACCACTATGTCGTAGCTGTCTCCCATCAGGTTGATTTTGGACACCTGGGAACCGTGGACCCAGGTACGCACCTGAGTGGCGACGGAACGGGAGTCCAGGCCGTAGCGTCCCGCCTCGTTCAGGTCAACGGCGAAGGTAAGCTCCTCGGCGGTGTCGCGGATGTTGGTCTTGAGGTTGGCCACGCCGGGCACCGGTTCAATGCGGGAGATGATGTTGCCGGCCGCGTTCTGGACATCGACATAGTTGGCGCCGGTGACGGTAACCTCCAGTCCGGACTGGGCTGGGCCGCCCTCGTCGGCGAATACCTGGATTTTCACGTTTTCCTTGCTCGGCAGGGCCTCCCGCATCTGGACGACTAAATCGCTTGGAGCGCTATCAGAGAGAGGAACGATAAAGCCGGCCACGTCATAGCCCCTCTGGGCGGCGGCGTGGCCAAAATCCTGGCTGAGCGAACCAATCGTGGTTTGGTAAGAGGTGATGTAGCCGGCGTCGGCATAGCTTTGCAGGAGTGATTCGATCTCGCGCACCTCGTGGTACATCACGCCAGCGTTGGTGTTTTCCGGCATGGTAACGTCGATGCGGGCTTGCAGCACCTCTCCGGAAGAGAACAGGGTGATGGGCAGCACCGTGATGAGGGCGAGACTGGCCGCCACCACTATCATGCAGGATGCGACCGTTATCAAGCGATGACGCAACGCCCAGCGCAACAGGGGAGTGTACACCCGCTGCAGCCAGGTATCTCTGTTTATGGCATCGGCATCGTCAAAGGCCATGTCGCCCTGCCGGAGCAGAAGGGACCCCAGCGCCGGAACGGCGGTGAGCGCGATCAGAGTGGAAGCGACGAGAGAAACGCAGACGGTTTGGGCAAAAGGCAGGAAGAACTGCCCCACTATGCCGGGGATGAAGGCCAGCGGCAGGAATACGGCAACGGTGGTGAGAGTTGAGGAAACGATGGCGGGGCCGACTTCCCGGGCGCCCCGAACGGCGGCCGATGTCCGGGGCTCGCCGGCCTGAACGTGCCGGTAGGTGTTCTCCAGCACCACGATGCTGTCGTCAACGATGCGACCCACGGCAATGGCCAGGCCCGACAGGCTCATAAAGTTCAGAGTCCAGTCGAAGGAGGCCATCACCAACATGGTAACCATCACGCTGAGGGGGATGGAAAGGGCGATGATGACGGTGGGGCGCAGCGTGTTGAGGACACCATGGATCACCGAGGGGCGGATCTGGAGCAGGAACAGGAAGATGGCCATCACTGCGATGGCAAAGCCCTGCGCGCCCTGTCTCGTTACGCTGCTCAGCTGTTCTTCCAACTCCGGACCGTTGTTGGCCAGCACCCTCAGCTGAACGTCCGGCGGCAGTTCCAGGGAGTCGATAACCGCCAGCAGTTCGTTGGTAATGGCGATGGTGTTGCCCTCGGGCAGGCGGAGGACGTCCAGCGACACGCTGGGCCGGCCGTTGACGCGGGAAATGGCGGTGGCTTCCGGGGTATCAATCACCACTTCGGCCACGTCCGATACCCGTATGGGCGTCACTTTCCCGGCCGCCGCATTGCCACCGGTTCGGGCCTCTTCGCCGCGGGTGAAACCCACCGGCACGTTGCGAATGGCCTCCAGGCTGTCGTAACCGTGATAGGTGCGCAAGGCGATGGTTCGTTCCGCGTCGCTGATGGAACCGGCGCTGAGGTCGATGGAGTTGCCGCCCACGGCGTTGGCCACGTGCTGGACGGTCAGGTCATGTTCGTCCAGCCGGGCCGGGTCAACGATGACCGAGACCCGCTCGCTGATGCCGCCACGAACCTGGATGTCATAAACGCCGTCAACGACCTCCAGGGGCGGCAGCACCCGGTCGTCGATGACCCGCTGCAGCGAGGGAATATCGCGCTGTCCGGTGACGCTGAGCAGCATCACCGGAAACGTGTCGAAGGTCACCCGGGTGACAATAGGCCCCGAGTCGGCCTGGGGCAAGTTCAGGCCGCTGACCTCGCTGCGTATTTTTTCCTCGGCGCTCTGAACGTCGGTGCCGGAGGTGAAATCGGCGGTCACCATCGACATCACGGGCGTGGAAATGGACGTGACCCGATCAAGGCCCCCCATGCCGAGGATGGCATCCTCGATGGGGGCGGTAACTTCTGCGGCGATAGTGGCCGGGTCGCTCTGCTGGTAGCCGGTATAGACCGTAATGGTGCCGAAGCTGATGTCCGGGAACAGCTCCTGCTGCAGCCGGTTGTAGGAATAGACGCCGGCAGCCAGCAACAGGACCATCGCCAGGATGGTCACTGACCTGCGGCTCAGGGCCAGTTCGGTCAGAAAGGTCACTGTCTCCCCTGAGCAGCCGACTTTCCTTTCAACACGTTATTGCTTCTTTCTCGCTTCGGCGCGGGGCGCCGGCGTCGCTGTCGCCGTTTTCGATCCCAGACTTCGCCGCCGTGATTGCCGTCAGCGTCGTGTCGAACATTCCGCCCGTCGAGTAACGCCCCGTCAATCGGGACGCTTGCCCCAGGCAACGAACTGGCAAATTGACCGGATTACGACCGAGTGGTTAGACGCCGCGAAGTGTGGCGTGATGAGGCCGGTGAAGAACTCAAGCGGCGGGCTCATCATCCGGTGAACCCCGCCGCCGTCATGGTAGTTCCAGCGCACTCCGTCGGGTGACTGCAGGGAGACCCTGGCGCCCGTTTCCGCGGCGAACGCGCTGTCGTTGAAGTCCTCCAACAGCTCCGGTACGGTCAGTTCCAGGTAGAGGGCGCCGCCCGGAGCCGTCCAGCGGACCAGCTTCCCCACCAGCTGGCCAATGGCGTCCTCGTCGTTCAGATAGGAGTATGAGCTCCAGAAGTTGCTCACCAAGTCGAAGCGCTGCCCGTCGGGGAATTCGTAATCGGATACGTCCGCCTGGATGAAGGGGGCGCCGGGGTTCTGCAACCGCGCCCGCTCGAGTTGAGCCGGGCTCCTGTCGATGCCCATCCGCCGGTGGTTGGGAAACTGCGCCAGGTGCCACCCCTGCCCGCAACAGGTGTCCAGCCAATTGCCCAATGGCGTCAACAGCCGGCTCAGCAGGGCTACGTTGCATTGCAGTTTCGGCTCCCAGGTTGAGTGGTCGATGTAGAGCGCCGCATAGTCCGGAGCATAGCGCTCGCCGTAAATCTCGCCAGCCATAATCACTTATCCCCATGCCACGCGGCATCATTCCCTGAATCTCGCTAATTCTATTTCTATCATACTTGACAGGCAACGACTATATTTATACCCTCCAAGCGAACGACTGGACCCTGAATGGAGCCGTAGAGGATGGCGAGTTTCGCACCCGTCGTGTCGCCGACCCGAAAGCCGCTATAGCGTCTGAGGTCGACGTGAACAAACTGGAGGGCCGCGACATCGTGGTGCACGAGGACAGCGCCACCACCTTTCACCTGGTGCTGCTGCCCTCGCCGCAGTTCACGGAGGCCGAAATGGAAGCCTTCGCCGGCGGCGGACCGCATAAGGGATATTACTGGTAACTGAGGGAGTAAAACCATGACGACTGCAACCGAAATGAAGCATCGAGTTCTGAATCGTGCCTCAGAGGATGGCGAGTTTCGTGCCCGCCTCATCGCCGACCCGAAAGCTGCCATCTCGTCCGAAACCGGGACCACCATACCCGAGGGGTTCGACATCGTGGTGCATGAGGACAGCGCCACCACCTTTCACCTGGTGCTGCCTCCCTCGCCACAGCTCACGGAGGCCGAAATGGAAGCCGTCGCCGGCGGCCACCATACCGGGCTGTGGGGTTAGGACGGCAAGCACGGCGGCGCCGTCACCGGGGCCAATCATTCCACGATAGCAACGGAAGGAGCAGGAACATGACCACCGCTACCGAAATGAAGGAACAGATCCTGAACCGGGCCTCAGAGGATGGCGAATTTCGCGCCCGCCTCATCGCCGACCCGAAAGCCGCGATAGCGTCCGAAGTCGGCGCGACCATACCCGAGGGGTTCGACGTCGCAGTGCACGAGGACAGCGCCACCACCTTTCACCTGGTGCTGCCGCCCTCGCCACAGCTCACGGAGGCCGAAATGGAAGCCGTCGCCGGCGGCCACCATACCGGGTTGTGGGGTTAGGACGGCAAGCAAGGCAGCGCCGTCACCGGGGCGATTCATTCCACGATAGCAGCGAAAGGAGGAACCATGACCACAGCAACTGAAATGAAGGATCAGATCCTGAATCGGGCCGCCGAGGACGGCGACTTTCGCGCCCGCCTGCTCGCTGACCCGAGGGGCACCATCTCCTCCGAAGTCGGCACGAGCATACCGGAGGGGTTCGACGTCGCAGTGCACGAGGACAGCGCTACCACCTTTCACCTAGTGCTGCCGCCCTCGCCGCAACTCACGGAGGCCGAAATGGAAGCCATCGCCGGCGGCGGATCGCATAAGGGATATTACTGGTAACTGGGGGAGCAAACCCATGACGACAGCAACTGAAATGAAGGAACAGATCCTAAACCGGGCCGCCGAGGACGGCGACTTTCGCGCCCGCCTGCTCGCCGACCCAAAGGGCGTCATCTCCTCCGAAGTCGGGGCCACCATACCTGAGGGTTTCGACGTAGTTGTCCACGAGGACAGCGCTACCACCTTTCACTTGGTGCTGCCGCCCTCGCCGCAGCTCACGGAGGCCGAAATGGAAGCCGTCGCCGGCGGGCGCGGCTACAGAGGCAATATTAACTGGTAGCGTAAACAGGCCGTAGATTCAGGTAGAGCCAAGACGCCTGAACATTCAAGGAGGTTTCTATCATGACGACGGCAACTGAACTGAAAAGCCAAATCCTGACCAGGGCAGCGGAAGACGGCGACTTCCGCGCCCGTCTCATGGCGGACCCGAAAGCCGCGATAGCCTCCGAGGTCGGCACGGCCATACCGGATGGGTTCGACGTAATTGTCCATGAAGACAGTGCCACCATCGCCCACCTGGTCTTGCCGCTCTCGCCGGAGCTGACGGAGGCCGAATTGGAGACTGTCGCAGGCGGTTGGCTCGGCTATGGATCCGGTACTTGGTGAAGCCACGGGTTGTTTAGCCAAAAACACTTGGCTATAGGGAATAACACGGCTATGGCGTCCCTCGCCGGATACGGGGATCCGGGGCAAGAGACCGTCAGCAAGCAAAACGGAAGGAACAGCGATCATGACAACGGCAACTGAAATGAAGGATCAGATCCTGAACCGGGCCGCCGAGGACGGCGAGTTTCGCGCCCGCCTCATCGCCAACCCGAAGGCGGCTATCTCGGCCGAAATCGGAGCCACCATACCGGACGGCTTCGACGTGGCGGTGCATGAGGACAGCGCCAACATCTTTCACCTGGTGCTGCCACCCTCGCCGGAACTGACCGAGGCCGAACTGGAGACTGCAACTGGCGGCCTCTCAGTAATCGGAACTTGGAATTAACCTTTCCGACACGGAAATACCAGACAGAACCTGTATGCGAGAGGAGTAGAGCCATGACCACGGCAACTGAAATGAGGGACCGGATTCTGAGCAGGGCGGATGAGGACGGCGAGTTCCGCGCCCGCCTCATCGCCGACCCCAAGGGCGCTATCTTCACGGAGACCGGCGCCACCGTCCCCGACGGGTTTGACGTAGTGGTGCACGAGGACAGCGCCACCACCGCCCACCTGGTGCTGCCGCCTTCGCCGCAGCTGACCGAGTCCGAACTGGAGAAGGCAACCGGCGGTATTGCGATGATTGTTTGGTAACGCAGTCACTTATCGGACACGGAAATCCAGGGCAGAAGCTACTTACGAAAGGGGTTGGCGACTGTTGCGGATTTAGTGGATTTTGGTGGGTAATCGTCGATGATGGTTGCAGCGGCGGTCTCGCGCAGGAAAGACCTTTCCCCGGTCACCTACCATCGCGATTGCGCACGCCGGTTCTGATATGATGGGAGCATGATGCGAGATCAAGAGACCCATCGGGGACGGCGCAATCTGAGATCTTCACGAAGGTCGCCGGTCGCCACCTACCAGACCCGCGTCTGCGATTACGAGGGCATGGAGCGGGTTTACGGCGACAGGGCGCTGTCGGCCTACGCTGAGTTGTATGGCCGGGTGGAGCGGAAGTTGTTCGCCGAGGTGTCGACGGGACGATCGGCGACGTCGTTGAAGAGCGGGTACCTGAAGCAGTACGGGATACCGGCCAGGATGTTCAACGGGGTGCGGGTGTCGCTGGAGGGGAAGATCGCGTCGGTCAAGGAGCAGCAGAAGCTGCGGTTGGATAGCTTGGGCCAGCGGATTGCTCGGGCCCAGCGGCAGATTGCCGGTGTTGCTGAGCAGGGACGGTGGGGCGAGGTCCATCAGAAACGTCGCCGGTTGATGACCCTGCAATCCAGGCTGGCAGCGTTGGAAGCCGATATTGCGCAGGGGCGAGTGCGACTGTGCTTCGGGTCGAAACGCCTGTGGCGGAAACAGCACCACCTTGAGCAGAATGGCTATGCCAATCATCAGGAATGGCTGACCGATTGGCAGGACGCTCGCAGTGGCGAGTTCTTCGTGTTGGGAAGCCGGGATGAGACCGGCGGTTGCCAGCTATGCGTGGCCACGGTGGCCGACGATGGTTCGCTCACCCTGCGGCTCAGAATGCCGGACTGTCTAGCGGAGCAGCACGGCAAGTACCTCACGATTCAGGGTGTGCGGTTCGCCTACGGCAATGAGCAGGTGTTGGCGGCCTTGGACAGCAACGCCGAGTACGCCCGGCAACGGCGCGAACATGGCGATAAAGCAGCACGTGCCACCGAGTTGGGCCAAGCCATCAGCTACCGGTTCAAGCGGGACCCCAAGGGATGGCGAGTGTTCGCCACCACCCAAATGATGGCAGTGCCGGTGGTTACGGACAAACGGCGTGGTGCAGTCGGCGTGGACCTGAACGCCGACCATCTGGCGGTGTGCGAGACCGACGCCAGCGGGAACTATGTCGACGCCTTCAGCGTGCCGCTGGTCACCTACGGCAAGTCCCAGCACCAGGCTGAGGCGATCATCGGCGACGCCGTGGCCCAAGTGGTGGAGTTCGCCCGCGATGCAGGCAAGCCCATCGTCATCGAGAAGCTGGACTTCCGGCAGAAGAAGGCCGCGCTGGAGGGCGAGTCCCGCAAGTACAGCCGGATGCTGTCGTCGTTCAGCTACGGCAAGATCAACGCGTGCTTCATCTCCCGCGGCCACCGTGAGGGAGTTGAGGTACATCAGGTGAACCCGGCGTTCAGTTCATTGATCGGCCGGGCCAAATTCATGGAGCGTTACGGGCTCAGCGTCCACCAGGCAGCTGCTCTGGTGCTGGCTCGACGTTTACTCGGCTGCTCCGAGCGCATCCCCCGGCGATGGGTGAGTCCCCTCGGCAATGGCGTTCAGGTCGCCTTCACCGTACCTGCAAGGAAACGGGTGAAGCACGTGTGGACGTACTGGGGTGCGATCTTGGGACAGTTGAGACCGGCACTTGCAGCGCAACACCGGCTGGGGAAGCGGAGACGCAGCCCCAATCCGGTTCAGGCTGCCTTGCGAGTTGAGGCTCGCGGGGTGGCTTGAACGGGGATCAGCTCGGCGTTCCTTGGTGAGATTCCAAGGCGGAGTCGCCTTGAACTGTTGGGGCGGCGGCGCGGCTCAGACCGCGTCCTCAGGAATGACTGACGGTGGTTTGTAACCAGAGTCAACCATTTTTACAACGGTGGAACCATGACCACGGCAACCGACCTGAAGGCCCAGATTCTGAGCAAGGCGGAGGAGGACGGCGAGTTCCGCGCCCGCCTCATCGCCGACCCCAAGGGCGCTATCTTCACGGAGACCGGCGCCACCGTCCCCGACGGGTTTGACGTAGTGGTGCACGAGGACAGCGCCACCACCGCCCACCTGGTGCTTCCACCCTCGCCTGAGCTGACAGAAGCTGAGCTGAAGATAGTCGCCGGCGGCGGGAGTCTCTAGCAGAATTCGATGCCCGGCCATATGGGCGGGACAGGCTAAAGGGGACCGCCGGGGTTTTACAGCCTCGCCCAGGTCTCCAGGCGGGGCCGGTGCTTCGTTCGCAAGCTACCTGACCGCAGACGATCCCTTAGTGGGTTGGATTATGGCGACATCAGCTGATCAGAAGGCCCGGGTTTTGAGCAGGGCGGCTGAGGACGGCGACTTTCGCGCTCGCCTCATCGCCAACCCGAAGGAGACCATCTCGGCCGAAGTCGGGACGAGCATACCGGAGGGGTTCGACGTCGCAGTGCACGAGGACAGCGCCACCGCTCAGCTGATGCTGCCGCCCTGGCCGGCGCTGACAGAGGTCGAGTTGGAGAACGTCGCCGGCGGGGTGTTTATCTGGGGCTATGTTTAGGCCGCCGGCAGCACGAGCATGCCGGCATAGGCTTTGGCGGTGGTGGACCCGCGATCCACCACCGCCTTTACGTGATTGATGCTCTGCCGGACCAAGTACACCCCGGCCTGATCGAAAGCTTGCTCCACCCGTGGCCAAGCCTTCAGTCCTTGCCCCTTTTCCGGCCGACACCAGCCCCGCTCTTCCAGCCGGTCAATCAACCTGCCCCATCCGGTCCGGTCCAGGTCGTGCCATTCCACGGGGCGGTGAAACTCCAGCCCCAGCCTCGGGGAAACGCCCCCTGCGGTTACGTCAACGCTCAAACTGATGCCCGGCCTCGTCAGTTCCGCCAGGCTCTCCAGTACGGCGGCGACGTCTGCCAGGGATCCGGACCATCCCAACCGTTCCAACGCATCTACGGCTCCTTCGCCGGATTGGGCGAATATGATGAGGCGGACCGCCCGTTGCGTTCGCCCCGGCAGAATACCGGCCTGAGTCACCGAGCCAATCGACGGCATAGCCTGGTAAATCCGGCGCATCTGCCGCAGAATGGCGTCATCAGGCGTCCAGGCGGCGACAGCCCATAAAGCGGCGGCGAGACGGTCCGGGTCGCCGAACAATTGCCGCGTGTGGGATGAGTCCTGTATCTCCTGTGGCACGATGAAGATTCCGGGCGGGGCCGGCTGGTCCGACGAAATCCCGGCCAGGTCGTACTCCAGTATCACTCCGCCCCCCTGTGCCAAAAGCGCCTGCGGGTCTCTTGTCTGTTCGTCGAGGAACGCCCCCAGTGCGGCCGCGGCCGACTCCGGCGGGGCCAGCTCGCCCTGGCGGACGTAGAACTCGGCGAGACGGGAGCCGGGCGCTGGCACTACGCAGAAGTCCGCCGCCGGCTCAGAGTCGCAAAGGTCAAACTCGAAGCCAAAACGGTTGTCGATCACGCTGATGGGCAGCCGATGCGCCAGGGCCAGCAGCCGCTCCCAGCCGGAGCCGTCGACCAGTGCCGGAGGGAACAGACTCCTCAACTCCGCCAGGAATTCGCCAAAGGAGCCGTGCGCCGGCCCGTCTCCCGGCCCTGTCTCGCAATCCTTCATGGAGTCCTCCAATGGTCTGTTCCCTATCGGGCAGGATGCGTGATTCACGTCAGCTGTCGCCTGACCAGGTCCTGGAACACGCCTTCCCGTTCCATCAGAGCAGCGAAGGTTCCCTCTTGGACGACCCGGCCGCCCTGCAGCACATAGATGCGGTCGGCCCGCCGGATGGTGGACAGCCGGTGGGCGCTGATGATGCGGGTCACGGAGAGCTGCTCGATTTGTTCCATGACGTCGGACTGGGTCCGGTTGTCGAGCCAGTTGGTCGCCTCGTCCAGCAGCAGCACCTTGGGGTTGCGGGACAGGGCGGCGGCCAGCATGAAGCGCTGCACCTGTCCGCCGGAGAAGGCCGCCGCGCTCTCGCTGCTGACGGTGTACATGCGCATGGGCATCGCCGCGATGTCGGCGTCCACCCGGGCCAGCCGGGCGGCCCGCCAGGCGTCGTCCTCGTTCAGCTCTCCGTCAATCCCGATGATGTTGTCCATCACCGTCTGGGGACGCAGGTGGGCGTCCTGGGGAACAGTGCCGATCATGTTGCGCACCGAGCTCCAGTTGAGCCGGATCAGGTCGTGACCGTCGAAGTAGACGGCGCCAAGCTGCGGCCTCTCCAAACCCAGGGCCAGCCGAAATATGGTGCTCTTTCCCGCACCCGACTCCCCGACCAGTGCGATGAACTCTCCGGGCAGGGCATGAATGGTGACGTCATTCAGGACCAGCGGCCCGTTGTCGGAGTAGCGGAAGCTGACGTGGTCCAGCAGCACCTCTCCCTTCAGCTCAGGAGCGGGCAGATCCGAGGCAAGGTTCCGGGGGCGTTCGGTGAGGATCGGCCGCACCTGCTGCACGGCGGGAAGTATGGCGGCGACGGCGGAGAACGCGCCGCCAAGCTGGACCACCGCGCCGTTGAAGACCATGAAGGCGGCGTACACCGTTAGAAAGCTGCCCACCTCCAGGTCATCGCCGCCGATGGTCAGGGCCAAGGCGAACAGCGCCGAGGTGGCTAACAGGGGCACGGCTGCGGTGAAGGCCATCAGGTGCTCCTGGTAGGCCCCCAGCTTCATCTCCGTCTGTTTCTGCTCCCGGTACCCCTGGGCCCACATGATGAAGGCCATCCCCTCGGCGCCTGCGGACCGCAGCTTGGCCACCCCGCCTATCAGCTGGAGCAGCGTCCCCGCCAGTTGCCGCGTGACGGCCAGCCGCTGGCGATGGTAGGGCGTCTGCATCAGGCCCAGCGTGAGGGTGACGCCCAGGGAGACCAGCCCCAGCGCCAGGCACAGCCAGCCCAGGGCGGCATTGTAGAGGAAGAGCAGGGCGAAGGTGGGGAGCAGGAAGAGGACCGACAACAACGCGCCCATAACGACGCCCGACACCTGGTCGCGCAGTTCATGGAGCGCCATGGCCCGCGTGGCCAGGTCGCCGGCGGTGAAGCGGCGGAAGAAACCTGACGGCAGGTCCAGCATCCGGTGCCACAGGGCGGCCCCGGCGCGAGCCGCCATCCGACCTTCCAGCCGCATCAGGGCCGTCCCCTGGATCATCTGCAGCGCCCCCAGGAGCAATGCGATCAGCACGGCGCCCAGGGTCAACGTCCACAGCATCCGCAGGGAGACAGAGGGCAATGCCTGCCCCACGAAGGCCCCCAGCAGCACGGCGGGAACCAGCATGGCCATGCCCGCAAGCAACCCGGCCCCGACCATCCGGACCAGGTCGGCTCCCACCCGGTGGAAGGCCAACCTCGAAAGCTGCCGGGCCTCGACCGGGCTGTCGTCGGACAGCGGACAGTAAAAGAAGTGGGCCTCCCGCTCCAGCGACTCGGCCCGACGGGCGTTGACCCGCCGGAGGCGGCCGGACTCCGGCTCCACCATCCGGTAGTGCCCCAGGGGGCCTGGGAGTAGGGCAACGGGGGCACCATCCTCTTTGCGGATGGCAAGCATCGCGCCGCTGTCACCCCGCCACCAGCGTTGCTCACTGCGCAGGGCAACGCGTCTCACGCGCACTCCCGAGGCCACCAGGATATCGGTCAGCGACGGCGCCTCGGCAGCGGCCCCAGGGCGCTGCGCCCGGCCCTGGGGCATGCGGAAGACGATGCCCTCGTGGCGACCAACCTGTTGCAGCGCCTCCGGGAGGGCCAGGTCATCTCCCCCCTGCCACGTACCCGGTTCCAGGACCCTGAAGAGAAGGCGGCGCGCGTTCTGCTCGCCCCTTTGGCGGTATTCGGCGGTGCTCGTTTGCAGGTTGGCAACGTCGGCCAAGAGCAGACGCCGATTGAGGTCATCGGCGCTCAGGGCCAGATCGTTGAAGGCTACCAGGGCGGGCATCAGGCGCCCTTCTTCGTGGAGCTCCAGCGTGGCGACGCAGCGCACGCCGGCCCGCTTTGACGAGGTCACCCAACTTGCGGGGGTAACCGGGACCACGCCGGGATCGTCCGGGTCCACCTCCTCCGTGTCCAGGTATGCAAGGCTCGCGTCCCCGCTGGTCATCCACACCACCCCGCGGCGCGCCGACAGCGTTTGCCCGGCCTCCACGAGCAGCTCCTCCGGCTCCCCGGATAGGAGCTGGTCAATGCGCGGGCGGAAGGTGAACTCCCGCGTCACCGCCTCGGAGACCTCAGAGACCCATGCCTCCACCTGTTCGGCGACCTGTTCATCGCACCCGGCGCCGTCGAGCGCTGCCAGCGGCATCAGGCGCAGCGAAGAGCCGGGCAGGCCCTTGGCCACAAGCACGCTCCCGGTCACGGCGGCGGCGGGAAACATCAGCCGCCCGGCGCCGGCCCGCAAGAGATGTTTGAATTCTGCCGGCGCACCGTCGGCCCGGCGCCGGGCCGCGAACACGTCCACCGACCCCTCGGCCACGAACCACAGGACGCCGGGATCGGAGAGGTGGATGGGACGGTTGCCGCCCCCGGCCACCGGCTCCCCGCGAGTGACCGCCAGTCCGGCAAGGCTCTCCGCGGCTGGCGCGCCACCGGCCTGTTGTGAATCGTTGCTCATTCCGTCTCCATCAGGTGGCGGTAGAGCCCCTCCTGGTCCGCCATCAGCTCGGTGTGGGTGCCCCGCTGCACCTCTCGCCCGCTGTCCAGGACCACGATCAGATCGCAGTCGCGGATGGTGCTGAGGCGATGCGCTACGATCAGGCAGCTGCATCCGCGCCGACGCAGGGCGTCGTCGATGCGTACCTCCGTGATCGGGTCCAGTGCGCTGGTGGCCTCGTCCAGTATCAGCAAGGACGGATTCCCCACCAGGGCGCGGGCGATCTCCAGGCGCTGGCGCTGGCCCCCGCTGAAGTTACGCCCGCCCTCACCCACCAGCGCATCGTAGCCCTGCGAACGCGACATGATCTCCTCGTGGATGGCGGCGTCGGTGGCCGCGGCCACCAGGTCCTGCTCGGGGATCTCAGGGTTCCACAGGCTCAGGTTCTCCCGCACGGTCCCGGCGAACAGGAATATGCGCTGGTCGACCATGGCCACCGAGCTGGCGAGCAGGCCGCGGGGAATATCGGAGCGCGCGTGGCCATCCAGAAAGACCCCCCCGGACCAGGGCTGGTGGACCCCTGCCGCCAGCAGCGCCAGCGTCGATTTGCCCGAACCGGAGGGACCGACCACAGCCACCCGCTGCCCCGGCTCGATAGTCAGATTGAAATCCTGGAGCATCGGTTCCCGGTTCGCCTTGTGGCCAAACTGCACATCGCGCAGTTCAAGCTGCCCGCTCAACCGCACCGTCCGGCTCAGGGCGGAACCGCTCCTGGAAGATTGCTCCCCGCCCTGCTGAAAATATTCGTCTTCAGGAGCGTCCATCACATCCTCGATCCGTTGCAGGTTGGCCTCCAGGACCTGGAACAGGTCGGCGAACTGGGCGAAACGCCCGATGGGCAACAGGAAGTACGTCGCCAGTACGTAGCATCCCATCATCATGCCCAGGGACATGTCGCCCTCCAACACGCGCCAGCCCGCCACTCCCAGCACGACGGCGTTGCCCAGAATCATGAACACGCCCGGCAGCGCTCCCATGAGGTGCCCTATCTCCGTGAAGCGCTGGCGGGCCAGCAGTTCCCGGGCTTGGTAGCCGCTCCAGTGGGAGAAAAACCCAACCTCCCCCGAGGTCGCCTGCAGGGTATCGATGTTGCTCAGGCCGTACATCCCGACGCCTTGCAGTTTGCCCTGCTCGCGCTGTAGACGCCGGTTCTCACCCACCCGCCCCTGGGTGAGCAGCCGCATGACGTACAGGTTGACGGCGCCCAGCGCCGCCACCGCCACCGCCAGCACCGGGTCGTACAGGAACAGGAACAGCAGGAACACGGCGCTGGTCACCAGCTCGATGACCACCCCAACGAACTGCTCGGTCGACACCGTGGCGACTTGGTCGATCAGCTGGATCCGAGAGGTCAGGTCGCCGCCGTAGCGGTTGGTGAAGAATCGCATCCTCAGGCGGAACAGCCGCCTGATGAAGAGATCGGCATGATCCACGGAGAGACGCACCGCCAGGAGTCTGAGGCAGCGATGTCGCAACCAGGTCAGCAGGTACACCAGCCCGCCCGCCAGGGCCACCCCGCCCGCCAGCGCAACTCCCCACTGGGGCTCCCGTCCGCTCAGGACGTGATCGACGAAGACGCTCAGGAGGAACGGCAGGGTGGCGACCGGGAGTGACAGCAGCAGCCCGCAGCACAGCGCGAACGCCAACGGCCCGGTTACGTCCGATAGCCAGGGCCACAGCCGGCGGAGGACGCCGGGGCGGGAGCCGCCTGGACGGAAGTCCGGTCCGGCCTGGAAGCTGAGCGCGATGCCGGTAAACCCTTGATCGAACTCCTCCGCGGTCAGCGTACGATGGCCGTTGGCCGGATCGTTCACCAGGTAGTTGCCGCCCCGGAACCCCTCCAGCACCAGGAAGTGATTGAACTCCCAGAAGATTATGAGAGGCATGGTCATATCGTGAAGATGTTCCGGTTCCCGACGCCAGCCTTGGGATTCCAGTCCGTAGTGGCGGGCGGCGCGCGTAATGTCGGCGGCGTCACAACCGTCTCTGTTGACAGCGCACGCCTCGCGCAATTCTTCCACGGACACCCAGCGTCCGAAGTACGCTAGAACGATGCCCAGGCAGACGGCCCCGCATTCGGTGTCTTCCATCTGCAACATCAGGGGCGTCCGCGCCCGGCGGGCCCGGCGGCGTGTCCTTATGGTGGACGGAATCCGCATCAGGAGTTGCCTCCCGGCGCCAGCAGGGACAGGAATGAACTTCGTCCCAACACCACGCGCAGCGATCCCATGGAACCATCTGTTACCGCATCGCCCATGCCGACGTCTTCAAACCGCACCCGCACCAGATGGGACCCCGCCGGCGCCGATATTCCCAGGCCCTCCAGCCACTCTGGCAGCGTTACGGCCCGCGCCGACACCGCGGCCACCTCCGCCGGGTAGATGCTGGCCTCCCGGTTGCCGCGCGCCACGCTGACCCGCGCCGCCATCCCAGCCTCGAGCCGCCAGGTATCGTCGGACGGCACCAGCGCAAGGGCCTCCGGAGGGCCGGAAACCGCCGCCCGCACCACCGCTACCGGCCCGCCAGCACTCACGGGCGTCCCCGGCGCGAGGTTAAGCGTCATGATCTCGCCTCCGGTCACACTGACGACGTCCACCCCGACGCCGGAGACTCCCTCATCCTCCGCGCTCGCCAACGCCAGCAGGAGAAGCAGCAGCAGATCCGCCGCTCTCTCGTCGTCCTGACCTGCTTCCTCCGCCAGCAACTCGGAGAGTCGGCGCGCCTCTGAATCCCGTCGCTGTTCCGCAGGCGGGCGCACTCGGGCGATGACATCTCCCGACTCGACGGTGTCGCCCACCTTCGCCAGAACCTCCACCACCGTGCCGGACACCGGCGCGGACACGGGATGGCGTTCGCCGGGAAGGAGCACCACCGCATCGTAGGAAAGGCTGCGCTCGACGCTGCCAAGGGCGCCGTAAACCAGCAGCGCCAGGAACATCACACCCAGCCCGGCCACTAGGAGCCACTCGTGGGGGGCCGTTACCTGAAGGCGGTCGTCCAGCGGCTCTTGCCTCCGGCGCCTTGCCAAGGCCTGTTCCCGAAACAACCTGTTGATGAACACTGCGTTTAGACCTCTGCTTCGTCAGACAGCCCCTTACGTCACACTTTCGGGCGGTGACTGGCGGCGGCCAACTGCCCCTCAGCTTCCTGGCCTTGGCCTTTCCATTCGGTTTCGATCTTGCTGCTGTCGTCAAACATGGCTGCGCTGCCTCCTTGCTGTGTTCCGCCGGTCCGGGCGGGGCGATCATGCCCTCCGCTCGCGGTGGCGAAGCGGTTTCTCCGGCTGACCTACGTGGCTGCCCCCGGTGGGTCGTAAGCCTCCCGGTGATGAACTGGGTTGCGATGTGCCGTTTATAACATACACCAATAAGCGTGTGATATAGGTGGTAATACGTCAATATACATATTGGATTTTGTGGGATTTTTGTTGGCGCAGTTCATGAGCGGCGGTTTAGCAAAAGCCCCCCGTCGGCGGCGTCGAATATGCCGGACGGGTGGCCCTGGCGCTGGTTGAAGCGTTGAGCCTGGCGAAACTGAGCGCGGGCGCTCGACCTGGGCCGGACGCCCGCGCGGAAAGCCGGCGGTTGGGGCGGCCACTACCCTGCCCCGCCAGACGGATTATTGACCCGTCTGGCCGTCCGCTTACTCCGGCAGAGTGATGCTGGCGTGGACCCGTTCGCCCTTGCCGGCCTCGTTCTGCGCTCGCGCCCACACTTCGTAGGTCTGACCGGGTTGCAGGTTGTTGAATTTCACCTGCGTCTTCTTCGCCTTGGGACGCTTGGTCTTGCCGCTGCCCTGCTTGCCGTTCTCGGGGCGCAGGTGCACGATGTACCCGTCCGGCGCGCCTCCGCTTTCCGGGGCGCTCCATCTCACCGTCACGCTGTTATCCGCGGATGCGGTCAGCTCCAGTGAAACCACGGGGCCGGGCAGATCCACCGCCTGCTGCTGCTGCGCGGCGAGCACCGTGACGTCGAAGGCGTCGCTGACGCTGTTGCCGTCGCTGTCCTGGGCCGTGACCGTGATGGTCGCCGTGCCCTCGCCCTTGGCGATGACCGTGACGGCGGTCACCGAGCTCGTAGAGCCGTCGGTGACCGTCGAAGCCACCGCTATGGAGTTGTCCGACGACACCGCATTGGTAACGGTTATTGCGTCCTCGTCGGCGTCGCTGAACACACCGGCGACGGACACTTCATGCTTAGCATCAATGGTCAGCTCGCTCACGTCGGCGATGGCCGCGGCCACCACCGGCGCGGCCTTCACCGTGACGGTGAAACTGTCCTCCACCGAGCCGCCGTTGCCGTCTTTGGCGGTCACCGTGATGGTCGTAGTACCCCTGGCCTTCGCCGTTACCGTCAGCGTCGCTTGGTCCGTGGACACCGACACGGTGGCCGTCTTCTCGTCGGACGATGTTGCGGTGATGGTTAGGGAATCCTGATCAGCGTCGGTGAATACGCCCGACAGGGACACCTGGCTGGTACCGCTCTCGTTGACGATGGTGGCGTCAGAGATTGCGTTGGCCACCGTGGGCGGGTTGTTGGCCTTGATCACCGTAACGTCGAAGGCGTCGCTGACCCGGTTGCCGTCCGAGTCCTGGGCCGTAACCTTGAACGTAACCGTACCGACCGTGAGGGGGAACACGTTGAGTAGCCCTTGGAATGGCGTTCCCCAGGCTACGCCAGTGTTAGTGGATGATGCGTCAAAGGTAAGCGTGTCACCGTCGGCGTCGCTGAAGACCTTCGTCAGGTCGATAGCGTCTGGCAACGACGCCAACGACACTTTATCCATGTCGGCGATGGGCGACGCTACCGTTGGCGCAGCTTTCACCTTGACATTGAACTGATCCTCTACCGAGCCGCCATTACCGTCACTTGTGGTGACCGTGATGGTCGCGGACCCGCGAGACTGGGCGCTTACCGTCACCTTGGAGTAATCCGCGGCAACCGATGCGGTGGCCACGCTGGTACTTGACGACTCCGCCGTGATGGTCAGGCTGTCCTCGTCAGCGTCCGTAAACACCCCTGACAGAGAGACCTCGTGGGTCCCGCTCTCGTTGATGATGGTGGCGTCGTCGATGGCGCTCGCCACCGTGGGCGGGTTGTTGGCCTTGATCACCGTAACGTCGAAGGCGTCGCTGACCCGGTTGCCGTCGCTGTCCTGCGCGGTGACCGTGATGATTGCCGTGCCCTCGCCCTTTCCGGTAAGGGTCAGGCCGGAGTGGTCGGCAGCCACAGAAACGGTTGCAACAAGGTCGTTTGACGACGCGGCGGTTACGGTCAGGCTGTCCCCGTCGGCATCGCTGAACACGCCCGACAGCGAAACCTTGTGGGTCGCATCAACTTCCAGGCCGGACACGTCGGCGATGGCTGAGGCCACCACCGGCGCGGCTTTCACCGTTACCGTGAACTCGTCAGAGACCGCGCCGCCATACCCGTCGTCGGCAGTGACCGTGATGGTCGCCGTGCCCCGGGTCTTGGCCGTTACCGTCAGCGTTGCGTAGTCGGCGGACACCGACGCCGCGGCCACTGCCTCGTTCGACGAACTCGCCGTAACGGTCAGAGAATCTTCGTCAGCGTCGGCAAACACGCCCGACAGGGACACCTGGCTCGTTCCGCTCTCTTTCACGATGGTCACATCGTCAATGCCACTGGCCACCGTGGGCACGTTGTTGGCCTGCTGCAGCATCGGGGGGGCGTCCCGCGTCACCGTCAGCGTGTACACGACTTTGCGCTCGAGCGTGGACTCTTGGGCGCGATAATAGGCCATCCACTGTCCGATGCGGGACTTGTACACTCCGATCTCGATGACCGTGCTCGCGCCCGGCGGCAATTGGATCTGATGGGTACCAGCGGTTTTCCAGGAGTTGGCTACAAGCATCCTGTTAACCAGGTCCTGGTTGCGGCCCGATCTTAGTGTTTTGACAAACTCCGCCTCGAGAGCCGCCATGTCCCCCACCGCCAAAAGAGCGTACGCTGTATGGTCCGTTGCGTTAGCATGCGACCTGAAGCGGCCCGCGAACGTCAGTTGCTCCACGTCGGCGGGTACGGTCAACCAATAGCTGTAACGGTCGGATTGGAACGCCGGCTCTATCGCAACGCCGTCCGGCAGCGCCAAGCCGGTTACGGCCAAGTCGTCGTATCCGGCTGCCCGGCGGTCTAATGTCGCGGTGACGCGCACTGTCCCATCCGGCGACAATTGCACGCTTTGCTGCGCATCCGGGTCGGGGGAAGCCGCCCGCGTCACGGTGACCACGTAGGTTCTCGTCGTCATGCCGTCAGCTGACGTGACCACCACGTTGATGGCGTTCTTGCCATCGTCCAGTTCCACCGGCGTGGACGGGTTTTCGCCGTTCACCGTCACAGTGGCATTGTGGTCAACGGGAACTGGCGTAAGGGTCAAGCTGTCCACCATGTGGGGCACTTCCACCGCGTAGGCCGTCGTGGCTGGATCGAAGCCCAGGGACTTTGCCGAGATGCCCAGGATCCTCAGGCTGCTCAGATTGGCGTTGGCGCTGGGATTCCCCCGCGTCACCGTAAACGTATAGACCATCTTGTGGTCCAGCGTGGATCCTCGTGAAATGGGCACGGGACGAGGGATTTTGTACAACGCGATCCGGATCACCTTTCTTCCATCCAGCGGAAGTCCGAACTGGCGGGGATAGGTGGTTTCATGGCTGCCGGCTATAACCACCTTCCTGAACCTGTCCCTGCTGGCATCAGAGTATGAGTGGAAACCATCCCCAAACTGTGCCAACTCGACCGAGCCTCCCGCCGCGATGAGGGCATAGGAATCCTGACGCAGCAGGATGGTCGCCCGTCGATCAAAACGGCCGGCAATGGTCAGCTGGTCCATTTCGGCCGGCACGGTCAACTGGTAGTCGTAGTGGTCGGGCTGGAACTCCGGAACAATCTTCACGCCCGGCGGCAGATTCAACGTCCCCACGGCCAGTCCATTGACGCCGGCCGCATTGTGATCAAAGCTTCCGGTAACGTGGATTTTGCCGTCGTTCTGCGGAGTGGGCGCCACCATGCCAATGCCGCGTTTCAATACCGGATATTCGTTCGATGCGCCAAAATCCCAGGGGTCGTCCGGACTGCCGTCGCCGTCCAGGTCCAGGTTCCAGTTGGCATAGATGCCGGTATAGCCCGTGGGATACTGCAGCTCCGCCGTGGTCTTCCCCTGTCCAGTGGCGCTGGAGCTGCGGCCGGAGGTTTCGGTATCCCAGTAGTTGTCTGTCGTCGTTCCCTGGGCGTGGTGGGCCACCAGCCCGCCCGTCACCGTGCCTCTCAACACCCTGCCCATGGAGTAGCTGGCAAGGATCTCGCCGTAGTTGTTGCCGGCCAATCCTCCAACGCGCCGCCCCGGGGTATCCGGCTCTCCTTCGTTCCCGGCCCACACTCGCCCGGTGGCGTAACTGGCCACGATAGAGCCGTCGTTGCGCCCGACCAAACTGCCAACGTCGTACCCTCCGAGCCCCACACCTATGGTTTCAGCGGCGCTGCTGCTTTCCCTGATGATGCCCGTGGGGCCGTTTCGCCCCACCAACCCGCCGGCGAACTCGAAGGAGGAAACTCTCCCCGACACGACGTGGACGTTGCTGATGGTGCCATGGTTGATGCCGGCCAGCCCCCCGCCCGCGAGCCGCCCGGAAACCCTTACGGATTCCAGCCTCAGGTTGCGTATTACTCCTTTGGCGTTGATTACGCTGAACAACCCCATGTACGAAGACGCCGAAGCCCAGTAGTCGCCGATGGTGTGCCCATTGCCTTCAAAGATGGCCGCATATCCGTCGGTCCGCCATACCCCGATGGTATTGGTGTTGGTCCACTCTGCGCTATCGACGTAGGGGATGAAACGGTTGTAGCCGAGGGACAGGTCAGAGACCAACTCGTAGCCGATACAGCCCGTGGACGGACAGCCCATTCCGGATGCGGCGTTGGGGTAGGCCGCACCGTACCCTCCGTCGCCGGAAGAACCGTCGCCGTCCAGGTCCCAGTGGATGGCCTTCAGCTGGCCTACCGTGCACACCTCGATGAGGCCGTCATCATCGGCGTCGTAGTCGCCGTCGGCAGGAAGGGAGCACTTGGCGTCGGCCGCGGGCGCCATTGCCGTCGCGGCAATGGGCCGCGCCTGCTGGGGCAGGGTCGCCGCAACCACCGTCACGTCGAAGGCGTCGCTGACGCGGTTGCCGTCGCTGTCCTGGGCCGTCACCGTGATCGTCGCCGTGCCCGAATCCACGGCCGTCAGGGTGAACCCGGTGATGCTGATGGACCCGTCGGCCGCGGTGGCTACCGCAGCAAGGATCGATACCTTGGACGTGTCGGACGACTGCACCCGGGTGACCGTCACGGCATCGCCGTCGGCGTCGCTGAAGACGCCCGCCAGGGACGGCGTGCGGGTATCCTTGACGTTCAGCCCCGTGATGTCGGCCAGGGCCGACGCCACCACCGGGGCCACCTTCACCGTTACGGTGAAGGTGTCTTCCACCGAACCACCCCTGCCGTCGGCGGCGGTCGCCGTGATGGTCGCCGTTCCTCGGGCCTTGGCCGTCACCGTCAGCTTTGAATAGTCGGCGGCGACGGACACCGTGGCCACGGCTTCAGCGGATGAGGTGGCTGTGACGGTCAGGGAATCCTGGTCAGCATCGGTGAACACCCCCGACAGGGACACCCGGCTCGTTCCGCTCTGGTTCACGATGGTCACATCGCCCATGGCGCTGGCCACCGTGGGCGGGTTGTTGACCGGCTGCTTGGCAACCACCGTCACGTCGAAGGCGTCGCTTACGCTGTTGCCGTCCGAGTCCTGCGCCGTCACGGTGACCGTCGCCGTGCCCGCGCTCTTTCCGGTCAGGGTCAGGCCGGATTGGTCAGTCGCCACCACCACGGCGGCCACCGCGTCCTTGGACGACGCGGCGGTGACAGTCAGCGCGTCGCCGTCGGCGTCGGTGAAAACCCCCGACAGGGAGATCTTCCGCGCGTCGTCAACCTCCAGCCCGCTCACGTCGCTGATGGGCGACGCCACCGCCGGCGCCGCCTTCACCTTCACGGAGAACTCATCGGACACCCTGCCGCCCTTGCCGTCGGCGGCGGTCACCGTGACCGTCGCCGTCCCCCGGGCCTTCGCCGTCACCGTAAGTGTTGCGTAGTCGGCGGCCACCGACACCGTGGCAACGCTCTCCTCGGATGAGGTGGCCGTGATGGTCAGGTCGTCCCCGTCGGCGTCGTTGAACACTCCCGACAGCGACGCCTCATGCGTTCCGCTCTGGTTCAGGATGGTCACATCGCCCATGGCGCTGGCCACCGTGGGCGGGTTGTTGGCCGCCGGCGGCTCCCCCGGCACCACGCAGACCGACACTGTCTCGTCGCTGTACTTCAGATTGGAATAATTCCCGTCTACGATGTACACCACCGTCAGCCCCAGCCGCGCTTCCTTCCCCGGCTCCCAGTTCCCCTCCCTGCGCAGCTGGTAGAGGCCTTGGCCCCGACCTCCCTCCCGCTTCCCGCTGGGCGACGTCAGGTCGTAGTCGAAACCGTGGACCTCGCCCCCGGACCAGGAGGGCTTCTTCCACCGGAAAACCACCTCTTTCGTATCCGCCGTGCAGGTCAGGTCCACTACCGGCGGCGGCTTCTCCTCCTGCGCCTCGGCCGGAGCCGGCGGCCACAGCAGCAGCGCCAGTCCCGCCGTCAGCAGCAGCGCCAGCGCCCCTCCCAGAAGTCCCGTGGCCCTGGCCGGCTTCAACTGCAACATGGCTCCATCTCCCGGCGTTCGGGTCTATTGCCCGTACCGCCGTACTTGGTATGTTCGTTCACCCCCGCTCCGGCGGCCGCGGCGGCGGCGGGAGCAGGCGCGGAGATAATACACCATCAAGCGTGTGATATAAGTGATAACAATGCAAAAGTAGGTATTTGCTTTTGTGGGATTTCCGTTGGCGCAGTTCATGCGCTGGGCGCGGAGCAGCGGTTCGGCAACAGGCGTCCCCGCTGCCGAGGTCGGACAGGCCGGACGGGCAGCTGATGCGGCGCCTTGGCGATGTCTCGGGTGCTGGGGCGTCCAACCTGAGCTGGACGCCCGCGCGGAAAAGCCGGCGGTTGGGGCGGCCACTAACCCTGATCCGCCAGCCTCGATTTCGCGCAACGCCGCCACCAGGTCAAGGGTGTCCCCAACCCGGCGGCGGCATCGGTCCCGAAGCGGTGGTTTGACCCGCCACGGGGATCATTTCCAGTCCCACCGTCTCCCGCCTCCGGCAGGGTGATGTTGGCGTCCTCAGCCCAGTGGCGCGGGCGTTGGGGCCGGTGGCCCGCGCCCTACTTCAGCGCCGGGTATTGGCTGGCCGTGCCGAAGTCCCAGGGGTCGTCGGCATTCCCGTCGCCGTCCAGGTCCACGTTCCAGTTGGCGTAGATGCCAGCGTAGCCCACAGGCGTCTGCAACTCCGCCGTGGTCTTGCCCTCACCGCTGGCGCCGGCGCTGCCATGGACATAGCCGGCAGTGGCCCCGGCCTGGGAAACCTCCGTGTCCCAGTAGCCGTCGGACACCGCGCCGCCGTGGTAGCCCACCAGCCCGCCCATGGCCGTGCCGCCCGTCACGTCGCCCGCCGCATAACTGGCGGTGACGGTTCCCCAGTGGCTCCCCACCAGGCCGCCCACGTAGCTGCCGCTGCTGGACACCACGCTCCGGGCGTAGCTGGCCGTGATCACGCCCACGGGAAGGTGGAAGCCCACCAGCCCGCCGGTGTTGTTGGCCTTGCCCGACACGTTGCCCGCCGCGGAACTGGCCCGTACGGCGCCCTGGTTGTAACCCACCAGTCCGCCCACGTCCCGGCCTCCCTCGGCTATGGCATGGGTACCCGATACCCCCGCCGTCGAGTGGCTGCCCGTGACCACGCCGGTCCTGGTGGTCTTCCCCACCAGTCCGCCGACCGCGTTATGCCCCGTCACCGACCCGCTCACCCGGACGCCGCCAACCTCGCCGGCGTTGCTTCCCGCCAGCCCGCCGACCCGTCCGCCGGAGCTTGCCACGCTGACGTCCTCCAGCCGGACGTTGCGCACCGCGCCTCCGCTGGCAACCTTGCTGAACAGCCCCACGTCGGAGTCGCCAGCGTCGATGAAGAGATTATTGATGACGCGCCCGTTGCCGTCGAACACCGCCGCGAAGCCGGCGCTGCCCAGGCCGATGGGCCTCCAGCCCGTCCCTTGGTTCCAGTAGTCGTCGCCGGCGTCGGCCTGCCCGCTGGCGTCGGTGTCGAAATCCAGGTCGGCGGCCAGTTTGTAGCCCCGGCAGCCGGCGGACGGACAGCCCATGCCCGAGGCGGCGTTGGGGAACGCGGCGGCGTAGCCGCTATTGCTGGCGGACCCGTTGCCGTCCAGGTCCCAGCGCAGGGCGTTGAGCTGGGCCAGGTCCGCGACCTCAATCAGCCCGTCGTCGTCACCGTCGTAGTCGGTCGGGGTGGCAGCCGGGGGCGTCACTTCAACCTCGAAGGCGTCGCTGACGTAGGAACCGCCCAACCCGTATGGGAGGCTGGTGTCCCGGGCGGTGACCGTGATGGTGGCCGTGCCCTCGGACACGCCGGTAAGCGTCAGCTTGGAGCCGTCGGAGGCGACCGATGCCGTGGCCACCGCTGTATCCCATGACTTGGCAAAGACGACCAGGGTATCCCCTTTAACATAGCTGGTCAGGCTGGACAGGGAGATTTCCCGCGTGGCCCCCACTTCCAGGCCACTCACGTCGGCGATGGCCGGGCCGCCGTCCGCGCCGGGATTCCCCCGCGTCACCGTCAGCGTGTACACGGTCTTGCGGTCCGACCAGCCCGTTACACGGTCGACGAAATCTCTCATATGCCCAACTCGAGTTTTATACACTCCCACCTGGATCACAGTAGTTGCGTTCGGCGGCAGCAGGATCGTGTGCGGGCCGGGGCGGGCGTCTCCGATTCTGCTGTTGCCTATGCCCAGAGCTTCGGATAACTCCTGGTCCGCTCTCGTGGTGGACCCCGCCCCCTCGTAAATTGCCAAGTCTCCCGCCACGAGTATGGCGAATGCCTTTGTCCTTCTGATAGCCAAGTTCAGTAGATCGTCTTTCGTTATCCCCGCGTTGAAACTTCCCGCGAAAGTCAGGCGGTCCATGTCGGCGGGCACGGTCAGTCGGTAGCTGTGGACGTCGGACCGGAACTCGGGTTCCATGGTCACGCTCTGGGGGGGCGACAGGCGGTGCACGGCCGCGTCGTCGTAGCCTTCCGCAGTGGGGTCATAGGTGGCGACGATGTTGACGCGGGTCCCTGCTGCCGATTGATTGGCCGGCGTGCAGGGCGCGCGCTGGGCCTCCGGGTTCAGGCTCCCGTACTTCAGGGTGGGGTACTGGCACGAGTTGCCGAAGTCCCAGGGGTCATCGGCGTTGCCGTTGCCGTCCACGTCCACGTTCCAGTTGGCGTAGATGCCGGCGTAGCCCGTGGGCGTCTGCAACTCGGCGGTGGTCTTGCCCACTCCATGGGCGCTGGTGGATGTTCCCGACGTGACGGTGTCCCAGTAGCTGTGCCTGGCAGTGGGGCTCGAGTACCACAAATAATCAGTGTGGGCCAGTCCGCTCAACTCAGCGGCACCCGACACTTTGCCGGTGGAATAACTGGCGGAGACTCTGCCCAGGTTGAAACCCACCAGGCCGCCAACCTTCCACCCTTTGGCGGCGGTCACTGTTCCGGTGGCGTAGCTGGCGATTATCTTCCGGTAAGGATAGTTCAGGCCGACGAGGCCGCCGATGGCATGGCCGCTGCCCGACGGGCCGGTAGGGCGATAGTTGCCGTCAGCCTCGCCGGTGCCGGTGACGCTTCCGGTGGCGTAGCTGGCGATGATGGCGCCCTCGTTGCCGCCCACCAGGCCGCCCACGTCATCGGAAGATCCGGTCACCGTGGCAGTGGAATAACTTCCGATGATCCTGCTGGTCGAGTCGGAACCGCCGACGAGACCTCCCACCCCGTTGGAGCCGCGTATGCTTCCGGTGGTGTAGCTGTTGATGATCGTCCCTCCGTTGTGCCCGACCAAACCGCCTACGTGGTGCCCGTCGCCGTTCATAAGCGCGTCTTCCACCCCAAGGTTGCGTATGACGGCGGCGCGACCCGTTCTGCTGAAGAGCCCGTTAAAGCTGAAACCTTCCAAGTAGAGGTGCTTGATGACATGGCCGTTGCCCTCGAAGATGGCGGTGAAACCTTCTTCCCTACTACCTTCGCCCCATGTCCCAATTCCGACCCAGGCTGACCACCTGCGTCCATCCCTGTACAGGTACCCGTCACTGGCGTCAGCCCGGCCGTTGCCATTTCGGTCAAAGTCCAGGTCGGTCGTCAGCTCGTAGCCGATGCAGCCCGTCTGCGGACAGCCCATGCCGGGCACCGCGCCGGCGAAGGCCGTGGAGTACAAGGCTTTAGAGGGGCCTCTTATGCCGGTGCCGCCCAGGCGGGTTCCGTCGCCGTTCGGGTCCCAGTCGATGGCTCGGAGCTGGGCCATGTTGCAAACCTCGATGAGGCCGTCATCGTCAGCGTCGTAGTCGCCGTTGGCGGGCTTTGTGCAGGGGGCATTGACCACTCGCGTGACCGCCGGGTCGTCGTTGTCGGCGATGGTCAGGGTCAGGGGCCCGGCCGTGAGGTTTGAGCCGGCGACCGCGGCGTTGAGGATGATGGTCTCGTCGTCGTCGTCAACGGCGTCGTCGATCACGGTGATCGTCGCCGAGCCGGCGGTGGCGTCCTGGGGAATGGTGACGGTTGAGGTGGACAGGACGTAGTCGTCGCTGACCGTGGCGGTTCCGCCGGTGGTTAGCGTCACGCTCACGCCGCCGGGTCCGGCCGGGCGGGACAGCCCAGCGGTCACGGTAATTGCGCCGCCACCCTCGGCCGGCACGCCGTCGGCAAACAGCATCAACCCGGCGGCGCAGGCCGCCACCGCGGTGAGCTCGCCCGGCAGGGTGTCGGTGGTGGCGGAGAGGGAGTAGTTGGCGGCCTTGAAGCTGCCGTGGTCCTGCAGGGAGTAGGTGACGCTCACGTCGTGGGTTCCCGGCGTGGCCGCCGGGAAGACCCCGCTCACCGCCAGGCCGCCGGCCCGGAAGTCCGCAAGCTCCGCCGCCAGCACTCCCGTGCCATCCGCGCGGCCGGTGTCGAAACTCGCCGTCGTGGTTCCATCCGACGCCCGGCTGACCACGGTCACCCCGCTGACGGCCGTGATGGCCCGGGGCGTGATCCGGTAGGTGGTGACGGCCGGCGCCGCCGGCAGCGCGTACTTCTCCGCGTGGGCCGTCGTTATCGCCAGCGTGCCCATGCCGATGGCGTAGTCCCCCACGTCCTCTCCCGTGGCGCGGTTGAGCGCCCCCGTCACCACGGCGGAAGCCGCGTCGCCGTCCACCAGGCCGCCCACCGTGTAGCTCAGGTCGTCGGCCTCTCCGTAAGTCCGGGTCGGCGCGCTGGGCGTGATGGTCAGCGCGGTCAGCGCGGCCGGCGCCTCCCCCGCCGTGCCGGTCACGCTGTGCCAGTCGCTCGCCAGCCAGTCCATCACACGCAAGCCGAATTGGACGAAGCGCACGGTGCGCGCCTGCACCTCGTACTCCACTCCGTTCTCCAACCCGCTCACCGTCTGGCGCCCCGTACCCGCAGCCCCCAGCCCCGCGCCGTCCGCCGCCGTGCCGTAGGGCGCGTCCGCAGCGTACGACGTCCGGAGCCCGCTGAAGGTGGCCGGGTTCAGCCACGTCGTCTCCCCGGACTTCCGCCAGCGCAGCTGGTAGTGGTTGGGCGCCGTGGCCGCGTCATTGGCCTCCCAGTGCAGGATCAGCGACTTGTCGCCGCCGGTCAGGCGCAGCCCCTTGGGATCATCCACCGTCCCCCGCTTCAGGATCAGCCGGTAGGTCTCCGTGTTCGCACCGTCCAGGGACGTGACCTCGATGGTGACCAGGGTGTAGCCGATGATCAGGTGCCACGGCCCGCTGGCGTCCCCGCCGGAGACCTTGCCCTTGGGCGTACGGGTTTCCCCCGGCGGTGTGGGGCCCTTGACCACGATGGACTTGACCTCCGCCGCCGTGGGCGTCACCACCACGGCCACGTACTGCCCGTCTCCCTCGGGCATTTCCGCCCGGTACTCCCTCGCCTCCGCCGACACCGCCGGCGTCAGCGTCAGGGCCGAGCCCGTGTAGCCCACGTTGTCGGCGGCGTCGGGCTGGGAGGACGTGGCCCGGTACACCGCGATGGCGCTCAGGGTGGCGTCCGAAGACAGCGCCTGCTGGGGCAGGACCGTCGCCGCAACCACCGTCACGTCGAAGGCGTCGCTGACGGTGTTGCCGTCGCTGTCCCGGGCCGTCACCGTGACCGTTGCCGTGCCCGAATCCTCAGCCGTCAGGGTGAACCCGGTGATGCTGATGGACCCGTCCGCCGCGGTGGCTACCGCAGCAAGGATCGATACCTTGGACGTGTCGGACGACTGCACCTGGGTGATCGTCACGGCATCGCCATCGGCGTCGCTGAAGACGCCCGCCAGGGACGGCGTGCGCGTATCCTTGACGTTCAGCCCCGTGATGTCGGCGATGGCCGACGCCACCGTCGGGGCCGCCTTCACCGTTACCGTGAAGCTGTCCTTGACCGAACCGCCCTTGCCGTCAGTGGCGGTCACCGTGACCGTCGCCGTCCCCCGGGCCTTGGCCGTTACCGTGACCTTCGCATAGTCGGCGGCCACCGACACCGTCGCAACGCTCTCCGCGGATGAGGTGGCTGTTATCGTCAGGGCATCCTGGTCGGCATCGGTGAATACCCCCGACAGGGACGCCTCATGCGTTCCGCTCTCGTTCACGATGGTGGCGTCGGCGATGGCGCTGGACACCGTGGGCGGGTTGTTGACCGGCTGCTTGGCAACCACCGTGACGTCGAAGGCGTCGCTGACGCTGTTGCCGTCCGAGTCCTGCGCCGTCACGGTGACCGTCGCGGTGCTCGCGCTCTTTCCGCTTACGGTCAGGCCGGACTGGTCAGTCGCCACCACCACGGCGGCCACCGCGTCCTTGGACGACGCGGCGGTGACGGTCAGGCTGTCCCCGTCGGCGTCGCTGAACACCCCCGACAGGGAGACCTTCCGCGTCCCGTCAACCTCCAGCCCGCTCACGTCGCTGATGGCCGACGCCACCGCCGGCGCCGCCTTCACCTTCACGGTGAACTCATCGGACACCGTGCCGCCCTTGCCGTCGGCGGCAGTCACCGTGACCGTCGTCGTCCCCCGGGCCTTCGCCGTCACCGTGACCTTCGAATAGTCGGCGGTCACCGACACGGTGGCAACGCTCTCCTCGGAGGAGGTGGCCGTTATGGTCAGGTCGTCCCCGTCGGCGTCGTTGAACACCCCCGACAGCGACGCCTCATGCGTCCCGCTCTCGTTCACGATGGTGGCGTCGGCGATGACGCTGGCCACCGTGGGCGCGTTGTTGGGCGCACGCGGCTCCCCCGGCACCACGCAGGTCTCCACCGTCTCAGCGCTGAACACCCGGCCCTCGCCGGCAACCTCGTAGATCGCCTTCACACCCATCCGCGCTTCCTTCCCCGGCTCCCAGTTCCCCCGGTCGGTGCGGCTGCGCAGGGTCCAGTGCTGCCATTGGCTGAACCGGTTCCCGTTGGGCAGCGTCACGTCAACGGCATACCACGTCAACTCACCGCCGGACCAGCTGGGTATGTCCCAGGAGAACCGGATCCGGTCCTCGCTGGCGACGCACTTCAGGTTGGACACCGGCGTGGGCTCCTCGCCCTCTTCCTGGGCCTCGGCCGGACCCGGCGGCCACAGCAGCAGCGCCAGACCGGCCGCCGTCAGCAGCAGCAACGCTACCAGCGCCCCTCCCAGAAGTCCCGTGGCCCTGGCCGGCTTCGACTGCAACATCGCTTCATCTCCCGGCGTTCGGGGCCATCGCCCGTACCGCCGTACTTGGTATGATCGTTCACCCCTGCTCCCACGGCCGCGGCAGCGCCGGGAGCAGGCGCGGAGATAATACACCATCAAGCGTGTGACAAAAGTGATAACTACGTAAAAATAGGTATCTGCTTTTGTGGGATTTCCGTGGGCGCAGTTCATGCGCTGGGTGCGGGGCAGCGGTTCGGCAAAAGGTATGCCTGCCGGCGGCGTCGAATATGCCCGACGGGTGGCGGATGCCTCGCCCTGGCGGTGGCTCGGGCGCTGAGCCTGGCGAAACTGAGCGAAAGGGGGCGCCCAGCCGTAGCCGGACGCCCCCCATTCAGTCTGACACGCCGCGCGTGGTCACTGTGTAGTGCCCTGCGCAGTGGCGGACCACGCTCCCGTGCTGTCGTCGATGCGCGCGCGCACCTGCACGTCATACGTGGCCTCTCTGGTGAGGTTGGTGACCAACACTGACGTACCGGGGACGTCTGCCCACTCGTCCCTGCCGGGCACGGCGTATTTCAGCCACGTCGCGCTGCCGGACTCCTTGTACCGCAGATGATAAGAAGTCACGTCGTTTGACGGCGCAGTCCAGGAGACGGTGAGGGAGCAACAATATTGGGCTGTCGCCACCACGACCCCGGTGGGTGCGCCCGGTGGCGCCACCGGCGTCCCTTCCCTTGTCCGCAACGACCATGGCCCTGCTCCTTCGGAGTTCCTGGCCCGCACGCGGACCTCGTAGGTCGTGCCGTTGGTCAGGCCGGTGATGGTATGGCTGGCCATGGGGGTGCCCCAGCGTCCGTCATCGAGTTCAGGGCTGGCGCTGACGATGTTGGTGTCCGCCCAGGACGTGCCCTTCTCCCGGTACTGCACGTCAATGCCGGCGTAATCCGAATGGTCTTCCCGGTAGTTCCAGTAGGGCGTCAGGCTTGCGTTGCCCCGCCGGGCCATGAACAGCCACGGCGCTTGCTTCGGCGCGACCACGTCGTCATCGTCTTCGATGGATACGTTCATTGAGTCGGGCGTGCCCGCCGTGACCAGCCCTGGCAGATTGCTGCCCAGCGCCACCGTGAACGTCTCGTCGTCCTGGTCGCTGTCCTGGTTGGCTCGGATCTGGCCGACCGCTTGGAGCTGGTTTGCGTCTATGGTGATGGACGACAGCGTGGTGAAGTCTCCCGCCTCGGATGTCCCGTGCGTGAAAGTCAGCGGGATGACCATCCGGCTCGGCTGCGTAGGCGCGATTGCCAGCCTGATGTAGATTGTTTCTCCCTCCACGGGCTGATCCGGCAGGACAGCATTGATGGTCACAAAGGACACGACCTCATCGTCGTCGATGGTGATTGTTGCCGAGTTGGGCGTGCCCGCCGTGGTCAGCTGCGGCAGATTGCCGCCTAGCGCCACGGTGAACGTCTCGTCGTGGGCGTCGCTGTCATGGTTCGTCCGGATCTGGCCGACCCCGCTGGTCTGGTTCGCTTCGATGGTGATGGACGTCAGGGACGAGAAGTCCCCGGACTCCGATGTGCCGTGGGTGAGCGTCACCGGTATGACCAGCCGGTTGGGCTGCGCGGGCGAGATGCCCAGCGTCACGCTGACCGTTTCTCCCTCCGCAACCGGGTCCGGCGTTGTCCCCTGGACCCGCACCGTTGATACGAACTCGTCGTCGTCGATGGTCACCGTGATCGAGTTGGGCGAACCCGCCGTGATCTGCGCCGGCAGATTGCTGCCCAGCGCGACCGTCAGGGTCTCGTCTTCCGCATCGGGGTCGTGTCGCGTTTGCAGCGTCCCCGTGCCGGTCGTCGCGCCCGCCGCTATTCGGATCGAACTGGGCGCGCTGTAATCGGCCGATTGCGCCGACACTGCCGTGGTCGTGATAGGGATGGTGACGTCCTGGGACTGCGCTTCAGGGATGGTGACCGTGATCTGCGCGTCCGCGCCCTCGGCCACCGGGTTGGGCGCTACGGCGATATGGGCGCCGGGAGACCTGACTCGCACCCCGACGGCGTAGGTCTGGGTGACCAGCCCGTCCTGGGACGTCACTACCATAGTGACCGTGGTCGTGGTGCCTTGGGCCACCGCGATGGCGGCGCTGGCTGTTCCGCTGGTTGTCGCCGTCCCTTGCACCGTGACCGTGGCGCCGGAGTCGCTCACCGTGGGCGTCACCTTGACGTGGGTGACCTCCTTGGGGAGGAGATTCGTCTCGTATGACGTGGTGCCCGAGGCGAAGGCCGGCGTCAGGGTGGCTGCGCCGCTGAAGGCTGAGCCGTCGGTGCTGGTTGTGACGGACAGCGCGCTCAGCGTCGCGTCATTGGCCAGGACCTGCACTGAGATGGTGTAGGTTCTCGTGGTCCTGCCGTCCTCGGCGGTCACGGTCACCGAGACCGTCGTCGTAGCGCCCGCCGTTACCGGGACGGCGGCGCTGGCCGCTCCGCTGGCCGTGGCCTGGCCTTGCACCGTTACCGAGGCGTTGGGGTCCCGGGTTGTGGGGGTGACCTTGACGTGGGTCACGCCGGTGAGTTGCGCCATCGTGTATCCCGCCGTGCCCACCGCAAAGTCGGGCGAGAGGGTCCCCGCGCTGAAGGCGGAACCGTCCGTGCTGGTTTGCACTGCGAGCCCGCTGAGCCTCGTGTCGGTGGAAAGAGAGCGTTGCGGCAGGTAGCGGGCCAGGGCAAACTCGTCGCCGGACTGACCGGCCAGGAGGATGAAGCCGTCGTCGTCGAGCACCATGGCGTGGGCCCGGTCGTCGGTGGCGGCGAAATCGGTGGTGACCTTGCCGCCGACGCCGAATCCGGTGTCGAGGGTCCCGTCGGCGTTATAGCGGACCAGGGCGAAGTCGTGGTCGGCGCCGTTGTCGGAGTAGCCCGCCACGACGATCTTGCCGTTGCCGTCAATCGCCATCGCGGTGACCACGTCGTCGCCGCTGCCGATGGCGGTGATCACCTTGCCGTCGGTGCCGAAACCCGTGTCCGGCGTTCCGTTGGCGTTGTAGCGGACCACCGCGAAGTCCTTGTTGGTATTGGAACTGTTGCTGGCGTAGCCGGCCACGACGAACTTGCCGTTGCCGTCAACGGCCACCGCCTTGGCCTCGTCATGGCCTCCGTTGAAGTCAAGGGTGACCTTGCCGTCGGTGTCGAAATCTTCGTTCAGTTCCCCGTCGCTGGAGTAGTACGCCACCGCGAAGTCCTTGTGGTCGTCAGCCAACGAGGTATTAATGGTTTGGGTGCTTGTTGTGTCCAAGGGCGTGCCGGCGTCGTTGGTGGCGTAGCCCGCCGCCACCAACCCGCCGCCACTGACCATGGCGATAGCCTGGGCCGAGTCATCGAGGGAATTGAAATCGGTGGTCACCTTGCCGTCGGTGTCGAAGTCGGCGGGCAGGATACCCGTGCTGAGCAGCTGCGCCAGGGCGATGTCCTTGTCGTCGTCGTTGGTGCCTGAAGTTCCGTTGGTGTTGGTCGAGTACCCGCCGAGCAGGATCCGGTCGTTGGCGAGGATGGCCATCGCCAGCGCGTGGTCGGCGCCGTCGCCGAAGTTGACGGTGACCTTCCCGTCAGTGTTGAAGTTCGTGTCCGGGTCACCGATCTTGTTGTAGCGGGCCACGCCGAATTTGTTGGCGGCCTGTCCGCCAACCACGATATTGTTGTTGGAATCGATGGCAACCGCGTGGGCAATGTCCGTTGCGCCCATGTCGGTGGTCTTCTTGCCGGAGCGGTCGTGCTGGTTGAGTATCGCGCCGAAGTTCCGGTCCAGCGTCCCGTTGGGTGTGTAGCGGGCCACGGCGAAGTCGTAGATGCCGCTTGCGGATGCCAATCCCGCCGCGACGATCTTGCCGTCTGACTGGAGCGCCACGGCGCGGGCCTCGTCGTCGGAGCCGAAGGACGTGGTCACCTCGCCGGCCATGCCGAAGTCGCCGTCCAGGGAGCCGTTGGCGTTGTAGCGGGCCAGGTGGAACTCCTTGACCGAGCCGCGGTTGATGTAGCCGCCCAGCATTACCCGGCCGTCGTCCAGCAGCGCCATGCCGTGGGATCGGTCGTCGAACCTATCGAAGTTTAGAGGTGCCCCAGAGGTGGCGTCGTTTTCCCCGTTAGCTTCCAGGCCTAACATGACCATGGCACTTTCCCCGACGTGTCCCCCTAGGCTGCTGATGCCATACCCGGACACGACGATTTTCTCGTCGGGCCGAATCGCCACTGCAGTGAGTTCGATGGACCTGATGTTTGGCCCCGTGCTGGATTGGTATCCCTGTCGTCCAGAGCCGCCGGATTTCGGTTTTCCAAACTCGCCGTCCAGCGCGCCGCCGGTGTTGTAGCGGGCCACTATCCACTTGTCGTCGCTGTACCCGGCCACCACGATCTTGCCGTTGGACTGGATGGCGATGTCGTTGATCTGGTCGTCGCTGGCGGTTCTGATGCTGGTGGTCAACTTGCCGTCGGTGTCGAAGTCGGCGGGCGGGACACCCGTGCTGAGGAGAGCCGCCAGGGCGATGTCCTTGTGGTCGTCGTTGGTGCCTGGAGTTCCGTTGGTGTTGGTCGAGTACCCGCCGAGCAGGATCCGGTCGTTGGCCAGGATGGCCATCGCCAGCGCATGGTCGGCGCCGTCGCCGAAGTTGACGGTGGCCTTCCCGTCTTCGCTGAAGGTGGTGTCCAGGTCACCGATGGTGTTGTAGCGGGCCACGCCGAAGCTGTCGCCGGCCTGTCCGCCAACCACGATCCTGTTGTTGGAGTCGATGGCCACCGCGTGGGCGATGTCCGTTGCGCCTATGCTGGTGATCTTCTTGCCGGAGCGGTCATGGTCGTTGAGTATCTTCCCGAAGTTCCGGTCCAGCGTCCCGTTGGGTGTGTAGCGGGCCACGGCGAAGTCGTATAAGTTGCTTACGGATGCCAATCCCGCCACGACGATCTTGCCGTCGGACTGGAGGGCCACGGCGCGGGCCTCGTCGGTGGAGCCGAAGTCGGTGAGCACGCGGCCGCCCGTGCCGAAGCTGCCGTCCAGGGAGCCGTCGGGGTTGTAACGGGCGATGGCGAAGTCCTTGTTCGTGCCGTTGTGGGCGTAGCCCACGGCGACAATCTTGCCGTCGGGCTGCTCAACGATGTCGTGAATCTCGCTGGCGGCGGGGTTGAATGCGGTCGTCAGCTTGCCGCCGATGCCGAAGGTGCGGTCCAGGCCGCCGGCCCGGTTCGGGTCGGAGAGGCGCAACTGCACCCTGTCGCCGGCGGACCAACTCAGGCCGGAGTTTTTCCAACTGGCCTTCGTGTTGCCGCTGGAGATACTGGCGTCCTGGAAATCGAACGTCATGCCGTCAACGTGGAACTGCCCGCCTGACCGGATGTCCGCCGGGATTTCTTTGTCGAGACGGAAGGCAAACGTTCCGCTGACCAGGGTCATCTCGATGAAGGCATAGCCCACTCCGTCATACGTGAAGTCGTCGTCGGTCAGCACGCGCGTCGAATTGCACGGGTACTGGTTGTCTGTGTTGGTGCATGCAATCAGTTCCGAACCCACCGTCAGCGTGGCGGACCAGAAGGTTATCCCCGCTGCGGAAGCGGCGGGCGGCGTGGCAAATGGGGGCCATAGGGCCCAGACCATCGCCAGGGCCAGCAGCGACAGCAGCCAGGCCCGGGGCGAGAGCAGCGCGTTCTTGATGCCTGCCTTCCCGCGACGTCGCTGCTGTGATGGTCGGGAGGAAGTGTTGGAGGGAAAGTCGGGCGGTCTGGCGGGATTTCCCGCCTTCAGCAGGCGGCGCGCCATGCTGGTGTTATCGTGATTGTCATTCAACATGGTTGTACAACCTCCTTGCTGAGTTCCGTCGCCCCGCCCGGACCGACGAGGGGCCGCTGCCCCCGGCGCGGAACGTTTTCTGGGTCAGCTCGCCTGCCTGCCTTGGCATTTGCAAGATTCTAGATGATAAACTTGGCATGATGACCTGTTTCCGACAATCATCATCAATTATATGCCAATAATCGTGTGATACAAGTGATAATCACATCGATATGCGTATTGCATATTGAAGGATTTCTGTTGGCGTGGTTCACAAGCTGGGCACGGAGCGGCGGGATCGAACACGGTGGCCAGATACGTCTTCAGATCTCAGCCTGGATTTCAGACCGCTCGCCGGCGCGTGTGTCTAATCGCTCGATGCTTCCCCCAGCGGTTGCACTGGTTGCCGAGCTGATGAACGACGTCCGCCGTACTGCCGACGTGCCGGCGGTCTTCCTGTCGTTGTACGGACATGGGCGCGCCGACTACCTGGTCAAGCCCTTCTCGCCCACGGGGCTGGAGTCCTTCGCGGGGGAGCCTTCGCCGCCCTACGACGTTGGGGGGCTGACCATAGAATACGAGCAGCGGCGTGTGGTCGTGAACGGGGAGCCGGTGAAGTTGACGGCAACGGAGTACGCGGTGCTCTACGAGCTGGCGGTGCATGCCCCGCGGGCGTTGCGCCCTGCCGTGCTGTTGCAGCGGGTCTGGGGCCCGGAACGGTTGAGCAAGGCTTGGCTGCTTCGGGACGTGGTGAAGCGCCTGCGGCGAAAGCTGGGGGACAACGGGAGCAACCCCAAATACGTCATCACCGAGCCTGGGGCGGGCTACCGTATGCCAATCGGGTGAACGGTGTAGACGGAACGGTCTCACTGAATGCCGGTGTCGGCGGTGGTTGAGTCGGTGGGCAGGTCGAAGATGAGAGTGAGCGTCCAGTCGGATCTGGACGCTCACTCGGCGAAACCGGCGGTTGGGGTGGCCACTACCCTGCCCCGCCGGGAGATTATTGTGTCGTCTGGTTGTCCCCCTACTCCGGCAGGGTGATGGTGGCGTGGACTCGCTCGCCCTTGCCGGCCTCGTTCTGTGCCCGCACCCATACCTGGTAGGTGCGGCCTACTTCCAGGTTCTTGAAAGCTACCTGCGTCTTCTTGGCCTTGGGCGTCCTGGTCTTGCCCTTGCCGCCGTCTTCGGGGCTGATGTGCACGATGTACCCGTCCGGCGTGCCGCCCGTTTCCGGGGCACTCCAACTTACGGTCACGCTGTCCGACGTGGCCGACAGTTGCAGGTCAATCACCGGGCCCGGTATTTCCTCCGGCTCCGGAGGTGCCCCTGGCAAGGTGATGGTGGCGTTGGTACGCTCGCCCTTGCCCGCCTCGTTGTGGGCCCTCGCCCACACCTCGTAGGTCCGGCCGGCCTCCAGGTTGTTGAAGCTCACCGTCGTGCTATCGGCGCTGGGCCTCTTGGTCGTGCCGCTGCCCTGCTTGCCGTTCTCTGGACGCAGGTGGACGATGTAGCCATCGGGCGCGCCGCCGGTCTCGGGAGCGTTCCAGCGCACCGTCACACTGTCCGCTGTAGCCGTCAGCTCCAGACCCACAACGGGACCAGGTAGTTCCACCGCCGGCTGTTGCTGTTGCTCAGCGGCGGGCACGGTTACGTCGAAGGCGTCGCTCACGGTGTTGCCGTCGGCGTCCTGGGCCGCGACCGTGATGGTGGCGGCGCCCGAATCCTTGGCTATGACCGTGATGGCGGTCACCGCGTTGTTAGACTCGTCAATGGCAGACCAGACCACTGCCACCGTATTGTCGGACGACACCGCACCGGTAACGGTTATGGCGTCCCCGTCGGCATCGCTGAACACGCCGGACATCGAGACCTCGTGAGTGTCGTCAATGGCCAGCTCGCTCACGTCGGCGATGGCGCTGGCTACCACAGGCGCAGCTTTGACGGTGATGTTGAAGGTGTCCTTTACCGAGCCGCCGTTGCCGTCGGCGGCAGTCACCGTGACGGTGGCCGTACCTCGGGCCTGCGCTGACACCGTGAGCGTCGCGTAGTCGGCGGACACCGACACCGTGGCGACGCTCTCGGTTGACGAGGTTGCCGTGATGGTCAGGGAGTCCCGGTCAGCATCGGCGAACACACCGGAGAGGGACGCCTGGTGCGTTCCGCTTTCGTTGACGATGGTAGTGTCGGATATAGGGTTCGCCACCGCGGGCGCTCTGTTCACTACCACGACATCGAAATCGTCCCTGACGGTGTTGCCGTCAGAATCCCGCGCCGTGACCGTGACAGTCGCCGTGCCACGGCTCTTGGCAGTCAGGGTTACGCCGGAGCCATCGGCAGCCACAGCAACGGCAGCAATGGCGTCGCTTGACGATGTAGCAGTGATGGTCAGCGCATCGCTGTCGGCATCACTGAACACGCCGGAGACGGACACTTCGCGCTCGTCGCCAATGACCAAATCGCTCACGTCGTCGATGGCGGGCGCAACCACTGGCGCTGTCTTCACCTTTACGGTGAAAGCGTCGTCCACCGAGCCGCCGTTGCCGTCTTTGGCAGTAACCGTAATGGTCGCCGTGCCGGGCTTCTTGGCCGTAACCGTCAGCGTGTTCAGGCTGACCTCAGCTGTCGCAATCGCCTGGTCTGACGACTTGGCCGTTATGGTCAGAGTGTCGTAGTCGAGGTCGTCGAAGACCCCGGACAGGGGTACCCGCTTGGTCCCCGTCTCGCTAACGATAGTGGCGTCCCCGATGGCGCCGGCCACCGTCGGTGGGCTGTTGACCACCGTAACGTCGAATGAGTCGCTGATGCTGTTCTGGTCTGAGTCTTTTGCCGTGACCGTGAAAGTCACCGTGCCAATCGCGTTCGGCGCCACGTTGAGTGTCCCTTGGAGAAGTATTCCCCAGGCTACGCCAGTGTCAGCGGACGATGCTTCAAAGGTGAGCGCGTCGCCATCGGCGTCGCTGAAGACCTTCGTCAGGTCAATATCGTGCGGGAGCGACGCCAACGTCACTTTATCCATGTCGGCGATGGGTGACGCCACCGTTGGCGCAGCTTTCACCTTGACATCGAACTGGTCCTCTGCCGAGCCACCGTTGCCGTCCGCAGTAGTCACCGTGATGGTGGCTGTGCCACGCTTCCTGGCCGTAACGGTCAGTGACGACTGATCCGTGCCTACCGCCACTGTCGCAATCGCCGTGGCTGACGACTCGGCGGTTACAGTCAGCGTGTCGCGGTCGGCATCGGAGAAAACTCCGGTGAGAGACACCTGATGCGTTCCGCTCTCGTTGACGATGGTGGCGTCCGCGATTGCGCCAGACACCGTGGGCGCGTTGTTGGCCTTGACTACCGTAACGTCGAAGGCATCGCTCACGCTGTTGTCGTCGCTGTCCTGGGCCGTGACCGTGATCGTCGCCGTGCCCGAATCCTTGGCCGTCAAGGTGAACCCGGTGACGATGGTGGACCCGTCCGACGCGGTGGTCAGCGAGGACGAGATCGACACCTTCGACGTGTCGGACGATTCAACTTGGGTGACAACTATGGCGTCGCCGTCGGCGTCGCTGAAAACACCCGACAATGACGGCGTACGAGTATCCTCGATGCTCAGCTCCGTGATGTCGGCGATGGCCGAAGCCACCACGGGCGCTGCTTTCACCTTGATGGTGAAAGTGTCGTCCACGGTGGCCTTGCCGTCGCTTGCCGTTACCGTGATGGTAGCCGTGCCGCGCTGCTTCGCCGTAACGGTCAGCGTCGAATGGTCGGCTGCCACCGATTCCGTAGCGACACTTTCATTCGAGGAAACCGCTGTGATCGTCAGGCTATCCGCATCAGCGTCGGTGAACACTCCGGACAGGGATACCTGCTTGGTTCCCGTCTCGTTGACAATGGTGGCGTCCGAGATGGCGCTGGCCACCGTGGGCGCGCTGTTGGCAGTCGGCGTAACGGCGCCGCTGCTGACCCACCCACTGGACGTGCTGGACGCGCCCTTTTTCATCGCTCCTTCCTGGTAGTTGCCGCCGAAGAAGGCGCGCACCTGCACCTGAACCCCAAGGTCATTGGTCAGACCGGTGATGTCGTAGCTGGTCACCCCGTTTTCGACGGAAATGCCGTCGTTGCGGCCTACCGCGTTTTCCCCTACGGGGTTGGCCCAATTCGAGCCCTGCCACCAGCGGATGGCGTGCTTGATGCGGTCGCTGTCGATTTCGCGTCCCTTGTAGTAAAAGGGCGAAACGTTCCAGGACACGGTTACGGTCCCGTCGCCGGCCACGGCCCTGACGTTGGTCGGCTTCGAATCTCGAGAAGCCGGCGGAGAACTCTGTTGTGGGTCTCCCTGTTGTGGAGAGCCCTGGGACGCCTGGGTGCCGACCACGGTAACGCTGAACGCGTCCTGCGCCCGGTCGCCTTCAGCGTCCTGGGCGAGCACCGAGACTTCGGCTGTCCCCCCGGCTACGGCGGTAACCGTCAGGACGCCGTTGCTGACGCTCACGGTCGCAACCGTGGTGTCGGCCGACACGGCGCGGAAGGTCAGGGGATCCGGGCCATCGTAGCTGAACACGCCGTTCAGCAGGAATTCGGATGTACCGCCCACTGTCAGGCCGGTGACGTCGCCAATGGGCGCAGCCACGGTCGGAACATGATTCGCCGGCGATTGCCGCTGCGGCTGGGCATCGGCGGAAACCGACACCCGCACTTGGGCAGTCCCGTAAGCCGCACTGCTGCCGGATGGGGTAACCGTATTGTTGATAACGCCCGTTCCGGCATTGGACGAAGATACGGTAAACGTGACCGGTAGATCCCACAGGTCGGGCTGTATCAACCTGGAGCGGGGTGTCACGGTCATCCCAGCCGGAGCCACCGCTTCGACAATCATTTCACCCGCTGGCCGACTGGACAACGACACCGTGTACGTGGCGGTCTGCCCCGCGGTTAGCTCCAGGTCAAGCGGATCGACCTTGACCGGCGAGCCGTCGTTGTCCAGGATCTTCAGAGTCGCGTAGCCGCCAACCTTGGTTCCGTCGCCCAGCTCGCCGGTGACGAGGAAGGCGATTGTCTCATGGGGCTCGTAGGCTGAGTCGTCAACGACTGAGATGGTTGCGCACCACTGCTGCGTGCCCTGCTCCATATAGGGCAGAATATGCGGCGTGAGAGTGAAGTCGTCGTCGTAACCGGGGCTGGGGAAGATGTCGGCTTCGAGCCCAGCGGTTTCTTCGATGCACAATTCGACGTCGCCCACTGATTCGGCTACGGTTTTGCTTCCCGTCTGATTGTCCCACTTCGGGACAACCTTCTGGTTGGTGCGCTCAAACAGCTCCTTCACCGTGATGAAGTTGCCGTACGGATGCGACGTTTCACCGGTCCTGCATTCAAGCGGATTGTCGTGGTCATTCCATCCGGAAGTTGTGTAACAACCGCTGTAGTCCGACCTGGCCTGCTGGTACTCGTCAGGGTCGATCAGCCCGTTCCCGTTCCGGTCGTACACCAGTGGGTTGAAGGACCGTCGGACAAACACGGAGAAACTCTGCTCGGCCGTGCCGCCCTTGCCGTCATTGACGGAGACCGTTATGGCGGCGTCCCCCGGCGTTTCTTTGGCGACCACGTAGACGTGGCTATAAGGCTGATTCCTCACCTCGGCATGGGCCACAGATGGGTCCGACGAGGTGAGCGTGTACGTCAGCCCATCATTATCGGGGTCATCGAAAACCCCGGCAGGCCCGGTCAGAGGGGTAATTCTGACGAAGTTTCCGGCCCCCAGCGGATGCGGCTGAGCATTGTTGCCCTGGGGAATGCGGGCCACCAGATTCAGGTCCGGTATAACTTTCACGACCACTGGAACCCCGTTGGGGGTCTCTTCCCACTTGACGGTCTGGCTGGAGTAGCCCAGCTCGTTGACGGCGGTCACTGCAAAGCGAGAGCACGCGCTCTTGGATATTTTCAGGTGGAACGTTGCCCCGGGCGGGAAGTGCAGACGCGCGTGGCCATTGTCGACGGACCACAGATTGTGCTCGTTGCGGATGATGTTCGTGGTAAACCCGGTTCCCGCACAGATACCGTCGAAACGGTATTGCACGATGGGGCTTCCGCCGTTGTCGTTGGGTGGACTCCACCAAACGTCGTACTCATTCAGGGTCTTGACGGTCAGGCTCTGAGGCGGAGATGGGGCGCCTGCTGCCGCGGCAAACGTCGCTTCCGCATCCGACCTCACCGTCGAGTCGTAGGGCGGCGGACCCTCTGTGGGATCGCAATCGGCGCATACGCCGTACGCCGTGACCCGCACCGTCATCAGACCGGATTCCGGCAGCTCTACATGCTCTCGTGCCACAGATACCCGACGGTCACCATCCGTGCGGATGAATTCGTCCGGCACGTAGCTGGCGCCGAGAATGAATACTTCGTATCTGATCTGCTCCGACTTCTCGAAGCGATCACACCAATTGTCGGGACGCTCCGGTATTGGGCGGACGATTATCAACTCATAGCGACGGTCCGGCCTCCCCATGAGCCAGCTTTTCATGGCCTCGGTCGGCACAAAGGTTACCAGCCGAGCGCCGTCAGAATTCGGAGGCGCCGGTTGCAGGTTGCCAAGGACCCATCCATCATCGGGATCGTTGGGATCGACCTCAATCCTGGACATCCATTCATCTTTCGCCGCATGGTCGAATATCCAGTCCTGCATGGCCGCGGAGAATTGGCCGCAAACATGCCCGCCGTTCCAGGTCGGCGGGTCCCACTCGATCACCCACCGGCTCTGCGGGTCATCGCCGCGCGGTTGCGTGATGCGGATGTTTCGCGCCGGCGTCGGGTTGGCCGTCTTGGGTTCGTACCGGGACACATTGGGGAAGGACCACTGGCCCCATCCGTCCGCGCTGCGGGACCGGACGCGGAACTCGTACTGAGCGTTTACTTCCATCGCGTTGGCGGTTGTATCGACGATGGCCCAATGCTGTGCGCCGGTTACGCTCACGGCCGTGAGACCGCTCCACGGCGTGGTCGAGCCCTGCTTGCGGTACTGCCACTCGCTTTCGAGAATGGTCACGCCGTCGGTGTCGCCGTGCCACGACAGGTAGGCCACGTCGAACGGCAGCAACGGGCTCCAGTCGGTTTCGGCGCCATCGGGCGCCACGGCTTCCCCGTGGATTTCGCCAAATGCGAAGGCGACGCTGTTCGGCGACCCGGGCACGGTCGCACGCGCAATCGCGTTGGCGCTCTGCCCGCCCAGATGCGGGCGGACGCACGTCTGTAGTGGCCCGTGGGCGCGCCCTGCGTCGATGGTCACGCTGGTCGCCGCCACATCGTAAAGATGCTGGCGGGCATTGGCCTGACATTCGGTGCCCGTGTTCAGGTAGTAGCCCGCGTACTGCGGTCGCTTGGGGCGGTCCAGGACACGATGACGTTGAAATCATCCCCTTCGGGGAATTCAATCGCCAAATTGGTAACGCCCGGCCACGTCTCCGTAGCGAGAGAGGCCACCTCTGACCATTCGGACAGACGGCTCGCGTCGTTCGGATCGTAGAACCGAGCCTGGACCTCATACGTGCCGGCTGGGAGGTTCCGGATCTCCAGATGGCCGTCGACGTCGGTGCGGCGGCTGCCGCGCCGGGTGTTGGGGTTGTGGTCAATGTAGTCCCACTCCTGCCACGCCGTCTCGCCGGTCAGCCGCCACCGGGTCTCAACCATGGTTTTGGAATCCGGCATATTGCCGACCGCGACGATCAGACAGCCGGTGTCGCAGGAATGCAGCGTGATCTCTGGCCTGGCTGCAGTACCTGCATCGCCTTGGGCCTGTCCGACACCCGGGGCCGCAAGCATCACGAGAGCCACAATCCCCAGCACCGCCAGCGCGACCGCCGGCGCCGGCCGGGCTGGTAGCGATGGTCTCTTCCTCATCATGTTCATCGTGTTCATTGCTGCGGCATCTCCTTGCGGGTTGAACTGGCTGGGCCAGATGTGCGCTGGCCGGGACTGGTATGGGATGGGAACGTCCTCGATGGGTTGACGATTTGATGCTAGGGAACCGGGACGGGTGCTTCTGTCCCTGCTTGTTTGCGCGCTCAGACGCCCTCGTGTGGCTTTCCCGGGCGCCGGGCGGAATGCGCATCGTCCGTCGACGTGCCGAACCGCGGCGTCTGAGTGGGCTGTGGAGGCTGCTGTGGCGGCGCCGGCCTGGTTAATTTCTGCGACGGCGTGTTATCGGGTGCCCATGTTGGTCATCCCGCCCGGCGCGGACCTTGGTGGGGCCGCAGTTGTTCTTGCGGCGTTGGGACGTCGCGTCCGAACGCTGGATCTGCGGGTCGCGTGCTCATTCCCGCGTTTGTTCAGGGCCGATGGCTATGCTGGATTTCCGGACCACTGCCCGGTGAGCTTGTCTGCCCCCGCCGGGGCGTGCTCGTCGTCCTGGAAGCCAATGACTGGCTCGGGGTGGTCGCGTGACTCGGCAAACTGGACGACGCAGGAACATTCCATGCCGTGCGCTTCCGGGAACGTTTCGGTCACTTCGATTGACGCCTCGCCGTGGTCTGCGTTGCAGGCGAGGGTTGCGCCCCCAGTCTGGCCCCGTCGTGGGACGATGGGCACCGGCACGAGGGGTGCCGTTCGGCGCGTTAGGGTCCCCCGGCGCTGCTTCCTCTTGCCTGAGCGGAAGGGCGCCGTGCCTCGGATGGGTGATTAGTGCTGCCAGGGCATTTCAGTGCTTGCCCCGGGTCTGCTTGACGCCCCGGCGGTGGTGAGGTCGGCGTTTCGGACGCGAGGATGTTGTCCAGCCGGTGCGAGATTTGCACAGGGGGCTCCGGACCGGCTTCAGTATTCCCGCCAGGCTTTCTTCCGGCGACGGTCTTTCTCGATGCGCGTCAACGTGTGGTTGAACTGTACGGTTCTCATTCTTCGGGCCTCTTGGGACGCCGAAGATTTCGACGTGAGCAGTTCGGTGCGGCAGCGTCGTGCGCGAACGGGGCACCAAAGAAAAGCCCGGTCGGCCCCTATCGGGGCCGGGTTAATCCTGTGGGCGCACGAGTGACTGCTCTTCTTAACTGTCCTGGTCTGCATGGTGCAAGAAAGGCTATAATTCCCCTTGCCGATACGATCTCTGGGGAAATTCGTGCTGCACGGCTAGGTCGGCCTAGCCATTTCCAAACATCCAGAAGCTAGGCTCCAACGCACCCAGCCGGCGACCGGCAAGCATCTTTGTTCTGTAATCTCGCTGTGGAGGCTCGATGTGTATAGGTTGTTTGTAGGTGCAATGGTGGTGTTCGTCCTAGGGATGCTGATTTTTGCTTTGGGCGAATATTTGATTCCCGAATGGTCGGATTTTACTCTGCTTGTGGGTGCCGCCGTCGCTGGGGTTAGCGGTCTCGTTATTGCCGTTTCGGGGATAGCGGTAATCTGGTCTGGATTTGGGGAGACTGACCGATGAGCGTGCGGACGATGTGGCTTTATACGGTGGTTGGGTCTCTGGGGATTGTTTCAGTAGTGTTCTTATTCTTGGCGTTAGGGGCCATTCTCGGGTTTGGGATATGCACCGAGAGGTTCGACGGCGTAATGAAGCTCCTTGGTGTGGTTGAATTGCCTGTCTGGAGTATTGCCGTACTCGTGTGGGCCAGACGCCGTCGTAGCCGGCATAGCCATCCGGTCTCGGTAGGACACGGCGCCCCTTAACCCGGCTCCATCGGAGGGATGGGGCGGGGCGGTCGTACCAAGTAAATGCTGCTTGGGGCTGAGCTGGCGAGGACTGGTGCCGATGCAAGGGACGGTGGGGCACAGTCCGGGCTTGGTCAGAGGTCCGTGTTGTAGACCCTGGCTTCCAGTTCTCGGATCCGGGCCTCGGCGGCTTCCCTGGCCTCGCGTTCGGCTCGGAGTTGTGCTTCGGCGGCGACACGGGCTTCGTGTTCGCTATCGGCGCGGGCGCGCTCGTTGTCGGCCCGGGCGCGCTCGGTGTTGAAGGTGGCGATGTGCTGCTCCGTTCTGGGGTCGTGCCAGCCCAGTTGTCCCTGTTCCGACCGGAGGATCAGGTTCAACACGGCGCTGTAGCCCTGCAGGACGTCTTCGTCCAGCTCGTCAATCGGGATTGGCTGGTACACGCCGTCCACCAGCCGGTCTCCGGCCAGTCTGGTTCCGTGATGCTCTCCAGTCGGGTCAAACCGCCAGTACTCCAGGATACCCAGCGCGGCGTAGTCGTCGCGCTTGGGTCCGGTGTCCTCGCTGCCCGTGCTTCGGGACGCCACCTCCAGCACGAAGTCCGGCGGCTTGCCCTGGGCCTGCACGATGTAGCCGTTGTTGTCCCGGTACAGCTGTGGGTCGACGTCGAAGGCGATCAGCAGGTCGGGGACGCGGCGGGTGCGTCCGCTGGGCAGGCGCTGCTCGGGCATCATCGTGATGAAGCGTTCGGCGGTGACCAGGGTGGTTTCGGGGTTGCCGAGGTGCTGGAGCAGGTGGTGGGTGTTGCCCGGTTGGTGGAGGTGGTCGACGGTGCTCATCTTCTCGTCGTCCTGGCGTTCGGGAGGGTCGGGCAGGCGGAAGCGGCCGGATGCCGTCGTCGTGGCGGTGGGTTTGGCGGTGGTCATGCTGAACCTCGTCGGGCTTAGCGTGGGTGGTCGATCTTTATCGGCCGGGTGATGAGCGTGATTATAACCGTGCCGCTTCCGGTCAGTGTTCGATTTGGCCCGCCTGTCTGACTGGCTTGTTCCACGCCGCGCCCACTTCTTCAGAAGTCTTCTGTGGCAGCCTCAGGAGGCTCGTATTCTCCTTCCAGCCGTTCCGGGCAGTCCAGTTCAGTGATGTCGCAGAAACGGCATTCCTGCGCGCTGGGGACGGCTGGCGGTGGGTCCGGCGCTGCTACCTTGCGGATCAGCGCGCTCAGATCACGGATGAAGCCGTTGTCCAGCGCTCCCCGCGCTACCCGGGTGACGTGTCGCGGGTAGGTCACCTGGCCGGCAATCATCCGGTCGTGGTACTCCGGCCTCGCCCTGGCCAGCGCGTACTTGTAGATCTGGACCTGCACGGCGTGCCAGGCCTGCTCCCGTGCGGTTTTCACGTCGATGACCAGGACGTCATCGCCGCGTTCTACGATCAGGTCCGGTTTGCCGACCAGGAGGGCCATGCGGCCGCGCAGTCGGAAGACGTTCTGGTTCTCGACCGTGACGGTGTAGCCGTGGTCTTGCCACTCCGTCTTCTGCTCGTTGAGCAGCTTGGTGTGGCTCACCATCCATTCGGATTGGTTGAAGTCAGAGGGCGGGCGGTCCCAGCCCTGGTAATGGGCTTTGAACCACACTGCCCACTCGCAGGAGTTCTCGCCGGTGAGGAGTTTGGGTAGCCAGGTTGCCCAGACGTAGGGGAAGTCTCGTTGCTCAGCCACGGCACGGCACCGTCCGTAAGATTAGCCGTGGGTCGGCTTGACCTGAGTCTATCGGTCGGCTTCTTCGTTGCGCTACGGGCTGGTGTCATCAAAAAGTTGGCCGCCCCGTTGATCGGCCCGGCGCGGCTTTCGTCAGGCTGTCCTCTTGCCTTGCGGCGAGCTGATTCCATCCTCGCCCCGAACATATCAGTGATGCACCGGCGGGACGACTGATTCGCGTCCGTGTGGTCGGGGTCGGCTGGCCCAATGGGATGCAACCCGACGGCTCAGTTCGAGGCTCGTCTGCAGACCAGCTGGTACACGAGGTCGAGCAGCTCCCCAACTGGTTCATCCATCCGGAGCCGGAATTCGACCTTCGCAGCGCCGCTGTCGCCCTTTTGTGGTTCGTGACCATCCACCCTACGACGAACGGGGCGACCGGTTTCGTTTCAACCCACTGATCCCATCCCCGCGGCACCATGTGGCATTCTCGCAGGAGATAGCAGAGCCACGGCAATTTCCTTATAATGAACTTCGGGAGGGATCCGGCATGGCTACACCCAACAGCCCGAGTACCGAAGGAACCGCTGGCCCGATGCAGTCGCCTGACACCTTGGAATCTGAGGGAGTGGAAACGCCAACCACTGAGAGTTCGGCGCCCGCACAACTGGATCCGTCGTTCTGGTTAAACTACGCGCTCATCGCGTCAGGGCTCTCTACGTTGGCGGCGGTTGGCTTCATAATTTGGGGCGTGGGAGCTGAAAGCGTGACCCTCGTCGCAGTCGGCTTGGCCGTGTTCTTCGTGGCCGCCACGTTATGGGGCGCTACCTTCGTGATCGTCAGTTACTCGACACTCAGGCAACTGTGGCTGCTCGCAAGACCCCATTTGCGTCGCAGACCCAATGTCCGCCCAGACGGCCAGGACTATGTACACGAGTGATACCACCATCCAAAATGCGAACAGCAGAGCAGGCGCCATCAAAAGCACGAAATAAACCCAGTGCGGAGGCGCGTCCGGAGGCCAGGGGCGTCGCATCGCCACGCGCGCACTGCCCACAGCGAGAGACCACAAGTTCAGCCCAACAAGGATGGACGCCCCAGCCGTGAACTGCCCAGGACTCAAATCCCTAAGGATATTGTAGATTTCATCGGCACCCAATTGGGGTCACACCGGGCTAAAGGTAAAAGCAGGATGCGGACACCTTAGCACAGAACGGTGTGCGGCGTTTGGGTGATTTATCGTGGGGCAGCTTGACACTCACATCGGTGTAAGGGGGCCGGTCGTCGCTGGCAGATACAGCGTCAGCCGCATTGCAGCCCTCGGGGATGACATGAGTTATCCCGAATCTGGAGTAGGGTAGGAGAAGGAAGGGGATAGGTTAGCCAAAGGGAGCTCAATGCAGAGCGCAGTCTGGAGAGCGGTATCGCCACTTGGCGGTGCCGCTTTCCCGTTCGGTGGCACCAGCGGCGCAGGATTTCCCGAACCAGTGGTGTCAGTGGTGGTGTCAGCAGGGAGAGGAGGAAGGCGTAGACCAGGCTGGTCATGAGCAGGAGCTTGAGCCGGTTTTGCCAGAACCAGAGGCGGGGGCTTTCCAAGGCCAGATCGGTCTTGCAGGACCGGTAGCACATCTCCACCTGCCAGCGGCGAACGTAGGCCAGGACCACCCGCCAGGCGTCGTCGGTGGTATCCAGCGGCTCATTGGTTGGCAGGTACCAGGGCTGGCGACCCTGGTGTCCCACGTCAACTAGACTTGCCGAATTGTCGTCGATTAGTTTTGCCGGTTCACTTCCTCGGCCGCAGCAGTCTCGCAGCGTTGCTGTGTTGCATCAGTCCGGTAGTTGGGGACGTCGAATTCCAGGATGACGGCGTGGTGCACTACTCGATCAATCGCCGCGGAGGTGACCATGGGGTTGGCGAAGATGTGGTCCCGTTCGGCCATCTCTGGTGTTGGGCGGTCCCGCTCGTGAGCACGGCTACGGTGCGGAAATCCTCGCTGTCGCTTTCGTACTCGCCGCCGTAGCCGTTGCAGCTGGTGGTCCCCGCCAATCCCGCGCCGTCGTCCATGGCCAGCAGCGTCCAGGTGGAACTGGCGAGAGGCGGCTCGTTCGTATTCGCGCAGCCCACCGCGAACCCCGCCAACCTCGGTCCGCTTGAGCGCCTGCATGATACACCCCGCCGACAACCATGAACCGGCGGGGTGGGCCACACACGCCGCCCTTATGCGGACGGCGCGGGAACGGTAGCAGGGTTCGCCCCGGAATACCAGCGCGGACGGGCGCGGTTTTTTGGCGTGTTATTTGGTCGGAGGGGCCGGTGTCGCGGTTGGTCCGCGACGTGTTAATTGTGCCAGTCGTTGGCGCCGGTGCGCTACTGGCCACTGTCAGCAATTTCGGGCCTGGCGTCGTCCGGTTTGCCGGCTGCGACTTGGGCTCAGACGGAACGGTTTGGCTCGTCGAGCTTGGGAGGGTTCTTGGGTAGCATGGCGGCGTTTGGGACGAAACGGCCGTGTCTGCAAGATGGCAACATGATGGCGCAGATGCAAACCGAGTAAGTCGAACCACCGTTGCTCGGCGTAGTCGCATCTCTTGTTTCACGAGATGACCAGGTTGGCACGGTCGTTATCCTTCCGGTTGGCATACTCGTAGAGGAATTCGTCGACGAACATCCGCAGCTGCGCTCTTGCCGGCGGAGCTGCCTGGTCATATTGGGGGATTTCCTGCCAGGATTTCTCCGACCTAATGCGGGTCAGTTCTTCCACGCTGTATTCGCGCCAGTAGCCGTCGTATGCCGGGGTGCAGGCGAAGGCGTACCAGGGAGACTCCACCGTTTCCCGGCTTGGGTCGTCGTCCCAGTGGGCGCGCGCCCATTCGTATTCCGCAGCGCTGGGGTAGTCCTCCAGCTCGGGCTGGTTGGTCACCTCCGCGTGCCGGCGATACCCGCCGGCGCGTCGGCCGTTTACGCTGTCGATCAGGCAGCCGGGACGTGAGTAGCTCATGGTCATTGTCCTTTTCTGGTGTGGAGGAAGCGTGAACGTCACTGGTTGCTCGTTCAGTGGCCTGGTGTGGCAGATGAGCCGCCGGGTTTGGTCAAAGTCCGGCGGAGCTCTGGTCCAGTCTCGTAAATGAACCTTGAACCACTCTGCCCGTTCGCAGGAGTTCTCGTCGGTCAGCAAGCGGGGTACTTAGGTTGCCCCGATGTAAGGGAAGTCTCGTTGCTCTGCCACGGCACGGCACCGTCCGGAAGATTAGCCGTCGTCGGCCCGTTACGAGTTTATGGCCCGGCTCCCGCGTGCCGCTATCGATTGCTGTCATCAAAAAGCTGGCCGCCCCGTTGGTCGGAGCGGTAAGTGGCTGTGCTACTCTCCGTTCGCCCAGGCTTGTGACCTAATGTGCTGGATTAGCGTCATGACGGCCGCGGTGGCGATTGCCACGATGCCGCCGGTTATCCCAGACAGGCATGGTGTGAACACTATGGCGGCGCCGGTGCTGGTCGCTGTCTCGATTGCCACCGGTATCATCTCGTATGACACGGCGACCGCTGTTGCAGCTCCAATCAATTTTCCCGCGCCTGCCTGATAACTTGCCGTGGCAGCCATGATCATGAAACTTGCGTACAGCAGCGCGTAGGATGCAAGCCCAACAATCAGGCCGCCAGTTGCTAGCGGTAGAGCCGCTGCCCAGATCCCATTGCTTCGCACTCGGTTCCAGACGGGCCATGCAATGATGATCCATGGCACCGCGGTGATTGCGATGAAGAAGAGCGTCGCGATGTACGCGCCTATTTGTCGGTCTTCCATTCCCCTGAGCCCTTTAGATTCCTGCCAGCTCGTGTTTCGCTCAGGTTAGGGCACGCTCTGATTTTCACGTCCGCCGGGTTCGCCGCGGTCGTCCCTGTTCCTCAATCTCGTGGCACTCCCGGCAGGTGTCAGCCAGCGATCCGTCCGGCAGCGTCATCTTGTCGTTCCCGCAGTCGCAGGTCCTTTCCAAGATCAGCATGGCGCGGTCGAATTCCCGGCTCCGGTTGGCCTCGGCGGTGCAGGACTCCTCTTTGATGTGGTCGTACATGGTGGCAAACCTCCCGAATGCACTTTGGCGTCTGCCGGCCCGGAGATCCCGGTGGCCCTCTGCCACCCATTTCCCCAGCACGGTTTTCGAGATGGTAGCCCCGTACTCTCCGGCTTGCTCGACGACTTCAGCATAGGTCCCGTCCGTTTCGGGTAGTGCTCTGAGGACGCCAACGATGTTTTCTGCGGTGAAATAGCCGACGCCGTTGCTGTGTTTGACCATCGCGCCCTCCGCCTTCCTCGTTCCTCGCTCGCTTTGTTCTGGGTTTCCTCGCTCGTTTCGTTTCTCGCTTTGTTCTGAGTTTTCTCTCTCGTTTCCTCCTGCTGCTTGTTCGAGCATGCAAACGGGCGTCATTGCGGCGGCCCGGATTCGATGAGCGGCGCTTGCCGTTAGCCGGGCTCAGTTTGCCCATTTCGGCCACTTTGCGGGCTTTTTCGGTGGCACCCCGTCGGCCACGTCCATTCAGGCGATTCCGCCTCTCTACGTGCGGGATTTGGGAAACGGCGGGTATCGTGGGCCGCTGCCGCGCTCTCCATCTGGCGTTCTACCGGTCAATGCCGAAACATGCCAGGTGGTCGCGCAGCATTTCCAGACCCTCGTTGGCCTGCTGGTGCAGCGGCTCCACGTCCAGGGCGCTGTCGAAATGGTGGAGGGCTTTTTTCGCCGACTGGCGGGCCATCTCGTCGTCGGGCTCGGCGAACGCCTTGTGCATGTGGGCGTGGGCCAGCAGGTTGTGGATGTCCGCGCCCAGCCCGCTGATCGCGCCGGCTTTCTCAAAATCGTCGATGGCGCCCTGGTAATCGCCGGTCTCGCCCCGGGTGATGCCGCGGCGCGTGTGGCACTGCGCGTGTTCGGGCTGTAGCACGATCATCTCGGTGAGGTCGTCAATCGAGCCGATGCAGTCGCCGATACGGTACTTGTTGTAGGCGCGGACCTTCAGGATTTCAAACTGTTTGTCGGGCTGGGCGCGCTGGTACGCCTCGGTGTAGGCGTCGACAGCCCGTTCGCGTGCTCCCATGCCGACCATGGCTTCGGCCAGCGCGATGTACGGGTCCGGTAGGTCAGGGATTAGATTGATGGCCTGCTGGGCGGCGGCGACCGCGCCTTGATAGTCGCGCTCGCTGATGTGGCCGTGGCACTGGTCGAGCAGCAGTTGGGCTTGCACCGCGTCGGCCGTCGTGTCCGACGCTCCGAGTTGCTGGGTGGGTTCGGTGGACATGCTGAGTTCTCCTTGGGCGCGTTAAATGCAAAAAGCCGCCATTACGGCGGCTCTGGTGGGGGGCCGTGTCGGCTGGTCGTGGTCTTCGAGACAGGGTTCAGGTGGTTTCAATCCTCGGTCTCTCTTGCAAAGCTCTAGGTGAGCCCTATCCACTAGCTTGACAGTCGGGCTTGCGGGTTTTTCTTTGCGTATGCTTCCCCGAACACCTGCATAGACTGAGCCTGCGCGCGGTTCAGGTTGATGAGGTCGTCAATACTCTCCACCATGAGCTCACCAGCAGCGGCGATTTCCTCCCGGTACTCAGCAAGCATCACCTGGCGGTTACTTTTGCGGATGTTGTGGTACGGGCACATGGGTGCCCGATTGTGGATCTCGTTGCTGGTCCCATCCTTAGACTTCGGCGCCAAGTGGTCGAGGTGAAAGTTTCGGGTCGTCCTGACCACTTCGCCGTTGGATTTGCGGTTCGCGAACCCGCAGCACCAAGCGGTGTAGTCGGACATCTCCAGTAGGGTCACCAGCATCTCATCCTCGGGGATAAGGCTGGCCGGCACTTTGAACATACGCGGCTTCGCTTGGAGCTTGAACGACGGAGGTGTGTCATCCCGCGCGGGCGTACCGAGCACCGGTAGTTCACTAGGACCGTGGACCGTGACGATGTTCCCAAGCATGGACGGGCTGAGATTGTGGGTGGGCTCGGCACACGTCAGCATGGCGAGTTTTGGCTTGGAGAACTGGCGCTTGAAGACGGTCCAGGCGCGGGGATTGATGTCGCAGGCTATCCAGTTGCGGTTGAGGCGCTCGGCCGCAATGGCGACGTAAGCGCAGCCGGCGAAGCAGTCCAGCACAACGCCGCCATCGGGGCAGGAGGCCTTGATGATGCGCTCGGCGAGGGCGACGGGCTTCTGCGTTGGGTAGCCGGTGCGCTCTTTATCCATGGTGTTTACCGGGGATATGTCAGCCCAGACGGCGGTCATTCCCGCTCCGCGTTCGTAGTCAAATCGGCTCCCGTCGCTGTGTCGACCTGATGCTGATTCAGCGTACGGGCGATACTGTCTGGTGAAGGTATAATCTCTTCCTTTGGTATAGAACAGTATGTTGTCGTGCTTTCTGCCGAACGCCTTGCGGGGCATCCCACCACCGTTGTAACTCCACACGATCTCGTTTCTGAATCCAGGTTTTCCGTTTTGACCGTTGCCGAAAATCGCATCCAGCAGTTGTCGCAGGTAAGCACCCGCCGTGTGGTCGCAGTGGAGGTACAGGCTGCCGGTGTCCTTCAGCACTCGTTTGATCTCGAACAGCCTCACCGCCATGTAGCACAGGTAGGCGGCGGTTCCATCGCCGTGGATTTCCTGTGTGGCCTCAATCAGCTTGTGGACGCCGGGGTGATCGTCCTCAATGTCCTTGAGCCAGGACTCGTGGACGTCCTGCCAGCTCCAGAAGTCCTTGTAGCGTGTGGCGGGCCAGTCGATCCCGGCGTCGTTGGCCTCTTGCTCGTTCCTGATCCCCCAGCGCCGGAGCAGAGCCATCTCGGTTTCCTTCTCCTCGTCGGACAGGGGCGGCTTCAGAGGGTCGGGTGACCTTTCATTCTTGCGTCCGAAGGTCTCGTTCTTGGCGAACGGAGGGTCGATGCAGACGAGGTCGATGCACTCGTCGTTGAGGCTCTTCAAGAACGGCAGGTTGTCGCTGATGTAAACGCCGCGGTTCTCGGCGTTGAGCGGATTTCCTTCGGGGGGCATGGAATCCTCTGCGGATCTTTAGCCCAATGGTGAGGAATTTCCTTTCTGGTGCGATTTGTGGTGCTCCCTGTTTGGGAATTTCCGCCGCTTGAGTATCTGGTGCCGTACCCGATGGCTATCCTGAGATCTCCGGCTAGAAAGCGGGCCGGAAAGCCCTAGTTGAGGAGAGCGATAGCGCCAGCGTTGGCGACTTGAGCCAAGCCAACGTCCAGGTTGGCAGCAGGTGGTGATCCACCCAGTGATTGCCGCCAATTCCAGCGGTGGTGACGACGCCGTCGGGGTTATCGCCAGAATCACCGACCACACCGGTTTGGTTGGCCAGCAGGGTCAGATTCGCCACCGTGGCCGCCAGATACAACTGGAACTTGGTCTTGACCCGTCCGAAGTAGCGCGCCTGACGGATGCCCAACTGTCCCAGTCGAGCCAGTCGATGCTCCGCCACCACTCGTAGTTGCCGGTACCGGTCGTAATCAGCGCTCTGCTGCAACGCCCGGGCCTCTTGCAGCAAGCCTTCCTGTGGGTGGATCAGCACCTGCCGTCCCTTCATGCCCTTGGCCGTAAAGCATCGGGACCGTAGCAGACAGCCTTGGCACACCGCGCCGTCAAACCTGAAGGCTTGCAGACGATACACCGTTCCAGTACTGTCGGTGCGTTTCCCCGCGGGCACAATGGTGTGGGTGATCTGACCCGCCGGACAGGTACAGCTCTCGGACATCAGGTCGATGACGAAGTCATCCTTGGGAAAACACTTCCGGTTGGGACGGCCCGGCACTCGGGCCACCAGCTTGCGCCCGGCATCAGCGAAAGCCTGGCGGGTGCCGCCATCGCCGTAGGCGGTGTCCCCCATGGCTTCCGCCACCGGTACATCGGCGCTGGCCTCGCTCTGCTCCACCAACTCCAGCGCTCCCAGATTGTCGGCAGCGTTGCCTGGTAGCACGTCCACCGCGGTGATCAACTGACTCTCGGTGTCCACCACCACGGCAGCCTTGTGCCCATCAAAGCGCTTGCTCTTGCTCTTGTGGCCGTGGCGCATCTGTGGATCATGCACCGACACCATCCGGTCCTTGCTAACTCCTTCTTTCAGGCTCACGCCGCCGTCACCGTCAGCATCAGCATCAACGCCGTCGCCGTCGCCACCACGCTTCACGTCCTGGAGCAGTAATTGGCCCAGCAACTCTGCCGCGTCAACTATCGCCTGGCGCTGGGCGCTGTCGGCGTCCAACGCGCCCTGGGCCTGCCGAGCCAACTCCAGCAACCGGTCGGCATCAGCCACGATCTGTCCCAACAACCTCCGCCGCGCCCGCCGGTTGGACCAGTCGATGGCCGCCTCACCTTTGACGCTACTGCCCACGTAGCGCTTGTAACCGTGGGCTTCGGCCCAGCGCCTCACCGGTACACCCTCCATCGCCGAAAGCGCCCGCATCAGCTTCACGATGCCGTCGGCCAATAGATTGTAGGTGTCCTTCACCGCCCCGCGCCCCAGGATGTACGTGGTGTCCATCGCCACACGCATCCCGCGCTTTCCCTTCAGGTAGCCAGCCTCCCGGGCCAGACGCAGGCTCTGCTCGAACACTTCCCGAACCTTGTCATGCAAAATCAACTGGGCGCGGAACACCTGCAGTGTGCTCTTGGCAAAGGGACGATCCTCGATCTCAATGCCCAACGCCACCTTCCAGCGAATGTCGAAATCGGCTCTAGCCTTGGCTTCAGCGTCGCTCACCCTGTCGTGGGTCTGCAACAGCAGCGCCGTGGCCAACAGGCTCGGCGGCACGCTGACCCGCCCATTGTCCAGGCAGTACAACTCGGCGAAATCGGCGTCGCGAAACAGCTGGCCGCGCAACGACGCCAGCAGACCATAGAAGGTGTATCTGCCCACCAGGTCCAAGTACAACCGGTCCGCCTCCCAAAGCCCCCTCTGGTCGGATCGCTCGCCCAGCATGGTCTCACTTCACCCCGCTATCTCAGCTGGCCCGGAGTATAACCCGCCACTCCATCAACCGAGGTTTCCGACCGAATCTCCAGTGGGTCGGCATGATGCTATTCATAGGTCGGCGGTGAGGCGTATGACAGAGGATTCGTCTGCCAGGAAGTCGATGTGGATCTCGTCTTCGCCGGTGTGGCGGGGCAGGCGTATCGCGATCCAGTAGCAGTACGGGGCCAAGTTCTCGAGGTGGATGGAGGCATTTTCGTGGTGGATGATGAGATCGGAGGTGAAAATGACGTCGTCGGGCGGTTCCACCCCCCAGGCATCGAGTGGTGTTGTCACAGGTTCGGTGAACATGGTGAAGACACGGAGGTCCTCGGAGGTGCGGACAGTGAGGGACAGGCTGGACTGGCTCAGGCGGGAAACGGTGACCTGGGCGTTGCGGGCAAGGATCTCGTCGATGTGTTGTGGGTCGTCTGGGAAGAGACGGACTTCGACGCTATTCATGGTACCCAGTCACTGCTCAGGTTGTTGTCCGGACAATACCAATCAACGACCTCGGCGTCGCGGAACAACTGGTCCGATTCCCAAAGCCCTCTCTGATCGGATCGCTCCCTCAACATCGCGCTCTTCACTCCGCTAGCTCAGATGGCCCGGAGTATAACCTCCGCTTCACCAACCGGGGTTTCCGGCCGAATTTCTAGTGCGGTGCGTGTTCAGACAGGCCCGTTTCGGTTCTATCGGTGCCGAACAGGGAAATCCGCTAGACTTGGCGACAGGCCAGTCCGCTGCTTCTGGGCGCGTTCTGGATGGCCGTTTTTGACGGGACTGGGCGGTTCGGGCCGTCTTAGGCCTGTTAAAAGCAAAAAGCCGCCATCGGCGGGTCTGGGAACGGAGGCGTTGGGTACGCTACGGCGTTGATGGCGTTTCTGCTGGCTTTTGAAATCCCGTGGTAGGTCCAGGGCGCTGTGAGGGTGCGGGTTGGGCTACGACTGGCTCAGCGCATTGATGTGGGGTGGGGGGTGAATGGAAACGGTGGCGTCTGGTGTCGCTGTGGTGGGTCGCTAGGTCGGCTGCCGGGTATGAAAACTGAGCGCTTAAGGGAGCGGTCTTCCCATCGGATAGGAAATTTCGCTCCTCGAAATCCGAGTTGAACGAGGCGGAAACGCTCCTCAATGTTGCGACCTCCCATGTTATGTAGGATGTTCAAACCTTGCGCTTCCCTGACCGTACTGACTGTTGGCGGGTGTATGCCCAACTGCTTATACAACGAGCAGGTCCGCGAAGTATGAACCGGACGCCAATGCTATGTCGTGAGGGCTCTGTCCGGTGAAATTTCGGGTATCTTTTCGGGCCCCGGCGTCGATTAGCTGTCGCGCCACTGCGGCGTCCTGTTGCCAGCGCGCTGCCCAGTGAAGTGGGGTCTCTTGGTGTAGGTCGGGCTTGTTCACGTCGCATTGACGGTTTATGAGCGCTTCGACGGCGTCGTAAGCGTTGAAGCCGGCGGCGTAGTGGAGAGGGCTTCCGCGATTGGATCTTGCTTCTACATCTGCCCCGTGACGTATCAGATTGTGGATCGTTTCCGGCCCACCCGCTGCGTGCGGCCCAGTGCAGTGGGGTCTGTCGCGCGCTGTCCCTGGTGTGTACTCGCGCCCCGTGGTTGACAAGGATGTCGATGGCGTCGGGATCGATGTTCTGTGCTGCCCAGTGGAGAGGTACTGACCCAGTGGCGGGGTGTGGAGTATTCAAAGTCTCTGGCTGGATGGGAGACCAGACCGTGGTGGGGTCGTCCCTGAACGGATCTACGTATTCTTCCCTGACTCTTGCCAGCCAGCTGTACGATCTCGGGTCAATCTGGTGAGCCGGAGCGATCAGGTGGTTAAGTAGTGCAAGGCTCCTCCGCGCTGTTCTGGCTGCTGTCCCGAACCTTCTCGTGTCGTGGCCCGCCCGGTGTTGGATGTTGTGCAGTTGTACCAGTGCCGACCAGGCCGTGCTCAGGTTCAACTCTGGGTGCTGCTGGTCTAAATCCTTTGTGATGAACCGTGAGATTTCAGGTGAGCGCCCTGTCGTTTCGGTCCCACGTTGCTGCAGCATCAGTATTGACCCTACGTCTATGGCTGCCGACCAGATCGTCATTCCGATGTTCGAACGTGTCAGGTCTGGGTCTGCCCCTGCGGTGAACTGACAAGCGGGGGCGTTTTTCAGCAAAAACCCGGCTGATTTCAGCCGGGCGGAAGCGCGATTGTTGTATAGACCTATCAGGTCAGGTTGGGTCATCTTTCCGTTCCAGCATGCGTGCGATGCTCTCGGCTATTGAGATGTTCATATCCCATTCATCCGTTGGTGGTGCTATGCCCGCTTTTGCATCCTCTCCCATGACCTTCATGGTCCAGAAAGCTGTTCTGAGAACTTCGTCTCCATGGGTTAGCGTCGGTTCGTACCAGTGGTCTTGGCTTGTGGTATTCACCGTCGGGTTCTCAAAGCGGATGATGCCATCGTGCAACATCAATGCTGCGGCCACAGGTTCCGTTTCATACATCTGCTGCGCTTCGCTGATCAACTTTGGCAGATCGCCTTTGACCGACTTTTTCTGCTGCATGATCGTTTCCTTTACGTTGGCCGGTGCTATCCGAGGTTAGGTTAACTATCGGCTGCTTAGGTGTCAATCTGGCCTGGGTCCTCGGAGGCGTTCACAGCGTCTTGTTCCGGCTGAATGCTGCCGGGCAGAGTCCCCCCGTCGATTCGCCGCCGTGCGGAATCATGGCGTCTCTGGATGCCGTGGGCGGAACCGTTCGGCGAGGGCACCGTCTTCAGGGCATCCAGCCTTACGTCTCAGCGGTGGTCCGGATCCGCGTCTTGGAGTGTTCGGCGCCGTGAGGTTCTTGGTGAGTAGCGACGACGAGTAGTTTCCCTGAGTTTGGACGTGCGCCGGCTTTCGCGCGGGGTTGGGCAACGATGGCAGGATGCACCGTATTTCCGCCGGAAATGGCCTCCGGCCGCGTTTCCGTGGTTCTCGCGACGGGATTTCCCAATGGGCGTGACAACGGCGTCATTGGGTCCATGTCCGGCATTTTGTAACTTCTCCTGCTGGCCCGCAGGCCATTGGGGGGTGTTGCCCCAAATCCGGAGAGATCTATTTCGGCTGCGGCCTGCCGGTGACCTTCCCGTTTCTTTCGTTCAGGTCGCCGTCCTGCACGAGCTTCCGCGCAATGGGTTCCACGCGGTTTCTGACCTTGGCGGTCGTCGTGCCGAAGCCCAGCATGCGGCTGGCATGGACGGCCACCTCTTCGGCCCACATTTCGTAGGACGACTCAACGGTTCTGACGATGGCAAGCGCTATCTCGTCGTCGGCGACGAGTTCTATGTTCTTGTCCCGGCCGGAGAGGTTGCTGCGGTCCCTTACGGTGATTTCGCCGTCGGCTGCGTAAATGAAGTCGCCGTCGCAACGAGACAACCCGTTGTTTTCGGCGTGTTCGATCGCGTTGTCGAGGTTTTGCCTGACCCTAGCGCCCATGCGGGTGCCGGCGGCTGTTGCTATCCGGCGTTTCACTTCTTCGCGATGGACGGGTGACTCCTGGTCAACTACGTACTTGACCACCTGCGCCATGTCGGGAACGGGGATTTGTTCCGAGCCCAGCCCGTGGGGCGGGATGCGTCGGGCGATTTCGTCTGCGTCCGCCATGATGTAGGGCCAGGGGATGTCGGCCTTGTCCCGTTCTCGGGGATCGTCGTCACGCTGCTCGCGCTGGACGACGTGCGTGGTACTCGGCGAGGCGGCTGCTGGCGGCGCCGTCGTTGCAGCGTGTTCCGCCGGCTTTTCGGGTTTATCCCGGCTGCTGGCCAGCGCGTCTTTCACGGCGTCCATGGCCCTGTTGATTTCTCGTTGGGGGTCGGCGAAGTAGTCCGTTGACCAGATGCGGTGTATGCGCCAGCCCAGACCTTCCAGGACCTGCTGTCTCAGTCGGTCGCGGTCCCGCGCCGACTGGCTGCCGTGATAGGTGGCGCCGTCGCATTCAATGCCGAGGACGTAGCGGCCGGGCCGTTCGGGGTCTGCGATCCCGATGTCCACGAAGAACCCGCTGGTGGCCACCTCGTCGTGGACGATACATCCCTTGGCCCTCAGCCGGTCCGAGACGTCCTGCTGGAACGGCGACAGCGGGGCGCGTCCGGTTTCATACGCCGTGTCCACGGGCAGCGCGCCGGTTTCGGCGTAGGACAGGAAGGTGCGGAAGGCTGCTCTGCCCTTCCGGCCGGCTTGCGCGTCGGCGCTGACGTCGTCCGCGTGCAGGTTGGTGAACACCCGGCAGGCTCGCTTGGCCCGGGTGATCAGCACGTTGAGCCGCCGCTCGCCGCCTTCGTTGTTCAGCGGGCCGAAGGTCTGGTGGACCACGCCGGCGGCGTTTCTGCCGTAGCCCACGGAGATGAATATGACGTCGCGTTCGTCGCCCTGCACGTTTTCGAGGTTCTTGACGAAGAAGGGTTCCGCCTCGTTGTCGTTGAAGAACCGCTCCGTGTCCGGCGTATTGCGGCGCAGCTTTTCGAGTTCGTCGGCGATGGCGTCCCTTTGCCTGGCGCTGAATGCGGTGACGCCCAACGACAGTTCGGGATGTTCCCGTGCGTGTTGCATCACGGCGTTCGCCACTATCCGGGCTTCGCCTCGGTTCTGCCCGCTGCCTTCGTAGGGCTCGTCGTGGTGGACGTAGTGCAGGCCCAGGTCGGGAGCCGCGCCGTCGGGGCTGGCGTAGAAGACTAGGTTGTGGTCGTAGAACTCCCGGTTGGACACCGCAATCAGCGATTCGTGGCGGCTGCGGTAATGCCAGCGCAGCATTCTCTCGGCGGCGCCCCTGGACTTGAAGAGCGCCAGTATGCTTTCCATGTCGGATACTGCGACGGGGTCTTCCACTTCATCCGGTTCTTCGTTCATGGCGGCGCTGAAGAAGTCGGTGGGCGGCAACTGCTTGTCGTCGCCGACTACGACGGCCTGCCGGCCGCGCAGCAGCGCGCCGAAGGCGTCGACGGGCTGCACCTGGCTGGCCTCGTCGAAGATGACCACGTCGAACTTGATGCCGTCTTTCTGTATGTAGGTGGCCACGGACAGGGGGCTCATCATGAAGATGGGCTTGATGGCCTGGACGGCGTCGCCGGCTTCCGCCAGCAGGCGCCTGATGGGGAGGTGCCGTTGTTTCTTGTTGAATTCGCGTTGCAGTATCTCGACCTGGCCGGGAGCCTGTCGGGCGGGCAGCTGTTCCCAGTGGGCGTCGGCGACGCGGGCGCGCTGGTGGGCGAACGATGCTTCGTCCAGTTGTCTGAACTTGTCGATCAGGCGCTCGTGGGTGTCGGAGTCGTGGTGGGCCAGTACCGGGCGTTCTCGTTTGGCGCGGGAGACGGCCATGTTCAGGCGTGACATCTCCATGCCGAGTGTGATGAGGCCGGGGTCTCCGTCCCAGGTCCAGGCCGTTTCCATCATCTCGGACAGGCCGTTCTCCATTGCGTCCTGCTCGGCGCGGCGGAACGCGGTGAATTCCCGGAGTTGGGGCAGTCCCTGCTGGAGGAATTCCTGTGCGAACAGTTTGGCGTCTTCGAGTGCTATCTCGGCCAGAGGTTGGCCGTCCGGCAGTTGCCCGGCGTCCAGTTCAATGCTCGTCGTCAGGGCGCTGGCGGCGTTGACGTAGGCTTTGATCATGTCCTGGAGGATCAACAGGCTGGCGTCGGGGTCAAGGGCAGGGATGAATCCGTCCGGTGCGCCGTTGAGCGTGGTGGTTGCCTGCTTGTACTCGGAGGAGAACAGGTTGCCGAGCAGCTTTCCGAAAATGCCGGCGTTGTTCACCCTGGCCTGGGCGGCGAGCAGTGTTTCCAGCTTCCTGGCGTCCGCAACGTTGCGGAGCTCCAGGTTGTGGTCAGTTTTTGCCCTTTCCATGAACCCCGACAGGGCTGCTGCCTCTTGCATGAATTGTTCGACCACGTCGGGGAGCTTCGTCATGTCGACGACCGTGGGTGTGGTGGTGAGGCCGCTGCAACGGGCGGGATGCGCCGACGGTTTGGCGCCGTTGAGCCCCCGCAACGCGCTTTCCACGCGGTTGACGATCTCCCTGGCGTCCTGCCAGCGTTCTCCGCTCCATTCGGCGAGGTCTTCCCGGTAGAATTCGGGCCGCGGCGGCGGAGGCGACCCGTCCTCGGCAGGTCGTGGGGCGTTCTTGGCCAGGGTGCCGTAAGCTTCGAAGGGCGTCAGGCCGGTGCTGCCGATGGGGGCGTGCAGGGCCTCGACGTAGGCGTTGAGCTCGTCGCGGCTGTTCAGGAGGTCGGCGAAGAAGGCCTCGTGGTTGGTGGGCGTGGGCGGCGACAGCTCGAAGGTGCGTTGAATGTCGTCCAGGACGGATTTCTTGTTGGTCTTCCGGCTGTGCAGTTCCAGGCACAGCTCTCCCAGGCCGATGGCGGTCATGCGCCGCTTTACCACTTCCAGAGCAGCCATCTTCTCGGCGACGAAAAGCACGGTCTTGCCGTCGGCGGCGGCCTCGGCGATGATGTTGGCGATGGTCTGGGACTTGCCGGTTCCCGGCGGGCCTTGGATTACCAGGTTCCGGCCGGCCTTCGCGTCTTTTATGGCGCGTATCTGCGTGGCGTCGGCGTCCAGCACGTGGTAGTCCGTCAGGGGCGATACGTATTCGTCGATCTTGGAGTCGTCGGGGATGGACGATGCGGAGAATTCCGCCGGCCGGCGTTCTCCGAACAGGTTCTGGAAGATGTCGCATTCGGCGATGAGGTCGGCGTCGTCCTTGAGGTCGAGGTCCCGGTACATCTGCAGCTTGGAGAAGTTGAACAGGCTCAGGGCGACGAATTCCCGGTCTACGGTCCAGCCCTTCTGGGAGACCGTCTTTTCGACGGCGTCGAAGTATTCGGGGACGTTCGTGCTGGAGAAGTCGTCGTCTTCGTCGCCGGGCAGGGGCGGCATGGTCATGCCGAAGTCGTTGCGGACCTTTTCGACGAAGGATGCGTTGGCGCCGGTCTCTTCGCCGGTGAACGACATGGTGAACTCGGTGCCGGCTTCTTTGCGCTCCAGCGCTACGGGTATCAGCACCAGGGGCGCGGTGCGGTCCTGCTGGGAGGATTCGCTTTCGCGCCAGATGACGGCGCCCAGGGCGAGGTACAGGCTGTTGATGCCCTGTTCTTCCAGCAGCGTCCTGGCTTCAGCGTAGGTCTTGAGGAGGCGGCTGTACAGGTTTTCCTTGGTCTCGCCGGTGGGGATGCGCCGGGGCTGGCTGGATTTGCTCTCCTGCGGCAGGAAGCGTACGGCGGCTTCGTCTTGGGTGAGCCATTGGAGGATTTCCGGCACGTTGGGGTGGGAGAGGACCAGGCCCTTGGCGCTGTGCGGCCTGAAGTTCACCAGCGGGTTTCTCGCGGAAAGCTCCAGCAGTTCACGGCGCGCGTTGTCGATGGTGGCCGCGATCTGCCTGTTGGATTCTTCGCCTTTCATTTCATTTCACCGACGCAGAACTCGGAGTTATGCGTACTCGGACCAGCGATTTCCGGGTTCCTTGCAGATGCGCTGATCTTATCGTTTTTTGGTGACGCCCGGTAGTGGTCCCGCATTGTTGCGGCAACTCCCGTTTTGCCATGCTGCTCTTGCTCCTTCTCCGCCATCCGGATCACGGCGACGGTCCGTTAGTCTTCGGCGTCGCGGCGCCAAGATCAAGGCTTGGGGCATCTACCGTGACGTGGGGCGTTCAGCCGGCATCAACTGGTCAAGGCCAGTGGGCTGCGCTGGATCTCCCTGATGTGGCTGGGACCGGCGCTGTGGGCGGGAGGCCATTGCGCGTTGTCGGCATGCTGGCGGCGGACGCGCTGAGGCGGGCTGGTTTGGCCTGCTGGGTCGTGGCGGCCCAATCTGCAGGGTAGTGGCGGTTCAAGGGAAACGGTGGCGTCTGGTGCCGCCGTGGCGGGTCGCTGGCTCGGCTGCCGGGTATGTGAATGGGGCGCTCAAGGGAGAACAGTCTTCCCGTCGGAGTTGCCACGCAAGCAGGAACATTCGCCTGAGGTGAACTGGCGGGACCGGCTGGTGCCGGCAACAGTTTTCTCGCCCAGATCTTGGGCTAGTCGGCTATTCGAGCTGGACACGCCGTGAGCTTCCTCACTAGGGTCAGCAACTTGTGCCCCGCATTCGCCCGACCTGGTGCATCTCCCAGGTCGAATGTGGTGGACCACCAACTGGCCCAACCCCAAATGGTGGGGCAACGTGAGCCGCCGGATCAGCCCAGCATTGGCGACCAAGCGGTCATCGTCAAAGGCGACGTGGATGGGGTCGGGCCGCTCCCGTGGTAGCACCCGATGGGTGCTCCTTGTTTCGGGTCGGTTTCTGTCACAAAAACCGTTGTCTCTGAAGGCGGGAGCACTTTCTTGTCGCCTGACTACCCCGACACAATCATCCCTTCGGTGGATTGGGGTTTGGCCAGCCGGGATTGAACGTTGCCCACATCATCGCTGAACTCGCCGGCGTCAACTGGACGGACTTCTGCCGAGTACTCAACAGTGTCAACGCCGGGAGCGATTGGGAGAGTATCGGGACCTGCCAATGGGACGCCGCAATCCCGAAATATGGTCTCTCCAACTGATCGCGCGGCGCCTGGTACAGATCGTGGACCGCAATATTGTCGGTGGTCTACGATTCGCTCAGTAGCTGACTGGTCAGGGAAATGTCAGTCTATGAAGGGCTTGACTGGCCTGCTCGAGCACCAACCGGCGCACTTCGACCGGCGGACCGGGAACAACGGTGGGAAGGCGCTGGCGAAGCTCGAGTCCCTGGACCATGTTCCGGACGACGATCTGCTGGATCTCGCCGCCACGCTGATGACCTACCACCTGCGCCGGGCGGGAAAACTGGACACCGCGGGTGATGCGGCGGGGAAGGAGCAAGAGCATGCCTGAGCCGGACGTTTTCATCGGCAAGGCGGGGATATTGGGTCTGTGAACCAGGTGGACCGTTTCATTGTCGCTACTTTGACTGCGCTCAAAACTTCCACCTTCATCAAACTACTACGGTAAGTACTGGGGATTGCACTTGCTGCCAGCAAGCCGTACTCGAACTCCGCCGCTGCAACGGCACATCTAGACACGTAAGTCAATGTCGCCGATGCCAAATCTTCCACCCTAGTGGACGAACCGGCTTCGATAGCGTCTGCATATCGCTCAAGGATAACAGCGATCTCAGCGACCTTTCGAAGAGCCATACCTTGTCCTATCGAGGTGCCGCCGTACCGTGCTTTGGCTAACATCTGGAAAATTGAAGGGAAATTGCCTGCCTGTAATGACGTTCGGGATCCCGCAGAAGTAAGTGACGAACTCTGGGCTTCCCTAATTGCGGACAAAACTTCGAGTCGCACCTTGTTCAGATGAGAATCGATCGTGATCGCGACCGCCGCTTCGAGTGCATAAGCATACTCATGATGCTTTATGGCGTGGCGAGCTACGTTAGATAGCGTTTCGGCCCTTCCCAGAGACGTCGCACTACGCTTGCCAGCTTTTATTGCTGTTTCGTAATCCCCGCTGTTCAGTGCGATTTCCGACACTCGGCGCATACCTAGGTTCTGGCCGCTATCAGTTGTGCCTGTCTCCGCTGCGATCATCATTTCGTTCAGGGAGAAAGCCCGCGTTGGTTGAGGCGTGTTGGTGGGGAGCATGTTCGGGGCCCGGGTCGTAGCGATGGTAGGAACGTGCGGATTCTCGACAGTCGTACGGCCGACTGTATCCTGTTGAGGCGCGCGGCCCTCGGGACCAATGAAATCCCACAAACCGAAGGCGAATTCGCCGACAGTGATCACCGCAGCTAGTGCGCTTAGCGCCGCGAGCATCACCAAGAACAACTTGGTCATCCGACAATACCACCTAAATGGGCATCGGCAGCGGGCAGACCACGATGTGCGGTCCCGCGGGGTTCGTAACCCACGCTCGACAAACTAATACGCACCGGCTACAATCGCAGCTGATTGGGAGCTTTTGCCCGCGCCCCATCAATGCTGCCCCGGACGAATATTCCGGGGCAGTTTATTTTTCGTTCACTTTATCATTAACCCCGAATCCACCGAAGGGAAACGCGGGTTGCGATCAGACGAGGGATGAGGGACCGGGGACCGGGCCGGCAAGGGTCTGGTGCCGATGAAAGGGACGATGTGGGGCGTGGATGCCGGTCCAAAGAGATCGTGACGGCCCGTAGTAACGGTGTTGGGAGCGGTTTTCAGCACAAATCGCCGGCGGAGACCGTCGGGGGGCCAGCCTGGGTACTGATCGTCCAGGCGTAGGGCATCATGGTAGACGGGTCAACCCCCGAGGACGGCGTCAGGAAGGGAGGGGTAGGGCGCGCAATCGGGCCAGGGCGCTGCTGAACTGGTTCTGCCAGGGCCAGTCTTGGGGAGATGCACGGTAAGACGGCGTGCCTTGCGGGTGAGGCGTCCGAATAGCAGCCCGTCTGAGGTTTGCTGCCAGGGTGCTCGGTTAATACTTGGCGACCCGTGTTGAGAATGTCTCCGTTGGACCGCCCCGTCTTACGGCGCGCTGTCTGAATGGTGGTCGCAGTGGCTTCTGTAGGCGCTTTGACATGCTCAGCCTGTCGGCTCGTCGTTTGACGCGCAAAAAAGAGAGGTTCAGCCCTACGTTTGGCGTTTGGCCATGGCTGTGTATCAAGGAGTGCTGGGGATTCTCGTCGCTGCTCCATTCTTCGAGAATAATAGTCTCGTCCTGCCGGAGGTGAGCGTAGTGTGATGCGAGGTTTTGGATAACAGCCGACTCGTTTCCATCGTTGAAGTAAAGGTTGTTATTGGCGGAAATCACCTGGAGGCCGTTGAGAACCGCGACATCGGCCTCAGTGGGAAGTTGCTTCTTCACGTAGTCATAAACGTCTTTGTCGTACATCACCAAGACGTGCTTTGGCGACAGAGGCAGGAAGATCTGAAGGCCGGTTAGGCCCATCCCGGTCGTCCCGTGTCCACGGGCCCCCTCCAGGTACTGGTTGTACTTGAACACCGGGTTGTCGCTGGTGATGAGAATGCCTGCTCCAGCTTCCACGACGATTGACTTCAGATCTTCCATCGCCCGGGATGAGCGGTCGAGCATCCGCAGGTTGTAGACCGGGAGATTTTCCGGTTCCACGACATCAAATCGAATGGGTCTCCTGCTGTCGCTATAGACTGCGTCTTCGCCGATGAGCTCTTGCAGCTTACTGTGGATGGCAGCCGTCCGCCTGGCAAATGAGGGTGTGCGCAAGAGTTGGGCCGCTATGAATTGCCTGACGGTCACCATGTCGCAACTGCCCTTGCTGTCGCAGAGATCCGATATTGCGATGGCCGCACGCGCTTCGAGCTCCGCGAGCGCGTCTTCAATTTGAGCGGTTCGGTAGTAGTTCGGTTTGGAGCATTCGTGTTTGATACTTGCGTCCAGTATCGTCAGACCGCGCTGGATGTTGTGGAGGTTGATACGCCTGCATCGGCTCTTGAAACGCCGGAGGTAGGATTTTGGCACATAGTGATGTTCCCTAGTCTTCATGGTCGGCTCCAGCGGTTACTTTTCGCAGACGGCTCTGTGGCAATCACCATCGTCGGCCTTGGCATTGGGAACCATCGACGTTGGGAAAACCTTACCGTTCCCCATCTTGATTGGGACGCGCATTTGACCGGCAGCTTGGGCCGCATCGCACGAGCTGTGTCTGAGTCGGCGACGACGGTGTTCGTGTACAGCGTCAGCCATTGGCCGGTGCTGATGCCATAACTTCTGCCGGTTCGGTATCAAATGCGTATTACGAGCGAGACCACGGCGGTCAAAACGAGACCGGCGATCGGTTCCATCTTTATCACCAATGGTTTTCCTATTGGCGTGTGCTCTAAGCGGGAGCGGTGGCTTGCTTGGTTTCCTGAAAACGGGGTTGGGCTGGAACTGCTATGATGGTGTGTAGGTTCAGGAGGCTCCGATGCTGTTGGATGACTACTTGCCCGAGCTGGGCGCCATGGTGAAACGGCTGCGTGTGCAGCGGGGTATGACGGAGAGTCAACTGGCCGTTGCCTCGAAGGTCTCCACCTCTTTTGTGCAGTCTTTGGAGTCCGGGTTGGGGGACCCAACGTACTCGGAATTGCGCAGTTTGGCACATTCTCTACGAGTGGGTTTGGACTACCTGCTGGGCCTTGGCGGAGGGAATGTGTTTGGTTCGACCGTGGTGTCGAAGGGATTGATGCTCCAGTTCCGCCATGGCAGGCACAAGGCCGAGTATTTGTTGAGAGGGGCATCGGAGGCCGAATTGGCTGCTGTTCTGAACGAGTTGCGTTCTGGTTTGGGGTCTGGTCGGGGTGCCAGTTCAGCAATTGCTCGTGCCTATCTTAAGGCGGTTGCCCTTTGGCCTAAGGCGAACCCCTCGGATCTCTGGCTTTTCTTGGTGAACCGAGCTTATTGTGATGTGGCTAATCATCCGGTGGGTGTGGTCACTGACCTCGCGCAGAGTTGGAAGCGTGCTAGCGGGGGTGCCTTGGAGGAGGTGTTGCGTTCCCACTATGGCAGGGTTCTGGCTGCCGGAGGGTTGTCGGTGGCTCCGTTGACTGATGAGGAACGGGGGCGAATCATGAGGGCCGCATTGCCGGACGAACCTAGGCTTATCCCTGAGAAGGCCGACGTGTTGGTGACCAAGGCTGGTAAGTCTGGCGATACAAACGAGTTGGTAGGCGTGGTCCATGTGAAGGCCAGCTTAGCTGAACGCCGAACAGACGATGTTCCGCTCAGTACGCTGCTCATTGAGAATGGCTATCTTTCGGTCTTCTGGACCATGGACTGCAAAAGCTTTCCGGCCAGAAGTCCGGTGAATCTCGGCGAGTATGGCCCGGCCGACGGTGAACGGAGTGATAAGCGTCTGGATATAGAGGAGAATGGATACTTCTCGGCTGGTTTTTCGTATAACCGGCACACGTTGCCTACTAAGGTCTCCAAAGCCAAGGCACGGATTCAGCTTTGCGACTTCTCGAACCCGGATGATGCTTTCTCCAGATTTGTGCTGTCTTGGGTGTCTTCAAGTGACAGTTCGGCCTGAATTCTGGCTCTGCTGAGGCGTTTGCGGGATTCCTCAGCGTGGTTTTTGTCTATCTCGAAACCGACATACGTGCAGCCCATCTGGATTGCGGCTATTCCTGTGGAACCCGACCCTGAGAAGGGGTCGAGGACTACTACGTCTGGTCCGGTTATGCCGTAGGCGTCGATACAATTGAACGGCAGTTGGAGTGGGAAGCGGGAGCGGTGCTGTAGGCCGTCAATGTGTTCGTTCGCGAAGGTCCAAACGCTGGCTACCGACGGGCTGGTGCGGAACTGGTGCTGTTCGTCTTTGGCAAGTAGGTATATGGGTTCGTGCTTGCGGTGTGGCCGGCGGCAGCGCCCTTCTGGCATGGGATTTTTCTTCACCCAGATTACCTCACCGCGGTAGAGGTAGTCGCCGTAAGTGAGCGAGGCGAGTAGTCTCTGGGGGAGCATCAAGAGGTTTCCGTACGTGAGCCAGCCCACCTTCTTTTCTATGAAAGCCTTGCGCTTGAGCCTGGGCTTGGTGTAGGCGGCGTTATCTGGTGAAAAGCCATTTCGTTCCTTGCCGAGGGAGCTGTAGCGGTAATCCTCTTCAGTCCAGTTGACGGGCGTGTTGTAGGCGTCGCCCATGTTGAGCCATACAATCCCTTTTGATTTTAGCTTGGGCAAGATGGCTAGGAAGACGCTCTCCAGGAATACAATGTAGTCCCGCGGGTCTGGTTCAGTGCCGCCTCCCGGGGACTGTCGCTGTCCCCAGTAAGGAGGCGATGTGACCACGATGTCGATGCTTTGGTCCGGGAGCCTTGGAATGAGATCTAAGCAGTCTCCTTGGTACACGTTGGAACGGTCTGTAGGGATGGGCAAGACTTGGTTTTGCATCGGGGTCCTCGCATTAGATCAGTCATCTGCGTTGCCGGGACTCGTTATTTACGGTGCCTGACCTTCAGGCCGTTGTGGTGCAAGTCACTGGGTTTGGGGAAGTCGCTGGGCAACTGGCGCTCCGTCTATTGAGCCAATCCCTTGACGGAGCCGTAAAGCGATTTCCATGCTTCTCGGGAACCGAGTTTAGGTTTGCTAAATCGCCTCCATAATACCGTTATCGTTCGTGAACCGGTACTCAGAGGTGGTCATTATCTAGGAGATTTCGCTACTCCGGATTCGAATGTCATCAGGGCCGCCTCCGCACCATTGCCGGAACAGGCCCTCACAGGGTATGGCAACCATTCTGTTGCTATCACTGGCTTGCGTATCTTTGCCGCCTTTGCTGATCGTCGGTCCGAAACGCCCGGATGACCTCGTCCAAGGTATAGCCCGGTACGCGCGGTGGCATCAGCCACCTTGCCTTTGTTTCCCGAGAGCGATGTAGGTGCTTTCCAGGGCGGCCACGGCGACCTCGTCGTGTGGATCGCGCCGCAGGGCGGCGGCGTAGTCGGCGATTGCGGAATCGTAGTCCCGCAGGTTGAAGTGGGCGTTCGGCGCGGCCATGGTCTGCTTCGGCGTTTTCGGGCGCCATGGCGATGGCGGCGGTGTAATCGTCCATCGCCCACTGGTTGTCGTTCTTGCTGAGGAATGCGCCGCCGCGTCTGATGAGAGCACCCACGTCTTCAGCGTTCTCTGCCAGTGCCTTGTCGCAGTCGGCGGTCATCTCGTCCCAGTCGAGCGGGCGGACCTTGGCTTGCTCGGTCTCGTAGCAACCTTCTGCCTCGTATTCGGCGACGGTTTCGGCCATGGCGCCGGGTTTCAGGGGCGGCTCCTGTCCTTCGTTGATGTAGTCGTCTAGGAACAGGGAGATTGCCTCGGCAATCATCTCCAGGGCTTCTTCCTTGTGGTCGCCCTGGCTCGCAGAGCCGAGTTCCGGGCAGAGAATGGAGTAGCCGGGGTGGTCCGGCTCGTTGATGAGGAGCACCTCGTAATCGCGTTGCTTGAAGCGCGTGATGAGCTGGCTCTTGGCCTCGGATCTTTTCGGTTTACTGGACATGGCTTACTCCGTGAGGGCTGGCCTTCGCGCACGGGGTGCCAGTGTATCTTTTGGCCTGTAGCTGCGAAAGATACGCGAATGAGATCGTAGACGCTGCCGGGTTGATCCGGTTCCGCCGGGCGCGTTTGCTGGCCAACCTCGCGCCGACGGGGAACTTGCTGAATCTCCCCGGTGCCCGAGCACTCGGCGGGTTTATTCACGCTCGTTTGCCGCGGTCTACACGAACCTCGGCGCTTTGGGAGCACTTCTGCTAACTTGGGCTGACTGGGTTGAAAGTAAGACGCCGACGCAGTGTGCGCCGGCGGTTGCGAGTTAGCCGTTCTCGGGGTCGTTCATGCTGGTGCCGGTAGTGGCGTGCCGTTGCGCTCGAAACGTTCGAGGCATTTCCGGTACGCTTCGGGAGCTTCGGCCTCGAAGCGTTCGAGTATTTCCTCGGTGGACAGGGGCATGTACTCACGGTAGGAGGTCTCGAAGCCGGGGGTATGCTTGATGTAGGCGAGGAGCCGTGACTTGGCGGCGGACATTCTTTCGCTCATGCTCTCATCTCCTTGAGGGCTCTTCGGACAGCCTCGCGGGTGGATGAATATCCTACTGCATCCTGGGGAGTGTAGTCCAATAGCGCGAGGTGGTCCTGCTGATCGTGGGTTGGCGCGGGCCGTTCGAGGCCCATTGCCCATGGGGTGAGGTCGGAACGGTGTATGAGGGTGCGGTTGTTGTAGACGACGTGGTAGCCGGTTTGAGGATCGACCATGGCGTCGTGTCCGGTGAGTATGCACCTGAACCCGTTGTCGTGGGTGCTCTCGTAGAGGACCCTCGTGACTTCGTTGCTGACGCCGTAGGTTTCGGCGGCGACCAGGCAGCAGTATTCCAGCGTGAGCTGTTGAGCTTGCTCGTCACGGACGATGCGGGCGTGGGGTGAGAGCTTGTAGGCGGTGGCCCAGCCGAAAGTGTTCGAGAATCCGTAGTCGTCGATGGCGTCGTCCGGATAGGTGAGGTCAGCGTAGTGGTTGCCGTCGCTCATAAAGCCGGTACCGAACCAGTGGCCGTTGAGGTTGGACCGCACGTGCGCGTAGTGGGCCACTCCCCTGAAGAGTAAAGTTCCGTGCTGGATCCGAAACTCTGTTTGCGGCAGGCCGGCGATTTGCCCGTGGGTTTGGAAAACGGCTCTGGCCAGGTTGCGCAGGGCTATGGCGTTGCCGGTCACTGGGTGGACACTTTGGCGGGCCAAGGTCAGTTCGGCCGCGTCGGATGCGGCGCGCTGTACGGAGCGGCGGTGGCAGTCAGATAACGGTGGTGTAGGTCTGGAGGGCAATGGTCCTGCCTAAATGTTGCGTGCGTGAGGTCGGGGCTGGTGTAGTTGCGATTGTAAACTGCGTTGACCCCGTGGGAGTCAGGGATTGGGTCGCCGACCCGCAAGTGGTTGCCATCAGTGGGCTGGTGGTCGGTCTTGGATTCTTCGTCATCGACCTTACGGCGGCGCTCGCGTCCTCCGGCACTGATTAACGACAATAATCCCTTCCCCCGGAAATCACGCCACTCGTGCAGCCAGCTGGCTATGGGGCGTTGCCACCAGCGGTTTTCCCTTGCCGTCGTTCTTGGCCTGACCGGTTCGACAGCATCTCTTCGCTGGATGCGGGCTTATCGGTGGATCAGGGTGACGGATTACGGTTCGTGCCTGTTTGTTGATCTTTATTCCTGGCTGCTCGGCGTTTGGCTGTAATGGTCGCATTGCCCAGCCGGTGTTTTGCGGCGCATGATGGACATCGTGTCTGGTTTGGGATCGCAGGCTGAGAGCAGGTTCGGCAAAGACCAAGTTCTTTGGCACGTTGCCGATTGTTTTTCCCGCGCTCGCGGACGTATTGTTTACGCTCGGGTCTTTGATCTCTGTTCTTGTCATATTGGCGGCGCTTCTCCCTCCGCTCTTGAATTTCGGACGGTGTCGGAGTTTTGACGGGCTTCTTTGGCCGCTTAGGTTTCGTAACTCTGGTTTTGCGCTTCGCAGGCTTGGTCTTCTCAGCCCGTCGATTGGGTAGTGAAACGGTGGTCTGGAAAATTCTTTTGGAATACTGTATCGGGCCAAACCTAATACTCGCATCGTTTCTGTTTGCGCGTAGGGTGAATCCTTGCCCGTGCGCAGCGACCGCCGGGACGCGACTGTGCCATCGGTCAGGCTCCGGTTCAACTCTGCGATTGGGGAGCGACCTAAGGCGATGGTAGCGCATGATCATGGACGCCACGTTTATCTCTGCGTGCGCGGAGTCACCTCGTCGGTGCCGGCCTATCGTCTCCTGATTAACGGCGTATTTCTGCGCGCGCTGAGCGGTCGCCGTGGGCAATCATGCGAGTCCGGCGCTGGTCGGTGTATCTCTGCGGGCGCGGAGGGACCGGCCGGGACGAAGCGAGCCGCTCTCGGAGGACGGGTGTATCTCTGCACGCGCGGAGTCAACGGACCGACCTGGAAGATGCGCTCATCCTCTGCCGGTGTATCTCTGCTCGGCGGCGTCAACTGTGCCACTTTGAGGGCGCCATGAACGATAGCCGCCACCTGCTTCCTTCGCTCGTAAGAGCCGAGCGCTCCCGAGTGTCAGTCGCAGGGCAAAGTCTGGCCGGGGGTCTCCCGGGATGCTGCATCCCGGCTTGTCGAATCATTCGCCGTTGCGCCGTCTGCTGTCAGAATTGCGGCGTGGTCCCGCTCGTCGGCCCGTCTTCAAACGGCATATCGTGCAGCATGGCGCTCTGGCAGCCTTCGTGGATCAGGTAGGCTCTGGGCTGGTGTCCGTCTTCCTTGACCGTTGTCACAACGGCGACCACGTTGCCTTTCACTCGCCGTCCGCAGGATAAGCACGTACTCCGCACCCAGTATTTGCTGATTGGCATGACGTTCTCGCCTTTCATCCGATCTGGTTGCTCCCTCGAATCTCGCGCGCGTTTCGGCGTATTTCGCGTTGGTGCACGAACGCAATGAATTCCGAGATTGCGAGAACCGCGTGGCCCGAGAGCTGAGGGTGTGCCGTTGCGTACGCGATAGTAGCGTCGTCAATCGGGGTGGAGCATTTCTCGCACATGGACGGGCGCGTCTCACCGAGTTCTACGTCTTCTGCGTCCCGGTCTGAGACGAACCAGGTTGCTGGTTTTCCGTACGCGCGGGCCAGCGCCATCAGCCGGTCCGGCTTTGGTTTCGCCTCTCCCCTTTCGTACCGCGCGATGCTGCTGTCTGATATTCCAGACGCTATCCCGGCCTTCGTTCTGGTGAGACCCGCTTGTACTCGTGCGAGGCGGAGTTTGCCGGGATCGACCCTGACTCGGTTGAACGCCTCCGGGTTCAGGGCGTTTATCCTGGGCGCTAGGCTTGCGTCTTGAAACTCCGCCACGGGCACGTTGTAGAGTAGGCTCATTCTCTGCAGCCTCTCCGTCGACGGCTCCGTTCGCCCCGCTTCCCAATTGCGCACCGACTGGGTCGAAACCTCCAGGTTCCTGGCCACCTCTTCCTGCTTGAATCCGGCCTGGGTGCGGGCATTCCGGAGCTGTGCGCCCAGGGCCGCTAGAGCGTTTCGTCTGACCGCATTCCTCAGTGGCCGGGCTTTGTCCCCCATTTATGCTCCTTCGGGCGCGTGTCGCTTATCGTACGTCTCTGGCAAGCCTCGATGCGCCTGTTCGTCTCCACTGGGCTGATCGCGTCGGAACCGGTGATAGTGCGAGCGCCAATGATGCCGCGCTACTATCCCTTGCCGGTTTTGAATAATGGATCGGACCCTTTTCGAATCCGCACCCGGTATCTGCTGCTCGGGGTGACGATCTCGCCTTCGTCGGCATCCTTGCATCGCCCGGCGCATCGGCTGCGCTTCCGCCCGTCGGGTCCCTGGGGCTCGTCTGGCCAAAATAAAAGCCATAGAGCGATTCTATGGCCTGTCGGGTGGGTTTGGACGCCCTGCCCCTGAAAAGCTCGTCTATGTGGCTGAAAACGGCAAAATCGACCCTTTCTGTCCTGAGGCGCGGTCCGGTTTTATCTCCCTGCCTCGTCTTCCCGTTCGTTTCTGCTCTGGCAGTTCTTGTCCCTGTCACCTTGCCTTTGTGGCTGGGCTGCGAAGTTCGCCTATCTTTCGCTTTGCGCCCATGCTCTACGCAGACGATAGCTGCGTTCTTCGCTTTTGGTCTCGGCGATGGGTCCTAGCTGTCCCGGCTCGCCTACTTGGCGCTCGGCCCTAGCCTGCTGCACAGATCTTTTCTGCTCGGGCACTGGGTCTGCACGATCCTGTCTGTGCGATAACACAGACCCCGAATATCGGGTCTTGACGTCCGGAACCTTCTGTGTTTGGCTTTAAGAGACGACGGACACACGGGCGGCGATCTTCCCGGACGTAGCCCGCGTGCCGTCGGATGGAAAGCGTGCCGCTTTTTGGCGTCCATTTCGCTTTCCTAAGGTCGGAGCCGTCAGCGGTCCCCGTGTGGGGTTTTTCGCTTCCTGCTCCGTCCCGAAGTATATCAGAGATGACCACTATTCGTAAATCTTTCGACACAAGAATGGAGGCCCTAATGAGCACTGTTGGATCCCACGGGAGCCTCGCGGATCAGGTACACGAGCACATCGCCGGGCTCCGCCGTTTGCAAGCGCACCATGAGGCTGCCTCTGCTGGGATAGCTGATCTGATCGGCATCGCGGAGCCCTATTTCACCGCACTCCAAACGCCCCTCCCCGCTGATGGATCCCACGGGAGCCTCGCGGATCAGGTACACGACCATATCGCCAGACTCCGCCGCTCGCAAGCGGGACATGATGCTGCCTCGGCGGAGATAGCTGGTCGGGTCGGCGCCGCGGAGCAATTTCTCACGGTACTCCAAACGCCGCTCCCCGCTGATCCAGTCGTAGCAGGTTCTGAGTCTGACGCGCAGTCGTCGCGACCTTCCCACCGGGGGTCTGCCTCGTCTAAAGGCCCGAAGGCCCGACGGTCTAACCACCCACACCCCGCCGTCGAGGCTCTAACGGATGCTGACCTCTCGCCCTACCTCGGGTGCAAGGATTTTGTGGCCTTAGGCTTGACTTACGCGCGCCACAACGGTGGCGTGGTTCGGATGCAAGCCCTGGTGCCCCTGGCGGTGAGGCTCGGCATCACGAAAGCAGTCTACAAAAATGCTTGGAGCAATCTGTATACCCGTTTCATGACTCATCCGGCGTTCATCAAAAGCGGCAAGGGCGAATTCACTGTGGATTCGGAGCGCACGGTGTCGACCGAAGCGGCCTGATCCCAGTTCTGAAAAGAGTGGCCGCGCGAGGTGAAAGCTCGCACGGCCTAAGCGACATACCCAGACCGTCTCCGGGAGTGTCACCATGCACTGTACCGTATCAATCCGTTCGTTTGGTTCGTTCTGCACCGCCCTGTTCGCCGCCGTAGCCGCTTTCGGCTCTACGGTCAAGTCGCTAGCCTCTCCGGGTAGCTCTCGTCTCGCATTGACACGAACTGAACGCGGTGTGTCACGGCTTGTCTCCGCCCTTCCCGAACAAGCTCAAAACTTAGCGCAATTTGTCGCATTTCCGTTGCGGTCGAGTGCTGCTGGACTTATAATAGTACGCCCGTTCTTGAATGAGATTCAAAGCGAAGGGACCGTCTCCCCTGCAAGAGTCGACGGTCCCTTTGCGGCCTCGGTGAGGAGGCGCATGTCGAGTCTAGCACAGGCGTTTTCTGAGTACACCCCGGCTCGGAAACTTTCTCATTTTGCCGCCCGATCCGGCTTGGGCCGGGTCCGATCGCGGTTCCTGCCGCGGCCTCTTGGAGTCTCACTCCCCTGCTGCCCGCCCGGCATTCGTGTCCGTGGTCCGCCTCCCTTTCTGAAAATCCACCTGATCTTCACTTTGCGGAAGGAGGCATCACTATGCCCGCCTCGAACAAGAAGAGACCGGGCCCCGAAGGGCCCGGCCGTCCCGGTCATCCGCCCCAGAGCCTAGGAACTCATGCGGAGGACCATGCACACCAGCCCATTACTGGCGCTGGCGCATTCAATTTTACCGCACCGGATGGCGCTCTGGAACATCCGGCGCTCCCTGACTGTGACGCCAATGGCGCGAATTTTCCATTTTCCCGCACATACAGCGACGAAACCCCCTCGGGTGGGCTCCAAGGCCCTGATTCCCCGGAAAGGCCCGCTATGCGCGGGATTTGCGACGAGAGCGCCCAGTCCGAATCGCCGGGTGCCGACGTCGAGGACACGATCCCCGGCTTCGCAGTGCCAGAGCTTGCGGCTCATCTTCCCGACGGTGAGATCGTCGCGGATACCGGTTGGAAAGCCGTTGGACGCCGGCGGTACCGCGTCGTCTTTTGCGCTGGCCCTCAGGACCCACTCCTCCGCTCCTGGATCGTGAATCTGATGCTGGCCGGTGGCGCTCCTGAGATCGCAGACTTCCCGACGGTTCCTGAACCGTAAACCAATCTCGGTACGACGGCAGGGTTGTGGTGCCCAATAGCCATTGTCTCTGTCGTCGTTCTCAAACATCTCTCCTGGAGGATATCCGATGGAAAGCGAAATCAAACCTCTGTCCCTTGACCAAGCCGCGGGGATTGCCGCTAGCTACGCTCGAACCAACGAATCGTCGATCACAAACCTTGACCCTCAAGAGGCTGCCTGTGTTGCTCGAGCCGAGGCTTTGGGCTACTACCTACCCGAGGATTACCGGCTCCGCGCAGTCGCTTCCGGCTTGGATACCGACAATCCCGTCCTCGCCGAGCTTCATCGCTTGATCGCCAGCCAGGAGGTTCAATGCGTTGTCCTGTACAACCTTGATCGGCTGTCTCGGGACTTGGTCGAGGTTGTGAAATTCTTGCGACACGCTCAGGAACATGACGTCCGCGTTGAGCTTGTCAACGGCTCGCCGCTCCCAGAGGATTTACTCGCTTGGGTTGGGGGATTTTTAGAAAAGTAAACGGACACGGTGAGCTGGTCTGACCCCACTTCAAAAGGCTCATCCCATGCTCGCCTGCCTATTGCCATTGGGCTGATGTTCGGCGCGGTGGTCGTGCAATGGCGCAGTCCCGTTTTGATGCTCATTTCGGCAGCTCCTGCGAACCCACCACCTTCGCGGTCTCTCTGAGGCAGGCATGAATCTGCTCGCGATGGCGGGGTCTGCGGATCCAGCACTCCTTGGCTCCGCTGTCATTCTCAAACACTTCCACGGGAGGAAACGTGATGAAAGCGAAAATCAAAGTCTTGGGTATAGACGACGGCACCCGGTTTGCGGCGAGCTTTGCTCGGGTCAGCACGCCCGATCAAGGCGAGAAGGGCACTTCTCTCGATACGCAGGAAGCCGCAAATGTGGCCCGAGCCGAAGCGTTGGGCTATCGCGTTCCTGAACGGTACAGGCTGCGCCAAGTCGCTTCCGGCGGGGATACCAACCCAGCTCGCCTTGCCGAACTCTACCGCTTGGTCGTCGACCGCGAGGTTCAGTGCGTCGTCGTGTACGAAACTGACCGGTTGGCCAGGGATCCTATCGAGGTGGTCAAATTTGGCAGACATTGCATCGAGCACGGTGTGCTGCTCGACTTTGTCACCGGCCGTTCGTTCGAGACCATCTACGATGAGTTGATCCACTTCGTGGCGGGCGCGATCGGCATGGAAGAGCGGCGCCTCATTGCCGAGCGCACGATGAGAGGCAAAATTGCGGTCGCGGCATCCGGAAAGATGCCTTGCGGCAACGGAAGGGGCATGTACGGATACGACTACGATCCTGTGACCGGCGTGAGGACCATCAACGAGGCCGAGGCGGCTATCGTCCGAATGATCTACAAATGGCGTGCGGCCAAGATGCCGGTTCTGAAGATCGCGAGGAAGCTCAACGACTTGGGCATCCCCAGCAAGAACGGTTGTCAATTTGCTGCCCGTACCGTCAGGTCGATTCTCACGAACGAGGCGTACAAGGGCGAGCAGTATTACCGAAAGTTTCGGTGCGAGCTCGTAAACGGGAAACGCGTCGTGACTCCTCTCCCCCGGGAGGAGTGGAAACTCGTCCCGGACTTCTCGCCCATTATCGTGGACCCCACGCTGTTTGATCTCGTGCAGACCACTTGGGCTGGACCTCAGCCGGTGCAGGACAAGGAAGGTAGGCTCTTCTTGTTCACCGGCAGGATCTCGTGCGGAGCTTGCGCATGTACCCGCACCGGCATCACGCAAAAGCAGATTTATCACTACTACCGCTGCGCTGGGAGTTTACCAACCGAGTCTCGGGACCCCATTTGCCGCGTGGGTTCGGTCCCGGCGGATGAACTGGAACCTGTCGTCCAGGAGCACATCCGAGAGCTTCTGAAGAACCCAGCAGTGGTGCTCGAGAATCTCCGTGCATTCCGCGATACCGGGTCCGGTGACCTGGGCCGGCAAATTGCGCGGTTGAAAAGCGGAATTAGCAAATGTCGTTCGGAAATTCGGACGATGGTCATCCAACGCACGAAGAACGTGATTGACCAGGCTATGCTTGAGGAACTGGTCGCCCCTCTCCGAGCGTTGGAGGAGAGCCGTACCAAGGAATTGGAGGTTCTGGAGGGACAGAGGCAGATCCAAGACGCTGATGAGCAGGTCGAACAGCAACTCAAGGCGGTCTTTGATCGCTACCACGAGCGTTTGGACAGCCTCTCTTTTGACGAGTGGCAAACCCTGCTCGGACTGCTCCAGATCAAGGTTGTGGCCACCAAAAAACACGCTCTCGTAACTGGGGTCATTGACCCCAGTTTAATCACCATTGCACGTACATCGGCATGACCACATGTACGTACCGGTCGGAGTCGGCGGGCCGGAACACTCCGGGGCTGGAGGAGTTGGTCACCTCGATTGCGACCTTGCCGCGTCCCAGCACGTTCACGATGTCCTGGAGATAGCGGACGTTGAAGGCGATCTTGGCGTCCGCGCCGTCCAACTGATCAATGTCCAACTCGTCCAAGCTGTCGCCCACTTCCTCGGAGCGCGCGGAAACCTTGAGCTGGCCGCCGTCGCTGGCTTCCTGGGGCATCATTTCCAGCCGCACGATGTTGCTGCCGTCCCGGGCAAAGACTGACGCCGACTGCGTGGCACGCTTCAGGTCGTCCAGTTCCATCACGGCTCGGGTCTCGAACCGCTCGGGAATGAGCTGTTCGTAGTTCGGGAAGCTACCCTGGAGCAGTTGGGAAACGATCTCAACGTGTTCCAGCTTGAACATGGCCTGCCCGCGGTCGGGAGACAATGTCATTTGGACGGGGCTGCTCTGTTCCGAGGCCAGGCGCTGCACTTCCTGCATGGTCCGCGCCGGAACGATCACCTTGATTTCTTCGTCGACGGACTGTGAGATCTGGCCGGAGTAGACCGCCAGGCGGAAGCCGTCGGCGGCGGCCATCACCACGCTGGTTTCGCTGAGCTTGAGCTCCACGCCGGTCAATACCGGGCGGGATTCATCGGTGGCGGCCGAGAATGCCACCAGGCTGATCCCGGAACGCAGAACGCTGGGGTCGATGTCAATGGCAGTGCCGGTATCGACCTGGGGAACGGGCGGGAAGTCTGCGGCGTCTGCTCCGTTGATGTGGGTCACGGCGCGACCGCAGGCCAGGTGCAAAACGCTGCCCCCGCTGGTCGGTCCGTCTGCGTCAGGTCCGCCCAGGTCGAAGTCGATGCGGTCGCTGGGGCGAGTGTTGACCCAGTCGGCCAGCAAGCGATGGGGCACGGTTATCGATCCTTCTTCCTCGATCATCGCCCCAATCCAGGTGGTGATGGCGATTTCGAGGTTGGTGGCGGACAGCATCAGCATGCCCTGATCGGTGCGCAGCAGGACGTTTTGAGTTATTGGCAGCGTCGATCTGCTGGCCACCGCCCGGCTCACTGTGCTGAGTCCACGAGCTAAATTTTCCTGAAGGCACGACAGTTTCATCTCTGATCAACCTGATATATGAATTGGGCGGAATTATAGCATGGGGGGTCGCTTGCTATAATGCGTGGCATCCCAACACAGATCGCGCCGCGACCCATGGCGAGGCTAGCATGACCGAGTTGCTGTTCCTGAACGATGCCTACGTATCCGAGTTCGATGCCACCGTCACGGAGGTGACGGACGACGGAGGGGTGGTGCTGGACCGTACCGCGTTCTACATCGGAGGCGGAGGGCAGCCCTGCGACGTGGGTACTCTAGTGGATACATCGGGGGTCGAGTTCAAGGTTACCAAGGCCGCGCGGGCGGGCGGCTCTATTGTGCACACGATAGACGGTTCGGACGGGCCCGCCGTTGGAACCGCCGTGCGTGGGGCCATCGACTGGGAGCGGCGCTATCGTCTGATGCGAACGCACACGGCCCTGCACATCCTGTGTGGTGTCGTTTGGCGGGATTACGGGGCGCTGGTCACGGGCGGCGACATGCAGCCCGGCCGCGCGCGCATGGATTTTGAGCTGGAGAACATGTCGGCCGAGTTCGCCGATGAGGTCGAGGCGCGCATCAACGCAGAGGTGGCGGCAGGGCGGGACATCGGGGTTGGCTTCCTGAGCCGGCACGAGGCCGACGCCCACCCGGACCTGATCCGCACCAAGATCAACCTGCTACCGCCGGCGATCACCGAGGTGCGCACCATCGACATCCAGGGTCTGGATCTGCAGGCCGACGGTGGCACGCACGTGCGCAACACCACCGAGGTGGGCCGCATCGAGGTGGTCGGCCACGAGAGCAAGGGGCGGATCAACAAGCGCCTGCGCATCGCCCTGGCCGACTGAATGGATGGCGTGTAAGATCCTACTCCGCTGTGGAACCCATAACGAGGGGTAAATCACACATGTCAACCACCGTAGTCGGCATAGATGTCGGCGGTACTTTCACCGATATCGCCGTCCTGCGGGACGGCGTTCTTTCCGTTCACAAGCTCCCGTCCACGCCGGCCGACCCGTCGGTTGGCATCACCGCCGGAGTGCGCGACACCGGGGTTGACGTCGGCGGCGCCGACTTCATCCACGGGAGCACCGTGGCGACCAACGCCCTGTTGGAAGGCAAGGGCGGGCGCACTGCCCTGGTCACAACCATGGGCTTCGAGGATGTCCTCGAAATCGGCCGGCAGAACCGCGCCGACCTGTATGACCTGTCCATGGAGAGGCCGGAGCCCCTGGCGCCTTGGCAGTTGCGCTTCGGGTTGCCGGAGCGGATCGATTACACCGGGGCCATCCTCGACGACCTGACTCCAGAGTCCATAGACGCGTTGGTGGGGCTGCTGGACGACGCCAAGGTGGACGGGGTGGCGGTATCGTTCCTGTTCTCGTTCCTCAACCCGGTGCACGAGGAAATCCTGGCCGAACGATTGGCGAGTCTACCCAACCAACCATTCGTCTCGATATCGTCCCGGATCCTGCCGGAGTTCCGGGAATACGAGCGCACCAGCACCGTGGTGGTCAACTCGTACGTGGGTCCGGTGATGGGGCGTTACCTGACACAGTTGGAATCGGTGCTTGGCCACGGGTTGCGCATCATGCAGTCATCCGGCGGGAGCATCACCGCCAGCCTGGCGGCAGACCAGCCGGTGCGCACGATCCTGAGCGGTCCGGCCGGCGGGGTGGTCGGCGCTTTCTACACCGGCGTGCAGGCGGGGCATCCCGACATCATCACTCTGGACATGGGCGGCACCTCGACCGACGTGTCGCTGTGCCCAGGGCGCATCAAGGAAACCACCTCGGCCAACCTGGGCGGCTATCCGGTCAGCGTGCCGATGATCGAGATCCACACCGTGGGAGCCGGCGGCGGCTCCATCGCTCGGGTGGACGCCGGCGGCGCGTTGGTCGTTGGCCCGCAATCGGCCGGCGCAGATCCGGGCCCGGCGTGCTACGGCAAGGGTGACCGGATCACGGTCACCGACGCAAATCTGACGCTGGGACGCCTGCGCTCGGACGGGTTCCTGGGCGGGCGCATGACGCTGGACCAGGAACGCTCGCAATCCCTGATGACAGATCTCGCCACGGGCGTAGGCGCATCGGCCACTGATACCGCGTTGGGCATCATTCGTGTGGTCAATTCCAACATGGAGCGCGCCATCCGCGCGATTTCGCTGGAACGCGGCTACGATCCGCGGGAGTTCACGCTGGTTCCCTTCGGCGGCGCGGGTCCCATGCACGCCTGCGAGTTGGCGGCGGAGCTGGGCATCCCCCGCGTGCTGGTGCCCGGGCATCCCGGCATCCTGTCCGCCTTGGGCGTTGCCATCGCCGACGTGGTCAAGGACTACTCGCGCACCGTGATGCTGCGCGGCGAGGATCTGGACAAAACGCGTCTGGAGGAAGAGTTCCACGGCATGGAACAGCTGGCCCGGGCCGAGCTGGTGGAGGAGAGTCTGCCCGCGGACGCCATGGCGGCGCGCCGGTTCCTGGATGTCCGTTACGTGGGACAGTCCTTCGAGCTGACCGTGGATTGCCCGTCGCTGACCGGGCGTGGCGATCTGACGCGCAGCATCGCCGCAGAGTTCTACGCGGCCCATTTGCAGCGGTTCGGGTACGCCGACCGCGCCTTGCCCGTGGAGGTAGTCAACCTGCGGCTCAAGCTGGAGTTGGCGGTGGACAAACCGCACCTGGAGCCGGCTCCTAACGGCGGCAGCGCCGCGGCGCACGCGGCCATTGGCAACGTCGAGGTGGTGTTTGCGGAAGGCTCGATGGACACGACGCTGTACGACCGGGACCGGCTGCAAACCGGCAACCGGATCGCCGGTCCGGCGCTGCTCCTGCAGCTGGACACCACCATCGTGGTGCCGCCCGGCTGGGCAGGCCAGGTTGACCCCTACGGCAACCTGCTGCTGGAACCGGCGGGGTAGTCGCCGCGACCGTTCGTAACCTATTATGATTCAATCTTTTGTAGACCAAGACACCGAAGAACTGTTCTACACTGAAAGCAGCCGTCCATTTTCTGCCATCGCCCGGGTAGCCTTGCGCAAGCTCATCCAGATAAATCAGGCTCGCACCTTGTCCGATTTAGCGGTTCCACCCGGCAATCGTTTAGAGCGTCTCCGAGGCAATTTATCCGATTTCCATTCCATCAGGATTAATGATCAGTGGAGGATTATCTTTCGCTGGACGGATGTCGGCCCGGACCAGGTTGCTATCGTTGATTACCATTGACACATCCCCGCGCTTGAGCGGAGCGTTGCCATGATAAATCCAATAACACCCGGCGAAATCCTGGCGGAGGAATACCTCAATCCCATGGAAATTTCGCCGGCAGCGATGGCCGAAGCAATTGGCGTCGCTCCACGGACGATTGAAGAAATCATTCGTGGCGAGCGAGCTATTACGCCGGTCTTGTCCGTTCGGTTCGGCGCATACTTCGGGCAGTCCGAGCACTTCTGGCACGGTATCCAACTGGAATGCGATTCCAGACAAGATGCCAACGTGAACGTTCCAGATCGTCCAGCCTCGGCGGGTTAGTCATGTCTAACGAAGCGCCCCTCTCTATCTCCCGACTCTCCATCCTGGCGTGCTATGCCCATCCGGACGACGAGGGTTTTGCCTCGGGCGGCCTGCTGGCGATGCTGGCGGCCAGCGGCGCGCGGGTCACGCTGGTGTGCGCCACCAACGGCGACATCGGTGAAATCAGCGACCCTGCTCTCGCAACGCCCGAAAACCTGTGGCAGGTCCGCAAGCAGGAACTGCGCAATGCCATGGACATCACCGGCATCAGCGACGTCCGGTTCCTGGACTACCGGGACAGCGGCATGGAAGGCTGGGATGACAACCACCACCCCAACGCCTACTGCAACGCCGGTACCGAAACTGTGGTTGAGCGGTTGCGGAGCATCATTGCCGAGGTCAACGCGCACGTCGTCATAACCCACGACCCGACTGGCGGCTACGGGCATCCCGACCACAAAACCATGTGCGCCCACGCCACCGCCGCCGCTGAACGCGCCTCGGACCCCGGCGCAGCCACGCCGTTGCTCTACTACGTCTGCTTCCCCCGCAGCGTGTTCCAGCGCATGTGGCAGGAGATGACCGACCGGGACATCACCCCGCCCTTTGCCGTTGATGCAGTGGACACCCTGGGTACGCCCGACGACGAGGTGACCACTACGCTGGACGTCTCACCGTGGGTAGAGACCAAGATCGCATCCCTCTCGTGCCATCGCACCCAGATCAGCAGCGACGGCCCCTTCGAGCAACTGCCCCAGGAGGTTATGCGCCGGCTGATGGGAACGGAGTACTACCAGTTGGCAGCGCCGGCGGGGGCGGTGGATGTGTTGGCGACGCTGTGACGACTGTGGAGTTTCGTGATGACGACTGAGCAGAGTTTCTCCCAGGACATGGGCAAGTTTATCGAGGCGGCGCTGTACATTGGCGAGCGGTCGGAAAACGACCCGCACTTCGGGGTGAGCAAGCTGGTGAGGCTGCTTTACTACTCCGACTGCGGAGCCTACGCCGCGCGGGGTAAGCCCATCACCGGCACTACCTACCTGCATTTTCCCCATGGCCCCTACCCGGAGAACTGGTATCAGGCTCGGATGAAAATGGAACAGTCCGGCGCCATGACCGTGCTCCGCGACCAGCACGCCCAGGGCTACCACCACTATGGCCTGCTCACCAACCGCCCGGCCAACCGGGAGGTGCTGGCCCCGGAGGACCTGGAGGAAATGGATTTCCAGATGGAGCGATTCGCTGATTACAGCGCGGCAGCCATTGAGAACTATTCTCAATACGAAGCTGCCTGGCTGACCACCGAGGACGGGCAGCCCATGTCCTACGAAATGGCCGGCTTTACTGCCCCGCCGCTGAGCCAGAACTCCATCCGCCACGGATTGAAAGTCGCCGATGAATTCGTTGCCCGGACAAGGTGAGCCTTACCGCATCGTGCGGAGCGTCGCTTTTCATACCGATTGGGACGACGGTGTGGCCGCCGGCTGGCTCAACCCAATGGTCCATCCCGCCCAGGTGGAATACTTAACTCGCTCCGTGCTGCCCACTAATCCCTTTTTCGGACAGACTGTGCCAGGTGCGGCGGCGAACGTCAGAAAGATCAGCTTCCCGCATTCCCCGAACAGTAGAAACGTCATTGAAGTGACCTATGCGGTAATCGAGGATGATCGTGTCATAGCTTTGCAAGCAATCCGTTTTTTGGCCTGAAACAGCCAGGAGCTATACTCACCATGCCCGTTGACGCCATCAGCCTGGAAGTTTTCAAGAACATGTTCATCTCCGTTTCCGAGGAGATGGGCGTGGCTTTGCAGCGCACCAGCTACTCCACCAACATGAAGGAGCGGCAGGACTTTTCCTGCGCGCTGTTCAATCCCGCCGCCGAAATGGTGGCCCAGGCCGCCCACCAGCCGGTGCATCTGGGGGCCATGCCGGCCTCGGTGCAGGCGGCGTTGCAGACCTTTCCGCGCGGGTTGCGGCCGGGCGACATTATCATCCTGAACGACCCGTACCTGGGCGGCTCTCATCTGCCGGACATAACGCTCGTTGCGCCGGCGTACATTGATCGCGACGATGGCAAGCAACTCATCGGCTACGTGAGCAACCGGGGGCACCACTCTGACGTGGGCGGCATGGCTCCCGGCTCCATGCCCCTGTCCACTGAGCTGTACCAGGAGGGGATGATCATCCCGCCGCTGAAGCTGTCCCGAGGCGGGCGCATCAACCACGAGGTCATCGCGCTGATCTGCCGCAACTCCCGCACGCCCGACGACCGCCAAGGCGACCTGTCGGCGCAGATTGCGTCCATCCGCGTGGGAGAGAAGCGTCTCACCGAGATCGCCGAGCGGTACGGCCTGGACGAAACCCTGGAGCACATGGACGCGCTGCTGGACTACTCGGAACGGCTGACCCGTCGTCGCATCACCGAAATACCCGACGGCACCTACAACGTGACCGACTACATGGACGACGACGGCCTGACCGAAGAGCCGGTGCGCATCTCGGTTGCGGTGACCGTGGACGGCGACCGGATGAAGATCGACTTCACCGGCACCGCCGACCAGCGACCGGGCTGCATCAACGCGCCGCGCGCGGTGACGGTGTCGGCCAGCCTTTACGTCGTACGCTGCGTCGTGGGTGATGAGGCTCCGGCCAACCAGGGCTGCCTGCGGCCGGTGGAGGTCATAACGCCCCGGGGGAGCCTGGTGGACCCGCTGCCGCAACGCGGCGTGGCCGGCGGCAACGTCGAGACCTCCCAGCGCATCACCGACGTGCTGCTGGCCGCCATGAGCCAGGCCCTGCCCGACCGTATCCCCGCCTCGTCCCAGGGCACCATGAACAACATGATCATCGGCGGGCACGACATTTCCCGCGACAAGCCCTACGTCTATTACGAAACCATCGGCGGCGGGATGGGCGCCCGTCCCGACAAGGACGGCGTGTCCGGCATCCACACCCACATGACCAACACCATGAACACGCCGGTGGAGGCGCTGGAGTTCGCCTTCCCGCTGCGTTTGCGCCGTTACGCGCTGCGTCGTGGCTCCGGGGGCGATGGGTTGCACCGCGGCGGCGACGGCCTGATCCGGGACGTTGAGTTTCTGAGTCCCGCCCGCGTTACCGTCCTGTCCGAGCGTCGACGGTACGCTCCGCCCGGCTACCACGGCGGACACCACGGCGACCACGGCGAGAACGTCCTGCTCAAAGGAGGTTACGAAGAGGTCCACCTGGCCGGCAAGGAAACCCTGGACGTTGAGGCTGGCGACGTGCTGAGCATCCGCACCCCCGGCGGCGGAGGCTGGGGCGCGCCTGCGCACGATCATCACCACTGACTTGCATGGATAAACAGGATGCACAAGGATCGAACAATTGACTGACATATCCCGTTTATCCTGTGCATCCATGCGATGTGACCATGCCTGACGTTTTAGTTGTTGCCAGCATCGGCGACGTGCAGGAGTTGGTAGTGAACTGCCGGGCCTGCCCTCGCTTGGTGGAATGGCGGGAGGAAACCGCGCGGGTCAAGCGGCGGATGTACCGGCAGGAGGACTATTGGGGTCGCCCGTTGGCGGCTTTCGGTGACCCTGATGCCCGCCTGCTGATCGTGGGTCTGGCGCCGGCGGCCCACGGCGGCAATCGCACGGGACGCATGTTCACCGGCGACCGCAGCGGCGACTGGCTGTTTGGTGCGCTATACCGGGCCGGTTTCGCCAACCAACCCGAATCCACACGACCCGGTGATGGTCTGGAGCTCCGAGGCGCGCTGATCACCGCTGCGGCCCGCTGCGCTCCGCCACAGAACAAGCTGCGGCCCGATGAATTGGCCGCCTGTCGTCCCTACATCACCCGCGAGATCGAGCTGCTCACCGACCTGCGCGCGGTGGTAGCCCTGGGGCGCATTGCCTTCGATGCCTTCCTGAGGGCCTACGCTGCTGCCGGACGCACGCCGCCGGATCGCAAGCCGCCCTTCGGCCACGACGTGGCGACCCCGTTGCCGGACGGCGGGCCGATGCTCATTGCCTGCTACCATCCCAGCCAGCAGAACACGCAGACCGGCCGGCTCACCGAACCGATGCTGGACGCGGTGTTCGCCCGAGCCTGGGACGCCTGCGGGTTCTGATCTCGATACGCCAGGATCCGATGGTGTCGGGCACGGAACTTCGCGCGGATCTTGGCGGTTTTACACCCTCAAGCGCAGCGGGTATCATGCTGGCACCATTCAGCAACCCCGATGGCAGAGGCTAACTGCCATCCCCATGCCCCCAAGGAGGCCCCAAAATGCGAGGAGTAGCCATAGTTTCTCCGGTCCGCACCGCCGTCGGTAATTTCGGCGGAGCGCTGCGGGACGTGCCCGCCGCCGAGCTGGCGTCCACCGTCATCCAGGCCGCGCTGGAACGCAGCGGCGTGGACCCGGCCAGGGTCGATGACGTGATCCTGGGCCACGGTTACCCCTCGGGCGAGAACCCCGCCATTGGCCGCCTGGCTAGCCTCAAGGCAGGCTTGCCCATCGAGGTTCCCGGCTACCAGCTGGACCGCCGCTGCTCCTCGGGCCTGCAGGCCATCCTCAACGCCTCCATGCTGATCCAGACCGAGAACGCCGACGTGGTCATCGCCGGCGGCGCCGAAAGCATGAGCAGCGCCGAGTTCTACAGCAACGAGTCCCGCTGGGGCGCGCGATTTGGCTCGGTGACCTTCCATGACCGGCTGGCCCGCGCTCGCGTCACCATCGCGCCGGACGAGCGGTTCGGCCCCATCCCCGGCGGCATGGTCGAAACTGCCGAGAACCTGGCCCGTGAGTACGAAATCCCCCGCGAGGAGCAGGACGAATACGCCCTGCGCAGCCACCAGCGCGCCGTGGCGGCCCGAGACTCGGGCAAGTTCGCCGACGAGATCGTGCCGGTGAGTATCCCCCAGCGTCGCGGCGACCCCAAAATCTTCGACGCTGATGAAGGCCCCCGGGCTGACACCACCATGGAGGTGCTGGGCCGGCTGCGTCCGGTGATGCGCGACGGCGTGGTCACGGCAGGCAACGCCAGCAGCCAGAACGACGCGGCTTCCGTCTGCCTGGTGGTGGCCGAGGACAAATTGGAAGAGCTGGGCCTGGAACCCATGGCCTTCCTGCGCGGTTGGGCCGTCACCGGTTGCCATCCGGCCACCATGGGCATCGGGCCCGTGCCGGCGGTGAACAAGGTCATGGACAAGATCGGCATGACGCTGGGCGACATGGACATCATCGAGCTGAACGAAGCCTTCGCGGCCCAGGTTCTCGCCGTGCTGCGCGAGTGGCAGTTGCCCCACGAGGACAACCTGAACGTCAACGGCTCCGGCATCTCCCTGGGCCATCCCATCGCGGCCACCGGCGCCCGCATCCTCACCACCATGCTCCACGAGATGCAGCGCCAGGACGCCCAATGGGGCCTGGAGACCATGTGCGTCGGCGGCGGCCAGGGCGTGGCGGCGGTGTTCGAGCGGAAGTAAGCTGGGTCGAACGGCTGTGGCTTTCTGGCTGAGAGGCTGATGATGACTACCAGGAACGCAGCCATCGACAAGTCGGGCGAGGCCGGCGTGGCACGGCGCAAGCCACCGCTGCCCGACCCGCCCAAAAAGCAGGACATGAACCAAAACATCCACTTTGAGCGGGCCGGAGTCAGCAGTACCTTATGGCGTCATTTCGCCCACCGTTCCGATGTTCTTCTTGCTGGGGAGGGATACCTCTGTCTTGACCGCAGGCAGGCCCGCACCGATTGGAGGTACCCAGACCTGCTGGTTGCCTTTGGCGTTGACCCGGAAAGAATTGCCGCCAACAACGGCTATGAGATAAACGATGTGGGTAAACCGCCGGACTTCGTGCTGGAAGTTGCTTCCCGCAATACCGGGCGCGCCGACTACACGACTAAGCGTGATGACTATGCGGCGTTCGGAATAGGTGAGTACTGGCGGTTCGACTACACTGGCGGCCAGTACCACGACGCCCCGCTGGCAGGAGATCGCTTAGTCCACGGCCAGTATGAACCCATCGAACTGGCCGACGACCGTCCCGGCAAGATGCATGGAATGCTGTCGGGCTACAGCGAAGCGCTGGACCTGTACCTGTGCTGGGACAACGGCAAATTGCATTTCTATGATCCGAAAACGGACGAGTTTCTAATGGACCCTGAGGAACTACAGGCGGCGTTGGATGAAGCGCGGGCTGAACGAGACGCCACCTTGGAACGTTTGCACCAGTTGGAAGCGGAGTCGGAGAAGTAAGCACGGTGACCATCCACTCCCGCCGTCCCACCGGCGCCCGCATCCTCACCACCATGCTCCACGAGATGCAGCGCCAGGACGCCCAATGGGGCCTGGAGACCATGTGCGTCGGCGGCGGCCAGGGCGTGGCGGCGGTGTTCGAGCGTCAGTAGAATTCCGGAGAATTCCGGTTGCTGCATCAGCGTGTAAGGGCGAGCCTGTTGACTACAAGTTCGCCCTGTTTCATTAGGTACTGCAAGTGCCGGCACGCGCCCATGATGGAATTCAATCAGGAATACACTGCTATGACCCCCACCGATTTCCGCTATTACATTCAAACCCTACAGGCCAATGTTTCTCAGGGAAATGCCACCGAGCATACCCATCGCCCTGCCTTGCAAACGTTGGTGGAGGCGAATGCCGGCATCAGCGCTATCAACGAGCCCAAGCGCATCGACTGCGGCGCGCCCGATTTCGCTATCGTCAAATCCGGTGATAACCCGTTGTCTATTGGCTATATCGAAACCAAAGACGTTGACGCCAATTTGGACAACGTTGAAAACGATGAACAACTGAAACGCTACCGTGCCGGCCTCTCTAACCTGATACTGACCAACTATACCGAATTCCGCTGGTACGTGGACGGCGAGTTGCGAGGATCAGCGATCCTGGCCAATATTGACGGTAATGGTCGCCCATCCATCACCGCCGATGGTATCAGCGATACCGGCGTGCTGCTGGGGAACTTTCTCAGCCGCAGCCCTGAATCCGTCGGCGACTCCGCGGAACTGGCCAGGCGTATGGCGCGCCTTACTCATATTGTCCGCGACGCGGTGCGCGCCGGTTTTGAGCGGGGCCTGGTATCGTCGGACGTGCAGGACCTCTACCTGGCCTCGCAGGAATGCCTGGTGCCCGACCTTTCTGCCGACGCCTTCGCCGATATGTTCGCCCAGACTCTGGCCTACGGCTTGTTTGCAGCCCGAGTCAATCATCCGGCCCGCGACTTCAATCGTCACACCGCCGCTCACTTCATTCCCCCCACCAATCCCTTTATACGCCGGATTTTCGGTATGGTGGCCGGCCCCAGCCTTGATGATGAGCCCTTCGTGAGCTTCGTGGACGACCTGACGCAACTGCTGGGCAACGCCGATATGTCGGCGATACTGGCCGACTTCGGCAAGCTGACCATCCGCCAAGATCCGATAATGAACTTCTACGAAACCTTCCTCGCTGCTTATGACCCGGCCTTGCGGGAACAGCGCGGCGTCTATTACACCCCGGAGCCGGTGATTTCCTACATAGTCCGCTCCGTGGATTATCTGCTGCGGGAAAGGTTCGGCTGTGCCGATGGTCTGGCCGACTATTCCACTACCGAGTACGATTCCCTTGATAACGACGGCAACTCCACACAGAAAGAGTCGCACCGTGTCCTCGTCTTGGACCCCGCCTGCGGCACCGGCTCTTTCCTCTACGCCGTTGTTAACCATGTCCGCGAACATTACCGGAACGCCAACCTGGGCGGAATGTGGAGCGGCTACGTTAACGAGCATCTGCTGCCTCGCCTGTTCGGTTTTGAGTTGCTGATGGCTCCATACGCCATGGCGCACCTCAAGCTGGGGCTGCAACTGGCGGCCCAGGATATGCCAGAGGAGGACCGTCATGGCTGGGCCTACCAGTTCAATCAGGATGAACGGCTGGGCGTGTACCTCACCAACTCGCTGGAACAGAGTATGCTGCAAGCAGCCTTGCCTGGCCCCTTTCGTGCCATCACTGAGGAGGCCAATGCCGCTGTCGAAATCAAGCGTGACCTTCCTATAATGGTGGTTTTAGGAAACCCACCTTACTCTGGTCATTCCGCCAACGACAGCCGGCGTGACGGCCAACTTACTTGGATTGGCGAGCTGATTGACGACTACAAGCAGGTTGACGGTCAGCCCCTGGGCGAAAGGAACACCAAATGGCTGCAAGATGACTACGTGAAGTTTATCCGGTTTGGGCAGTGGCGCATCAAGCAATCCGATAGCGGCATACTGGCGTTCATCACCAACCACGCCTACCTGAACAACCCAACCTTCCGGGGGATGCGCCAGCAATTGCTGGACACTTTCACGGACATTTACCTGTTGGACCTACACGGCAATTCCCGCACCAGAGAACGCGCTCCCGATGGCGGCGTTGACGAGAACGTTTTTGATATCCAACAAGGAGTGGCCATCGCAATATTCGTGAAAGCGCCGGACAAGCCGGGGCCGGCTGCGGTTCACCACGCCGACTTATGGGGTACGCGCGACGCCAAGTACGCGGCCCTGTCCGAACTGGAAATGTCAAACACCGATTGGGAAGAACTGCGTCCAGCGTCGCCTGATTATCGGTTCAAGCCTTGGGACAATGGACTTGAGGCTCAATACCTGCAATTCGTCAAGATTACCGACATTATGCCAGTGAACTCAGTCGGCATTGTGACCGGTCATGACAGCGTGGCAATTCGCTGGTCGCACGATGAAATGAACAGCGCGGTGCGTGATTTCGCATTCCCGAATAATGAAGAAGCAGATAGCAATCTTGTAGTGCCGGTTTTATATCGCCTGTTCGACACACGTTACACGTACTACAGTAGCTCATTTATCACTAGGCGTCGTCTGGAAGTGATGCGCCATCTCTTGAATGGTGGTAACTTGGGATTAATCGCTTGTCGCCAACTTTCGCAATCTGGAGCTCAGTGGTCGCACTGTAGTGTGACAGATTCAATAATAGAAGCGTGTGCTATATCGAATAAAACAAGAGAAATCAACTATCTGATGCCCCTTTACACCTATCCTGCCGAGCAGCAGGTCGCGGCAGGTTTGTACCCTGCTGACCACCAAGAACCTAATCTTGCCCCCGACTTCATCGCCGCTTTGGAGAGCCACATCGGTCTGCGTTTTATTGCCGATGGGCCGGGCGACTTGCAAGATACCTTCGGCCCGGAGGACGTGTTCCACTACATCTACGCCGTGTTCCACTCTCCCACTTACCGGGAGCGTTACGACCAGTTCCTGCACGTCGACTTTCCCCGCGTTCCGTTCCCGCGCAACGCGGCACAGTTCTGCGTTTTGGCTGGTTTGGGCCAACGACTGACCGGCGTTCACTTGCTGCATTTTCCCGCGTTGTCCGCGTCGTCGTTGGGCTTTCCCATAGCCGGCGACGACACAATCGCCCGGGGCTACCCACGATATGTTGAGCCCAACCCAGCCGGCGGCGTTGCGCAGGGCCGCGTCAATATCAACCGCCGCCAGTATTTTGAGGGCATCGCGCCGGAAGTCTGGCAGTTCCGCATCGGCGGCTACCAGCCCATGGATAAATGGCTGAAAGACCGCCGGGGGCGCGTTCTGTCCTTCGACGACATCGACCACTACCGCCGTATGGCGGCGGCGATTGGCGAAACCATCAACCTGATGGAGCGGGTTGACCGGGCAATTGAGGAAACGGGCGGGTTGTTCGGTACGAGAACCGAACAGACGCCAACCGATGAGAGCATCCCCTACCCCGAAAAGCAGCGTAAGGCGCACGCAATTTACGCTGCCAAAATCCGACCTTTGCTGGCGCCGGGCGACGAGAATAAATACGTGCTGATTGACATTCTCTCCGGCGATTACGAAATCGGCGAAAACGAGGCGGTGTTGACTCTCTTGCTGCGGGAGCGCCGCCCCGATGCAGTCATGCACTGCATTCACCGTCATCAGTCAAGGTCGGGACGTATTCTCAGCCCACGCAGCGTTCGCCCGGTGAAGGAGACCGACTGATGCACTATGGCATCGTCAACGAAGATCTTGAAGCAACTATCAGTCTGACCGTGTTGGGCGGCGCCGACGCTAACCAAATTATCAATTTTGTCATAGACACCGGATGCACCGAAGAAATAGTTTTGCCGCAGGACATCATCGAACAACTGCATCGCACGCGAAGCTCCGATATGGCGCTTACAGTGGCCGATGGAACCACTGACACCTATGCCAGATATAGGATCAGGGTAGAATGGCACGGTCAACCGAAAGAAGTAATAGCCGTCAGTATGCCAGTCGTGCCTCTGATAGGAATGCGACTGGTACGAGACAGCAATCTCAGCGTTGACGCAACTCCGGGAGGCGCGGTAACCATCTCCGAACTGCCCTAGCGCGTGCCGTCAATTTACCCCAACCGCCCCCGCCGCCGTTATAATGCGCCGCAACCTCTCTCCACTCACAGGAGCAAACACATGGGCAGCAAGCACGATATCGCCGACGTACTGGTCATCGGGGCCGGGGCTTCCGGCGGGGCATTTACCTGGAGTCTGACCCAGGCCGGCGTCAAGGTGGTGTGCCTGGAGCAGGGCGGCTGGGTTCCGCTCAACGCCTTTCCGGTGAACGAGCCGCAGGCGCAGCTGCACTGGCAGACCGACTTCCATCCCAACCCTAACTTCAGGGGCCTGCGGGAGGACTATCCGGTCAACGAGGATGACACCCCCATCGCGCCGTACATGTACAACGCGGTGGGCGGCAGCACCATCCACTGGGGCTCCCACTTCCCCCGGTTCCATCCGTCGGACTTTCGGCTGAAGTCGCTGGACGGCGTGGCCGACGACTGGCCCATGGACTACTTCGAGCTGGAGCCGTACTACGACCAGAACGACCGAGCCCACGGCGTCAGCGGGTTGCAGGGCGACACGGCCTACCCGCCGAAGCCGGCGCGGCCCACGCCGCCGTTGCCCATCGGCCCGGGCGGCGAGAAGCTGGCCCGCGCTTTCAATCAGCTGGGCTGGCACTGGTGGTCTTCGGACAATGCCGTTGCTTCTACGGCTTACGACGGGCGCCCGGCCGACGTGGGCGAGTACCTGCGTTCGCCTTCCAGCAGCGACATCATCTTCTGGCCCGCCGCTCTCAAGCAGGGTGCGCGGCTCATCACCCACGCCCGGGTGCGGGAGATCCTGGTGGACGCCGCCGGTCGAGCCACCGGGGCGGCCTACTACGACCGCAACGGCGATCTCCAGGCCCAGCACGCGAAAGTCGTGGTGCTGGCCTGCAACGGCATCGGCACCTCGCGGCTGCTCCTCAACTCCAAGAGCGCGCTGTTCCCTGATGGCCTCGCCAACAGCAGCGGGCAGGTGGGACGCAACCTGATGCACCACCCGTGCGGCTACGTTCTGGGCCTGTTCGACGAGGACCTGGGACCCGATGACGGCCCGCGCGGTTCCTCCATGCTGAGCCAGGAATTCTATGAAACTGATCCGCGGCGCGGCTTTGTGCGTGGCTACGATATGCAGATTTCCAACGTGGGCGGCGCTCCGTTGCAGATCGCATTGGGCGGATTGGTCGGCCAGCAGGTGGAGTGGGGCGAAGGGCATCACCGCGACTTCGCGGAGCGGTTCCGGCACCAGATGGGCATCGTCATCATGACCGAGGACCTGCCGGAGGAGCACAACACGGTCACTTTGGACCCGACGCTGACGGACGGCCACGGCATACCGGCGCCCAAGATCGATTACACGGTGAGCGACAACACCTGGGCCATGCTGGACCATGGGGTCGCCCGCGCCACCGAGGTTCTGGAGGCGGCCGGCGCGAAGAAGGTCGTTTCCTCCCGGTTGCGCCGCAACGCGGGCTGGCACCTGCTGGGCACGGCGCGCATGGGGTCCGATCCCGACCGCTCGGTGGTGGACCGCTGGGGCCGCGCTCACGACGTGCCCAACCTGTTCATCATCGATGGCAGCATCTTCACCACCGGGGCCTGCATCAACCCGACCACGACGATCCAGGCGCTGGCGCTGCGCACCGCGGACTACCTGAAGGGAGAAGGCTCTTCCGCTATTGCCTGACGGGACCGGGAATGCAGATCGAAACCGAGCGTCTCGTCCTGCGGGAGTTCGGTGAGGAAGACTGGCGGGCCGTGCTGGAATACCAGCGCGACCCGCTTTATCTTCGCTACTATCCGTGGGAAGACCGCAGCGAAGCCGACGCCAGGGCGTTCGTCGATATGTTCCGGGTTTGGCAGACGGAACAACCGAGGCGCCGGTTCCAGTTGGTCATCGCCCGTCGTGAGGATGGCGGGTTGATCGGCAACTGCGGCATCCGCCGCAAGCCGAACAACGAGTGGGAGGCCGATGTCGGTTACGAACTGTCTCCGCGATACTGGGGATGCGGCTACGCCACGGAGGCAGGGCGGGCCATGGTGGATTTCGGGTTCCGTGAGCTGGGCCTGCGGCGGATCTCGTCCTGGTGCATCGCCGACAACGTGGCGTCGGCCCGGGTGCTGGAACGGCTGGGGTTCCGGCAAGAAGGAAGGTTGCGAAGCAACGAATTCTTCAAGAGCCGATGGTGGGATACACTATCGTATGCGCTGCTGGCGGAGGAGTGGCAATGTACTCCACAATCTGCCGGCAGCTGAACCTGACCATTAGCCTACGGAGGAACCATGCCCAAGATCGTGCATTTTGAACTGCCCTTTGACGACGCCGAGCGCGCCAACAAGTTCTACGCCGACGTGTTCGGCTGGCAGTCCAGCAAGTGGGACGGGCCGGAAGAGTACTACCTGCAACAGACGGGCGGGGACGACGAGCTCTACGGCATCAGCGGGGCGCTCATCGCCCGCGCTTCCGCGTGGAACGGAGGCGGCGCCCTCGTTATCATCGGTGTCGATGATCTGGACGCGTACACGGAAAAGGTGAGCGCAGCCGGATGTGAAATCGTCACGCCCCGGACCGCAGTCCCCGGTATCGGCTGGTTCGTCAACTTCCGGGACACCGAGGGCAACGTGGTGGGGATGTTCATGGACGACAACAGCGCGGCGTAGGTTAGTCATCCGCGGGAGTGGCTTCCGGCTCTCGCGTTGTCGGGTCGGGCTGACTTGCCGGAGGCGGTGCGACGAACACGGGAGGGCCGCCGGGCTCGGGATGGGAATGATTCACCAGCGCGTTGATGATGTCACCTTTCATCTGCGCCATCTGTTGCATCAGCTCCCGGTGCGACTGGTCGATCTTCCCGCTGAGTTCTCGGCGCGTTTCGTCGATCTTCTCGCTCAACTCCCGGCGCGTTTCGTCGATCCTCTCGTTCAACTCCTGGTGCGTTTGGTCGATCTTCCCGCTCAACTCATTACGGGTCTCGCCGATTTTCTCGCTCAACTCCCGGCGCGTTTCGTCGATTTTCTCGCTGAGTTCATTACGGGTTTCTCCGATTCTGTCGTTGGTTTCCCCCAGCTTGTCGGCAAGCTGGTCAACCCGGTTGAACAGCCGGAAAACGAATATCGCCCCAATCGTGATAAACGCCACTATGACCGCTATCAAGCCGCCGATGATAGCGATCTCAAGTGCGTTGTCGGCCAAAGTGCTTTCCATATCAATCTCTCTTGCCATTGAGATTATCCGGCGGTACTGTAAATGCTGTCAACCGCAACTTTCCCAACATGGATTGGTTTGTCAGGCTATCTGGGCGGGCCGAACGCACTAATAATCCGCGGCGCCAATGAAACTGTGGCGGATCGTGCAAGAGTACCTGTCGCCCCTCGTTCAGCAACTGCAAGCCATCATCGACGAAAACCTGCCGGCGAATTGACCCGCCGGCTTTCCACGGGAGGTAAATCATGGGCCGAATGGATGGCAAGGTAGCGATCATCAGCGGCGGCGCGCGCGGCATGGGCGCCGAGGAAGCGCGCCTGTTCGCCCGGGAGGGAGCGAAGGTCGTCTTCGGCGACATTCTCGACGACCTGGGACAGCAGGTCGAGGCTGATTGTCGTGCCGAGGGCCTGGACGTCGCATACGCGCATCTGGACGTGACCAGCGAAAGCGACTGGGACGCTATCGTCGCACTGGCCGAGGAACGCTACGGCAAGCTGGACGCTCTGGTGAACAATGCCGGCATCAGCATCTCCGTGGAGGGCGGCGCGCGGAACATCTCGCTGGAAGACACCAGCGTGGAGCAATGGGACCGGGTGATGGACATCAACTCCAAGGGCGTGTTCCTGGGCACGAAAGCGGCGATACCGGCCATGCGACGGGCCGGCGGCGGGTCGATCATCAACATTTCTTCCATCGCGGGGATGACCGGCGCCTGGTCACGGTCGCATCCGTACAACGCGTCCAAGGGCGCGGTGCGGCTGTTCACCAAGGCCACGGCCGTGCAGCACGCTGCTGAGGGCATCCGCGCCAACTCGGTGCACCCGGGGCCGATCATGACGCCCATGAGCGAGTCGACCTACGCGGACCCGGAGATCGCGGCGCAGCGATTGGCGTTGGTGCCCCTGGGACGGCGCGCTCACCCCATCGAGGTGGCCTACGGCGTGCTGTACCTGGCGTCAGATGAAGCGTCGTTCGTGACGGGCGCGGAACTGGTCATCGACGGCGGGTGTATTGCCCAGTAGTGCGGCGGCAAGTAAGATAGCCCCGAATGAAAAAGCCTCGCCGAACCCGCCGGTTGCCGGAGTCACTGGACCCGGCTTTCGCCGGAATGACGGTTGATGGCGGGTTCACGACACAACACGCATCTGCAAGGGAGACGATTATGCCTGAAACTTATGGCCAGGGAGATTTTCAGTACACCTTCGTCGAGGACTGGCTGAAGCTGCCCGACGGCATGCGCCTGCTGGAGTGCCCCGGCGTGGCCGTCGACGGCGACGACCGCGTGTTCATCCTGACCCGCGGAGAGCATCCCATCATGGTGTTCGACAAGGACGGTAATTTTGAGCGGTCCTTCGGTCAGGGCCACTTCAGCGAGAACCGCACCCACGGCCTGTACTACAGCGCTGCCGATGACACCCTGCTGGCCGCCGACGATGGCATCCACACCATCCAGAAGTTCAGCGTCACCGGCGAGAAGCTGATGGAGATCGGCGAGAAGAACCATCCGGCACCCCGCTGGAGTGGCCAGCCTTTCAACCGGCCCACCTCCGCCGCCATCCGCCCCAGCAACGGCGACATCTATGTCTCCGACGGGTACGGAAACTCCCGCATCCACGTGTACACCGCCGAGGGGCAGTACAAGTTCTCCTGGGGTGAGCCGGGCATCGACGCCGGCCAGTTCATTCGCCCGCACAACATCGCCTTCGACGAGGACGAGCGCGTGTACGTGGTGGACCGCGAGTGCCACCGCATCCAGCTGTTCGACACCGACGGCAACTTCACGGAGATGTGGAGCAATATCCACCGACCGGACGCCATGGTGTACTGGGGCGGCCACATCTACGTGGGCGAGCTCAACGGCATGGGCGGCGTGGACGACGCGCCGGGCCTGGGTCACCGGGTCACCATCTACGACCGGGACGGCAATCGCGTCTGCGTATTTGGCGCACCTGAAGAAGGCGAGGGCGCGGGCCAATTCATCGCGCCCCACGGTATCGCCGTGGACAGCACCGGCGCCGTGTACGTGTCCGAGGTGTCCTACACCATCCGCGGCAGCCACATGGACCCGCCGCGCGAGCTGCGGAGCTTCTCCAAGTACGCAAAGGCATAGACTTTGCGCCGGCAGTACCGCAGTATAGGGGCGAAAGATCTTTCGCCCCTCGTCTGTGTCGGGTGATACCATGGGACATCCGATGGAAAACCGTGATGCTTCCGGAGCAATCGTGATGGCTACCACCGAGACCGACGTCAACGAGACCGTGACAATCAACCGCCAGGTAAAGGCGCATCTGGATGCTGCCGACCGAGAGTTGATGGTTCCCGACACTGTGAAAAGCTCCGCCGAGCTGTGGGCCGCGGTGCGATTGGCGGCGGTGCTGACGCTCAAGCAACGAGGTCTGCCTCATGAAAGCGACGACGAGATTTTGGAATCCATCAGCATCTTGGACGAGCGGGAAAACGCTGCCGGGAAAATCAAGCTGAAGTACGGCGCCGCTGGCATATTCCGCGATAACGCCGGCCACGACTTTATGGAATTGGACGAGTTTTTGTTCTGCCGTCCTTCCGCCACCGAATTCGCAGACTGCATGCAGGCCTTGCTGGAAAAGGAAATGCCATGCTGACCGGAGCAGACCACGCCAGAGAAGCGTTGGACTGCATCCAGATCAGCCATCAACTAATCGCGCGCGGACGCCGTCGGCCCGCCTCCGATATCCTCTGGTTAGCCGTAAAGCACGCCATCAGCGTTATCGGTATCGCAACCGGACAAGATTGTGGGAAATACCAGCACAAGCGAGCTGTAATACGCCGGTTGGCTGACGAAACCAACAATGCTGAACTCAATGACTCTCTTAAAGTGGCAATGCGCGTTCATGCCGATGCGGACCAAGGGTTTCTGTCCGTGCTCGAATTGATCGTACGGCAGCAGCAAACCTTGGACTTTGCTGAACATCTGCTTGCCATATCCAATGTGACCAGCGACCACTAGAGGCAAACAAATTGACCACGAATTTTACCGACGTTACTACCACCACCTGGGATGACGCCCTTTCCGCCATCGAGAAAGGCTACGAGCTGGGCTGGAGCGACGGCCTGCCCGTGGTGCCTCCCACGACCGCTCGCGTAGCCGAGTTCATCGGTTACTCCGGCCGAAATCTCGATGACGTGATTGGCGAACTGCCGGAACGTCGCCGGGTGATCACGGTGGAGAAAGCCGCAGCCAACTCCGTGATGGCCGGATGCCTGCCCGAGTACTTTCCCGTGGTGCTGGCCGCCACCGAAGCCATGCTTGATCCGGTGTTCAACCTGGTGGGGCCGTCGTCCAGCATGGGCGGCGCGGCGGTGCTGTGCATCGTCAACGGCCCCATCCGCGAACAGATTGGACTCAACAGCCGTAACAACCTGTTCGGACCGGGCAACCGCGCCAACGGCACCATCGGCCGCGCCATCCGGCTCATCCTGATGAATGCCTGCGCCGCCATTCCCGGCCTGTTCGACCGGAGCGTCATCGGACACCCTGGCAAGTACACCTACTGCATCGCCGAGGCGGAGGGCGAAACCCATTGGACGCCCCTGCACGTGGACCGCGGTTTCGACGCCGGCGATAGCACGGTTACGGTGTTCGCCAGTGAAGCTCCACGGCAAGTAAGGTCGGTGGGGCGGCCTGAGGCGATCCTGTACGCTATCGCGGACGTGGCGTCGTCCTTGGGTACGTCAATGTCCACCTCCGGATCGGTGGGCGACGTGTCGGTGGGCATCCGGCAGGGGCAGGTGGCAATCACCATCGCCGGCAACAGCAACCTGTGGCGGGACTGGACAAAGCAGCAGGTCCGGGAGTACCTGCACGCAAATATCCGGCGGTCCGTGGCCGACCTGAAACGCGGGCTGGTGCTGCGCGGAGACGTGGAGCCGGGCGACGAGGCCGCGATGGTACCGCTGATTCCCGAACCGGACGATATTCTGGTAGTATTCGCCGGCGGTGAGGAGTCGAACTCCTCGTCGGTGATACCCAGCTGGGGGCCGAAGGTAGGCTCCACCGCCGTTACCAAGGCAGTCCGTTCCGTCTGATCGTAAACGCCCGAGAACAGGTGAACGCATGACCTCCCTCAGCCATCGAGCCGACGCCATTTTTGTCGACGCTCGCACGCTCCAGGAAGACGCCCTGGAAATGCTGGAGTTGGGCAAAATACGGAATGCCGCCGAAAAAGCTTGGGGCGCGACCAAGCGAGCCACTGACGCCCTCATCCTGGCGCGCACCGGCAATGAACCTGAAAGAACGCCGGAAACCTCTGCTGAATTGCGAGCCTTGGCGGGTCGAAACCCCGAAGTGCAGAGCCTGGTTGGACGCTATTATTCGAGGCAGGGCGTATTGCACGGCGATTGTTTCTATCTGGGCCTTTGCGAACCTCTGGAGGATACGGAACGTCGCATCCGGGAAACAGCCACTTACATCAACGACGCTGAACGATTGGCCGCATAAAGGAGAACCGAACATGGCAACCCAACAATACACGCTGGTCAACCCGACCACCGAGCCGATCATTGCGCCTTTCGACGGCGCGCCGCGCCTGCCCACTCTGGCCGGCACCCGCGTGGGTCTGATCGACGACAGCAAGCGCAACGCGGACGTGCTGCTCGAGGAGCTGGCCGAGGTCCTGCGCAACCGCTACGAGATCCGTGAGGTGCGCTGGCTGCGCAAGCCCAGCGCGTCGCGACCGGCCGACCCGCAGGAACTGGAGGAGTTGGTGGCCAACGTCGACTCAGTGGTAGTTGCCATCGGCGATTGAGGGAGCTGCAGCGCGTGCAGTGTGCACGACGGAATCCACGTTGAGAAGGCCGGCCTCCCCTCCGCTACCATCTGCACCGACCGGTTCATCCCCACGGCCAACGCCATGGCCAAGATGTGGGGTGCGGAAGACTACCCGACGATCTTCACCCAGCATCCCATCGAGAACCTGGATCGCCCCGCCCTGCGGGAACGCGCCGAAGGTCTGGCGACCGAGGTGGTGGCGATCCTGACGAGCGGCTAACCCCGCACGTATCGATTTCTCGGCAGGGGCGAATGATCATTCGCCCTTGTTTTTTGCAATGGGTTTGGTTGTCAGTAGACGATCAATTCTATCCGGTTGCCAAACCGGCGAAAGTCGGCGATGTTGAACGTGAGAAGACGACGCTCCCCGTGGGCCAGCATAGTTGCGACAATGTTGGCGTCGTGGATCTGCCTCCCTCCAATGGGGATTTCTCGAAGCAGCGTGAGTAGCCACCCAGTTGCCACTATCCCGTCTTCGAGTATCTCGAAGTCGTTGAGTAACCAGTTCACGTCATGGAGGGCCTCATTGGAAGTTAATGGCCCTGACCAAATTTGCGGGCGGGTGACCACCGCCAGATACTCCCGTACAACTTGGCGGCTGATCCTCAACGGTTCCGCTCCCTGACGTGCAGTGGTCAACAGTTCCCTGGCGATTTCGTGATGCGGTGCTCCGGCAGCACGAGAATTTACCAGCACGTTGGTGTCAACAAACATCGGGGAGCTAAAGCCTCTCGTCGTAGAGGTCTTCACGTCGCAGACTCAAGCCTTCTGGCCATGGGCCCAAGGAACGGGCTGGCCACACTTCATCGAGACCGCGATTCCGGAAGGCCGGCGAATCCTTCCGCCAGAACAACACTGTCTCAGCCTCTATGTCAACTTTCGCCACCTTCCATCCGGCGGCCAGGCAGGCTCTGACTTGATCAAACCCGCTATCGTACCACCAGGGGCTGTATTCACGCGCCCACCGGGGTAATTTGAACCCGACAATGGCCTCGACTTGGCTGAAAGTGGCGCACCACTCGGATTCCGTAAGCTTGCAGAGATGCTCGTACAGCTTGCGGTATTCGCCTTTTAGCGCGTGTTCCAGGTACAGCTTGTCCAAGTCGATCATCATCGTACACCTCACGGAATCGAGGCTATGGTAGCACGTCATCCTCGTATTCCTTCCGCCTCCCGCAGGTCGGGCGGGAGCAGGTTGGGAATGCCGTCATTGATTGGATAGACCTCGTCGCAGGTGGCACAGGTCAACGCCCCGGTGAGCACCTCTCCAGCGTCCGGCGCGTCGTCCGGAGCGATGGTCTGCGCCGCCAAGGTCAGTGTGCCCCTGCAGACGGGGCAGGCCAGTATGTCCAGCAGGTCGGTTCTCAATTCGTTCACCCCCGGTCAGGTTATCCCGCCAGTCCTTTCTCGAATAACCAAGTGAGGATGTCAGCCAGTCCGATGACAATGACGCCGGCTATAGTCAGCGCCACCGGCCCAGTCATTGCGCCGGGAATGCCACCGGCGGGTCTGTCCCGGCGTCGGGGGAGGAGCCAGGCGACAACGAAAGCGTACACCGCCAGCAGGATTTTGGCGACCAGAACGACGGTGTACGCCATGCCGGCGGCGTCTGAGGTCAGGCGGTCCACCGTCAGGATCACGCCGGACACAATGAGCACGGCTATAGCGGTTACGACGATGGGCCGGAACTCGGTAGCCAGCGCCCGGCCGACCAGTCCGTCCGAGTCGGCAGTGCGCAACGCGGGCCGGCCGGCCAGCAGCATGAACAGGCTGCCGCCGATCCAAACCACCGCCGCCAGGGCGTGCGCCCAGCGGATGATGAGCAGGATGATGCCCAGCACATCGACCATCAGAGCAGATCGTCCAGTATTTCGGTCAGCGTGTCGACATCCATTCGGCTGATCTCCATTTTGTGGATCCGGCCGGCCTGGTCGATGAAGTAGGTGGTCGGAAAGAACTGCACCGCGTATTCCTGGGCCACCATTGCGCGGACGTCCGTGGCGAAGTCGAAGGTCAGGCCGAACTCATCGACGAACTGCCGAGCCTCGACCTCGGTGTCGAAGCCCTGGGGCACGAACAGCCCTATGAAGCGCACGTCACGGCCCTGGTACTCCTCCCAGACCTCCTGGAAGGCGGGCATCTCATCGCGGCAGGGTGGGCATGACGGGTACCAGAAGTTGATGACCACCGCCTGGCCGCGCTGCTCGGAGAGGCGAAACTCCTCGCCCTTGAAGGTTTTCAGGGCGAAGTCCGCGGCGGGTTGGCCGGTGGAGCAGGCGATAGCTGTGATAGCGGCCAGGAGAAATCCCAACACCAGGGGGACAGTGAACCGCGGGATACGAAGCGCCCCGCCCCGAATGCCAGCGCGAATCTGCGTGATGAGCATGGCTACATTGTACCGAAGGCCGGTGGAACCGCAGCCCCGTGGATCCCGCCGCGATTTATCCTCTGTTCTGTCCCGCCGACTCCGCGAACTGCCGGCCGAACAGGCTGGTCAGCAGCGCGCTGACGACCGTTGCGCCGACGCACATATAGCCGATGCCCATGTACCCTACGTTCGCCAACAGCGCTCCCGCTATCGCAGCGCCCAGCATCCCGCCGCCCTGATTGCTGAAACCCATAAGGCCCACACCGGTGGCCTTGGACGCGCCGGAATACTCGGTGCTGGCCGAGATCAGGATCGGGAATGACACGCTCAGCAGGCCGGTGCTCAGCGTCGCAACGGCCACTGTTGCCCACAGGCCCATCTCCACGGAAAACACCACGAACCCGAACGCTCCGCCGGCGATGCCGCAGGCGGCGATGATCAACGCGCGGCGCCTCCGGTTTGCCGCGTAGGATGCGCTGTAGTTGCCGGCCATCTGCCCGAGCGAAGTTATGGCCAAGGGCAGGGCCACGAAGCCCACGCTGAGGTCGAAGGTATGGATCAGGTAGGCAGCGAAGAAACTGACGCTCCCCCAGAAGGCGATGCGCTGCGTCACGTTTACCGGCACCGCCACGCGGAAGAACCGCAGCGACACCAGTGACCTGTACCTGGAAAAGTACGCGAAGTTCCGGATTCGCTCTCCGCTCTCTTTGGGGAGCCACAGGAAGTTCGCCACCAGCCCGACCACCAATACACTGCCGTACACGATGAACGCAAACTGCCAGCTACCCAGATCGGCCAGCACCGCCACCAACGGCACGCTGATGGCCGCCGCCAGACCCTGGATCGACAGCAGGGCGCTAACCGCCCGCGCCCGCCTTGCGGGAGAAATGACGTCAGCTACCGACCCCACAATGTTGGGAGGTATCACGCCCCCGCCCAGGCCGGTCAGGACCCGCAGGGCCAACAGCGTCTCCAGGTTCGGCGCGAATGCGCAACCCAGCGTGGATAACGAGAGCACCGCCAGGCTCACCAGCGCCACCGGCCGGCGGCCAAACGAGTCGGACAGGGGACCGGCCGATACGCCGGTGATCGCCCAGGCCGCGAAGGTTGCCGTCGCCAGCTGGCCGGCCACGGCCACCGATATGTCCAGATCGGTCGCGATTTCGACCAGGAGCGGCGGGACGATGAGGATCGCGCTGATGGTGGCAAAGACGGTAAGCGCCAGCACGGCCATGAACCACGCTTTGTTTACCTCTCTATGTGCTGCTTGCGCCGTTTGCGTTCTGATGTCGTTGGTACCTTGTAGGGTAGCGGCAAAACTGTGGCCGACAGGTCTGAGCAGGTTGCGACCGGCCGGCCTCAGGGTTCCGCCTGACGGGACAGGCGGTTGGCATGACGATTACTGACATGCAAATAATAATTACCGGCGATGATTATAGCCCATACGCGTGTCGCCCACCTGGTGCGCCGTCTGGGCGTTGATCGAGTCCCGCCACCGGCAGGACACTGTGGTCCCCGCTTGACTGCCTATCGCGCTGGGCTACAATCGTAGCGTCCCGTAGAAACTTTATCCCGGAGCCAACGTCAGCCGTCAAACGGGCGGCCATCCTGGAGGTGTTTGTATGCGTCTGGAAAACAAGGTTGCCCTGATCAGCGGCGGATCCCGAGGCCAGGGCGCTGCCGAGGCGAGACTCTTCGCCGGTGAAGGCTGCAAGGTGGTCATCGCCGACGTGCTCGAGGACGAGGGCCGTCAGTTGGAAGCCGAGATCAATGAGACCGGCGGCGAGTGCGTCTTCGTGAAACTGGACGTCACCAGCGAAGACGAATGGAACGCCGCCGTCAGCACCGCCGTGGAGCGGTTTGGCAAGCTGGACATCCTGGTGAATAACGCCGGCATCTACCGGCAGGTGGGCATCGAGGACACCAGCGAGGAATTGTGGGACAACATATTCGACATTAACGCCAAGGGCGTGTTCCTGGGCACCAAGGCCGTGATACCCGAGATGCGCAAGGCCGGCGGCGGCTCCATCATCAACATTTCCAGCGTGGCCGGTCTGATTGGAAGCTGGCGGGCGCCGGCCTACGGCGCGACCAAGGGCGCGGTGCGGCTTTTCACCAAGTCCACCGCCATCCAGTACGCGGCCGAGGGCATCCGCTGCAACTCGGTGCACCCGGGCATCATCGAGACGCCTATGACCACGCCCACGCTGCTGCGGGACGACGCGGCACGGCAGGCCTCGCTGGATCGGACGCCCATCGGCCGCGTTGGACAGGCGGAGGACGTGGCCTGGGGCGTCCTGTTCCTGGCGTCGGACGAATCATCGTTCATGACCGGCAGCGAGTTGGTGATCGACGGTGGCCTGTTCGCGCAGTAGCCCGTGGAACCGGATCCCACACGGCCCATGCGCCCGCGATGGAGTAGCGCCTCATGGTCAACAAGTTAGCAAAGCAGGTCGGCGCGCACCGCAATGAGAATGAGGAGGTGGACGACCTATCCATCGATTATCCTTCCGCAGACGGTGAGCGCATGGCCGAAACCGACTTTCAGTACATCCCTTTGACCAACACCGTCTCCGCCCTCCGGGTTCGCTATCATGACCGCGCCGACGTGTACGTCGCCGGCGACATGTTGATCTATTACCGCATCAACCGCAATGACATGAGCATCGCTCCGGACGTTTATGCGGTTTTTGGCGCGTCCGGCAACCATCCCCGCGATTCCTGGCTGGTGTGGCGCGAGGGCAAGGCTCCGGATTTTGTGATGGAAATTGCGTCGCAAAGCACCTGGCGGCGTGACGTTGCCCAAAAGCGAGACATCTACGCAGAGATGGGGGTATCCGAATACTGGCGTTTTGACCCCACCGGCCGTTTCTTTACTCCGTCCCTGGTGGGCGAGCGTCTGGTGGACGCCGGGTATCAGCCGCTGCCGGTCGTTACGGATGAGGCTGGCATACTGCGGGGCTACAGCGCAATCTTCGAGTTGGACTTCTGCGTCCTGCCCGGTCTGGACCTCAGACTCTTTGACCCGGCGACAGGTGAATGGCTAACTACCCACCTGGAAAGCGAAGCGGGCCGTCGGGCGGCTGAAGCGGCCCTGCAGTCCAGTGAGGCCGGGCGCCGGGCGGCTGAAGCGGCCCTGCAATCCAGCGAGGCCGGGCGTCGGGCGGCTGAAGCCGAAATCGCCCGGCTCCGCGAACAACTGTCACAACAGCAACCATAGCGGCTTGGCGCTGATCTCTGCTAACCGATTGGCGCTGGTGGCAGGGCTGGCCGTGTCCCTGCTGGCGTTTCTGGCCGGAGCGGAACCGGCCCACGCCTGTTCCTGCGCTCCTTCCGGCTCGCCGGCAGAGGCTCTGGAACGGGCCGACGCGGTGTTTGCCGGAGAAGTTACCTCGGTGAAATTCAGTGGCACTTCCCCGTATCGGCTCTCGTCGTCGGCGCTGGTGACGGTGGAGTTCCGGGTCACCCGGGTCTGGAAGGGGCCGCGCTGGCACACCTTGACCGTCGAAACCGAGCGTAGCGAAATTTCCTGCGGCTACGAGTTCAAAGAGGGGCAGCACTACATCGTCTATACCTGGGAAGGCAACAGAACCGGGTTATGCACCCGCACCGCCCCGGCCTGGATGGCGTTCGCGGACTTCGTGGCGCTGGGTCCGGGACATCGGCCGGAAGCCTCTCCCGATACCAAAAGGGCTGAAGGAGGCGCCTGCGCAGCGCCGTCAAGCCCGGGCTCGAAACCGATGGACATCGCCAGCCTGTCCCTGCTGGCCGGCGTTATCGCCTTGGGCATCCGCCGCCGGCCTCGCCTATAATGAAGGTGCTAAACGGTCGTCGGCAGCAACCGTTATCTGGTGCCTCCGTAGACATTTGGAGCTAATCCGATGGTCAGCAAAACCACAAAGGTACAGGTTCCTCACGAGGATGAGGTTGATGATCTCACCATCGATTACCCATCATCCGACGGTGAACCCATGGCCGAATCCGAAGCGCAGTACGCGCCCCTGACTGAAACGGTGTCCACACTGCGTGTACGATACCACGAACATAACGACGTTTACGTCGGCGGCGACCTGCTGATCTACTATCAGATGAACCGCAATGACGTCAGAGTCGCGCCCGATGTCTTCGTCGTCTTCGGCCTCACCAGCCGCCACCCACGGGACTCTTGGCTGGTCTGGCGCGAGGGCCGGGTCCCGGATTTCGTTATGGAGATCGCATCCTCCAGGACTTGGCGGCGGGACGCCACCGAAAAGCGCCGCATCTACGCCGACATGGGCGTTACCGAGTACGTGCGCTTCGACCCGACCGGAAACTACTTTACGCCGGCTCTCGTCATGGAAACGCTGGAAGGCACAGAATACCGGGAGCAGCCGCTCACCACGGACGACGCGGGAATCCTGCGCTCGTACAGTGCGGGGCTGGAGCTGGAAATCTGCGTAACGCCGGACTTGAAGCTGCGGCTGTACGATCCAGTGGCCGGAGAATGGCTGCGGACGCATCAGGAAACCGAGGACGCCCGCCGCGAAAGCGAAGCTGCACACCGAGCCGCCGAAGCCGAAATCGCTCGGCTCCGGGAACAACTGGAACAACTGCGACAGCAATAATGACAGCGAGGCATTGAAAATGAGACTGGAAAACAAGGTGGCTTTCATCAGCGGCGGCGCCCGGGGCATGGGCGCCACCGAGGCGCGAATGTTCTCTCGTGAGGGTTGCAAGGTGGTCATCGGCGACCTGCGGGACGAACTGGGGCGACAAGTAGAGGCCGAGATCAATGAACTGGGCGGCGAGTGTCTGTTCGTCCACCTGGACGTGACCGAGGAGCAGTCCTGGAAAGACGCCATCGGGGCCGCGGTGGAGCGGTTCGGTAAGCTGGACATCCTGGTGAACAACGCCGGCGTGTACATGCCGGAGCGGGTTGAGGACACCACGATGGAAAACTGGGGCGTCACCATGGGCGTCAACGCCAAGGGCGTGTTCCTGGGCACCAAGGCGGCCATTCCCGAAATGCGGCGCAACGGCGGCGGCTCCATCGTGAACATCTCCAGCGTCGCCGGGCTGGTGGGCAACCACATCTCCTCGGCCTACACCGCCTCCAAGGGTGCGGTGCGGCTGTTCACCAAGTCCACGGCCATCCAGCATGCCGGCGACGGCATCCGCTGCAACAGCGTGCATCCCGGCACCATCGAGACCGACATGACCGCCGATCTGCTGGCGGCGGGAGGCCGAGAGGACCGACTGAACCGGACCCCGCTGGGTCGACTGGGCCAGGCGGAGGACATAGCCTACGGCGTGCTGTTCCTGGCGTCGGACGAGGCGTCCTTCATGACCGGCAGCGAGTTGGTGATAGATGGCGGGCGAACCGCGATGTAGTGTCATCCGTCAGAAGCGGGATTAGCAGGATTTTGCGATTGGCAGGATTGGATCCCTCCCGCAGTAGAGAACGCCGAACCCTGTCAAGCCGTCGCGTCCGGTGAATCCCGCTTCCGACCATACCGGCGCACAGTAATCCATGGGAATATTTTCCGGCGGGTTTGCCCTGCTGCAATGCCGGCTGCCCGACGCCAACCCCTACGTGCGTCTCCAGCACGCGGTGTTCCATGTGCTGGAGGCCGACAGCGGCAGTGCGGCTCGGGTGGTCGACTTCACCATCTTCGGGCTTGTGCTGTTCAGCGCGGTGAACCTGGCAGTCGGCAACACTCAGCTGGAATTCTTCTTCATCAGCGTGTTCGCCGCCGAGTACATCATCCGGCTATGGTGCATAGTGTGGCATCGCAACTACCGTCAAGGAGGATGGAAGGCCCGCCTGCGCTACGCCACCACCAACGCCGCGGCGATCATAGATTTCATCGCCATCTGGCCAACGCTGGCGGTGATGATCGTCTTCGGTGAGGTCGAGGTGCTGCCGATATTCAGGTTGGTGTCTCGACTGATCATGACCGGACGGCGCTTCCCGGCCATGCGCCTGATGGGGCGGGTGATGATGCGGTCGGCGTCGCAGTTGATCAGCGTGCTGGTGACGCTGAGCGTGTTCTGGCTGGCGGCGGGCTACCTGATGCACTCGGCGGAGACCAACCTGCCCAACGGGAACCACGAACAGTTCGGGTCCATTGGGGACTCGCTGTGGGCCTCGGTGGTGATCCTGACCACGCTGCCGTCCCTGGAGGTGGTGCCGGGGACGCTGGTTGGGCGGGTTATCGCCGGCTTTATTGCCCTGCTGGGAATCGGTCTTTTCGCGCTTCCGGCCGGCATCCTGACGTCCAACTTCATGGAGGCCTACCAGCAGGCGCGGGAAAACGCGGGCAAGATAGAGCTGAGCACGTGCTGGGTGCTGAGCGAGGCCCAGCGGAGGCAAACGCACTGGCCGCCCGCCCTGGGTTGAACCTCCAGGACACGGCGGCCGATAAGAGCGTCCCGTAATCCGGCGAGCCGCTGATCAGCGCAGTTCCCGGGGTAACGTGAAGGTGATGTCCTCTTCGGCTCCTTCCAGCAGGGTAACGTTCGCGGGATCCAGCGCTTCGATCACCGCTTCCACCAGCACCTCCGGGGTGGAAGCGCCGGAGGTGATGCCCGCCCGCTGGCATCCCACCAACCACTCCGGGTCGATCTCGTCCGGGCCGTTGATCAGGTAGGCCGGCGTCCCGTTGGCCTCGGCGACCTCCCGCAAGCGGTTGCAGTTCGAAGAGTTCTGCGCGCCGATCACCAGCACCACGTCAACCAGCCCCGCCATCTGGGTGACTGCGTCCTGGCGGTTGGTGGTCGCGTAGCAGATGTCGTTCCGCACTACCGCGCCGGGGAACCGTTCCTGGATGGCGCCGATGGCGTTGGCGGTATCCCCTACGGACAGCGTGGTCTGGGTTATGACCGCTACCTCGGTGTCCTCCGACCAGTCCATCTCGGCGCTGACTTCTTGCTCGGACAGGGGCGCGGAATCATTGATGAGCGTCATGGGCGCTTGCCCCATGGTCCCGCGGACCTCCTGGTGGCCCTGGTGCCCCACCAGCAGCACTCTCTTGCCTTCGCGGTGGTACTTCTTGGCTTCGTTGTGCACCCGCGTCACCAGCGGGCACACCGCGTCGATCACCCTGAGGTTGCGCTCGGCCGCCTTCTCGAAATCCTCCGGCGGCGACCCGTGGGCTGAGAACACCACCAGCGAACCGTCGGGCACTTCGTCGACCTCCTCCACCGTGATGGCCCCTTTCTGCTCCAGCTCAGCCACGACGTAGGGGTTGTGCACGATCTGATGCTTGACGTAAACGGGAGGGCCGAACCGCTCGAGGCATTCCTCCACCACATCGATGGCCCGCACCACGCCGGCGCAGAACCCTCTCGGGGAACTCAATATCACTTCAACCATCTTGTAGTCCTCTCGCAGCGCATCTTCGCCCCTGCGGTCCATGATCCCTTGAATGCTCATTCAGTGATTCCTGCTTATCTTTGCTCGTGCGTGTAGACGTTGTCCCTAGGCGTTGTCCGGCTCCCAGCCCCAGGGCCGCGGGCCCCAACCGGCTTCGAACACCTCCCCCTGTTTCACGGACAACACCGGAGTAACGGCGCGTTCCGACTGCCGGCCGTTGCCCAGCACGTCGTAGACCACCCAGTCGCCGTCCTGGATGTCCAGCACGGAAACGTCGGCCTGCTTGCCAACCTCCAGGCTGCCCAGCCGCTCTTCCTCGCCGATGGCCCGCGCCGGATTGATGGTGCACATCTCCACCACCCGGTCCAGGGTGAAGCCCATGGCCAGGAAGCGGGTCATCATCTCGGTCATGCTGTGGACCGTGCGGATGCGGCCCGGCACGGTCAGGTCGGTGCTGATGCAGTGGGGTTCCACACCCTGGTCCAGCACTCGCTCGCCGATGTCGAAGCTGAAATTGGCGCGCCCGTGGGCGGTGTCCAGCCAGACTCCGCGCTCATGGGCTTCCCGCGCCTCGGGCACCAGGTTGCCGTCGCTGTCCAGGACACCGCCCGGATTGGCGGTGAAGAAGTGAGTGACGATGTCTCCCGGCTCCATCAGGGGAAGCAGATCCCGGATCACCTCGGCGGGATAGCGCTTCTCGGTGTCGCCGATGTGGACCATGAGCCGCACGCCGGCTTCCCGTGCCGCGCGCTTGGCCAGGCGCGGCATCTCCATGCCCATGATCTCCAGGGCAGGGGAAACCATGCGGGCCTTGATGCCGCGGATGGTCCCGTTGCTCTCCTCGACTACCTGTATGGTTCTTTCGAGGTCGATGCTGCTGGGCGAGAAGATGTCGGGCGTGGTGGCCAGGCCAGTGCGACAGATGTGCAGGAAGGGGATCACCTCGGTGGCGTTGTTGGGAATAATGTGCGCCGGGAACCCACCGTAGGTGTCGCAGCCGCTGCTGCCGGCATCCACCATGGTGGTGACGCCGGCGCGGACTCCGCCCACGTCGGCGTTGACGCCGTTGCCGTTGACGCCCTCATAGACGTGCGTGTGCAGGTCAATCAGGCCGGGCGTGACGTATCTGCCCCGCACCTCGACAACGCGGGAAGCCTCGTCTGCCGAAATATCCGCCGCAACAGTGGCAATCTTGCCGTCGGTTATCGCGACGTCGTAAGCGCCGTTCAGGTTCTGCGTGGGATCGATTACCGTGCCGCCTTTGATGAGCAGGTCGTACATGGGTGGGTCCCTCCGTGTTCTCGGGCTGCGGTCAGCCTAGTCAGCGGCTGCGGGGGTGTCAAGTGCGGCATATGCTGATACAGTTTCTACCGGTTTTGAGAATGTACAACGCTTGGAATGACTTTGTTGAGGTTATTCATCCATTAAACGCTTTGGTCAATGGCGATCCACATCGCACTAGGCGAATTGGCTCCGACTTTCTCCGGAAACGGACATGGTTAGCCGGTTTTAGAAAGTTATCCCGCTCAATGCGGCGAAGTTCACCGCCATAGGCAGCAACCGGCCGGAATCGCACTTGGATGTTTTGAGGGAGTAGAGCGTCTGCAATGACGGCACCAGCGCGCAGCTGAGGCAGGAACTTGCTGACACGGGCGCTACTTGCAGTTAGTTCCACCGGAGCTACCCAGGGTCCATGGTTTTCGTCGCTCCCTCCGACGAATAAGTAATCGCAGCGTGGTTGGTTCGTCGCTACCGGTGCCGCAGGGTGTTCCAGACTAATTAGCACCGAAGGCTCGGGTCTTTGTGCCATGGACAAGGAGCATTGACCGTCGCTGCATCTTGTAGCTTGACATTGAATGTCAGTTCCTTGCCGGACAATTTCAACTGTGGTCACTGAAAATGGTCCTCCTCAATCCTGGAGGAAATCTCCACCCAGCGGTTGTAAAGGTCCTCGGTCACCAACCCAAAACCTGACGGGAACGTTCCTGAGTCAATATCTAGGGGGATTTCACGTACCACCGAGCCGCCCCGCTCGTCGTCAGGCTCAAAAAACCAAGCCCCGACTTCGTCGCTGCTGAGGGACAGGTCGGCGCCTTCGATCCCGTTGCGACGCTCCGGGGGCAGTTCTGACAGTCGTACCAGGTTCGCCAACTCTTCCAGCACCCACTCGCTGTGCGTGGTGATGATGATACGGATGCCGGCCTTCACCGCCGCTGCCAGCAGCCTCACGAACTCCACCTGCATTGCCGGGTGCAAGTGGGACTCCGGTTCCTCGATGATAAGCGTGTCGCCCGGCTGGACGATGTGGCGGAGGTAAAGTGCTACCGGGGCCAACTCCGACACCATCGATGAGGTGTTCATTAGGGGCAGGTCTCTCTCCCAGCCTTCAGGGCGGTACAAAAACGAAGGGTAGCCGACCGGGTTGCTTTCGATCCGGATAGCGCCGCCTAATATGTCCCGTTCCAAATTGAGTGCAAGCGGATGCCCCAGCCTTTCTCTTTGGGCGGATGAATATCCCAAGGTAACAAGCCGTTCCAGAAAGTCACCATATACACCGGAAAACGTGGGGTGCCGAGATGCAACTGGTGCGGCAGTACGCGACGCGTTTGCTATCAAGCTCCCCACTAGCTCTTGATGTGAGCGGAGCGCACCAGCTCGGTCCGTAGGAAGGTAGTGCGCGGGCTGTCCCAAAGGACCAACACTGCGAGATAAGACGCCGCCGGAAAGTGATGCAAGATAAATACCCGCACTTTCCTTTCTTCCGTCATAAATATCTTCAGGCAACAGCGCGAACCACCGGGGACGGGCGCTTTGGACTATTTGTACGGGCATGGAGTTCGGGATTGCAGCATTGATATTGGCTCCCTGTGCCTCCACCATGATTTCGTAGCTGAAGGCATCGCTATACCCCAATGCGTCCGATGACAGGCTGAGCAGGGAAAAATCCGAGCCGCCGTTACTTGGGTAATGAACTAGACTTTCAGTCTTGCCGACGCCGAAGCACCTCACGATCTCGTCGTCCAAAACTTTGCCCAGATCTTTGACTCCGCCAAGAAGAGCCCGGCGAACCAGCACGGAAACCGTTTCAGGCAGTTCGGACTCATAGTTTGACGCCCTTGATTGCCCGACTGCTTCCAATTCCATACTGGACCTTGTTGCTATATCCCAGTTGTAAAGATCATCAATGTCTTCCGCCGACAAATTGATGCTTGTGAGTGGCATTAACATGGGTCGCCAACCGAATAGCGTTGGTATGGGCATTGCTGTGTTGCGAACGTACCCAAACATACCGAAAAACCGATGCAGCGCGTAAATCAGCGTTGCCAGGTACGATTTGCCCGTGTTGCTCGGCCCCACGAACACGGACATGGGGCGCAGCTCGATCTTCCCCTCGGCGATGGGGCCGAGGTTGGAGACCGTTAATTCAAGATGGCTGGCGCCGGTTGCCGTAGTCATGGCCTGTCATCCTTACGCCTCGCCGCTGCGGGTGACCATTGTAGCAAACCGCCGTTGTACCCCAACTGGCAACCCCGGCCTCGATACCCTATACTCCCGCTCAACCAACAGAAAACCCAGAACAAGCGCAGCCCGGCTGCGGAGGTCACTATGGCATTGGGATTGAGAAGCTACCGTCCCCTCGTCGGCGGCGTTACCCACATGGTCAGCACCGGTCACTACCTGGCTACCGCGGCCGGCTACCGGATTCTTGAGCAGGGCGGGAACGCCATTGACGCCGGCGTGGCGGCCGGCATCGTGATCAACGTGACGCTGCCGCAGTACACCAGCTTCGGCGGCGTGGCTCCCATCATCATTCACCACGCCGAGTCCGGCGACACCAGGGAAATCAGCGGCCTCGGTCGCTGGCCGGCCGAGGCGTCCATTGACTATTTCCGGCGCGAACACGGCGGCGACATACCCCACGGGGTGATGCGCACCGTGACGCCGGCCGCGCCGGACGCCTGGCTCACCACCCTCAGCCGGTACGGCACCATGACCTTTGAGCAGGTAGTCACGCCGGCGTTGGAGTTGGCGTCCCACGGCTTCCCGATCCCGGCTACGCTGCACCGTGCCCTGGTCAGCAGCGGCGACAACATCATTCTCGACGAAGGAGACACCAGCCAGTGGGCCAGCACCATGGACATCTTCTATCCCGGTGGAAAGGCTCTGGGCATCGGAGACCTCCTGGTGCAAGCCGACCTGGCCCGCACCTTCCGGCGCATGATCGACGCCGAGCGCGCCGCAGCCGGGCAGGGTCGTGAGACCGGCATTCGGGCCGCGCGCGACCTGTTTTACAAGGGTGACATCGCCGAGGAGATGGTCGCGTTCATCCGCAGCCAGGGTGGTTGGCTGTCCATGAACGACCTGGCATCCTTCTCGGTGGGCGTTGATACACCGCCCATGATTGACTACAAGGGCATCGACGTGTACGCCTGCGGGCCGTGGTGCCAGGGGCCGATGAACCTCCACGCCTTGCGCATCCTGGAAGGCTGCGACCTCCAGGGCATGGGCCACAATTCGGCCGATTACATCCACACCGTGCTGGAGGCCCTCAAGCTGGCCTTCGCCGACCGCCACGCCTACTACGGCGATCCTGATTTCGTGGATGTCCCCATGGCCGGCCTGCTCTCCCGCGAATATGCGGAAATCCGCCGCAAGGAAATCGATCTCCGCCGGGCTCACCCGGAGATGCCCGATGCCGGAGATCCCTGGGCGTTTCAGGCGGGGAGCGGCCACGCCGCCCGCAAACCGGAGCCGGTGGCCGGCCCGTTATCGGCCGACACCTCGTACATTTGCGCGGTGGATCGTTGGGGGAACGCCTTCTCCGCCACCCCCAGTGACGGCTTTGGCGGCGCGCCCATCGTGCCCGGCCTGGGGTTCATGGTGTCCGCTCGCGGAGCGCAGAACTGGCTGGACGAGGACCATCCGGCCGGGCTCGCCCCCGGAAAGCGCCCACGCCTCACCCCGAATCCGGCGATGGCATTCAAGGGTGGCAAGCCCTGGATGCCCTTCGGAACGCCGGGCGGCGACGTGCAACCCCAGTCCATGGTCCAACTCTTCCTGAACGTGGCCGAATTCGGCATGGACGTGCAGCAGGCCATTGAAGCCCCGCGTGCGTCGACTTGGAGCTTCCCCAACTCTTTCTGGCCGCACGCCTACCGCCCCGGCCTGGTGGGTGTCGAGTCTCGCATTGAGCCGTCGGTGGTGGACGACTTGCGGAAACGCGGCCACGATGTGGACGTGTGGAACGAGTGGACGCCACGAATGGGCTCGCTGTGCGCCATCGAGATTGATCGCGAACGCGGTAGCCTGTTCGGCGGCGCGGACCTGCGGCGGGACGGCTACGCGATGGGTCGGTAGCCCCTGAACGCCTGACTTTGGCGGGGTGAATCATCGTTCGCCCCGCGTACTGCGCTGCTGTGGAGGATGGCGATATGGTTACGAGAACCGACCAGTCGGAGTTGCCCAAAGACGACGCAATGCCCCAGGCCGAGGAGTTTGAGGTACTGTTGCTGTCCTGTTCCGAGGAACCCGGATATGCGGTGTTCGTGCCTGCGCTGCCGGGCTGCGCGTCGCAAGGCGAAGACTGGGACGAAGCCCTAGAATGGGTGCAGGATGCCATAGAAACGTTCCTGGATTTTGCCGAGCGTCCCCAGGTGGATGCAGACGAAGAAAGGGAGCGGATAATACGGGATTGGACACCGCAGGGTTACTTGGTAGAGGCGGCGAGGGTGTGGGTCAACGTTTGAATGCCGGTTCCGATTAACAATGTGACGTTCGCCGAAGCAATGGCTATTTTCCGCAGATTCGGGTTTCGGGCAGTCACTGAGCGGGGTCGGCACAGGCGCGGGCGTGGCAGCCACGTCAATATGACCAATGACCTAGTTACAATCACGCTTCCCGACTGGGGCAGAACTCCATTGAAAGGACCTACATTGGGCAGCGAAGTAGAGCGCGCCGGCATCGACACAACCGCTTTCCTCTGGGCACTGGGCCGACACAATCGGCAGGGTCACCCGGCGCCCCGAGGCTGGCGTCCCGGTATGCCGGTTCCGGAAGAGGAGCAGGACCGGAGTTGAGGCAACCTCAACGCGTAGGTTCAATGATGAGCAGCCGGCAAGCCATCGCCGAACTGGTGCGCCCGCACATTCATCGCGGGCGGTTTGTCCTGGAGGACAGCCATACCACAGACTGGTATGTCAACGGGCGTGCATTCACGCTCACCCCGGAGGGAAGCATCCTCGTCGGCCGCACTATTGCCGACTTGCTCGCCGATGATGTCCGCTGCGTAGGTGGACCGGCTACGGCGGCAATCCCTGTAGTGACCGCGGTGGTGCATCAATCCGGTGTGCCGCGCGCTGGCTTCTACGTGCGAGCCGAGGCCAAGGGCTACGGGATGCTCAACCGGATTGAAGGCAACCTCGAACCCCAGGTGGCCGTCGTGGACGACACCTGCTACACGGGCGATTCGCTCATCCGGTGCATCCGGGCCGTAGAGGAAGCGGGCTCGGTGGTCAGGCAGGTTGTGGCCGTGTTTGACCGGGGCGACGGCGGTGAGCGCATTCGTGATCTGGGCTATGACTACCGGTTCGCGCTGAGGATTGAGAACGGCCAGCCCGTATTGCCCTCCCGTTGACCCCTCTGGATTTTTTCGGGACGGTTCCGCAAGATTTTCGATTTGCCCCGAGCCCTCGCGCATACCCGGTTTGTCATCGCGAGGAGCGCAGCGACGTGGCGATCTCGTTGCTGAAAGAGACCCCGTTGCTATCACTAGATTGCCACGCTTTGCTGGCAATGACAAAGGGGCATGCGCAATGACAAACCGGCTACGCGTGAGCAGGGCCTAGAGGAGGAACTGCCGTAAAATGGGTGCGACTTTTCAACGCTGCAGCGCGGTCTCATGAATCAACTGGTCAAAATCTCGGCGGGCCTGGTCAACTCCAGCTGGTTCGAGTATTTCATCATCGCCGTCATCATCGCCAACGGCGTCCTGCTGGGCCTGGAAACTGTCGCGTCCATCGCCGACGCCTACGGATACTGGTTGGAGTTGGGAAACCAGGTCGCCCTGGGGATCTTTATCGTTGAAGCCGTTCTCAAGATGGTGGCGTTGTGGCCGCGGATGCAAGACTATTTCCGGGACGGCTGGAACATCTTCGACTTCATGGTGATCGTCTTTGCCCTGATACCTGCCACCGGCCAGTTTGCGATGATCGCGCGGCTGGCGCGTTTGCTGCGCGTGGTGCGCCTGATCTCGGCGATACGGGACTTGCGACTCATCGTGGCGGCCCTGGTGCGCTCCATCCCGAGCGTGGGCCACGTGATCATGCTGATGAGCATCGTGGTGTACATCTATGCCATCATGGGCTTCCACCTCTTCCACGCCCACGATCCGGAGCACTGGGGCAGCCTGGCGATTTCGCTTCTCACCCTGTTCAACATCATCACGCTGGATGGATGGACCGACGTCATGGACACGGCGATGCAGCAGCATTCGTTCGCGTGGGTGTATTTCGTCAGCTTCGTCGTGGTAGGCACCTTCGTGGTGATCAACTTGTTCATCGCCATCATCATCAACAGCCTGGACGAGACGAAGCGAGGTAATCTGCAGGAAGGGCTGGAGCCCGTCTCCCGGCAGGACCTGATCCGTGAACTGCGGGCAACCCAGGAGACGCTGAAGAGACTGGAGGAGCGGCTGAACACGGACGACGCCCATGACGAGCAACGTCGCTAGTGTCGGTGGGCTCACGCGTGCCCGGTTTGCGGCGGGGGAACGTCGGAATCAGGGTTTTCAAGATCTGGAGATTATCAGGAACGGGACCGCTGGGTGATGGAACTCTCCTCATCCTGATAAATCGTCAAATCCCGTAAATCCTGATTCTGACGATTTACGCGTGAGCGTCGCCGAGCCGTTCCACATGGGTGGTATCATTGGCGCGAAATCACCCGGAATGGAGGGATTGACGTGCCTTTTGGAGACAATGACTGGCTGGCCCTGACCCAGGAAGACCCGATCGAACCCGAGATCCCGTTGTGCGATCCGCACCACCACTTCTGGGACGGGCGTCTGCAGAGCATCCCCTACCAGCGTTACCTGCTTCATGAGCTGATGGCCGACCTCGATTCCGGCCACAACGTCCGGTCCACGGTTTTCGTGGAAGCCCGGTCCATGTACCGCGCCGACGGACCGGTGGAGATGCAGCCGGTGGGCGAGGTGGAGTTCGTGCAGGGGCTGGCGGCGGCCAGCGCCAGCGGCACCTACGGCGACGCCAGGGCTGCCGCCGCCATCGTGGGACACGCCGACCTCAAGCTCGGAGAAGACGTGGCCCGGGTGCTGGAGGCGTTGCAGGCGGCGAGCCCGAACCGGTTCAAGGGCATCCGGCACAACGTTACCTGGAGCCCTGACCCCCTGATAGAAAATCGTGATGCCCAGGGAATCATGTCCAACGAGACCTTCCGCGTCGGGGCCAGGACGCTGGCGCGCATGGGTCTGTCGCTGGACGTGATGCTGTCCTTTCCGCAATTGAACGAGCTTGCCGAGTTCGCGCGGGCGGTTCCCGAGGTATCCATTATCCTCAACCACGTGGGCGGCGTGAGCCGCACCGGGATTTATGCCGGCAAGGACGACGAAGTCATACCGACCTGGCGCGACGGCATCAGTGCCGTGGCCCAGTGCCCCAACGTCACCTGCAAGCTGGGCGGGTTGGGGATGCCGCGGTGGGGGTTCGGCTGGGACGCCCGGACCGAGCCCATCGGATCCGAAGAACTGACCGAGGCGATGACCCCGTGGATGACGCACTGCATCGAGCAGTTCGGACCGGACCGCTGCATGTTCGAGAGCAACTTCCCGCCGGACAAGGTCTCGTTCTCGTACAACGTCATGTACAACGCCTTCAAGCGGCTTTCCCGGAGCTACAGCCCCAGCGAACGGGCGAACCTGCTCCATGACACGGCGGTCCGGGTGTACCGCATCGACACCTGACGCGAGGACGCGACGGCATGAAATACGACGTGATCATAATCGGGGCCGGATCCGCCGGTTGTGTTCTGGCCAACCGGCTGTCGGAAGACCCCGGCCGATCGGTGCTTCTGCTGGAAGCCGGACCCGACTACCCGGGTCCGGACCAACTGCCCAACGAATTGAGGTACGACATGAACCAGGCCGCTTCTGAAGAGGGAGCGGCGCACAACTGGTCGCTGGTCGGGAAGTCCACGGAGGCTCAGGAAAGGTTGTTGCACGTGGCTCGCGGCAAGGTCACCGGAGGCAGCAGCGCCATCAATCACCAGATCCTGCTGCGTGGGGCCCCGGAGGACTTCGACGGGTGGGCGGCGGCCGGCAACGACGAGTGGGGCTACCAGAAAACGTTGCCCTACTTCCGCCGGTTGGAAAACGACGCCGACATCAGGGACGACTTTCACGGCTCCGACGGCCCGATCCCCGTCTGGCGGCACTCGCAAGAAACCTGGCTGCCCCTTCAGGCGGCGTTCTACCAGGCGTGTCGGGACGCTGGCTTCCCGGACAATCCGGACATGAACCACCCCGACGCCACCGGCGTCGGCGCGATGCCCCTGAACAACCCGGACGGCGTACGCATGAGCACGGCGATCACGTATCTCGACGCCTGCCGCCACCGTCTGAACCTGACCGTCCGGGCCAACGTGGTAGCGCGACGCATCCTGTTCGACGGCAAGCGCGCGACCGGCGTCGAGGTGGAAAGCCAGGGCGAGATATTCGTCCTGGACGGGGAGGAGATCATCCTGAGCGCCGGGGCGATTGCCTCCCCGCAACTGCTCCTACTGTCGGGCGTGGGCGATGCGGAGCAACTGCGCCCGCTTGGTATCCAGCCCGTCCATGACCTGCCAGGCGTCGGGCGCAGCATGAAGAACCACCCGTCGGTGTCCATCGTGTTTCGCTCCCAGCCTGAGCATCACCTGGCTCCCGACGCGCCCCGCAACCAGGTGGGGTTGCGGTTCACCGCGGAAGGGTCCTCTGACCGCAACGACATCCAGGTCCAGCCCACTACCTCATACCCGGAGAGTCGGGAGGCGCCCAACATCCGCGTCGGGTGTCGGTTGGAGTTCCCGTACAGCGAGGGCCTGCTGACCCTGGCATCATCGGACGTATCGGAGCAGCCGGACTTGGATTTCCGCTTCCTGACCGATCCCCGGGATACGGCCCGGTTCCGCGATGCGGTGCGCCGCACCGTGCGGATCTTCGAGCACCCGGCCTTCGCCGGTCTATTGGCAGACCGTCTTTCGCCCACCGATGACGACCTGTCCGACGACGCTTCCCTGGACGCGTGGCTGCAACAAAACGCCGGTATTGCCGGTCACACTTCGGTCACCTGCAAGATGGGTCCGGCGACGGATCCGGCCGTCGTCGTCGACCAGTATTGCCACGTCCACGGCCTGCAGAATCTCCGAGTGGTAGACGCTTCCGTCATGCCGGACATAGTGCGGGCCAACACCAACGCCACCATCATAATGATGGCCGAGCGCGCAGCCGACTTCATCAAAGAGGGCAATTAGCTCCCGGTTGCAAACGCCGCAGCAATCCGGTGTGCGTGGGTCGTAGCCCCGTCACTCGATGGCGTGCAGCACGCCGTCGTTGGTCCTGACGTAGAGCCGCTCGCCGGCGAATACCGGAGATATCTCGATGGGGGCTCCCAACGGGAGGTTCCAGATCAACTCACCGTTGGATCGGCGCAGCGCGTGGAGACTGCCGGCGTCGGTCCCGAAGTAGACGCGGTCTCCCACTACCACCGGCGACCCGAATATGGCGCCGTCGGCCTCGTACCGCCACGTCTCCGTGCCGGAAATCGCGTCGGCCCCATAGAAGTCGCCTTGAAAACTACCCGCATACATCGACTCGGCCGCCACCGACGGCGTCGCCAGCAGCCCCGTTGTAGACCAGCGCCCCGTGGCGCGATCGAACGCGAAATCGGGATCGAACAGCCACATCCTTCCCTTTTGCGGTGGCGGCTTCGGCACGCCCGGCACCTTCCAGTCCCAGAACTGCTTCCAGACCAGCTTGAACTGGTATTCGCCGGCGATCTCCCGGGCATCAGCATCCACGGCATGCACCTGTCCCCCGGACGGGAAGTACGCCAACCCATTGGCGATGGCCGGGGACGCTTTGGTGTTCCCCTCGGTGCGGAAGCGTAGCTTGCTCTGCCCGGTTCTGCCCTCGAATACGTACAAATTGCCCAGGTTGTCGGCGGCGTAGACCAGGCCGTCGCTCACGGCCGGCGCCGCACGCACCTCGCCGACGATGTCCTCCCGCCACAAAATATCTCCGCTGGCCGCGTCCAGGGCGTAAAGCGCATTGTCGCCCGACCCCACGTAGACGATTCCGTCGGCCACGATTGGCGACGAGGCGATTTGCCCCCCGGTTTTGACCGTCCAGCGGAACTGTTGGGTGTTTCTGTCCACGGCGATGATCCGGTGGTCGGTCAATCCGACGTAGAGCAGGTCACCGGCCAGCGCCATGGAATGGTCCAGCGGGCTGGGGACGGTGACTTCCCAGAGTTGCTCACCTGTCGATGCGTCCAGGGCGCTGATCTTGAAAAATGCGCCGACGTACACCACACCGTCATGCACGATGGGCGCGGATCGGGTCGGAGTGCCCAGGTCGTGGGACCAGGCAATCCTGCCCTGCGGCTGTGCGTCCACAGTGGGAATGTGGCGCGTGAGCTGGAGGTCACGCCCGACCATTGACCATTGGTCAGGGAGCGAAGCCGAGCTGAGCTTGGTGCTGGGCGAGTTGAACAGCAGTTTGATCGGGTTCGGAAAGAAGGGATAGTACAGCCACGCCAGGAAGAACAGGACGATCACGACCGCCCCGGTACGGATCAAGCGCCGCCGGGTGAACCATCGTCGTCCACGGGGGTCATCCTGGGCCCATTCGGGGAGGTTGGCGGCCGTACCGTCGTATTCCCCGGATGGTTGCCCCGGATCCTGGCCTTCAGCTTCGCGCCAACCGCTGGGCTCGGCACTGTTTGACCCGGCATCGGGTCGACTTGTTTCGTTCATCGAGGATAGGTTAGCGTGTCAACGGGCGATGCGGCAACAACGTCGCGCTTGGGCCGGGGTGTCTTCTCGTCGGACGCGGTAGCGCGCAACGCAAGTGACGGCGCGGATGCGAATACCGCACCCGCGCCGCCCAATCGTCTGACTGCCTCAATGGATTGTGGGCTCACTGATGACAGCACCGGTATGGCTACAGGTTCCGCTGCTTGGGGTCGAGCTTGTCGCGCAGCCAGTCCCCCAGCAGGTTCATCGACAGAACCGTGAGCAGGATGGCCAGCCCGGGGAAGAAGGACAGCCACCAGGCGTCGGTCACGAACGACCGGCCGTCGGCCACCATCACGCCCCATGCCGGCGTGGGGCGGGAGATGCCGGCGCCCAGGAAGCTGAGGGTCGCTTCCAGCACGATGACGAAACCCACCTGGAGGGTGGCCAGCACCACTATAGTGTTCACGATGTTCGGAAAGATGTAGCGAAGCATGATCCGGAAGTTGGACGCCCCGGCCACCCTGGCCCGTGAGATGTAGTCCTGCGCTCTGATGGTCAGCGCTTCGCCGCGAACCAGCCGAGCGTAGCGGGACCATTGGCTCAACACCAGCACGGCAATCAATATCTTCATGCTGGGCCCCGCCATGGCGGCGATCACAATCGCCACCACGATGATGGGCAGGGACAGGGAGATGTCCACCAGGCGCATCATCAGGTTGTCCGCCCAGCCGCCGTAAAAAGCGGACACAATGCCGAAAGAGGTGCCAATTATTCCTGATATCAGGATTGCCACGCTGGCCACCAAAAGCGACACGCGGGCTCCATGCATGGCCCGACTGAGCACATCCCGTCCAATGTCGTCAGTGCCGAACCAGTGCTGCGCCGACGGTTCCGCGAAGCGATTCTTCATGTCGCCTTTCAGTGGGTCGTAGGGAGCAATCCAATCGGCGCCGAGGGCGGGAATGAGCAGGACTATCACCAGGACGGCCACCGGAATGACCGGGTAGCGGAACACTTCCCTCGTATAGTGGCCTATTCGGGATGGCGGACGTGGGCTGCTGAGTTCTGGCAGTGCTATGGCCATAGCTGTTGTCCTCGCTTAGACCTGGTGGCGTCAGTTGTACCGTATGCGCGGGTCGAGGTAGGCATAGGCTATGTCGACCAAGAGGTTGGCCACGATGTAGATGGTGGTGAAGGTGAGCATTATGCCCTGCAACAGGGCGTAATCGCTGGACCGAGCCGCATTGAACAGCAGGAATCCCAAGCCGGGCCACTGGAACACCGTTTCGATGGAAACGGAGCCCACCATCAGCGACCCCAACGTGATGGCGAAGTAGGTCAGCGGGGCAATGGCGGCGTTCCGCAGGCAGTGCTTCCAGATGATCTTGCGCTCGGGCAGGCCCTTGATGCGGGCCAGCTTCACGTACTCGCTGTCCAGCACGTCCAGCATGGAGGACCGCACCAGGCGGAGCATGGCGGCAACCTGGAACCATCCGATGGCGACGGCCGGCAGGACCAGGTTCCTGATGCCGCCCTTGCCCGAGGTTGGGAACCAGTCCAGCTGCACGGCAAAGATCCACATGAGGACGATGCCCAGCCAGAACACGGGCAGAGATTGGCCCAGCAGGGCCACCACCTTGCCCGTCCAGTCGAAGATGGTATCCCGGTAAGTTGCCGTCAAGACCCCAACGGGCAACCCGATGACCACGGCCACCAGGATGCCGGCTCCGGCAAGCTGGATGGTTGCCATGAAGCGGTCCGCGATGAGCTCGGACACGGTGAACCTGGGGTATTTGAACGAGTGGCCGAAGTCTCCCCGAACCGCGTTCCAGACGTAGGTGAAGTACTGTTCGTGCAACGGCTTATTGATTCCCCAGAACTCTTCCAGGTCAGCCCGGACGGTGGCGTCGGCGTCGTCGGGCAGAATGGCGTCCAGGGGGTTGCCGCCGGCATGGCCCAGGGCGAAAGCAATCACGCTGACCACCACCAGGACCAGGATAGCCTGGAGGATCCGCATAATGATGTATCTTTGCATCCCTAACTCCTGCCCCAGGGTTCAGCCGTGGCTGGTTGAGATTCGCGCACCGCGACCGTCGGTTTCCCGGCAGTCGCGGCGCTTTCAAACCGGTTGTTGGTCAGACCGGTTGGGGGGATCAGCAAGGCGGACCCTCAATGAGCTCGTTGCTGCCCAGGTCGCCGCCCTCCCAACCCGGGAAGGGCCATTCGCAGATGTATTCGGTGTTGACGATCGTCTCGATGGGCACCCAGAAGAGCGGTATCCACTCATGATGGTAGAACTTGATGTCGCCAATCTGGAACAGCACCTTTTCACGTTCCGCCGGGTCCACGGTTACCTGCAACTGGTGGTACAACTCTTGCAGTTCGGCAGTCTCGTACATGAAGACCACGCCGCCATCTTCCTTGGGGGTGTTGAACAGCATGATCTGCGCTTCCACAGCCTTGAAGGAAGGCGTGGTCGCCAGGGCTGTTTCGTGGTTGGACTTGTTCCGGCGGCGGGCAACCACGGCGGCGCGGTCTTCGTCGCGGAGTTCCAATTCCACTCCGATCTCCGCCCAAGCCAACTGCATGAACTGAGCGATCTGGGGAAGTTCCGGCGCGCCGGGGAAGGGATACATCGGAACTGTGATCTTGAACCCTTCGGGGTAGCCGGCCTCAGCCAGGAGCTGCTTGGAGGCCTCCAGGTCGTAGCCGTATTCCTCCTCCCAGTCCTCGTCCCACTTGGGGTTCCAGGGGGTCAGGGTGGGATGGAAAGCATGCACTTTGGAGTCCCAAACGCGACCCTTGTAGAGTTCCTCCTTGAAGGTCTCGCGGTCCACGGCCTTGTTCAGGGCCTTGCGCACCTTGATCCCGATTTCTCCCGGCGCAGTCACCGGGAAATCGGGGTCATAATTCTCCGCATCGCCGTAGAACATGCCGCCGAAACGGAAGGCCGTCTGCTGGGCAGGGCCGTTGCTGGGTATGATCTTGAACTTGCCGGCTTCCTCTGCCTCCAGCTTGTCGCCCAGGTCCCGGTTGACCTCGGTCATGTGGGTCTCCTCGGCGCGGAACTGAGCCAGGCGGGTGGACTCTTCCAGCACCCAGGTGTTGCGCATTTCGGGGTAGACCGGGTCATGCCGCCAGTGTCCGTCCGGGAAGGCCAGTGAGTAGTCCACGTGGACTTCCTCTTCTCGGCCGTCATACTGATATGGTCCGGTACCGGCCAAAGCCTCATAGTACGCGTTGGTGCACCCCTCGCTGGCGACGTTCTCCGCGTCGTCGAACCCGCCGGCTTGGTCGCACTGAGCCTTGCTGTAAATCATGTTGCCCGCTGACTCGGCGGCGTAGAACAGATACTCAGCGGAGGGCTTCACCATGTGGACCTGGATGTTATAAGGATCCAGAATTTCCACGTGGTCGACGTTGCAGATGCCGCCCTTGTAGCTAGCGCGGGTGCCCTTCTGGCAGGTGAGCTTGAAGCTGTGCTCCACGTCGGCTGCGGTGAACTCGCCAAAGTCCCGGTGGAACTGGATGCCCTGCTCCAGCTCGAAGGTCCAAACGTCACCGGTGGCGTTCATCTCCCACGATTTTGCCAGCATGGGGATCCATTCGCTGGTGTAGGGGTCCAGTTGCACCAGGTACTCCATGAACGGGCTGTGCTGGTACACGAAGTCAACGCCCCCCAACCACGGCACCACGGTGTCGTCGATGGGCGTGATCAGTCCCAGGATGATCTTGTCCGTCGGCAGCTGGCCCTCGTCCACGACGTTGCCGCTGGGCTGGTCCTGGGTCTCGGGCATGGCGGTGGGTTGAGCGGCGGCGGCCGGCGCGCCCCCGGATGCCGGCTGCGCCGCAGCAGGCTGAGCGGTTTCCGCCGGGGCCTCGGCACCGCCGCATGCTGCAACGAATGTCAGGAGCAGCAGCGCTGGTAAAAGCATCAACGCCGATTGGATCTTCATTCGGTAGCGGTTCATTACCAGACCTCCAGACTGTGCTTGTCGCGTCCGTAACCCCTAGGTCAAGACGCATGTCCTCCGTGTTTCCCTGAAGCCCGAGCCAATGATCAACCTGGCTCATCCATCTGGTTGCGAATTAAGTCGGTATTCCTGAATTGGGCGTCGTACCTCGACAAGTCCGATATGAAAACGCATATCAAATGCGTCTCCGAGAATTGGATATCGTCAAAGCTGTTACGGATTCCGATTACGGATACGCGGTTGCAAGTCGGGTAACGTAACAAGTTGCAACGAACTAGAACCCATTCGCAAAGTAGGCGGACTTTATAACAGCAACGTGAGTGGTGTCAATAGCATCCGCCCGGGCGGAGGCGCTGGCCGCAGGTCACGATGCGCCCCGGCGCCCGCGCCACCATGGGTGGCGGAGGCTGCTACGGCCCGGACCCGGACTGCGGGTCCTCGACAACGGTCAGCAGTTGATTGGGCGGGACATCATGCAGGGTCTGCACGATCCCGCTGGGCCAGCGAATTCGCAGCGTATCCACCTTTTCGGCTTGGCCCAGGCCGAAGTGGGCCGGCAGCATGTTCTGGCTCTTGTTGCTGGCGCCGGCTGCGATTTCCCGGATTTGCGTGCGGCCGTCGGCCACTACCGTGACCCGGGCGCCGATGCCGTCTCGGTTGCTCACCGTGCCCACGGTTCGCACGCGGAGCCAGTTGGCGTCCCACGCGCAGTTGTTCTGGAACAGGCGGGCGCTCTGGGCCTCGTCACCGGCGAGGCCCATGTTTGCCACGTACAAATCCAGGCAGCCGTCGTTGTTGAAGTCGGCGTAGGCCACGCCGCGGCCGACCCCCTGGTCGTCGGCGCCGCTGATGGACGACACGTCCTCGAACCTGGCGTCGCCAGTGTTGCGCAGCAGCAGGTTGGGTTGATGGCGGTGGTTGGTGAACGGATCGCTGTCGAGGTGGCCGCTGGCTACGTAGAGGTCCTCCCAACCGTCGTTGTCATAATCGAAGAACACCGTGCCCCAACTCACCCGTTGCCGCCGCTGGAAAGCTCCCATTCCTGCCTCGGCGTCAGCGGCCGTTTCGGTGAATGTGATCCCGTCGCCGTTGTTTTTCAGCAGTACGTTGTCCTCGATATTGGTGACGTACAGGTCAAAGTGCCCGTCCAGATCGTAGTCGCCCACCGCCAGGCCCATGCCGAACATGGCGACGTCGGCCCGGGAATCGCGGGAAATATCCTCAAATTGCCAGATTCCATCAGCGGCAGGGCCGTCGTTGCGCCACAGGACGTTGGGCTGGGCATCCCGGCCGAAGTCGTTAACCACGTAAAGGTCGGGGTCGCCGTCGTTGTCGAAATCGACCCAACCGGGCTGGAACCCGGCGCCCCACAGGTTGCCGTACTCTCCGGGGATTTTCCCTGGAGACCCGATGTCGCCCAGCAGATGCGAGACTTCGGCGAAGGTACCGTCGCCGTTGTTGTGGAAAAGGGCCAGTGGTCGCACGGCAAGGTAGAAGGCCCGGAGATCCAGAGCCTCCATGTCCGATTCTTCCATGTGACGGACAACGACGAAGTCCAGATGGCCGTCCTGGTCATAGTCGCCCCAGGCGCAACCCATGGACCGGTAGCTGGAATCGGGGTCACTCAATCCCGCGCCGTCCGTCACGTCATCAAATGCTCCTGACCCATTGTTCCGAAAGAGTTTGCTAGTACCCCAATTGGTGACGTAGAGGTCCTGGTCGCCATCGTTGTCATAGTCGGCGGCGCACCCGCCGTTGGACAGGCCCATCAACTCGTCGACGCCGGCCTCCTCCGCGACATCGGTGAACGATCCGTTGCCGTCGTTCCGGTACAGCGCGTTGGCCCCGTCGATTTGGTCCGGGGACTCGCCCCAGGAGGGTTTGGACGCGACGTAGATGTCCTGTAAACCGTCGTTGTTGAAATCAAAAACGACGACACCCGCGCCCAGCGGAATCCGGTCCACCGGGTCCCTGAAGTGCTGAAATGCGACCCCGGACTCCTGCGCCACGTCTGCAAACAACGGTTGGCGGTAGGTGAACCCTCCGGGCAAGGAGCCGGAACGGCCGTCGGGATTGGTTATCACCACGTCGACGACGCCGGCCTGGTGCGCCGGGGCCGCCACCATCATAGTGTGGGAGTCCAGGGACTCCATGACAGCCGCTTCCACTCCCCCGATGGTGACACGGCTGCCGTCCACCATGCCGGCGCCGGAGATGGCCACCAGGCTGCCACCGGAGGTGGCGGCCGCCGCCGGCTCCAGCGCCGAAATCCGTGGCCCGTGGGTGCTGGGGGGAGGCAGACTCCCCGGTCTCCACGCCGGACCGCTGTCGGCGCCCGGGCCGTGGCTCAAGTTGACTTGATGTGACCCGTCGGCGTTCATCGCCATGATCTCCGGCGCTCCGTACCGGTTGCTGGTGAAGACTATCCGGGTCCCATCGGGTGACCAGGAGGGCCAGTAGTCATTGAAGGCGTCCCCGGTGATTTGCGCCGGGTTCGAGCCGTCAGCATCCATGACGTACACGGCGCGCCGGCCCGTCCTGCTGGAGGAGAAAGCGATTTTGGAACCGTCCGGCGACCAGGCGGGAAATTCGTCGGAGGTTGCGTTCCTGGTGAGACGCACTTGGCCGGAGCCGTCGGCGTTCATCACGTAAATTTCCAGGTTGCCGTCGCGGCGCGAGTTGAACACGATGCGTTGCCCGTCGGGGGACCAGGAAGGTGACGAGTCGTACCCCGGGTGATCGGTAAGGTTGATCGGATTGGAGCCGTCGGCATCCATCACGTAGATCTCCCGGTTGCCGTCGCGCTCGGAGGAATAGGCGATCCGGCTGCCGTCGGGGGACCACGCCGGCAGCGCGTTGTCCGGGCCGTTGTCCGCGGTGAGACGACGCACCCGTGAGCCGTCGGCGTTCATCACGTAGATTTCGGGGCTGCCGTGACGGTCGGACACGAACGCGATCCTTTTGCCGTCGGGCGACCAGGCCGCCATGTCGTCGTAGTTGGTGTTGTTGCTGAGCCGTTTCAGGTCGGAGCCGTCGGGCAGCATCGAGTAGATCTCAAAGTCGCCATCCCGGTCCGAGCTGAAAACGATGCGGGAATCGGAGTTGTCCAGGAAAAACGGGCCGACGAACAGCAGGCCCACCCCTCCCGCCATGCTCAGGCTCCACGTGCCGGCGGCGAAGGCGGCCACCGCTTTTTTGGGCATGACCCGAGACAGGCCCCAAAGGGTGAATGGGCCGGCCGCCGCCGCGCCGAACAGGAGCGCCGCCGCCGGCGCCGCGCCCATGCCCACCAGCATGAGCACCGCCACCAGCGGGATCTCGAAAAGCAGCGGAACGTTGATGAGGATGCCCAGGGTGGCGGCCACCGCAATCCCGGATACATCGTCGCCCAGGTAGGCAGCCACGGTCTCGGGCGTAATCCATTGGATCACCAGGCCGCCGGCGAACCCCGCCAGGATCATGGCCGGGCCCAGCCGCCACAGGTAGCGGAGGCTGGACTTCAGCCAGTCCTTCAACCCGGTGGAGGCGATGTCTCGCCAGGTGGCCTGATCCTGGGGTTGATCGTCGGCGGAGTTGCCGAAGATGTCCGCCAGACGCACCTGACGCCGGACGAGCAGGGCCACCAACGGGCCCAGCAGCAGTACCCCTGCGATGCTGACCGCGATGCGGGTGCTGGCCAGCATGGGCGTGAAGACCAGGGCGGCCATCACCAGCGCCGGCACGTTCAGGGTGGAAGACCCCTGGGTCATGGCGATGGCGGTTTCCACCGGGGCGCCTCGGTTCCGAAAGGCCGAGGCTATGGGAACGATGCACGCGGAGCACAGGTTCATCGAGGAGCCGACGGCGAACCCGCGCAATATCCCCTTGATGCCGCCCCCGGTGAAACGGGAGCCGCCCCCGCCGGGGAACAGGAACACCTCCGTTATGCCGGCGGCGAGGAACGCGAAGATCATCCCCGCCGTCACCAGCTTCAGGTAACTCGTGGAGAAGTCCCACCACCGTTCCCAGAACCCGGTTTCGGGTTCCCGGTTGATGCAGAACCCCTGGAAACACTCGGCTCGTGGAGCATTGACACCCGCCAGGTCGGCCTCGACCGTGTCCAGCTTGGGTATGCGATTGAAGGCCAGGAACAGACCGAGAATAACGGCCAACAGCAGGATGCCGATGATCCGCTTTTTCTTCAGATCAGTGTCAAACAACCGCAGTTGCCTGGCAGCAGTAATGCGTCGTGTTGCCTGCACCATGACATTAACTGGGAGCGTCGCCGGTTGAACGTTGTGGATTTCGCCGGGATGCGCGGATGTTATGCGCGCTGCAAATCGCCGTCAATGGCGGGGTGACGCTCACTCGTACCCGCTTCGCCGGAACTGTCATTGCGAGCGAAGCGCGGCAATCTCGTTGGGGCAAGGGACGCGGCTTGCGGGAACGAGGTCGTCATGTCGCCAGGCCCTTCGCGATGACAAAATGGTACGCGTGAGCCGCCTAACCCCTTGACCTTCAAGACAGTTGCTGCTTCTGACATTTGCCGCCGGGATAAACTTTGCACAAGCCCCGGGGGTTTAGTGCAAGCGCGAACGGCCCGGCGTTACCATCGCCGGGCCGTTCTACGTCGCGCCGTAGCTAGCTACGGGCGGAAGACTAACCGCGGTTATGCGTCTTGGTCTCCGCCCAGGCCACGATGTGGGGGATCGCCGCGTCAACATCCCGCTGATCGACCTTGCGCGCGGTGCTGTCGGCCTGGCAGCGCATCAGCATGATCGGCAGGCGGTTCTGGATCTTGTCCAGCGTCCAGGAAAGCGGGTCGCCCTCGGCGGTGAAGTCCAACTCCAGCCGGTCGTTCTGCCCGATGGGTCCGTTCCGATAGTGGTAGTGCGGGCCGATGCGGAAGCAGTCGAACCGCAGCAGTTCCTTGTCGTCGCCCTCAATGTCGTTGCCATAGACGTGGATGCAGATGCCCTCGTCGCTCATGGCCCCAACGTCGGTGCGGTACACCAACCCGAAGGTCACCGCGCCCGCATCTATGAGTTCTTCACCGCCGCCGGTGCTTCCTCCCATCTGAGCATGCATTTGTTGCGTCATATCGTCATCCCTCCGCTCCTGGTGACTTAACCGGCCCAGATTTCCCGATCAGCCGGATGTATTGTCCCGATTATACATTCATCACGCTGGAAATCGTCATCCGACTGGCCGGGGCGCTTATGGAGGTTCGCCGCCCTTCATTGTCGCGCGTTCGCTTCGTCCCCCAGCGCATACCGCAGGCCCTGCCAGTCGCCATCGCCGGCGGCGCTTCCCCAACCATCGAAGTGGATCAGGTCCTCCACGGGCAGCCGGTCGCGCCAACCGGCCCGCTGCAAACCCGGCTCGTCGGTGAACTCAACCGGGTAGCCCAGGCAGAGATATGCCACCGGGATGATGTGCGGCGGTATCCCCAGTATCCCGCGCAGTTGCGGCAGCTTGAGAATGCTGACCCAACCCGCGCCGACGCCTTCGCTTCGCGCCGCCAGCCAGAGGTTCTGCACCGCGCAGCAGGTGGAATACACGTCCGTCTCAGGCATGGAGTTGCGGCCCAGCACCACCTCGGCGCGGGTCGGGTCGCAGGTGACGCACAGGTTCACCGGCGCCTCCAGGATGCCCTCCAGTTTCATAGACAGATAAGCCGACCGGCGCGGCTCGTCGAAAAAGCACGCCGCCGCGTCCCGTTCCCGGTCGAAAAGCTCCTTGACTTTCCGCCGGCGTTCCAGATCCTTGACCAGGATGAAGTCCCACGGCTGCATGAATCCTACCGACGGCCCGTGATGCGCCGCCCGTATGATGCGCGCCAGGGTCTCGTCGGGTATCGGGTCGGGGCGGAAATTGCGGATGTCACGCCGCTGGTAGATCGCCCGGTACACCGCCTCCCGCTCCGCCTCCGGAAACGCGAGGGATGCCCCGTTCACCGGTGCCCCGTCCACGGATGCCCCGTTCATGGAAATGTCGTCTGGTTGCTGACTTTGTTGTTCCATCCGCCCCCGCCATAGCCGATTGCTACGCTTACCGGACGCTGCCGATCACGCGTGCCGCTATCATACCCACGTGGTTGGGGTTACGCTAGGATTGCCCAACCCTCGCCGGTACCAAGTTGGTCATGGCGAGCAGCGAAGCGGCGCGGTGATAAACTGGAACCATCGCGACCCAAACCATCCCACGCCCGCCGCCATTTCGCCACAACGGGAGGTGCGCCATGCCGCCGGAAATTCGCGCCGTAGGAATCGAGGGACTGCCCGAGGTCCAGGCCGGTGACGACCTCGCCGCCCAGATCATGGACGCCGCCGCCGCCCAAGGCACGCCCATCGAGGCGGGCGACGTGGTGGTGGTCACCCAGAAGATCGTCAGCAAGGCCGAGGGCCGCGTCATGACCATCGACGAGGTGGAAGCTTCCCCCCTGGCCGTGGCCATCACCGAGGGCCACCGCCGCGATCCCCGCCACACCGAGATGATCCTGCGCGAGAGCCGCCGCGTCGTCCGCATGGACCGGGGCGTCATCATCAGCGAGACCTACCACGGCTACATCTGCGCCAACGCCGGCATCGACGCCTCCAACATCCCCGGCTCCAACTCCATCTGCCTGCTGCCGGTGGACCCCGACGCCTCGGCCCGCCGCATCCGCGACAGCATCCGCCAGCGTCTCGGCGTGGCCGTGGCCGTGCTCGTGTCCGACACATTCGGCCGCCCCTGGCGGAACGGCGCGATCAACGTTTCCATCGGCGTGGCCGGCTTCAACCCCGTCATCAGCTACGTCGGCGAGTTCGACCCCCACGGCAACGAGCTGCACACCACCACCATCGCCGTCGCCGACGAACTCGCCGCCACCGCCGAGCTGGTCACCGGCAAGCTCCTGGGCGTCCCCGTGGCCCTGGTCAAGGGCTACCCCTACGAACCCATGGAAGACGCCGACTCCCGCGCCATAGTGCGGGAGCCGGATAAGGATTTGTTCCGCTGACACCCCTGTAATAGCAAGGGGTGCAGCGTTGCGGTTACCGCATCATTACGTCTGTTCAACCAGCCTAAATGGACCGCTCATTCCGTTCCGTCTAGGCCAGCCAACGTTTGAGCGATCTTGTCTGAGAGTTCCTTATTATCCTGTTGCCACGCAAGTTGAAAAGCCGTCGTTAGGTCTGCCCGGGATTCTGCATTGTGCCCGAGAGCGTGATGAGCCCTGCCCCGGTGATAGTAAGCTTCGGCTGATTGGGGATCACGTTCCAGCGCTGAGTTACTGTCTTCGATTGCGTTTTGGTATTGGCCCAGTTCAATTTCGACCTCGGCGCGATTACTGTAAACAGCCGGCAAGTCAGAATTGAGCTCAGTTACCATATCGAAATCGGCCTTCGCATCACTAAACAACCCGAGATCAAAACGCGTTGCTCCGCGGTTGTAGTATGCCTCCGCCAGATCTGGTGCCAGTTCGATCGCTGAAGTATAGTCAGCAATGGCACTTATATGTTCACCTATTTGTCGTTTTGCGTTACCACGATTAACGTACGAGATAGTGTCTTCTGGACGGAGATTAATAGCCATATCGAGATCGGCAATTGCGTCCCTATATCGCCCGATTTCGTATTTAACGGTCCCGCGTTCACTATAGGCGGCAGCGTAAGCACGATTCTTGCTTATTGCTGCGTCGAAATCTTCAATAGCCATCTCGAGATGTCCAAGCCCGAATCTCGCTTTGCCTCGATTATAGTATGCTTCCGCAAAATCTGGATTTAGCCGAATAGCCTCATCTAAATCGGAAATAGCATTCTCAAACGATCCTAGCATCCCGTGGGTCGTGCCCCGGTTGTAATACGCTTCGAAAAACTCAGAATTCAGCCGTATAGCTTTATCAAAAGCGAGCACCGCCTCTGCGTACCTATCTATGCGTGCACACAAGTAGCCAACGGAAAACCATGCGCGAGCTGCCCGTCTATCTTCGACTCCCTGCAAGACGTTTGCGATAGATCGCCATTTTTCGATCGCGGATGAATAGTTCCCTGTTTCTTGCAGACGAACCGCATCTGCCGTCGCCAAGTCTATTTGGCTCACTCCAAATAGACTACCAATTTGATGAAATAACCCTCCTGGATCTCCTTCGCTAGCCACGTCTTCAGCTGTAATATTTTGTAGGTATGCCGATATTTGTTGTATTTCGGCTTCCATATAGCGAATACGCTGCATACTCTCTTGAGCAGCTGATGCAATGGTTCGTGCTTGAGTTGCTACAGCCTCTGCTTGTTCAGCGCTTCGCTCCGCTCCCCGCGTGTACCTCCTAGCGTCGTCAAGGATGTCCCTAAACCAACTATAGCCGACGAAACCGGCGATGACGATGATGATGCCCAAGGCAGTGACAAAAACCGTTATGAATGCCAGTGAGATGGCCGCCGCCATCAACCACCAGGTGATGCTGTCTGCACGGTCGTCTAGGTATTGAGCCCGGAGGTCATTGAACACACGGTCGCTTTCGACGTTTATCACAGTTTCTACTGGGTGCAGTGCGGCGGTAGTTCCCTGACCTGCGGTAGTCATGGGCGACTGGTTCACCGTCGAGATGACCGCAATCGGCCCAGCAGCCAATGCGACAATCAACAGCGTCAGCAACGTGAAGCCTATGGCGACTATTGCCCAAGTGTTGATTGCGAAACTCCGCTGATCGCCCTGCTGTGAATTTCGATCCTGCATAGGCAAGATTCTACCATCGTCATTGGTGACCCATCGCGTTTGTGAACGAAACACGCGGCCCCGTCCAATCGGACAGGACCACGCCAATAGCAGGTCATCGCAGCAACCTACACCACCTCCGCCAACTCCCGCTCGCCCTCAGCCTCCGCGCCGTCCCGCACCCGCAGCGCTAGCCCGCACCCGCAGCGCTAGCCCGTCCCCCGCCTCGTTCACGTCGGCGATGACGTGATCGCGCTCGTTGAACTCGCCGGAGAGGACCCCCTGGGCCAGCCGGTTTTCGAGGTGGCGCTGAATGGCGCGGCGCAGCGGACGCGCCCCGTAGGTCACGTTGAACCCCTCGTTGACCAGCCAGTCGCAGCCGGCCTCGGTGAGCTCGCAGGTGATGTCCCGCTCCGCCAGCCGCTGCTGCACCTCGCCGACCATCAACCCGACGATCTCGCCAATCTGCGCCCGGCTCAACGGGTGGAATACGATGGTCTCGTCGATGCGGTTCAGCAGTTCCGGCCGGAACGCCCGCTGCAACGCCTCGTGGACCGACCGGGACAGCTCCGGCGTCACCTTGCCGGCACCCAGCTCGCGGTCGGCGGCGGGGCCGAGCCCGAAGGGACGCTGGGACAAATCCCCCGTGCCCAGGTTGCTGGTCATGATGACCACCGTGTTGCGGAAGTCCACGGTGCGGCCCTGTCCGTCGGTCAGCCGTCCGTCCTCCAGGATCTGCAGCAGCAGGTTGAACACGTCCGGATGCGCCTTTTCGATCTCGTCGAACAGGATGACCCGGTGGGGCCGCCGCCGCACCGCCTCGGTCAGCTGGCCGGCGTCGTCGTACCCCACGTAGCCGGGAGGCGCGCCGATCAGCCGCGACACCGTGTGCCGCTCGCCGTACTCCGACATGTCCAGCCGGACCATGCTGTCCTCGTCGTTGAACAGGAACTCGGCCAGCGCCCGGCTCAGCTCGGTCTTGCCCACGCCGGTGGGACCCAGGAAGATGAAACTGCCGAAGGGACGCTTGGGGTCGTTGAGGCCCGAGCGCGCCCGGCGGACAGTATCCGCCACTGCGTTGATCGCCTCGTCCTGCCCGATCACCCGCCGATGCAGGTGCTCCTCCATGTGCAGCAGCCGTTCAGCCTCGCCCTCCATGAGCTGACCCACCGGGATGCCCGTCCAGTTGGACACCAGTTCGGCGATGTCCTTCTCGTTGACCACCAGGTCGGGGCCGTCGGCGTGTTCGATAGCCTCGCGCTCGGCGTTCAGCTCCGCTTCCAGGCGCAGCCGCTCGGTGCGGTGCTGCGCCGACCGCTCGTAGTCGGACATCTGGTTGGCCCGCTCCTCCAGGTCGGCCAGTTCCCGCCGCCGGTTTTCCATTTCCTGCAGCTTGGGCGGAAGCATCCCGGCGTCGATGCGCACCTTGCTGCCGGCCTCGTCGATGAAGTCGATGGCCTTGTCTGGCAGCTTGCGGTCGGTGATGTACCGGTCACTGAGGCGCACCGCCGCCGCGATGGCCCCGTCGGTGAGCGTCACCTTGTGGTGGGCCTCGTAGCGCGGCTTCAGAGCATGCAGGATCTCCAGCGCCTGCTCCGGCGTGGGCTCCTCGACGTACACCGGCTGGAACCGCCGCGCCAGGGCCGGGTCCCGCTCGATGTGCTTCCGGTACTCGTCCAGCGTCGTCGAGCCGATGGCTTGCAGTTCGCCTCGGGCCAGGGCCGGCTTCAGCATGTTGCTGGCGTCCAGGCTGCCCTCGCCGGCTCCCGCGCCCACCAGCGTGTGCATTTCGTCCAGGAAGATGATTACCTCGCCGTTGGACGACGTCACCTCGTCGATGACCGACTTCAGCCGTTCCTCAAACTCGCCGCGGAACTTGGCGCCGGCCACCAGCCGGCCCATGTCCAGAGCCATCACCCGCTTGTTGTGCAGCGAGTCGGGCACGTCGTCGCAGATGATCTTGGTGGCCAGGCCCTCGGCGATGGCGGTCTTGCCGACGCCGGCCTCGCCAATGAGCACCGGGTTGTTCTTGGTGCGTCGGGTCAGCGTCTGCATCACCTGTCGGATCTCCTGCTCGCGGCCCACCACCGGGTCCAGCTTGCCGATGCGCGCCAGTTCGGTCAGGTCAACGCTGTACTTCTCCAGCGAACGGTACTTTTGCTCGGCGTTCTGGTCGTCCACCCGGTGGGAGCCGCGCAGCTTCTGCATGGCCTGGTACATCATCTCCTGGTTGACGCCCAGATCCTGGAACAGCCGCGCCGAGTCGCCGGTGTTCTCCCGGGCGGCGGCCACCAGCAGGTGCTCCACGCTGATGAACTGGTCCTTCAGCCGCTGCGCCTCCTCCTCCGCAACCTGCAGCATCCGCTGCAAGCGGGGCGTGATGAAGATCTGCTGCGCGCCCGACACCACCTTGGGCGCCGAGTCCAGCGTCTGGTGCAGCCGGCTCTTCACCGCCTCGGGGTCAACGCCCAGCTCCCGGAAGATGCGCTCCGGCAGCCCGTCCTCCAGCGCCACCAGGGCCAGCAGCACGTGCTCCACGTCCCACTGGCTGTGCTGGTAGTTGCGCACCAGTTCCTGGGAGCGTTGCAGCGCCTCTTGGGCCTGCCTCGTGAATTTGTCCGCGGTCATCACCATATCGGTTACCTCCTGGTTGAGTTATTGCGAGGACTGCCGTCGCCGGCCGAGTTCCTGATCACGTTGTCGGCGGCGCGCAGTCGAGTCACTTCGTTGGTCAGGGCTTCCACCTGGCTTTCCAGCTCGGTTATGCGGTCGATGAGTTTCAGGGCCACCTCGGCGCCGGCCAAGTTCACGCCCAGCTCGTCGACAAAGGTCTTGATCCGTCGCAGCCGCTCCACGTCGGCCATGGAGTACAGCCGCTGCCGGCCGCCGGAGCGCGACGGCATCACCAGCCCCACGCGCTCGTAGTAGCGCAGGGTCTGGGCGTGCAGCCCCACCATCCGGGCGGCCACACTGATGACGAAGCAGGGTTCGGTCGGGAAGTTGTTGTCCGGCGTCATCTACCTTCCTCCTTCGTTATTCCGCGTCGCGCAGTTGCTCGAACAGGTCTCGCTGCTCGTCGGTCAGGTTGGTGGGCAGCAACACGTTGACCACCGCGTACAGGTTGCCACGCTTCTCCGGGTCGCTGAGACGGGCCATACCCTGGCCGGCCAGCCGGAACCGGCGGCCGTTCTGCGTCTCCGGCGGCAGCGTCAGTTCGATCTGCCCGCGCAGCGTCTTCACCGTCGCCGATCCGCCCAGCACGGCGTCCAGCAGCGGCACGTCCACGGTGGTGTGTAGGTCGTCGCCTTTCCGCTCGAACCGTGCATGGGGCAGCACCGTGACCAGCAGGTTGAACTCGCCGCCGGCCTGGTTGCCCGCCGCGATGTGCACCCGGCCGCCGTCGGCGATGCCGGCCGGAATCTTGACCTCCAGCCGGCGGCCGTCGGGTAGGTTGACCAGCCGGGTTGTCCCGTGGTCGGCCTCCTCCAGCGTTATTTCCACCGGCACGTCCGCCGGCCGCGACCGGAACCGGTCGCCCCTGCCGCCGCCCAGGTCTGAGGCGAACCCGCCCAGGCCGCCCAGCAGGTCCGAAAGCGTCGCGCCTCCGGTGGAGAAGCTGAACCCGCCCGGGCCGCCGCCGCCGAAGTTGCCGCCCCGGAAGAACTGGGAGAAATCGGGCCCGCCCTGCTGATCGAACCCCTGCCGATCAAAGTGCTCGGCCTGCTCCCAGCGGTCGCCGTAGCGGTCGTACTTTTCCCGCTTGTCCGCGTCCGACAGCACCTCGTAGGCGGCGTTGATGGTCTTGAACCGCTCGGCCGCGTCATCGTCCCCGGGATTCACGTCCGGGTGATGCTGACGGGCCAGCCGGCGGTACGCCTGCCGGATTTCCTTTTCGTCGGCGCTGCGCGGTACGCCCAGTATGTCGTAGTAGTCAGCCATTGCGGCGCCTGCCTGCATTAAAATGGTTGTACAGCCATCATACCAGGCGATGGGATCATGTTCAATAAGTTGATGGTTTAGCCTAAATAGACTTGACAATATACCATCAACTTTGTATAGTGACATCACGGGCCGAAAGAACGGCCAACAAGACCCTCGGCCAGTGCGCCGATGCCTCTGGAGGATAAACTATGACGACCATGCAGCGATTTGACCCCTTCCGCGAGATGCGCCACTTCGACCGGCTGTTCGCCAGCCCCCGGTGGGCCGTCCATCGCTGGGGCGATCCCCTGGACGACGGTGTGGAACGCGCCAACGAATCCTGGTCCATCCCCATGGACGTGTGCCGCAACGAGCAACAGCTCACCGTCCACGCCTCGTTGCCCGGCTTCGCCGCCGATGACGTGGACGTGTCCATCAGCCCCGACCGCATCCTGTCGGTCAAGGCGTCCCGCAAGTCCGAGGTCACCCACGAGGGCGAGGAGTACCTGATGCGCGAGCGGCGCATGGGCAGCTTCTCCCGCGCCATCCGGCTCCCCAGCGACCTCAACCTGGACGACGCTACCGTCGGACTGGAGAACGGTGTGCTCACCGTGACCGTCCCGGTCGCTGAGGCCGCCCAGACCCGCCGGCTGCAGATCTCCGACACCGCGGTCGCTGACTCGGCCTAAAACGTCCAACGGCCCCATGGGCCAACCCGGGGCAGGTCGGGAGACCTGCCCCGCATTTTGTCGCACAACGGCTCGCAGCCGTTTCCTGCTGGGCGGCCTCCTCGCCGCATCCGACTACAACCAGGCTCTGCGTATGCGTCGTGTCATCAAGGACGAAGCGGCCGAGGCCCTGCACCAAGAGGTCGGCAAGGCAAGAGGTCGGCAAGGATCGATGCAAAAATGTTACAAAATCGAGCCATGCCGTATTGACGAATTGGCAACGATTAGCGTAAAACTGACCATCATTGCTGGCTCAGCCTGCTCCCGGCGGCAAAAACAAACCTCAGCGCCGCTGATAAAAATACTTTCTTCAGCCGGCGCGACAGCCACCACAAATAACGGAGTGAAAATCATGGAATGGCCCCTGCAAGCCTACTCAGTCAAACTCAAGCGGAAGGTCGACATTGCCGAGGACTCCATGGAGTTGGTCACGATGAAGAACGGCCGCCACGCTCTCAGGGGCGTAGCCGTCGAGGACCGAAGCATCAACGTGTTCCGCATCCTGGGCAACGCTGAAGTTGAAGAAGTCCGGGCGAAATTGGCTGGGCAGTAAGGCGGCGCTCTGCCGACTTGGCCCAGCCTTCGCGACGGCTAACGGGCCAGCCAACGCAAGACCCGGCCGGTCGCCCCGCCGGTCAGCCCGTCCAGATATGCCTCCCACGCCAGCTGCTGATTCCCCGTCGCCAGGGAGGGATACGGCTGCATCGTCCGGGCGACGTCCCCCATCTTGAGGCCATTGCCGCCGGCCAGTGTCCACGTTTGCAGCGTTTCCGCAGCCCGTTGGCCGACTATCGTCGCGCCAATCGCCTGGCCGTTGCTCCGTTGCACGATTTTGATGAACCCCTCGGTGGCGTCCTCGGTGACTGCCCGCTCCACCTGCGCCATCGGCAGGAACGACACCCGCACTTTCTCACCATAACGCTGCCGGGCCTGCTCCTCGGTGAAACCCGAGTGCGCCACCTCCGGATCGGTGAAGGTTGCCCATGGTGGATGCTGTGGCCGCGCCCGTGAGCGTCCGGGCAGCAGCATGTTCCGCACCGCCATCGCCCCCTGGAATCCGGCGTAGTAAGTGAACTGGAACCCACCGGCGCAGTCGCCGGCTGCGTAGATATGCTTCACGTTGGTCCGCAGATAGTCGTCGATCGTGATCCCCCGTGGGCCGTGTTCGATCCCGGCTCGGTCCAGCCCTAGCTCGTCCACTTTCGCCCGTCGCCCCACGGCGACCAGGAGCGCATCGCCTCTGATCGTCTCGCCGCCGGCGTTTACCGCGATGCCGGTCCTATCACCGGCCGGTTTTACCGACTCCACGGGAGACGACAGCCGCAGGTCGATCCCGTCCCGCCGCAGCGCTTGGACTACGGCCTGGCTCGCCTCCGGTTCGTCGTTGGGCAGCAGCCGGTCCATCGCCTCCACCAGGGTCACGCGCGATCCTAAACGGTGGCACGCCTGCGCCAGCTCGCACCCGATGGGGCCGCCTCCGATGACCACCAGTTGGTCTGGCAGCGCTGCCAGATCCCAAAACGTCTCGTAGGTCAGGCACGGCGTATCTTCCAGCCCGGGAATCGGCGGTATGAACGGCGCGGCTCCCGTGCAGATCAGAAAGCGCCGCGCCGAAACCTCCTGCTGCCCGACAGCCAAAGTCCGGGAGTCCTGGAATTCGGCGCGCCCCTCCAGAACCTCGACCCCCTCGGACCGCAGCGTCTCCGGCGACTCCTGGGCGAAGACCGTCTCGATGGCTCCCTTCACGTGACCCATCACGGCGCCGAAATCGACATGCTGATCTTTGGAGGTGATGCCGTACTGGCTTGCGTTCCGGACGGTGTGCGCCACCTTTGCGGCGTGCAGCAGCGCTTTGCTGGGTACGCACCCCGTCCAGGTGCAGTCGCCGCCGACACGGTTGGCCTCGATGAGCGCCACGCGTTTGCCCAGCCGCGCCGCGAACCGCGCCGCCGTCAGCCCGGCGGACCCGGCTCCGATCACGGCGATATCGAATTGCTCTGGCATGTCGACGCGAACCTGCGGGGACTACCTAACTATACGCCCCCGGACGGCCGTCAGATCAGCGCAGCCCCTTGACCTGGTCCGGCGATGCGGTTCGCGCCGCCGCTTACCCGCCGGCGACAGCCTCCGCGTCGTCAATGTATTGCGCAGTCTCGCGTATGCGGCGCTCGGTTTCCTGGTTGCATGCGCCGATGTAGAAGCACGATCCGTGGAGTTGGCTCAAGCGGCTGTAGTAGCGGCCCTGTAGGGCCGTGGCCCGAGGATCGGTACGAGCCAGGGCATCAAGTCCGTCGCTCGTCAGGCCGGTGGGGCCGGGCTCCTCGCCGATCCGTGCGAGCAGCAAGCCGTCGGTGGCGCGCTTGGTCGCGCACCAGGCTTTCTCGGCGGCGTCTCTGATGTCACCCGCCTCGAAGCGCTCTACAGCCTGTGCCTGCATTTGACGGGCATCATCGAATATCGCCCGCACGATGTCCTGGGTCGATGTGGAAGCCATGGGTATCACCCCTGAGATCTGTAGGCCCAATTCTACCAGTTCAGGACCTTACCTCGGCCCCTTGATCTGGTCCGGCAACCATAGGGCAAGGTCGGGGAACGCGATGATCAAGCCGATTACAACCGCCATGCAGGCCATGAACGGCAGGACCCCGATGTACACGTCGTTGATGGTGCCCGTTTGAGCCACCCGGCCCGTGCCGTCCACCTCCTGTTGGGCCACGTCGTGGCGCGCTCCTTGCAGCACGTACAGGCTCAGGCCCTGGGGCGGGCTGATCTGCGCGGCCTCCAGCAGGATGATCATGATGATCCCGAACCACAGCAGGTCCACCTCGGCGGCCCGCAGCACCGGAGATATGATCGGCAGCGTGGTCAGCATCATGGAATACGCTTCCATGAACGTGCCCAGCAGCAGGTAGAACACCACCAGGAACAGCACCAACTGCACCGTGGTGAGGTTGAAGCTGGCCACCCACTCCGCCATGGTGATGGAAATGCGCAGGTACGCGAAAGCGAATTGCAGCGTGAACGCAGCCATGAGGATGAACAAGATCATCGCCGAGGAGCGCGCCGCCGAACCGCACGACTCCAGGGTCATCATGCCCATGAAACGGCAGTAGTTCCGGAGACTCTGGGCGTCGAACCGGTACTGCTCGCGCCAGCCTTCCAGCGTTTCTCGCACCTCCGGCGACAGCCGCTCGGCGATGCCGCTGTGCAGCAGCATTCCCGCGATGTTGCCGGCGAACAGCCGCACGAAATTGTAGATGATTGCCAGCATCATCGCACCGGCTACGCCGAAACCCGCCGCTTCCGAGGGGGTTGCCCACCCGAAGTAGATGCTGCCCAGCACGATGAAGATTAGCGCCATCACCGGTACCATCAGCACCGTGAACAGCAGCCGCTCCGTCCAGCCCTCCCAGGTCCAGAACCGTCCCTGCTGCTGGCGGGGCGCGATGGCCGGCCAGATCACCGACGCCACGCCGATCATCAGCATGAAAACCAGCGCCAGCAGTATCCCCGGGATGAAACCCGCCAGGAACAACCGCCCGATGGACTCGCCCACCGTCAGTCCATACAGCACCAGCAGGATACTGGGCGGAATCAGGATCCCCAGCGTCCCGCCGGCCGCCAGCGAGCCAACCACCAACCGCTCCTGGTACCCCTGCGCCCGGAACGAGGGCAACGCGACCCGGCTCACCGTCGCCGCCGTGGCGATGCTGGAGCCGGCGCACGCCGCGAACACCGCACACGAGGCGATGTTGGTGTGCATCAGGCCGCCGGGAATGAAATCCACCCACCGTGACAGGGCGCGGTACATCAGGTCGGCGAACCCGCCCCGCAGCACGATCTCGCCCATGAGGATGAACAGCGGGATCGCCACCAGGTTGACGTTGGTGTTGGTCTCCCACGCCCGGTTGCCCATGATGTTCCAGACCGGGTTGTCGGAGAACAGGTTGAGCAGGATCAGCGCCAGCGACCCCAGCGCCCCGGCGACATACATGCCGGCCAGGAACATGACCCCCATCAGGACGAATGCGACGGCGATGAGCATGGGTCGGTCGGATGCCTCTCAGATCGGGGTTTCTGGCACACAAAAACCCCGTCGTGCGACCTGTTTACCGACCTGGCACGGAGCCGCCGGTAATGGCGCCGCGGCGATGGGGTGAAAACCTGCGCCATCTTATCCGACGACGTGGGCACTGTCTACCGGGGCGATCCGCTCACGCGTATCCGGTTTGGCTAGACCGGGGAATTTGCATGGATGCACAGGATAGACGGGATGGATTCCGGCTTTCGCCGGAATGACGGTTTCGTGGGAATGACGGTTTCGTTGGGTTGGGTTGCAATGGCTCCTTTGGGATTGGATTTTTGCAGGTGACCAGATGGTTGGTTTTGCAGGTGATTGGGTGATTGGTTGGTTGCTTTTGACCAGGTTCCGGGAAGTGATCAGCCCCACGGCCGGGGGTAATGCGCTTGCTTTTTGCCCTTATTTTCCATGCCCACGGCATGGCGCGCTGTTGCGGGCGCGGCGACCCAGGAGACTACTCCGATTAGAATGGTCGGGGACAGTCTACTGCGATCGAGATAGCGACTTGGATGCTGATCGGAATTGGCCGTGTGTTCTCGGAACCTGGTCGGTAAGGACAATCACCTGCGGGGGATATGGTAGCACGGACGTTCTGAATGGGTCAAGGGGCAGTTTGGCATGGATGGACAGGATGGACGGGATAGGGGGGATGTCTGAAGCAGGATTTACGGGATTAGAGGATTTTCGGGATTGGGTTGGTTGGCGGGTGGGGGCCGAGGCGGCGGGATTGCCGCGCTGCGCTCGCAATGACAAATTGGGTACGCTCGCGATGACAAACTGGATACGTTCGCAACGACAAATTGGGTACGCTCGCGATGACAAACGGGGTAGCGTGAGGGGAAATCCGCTGGCGCCCGCGCGCCCGCTGGCGGCGACGCGGACCCAGCGCGGCTCGGATTGACCTGACGGGAGAATGTCCCTGGTCGGGGATCTAGGCGCGGCAGCAGGCCATCCGACACGAGGACAGGCCGTACCAGCATCTCAGGCAGAAGCAGACCAGCGCCGATCGGCCCCCAAGCTCAGGCTCATCCTCGTGCTCATCATCGTGGTCGTGGTGCCCGGAGAAATTCTCCATGCCTTCCTTGATGAAGAAGGGGATCAGCAACAGGGCTGCGACCGGGTCCGCCCACCACCAGGAGAGCAAGACGTTGAGTCCCAGACCGACCAGTATGGCCAGGTCCTGGAGATCGCAGAACAGGCTCTCTACAGCTTCGGCGCGGAGAGCGCGGGACTGCATGCGCGTGGCGATGCGCATCTTGGCTACGTAGAGGACGCTCATGACCACGGCGCTGGCCACCGCGATTCCGATGCCGGCCAGGCTCGGCTGCGGCTCCGGCAACCATCCCACCAGGCTAACCACCGAATGCAGCCCGACGTACCCCGCCAGGACAAAGAAAGTGATCCCGACCAGCCGTTGCGCCCGTCGTTCTGCCGCCTCGTCCTCGTGCCCTTCGCCTTCCTGCCTCAAGCGCCAAACCAGCACTCCGCCGGCGAACAGCTCGATGATGCTGTCCAGGCCGAACGCGATCAGGGCGACGCTGCCCACCCGGGCGCCGGCCCAGAAGGCGACTACAGCCTCAACCAGGTTCCACGCCAGGCCGATGGATACCAGGACCAGCGCCGTTCGGCGCAGGTCATCGGATTGCACCATATCGTTTCATCCCTCCGGGGTCCGTTTCCGCCACAGGACGCGTAACAGACCCGCTAAAACCGGTGCGACCGAGTGCAGTCTAACAGGTGGAAGGTGATTTGTGGCGCTTAGGGCTGAGCCGACCGGTACTGAAACTCGTCAGCCGATGTCAGTCGGCTCAACCGTATTCGGCATGGGTTTGACATCGATGCACAGGATGAACAGGATCTCGCTCGTATCTGATCCTGTTCATCCTGTCTATCGATGCAGGATTAATCTGCCGGTCGAACCGGGGCGTTGAGCCGGACCCGTTTATTCGTTGACCGGCGCCGGGAGGTGCTCCGGTATCCAGGTGCGCAGGAGGTTGCCCAACTCCTCGCGGCACTCGTCTAGGCGGTGCTCCGCGCCTTCGTAGAGCACCAGTTCCTTGGGCTCCTTGGCCCAGTCGTGGATGGCGACGGCGCAGGAGAAGGGCAGACGGGTGTCGGCCTTGCCGTGGACCACCAGCAGCGGCTTGGGGGAGATCATGCCGGCGCCCTGCGCTCCGTAGGTCTGCGGGGAGAGCGAGACCACGCCGGCGATGTTGTCGCTGACCGCGCCGGCGGCGATCACCACCGCGCCGCCGAAGGAGTGACCCACCACGATGGCCGGGCCGTGTCCGGTGGCTCGCAGGAAGTTGCAGCCGGCGACGAGGTCCAGGGCGCATTCCTGGACGTTGTTGGGATACCGGTAATCCATGCGGAGCGAGGTGATGCCCTGGCCGGTCATTTCCTCGGCCAGTTCCGCGTACAGCCCGCTGCCTGGGCCGCCGAAACCGCCCCGGGCTCCGCAGACCCAGACCACGGCCCTGGTGGTCTCCTCGGCGGCATGTAGGATGGCCGGAATATCGCCCCGGTTGGTGCAGATCAGCAGGCCCTGGCCGTTCTCGCCCTCGTGGGGCGGGCCGACCATGACCTTCTCGATCATCATGCCGATGCGGTTTTCCGTGGGCTGCTCGCCGGAACCGGGCTGCGTGGACATGGCGCCCCCCTCTGTTGGGTCGGTTGACCCGGCCACTATAACACCACCATCCATGACAGCAACGGCGGCGGCCGCACGTCCGAGCGAAAAAGCCCCCGTGCTATACTTCGGCGCACGGTGGCGCACTTTATCTTACATCGATGCACAGGATGAACAGGATTCGATTGGGTGCATTGTATTCTCTGGCGCTCCTGACAATGACACGGAACCTACCTCGCGCCAGATTTGTCTGTATCCTTTCCATCCTGCTTATCGATGTAAAACATTGGCCGTTGCAAAGCAAAGGCGAATGGCACGGCCTCAGTCCGTTCGGGAGGAGCTACAGATGGCAACGGTAATGGAACGCAGGATTCGCGGCCGCGAACGGCAGGAAATCGCCGACGAGTTGAGCCGGCGCGTGGACGGCGAGGTCCGGTTCGACCCGCATTCGCGCCTGCTCTACAGCACCGACGCCAGCATCTACCAGATGGAACCGGTAGGCGTGGTCATTCCCCGCTCCTCTGCTGACGTGCAGGCCGTGGTGGAGTTCGCCGCCCGCGAGGGAATACCGGTGCTGCCGCGTTCCGGTGGGACGAGCCTGGCTGGCCAGACCGTCAACCACGCCATCGTGATGGACTTCAGCAAGTACCTGAACAACGTGCTGGAGGTCAACGCCGAGGAACAATGGGCCCGCGTCCAGCCCGGCATCATCCTGGACCAACTCACCCGCCAGATGGGGCCCCACGGATTGCAGTACGCGCCGGATCCGACTACGGCCAACCGCGCCTGCGTCGGCGGCGGCATCGGCAACAACACCTGCGGAGCACACTCGGTCATCTACGGAAAGACGCTGGACCACATCCAGGAGCTGGATGTCGTCCTGTCCGATGGCTCCACGGCCCATTTCGGCGAACTCAGCCCATCCGAACTGGAATCACGAATCAGCGCCTCCGGCCTGGAAGGCGACATCTATCGCGGCGTCCTCCGCATCGCCCGCGAGCAGAAGGACGAGATCGACCGCACCTACGCCAAGATCCAGAGGCGGGTGAGCGGTTACAACCTGGACGAGTTCATCCTGGATGACGCCCATCGCGGCGGCCCCGTTAACCTCGTGCGCATGGTGGTGGGTTCCGAGGGTACGCTGTGCGTGGTGACGGAAGCCAAGGTGAACCTGGTACAGCGGCCGACGATGACCTGCCTGTCCGTGCTGCATTTCCGCACCATCTACGATGCCAGCGAGGCCACCACCCGCGTGCTGCGTCACGAGCCGTCGTCCATTGAGCTCATCGACAAGATGGTCCTCGACCGTTCCCGGGAAGCCATGGGAACGGCGCGGCTGCCCGGGTTCGTGGAGGGCGACCCCGGGGCCATGCTGGTAGTCGAATTCTACGGCGAGTCGGAGCACGAACTCACCGCCAAGATGGACGGTCTCAAGGCCGACATCAGCCTCGCCTACGCCTGCGTCAACATCCTGGACCGGGCCGGGCAGGCCGCGGTATGGAATTTGCGCAAGGGCGGCCTGGGCCTCCTCATGAGCACGCGCGGCGACGCCAAGCCGATTCCCTTCGTGGAAGACCCGGCCGTGGACCCGTCGGTCATGGGCGAGTTCGTGCGCCGCTTCGACCAGATCGTCACCGAGCACGGCACCACGGCCGGATACTACGGCCACGCCTCCGTGGGCTGTCTGCACATCCGCCCGCTGGTCAGCCTGAAGAACCAGGACGGCATCGACAAGATGGTGTCCATTGGCGAGGCGGTGTCCGACCTGATCAAGGAGTTCGGCGGCTCCATGAGCGGCGAGCACGGCGACGGCATCGTGCGGGGCGTCTGGACCCGCAAGATGTTCGGCGACCAGATCTACAACGCCTTCCGTGAGCTGAAGCAGACCTGGGACCCCCAGGGCATCATGAACCCCGGCAAGATCATCGACACGCCGCCCATGACCGAGAACCTGCGCTACGGCGTCGCCTACCAGCCGCAGGCGCTGGACACCACCCTGGACTTCTCCCCGGACTTCGGCTACGCCGGCGCCGTGGAGATGTGCAACGGCATGGGCGCCTGCCGCAAGCTGGACGGCACCATGTGCCCGTCCTTCATGGCCACCCGCGACGAGGAGCATTCCACGCGCGGACGCGCCAACCTGCTCCGCGCCGCGCTGTCCGGTCGGATGCCCGACGGCGCCGAGAGTTCCATCACCGACCACCGCCTGCACGAGGCACTGGACCTCTGCCTGGAGTGCAAGGCCTGCAAGGCGGAGTGTGAGTCGGGCGTGGACATGGCCAAGCTGAAGTACGAGTTCCTGGACCACTACCACAAGGAACACGGCGTGCCGCTGCGCTCCCGCTTCTTTGCCAACATCAACGGGCTGAACAAGCTGGGCAGCCGCTACGCGCCGCTCACCAACTGGCTGGCCGGATCCGCGCTGGGCCGCTCGCTGACGTCGAAGTTCCTGGACATCGCGCCCCAGCGCCAGCAGCCAGCCTTTGCGTCAATGTCCCTGCCCGACTGGTTCGCACGGCGGGGCAGGAACGGGCATGGCGAGGCGAAATACGGTACGGTGGCGCTCTACAATGACACCTTCATGAACTACAACTACCCCGAGATCGGCATCGCCGCCGTGGAGGTGCTGGAGGCTGCCGGCTACCATGTCGAGCTGGTTAACGGCGGTTGCTGTGGCCGCCCCATGATCTCGAAGGGTCTGCTGGATCAGGCCCGCGACCAGGCCCGCGCCAACATCGACGCCCTGTACGCCTACGCCAGCCGGGGCATCCTCATCGTGGGCTGTGAGCCCAGCTGCTTGCTGACCCTGCGCGACGAATACCCCGAGTTCGTTTCGGATGAGCGCGCCCGGACCGTGGCGGAAAACTCGTTCCTCATCGACGAGTTCCTGGCCAACGCGCAATCGGAAGGCCGGCTGGACCTGCACTTCTCCGACCTGGAGAAGCAGGTGCTGTTCCACGGCCACTGCCACCAGAAGGCGATGGTCGGCACCGCCGCCTCGCTCGCCGTGCTGAACATGCCGTCGGGCTACAGCGCGGAGCTGATCAACGCCGGCTGCTGCGGGATGGCCGGTTCCTTCGGATTTGAGAAGGAGCACTACGACATCTCCATGCAGATCGGCGGCCTCTCCCTCTTCCCGGCGATTGCGGCCAAACCGGATGCGGAAGTGGCCGTGATGGGCGTGTCGTGTCGGCAGCAGGTGGAGCACGGCGCCGGACGTCGGGCACGCCACTTGGTCGAGGTGCTGCGGGACGCGGTGGTGACACCGTAGGCTCAGCGGACCAGCGCCGGCGCTTTCGGGCAGAGCGTCGCGCGCGGCAGGCTCTCCCCGACGGCCTGCTGGAATCGAGCGCATTCCCACGGGGATTTCTGCGCGGAGCGCCACCGCCAGTACATCCGGGCCGGGGCGTAGTTCCCACCCGTTGGCTGGGGCGATACGCCCGTTGACAGGTCCGATGCCGCAGCGATGGGACGCTCAACCGGAGTATGGCTGTCTCCAACGACCGAAATGTCGTTGCGATACTGGGGCATCGACGACAGGCCGACTTCCGATATCGGCTCGGCGAAAACCGCCGGCCGCACCGCGCTGCCAAAACCGACGGTAATATCGCGGTCGGTCAGCAGGTGGACGGGCGCCGGGTCCGAGCCGTCGTTGCCGGGATCGGTGTCATGTTCCGCATCGACGCGAGCCAGTAATTCGTAGGCGCCCACCGGGTAGCGCAGCGTCTTCCACGTGAACTCCACTTCTCTGAACTCGCCCGGTTCCAGGCTTGCGGCTTGCTCGTACATCGCATCAGGGTTGGCCCCGTTCAACAGGTACACCGTGCCCCGGCCGGCGTATGGCCCCTGGTTCTGCAAGCCGACGGTTATCTCGACCCAATCTCCCTTGACAATCGGGTGCAGCGGATCCGGAGCCTGGAAACTGACGACGGCAAAATCGACTTCAGGCGGCCGCAGTTCTATCTCGAACGTTCTAAACGCGCCGGCTACGCCGGGTATCTGCACGCGGAACACGTGGTCACCCGGCTCGTAGCGGCTGGTGCGCCAGGTGAACGAAGCCGTGCCAACGGCCCCTGGAGCCACGCGAGGCCGCTTCGTTTCCGGTCGCTTGTCCCCTGATGGAAAGTACAGCGTGACGGGGATGTTGGCCGTGACCGAACCCTTGTTGCGGACCGCCACCTCTATGGAAACCGGTTCGCCAACTACCGGAGAAGCAGGATGCCAGGATATGTCCACTATCGAAGCAACCAACTGGGGAGAGACGAGCCTGATCTGAATGGTGTCGGACGTGTCCAGCTCGGTGATGTTGTAGTCCGCCAACAGGGTGGCGGTCAGGAGATGGGTGCCGACGTCGTAGTTGGTGGTCTTCCAAGTGAACTCCACCCGCGCGGTTCGCCCCGGCTCGACCCGTGTGGATTTTCGCTCCGGCTGCTTGTCGTTGGATGGGAACGCAAGTTGCACCGGCACGTTCAGGGCCGATGGGCCGTTGTTGATCACGTCCACCCAGATTTTCACGGCCTGGCCCTTGAAGGCCGTCTCTGCCGGGTCGGAACCCATGCCGACGATGGCAACGTTCACGATGGGCGGGAGCAATGCGATCTCAAACCGTTGCGATGCTGTCGGATTGCTGGGAACTTCCACCCGAAATTGGTGAATGCCCGGCTCATAACTGCCGGTGCGCCACGTGAACGTGGCTTCGCCTATATCTCGGACATCTACACGAGGCCGGCGGGTTTCAGGCCGTTTTTCGTCCGATGGGTAATGCAGGGTCACCGGGATGTTGGCAGCGATCCGGCCATCGTTGCGCACCTTCACTGTAATCGTCACGGGCTCGCCGACACGCGGGGATTCAGGGCTGACCGCAATGTCCAGGATAGTCGCGTTGATTGTCAGAGGCGTCAGGACAAACCTGATTTCCTCGGTGGTGCCTCCCAGCGTGATGTTGTTATTCAGCAGGAACGCGGCCTTCAAAGTGTGGATGCCGGGTTTGTAGTTGGAAGTTTTCCACGTGAAACTGTACCTTGCGATTTCTCCCGGCTCGATTCGTTCTGCATACTGCTCCGGTTTCTTCTCGTCAGACGGAAACGCAATCTGCACCGGAACCCTGACGGCGACGGGTCCGTCGTTCCGCACGTCAACCCACACTTCAACCGGAATGCCTACCATGGCGGTTTCAACTGGGTAGGTGCCGGTGCCGACAATGGCGACGTTTTCCACGGCGGGCAGCAGGTCAATCGTGAAGTGCTGATCGGGAGCGTCGACGTCAACAAGCTCGACGCGGAACTGGTGCGTACCCACAGCGAAATTGCCGGTTAGCCAGTCAAACGTCGCGGTTCCGGTATGGTTGGGATCCACTCGCGGGCCCCGGGTTTCCGGTTGCCTGCCGCCCGGAGGGAAGTGCAACGTAACCGGGATGCTGGCCGCTACAATCCCGTTGTTGCGTACCGTGACCGTGATGCGAACCGGTTCGCCCACCGCCGGGGAGTTGGGGCTCCAGGAGATGTCGATGATGGATGCCATCAACTGGGCAGGAACCAGTGCGATCTGAATTGTGTCGGACGTGTCCAACTCGTTGATGTTGTACTCTGCCAACAGGGTGGCCGTCAGGAGATGGGTGCCGACGTCGTAGTTTGTGGTCTTCCAAACGAATTCGACCCGTGTGATCTCGCCTGGTTTGATGCGGGGCGACTTTTCCTCGGGCCGCTTGTCGCTGGACGGGAACGCAAGTTGCACCGGCACGTTCAGGGCGGACGGGCCGTTGTTGATCAGGTCCACCCAGATTTTGACGTGCTGCCCTTGAACGGCGGTATCTGCCGGGTCGGAGCCCATGTCGAGGATGGCAACGTTCACGATGGGCGGGAGCAATTCGACGGTGAACTGGCGTGATAATGGCGGATCGCTGGGAACTTCCACCCTGAAATCGTGCAGGCCGGGTTCGTAGCGGCTGGTGCGCCACGTAAAAGAAACCTCGACGGTAGCCCCGGGATCAATGCGGTGGCTCCGGGTTTCCGGTTGCCTGCCGCCCGGAGGGAAGTGCAACGTAACCGGGATTCTAGTCGCGACCGGCCCGTCGTTGCGCACCTTCACCGTAATCGCCACCGGCTCGCCGACACGCGGGGATTCAGGGCTGAGCGCAATGTCCAGGATAGTTGCGCTGATTGTCAGAGGCGTCAGGGCGAACCTGATTTCGTCGGTAGTCGGTCCAAATGTGGCGTTGTTATTGAGCAGGATTTCGGCATGAAGCAGGTGGGAGCCGGGTTCGTAGTTTGAAGTTTTCCACTGGAAATAGACGGTCTTGGTTTCGCCCGGGTCCACCCGTGGCGACTTGGTTTCGGGGCGCTTGGCGTCGGATGGAAACGTCAGCTGAACCGGAACGTGGAGGGCGACGGGTCCATCGTTGCGCACGTCAACCCACACTTCCACCGGTTCGCCCACCAGCGCGGTTTCGACCGGGTACGTACCCATGTCGACAATGGCGACGTTTTCCACGGCGGGCAGCAATTTCACGTTCAGGTACTCTACCGGATTGCCAACTGCGGCTACCTAGATCCGGAATCGGTGCGTCCCCGGCGGATAGTTGCCGGTGCGCCATTCGAACGTCTCAGTTTCGGTTTGGCCGGGGTGCACGTGCGGCTTCCGGGTTTCCGGCTGCCTGCCGCCCGGCGGGAAGTGCAGCGTAATCGGGATCCTGGTGGCAACCGGCCCGTCGTTGCGAACCGTCACCGATATATAAACCGGCTCACCTACGAAAGGGTCACCAGGGTATGGGGAGACCGTCTCAATGGAGGCCTGAATCACCATCGGGTTGATACGGAACGGCAACTCCATTGATTTCTTGCCAGTGGCGATGTTGTGCTCCGAAGGAACCTCTGCCCTGATGGTGTGCTCGGCGGCTTTGTAGTCTCGGGTTCTCCATGTGAATCGAGCCGTCCCGGATGACTGAGACGGAACTGGAGGCCTGCGGTCGTCCGTGAACGTGGCATCGGAAGAAAGTCGCACCACGACTGGAATATTGGCAGTAGCCGGCCCGTTGTTCTGCACATCGACTTCAATAGCAACCTCCTCGCCCTGCATCGCCGTATCGGCCGGGGAAGACCGGATTTCCATAATCTCGGCATCAATGTGAAAGAGCACTTCCGTTTTCCAAACGGCGATTGCTCCGTACTTCTCCGACACCGCGCTCAATCGCAAGCTGTGGCGTCCCAGGTGTTTTCCTGACGCGGGAACACTCCAGGCAATCTGCGCCGGAGATTCCTTGTCTGGCGCCAAATTGTCGATGGTTTCCCTGGCTATCGGTTCGGCTCTATCGTCCAGATACAGTTCCAGGTCCAGTGCAAGGGGAACGTCGCTGTTGTTCTGAACCGTCAGGGACACTGTGGCATCGTCGCCCAGCATCAGCACATCCGGCGCAACGACGACATCCTTCATATCGACGTTCACCAATGGCTTCAGGCGGGTGAGTTCGAGGTGCCGCGGGGCGTTTTCAGAGGAGACATTGGTCGCGGCGGACGCCAGTTCCACTTTGATCCGGTGACTGCCCGGAGGCAAGGAACCTATCGGCACCGCGATACTCTCGGTTTTGGTCTGACCAGCCGGGATTATGAGGGTATGATTGTGCAGTTCCTCCCCCGCAATTCCGTCCTGGTTCTCCCAAAGAAAGCGCACGGCGACGGGTTCGGTCGTCGGCCCGTTATTCGCCACCGCAACGGTGACCGCGACGGTTTCGTCGGCGAACGGCACGGTAGCCTCTAGCGGGTCAACCGATACCAGCCGCACGTTCACCGTTCCGAAATCCGGTCCTGCCAACTGCCGGCGGGTGCTGACTTTCTTGCCTCTTTCTTCGTCGAGGCGCACAACAATGTCTTCGGGATGGACGATATTGATTAGATCTGTGGACGCGGCGGAGTTGTTTGCTGCGTCGGCGTCCACGAAGTCGTTTGGGCTTGCCACGGAAACCGCAGCATTGACCGGTTGGTCGTTCAAGGCCGGGAGCGTGGGAATGGTCCACAGGACTTCCCCATCGGCCTTTCCGCTGAAAGGGACGACGCAATCCGAAAAACAGAGGGCCGCGGCATCGCTGATGGCGTGATCCTGGGGGCCGCTCATAGTCAGCGCAAGCGCGAGGTCGGTCTGGCAACTGAAATTGTAAACGCGGTAGGTGGCCCTCAATTTTTCGCCGACTTGGTAGTTCGGAGGCCGGCGTTTTTCTTCGCTAACGTCACTGACACCAGTGACTTTCACCTGGACATCTTCCACGCATTCGTGAACGCCTTCGGTGCCGTCGACAGCTGACCGGAACAGCTCAACTTCCAGAAGCCCCTCGTTATCACCGTCTGTGGTGTCCCCGGGAAGTTCGGCGGAAACTCGCAGCGTGTGCGTTCCCACGATTTCGCCGGTGGAGTCCCACGTCAGCGTCACATCTTCGCGGGATCCCGGTTCTATAAGGGGCGATGTTGCCGTTGCCGCAGCCGTAGTCTGGTCCAGTCGTGTCACCAAATACAAGCTCACCGGCACCGCCACGGGAACATCGCCGTTGTTGGTGATCGTGGCCGTCACGTCCAGCGTTTGGCCGATGGCGGACACGCTGCGGTTGACCGTCGCCGCGGTGAGCGCCACGTCATGCACCGGGTCGCGCAGGGTTATGGTGAACGACCGCTCATCGTTGTCATTACCGCTAAAGTCATCCAGGCTGGCGATGACTTTCAGCTCGTGCTGGCCGGCTGCAACGCCGGCAGTGTCCCACTCCAGGACAGCCGCGCCCTTCTCGCCGGCCGCTATCGCCGCGATTGTCGCGCAGCCGTTCTCTTTCTCGCAATCCTCGACGACATCCAGTTTTACGGCTACGTCGTTGACCTCGGCGTTACTCTCGTTGAGCACTTGGACGTTGATTGACACCAAGGTGCCCGCGATGTTGTCTTCGGATGCCGGCGTTGCCGATGCCAGCACGATGGGGTTGCGAATGGTCACGTTGACCGACTGAGTATCGTCCTCATCGGTAACCTGTCCGTCCGCCCCGGCGGCGATGAACAGTTCAACCTTACCCGCGTCACGCCCGGTCGTGTCCCACTGGATGCTGGCATCAGCCGTACCGCCGGCGGCCACGGAGCCGATCGTCGTGGAGTCCAGCGGTGTTTGTACGTTAGATTCGTACAATCCAACCGTCACGGCGGTCAGTCCGCCTTGCCCGACGTTTTCAACTTGAGCCGTATACGCGATGGTATCGCCGGTGACGACCTCCTTGCTCGTCGGGGCGACGTTTTTCAGCAGGAGCCAGTTTCGTATCGTGATGGTGTCCGAGACTGAGTTGTTCGTCTCGTCGATATCCCCGATGGTCTCGGTAACCACTTCCAGACCATAATCCCCCACCGCAACGTCGGCGGTGTCCCAAGTCAACGTGCCCGTCGCCGATTTGCCCGCACCCACCGCCGGTATGGTCATCGTATCGGTGGGCTCACCCCGCTCCGGCGGCCCGTCGCTGGGCCAGACGTGGAGGTTGACAGTCACCTCGCCGGCGGCGTGGTCTCCGGTATTGGCAACAGTGAATCCGATTGGAACGCTGTTTCCCGATATTGTTGTTGTGGCGTTATCGTCGTTCAGACTCAGGCTCACGTCCACCTGGTTGTGCAGCGTCAGCGTTGTAGTTGCGCTGTTGTTGGTCGCATCGTCGTCCCCGTCAACCGCGGCGACCACGCGCAGGCTGTACTCGCGGCCTGCGGCAGCGCTCGTATCCCACGAGACCGTTACGGTGGTTTCGTCTCCGACGGCGATAGTTTTGGCGGTCTCGGACGCCAGGGGTGCGGCATCTGTGCCGCCGCCGGCGTCGAACAGGGACACTTCGGGCCTCGCCGCCACAACGTTGCCGAGGTTTGCGAGCGTGACGGTGAAGTCAACCGTATCCCCGACCACCGCTTCGGTTGCCGACGCCGTGACGGACGTGACGGCGACGTCCACCGACGGCTCCTCCAGGGTCACGGTGGCCGTCTTGCTGTCGTTGTCGGCGTTGCCGTCGCCCTCCGTTTGGGCCAGCGCGCGCAGGGTGTGCTCGCCGGCCTCCGCGTCGTCCGTGTCCCACGCCAGTGTTGCGGTGCCCTCAGCGCCGGCGGCGAGGGCGGTGATCGTGTCCGAATCCAGTACGTCTGTACCATCGCCGAGGTGGAGGGTTACGGTGGTGTCAGATTCCGCGTCGGCATCACCCTCGTTTTTTACTGTGACGGTGAAATTGACCGTCTCCCCGATAACGGCAGAAGTCGTGGAGGGAGTGATCGATTTGACTGCAATGTCCGGCGCCGGATCCGGTTCCGTTTCCTCGTTGACGATGTTGATTGACTGGGCGGAAGTGGCGCTATTGTTGCTCGTGTCCGCGTCACTGAAGTCTGACGGCGCGCCGATTGTGACGGTGGCAACTACCTTTTCGCCTTTGGCGTTGGGATGCCGGGCAAGATCCCATTGAACGTTCGATTGTTGTTTTGCGCCGGCGGCTAAGGTGCATCCGTCCAGACAAGGTGCTGAAGAGCCATCGGCGTCGTGAATTGTCGCCTGACTCACTGACCCTTTCAATTCCACGGTAACGGTGACTTCACGACAGCTGGAATTGGTGACGTCGTAATAGACCCTGATGTCGTCGCCGTCCTTATAGTCCGGCGGATTTTTCAGCATATAGTTATTGTTAGGGTCTACCACACCCCATTGATCTGATATAGCGACGCTCACGTCGTCGTCGGCAGTGCAACCCTGCTGCGCCGCCCTTTGCGGAGTTTCAACCGGCGCGGACGCGGCTCCGCCGGCCGCGTGGGTCACCCAGCCCGTCAATGGCATACCGGCAGCCGTTGCCGCCAGGATCAGTATCAGCAGATAAACGCGGCGCATCGCCGAACGGGCTGGAGATAAATGTTCGTCCGGGTAGGATGAGGTCAGCTGCCCGGCTTGGTGTACACCAGCATCACGGCCCCGGCCGCGGTGGCGTTGGGAGTGACGGATACCATAACCTCGTAGAGCTGGCTGGCGTCGTCAGTGCGTTCCAGCGCAAACCCCGCCACGGCCAACCGATCCGGCTGCTGAACTGTAGCTACCGCGCTGTCATCCACCATCAACTCGGCGGTGACAGTGGGTTGATCATCCGTCGAGGCACTGGTGATCAATACCGCCGCCGACGGCAGGATGTTCTCGATGGTCGGGGGGACGACAAACCGGACCGGGTCAGATCTTCCCCCGTCATCCTCATGGCTGAACAGGACAAAAGCGTTGTAATCCGGATACTGCCAGTGGTAATAGCCGACCGTGTCCTGATCCGCATAGGCGATTTCGGATACGTCTTCCTTGGCGGCGGCCAGCACCTCGTTGATGGCGAGCAGCAACAGGTTCTGGTCCAGATCGTTGGCCTTGTCGCCCGGTGCATTGCCTGTGTCCTGGGGATCGTACCGCCAGATACCGGCGGCCGGCGCGTTGGTTGGTAGGTAGGCCACGACCCACCCGCGGTCGTCGTAGTACACCGTAATCGCTCTGGGCGGCACCATGCTTCCGAGGCTCCGTGCCACAACCATCGGCAGCTCTACTATGCCGAAGTTGGCCCCCGAGTCCACATGACGGCCTGGCTCCTTGCGGTTGGCGTTCGATTCGTCCGTGTCGGACGGGTCTTCCAGCAGAGCTTCCGTGATGGCTGCTACATTGAGGCGCGGGCGGAGGTCGTCTTGCGCGTCTCCCCCGGAATGGTCGGGCACCTGGTGGTGTGCGGAAAAGCCCGCATCCTCTTCCCGAAAGGCGGTGGTGTCGTTTGCCTGGGCGGTGGTGACCAAATTGTCCGGCTCCGCCAGGTGCCAAACCGTTGCGCGGGCGGCGTGTGCCTCACCGGTTTCTGCGGCGCCGACACCGGACAGCGACAGCAGCAGGGCCGCCGACACAGCAATGGCTAAACGAACCCAGAGCAGAGGATTTGCAAATAGTTCTCGATGTGACGCGTTTTCGTGTTTGATGAGTGCAATTCGCATGATTTCGTAAAAATGTGTGAAACAAGCAAAGCAATTGCTTGATGTTTCACGATATTGATGTCAGCATCCTGCAAAAGTTTGGCGCTGGTTTGAGCGGTGGCAGTCATACCTCTGGGCGCACCGCACACCTGCGCTCGGCCCGATGTTGCCGTATGGCCTGAATGACGGAAGTATAGGATGCGTTATGTTTATATTACATAACGTATAGTCGCCGAGTCAAATAATTTAACCCGGCCAGGGCGCGGCGTTTTGCCTCAAGCGAAGGAACGGATCCGCCAGGGCCTTTTCAGAGGTAATCCGTCATTCCCGCGAAAGCGGGAATCCAGGAGTTCGTTGTGACCGGAACGTTCCGGATTCCGGCGCAAGCCGGAATGACGGTTCGGGGTGAAAGGCCGCCAACCAGGACTTTGACAAGGCCCTGCGGACCCGCAGCTTCTACTGTCCTGCGCCAGGGTCTCCGGCCGGCGCCGCTATGACGGATTCAATCGAGCGCTGGCGCGGCGGTTTGTTGCTGGGCTCTATCTCAACGAGATGAACGCCAAACACGTCCGGAGCGCCGCCCGCGATATGTTCCGATCCGCCCAGGCATCGGGCGTCTTCCGGTGCGGCGCCAGGCCGTCACAGCGACCCTGCCCGCGCCAGCGCCGCCAGATCCCGCCGCGCGTAACCCAGCAGCCCGCAGTACACCTCCGCGTTGTGCTCACCCAGCAAGGGCGCCCGCGTCAGCGTGGTCGGAGTCTCGCTGAGCTGGAAGGGGGCGCCGGTGTACTCCAGGGGGCCGGTTACCGGGTGGTCGACTTCGGAGTAAAAGCCGCGCTCGCGCTGCTGGGGGCTTTGGAACACTTCCGACGGCGTGTAGTAGGGCGCGATGGGGACGCCGTGGGCCTGGCCTTCCGCGTAGAGCCACTCGCGGGTGTGCTGGGCGAACCACTCGCGCATGTGTCGGTTCAACTCGGGGCCGTGGGTGGCCGGATCGCTGAACATCTCGGGCGATGCCCAGTCGGGGTTGCCCATAAAGGCCAGCAGCCCCTCGAACTGGCGCGGCTCCAGGGTCAGCAGTTCCACGTAGCCGTCGGACGCCGGCAGCACACCGCCCACGCGGAAGTAGCGGGAGAAGCGGGTCTCGGTGATGCCTTCGGATTCGTGCCGTTGGATGGGCATGTAGCCGACGGATAGCTGGGCCTCCTGGGCCGAGGCGTCTACTACCTGGCCCCGGGCTGATTCCGTTGCGCCAAAGCTATCAGCGGATCCCAGCCGGTTGTAGATCGCGGCCAATGCGCCCACTGCTGCGGTCAGGCCGGCCTGGTAGTCGCCCATGTTGGAGCCGGCGACGATGGGCGGCCGGTCCGGGAAGGTGTCCAGGGCCACGCCGTTGGGCAGGAGCCAGCCCTCTCCGCCGGCGTGAAACACGGCCAGGTGTCCGGCGTGGTAGTCAGCGTAGGGGCCGCTGCTGCCGAAGGGGGTGACGGCGGTGACTATGACATCGGGGCTGGCGGCGAGAAGGGAGTCGGAGTCGAGGCCGACCGCGGCGGCGTTGGCCGGCGTGTAATCATGCACCACCATATCGACGCGGGCGATCAGTTGGCGCAGCAAATCCCGGCCGGATGGATTTTCCGGGTCCAGGGTGATGCCCTTCTTGCCGGTGTTGATGTACAGGAACAGGCCGCTGCGCTCAGGATGGGGTTCATCATCGGGGAATGGGCCGCGACGGCGGGAAGGATCGCCGACGCCGGGAGGCTCCGCCTTGATGACCTCCGCACCCAACGACGCCAGCAGCTTGCCGCAGTAAGGGCCGGGGATGAGGGAGGCGATCTCGAGAACGCGCAGGTTGGGCAGGGCGGATAGTGTTGTCATGTTACCGTACTTGCATGGATGCACGAGATGGGCAGGATCAGGCTGGCGACGGTTCCGCCGTTTCGGTCCAGCCGGGAATGTACAGCTCGACGATTTCGGCGTCCGCCGGGAAGGTCAGCCACTCTGAGCCGGGCGGCGTGAGGCAGTCGAATTCCGCCGCCGCCGGGTGACCGTTGACGGCGCCTTTCGCCACGGTGATGTCCAACCGGAGCGGGTCGCGGCTCACGATACGAGAGGAGTAGAACAGTATCATCATGCTTTCTACTTCGTCGGTATCAGGATGACACCGGGCGATGACGCCGTCCTCGATGTCGTCCTCATCCTGCCCCGGATAAGGCGGGCATTTCTCAATGTACATGATGTTGCCGATTACGTCGTGCTCGAACCTCAGCGTCGCTGCCATACGATTTCTCCATTAGGCCGGCGACGGTTCCGCCGTTTCGGTCCAGCCGGGAATGTACAGCTCGACGATTTCGGCGTCCGCCGGGAAGGTCAGCCACTCTGATCCGGTGGGTGTGAGGCAGTGGAGTTCCGCCGCCGCCGGCTCGCCACAGATGAAGCCGGGCGCAACGGGAATCTCCAGCCGGATCGGATCGCGGCTCAGGATCAGGTGGGAATAAGACAAAATCTCCAGGCTTTCCACTTCCCCGGTATCGGGGTTCATCCTGCCGACCACCGACAACCCGATTTCGTCCGAGTCCTGCTCAGCATAAGGACGACACTTTTCGATGGTCATAATGTTGCCGATCACATCGTGCCGGAAGCTCAAATCCGTTGCCATAGCGTTTCTCCTCTTTGAATCCTGTGGGAAACAAAAGCGGTGACTATCCAGTACCGTGGAGGGGAATCGTCAACCACGATCACGACCATATATTTGTCCAAGTCGTAATACCAGCGGTAAAAACGGATAGTGTTGTCAGTCGGGAATTTACGACGTATCAAATCCGGGCTGGCCAGCGTCCCGGCAATGTAATTGAAAACGTCAGGGGGCAAGCCGGAATGGTCGGCTTGGATATGCCGCCCCCTGTTGTCGGAAAGTTCAACGGCGCCGCCCAGGTACGGGCATTGAAATGCTTCCATGCTTGCCTCTGCATCACCCCATGCTATCACGCCGGCGGTATGACCAGATCGGCTTCGCTGGCTGTGGAAACGAGGGGATTGCCGCAGCAAGGGCCAGGGACAAGTGACGCAGTCCCTAGCAAGCGGAGGTTGAGGAAGTTAGGCAGATGGAGACTTGTGCCTCTCAACTGCATCCCTGTCGTCGTGGCAATCGTGGAGATGACATTGTATTGGTCAACCCCAATTTGCGCAGTCGGCGCATATATCGTTATGGGAAGGTTCGCTGCATATCAGGCAAATGCGATTGAGCGACGAGTGTCCGAACATCAAAACTTCTTCTCGTTGCTCTGTGGCGAATGGGACTGGTGAAACGACGTCTCCGGAAAAGCGTTCGGCGAGGGTTGTCTTGCGCTGGCGTGCTGATTCCGGCTGGTACTTGCTGGGATCGTGCAGCGTGCGGACACCCCTTTTGTAATCTGTCAGCCCATCGTACGCTGCTGCTTCAGCGTATTCGGTGGCTTTGTTTTCGGCGTTCCTGCTATGCACCTGAATTTCGTGTGGCTGAGCAGCATCCCAGAAACGCAACCATGAAGGATGAGTCGCCGGGGTTTCTTTGAAATGGTCGATATGCCACCCCAATGCCGCGTCGTTGATGTGGAAAACGATGGGGCCTGGTCTGAAGGTTTCCATGGTCCAAGATGCCGCGATAAGCGACGCGAAGTAGGGTGTGCTCTTCATTGCACCGTAGAGTGTTTCGTAGCCGGATAACCAAGGGGTATGGCGTAGGTACGTAGCTGCGCAGCCGACTACTCCGTTTTCGCTCTCTGTGGTTGCAAGACTAACGTGGACGGTTATAGTGCGGCGTGGTTCCTCCCATATCGGTAAGTCGTGAACTTGAGTCCTGTGTGTGTAGCACGTTTTTTGGCCTACTACCTCGATCCTTCTTTTACACCGAAGCCCGGCCTGTGTTTTCCCATGGCATTGCGGGCCCTTCCCTCGTTCATATCGCTTCATATCACAGCTCCAACATTCCCTGATATCCGGCATCACAACAAAATGGCGGCCCGCTCTCCCGATACGCCTGCCATTCAATGCGCTCGTTCACCAAGTCAGCCTTGCGCAGACCGCAAATCCGATACGTCCAGCATCGTCGGCATCAAACCCCGGCAGATTTTAACCGGCTCGGTGGGTTTGACGATATGGCCCCGCTCCAGGTCAACCTGGTAGCCGAGCGCGCGAAGGGCGTCGGCGCCGATGGTAGGTTCCGCCGCCGGCGTTACGTGCTGGTGGATGCAGCGTTCCTCAAAATCTACGCGGGCGAGGTAGGCTTGGGCGCGGTTTGCGCCGTTGTCAGCCAGCGAGTCATCGGCGAAACCGGGAACTTGGGACAAGCCCAGGGCGTCGATAGTCGATTGCGGCAGTCCAATCTGCGCTGACCGCTTGACCACTCGAAAGTCAAACTCCCGCGTTTCCCACTTGCCGGCAATGCTGCCTTTGACGTAGGTATCCGGCATGATAGCGCCTCCTGTGTCGGCGGCGGGTTGGGCTGCCATTCCGTCCGCAGCACGATGCGCTCACTTACCAGGTCAACTACGAACCCCAGTCTTTGCAGCAATTCGTAACCGACCATTGGGCGATACGCCGCTACTACGCGGGCCTCAAATGGTACGCCTTCCAGTGTACCAGTCGCACGGTAAAAGGGCAGATGGAGGATGTCTGTTGGTGTGGTGATTACTGCAACCTGGTCAGGGATTACGTCAAGCTGCAATTCTGCAATGGCGTCCGGCGGCAGCGTGAGCCAAGTAGCTCCGGTGTCCACCAGGAAAGTGAATTCTCCTGGATCTGACGGGCCATTTATGATGCCTCGCGCGAAGGTTTTACCCACTTTGCTTTTTCTCTCCTAAACTCCGTCAGGTATCCCGGCTGCCCAGGAACCAACCGGATCTGGGCCACGGGCCATCGCCCCGATAGATGCTCTGGGCGTAGGCGGTGAGCACGGCGCCCGATACCAGCGTCAGCGCCGACACGAACAGCCAGATCAGGATGATCAGCACCGATGCCAGGGGGCCGTAGAACAGGCGCTGCGGCGCGATGTACGAGAAGAACAGGGCGAATACGTAGGCGGCCGCCTCGAAGATGATGCTGGCGCTGACCGCTCCCAGGAAAGCCCACCGCCATTGCACGTGCCGTTCCGGCACGTAGCGGTACACCAGCAGAAAAACAATCACTGACAGGACCCACGCCAGCAGGCTGGGCCACCAGCGCTGCATCTCCACCACGTTGGCCAACCCGCCAAGTTGGATTGCCCGCAACGCGTTGACGGCGAGGTTCGGCACCGTCACGTAGGTGAGAACGGTGGAGATCAACAGCCCGATTGCCATCGCGCTGAGGAACAGGTACTCCCGAGTTTTGCCGATGATGCCTACCTGAGCCGGTGCAATCCCCCAGGCCCGGTTGACCACCAGTCCAACCGCGCCGAAGAGCTTATAGCTGCCCCATAACAGACCAAGCAGCGCGACCAGACCCGTGGCGCCGGCCACTGCCGGAGGCTGGGACGGCCATAGCGTGGAAACGTCGATATTGGGCGGCAGCACTCCCGAAGAAATGGAGGCGAACCAGGTCCGGGCGCCGTCCTCTCCCAGCAGCCATGGCAAGATCTGCAACACGATCACCGAGAAGGGCAGCAGGGACACCATGCCGTAGTAGGCCACGCCGGCAATTAGCTGCTGGGTGTCGTTGCGAGTTACCGCCGCAACGGTTGCCAGCACCAATCGCACCGAGCTACGGCGTTGCGCCAACCGCTGGATGTAGCGGCGGAGATACAGGGCCCGAAGCACCGGCCGGATCCGCAGCAACCGGCGGTTGCGGGTCGCCCAGTCGGCGGCCTGGTGCAATTTGGCTTCTAAGGAGGCCATCCGTGATCGGTCGGATCAGTCGGTGCGATGTGGCGAACTGTGGCCCAGCAGACGATGGGTAGGTATTCTGAGCCGCATTCTGCCGATGATGTTGGAGTCCGGCACGGGACCATATCGCCGGCTGTCCCCGCTGTCGGCGCGGTTATCTCCCATCAGGAAGTATTCGTTGTCGTCGCACAACCACGACAGGCCGGGACCGGCAGAGGGCTGAGTTCCAGCCGCCAAGTACGGTTCCGCCAGTGGTGTGCCCTCTATCGACACGGCGCCGGCGCCGTCGACACGAACTAACTCCCCAGGCAACCCGACTACACGTTTCACATTGATCAACAGACTGTTATCTCCTGACAGTGAGGGCATCCCTGCCACTACGATGGATCCCCGCGCGAAACTTGTGCCTCTGCTCGACACGCGGCGCACGTGTATCAGGTCGCCGTCGCGCAGCGCGGGATGCATGCTGTCGCCCCGAACCAAAAAGAGCGAGTGGAGCGGTACTCGAAATACGCTGATGACCGCGTTACGGATGACAGTCAACACCGCGCCGACTCTGCGGAAATTATTCCGCGCCACCGTTACTCGGCGCGGGGTTCCCAGAAAGGATAGGACCCCAATATCTTCAACATGTCCGTGCGCCGGCGCAGACCCTCCAACGCGGCGGCGACCTCCGGCTGGTGCCGATGGCCTTCGCAGTCGATCAGGAAGATGTACCTGCCCAGTTCCTGCTTGGTCGGGCGGCTCTCGATCTTGACCAGGTTGATGTTCCGGCTGGCGAATTCGCCAATGGTGCTGTAGAGGTTCCCGGGGCGGTCCACCGTGAATGAGAAGCAGATGGACGTGCGGTCATGGCCGGTGGGAGCATGATCGGCGTGAGCGAGGACGACGAACCGGGTCTGGTTCGCCGTGTTGTCCTGGATGCCCCGGTCCAGGATTTGCACGTCGTAGATTTCGGCGGCCCGCTGGGGGCAGATCGCTGCGGCCGGAACCCGGCTGCCCTGCATGTCGGCGACGGCGGCGGACGTACTCAGCGACGCTTCGCGGGGGACTGCGGGAAAATGTGCTTCCAGGTACTCCCGGCACTGGGCCAGGGCCTGGGGATGCGAGTAGATCATCTCAACGGACTCGGCCGCCACGCCGGGCGCGGCCACCAGGTAGTGGTCGATGGGGATCACCACCTCGTTCTGGATGGACAGGCCCGACTGGGCGATGAGCAGGTCCAGCGTGAACGTGACCGATCCCTCCAGGCTGTTCTCAATGGGCACCACCCCGGCGTCCACCTCGTTGTTGGAAACGGCGGCGCCCACCGCGCTGATGGAGGGATAGGGCGCCAGGACACCCTGGGGGGAGTAGAGCAGGGCAGCCTGCTCCGTGTAGGTCCCAGCCGGTCCCAGGTATCCGATGCTGTTGTTCATAGGATTACCCCGTCATCCGGGGCGGGCCCGCGGTCACCGGGCAAACGCCCTCTCAACATCCTCGTGGTTGCCAACCACCACGAGAATGTCGCCATCGTCGATCATTTCCTCTTCAGCCGGGTTGAGAATATATTCGTTCCCGCGCCGTATGACCATCACCGAGATGTGATGGCGTATCGAATCGGAGACGAGGCCGGCGTCCCGCAGGGACATCCCGCGCATTTTTTCCGGCGGCCGCAATTTGTGCACCCCGGTGTCCTCGGTGATGTGCATGAACTCGACGTAATTGGGGCTCAGGTCCAGGCTGGCGGCGCGTTCGGCGGCCTCTTCCTCGGGGAAGATCACCTTGTCCGCGCCCACGCGGTGCAGTATCTCCGCGTGCTGGGTGTCGGTGGCTCGCGCGATGACGTAGGGCAGCCCCATGGACTTCAGCATCATGGTGGTGATGATGCTGGACTGGATCTGGCTGCCCAGCGCCACGACCGCCACGTCCATGTCTCCAACGCCCAGGTCGCGCAGCGCGGTCTCGTTGGTAGCATTGGCCTCGACGGCGTAGGTGACGCGCCCCAGCATTTCCTGGACGCGCTGCTCGTCCTGGTCAATGGCCAGCACCTCGTGCTCCCGCTGGAACAGAGTACTGGCCAGCTTCGAGCCGAACCGGCCTAATCCAATCACGCATACTTGCTTAGCCATGATAGTTATCCAATTCTAACGGGTTCTTCAGGGTAGTGGTAGGTGGCGTCCTCCCGGGGAGTGAGCAGCATGACCAAGGTCAGCGGCCCGACCCGGCCCACCAGCATCGTAAGCATGAATATGATAGAGCCGGCCATGCTGAGTTCGCTGGATACTCCCGTAGACATTCCGTTGGTGCCGAAGGCCGAAACCGTCTCGAACATCAACGGCAAAAAGGGCAGGTGAGGGTCGGTGTAGGTCAGGATGGGCAGCACGACGGCGAGGAACGTTACGCCCAGCAACGCCACCAGCAACGCGCGGGAAACCAGCACCGGGGCAATCTCCCGCCGGAATATTTCCGTGGTGGGGTTCCGCAGGGCGGAGGAACGGGCCGATGCCAGGAGCACCGCCACCGTGTTGACCTTGATCCCTCCGGCCACTGACGCGGTGGACCCGCCGATGAACATCAGGCCGGCGAACACCAGTTGAGTGAAGTCGCGGGTGGCGCTCCAGTCCAGGGCAGCAAAACCCGCCGTGCGCCCGCTGACCCCGTGGAAAATCGCCGAGCCCACGACGCCGTGGCCGGAATGGTCCCACAGCACGCCGTTCCACTCGGCAAACAGGAACGCCAGCGCGCTGAATCCGTAGAGGAACGTGGTCAGGATCAGCACCAGCTTGGTGTCGAGGCTGAATCGCTGGAAATTGAACAGGAACAGCCCGGGCCAGCGCCGCCGCGACCGGCTCGGGCTCCAGTTCCGGCGCATGTCCATGATGAAGGGCCATCCCAGGGCGCCGGCGATGATCAACGGGGTGATAACCCACATCAGATACGGGTGCCCTCCCAAAGTCTCCGCGTTGCTGCCCCCCGGCGAGTTGGGCAGAATCGAGAACCCGGCGTTGTTGAGCGCTGACACCGAGAGGAACAATGACTGCCAGACCGCTTCCAGGGTCGTAAAGTCCGCCACCGTCCGCATGCGTACGAATATCAGGGCGGCGCCCACCAGGTAGCCGATGAAGAATGCGACCACGATGTTGCGCGCCACCCGGGTCAGGTTACGCGCGGAGACATCGCCCACGGTGTCCTGGTACACGTCCTCTTCCAACGCCGTGGCGCGTCTGCCGATGAAAGCGATCAACACGGTGGCTGCCGTGATGAACTCCAAGCCTCCCACCAGCATCAGCACGAAGATGACCGCCTTCCCGAACTGGGACCAGAATTCGGGCGTATCCACCACCGTCAGTCCGGTGACGGTGGAGGCCGAAATCGCGGTGAAGAAGGCCACCCGCAGGCTTGCCGCGATTCCGTCGGCAGCGGCTATGGGCAGGGCCAGCATGGCCCCGCCAATCACGTTCAGCAGCAGGAACGTAAGGAGGAGCAGCAGCGGCGTAGAGGACCAACGCCGCGGAGGGGCGCGGTGACGACGGATCGGAATACGAACCGGGTCGACCCGTCGCACTCGCCACGACGAACCGCCCTCGCCGGGCGAGGCGAGAACCGCTGTCGCTTCCGGCTCGCTTGAGCCGGCGTTACCGCGAGACGGGTCGTTCACTGGGAGGCACCGGACACTGGTTGAGGCGCAAATTGGGGATGTCGGGCGCAGGGGTGGTTCGCGTGCCAAACTCAGGCAGCGTAATTATGACGAGGTGCGGGGATATGTCAATTGCAATCGTCTCGGTCTTCGCGCACGTTGGTGCGGTTCGAGTCACGCTCCCGGGTTTGTGTTAATATCCAGTGTGAAACCACGTCACAAGAGGGGGCATCATGGGTTCCATACGTCTTTACACTGGCGATGACGGCCATTCCCATATCGAAGAGATTGATCCACCGTCCCATCCGGTGTGGAGCCAAGTGCAAGACGCCAAGGGGATCATATTCCGGGCCTCGCCTCCGGGGTACTTCAGCGACTGGCACGTGGCGCCCCGCCGCCAGTACATCATCACCCTTTCCGGAGAGGCGGAAATCGGTCTGGCCGACGGTACCGTTCACCGTCTGGGGCCGGGGGACGTGAACCTGGCCGAGGACCTCACCGGCCACGGGCACACCACGCGGGTGGTTGGAGACGTCCCCCGCGTAACGGCCACCATTCACCTGGACGACTGACGGGAACACGCCCAACGTGGGCGTGGGCGGTATCTGAGGTCATCCCCGTGCCCACTTCCGTAAATCGTCAGAAGCAGGATTTTCAAGATTTGGGGATTATCAGGATTGGAACCGTTCTGAGATGAAGATCTCCCAATCCTGCCAAATCATAAAATCCCGTAAATCCTGCTTCTGACGTTTCCCTGCCGCAAACCGGGTGAGCGCCGGTGCCTGGCCTCTGGCCGGGCTACCGGACGCCGGACAGTCGGCTCTGCCGGCCGGGTGGTATACTGTAGGACGCTGCGGTGGCCCGAATATGCCTGTGCTATATTGAGGGTCGCCAGACGTATGTTTTCTGGGCGCCATCGCTGTTGCCGCCCGCGCCCACGTTGTTGAGGGTTGCCTTTTTATGACCACAGCCCAGCGTCAAGTTGAGCTCCGATTCGACGCGGTCGGGATCGACCGCAAGTGGCAGGAGCGGTGGGAACGGGACGGGATCTACCGGGTGGACGACAACGACCCGCGCCCGAAATGGTTCGAAATGACCATGTACCCGTACCCGTCCGGCGACCTGCACATCGGCCACTGGTACGCCATGGCGCCTTCGGACGCCCACGCCCGGTTCCGCCGGATGCAGGGCTACAACGTGCTGCACCCCATCGGCTTCGACGCCTTCGGCCTGCCCGCGGAAAACGCCGCCATATCCCGGGGCATTCATCCCTACGAGTGGACGATGTCCAACGTGGAGAACATGCGCCGGCAACTGCGCTCCATCGGCGCGATCTACGACTGGGACCGGGAAGTGGTCTGCTGTCTGCCGGAGTACTACCGCTGGAACCAGTGGTTCTTCATCAAGTTGTACGAACAGGGCCTGGCCTACCGTGCGAAGGCGCCCGTGGTGTGGTGCCCGTCGTGCCAGACCGTGTTGGCCAACGAGCAGGTGCTCAACGGCGAGTGCGAGCGGTGCGAGACACCCATTACCCGCCGCGACTTCGAGCAGTGGTTCTTCCGCATCACCGACTACGCCGACGAACTGCTGGACTTTGACACGCTGGATGAGTGGCCGGACAAGATCCTCACCATGCAGCGGAACTGGATCGGCCGCAGCGAAGGCGTGGACATCGGGTTCGACATCTCCGACTACAACATCGAAGAACGGGAGATCCGCACCTTTACCACGCGGATCGACACCATATTCGGCGTGACGTTCCTCGTGCTGGCGCCGGAGCATCCCCTGGTGTCCAAGCTCACCTCGGAAAGCCGACGGGCGGCGGTTGAAGCCTACGTCGATCAGGCCCGCGCCGCCTCCGAGATCGACCGGCTGGCCGCCGACCGGGAGAAGACCGGCGTCTTCATCGGGGCCTACGCGCGCAACCGCCTGAATAACGAGAAGGTGCCTATCTACGTGGCCGACTATGTCCTGACCACCTACGGCACCGGCGCGGTGATGGGCGTGCCCGCCCACGACCACCGCGACTTTGATTTCGCCCGCAAGTACCGCTTGCCCATCCGCACCGTGATCGCGCCCATAACCTGGGACGGCAGCCCGCCCGAGGAAGCCTTCATCGGCGACGGGTTCATGACCGACTCGGGCGCGTACGAGGGCATGACCAACGAAGAGGGAATGGAGGCCATAGCCAATGACGTGGAACGACGGGGCTGGGGCCGCCGCGCGGTAACCTACCGCCTCCGCGACTGGCTGATTTCCCGACAGCGCTACTGGGGTACGCCCATTCCCATGATCTATTGCGACGAATGCGGCGTACAACCCGTCCCCGAAGCGGACTTGCCCGTGCTGCTGCCCGAGGACGCTGAGTTCCGACCCACCGGCGAATCGCCACTGGCTATCAACGAGTCCTTCGTGAACACGGTGTGCCCGAAATGCGGCGGACCAGGTCGTCGTGAAACCGACACCATGGACACCTTCATGGACTCGTCCTGGTACATGCTCCGGTACTGCACTCCGCAGTACGATGGCGGGCCCTACGAGCCTGACGTTGCCGGCGACTGGATGCCGGTGCAGCAGTACACCGGCGGCGCCGAGCACGCGGTGATGCACCTGCTCTACAGCCGGTTCTTCATCAAGTCGCTGCGGGACATGGGAATGCTCAACATCGACGAGCCGTTCCTGCGCCTGTTCAACCAGGGGGTCATCCTCGGCAGCGACCACGAGAAGATGAGCAAGAGCCGCGGCAACGTGGTCAACCCCGACGACGTGGTGGGCCAGGTGGGCGCCGACGCCGTGCGCTGCTTCCTCATGTTCATCGGGCCCTGGGACCAGGGCGGCCCGTGGAGCGACGAAGGCATCAACGGTGTCGTGCGCTGGCTCAACCGCTCCTGGAGCCTGGTGGAACACGACGCCGCGCATCTGGACGACAGCGCCACCGACGCCGCGACGGTGCGCGAAACCCAGCGCATACTGCACCAGACCATTCGCAAGTGCTACGAAGACCTGGACAAGTTCAAGTTCAACACCACCATCGCCTCGCTGATGGAGTTGGTGAACCACCTGAGCCGGGTGTGGAACGACGGCTCGGTGGACAGCACCACCTGGCGCGACTGTATCGAGAAGTTCCTGCTCATGCTGGCCCCCATCGCGCCCCACGTTGCGGAAGAGTGGTGGGAAAAGACCGGCCACGGCTACAGTGTCCACCAGCAGCCCTTCCCCGGTTGGGACGACGAACTCGCTGCCGAAGACGAGCTTACCCTGGTGGTGCAGGTCAACGGCCGGCTGCGTGATCGGATCACGGTACCGGCCAGCATCGACGATGACGACGCTCGAGAACGCGCCCTGGAGAGTCCGCGAGTCCGGACCCACATCGACGGCAAGACCGTGCGCAACGTGGTGTACGTCCCCGGCCGCCTGGTGAACGTGGTGGTAGGGTAGGTGGTCAACATGGGCGAGGTACGCGCAATACTCGGAGTTTGGTCGGCCGACGGTTCTACTCGCCACGACGTGGAGATGCGGGTAGATACCGGCGCTTCTTATAGCCAGTTGCCCGGCGATACCCTGCGTGATCTGGGCTGGGTTCCCAACCTGCCACCTCGCCCTGCCGGCCTTGCTGATGGCACTGTGGCCATGGTGGAAATGGGAGAAGTCAAAATCCAGTACAACGACTACGTTCTGTCCCGCATCTTTGTTTTCGGCGAAAATGGATGTCCCAAACTGTTGGGCAGCGATACCCTGCAGGGACTTGGCATGGGCGTCGACCCCGTAAATCACCGACTAATCAACGTAGTGGTCTATCGCTAATTCACTCAACGATCGGGTTGCAGACCGTCAACGCCACGCCCTCGTGATCGGTAAGATGCTCACGGTGCCGTGGGGCATTGCGATCAGCGCGGTACCCTGTCGAAGAAACCCTCAAGGTCTCTAGCCTAATGACCCTCGTTGAAAAATACGCGCTGCTCCCCGAAGAGATCGACCGCCAGAGCCTCGTCATGGTGGCCGACAGCCTGCAAGGGGACTCTGTCGCATCAAGCCTGCCCGAAGCGGAACGTTACGTGCTGCACCGCATCGTCCGCGCGGAGGGCGATCCAGAGATCGCTGCCGACGTTCGTTTTAGCAACGGCTCCGTGGATGCCGCCCTCGCATCGCTGCGCAGCGTCAAGCGCGTCGTCACCGACGTGCGCATGGTTCAGGTGGGCATCTCCCGGGCTGCGCTGACCCGCCGCGGGGTGGAAACCGCGTGCCTCATCGACGCGCCGGAGGTCGCCGAGCGCGCCCGCCGCGAGGGCACCACCCGCAGTGTCGCCGCCGTGCGTGAGTTGGCCCCGCAGATGGACGGAGCCGTGCTGGCCATCGGAAACGCCCCCACGGCTCTTCTCGCGTTGCTGGACCTGATCGACGCCGGTCAGGTGTCGCCGGCCATGGTGATCGGGATGCCCGTGGGCTTCGTGGCCTGCCCTGAATCCAAGGCCGAACTGGCTGCAAGAAAAGTGCCGCACATCACCATCCTGGGACGACGCGGGGGGAGCTCTGCCGCTGCTGCCACCGTGAACGCCCTGCTGGACCTGCTGGAGGACTGAGCCGCTATGCCCGACGCCGACCATACCAACAACGGATCCGGAGGCTGGGGCGTGGTGCTGCTGTGCCACGGCAGTCAGCGGGGCGCCAGCCGCGACGAGTGTTCCTGCGCCTGGGCGGCTGACGGACCCCGGTTCCCGGCCTGGTGCCTGGGTTGCCCCAACACACCCGTGGGGTTGCGCGAAGCGGCCCGCCGTCTGACCGATTCGTTGGGAGACGACGCGGAGCAGGTCATCGTGTCCTGCCTGGAGTTCCTGCCTCCCCATCCGCCCGAAGCCGTTTCCATCCTGGCCGACGCAGGGCTGAACCGTGTGGTGATCGCACCCTACTTGCTGGGTAACGGGAAGCACGCCACCCTGGAAATGGACGAGGTTCTGGAAGACATCGCGGCGAAAGCGCCCGGCGTCGAAGTCCGGCTGGCCGATGGTCTGGGCGCGGACGTCCGCATCGCAGAGTTGGTGCGCGAACGCGTCGCCGCCCTGCCCCAGGCGGTGCGCGAGCCGGCCGACGGCGGTCCGGTGGGCATATTGCTGGTCAAAGCCGGCACCCAGACCCGATACGACGACTGCCTGTGGCTGAAAGAACTGGGCAGTTGGGTCGAGCGGGACCTGGGGGACAGGTACGCCGTTGAGGTGGCCCAGTCCCATTACGGCGATCCGACCATGGAGCACGCTGCCGCCGAACTGGTCAACAAACGAGGGGCGAGCAGCATCATCTGCGTTCCCTACGTTTTCTTCCCCGGGATGATCCTGCGACGCAACGTGTTGGGCACCATGCGCCAGCTCCAGGAAACCTATCCCGATGTCCCCATGTCCGTCGCACCGCCTCTAGGGGTGGACGACCGGCTGGTCTCGGTGGCCCGCGACCGGGTCCGCGAAGCGCAGGCGAGGGCGGCCTGAGATCAGGGTGTGATACCATCATACTGGCATCATTACCAGACCGGGGAACGTTTGCCATGACGACAACGGCGTCAACATTCACCATGCTGCCCTACGTTCGGCAGGGCGAAATTGACTACGCCGCGCTGGACTACAATCCAGATGACCCGGAGCCGATGCCGGACGCCATGGAACAGGAACTGGTCGTACAGGAAATCCTCGGCATTCTCTCCAGCCGCTTCACCGACTTCTGGAACCGTCCTGATGTGTTCCTCAGCAGCAACACCATCCTGTGCTACGACCCGGCCAACCTGAACGTGCGCCGCCAGCCCGACATCTACCTGGCTTTTGGTGTCGACCAGATGGCCATCCGCCGCCGCTTGCTGTATCTCCCCTGGGAGGCGGGCAAACCGCCGGATCTGGCCCTGGAGGTGGGTTCGGGGAGCACCGGCTCCGAGGATACCCGGGTCAAGCCAGGCGTGTACGCTTCTATAGGGATTGGCGAGTATTGGCGGTTCGACCCCAGCGGCGGCAATCACCACGGGAGGCCCCTGTGGGGCGGGATGCTACGGGAGGGAGAGTATCAGCCGGTCGAATTGACCAGAGAACCCGATGGCGTACTGAAGGGATACAGCGAGTTGATGGGGCTGTACCTGTGCTGGGATGAGGGTTGGCCCAGGTTCTACGACCCTGTCACCGGGACGTACCTGGAAAACTGGCGACAAATGCGGGCAACGATGGAAGCGGAGAACGAACGCCTCCGCGAGTTGGTGCGCCGGCTGCAGGACCAAGGCTAGGCGATCCTCGCGCCTCCGCGCAGCGGCTGCCAAGCATATACAGTGGACTCGATGACTATTCCCGCCCCAAATAGCGACGCTGAGCGTCCCGAAAGCGACTACTCGCGCCCCACCAAGCGCGACCCTCGCGGCATGCGCACCGGCTACACCACCGGAACCACCGCGGCGGCGGCGGCCAAGGCTGCGGTGATTCTGATGCTGTCCGGCAAGGCTCCCGACGAAGTATCCGTGCCATTGCCTGGGGGAACGGGCCGGGCCACCCTCAAGGTGCACAACAGTTGGGCGATGCAACCGGAAGAAGGCGTGCGCTGTTCCGCCATCAAGGACGGCGGTGACGACCCCGATGTTACCCACGGCGCGGAGATAATAGTGGGCGTTTGGCGGCTGCCCGACGGCAACAAGGGCCTGCATATCACCGGCGGGCCGGGTGTGGGCACGGTCACGCGGCCTGGCACTGGGATCGAGGTAGGCGAGCCAGCCGTTACGCGAGTGCCTCGTCGCATGATGGCCGATGCCGTGGCCGAGGGCCTGGTGGAATGTGGCTGGCCGGCAGATACCGGTGTCCGCGCTCGCATCTCGGTTCCGGACGGTGAGGAGATCGCCAAGCAGACCACCAACGCCCGGTTGGGCGTCCTGAACGGCATCAGCATCCTGGGAAGCACCGGGGTAGTGCAGCCCTTCAGCACCGCGGCGTGGCGGGCCAGCGTCCACCTGGCTATCGACGTGGCCTCCGCCAACGGGCTGGACCACCTGGTCCTGTCCACCGGCACGCGCAGCGAGGAATACACTCGTCGCCTGTTGGATCTACCGGACATGGCCTACATCGAGGCGGGGATCTTCTCCGGTCCGTCCATGAAACGCTGCGTCAACAAGGGCATCAAGCGCGTGGCCCACGTGGGCATGGTGGGCAAGTTCTCCAAGATGGCCATGGGCTACTTTGTTACCCATGTCGCCGGAAACCAGGTCGATTGCGGTTTCCTGGCCGGTCTCGCCGGCCAATGCGGAGCCTCGGCCGAACTCCAGGCCGAAATGGCGGATGCGGCCAGCGGCCGACACTTCCAGGAACTGGCCCAGGAGCATGACGTCATGGGGGTATTCCCGCTGATGTGCCAGATGGTCTGCTCCGAGGCCCAGAAATACCTGGGCGACGGCGGCGAGGCGATCATCGTGGACGCCCTGTGTTTCGACTTCGAGGGCAACCTCCTCGGATCAGCGAGCACGTCACCAGATGGTATCCCGATGCGGTCCCCTTCGTCAGTAGTGGCCGATGGTCAGGGCTGATCTCCCCGTGGAAACGGCACAGGCCGCCGGCCGGGCCCTGGGCCTGCCCGACGACGCGCTCGAGCAGCGCCGTCCGTTGCGGGGCCAGATCACCAAGTCGGAGGTGCGGGCGGTCAGTCTGTACGCCTTGCAACTGCGGCCGGACAGCCTGGTCTGGGATATCGGCGCCGGAACCGGTTCGGTCGCCGTGGAGGCGGCGCGCATCGCTCACGCCGGCTGCGTTTACGCGATAGACAAGGACGCCGACAGCGCGGACCTGCTCCGCAACAACGTGGCCCGCTACGGCGCCGGCCGCGTCTCCGTGGTGATCGGTACGGCTCCTGACGCGTTGCACGATCTGCCGGATCCGGACGCGGTGTTCATCGGCGGCGGCGGTGCCGCCATGCCCGAGATACTGGACACCGTGTTCCGCCGTCTGCGCCCGCAAGGACGGATAGTAGCCAATTTCGCTGTCATGGAACGGGCCAACGTCACCTACAGCGCTTTGCGAGACGCCGGCTTGTCGCCCGAAATGACCGTAATATCCGCTGCCCGTGGTCGGGAGTTGCCCGACGGCGCGTTGCGGCTCGAAGCCATGAACCCGGTGTTCATAGTGTGGGGACAGAAGGAATGACCACGGCCTCTCAACCTGGACGCCTCTACGGCGTCGGCGTCGGTCCCGGCGACCCGGAACTGCTTACTGTAAAGGCGCAGCGGGTCCTGCAGTCGGTACCGGTGATCTGGGTGCCCCAGGCCGGGATCAGTTCTGAGAGCTACGCCTACACTATTGTCAAGGGCATCATCGACGAGTCCCGCCAGGAGGTCGTGCGCGCCAAGTTCCCCACCAATGACGAGGATGCCGCCGGCGAGGTCTGGCGACGCGCCGCTCGTGAACTCGCCACCCGCCTGGAGGCGGGCAGCGACGTTGCCTTCATCACCGAGGGCGACCCGATGCTGTACAGCACCTTCGCCTACGTGCTGGAAACCATCCAGGAGGAATACCCACACCTGGCGGTGGAAGTAGTGCCCGGTGTCTCCTCGGTCATGGCTGCGGCCGCATCGGCGGCGGCGCCACTGGTTCACCACGGCCAGCGTCTGGCAATTCTGCCGGCGGTGTACGGCATCGACGACCTGCGGGAGGCCATCGCCCTCTACGACACCATCGTCCTGATGAAAGTCAACCGGACCCTGCTGGACGCCCTGGCCAACCTGGAACGCCTGGGTCTTTCCGGCCGCACCATCTACGTCCGCCGTGCCACCACGGAAAGCGAGCGAGTGGTGCGCAACATCCAGGAACTGTCCGCTGAGGACCTGGACTATTTCTCGCTTCTTATCATCCGGCGCTGACGAGCCCAACACCACGGAGGCACAACTACATGGCTAACGACGGCAAGGTCTACATCATCGGCGCCGGCCCGGGGGATCCCGAACTGCTGACCCTCAAGGCCAAGCGGATCATCGACGAGGCTGACGTGATCATCTATGCGGATTCACTGGTGCCCGCTGAGATCGCCGGTTACGCCAAGCCCGGGGCAACTGTCTACGGCAGCAAGGAGATGGCCCTGCCCGAAATCATGCAGGTAACCCTGCAAGCAGTAGCCGAGGGCAAGACCGTGGCCCGCATACAGAGCGGCGACCCGTCCCTGTACGGCGCAACCCTGGAACAGATGCGGATCCTGGAAAAGGAAGGGGTTGACTACGAGATCATCCCCGGCGTCAGCGCCGCTTTCGCCGCCGCCGCCGTCCTCAAGTCCGAGCTGACCGTACCCGAGGTTTCCCAGACGGTGATCATGACCCGCGCCGAGGGTCGCGTGCCCATGCCCGAGGGTGAAGATCTGGTCGGACTGGCCCGCCACGGCAGTACCCTGATTATCTTCCTCAGCGTCACCCGCATGTTCCGCATCGCCAACCAACTCCAGGAGGCCGGCTATCCCGCCGATACCCCGGTGGCCGTGGCTTACCGCGTCGGCTGGCCCGACCAGCAGATCATCCGCGGCACCCTCACCGATATCGCCCAGAAGGTGCGCGACGCCAAGATTACCCTCCAGGCCCTGATCATCGTCGGCAAGGCGGTGGACCCCAACCTGCTGGACCCCGAGTCCGACGAGCGGGTTGCTGTTTCGCACCTCTACTCCGACGAGTACACGCACCTGTACCGCCGCGCCGGCCAGGGTGACCACGCCGCTGCTGATCGTACGGAACTCTACGACGCCGGCGGTTACGAAGTCCAACCGGAACGCGCGGTCCATACCTCCACCGGCGACGACTAACTGCCCGTAGCCATGCCCGTTCCGGAAGTTGCCCCGACCCAAACCGCCATCGTCGCGGTGTCCCGGCCGGGCGCGGTTCTGGCGCGTCGGCTGGCGTCGTCGATCACCGACGCCACTCTGTACCTGGAACGGCGAACCGGCGGGGATTCATCCGTCAGCAATGAGGTGAATGAATATTACGACCTGCCCCTGCGCCCGGTGATTCAGGGCCTATTCTCGCGGCACGGAGCGTTGGTGGTCTTTCTGCCCGTTGGCGCCGCCGTGCGTTTGCTCGCCCCGGTGCTGGGAAGCAAACGGCAGGACCCGGCGGTGGTTTGCGTGGATGATGCCGGGCGCTACGCCGTAAGCGTCTTGTCCGGTCACATTGGGGGCGCGGACGCGCTGGCGAACCGGGTGGCAGACGCCATCGGCGCGCAGGCTGTAGTTACCTCGGCTTCCGATGCGCTGGACGTTACGGCGATCGACCTGGTAGGACGTGACGCGGGCTGGCGTGCTGAGGCGTCGCCAACCGACCTCACCCGCGTTGCGGCCGCTGTGGTAAACCGCGACCCGGTGGCTTTGTGGATCGACCCCGAAGCAGGAGTTTCGTGGCCCGATGATACCCCGCTATCGGCCAGCATATTTCCCGTAACTTACCTGTCCGATGTACAGGACGCCGGTTACGCGGCTGCGCTCATCGTGTCAGACCGGCTGTTCGCGCTGGAAACCGGGCGCCCGCTGGTAACCTACCGCCCGCCGACACTGGTGGCGGGAGTGGGCTGCCGGCGCGGGGTGTCGGAAGACCACCTGCGTGAATTGCTGCTGCACACCCTGGAAGAAAACGGCCTGGCGTCGATGAGCCTGGCCAAAATCGCCACGGTCGACATCAAGGCCGACGAAGACGGGATTCTCGCCTTGGCCGAGTCCCTCTCCGTGCCCATTGAGACCTACGACCGCGATCAGTTGAACTCCGCAGCGGCCGACTCCGTCGATACGGGTGGCAGTGCATCAGGCCTCCATCGGCCCACGGCATCCGCGGCGCGGGACCTGCTGGGGGTGTTCGGCGTCGCCGAGCCGGCCGCCATGCTGGCCTCGGGAGCTGAGGGCGTGATTGTGCCCCGCGCCAAATCCGACCGTGCTACCATAGCCGTGGCGCGCATTCCATCGACAAGGAGAAACCCAGCAGAGGCATCGGCGATGAACCAATCGGAAACCACAATGCCGGGCGAGGAGTTGCTGGCAGCCGCCGAACGCGAAATCCGCAAGGGTAACCTGCGGGAAGGCGCCGGACTGGTCTGGCGCGCCACCATGGAAGCTCTAGCGGCCGTCGCCGTGCGGCACGGTATGCCATGTCGCAACCGGGAGGATGCAGTAAAGTTAGTCAACCACTTGGATGACATATCCAGACCGCTGCCTGATGAATTTTACACGTACCGGAACCTGGCAGCATTCTCAGTGGCCGAAACGTATCGGGAACATTACGAAGACTTGGAAGAATTGAAGGGCACCGAATTTGAATGGGAGCCCGACGAGTATGTCCTTTATCTCAATTCGGTGCAGCGTTTCGTAAATTCGTTAAACCGTTGCCAAAACGCGGACTCGACGCGGTGACCGAAGAGGAACACATCGCTACTGTAGTGATGCTGGTTGACACAGCGGAGACTTTAGCTCGTGATCCGCAAACCGCTTTGGCGGCTGGCGAACTAGTGTGGGGCGCGGTCATCCACGCTTGCGCCACCATTGCCCATCGTGTCAATTGGAGGCCCAGGCACCCACGCCATACCAGAGAGGTGGAAAGGCTTTTGATGCAGACCGTCACTGATGACGCTTCCCGCGCCAACGTATCCGAAGGGTTGGACATAACTCAAAAGCGGCTGCATAACCACTTCTACACCGGGCAATTGAACGTCATCGAACTGGATCGATACATAAGAACGGGATTGGATTTCGTTAGGCGCCTGCTGCGGATCGCCGAACGGCAGCGATCTTTCACTGGGGATGCGCCATCTGCCTGACACTTTCACCATTCCATCAAGGAACCTGATGAACACTGGCAAACTCTACCTGGTAGGTCTCGGCCCCGGCGACGCCGGCCATTTGACACCGGCTGCTGCCGCCGCTATCGCAGACAGCGATGAACTGGTCGGCTACCGTTACTACATCGAGCAGGTGGCGGAGCCGGCATCCGGCAAGACGCTGCACAGCATGGAATTGGGCCAGGAGTTGGAACGCGCCGCCCTGGCCGTGGACATCGCCTACTCGGGCAAAACCGTGGCTGTGGTCTCCTCCGGCGACGCCGGGATCTACGGCATGGCCGGCCCGGTGTACCGCGTCCTTACGGACCGCAATTGGGATGGCGCCATCCCCGTCGTGGAGTCGGTTCCCGGAGTTTCGGCCCTGCAATCGGCGGCGGCGCTGCTGGGCTCGCCCCTGATGCAGGACTTCTGCGCCATCAGCCTCAGCAACCTGCTCACCCCGTGGGAGCAGATCCGGCGTCGGCTCGAGGCCGCGGCGGCCGGAGATTTCGTGGCCGCGCTCTACAACCCGCGCAGCCGCCGGCGCACGAGCCAGCTGGACGAGGCGCGCGAGATCTTCCTGAAGCATCGGGACCCGGACACTCCGGTGGGCATCGTCCGGCACGCCTACCGGCCCGAGCAAGCGGTGGGCCTCGCCGACCTGGGCGGGCTGGATGGCGAAGCCCTGGGAGTGGACATGTTCACCACTGTGGTGATCGGCAACTCCAACACCTATGTCCACAACGGACGCATGGTCACCCCCCGGGGCTATGAAGCCAAGCGATAGCCGGGCCCGGCCACGCGAGAGCGAGCACGAACCGCCCCCGACCCCAGAGGAGCACTCAATGACTATTCTCGTTATTGCCATCGCCATCGCTGGAGCCGGCCTTGCCATCACCGTGATTGTGCTGTTGGTACGTGGCAGCTTCCTGCTGGGACGGCTCGCCAAGCAAGCTGACAGCAACGAAGCCAAGATTGACGCCCTGGATGTCAAGATTGACGCCAAGACTGACGCCTTGGACGCCAAGATTGACGCTTTGACCGCCGCCGTACAGCAGACCAACGCGACACTGGTGGGACTGGCGAACCACACCCACGATGCCGACGGCCGCACCGTCTTTACCATCCCCACCGGAGATCGCCGCTGACCTCTCCCGATGCTGTTATACTGCCGCGAACCCACCTTTCAGGAGGATCTACCGTGGCAGCGATACGTGCGAACCGGGCCAAGGAAAAGTTGCGGCAAGGGCAGCCGGCCACCTGCATCTCCGGCCTGATGACCAGCGAGATCATCGACTTTCTGGGCCCACTGGGGTTTGACTCCGCCTGGATGGAGTGTGAGCACGGCCCGGTGGACTGGGAAGCCCTGGGCGACATGACCCGTGCCTGCGACCTGTGGGGCATGGCCTCCATCACCCGCTGCAACGCCAACGACGCCGCGCTGATTACCCGTACCCTGGACCGCGGTTCCATGGGTATCGTTTTGCCCCACGTGAACACCCGCGAGGAGGCGGAGGCCGCCGTCGGCGCGGCAAAGTTCGCCCCCTTAGGGTATCGCGGAATGTTCGGCGGCCGGCAGTCCTTCGGAGTGTCCGACTACGTGCACCAGGCCAACGACCAGACCATGGTGGTCGTGCTGATCGAAGAGGTCACCGCGCTGGACAACCTGGACGATATCCTGAAAGTCGATGGCGTCGACGTGTTCTTCGTCGCGCCCACCGACCTGGCCCAGACCATGGGCCACATCGGCAACGTCGGTCACCCCGAAGTCCAATCCGCCATCGACGACGGAATCGCCCGCATCGTCAGCGCGGGGCGAACCGCCGGCACGCTGGTCAACGACGACAACGTGGCATCCTACGTGGAGAAGGGAGCGCGCTTCCTGATGACCTCGTGGAATGCCTGGATCGCACGGGGCGGCGCCGAGTTCCTGAACCGGATACCGTAGCCGCCGGCAATCGGGGCGGGTTGTGGCCCGCCCTTCTGTCTATCCAAATTCCACGCTGCCCGTTATTGGGTGCCGCGGGTTCACTGGCTTGACAGCGGGATCTGCGCGCGGCCGTCCGCGTCGTGGGTGTGGTTTGCGATGGCGACGTGCAATCCTTCCAGGGCTTGCAGGATGAGACGCTGGTTTTCCTTCACTTCGTCCATGTCCTGGCGCAATTCGGCTACTTCGCCCTTCAGCTCGACCACTTCACTCTTGACGATCCGCATATCGGTGTCAAGCCGGATAGCCCACGCAACTCCGCCGATGAGGATAACGACGATGGCGACGGTCGCCGCGATGATGGCGATGATTTTGCTGACGCGGTCAAGCATGGTGTGAATCCCCGTTGTGGGTTGGATTCAGTGTACCATGCCGTGATTGGACACCACGGTGAGGCTACTGCGTCGCGCTGGCGATGGCCTCGGTCCTGGGCTCGCCGCCGTGGTCCACGTCCCAGTCCCACAGGTCGGCGTGGAAGCCGGACAGGTTCTCGGCGAGCGTGTTGATGAAGTTGCGGACGCCGCGGCCGTGGAACTTGCCGCGAAGCGTGCACACGCCGATGTTGGCCGACGGGAATATGTGGTCCAGGCGCACCACCGCCAGCCGGTCGTGGTCCTCCGGGTGCAGGGTGAAGTCGCTCACGATGGCAATGCCCATCCCGATTGCCACGTAGCGCTTGATCATCTCGGTGTTGTCCATTTCCAGAACAACGTCGTAGTTGACGCTCCGCTCCCGTAGTTTCTGCTCCACCCGCCGCCGGCTGAGGCTCTCCGGGCTGTTCAGGATCAGCGGGAATTTCGCCATATCCTCGATCGATACGGGATCCCGGCGCAGCAGGTCGTGGCTGGGCTCGGTGATCAGCACCACGTTGTAATCGAACAGCTGCGAGAACTCCAACGAGGGGTCATCCGTGGGCGGGGCGGAGCAAAGCGCCAGGTCCACCTCGCCGGACTTGACCAGCTGGATGAGGTTGGCGTACGACCGGGCCACCAATCGCATCCTCACGTCAGGGTACCGCGCGCGGAACTGACGAATTGGCCTAGGGAGGTGGTACGAAACGATGTCCGGATACGCGCCGACCACGAAAGAGCCCCGGCCTTCCGAGTAATCCATCTGCGTTTTCAGGGTGTCGATGGACTCCACAATGGGCGTCACCAGTTCGTAAAACAGCGAACCCTCGGAGGTGAGCTGTATGGGCCGCTTGATGCGGTCAAAGAGGGTGATACCGAATTCACCCTCCAGCTTTCTCAGGTGGGTGGTTACCGTGGGCTGCCCCAGTTCCAGCTTTCTTGCCGCCTTGGACACGCTCCGCAGCCTGGCGACATGGTAAAAGCTGATAATCTCTCGCAGTTCCATTGACACTACACCTTGCTGATTCGCGTGGTACGCCGGGGCGATTCCGTAATATGAGCGATATACTATATCAACGAAGCGGATAATGCAAACCCGTAACCGTTGTCAACCAGGCCCTGACGTCCGTTCGGGGTCGGCTGCGCCCGAAACGTATCGCCGCCGGCGATAGCAATATGCAGCCCGTATGCCTTGACAAAATATCGGGACAAACCGCAGAATACGCCGCACTAGCGGGTACTCGATAGGCCGTGCCGGTCGTAGTGTTGACGGACATTTGACCACGATCTTTCGCCCGCGGCCGAGGTAGTCTGATGGCATTCGTGATTACACAACCTTGCGAGGGAGTGAAGGACGCCTCCTGCGTCGATGTTTGTCCCGTGGATTGTATCCATTCCGACGACGACGCACCGATGTACTACATCAATCCCGACGACTGCATTGACTGCGCCTACTGCGTGGCGGTCTGCCCGGTACAGGCCATTTTCGACGAGTTCACCGTTCCGGCCGATCAGCGGGAATACATCCGCAAGAACCGGCTCTACTTTTCGTAATCCCGACTCCCCGCACCGCTGACACCCATCATGGCCCGCTTTCTCACCGACGCCGATGTAGACCGCTGTGTCGGCCTGCCCGAAATGCTGCCGGCCATCGAGTCGATGATGGCCAACTACGGGCGCGGGGAGGCCGCCAACCTGACCCGGCGCAAAATAAACGTGCCCGGCGGTTACCTGGCGGTCATGGGTGGCGGTCTGTCCTATGACGGCGTGTTCGGCGTCAAGACGTTCACCTTCACCGCCAATGGCTATTCATTCCAGGTGAGCCTCTATGATGCCGCATCGGGAAGCCTGCTGCTCTACACCCAGGCCAACCGGTTGGGGCAACTGCGCACCGGCGCCACCACCGGCGCAGCCCTGAAGATGCTTGCCAACGCTGACGTTCCTCGGCTCGGCATAGTTGGCACCGGCAACCAGGCGGGAGACCAACTGCGCGCCGCCTGCGCCGTGCGCGACGTTGGTGAGATCTACGCGTACAGCCGAAACGCGGAACGCCGTCAGGCATTCGCAGCGCGCATGTCCGAGGAACTGGGCCGTCCGGTCATTCCCGCCGAGAGCAACCGGGACGCCGTTGCAGATTGCGCGGTGGTCATCGGCATTGCCCCGGCCGTCACTCCGGTGATCCAGGGCGAGTGGCTGTCGGAAGGCGCTACCGTCATCGGAGCCGGTCCGACGCGTCCGACCAGCCTTGAGGTGGACGATGCCGTGCTGACCAGGGCCAGTCGCCGGTTCGTCGACTCCCTGGAGCAGGCCCCGCTGGAGTGCGGCGACATCAACGCTGCGGTGGACCGGGGCCTGGTGCGCTGGAGCCAGTTCAACGAACTGCGCCACGTGGCAGCCGGCAGCGTCCCGGGCCGGGAAGGCGCGGACGAAATCATCTACTGCAAGCTGATGGGCACCGGCCTGGCCGACGTCGCGGCCGCCAAGCTCGCTTTGGACCGAGCCAAAGAACTCGAAATCGGCGTGGATGTGGAGTGGTAGTCAGAAGCAGGATTTACGGGATTTTATGATTTGACAGGATTGAAAGTTCTCCATTACGGACCGGTTCCAATCCTGATAATCCCCAAATCTTGAAAATCCTGCTTCTGACGATTTCCAAAAGAGGGCACGCGCGAGGCCCTAAAGAGGCGCAGCCAGGTACTCGTCCGTGGTCAGGATGTTGTAGTTGTCCAGGCCGGTCAGCATGCTTTCCATGGCAGCCCGGGCGGTATCCAGCGAAGTAAAGCAGGGTATGCGCCGCTCCACCGCGGCCCGGCGGATGTAGAACCCGTCCCGCATCACCGAGGAGTCGCCGGACAGGGTGTTGACCACCGCGCCGACGGTGCCGTCGTTGATCACGTCCAGCACGTCCGGCGAGCCCTGACCAATCCGTTTGGTGATGGTCGTGACGGGCAGGTCCATAGCGGTGATCATCGCTGCGGTGCCTTCGGTGGCGTACAGCCGGCACCCGGCGTCGGCCAGACCCCGGATCAGGGGCAGCGAGTCGGCCTTGGCGTTGTCGGAGATGCTGAGCAGCACCCCCATGCCGGGGGACAGGTTGATGCTCGCTGCCTGCAACGCCTTGGTCAGCGCGCCGGTGAAGTCCCGGTCAATGCCCATGACCTCGCCGGTGGACTTCATCTCCGGCCCCATGTACCAGTCAACACCCACCAGCTTGGACATGGAGAAGACCGGAGCCTTGATTCCCACCAGTTTCTGCCTGGGCCAGAGACCTCCCTGGTAGCCCATATCCTTTAGCTCGGCGTTGAGCATGACCCGGGTGGCCAGGTTGGCCACGGGTACGCCCGTGACCTTGGATATAAAGGGTATGGTCCGGCTGCCCCGGGGGTTGACTTCCAGGACGTACACGGTGGTGTCGTTCGCATCGTCGGACGGGCTGACGCTGGGACTCCGGTACGCATTGCCACCCTGCAACACGAACTGGATGTTCATGAGCCCGCGCACGCCCAGGGCCAGACCGATGCGGGTGGTGTAGTCCACCAGGGTGTCCACTTCCGCCTCGGTCAGGTTCAGGCCCGGATAGATGGCCATGGAGTCGCCGCTGTGGACGCCGGCCCGCTCCACGTGCTCCATGATGCCGGGGATGAGCACCTGCTTGCCGTCGCAGATGGCGTCCACCTCGCACTCGCGGCCCTCCATGTAATGGTCCACCAGCACCTCGCGCTCCGGCGTGACCTCGGTGGCAATGGTCAGGTAGCGGATCAGTTCGGTGGCGTTGCGCACGATTTCCATGGCGCGCCCGCCCAGCACGTAGCTGGGCCGCACCACCACGGGATAGCCGATGCGCTGGGCGACCCGCAGCGCCTGGTCCACGGACTGAACAGTTGCGCCTGGCGGCTGCGGAATACCCAGATCCACCAGGAAGCGTTCGAACTTCTGCCGGTCGCTGGCGATGTCGATGGCCTCCGCGCTGGAGCCCAGGATGGGCAGGCCGGCGGCGGCCAGGGACTGCGACAGGTTTATGGCAGTCTGCCCGCCGAACTGCACCAGACTGGGCGGCGGTATGTCGTCCACCGTCTCGTTGTCGATGATGTCCCGAACGGCCTCTTCGTCCAGCGGTTCGAAGTAGAGACGGTCGCTGGTATCGAAGTCGGTGGACACCGTTTCGGGGTTGGAGTTGACCATGATGCTGGCCACCCCCTCCTGCGAGAGAGCCCAGGCCGCGTGCACGCTGCAGTAGTCGAACTCGATGCCCTGCCCGATGCGTATCGGGCCGCTGCCGATGACGATGGCCTTGCGCCCCTCCAGGGGTGGCGCCTCGTTTTCCGTATCGTAGGCGCTGTAGTAGTAGGGCGTGGCCGCCTCGAACTCGGCCGCGCAGGTGTCAACCATCTTGAATACGGGCTTGATCCCGTGTTGCAGGCGCAGTTGTCGCACCTGCTCCGGCAGCAGACCCGAGAGGGTGGCAATCTCCGCGTCGGAAAAGCCCAGCCGCTTGGAGGCCAGCAGGGCGGGAGGCGTCAGCGGGTTGCCCAGCAGCCGCCGTTCCTGGTCCACGATGCGCTCCAGCGCGGCGATGAACCACGGGTCGATGCTGGTGTGGGCCACCAACTGGTCGCGGGTCACCCCACGACGCAGGGCGGCCGTCAGCCCCCACAGCCGCAGGTCGTTGGGATCAAGTGGAAGTGCATCCAGTAACGGCTGGTAGCCGTCGCGGATGTTCAGGTTCTGCCACTCCTGGCGTTCCCAGAGCAGGGACGTGTTGGGCTGTTCCAGGGCGCGGGTGGCCTTCTGCAGGGCGGCCTCGAAGCTGCGGTCGATGGCCATGACCTCGCCGGTGGCCTTCATCTGGGTGGTAACCGTGCGATCGCCGTCGGGGAACTTGTCGAAGGGCCAGCGGGGGATCTTGACCACGCAGTAGTCCAGGGCGGGCTCGAAGGCCGCTCCCGTGCTGCCCGTCACCGCGTTGGGTATCTCGTCAAGACGGCGTCCCACCGCGATCTTCGCCGACACCCGCGCGATGGGATACCCCGTTGCCTTGCTGGCCAGCGCGGAGGAGCGGCTGACCCGGGGGTTCACCTCGATAACGTAGTAGTCCGAATCGGCGTCCCAGTCGCCGGGGCGGTTGCGCATGGCGTCGGGATGCGGACGCAGCGCCAGTTGGATGTTGCACCCGCCCTCGATGCCCAGGCCCCGGATGATCTTTAGGCTGGCCGTCCGGAGCATCTGGTACTCCTTGTCGGTCAGCGTCTGGCTGGGCGCCACGACAATGCTGTCGCCGGTGTGGGCCCCCATGGGGTCGAAGTTCTCCATGTTGCAGACGGTGATGCAGTTGTCGGCCCCGTCGCGGATGACCTCGTATTCGACCTCCTTCCAGCCCACCAGCGAGCGTTCCAGCAACACCTGGCTGATCGGGCTGGCGGCCAAACCGCTCTCGACAATGGTAAGGAACTCTTCCTCGGTTTCGGCGATGCCGCCGCCGGTTCCGCCCAGGGTGTACGCCGGCCGGATCACCAGGGGCAGCCCAACCTCGGACTTGTATGCCTGGGCCTCGTCCATGGTCGAGACCGTGCGGTTGGGCGGCATGGGTTCGCCGATATCGGTCAGGAATTGGCGGAAGAAGTCCCGGTCCTCGGCCTTACGGATGGTCTCCAGCGGCGTTCCCAGCAGCCGCACGTCGTAGCGGTCCAGCACTCCGGCGTCGGCCAGGGCGACCGCCAGGTTCAGGCCGGTCTGTCCGCCCAGTGTGGGCAGGACGCCATCGGGGCGCTCGGTGGCGATGATGCGTTCCAGCACCGGCACGGTGAGCGGCTCGATGTACACCCGGTCGGCAACGTCGTGGTCGGTCATGATGGTAGCCGGGTTCGAGTTGACCAGGACCGTCACCACGCCCTCCTCGCGAAGGGCCTTGCAGGCCTGCGTGCCGGCGTAGTCAAACTCGGCGGCCTGCCCGATGACGATGGGGCCGGAGCCGATTACCAGTACCTTGCGGGGTTGTTGGGGCGAGTCAGTCAATGCAGTGTCCTCTGTGGGCTTGACCAGTGTTCAGGAAAAACGGGGCATCGAACCGGGCAGTTCCATTAGGTTGCGCTCGGTGAGTGCGTTGATCATCTGGAAGATGAACGCGCCGAAGAATGCACCCTCGGCGTCAAAGTGGGCCAGGTCGATGCCGCCCTCCGGCGTGCGGGGCGGTATGACAAAATCGGTTGCGTCGGGCTCGGCGTTGATGGCGTGAACGAACCCAATGGGTTGGTCGCTGATGGGCTGACCGGTAGCCGGATCCGTGACCTTGACTGCCAGCTCCCAGCGGGCGCCCAGTTGCCCCCGGCTCACCGCCGCCAGCAGGTAGCCGTGCCCGTCATGGGCAAAGGTGGACACCGTTTCTTCAAGCAGGACCAGCGTTTCGTTCAGGCTGATGGGTAGCCGGGCCTCGATGCCCTGCTCCAGCAGAAAGGCGGTAAATCCGGTCATTGGATGGGTTCTCCGGTCAATGTGGTTGGGCGCTAACGAAAACGGGTGCTATACCACCCGCCCCGCCGGTTTCGCCTCGTCCACCATCGCCAGGAAGCGGTCGAACAGGTACTCGTTGTCCTGGGGGCCGGGCGAGGCTTCGGAATGGTACTGGATGGTGAACAGGGGCAACTCCCGGTGGCGCAGGCCCTCCACGGTGTAGTCGTTCAGGTTGATGTGGGAGACCTCTAGGCCGGGGGGCAGGTTGTCCGACGAGACGGCGTAACCGTGGTTCTGCGCGGTGATGTGCACCTGCTCGGTGAGCAGGTCCTTGACGGGATGGTTGCCGCCCCGGTGCCCGAACTTGAGCTTGTAGGTGCCGGCGCCCAATGCGCGGGCGGCCAGCTGGTGGCCGAGGCAGATGCCCATGATGGGAACCTGACCGATGAGCTGGCCCAAGTTGCCGATGATGTTGCCCAGTAGCTCGGGATCGCCGGGGCCGGGCGACAGCAGCACGCCGTTGGGCCGCATGGCCAGCATATCCGCCGCCGGCGTGTAGGCGGGCACGGTGATGACCTCGCAGCCCCGGCTCTGCAACAGGCGCAGGATGTTGTACTTGACGCCGGCGTCGGTGACCAGGATGCGCCGGACGCCGGCCGGCGGCGGCGACGTCGGGTAGCCCTCCTGTTCCCCGTGGTCCCAGGCGTAGGCGCCCGGCGTGGTGACGGTGCTCACCAGGTCCAGGTCGTCGTAGCGGGGTATCTCGGCCAGCCGTTGCAGCGCCCGGTCCGGGTCGTCGGCGGTGATCAGGCCCGTCATGACGCCTCGCGTGCGCAGGCGACGGGTCAACGCGCGGGTGTCCACGCCGCTGATACCGGGGATGTTGTATTCCTCCAGGAACGCGTGGAGCGTCATGTCGCTGGAGGCGTGGCTGGGCAGGTCGCAGTGCTGGCGCACGATCAGGGCCGAAACCTGAATTCGCCGGGATTCGAAGTCCCGGCGATTGATGCCGTAGTTGCCCACCAACGGATAGGTGAGCGCGACCATTTGGCCCGCGTAGGAGGGGTCGGTCAGCACCTCCTGGTACCCGGTCATGGTGGTGTTGAAAACCACCTCGCCCCAGCCGTCCCGCTCCGCGCCGAATGACTCGCCGGTGAAGACGGAACCGTCTTCCAGGGCCAGGTGTACCGGGCGGGTCATGCGTGTGCTCCTTGCTTCAACAGGGTTTCCTCCTCGAATACCATCCGGCCGGCGACCATTGTGGCCGCGATTTGTCCTTGCAGTTCCACGCCGTCCAACGGGGTGTTGCGGCCCATGGATGCGAACCGGTTCACGTCCACCGTCCAGCGCGCGTTGGGATCGAAAATCACCAGGTCGGCGGGCGTTCCCGGCGAAAGCGATGCGTACGGCGTGAAGGCGTCGCCCAGCACGCGGGCCGGACCAACGGTCAACCTATGGATCATGGTGTTCAAATCGATTGAACCCCGGTGCACCGGAGCCATCAGGGTGCCCAGCGCCGTTTCCAGCACGCTGATACCGAAGGCCGCGTCGTTGTAGGTGCATTCTTTGCTGGCCCGCTCGTGGGGCGCGTGGTCAGTGGCCACGCAATCGATGGTGCCGTCGGCCAGGCCGGCAAGGCATGCCGCCACGTCCTCGTGGCTCCGCAGCGGCGGATAGACCTTGGTAGCGGTGTCGTAGGCCATCGCGCCGGTGGCGTTGGGGTCGCCCTGACCGCCCAGGGCCCACTCGTCGGTGAGCCACAGGTGATGGGGGCAAACCTCGGCGGTCACCAGGATGCCGCGTCCCTTGGCCTCGCGCACCATGGACACGCTGCCTGCCGAGCTCAAATGGGCCAAGTGGAGCCGGCCGCCGGTGAGCTCGGCCAACGCGATGTCCCGTGCCACCATCGCCTCCTCGGCCACCGCGGGGATGCCGCCCAGACCCAGGCGGCTGCTGACCCAGCCCTCGGCCATCACGCCGCCGGAACACAATCCGTGGTCCTGGCAGTGGTTGCTGATTGGTGCGCCAAGGTCCCGGCTGTAGGTCAGAGCCAGGCGCATGAGGCCGGCGTCGTAAACCGGATCGCCATCGTCGCTGAAGGCCACCACGCCGGCCGAGGCCAGTTCTTCCATGTCGGCCAGCTCACGGCCAGCCCGGTGGCGGCTGACGCAACCGATGACCCGCACCCGCACCGCCGCGTCGGCGGCGCGACGATTGACCAGTTCCACCACCGCCTCGTTGTCGACGGCCGGGTCGGTGTTGGGCATGGCGCAGATGGTGGTGAACCCGCCGCGGGCGGCCGCCGCTGCGCCCGTCACGATGGTCTCCTTGTATTCGTATCCGGGCTCCCGCAGGTGCGTGTGGATATCGATGAACCCGGGGGCGACCACCAGGCCGGTGGCATCGATCACTCGACCGTGTTCACCGACCGATTCCGCTGGGATGTTATGGGCGACTTCGCGCACCACGCCATTACTGACCAGCACGTCGGCCACGGCATCCATGCCGTTGGCGGGATCAATGACTCTCCCCCCAGAGATGAGGGTCGATCCGGTGCTGTCTGTACGTTCGATCATCAGTCGCCGCCCGATCCGGAACCCACCAGTTGGTACAGCAAGGCCATGCGGATGGCTACGCCGTTGGTTACCTGCTCCTCGATGAGCGAGCGTTCCCCGTGGGCCAGCGCGGTGCTGACCTCAATGCCCTCATTCATGGGTCCCGGGTGCATCAGCAAGGCGTCGGGATTGGCCCGGGCCATGCGCGCATCGTTCACCTGCCAGCGGCGGATGTACTCCCGCATACTGGGGAAGAAGCCGACCTTCTGCCGCTCCAACTGCAGCCGCAGCGCCATCACCAGGTCGGCCCCTTCGATGGCAGCGTCCAGGTCCGGCTGTATCCGCACGTTGGCCAGCGGATTGTGCACGCCATTATCGCCGGGTCCCCATCCCGCCGACGTGAAGGGGTCGGGCAGGAGCGTACGGGGGCCGCAGAGCACGACATCGGCTCCCAATTTAGCGAAACCCCAGACGGCGGAGCGGGCCACCCGGCTGTGCAGCACGTCCCCCACGATGACCACTTTGCGGCCGGCCAGGTCTCCCAGATGCTCCCGGGCGGTGTACAGGTCGAGCAGACCCTGGGTCGGGTGGGCGTGCGCGCCGTCGCCGGCGTTGATGACGGATACGCTGTCCAGGGTGCGAGCGAGGAAGTGCGGCGCGCCGGAGTGGGGGTGACGCACCACGATGGCGTCGACGCCCATGGCCTGCAGCGTGAGGCCGGTGTTCAGCAGCGACTCACCCTTTTCCACGCTGCTGGCAGTGGCGGTCATGTTGATCACGTCGGCGCTGAGGATCTTGCCCGCTTCCTCGAACGAGATGCGCGTGCGCGTGCTCGCCTCGTAGAACAGGGTCACGACGACCTTGCCGCGCAGGGTGGGCACCTTCTTGACGTCGCGCGCCAGCACCTCGCGCATGGCCGCCGCGTCGTCGAGGACGGCGGTGATCTCCTCCGCGGTGAAATCGTCCAGATCCAGCACATGACGGCGCCGGCTGCCCAGCGACGCGGCTTGGCCGGACACCAGGGGGGTCTCGATAGCCTGTCCGGTTGCCATCAGCTCACCCATCGGTCCAGGATGCACACGTCGTCGATGCCGTCGGTCTCAGCCAGGCGGACGCGGACCAATTCCGACTGCCGGGTGGGAATGTTCTTGCCCACGAAGTCGGCGCGGATGGGCAACTCCCGGTGGCCCCGGTCCACCAGCGCGGCCAGCTGGATGCGCAGGGGGCGGCCCAGGTCGCTGATGGCCTCCATACCGGCCCGGACGGTGCGTCCGGTGTAGAGCACGTCGTCGCACAGCACCACGGTCCGGCCGGTCACGTCCACCGGCATGGTGGTGGGACGCACGCGCATCCGGGGCCGCTCGGACAGGTCATCGCGATAAAGATTGATGTCCAGGTGGCCGACCGGGACGGCTGCGCCCTCGGATGCCATGATGTGCCCCGCCAGCCGCTGGGCGATGGGGACGCCCCGGGTGCGTATGCCGGCAAGCAGCAGGCCGTCGGCGCCGTGGTTGCGTTCCAGTATCTCATGGAACATGCGCGTCAGGGCCCGCCGGATCTCGTCGGCGTCCATGATCTCGCGGCCGGCGGCGGTGGATTCGTCGATGCCGGCCGGCGGTTTGGTGTCACTGCGGGTGGTAATAAAAATCCCCTGCTGTCTGCCGTCGTCCGGCGGGCCAGCGGGGTTGCGACGAAATCCGGAGCGTTACCCTGCGGTAAACGAACTCCGGTACCGTTTGCGCTCACGCTTTGCCAGCCTCTCCGGACTGCCTTAAAAGCGGCGTGGTATGTCAATAGATTGTAACACACCCCCGCGAACCTTGAGGTTGAGTTGGCGGCTGGCGCGTACGCGGTTTCGTAGATCGTCAGAAGCAGGATTTTCAGGATTGAGGGATTATCAGGATTGGAACCGTTGCGTGATGGAGAGATCCAATCCTATCAAATCACAAAATCCCGTAAATCCTGCTGCTTCTGACGTTTCCCCGCAGCGATCTGCGTAGGCATGAATGACAACCACCGGTTGACCCGCCGGAGATTTGTGTGCGAACATCGGTTCGCTACATCGCCGGGCAACTGATGCCATGGCTTCACAGGAGATGCCTGACCATGCTCATCAAGTCCTCGCCCGACCGATACGACAAGCTGCGCACCCTGGGCGGCATGGTGGCCGCCGACGACATCCTCACCGGCGGCTCGGGCCAGTCCGACCTTGCGGGGTCCGGCAAGTTCGCCAGCGGCTATGCTACCAACGGACCCAACCGCGTCGCCTACTCCGACCCGCGCAAAAACCCCACGCCGGGGATCTACAAATCCAGCCTGCCCAACGGCAAGAAGATCAGCCTGCTGCGGGTAATGTTCACCGACTTCTGCAAGATGGACTGCGCCTACTGTCCCAACAGCATCTACGTGCCCCGCAAGCGCTACGCGTTCAAGCGCGAGGAACTGGCGGACACCTTCATGGAGTTGCACCAGCGCCTGGCCGTGGACGGCCTGTTCCTCAGTTCCGGCATCGCCGGCGACGGCACCAAGACCACCCAACGCATGGTGGAGACCGTCGAGATCATCCGCAAGAAGCACGGCTTCCGGGGCTACATCCACCTGAAAGTCATGCCCGGCGCGAGCCGCGAACTGGTCGAGCGGGCCCACCGCCTGGGCAGCCGGCTGTCGGTGAACATCGAGACGCCGGAGCCGGACATGATGCGCCGCATCAGCCCGCACAAGGACTTGCAGAAGGACATCCTCGACCCCATGGCCTGGATCAACGAGCTAACCGCCTCCACCAGCGGAGGCGCCGTCGGCCAGGCCACCCAGTTCGTCGTCGGCGCGGCCGACGAGTCGGACCGCCAGATTTACCGGCGCGTCGACCAGATGTACACCGACTGGAACCTGAAGCGGGTGTACTACCCACCCTTCCGTCCTGCCCGGCATACCCCCATGGAGGAAAAGCCGCCGGTGCACGCCGGCCGGGAGCACCGCCTTTACCAGATGGACTGGCTCCACCGCGTCTACCGCTTCTCCACCGACGAGATCGACCTCGCTTTCGACCACGCCGGGTTCCTTTCGCTGGAGCAGGACCCCAAGACGGTCATCGCCATGGAGAACCTGGACGCCTTTCCCATCGACCTCAACGCAGCGTCCCGGGATCAACTGCTGCGCATCCCCGGCATCGGGCCGGTGTCCGCCGACCGCATCCTGCAGAACCGACGTCAGCACAGCATCGACACGTGGCGCGACCTTCAGGCCATGGGCGTTGTCCGCAAGCGCGCCTGGCCCTACGTGGTTTTCCCCGGCCAGCGTCCGCCATCCGGCAAACAGCTGCGCCTGGACCTCTTCGGCGAGGCCCAGGACCGCCGCGCCGCCGAGGCCGCCGGCATTGCCCTACCGCCGCCCAAGTCACCGGCGTTGTCCGCAGTGATGGAAACCCCGGCGTCCTACACTACCCTATCAAGCGGGGCCGCCGACCACGCCTGCATTCCGGGAAGCCGGGGGGCGATGTGCGCGGGGTGTCCGGTGAATCCGGCGGCGGGTTAGCGCGGAGCGCCGGACATTGACAACGGTCTCGCCTCCGGCTACGGTATAGATGAACCCCCTTGTCGCTTAGGTGGCAGGGCGCGAGGCCGCCGCGAGGCGGCTTTCGCATTGTCTTTCGCCAATCATGACTACCGCCAATTTTTACATTGACGGGTTCAACCTCTACTATGGTTCTTTGAAGAACCGCTGGCCTCAATACAAGTGGTTGAACTTGCAATCCTTCTGCGAAAGCCTTTTGCCCGGACGACAGGTCAAGCGCATTCGTTACTTCACAGCGCGGGTCCAAAATACGCCGCGCAACCCCAACGTAGCTGACCGACAGCAAGCCTATTTGCGTGCGTTGGCAACCCTGCCCAAAGTCACCATCCATGAAGGGTTGTTCACGGTGCGCAACGTGTATCTGCCGTTGAGCAATAATCCGGCAAACATTGTTCAGGTTATCAAAACCGAGGAAAAGCGCACCGATGTCAATTTAGCCACGGCCCTGTTGCTGGATTGTTGCAATAATGACTGTGATGAGGTCGTCGTAATCTCAAATGACTCTGATTTGGTGACTCCGATACAAGCGGTGCACCAAGAGTTCGGTAAGCAAGTGGGCGTAATCAATCCACAGCCTCCCAAACAACGCAGTAGAGCCCTTGCTCAGGCAGCTTCCTGGTCATACCGAACTATCAACCGCTCACACTTTGCCAGCAATCAACTCCCTGCGCGACTGAATGACGCCAAGGGCCCAATCACCAAGCCGGCTACTTGGTAACGATTGCTGTTCTGCCTCCAAATGCTCCAGCGGGATGTCGTAGGAGTACAGTAGACCGAATTCAATCCGGTCTTTCAATTCCCAGTCATACCTCGCGCCGTCCATTACTCCCACCGTCGGCAGTCCGATCATCGGTCAGGTAATCACCCCTTCCTCCACCAGCGTTTCCATTTGCTTCTTGGACATGCCCAGCAGGTCGCCGTAAATCTCGCCGTTGTGCTCGCCGTACTTGGGTATGGGGCCGGCGGACGTGGGCGTCTTCGAAAACTTGATGATGGTGGGGCCGGGCACCAGCACCTTTTTGCCCGGCGGGTCGTGGGCATCGGCCTCCATCATCACCTCCCGCTCCCACATGTGGCTGTCGGCCAGGACCTCGGGGATCGACTTGACCGGGCCGAAGGGGATGTCGGCGGCGACCAGCGCGTCCTCCACCTCCTGCACCGTGCGATCCTCGCACCACTCGCGCAGCAATTCCATGCGGATTTCAGCCATGTCAGTGGCGAACATGGGCGCGGCGAACTCCGGGTCCTCGGCAAGCTCGTCGAACTTCATCACCCGGAGCATCCGCTCCCACATGCCGGCCCGGGCGGCGCCGGTGGTGACCCAGCCGTCCTTGCAGCGCAGGAACGTGCCCACCCGCACGAAGTCGTTGGTGCCGGTGTCGTAGCACATCGCCAAGGCGACCTCCTCCAGCGTGATGCCGCCGTCCAGCATGGCGACCTCCAGCCACTGGCCCTCGCCGGTGCGGTCGCGGTGACGCAGCGCACCCAGGATGCCGATGACCGCGTGCAGGGCGGCGGTGCGGTCCATCACCGGCCCGTTGCCCATGATCGGCTCGCCAAAGCCCCGGCCGGTCTGGTCGCCGAACCCGCTCATGGCCTGGATGATGGGATCGAAGCACTGGCGGTCGCGGTAGGGGCCATACTGGCCGAAGCCTGACACCGAGGCCAGGATGATGCCGGGGTTCACCTTGCACATTTCCTCGTAGCTGAACCCCATCTTCTCCATGGTGCCGGGTCGGAAGTTCTCCAGCACCACGTCGGAGACCTCCAGCAGCCGGAAGAACAGGTCCTTGCCTTTGTCGTGGCGCATGTTCAGGGTCACGCTCTTCTTGCCCCGGTTGTACGCGGCGAACTGGACGCTCATGCCGCCAACGAAGGGGCCGGAGTTCCGCAGGTCCGCGCCTTTGCGCCACTCCAGCTTGAGCACCTCCGCGCCCATGTCCTGCAGGATGAGTCCACCCCGCGGCGCCGCCTGCCAGCGGGCCAGTTCCAGTATCCGTACTCCGTCCAGCACTCCCGTCGAGCCGTTAGCCAACATCACCAAGCTCCTGATCTTCCGAGATTGAAATGGCTCCGGCGCCGGACCCCACGATCCTGAACCATCGCCAACTCCGCGAGTATAGCGCGTTTCGTCCCAGCGCTCGCGGTATATGGCATGTGCTTCCGGGGCGAGAGGCTGGTCTACAATACCCGCGTCACCTCATGCGTACTCAGTTTGTCATCGCGAGGAGCGTAGCGACGTGGCGATCTCGTCGCGGCGGCGTCCGTTGTCCTAACGAGATTGCCGCGCTTCGCTCGCAATGACGGTTCCAGTGAAACTGGGTACGCATGATGCCGCGTCACTGATCCGGCTTCGGACACTGGCGACGGAATCATTCACGGTGAGATTCATGCAGAGCGCAGTCGGAGACGGCGATCCGACGCTGTCCGGGTCACTGGCAACCTGATGCTGATTGGCTGGGAACTGGCCCTGGGCCTGGCCGCCATGTTCTTCGGGGCCATCGTGCTGGGAACGATCAGCTTCGGGTTGGGCACCGTGGCCATGCCCTTCATGCTGCTCATCCTGGCTCCCCAGGATGCGGTGGTGATCGTCAACGCCGTGGTCGTGCTCACCACCGGGCTCACGGTGATCCAGACTTGGCGGCACCTGAACCTGAGGAAATCCTGGCCTTTCGTCGTCGCGGGTTTGCCGCCGGTACCCCTTGGAGTCCTGCTGCTGCACGGGGCCGATGCGGTGGTTCTCCGGCTGACCATAGTGGTGGTCATACTGGCGCTGGGGGTGATGAGCCTGTTCCAGATCCGTCTGCCCGGCGCCCGCAGCCGTTGGGCTGCGCCCGTTTGCGGGTTCATTGCCACGCTGCTGGTGACCACGCTGGGCGTCGGCGCGCCGTTGGCGGGGCTTTATTCCATTGAACAGGACTGGTCCCGTGATGCCATCCGGGCCACGCTGGGCCTGTACTTTTTCCTGGCGTCGGCGCTGGCGTTGCTGCTTTTCTTCGTGACCGGTCTGATCCCGCTTGCAACGGCCCAAAACATCGGCGTGCTCAGCCTGGCGGTGCTGGCAGGATCGAGCGTGGCGGCGGTGATCGCCAACCGGATCAGTCTACAAGTGTTCCGCTACGTGGTGGTAGCGGTCACGGTGGTCGGCAGCGTGTCGCTGTTGACCCGGGAACTACTCCGGCTGCTCTAGCAACCTCACCATCGCCTCGCGCATACCCACTTTCGTAAATCGTCAGAAGCAGGATTTGCGGGATTTTATGATTGGGCAGGATTGGGAGAGTTCCATCGCAGAACGGTTCCAATCCTGAAAATCCTGCTTCCGACGTTTCCCCGCCGCAAACTGGGTACGCGTGAGCGCAATCGCAGTTCCCTTCCCGCCGCCCGTTTGTGGAATCCACGGCGTTTGGCTAGAATTCGCGCGACCCTACGAGTTGAGCCAACAAGGAGCACCCACATGCCCGGCAGCCTGATCACCGACGAAGTCAGAGCCCTGATCGGCACGGAATCGGAGCCCGAGCGCAACCGGTTTCCCATCAGCGCCGAGATGGCCTACGACGTGGCCGACGCCATCGAGGACTATAACCCGCTGTACGTCAACCCCGATTACGCCGAGCGCAGCCGTTTCGGCAGCCTGCTGTGCCCGCCGCTGGCCGCGTGGAAGGATATCGCGCCGCCCATCGGCTACTTCGGCGCCGGGCAGGAGTGGCACTTCGAGGTTCCCCTGCCCTTCAACAGCTACGGGCTCAACGGCGGCAGCGACTGGCAGTTCCTCGCGCCGGTGCGCGTTGGCACCTGGATAACCCGCCGGTTCCGTATGCTGGACATCTTCGAGAAGCAGGGCCGCTCCGGCGCGCTGGTCTTCATCGTCCGCGAGGAGATCCAGACTGACCAGCATGATACGGAGATCAGCCGCGCCCGCCGCGTCAGCATCCACCGCGCCCTGCCCGCTGGCGAGCAGCCCACCGATGTTGCCCAGGTTGCCGATGACCTGACCACCGTGGAGGTGGCCCCACCCAATCCCGAGGTGATCCTGCCCAAGCCGCAGCCAACCGCTGGCGAGCAGCGGCACTTCGAGGACGTGTCCGTGGGCGACAGCCTGCCGCCGGTGATCAAAGGGCCCATGACCACCACTCACCTGATCCGCTGGGCCGCCGCCAACGGCAACTACGCCCGCATCCACTGGGACCTGCCCTTCGCGCAACTGACCCAGGGCCTGCCCAACGTGGTGGTCAACGGCTCGCTGAAGAACCAGTACCTCGGTCAGTTGCTCCTGGATTTCGCCGGTGAAGAGGGCTGGTTCCGGCGTTTCTACGTGGAGCACCGAGGCATGGACTTCCCCGGCGACACCCTGACCGCCGCCGGCATCGTCACCGGCAAGCGGGAGGAGAATGGCTACGGCCTGGTGGACTGCGCCGTAAACCTGCAGAACCACCGGGGCAACCAGACCGCCTCGGGCACGGCCACCGTCGTCCTGCCGCGCCGCGGCCAGTCGTTGCCCCTGGACTGGGAAGCGGAACCGTGGTAGCCGCCGGTATGCCTTTCGGACTGCCGCTCGACGGCGTGCGGGTGCTGGAGCTGGGCGGGTACGTTTCCGCGCCATATTGCGGCAAGCTGCTGGCTGATTACGGGGCCGAAGTCATCAAGATCGAGCCGCCGGGCGGAGGCGACGAGGCGCGGCGGATGGGTCCCTTCGCCGGCGACGATCCGCATCCCGAAAAGAGCATCCCGTTCCTCTACCTCAACACCAACAAACGCGGCATCACGCTGGACGTGGAAACGGTGGCGGGGGCCGGCTTGCTGGACCGTCTGCTTGAATCGGCGGACGTGCTGGTGGAAAACTACCCGCCCGACGCCAGGCCATCCTGCCTGGAGCCCGAAGCGCTGGGCGAGCGGTATCCCCACCTGATCGTCACTTCCATCACACCTTTCGGGCAAACCGGCCCCTACCGCGATTTCGCCGCCACCGACATCGTGACCACCGCCATCAGCGGACTGATGTACCACTCCGGAGATTCCGACCAGGAACCGCTGCGCAACGCTCTGAACCAGTCCTTCTACGTGGCCGGCATCAACGCGGCGGTAGCAACGTCCGCCGCCCTGTTCCAGCGCATGTTCACCGGGCAGGGACAGTCCATTGATGTTTCGTCGGTGGAGTGCCTCGCGTCGCATCTGGTGCAGGCACTGCCCTATTACAACTACATGGGGGCCATCAAGGGACGCCGCCCCGTGCGCGGCTCCGGCTTCGAGGAGCTGATGCCCGCTCGCGACGGCTACGTGATCCCGTCGGTGCAGGGTTCGCAGCCCTGGTCCACCGTGGCCGAACTGATTGGCGTGCCCGAACTGCTGGATGAGCGGTTCGCCTCCGGTTCCGGCCGCATCGAGTTTGGAGAGGAGATCCACGACCTGCTGCTGCAAGGGCTGGCCCAGTGGGACCGCAAGGCGCTGCACCAGGCCTCGGGCGAGCGCCGCCTGGTGTTCGGCATGGCCCAGGACGCCGGCGACCTCCACGACTGCCCCCATCTGCACGAGCGGGAGTTCTTCCGCACCGTGTCCCACCCGGTGGCCGGGGACGCCGACTATCCCGGTATGGGGCCACGTCTGTCGGGTGTGGATTACCAAGTGCGTCGCCACGCGCCGCTGCTGGGGCAGCACAACAGCGAAATCTACGGCGACGAGCTCGACTGCTCCGCCGGCGAATTGACCCAACTCAGGGCTTTGGGAGTGATATGACGATGCCGGAACGCAAACTGCCGCTGGAGGGCATCCGCGTGGTCGACCTCAGCCGGGTCTTCGCCATGCCGTACTGCGGCGCTTACCTGGCCGACCTGGGCGCCGAGGTCATCAAGGTCGATACCCACCACAACCAGTTCGTGGACACCACCCGCACCCTCAACGGCCCCTATCCCAACAACGATCCGGGCGAACTCTACTGGGAGCGGGGCGGCACCTTCCAGACCCTCAATCACGGCAAGATCAGCGTGACCCTGGATCTGCGCTCCGACGACGCCCTGGAGGTGCTGCGCGAACTGGTATCCATCTCCGACGTGGTGCTGGAGAACTTCACCCCACGGGTCATGCGCCGGTTCGGGCTGGACTATCCCAACCTGAAAGCCGTCCGTCCCGACCTGATCATGGTGTCCAACACCGGCTACGGCCACTCCGGCCCGTGGACCAACTTCGGCGCCATGGCCACCGCCCTGGAACCGACCCACGGCACCGGGGGGTTCATGGGCTACCTGGACGTGGACGCCGACGGACGCACCTCGCCGGGTACCGTGCCCAACAAGATCGCTAACTCGTACACTGATTTTCTCGCCAGCTGGACGGCGCAACTGGCCGTGATGGCCAGCCTGATCCACCGGGCCAAAACCGGACACGGCATGTGGATCGACCTGGCGATGTACCAGGTGGGCGTGTCCTTCCTGGGCGAGGGCGTCCTGGATTACGCCTTCAACGGCCGCCGCGCCCGCCGCCTGGGCAACCGCCACGAGTCGATGTCGCCCCACGGGTGCTACCCGTGCCAGGGCAACGACCAGTGGGCCGTGATCGCCGTGCGCGACGACACCGATTGGCGGGCCTTCTGTGATGCAATCGGTCAGCCGGATCTTGCGGTTGACTCCCGCTTCGCCGATCCGGTGACCCGCCACGGCAATCAGGATGCGCTGGACGGCATCATCTCGGCGTGGACGGCTGCCCGCAACAAGTACGAAGTGATGACCGTCCTGCAAAACGCCGGGGTCCCCGCCGGCCCGGTTCTGGATGGGCGGGACATGCTCGGCGATCCGCACTTCCGAGAACGGGGCTATTTCGAGCCCGTGGAGCATCATCCCAGGGCGGGCCTGGGCCGCCGGGAGTACCTGACCCGCGGCTGGCGCATGTCCGGCAACGATGTTCGCATCCGCAAGTCGGCTCCCATGCTGGGCGAGGACAACGAGTACGTCCTGTCCCAGATGCTCGGCTTACCCGACGCTCGGGTTGCGGATCTGGAATCAACAGAGGCTATCGGCCAAACCCTGGCCGGAGCGCGCATCCCCGCCTCGGTACCGCTGGACCGGCAGGTGGAACTGGGCTGGACGGTGGACTACGACGCTGATTACCCGAGCCGGCCGCCGGAATAAGTAATAGCAGCCGTTACCCTGGTCGCTGCTGGGAAGTTGCCACCGTCTTCCCCTCGATCAGCTCATCGATCTCCGCCGCGCCATACCCGTGCTCCGCCAGTATCTCCCGGCTGTGCTGGCCCAACGCCGGGCCGCGGTGCCGGATGCTCCCTGGCGTTGCTGACAGCTTGATCGGCACGCCGATGTGGTTCAACTCGCCCAGTTCCGGGTCGTCCAGCGTGACTTTCATCTCCCGCGCCAGCACCTGCTCGTCGCTGTACACCTGCTCCATGTCGTAGATGGGGCCGGCCACCACGCCGGCCGCCTCCAGCTGCTCCATCCAGTGCGCCGTGGTGTGCTCCGACAGGATGCCTTCCAGCATTTCCGCCAGCTCAGTCTCTCGCGCCTTGCGGTCGTTGGGCTCCAGGTACCGTTCGTCCTCGATCAGCGCGTCCTGGCCGATGGCCCGGCAGAACTGCTCCCACGTCGGTTGCGACGCCGCGCCGATGTTGATGTAGCCGTCCTTCGTGCGCAGGGCCTGGTACGGCGCGTTGACCCGATGGGCCGATCCCAGCGGTCCAGGGACCTCTCCGTTGGCGAAGTACTCCGACGACTCCCACACCGTGAAGGCAATGCCGGCTTCCAGCAGCGACCCGTCCACCTGCTGGCCTTGTCCCGTGCGCTGGGCGTGGATGTATGCCGCCAGGATGCCGAAGGCGGTGAAACTGCCGGCGCCGATGTCGGTGATGGGCACGCCCACCTTGGCCGGCGGCCCGCCCGGGAAGCCGGTGATCGACATCAGCCCGCTCATGCCCTGTGCAACCAGGTCGAACCCGCCCCGGTTGCGGTACGGACCGGTGCCGCCGAACCCCGAGATGCTGGCGTACACCAGTCGCGGGTTGAACTCCGCCAGCGCCTCGTAGCCCAGGCCCAGCCGGTCCATCACGCCGGGCCGGAAGTTCTCCACCACGATGTCCGCCGTCTCCGCCATGCGCCGGAACACCGCCTTGCCCTCGTCCGAGCGCAGGTCCAGGGCGATGCTCCGCTTGTTGCGGTTGAGCGCCAGGAAGCCGCCGGCGATGTCGTGGGTCAGGCGCGAACCCATGCGTCGCGTGTCGTCGCCGGTGCCGGGGCGCTCAACCTTGATGACGTTGGCGCCCATATCGGCCAGCAGCATGGTGCACATCGGGCCAGCCATGATCTGCGTGAGGTCCAGCACCTTGACGCCGGACAGCGGGCCGGCAGGATGGCTGTTGCGGGTTGAATCGTTTTGGGTCATTGCTCTCACCTGGTGAATGGCACTGTTTGACGGTCGCCATCGCCGCACGGGATAATGCGGCCTCGCATCGGAGGCACGGGATGGGCGAGATTATACTCGGCGACAATTTGGATGTCCTGCGGACCCTGCCCGACCGGGCTTTCCAGCTGATCTACGTCGATCCTCCCTTCAACACCGGCAAGGCGCAGGCCCGCACCCGCATCCGGGTCACTCCGGACCCCGACGGCGACCGCACTGGTTTCCAGGGCCGCCGTTATCGCACCCAGGTCGTCGGTTCCAGCGAGTACGCCGATATCTTCGATGACTACATCGGGTTCCTGCGCCCGCGCATGGAGGAGGCACATCGTGTGTTGGACGACCACGGCAGCCTGTTCCTCCACGTGGACTACCGCGAGGTCCACTACTGCAAGGTGATGCTGGACGAGATCTTCGGCCGGGACTCGTTCATCAACGAGATCATCTGGGCCTACGACTACGGCGGCCGTCCCAAGACCCGCTGGCCGGCCAAGCACGACAACATCCTGTGGTACGCCAAGGATCCGGGCAACTACACTTTCAACTACGACGCCATGGACCGCATCCCCTACATGGCACCGGGCCTGGTCGGACCGGAAAAGGCCGCCCGGGGCAAGACGCCCACCGACGTGTGGTGGCAGACCATCGTGACCGGCCGGGAGAAGACCGGCTACTCCACCCAGAAGCCTCTGGCCATCATCAGCCGCATCGTGCGCGTTCATTCCAACCCCGGCGACCGCGTGCTGGATTTCTTCGCCGGCAGCGGCACACTGGGTGAGGCGGCGCACCGGGAGGGGCGGGAGTTCACGCTGATTGACAACAATCCAGAAGCAATGGCCGTGATGCGTCGGCGGTTGGCGCACTGTGGTATCTCCGTGCTTGGGGTTGACTACGCTGACTCGAGCCAGGAAACGGAAATTGCCCCCAAGCTGCTTTAGGAGAAGTATGGCTACGCAGATTCAAGATCCGGAAGTCCTGAGGCTTATTGCGATCGCCGATAGGATAGAAAGCAATTACATTAATGACAGTGCCACATGGGACGGTAGCCCGTTTGCGTGGCTCAAAGGAGGACTAGCGTCCCGGCGGAAAGGTGTCGCTTTTGAGGAACTGGTGTCTGAATGGTGTGCCGAACGAGGACTTACGGTCACTGCATCACCTGACAGCGACGCCGACCGAATCATTGAAGGGCTACGAGCGGAGATCAAAGGCTCCACTTTGTGGAAAGGGGGTACCTACCGATTCCAGCAAATTAGGGACCAGAATTACCGCATTCTCGTGTGCCTGGGTGTCAGCCCGTTCAACGCGCACCTGTGGGTTATTCCCAAAGATGACGTAATGAGATTGTGGAGCGAAGGCAAGATCACTTTTCAACATGGCGGAGCCGCAGGCAACGATACCGCATGGATTCCGGTCAATCCGCAAAGTCCTCCCAATTGGATGCGACCTTATGGTGGAACGATGTCCCAGGGATTCGCGCGGATACAGTCGTTGATTCCTCAAATCTGATACCTTAAAAAGGCATCTCACTGGAATCTGGAGACCGCATGACTGCCCCAACGAACCCGGCCGACGATTCGGAACCCATGACTTTTGCCGAAATCCGCGCCTTGCAAGCTGAAAATACTCGCGCGATCGCCGAAATGCGCGTGGAGAACTCTGAGCGCGCCGCCCGTCATGACAAGGAGATGGCCGAGATCCGCGTGGCCCAGGACAGAACCGAGAAAATCGTTTCGGAGAACGCCGCGGCCATCGCCGAAATGCGCGCCGAACAACGGGAGCGCGCCGCTCAGCACGACCGGGAGATGGCCGAGATCCGCGCTTTGCAATCGGAGAATGCAAGAGGGCTCGAAGAGCTGCGTGAGTCGCAGGCTAGGATTGACCGCAGGTTCGAGCGGATCATGGAATCACATCAGGAAATGAGGACTACTTTTGCAGCGGCCCGCCAATCCTACGAAATAACGTCGAACGACGTCTCCACCTTGAAAGGCTGGGGCGTGGAGTTTCTCTGTGAACGCCGCCCGGGGCTGTTCGCCGACGCACTGAACCTGCGCAGCATTGAACTCTTGCCCAGAGAGCAAATGTTCAGCATGGCGATGGACGCGGCAAGCCGCGGCGTTGTATCCGGCACTGAGGCCGTTGACCTTCATTCGGGGGATGTCTATTTCTACGGCCGGCGCGCTGAGGACGACACCCCGGTCTATCTTATTGTTCAGGCGTCTTTTGCAGTTTCAAAGCGTGATGTGAAGCGGGCCTCCTCGCAGGCCGATACCCTGGATGTCATTCTGCGCCATGAAGGACCTCCTGAAGTAACCGGCGTTGCCATACCAGTAGTGGCCGGCACCAGATTGGGCACAGACCCGGTTACTGGAGTAACGCCATCGCTTTGGGACGTAACTTTCGTACACATCGAAAACGGTAATCAACTGACCGCATAACTCATACCCGCCGTAATAAGGAGCCCGTCCAATTGACTTCAACCAACCGCATAAAGCGGGACGCCGACTATATCTTTCACGAACTCACCCGTTCCATCTGCCCCGAATGCAAGGGGGTCATCGACGCCCAGATCATCATTCGGGACAACAAGGTCTACATGCGAAAACGCTGCCCCGAACACGACTGGTTCGAGGCCATCATCAGCTCCGACGCCGAGATGTACGTCGGCAGCATCCGGTTCAACAAGCCGGGCACCATTCCCCTGGATTTCAGCACCGAGGTTGACAAGGGCTGTCCGCTGGATTGCGGTCTATGCCCCGAGCACAAGCAGCACATTTGCCTGGCCCTCATCGAGGTCAACACCGCTTGCAACCTGGATTGCCCCGTCTGCTTCGCCGACGCTGGCGCTGGCTACAGCCTGACCCTGGAGCAGGTCGAGTTCATGCTGGACCGCTTCGCGGAGATCGAAGGCGATCCCGAGGTGATCCAGTTCAGCGGCGGCGAGCCCACCATCCACCCGCAGTTGCCCGAGATGATCCAGGCTGCTAAGGATCGCGGCATCCGCCAGGTGATGATCAACACCAATGGGGTGCGCCTGGCCCGTGACGACCGGTTCTTGGCCCAGATGGCGGCCCTCGATCCGGTGGTCTATTTCCAATTCGATGGCCTCCGCGACGAGACCTACCTGACCATTCGCGGCGCGCCCCTACTGGACACCAAGATGCGCGCCCTGGACCGTCTGGCCGAGGCCGGCATGACCGCCGTGCTGGTAGCGGCCATCGAGCGCGACGTGAACACCGACGAGGTGGGCGGCATCGTTGAGTTCGGCCTGAAGCATCCGGCCGTGCGCGGCGTGGTGTTCCAGCCCGTCACCCACGTCGGCCGGCACATCGAGTTCGACCCCATGACTCGGGTCACCATCCCTGACATCATCCATGGCATCGTGGACCAAACCGACGGCCGTTTTGTGCTTGAGGACTTCGTACCCGTCCCCTGCTGTTTCCCCACCTGCCAGGTCAATTCCTACCTGTTCGTGGACGGCGACAAGGTGACCCCGCTGCCGCGACTGCTGGACATCGACCAATACCTGGACTACATCACCAACCGCGCCCTACCCAAGCCGCCCAATGCCGCCGACATCCAGACCGCCCTGGAGGGCCTGTGGTCCGCGTCCGCCGTGGCTGGAACCGAGCAGACCGCCGGCCAGTTCGAGTGTGCCTGCGGACCGGGCCTCGACCTGCCCTACGAGATCAACCACCTCAAGGACCACGTCTTCCAGATCGCCATCAAGGACTTTCTGGATGCCTGGACCTTCAACGTCAAACAGGTGATGAAGTGCTGCGTCGGCATCCTGACGCCCGACGGCCGCGCCATCCCCTTCTGCTCCTACAACTCCGTGGGCTACCGTGAGCAGATCCGCGAACAGCTTACTCGCCAGCAAACCCGCCTGAAAATCAACTGAATCCTGTCCATCCTGTATATCCATGTAAGATACTGATGCTCGACACCTACGCCGCCAAGATCTGCTGCGCCGATCTCTATTCTTCGGAACTGGCGCGCCTGATCCTGGGCGACAGCCTGCATCCCGGCGGGCTGCGCGCCACCAACCGGCTGGGCCGGGCCATGGGCCTGCGGGCCGGCTGGCGCGTGCTGGATCTCGCTTGCGGGATGGGAACCAGCGCCACCGCGATCTCGCGGGTGTTTCGCTGTCAGGTCGTTGGCCTGGAACTGGGAGCGGAGGCGTCGGTTGCCTCCCGACATCGGGCGCTGGATCAACCCGTGCCCGCCAACGTCGCCTTCGTTCGCGGCGACGCTGAGATGCCTCCCTTCCGCGAGGGAGCTTTTGACGCCGTCATCATCGAGTGCGCCACCAGCCTGTTCGTGGACAAGGCAGCGGCGATCTCCCGCGTCCGCCGCCTGCTCCGGCCCGGGGGCGTGATCGGAATTTCCGACGTAACGGTGGAACCCGGAAGCCTTCCGCCGGAACTGGACGGGACCGTGGGCATGATGCTGTGCCTCACCGACGCCCTGCCCGCCGACGGATATCAACGCCTCCTGGAGCGTTCCGGCTTTATCACCGGCGAACCGGAAGACCTCAGCGCCGAGGTGGTGACGCTGCTGGCCGACCTGCGGGGCAAGCTCGCCCTGGGCGCCGCCGTGGGCATGCTTTCATCCGAGCTCTCCGTGGATTTAGCCGAATCCGCCCCCGGCTTGCTGGACCGGGTGGAGCAATCGGTGTCCAACGGACAGATCGGATACTGGCTATACGTCGGCCGCAATCCGTACTGATCGCAAGCCGCTGTGCTATCATCTGCGCCTATCTGACCGGCTGATCCCCTTTTTGATGTTTTTTGACGACCTTCTGCCTCTAATCCCCCGCGTGCTCGCGGCGGCGCTGGTCGGATACCTGCTGGGCAGCATTCCCTTCGCCTACCTGGTGGCGCGCCTCAAAGGCGTGGACATCTTCGCCACCGGCAGCCGGCGCGCCGGCACCGCCAACGTCTTCTGGCATGTGGGACGGCGACGGGGCATGCTGGTATTCGCCTGCGACGTCATCAAGGGCGGCCTGGCCGTGGTCGTGGCCTGGATGCTGGGCGTGCCCGAACTGGGCGCTATCATCGCCGGCGCGGCCGCCATCGCCGGCCATTGGAAGAGCATCTTCACCGGCTTCAAGGGCGGCGACGGGATGGTGGTTCTGGTCGGCGTTTCCCTGGCCTATCTGAACTGGTACATCCTCGTGGGCATTGCCGTAGGGATTGTCACGGTGCTGCTATTCAGGCGCTCGGTGTTCCGGTCCTCCATCGGCATTTTCCTGGGGTTCGGGGCCATGCTGGCCCTGAACACGCTGCGCGGGCATGATTGGGCCGTCATGTTCGGCTTGACCGCCCTGGCCATGGTGGTCATCACCCACAACATCCTGACCCACGCCGACCACCGCCCCGAAAAAGCCGCGATGGTCGATCCCGACCTCCTCATCGAGGACCGCCCCGAAGTTCTCGGTGAAGCCGCTCGTCTCAGCGAGGAAGCAATCCTGCTGGACGTGTTACCGCCGGACGAGGAGGGCGAACCGGACCGTCCCTAGGACTTTCGCCGCTAGATTAGTCCTCGACCGTATTTGACAGCGGCCCACGCCCCTCCTACACTTTGATTACCCATAAAGAGGGTAGCACTATGTGGGATAAGATATTTACGGCCTCGTTGGCCGCGTATTCGGTCGGTCTTGTAGTGTTCCTTTTGGGGCACTACGTTTTGCAAATTTATCCAATTACTCTCACCGGCATTGCGCTGCTGGGTGTTACCGGCATCGCTATCGGGGTGTCCGGCTTTGTCACGGTGCTGGGCATCAACGTAAGAAGGTAGCCATGTTGTATAGAAACATGGCAAAAGCCATAGCGACTACTTTAGTATTAGTGATTTTTGTGCTGGGCCTTGTTTTTCTTATCGCTGTAGTTATTGGCCTGACTGACTATTTCACCATAGACAGGTTCCTGGGAATTGTGGGCGCGCTGAGTGGAATCGGGTGGCTGGTGAGCGCCGCCGTGCGGATGCTGAGAAACTGGCTCCGCAACGCCGAGTGAACGGCGGTGGCCGTCGGGATTGGGCAATTAGCCGCTCCGGTTCGTCCGCAGTTCCATTTTGACAACCGTTCCCCCTCGCATTTATCCTGTAATGACGGCGCGAGGGGGAACGACTATGTGGGATAAAATATTCACGGCCTCGCTGGCCGCATATTCCGTAGGTTTGGCAGTGTTCCTCTTGGGACATCATATTTTCGAGTTGTACCCGATGACTTTGACCGGCGCCGCTTTGCTGGGCGTAACCGGCCTGGCTACCGGCGTCTCCGGCTTGGCTCTGGTGCTGACTACTAAAGCCAAGACCTAGCCGGAGATGTTATTCCGAAATGCCTGGCGAGCCATTGTTTTAACGATGGTATTGGTGGTTGTCGTCGTCGGCGTAGTCGGTTTTCTGATTGTAATCCTGGCATTGGTGCCTC
>CBDBDS010000014.1:0-54246 GCA_965203985.1 Dehalococcoidia bacterium
CACAGAGACGCCAGCCGGCGGAACGAGGATGTCGGTAGCAGCGGACGAAGCGTCCGCCAGTGAATGGACGGAGACCCTGACCGGCGAATTCCTGGCCGGTTTGAACCCGGCGGCCCGGCGAGTTGCGCGGCACATCTGGCAGGGCGGAGCGTCTGGCATCCACCGCAGCGCCCTGTGTCAGCGTACGGGGCTGACGCCAGGGGAGCTACGCTCGCCGCTGATGCGCATGGGACACGCGCTGCGGAGGTTCCAGCGAGAGCGGGGGATGACCCTGTCCCGGCCGGTGGCGGCCAACAGCCCGCTCCAGACCTACTTCGTCGACGCCGATTTCGCCGCGGTGGTGAATTCACAGATGTTCGGCGATGTGGGGCGCCCCTGATGGGTTGCCCGTCCTAGGGCGCTCGGGGCGGATGATGGTGCATCGTTTGTGGACCGCGCTGGCGATGATGATCTTCCTGTGGGTCGCGTTGGCCTGCGGTGAGGACGGCGACGACCGGATGGTGCGTCGGTACGCCGATTGCATGGCGGGCCCCAACACCACCCTGCACCGGCGGACCGTGTCCAACGCTGTCGGGGACGTTCCGCTGAGCGCCGAGGCGATGGAGCGCGGTTGCGCGCTCAACTGGAGCGAGGTGAAGTCATGATGGCGGGTATCAGGGCCGACTAGGCCAGTTACTGCGAATAGGATCGTACGAGAGTTGCGGCGATGGCGTGCGAAAGGCGCCTGAGCCGAGGAAAGCTGCCGTGATCCTAGCGAACGAAAGCGGCCTGCCATCAGTTCACATATCTGCCATTTCACGAAGTTGGTCCCTTTTCACGCATGGCGTGCCCGCCGGTCCGCCACTGAGCCGCTTGCCGGCTTCCCTTGAGTCTGAAACTCTTGAGGGAGCCATCATTTTCGGTGGCGCTTGGTCGCCGTGGGGCCGTTTCCCATCGCGGCCGAATCGGTGGTGCGGGATGCCGGCGTTGAGAGAACCAGTGATCTCGTCTGCTGGCGATAGTCACGTCCTGGGCCGCCCAGCGTAAGGATCCGTGGGCTCTGGCGACTTTACAGCCGGACGACGCGTGCGCCCAGTTGGCTGAGTACAACCCTAGCGCCACCGTCCTTGCACTGTCGAAACGCTAATGCAAGGTTTGTGGCGAAACATTGCACACCGCCTGCTCGTCACGCCGACGGCAGCATGATGGGATTATGAAGTGGGCGGCGGAGCTCGGACCCGGGATCTTCTCCTTGGCAGGGAGATGCTCTGCCACTAAGCCACGCCCGCCGGGATCGTTTCACGCGCCAGCAACAGCGCCAGCTTGTCGATGAGGCTTCCACCTTGTCCAACGGTTGGGCGATGTCGGCGGCAACCCATTCATCCCCGTGGAAGTTGCCGTGGAACGCGTCGGCGATCATGTAGAAAGAGAAGACGTCCCCATCGCCGAGCTCGGCACTGAGGCGGCTGGCTACACGGGATAGAAAGGCATCGTGGGCTGCTCAGTGAGCGAAACTGGCCACGCCGATTGGCGGGACGTCCACTACGGTGCGGAGGGCATCCCCGAGGTGGTGACCAACCTGCGCACCACGGCCGCGGTGATCATCATCGCCGTTGAATCGCACCGGGTTTCCGAGTTGCCTCTGACGAGACAGTGCACTGGTGTTCATCGGCTGAGCCTTCTCTCAGCCGGCAGTCACCTGCACACCCTAACCCAGGTTGCTGGGGGTGCTGGATGCGTGGCACACGGTTGGTTCTCAACGACTGGAGCAAAAAGGTATGAATGAATTGCGTCAATGCATTAGTGCAATGCGCCACCGAGCGGTTATTCGTTTAATCAGCGTCAAATCAGTCAAATTATTGCATCACACCGCATGTTCTGACCTAGACAGAATTCTCTCTGTAAATCCAGTCAATTCGATCACATTCTGGGAGCCAGGGGGGCTTATACCAAGAACAAAGAGTAAACAGCGTGCGAATCTGGGTCAACAAATTTCGGGCGCCTGGACTATTATCATTGGGGGTACCATCAAAACGATGGCGAGTTGTTCAGGTGGGGCGGAGACGATTTTGATGATCAACTCCGTTCCACCGAGGTCCAACGCAACCGGTATTTGCGGCAAGGATAGTGATGATGGATATCGGCACGTCATCCAGCCGCCGGGCATGGGAGCGCAGGATGCGGAGACACAGGCTGTGGATGGTGCCGATGCGCACGTTCGTCAGATCTTCCGTGCAGCCGGCGGCGGTGACTAGTTTGATGAACCGCTGACGCAGTTCCCGTGCCGCGGCACGGGAGTAGGTGCACAGCACCGGCTCCTCGGGCCTGGCCCTGCCCAGCAGCAGAATGTTCACGCCCCGGAGCACCACCGCCAACGTCTTGCCGGAACCGGAACCGGCGATGCCCAGGGTGGGACCGTCAAGGTAGTTGATCAGTTCCCGCTGGCCCTGGTCCAGCCCCGGGTGCCGGCGCAGTATGGCGGAGGCAATCCCCGCGTGGTCGTCCATGTCGTTTCTCTCCCTGGTCGTTGCATTGGTCGGCTTGCGGATGTGCGCGAGCAGGCGGCGCATCCGGCGCGCCCAAAAACGAAGCCGGTGGTCATTCGAGCCACCGGCGATCCTGATCTGGTCGGCCACGAAGCCATGATCCTCACCGTCAGCATTTCCGCCTCCTGTTTCGGGACGCTCGGGTGCCGGTGAGAGTTTCAACCCGCAGGCGCATCTCCTTGGCCCTGACCTGCAGGAGGCTTCGTCCACCCACCGACAGGGAAAGGACTGGTGGCCGCGCTGGCCTTTCGTTGGTCTCCTCTCCCACGGGCGCATCCAGCCGAAGCTGTCCGCCGGTCACGGCCAACACCTCGGCGGCGATGCGTTCCAATGGCAACGCGTCGGACACGCTGCGGCTCTGAATAATGCCCTCCAGGTCGTGCAGTAGGTTCTCAGTTCCCCAGACCACGTACACGCCCTCGCGCCTGGCCAAGTTTTCGATGGCCTCGTCGGGCTTGGTCATGTCGGGGAACGACACCACCAGTATGACGTGGGGCTGTAGGGCGTGCACGCACGTTCCGGGATGTCGTCGTGCAGGTCCAGCGCCTCCAGCCACACCTCGTCCAGCGGGGGGTGGCGATGGGGTGCACACCCTCCCTGGTCCTCAGGTGCCACTCGCCTTCGACGAGCGGTGGTGCCCGCCCTTTACCTGCAGGGCGAACCGGCCCATCTTCTCAATCCAGACGGCGAAGCCCAGCTTGGGGTGCCCGTAGTCCCGGCGCCACTCGTAATAGACGAAGCCCCGGCTATCGATGTTTGCCAGGGCCTCGTAGACTCTGCGTTCCGCCCGCCGTTTCGGCTTGCCGCGGCGGTTCGGCGGGAACTCTCTGGGGTACATTCTCATGGTTGTTGATTGTCTCCTTTGGTGAATTTCACGGGCCGGTGACGTTTGCGCACTCACCCGTGATCTGCTCCAAGCAGCAGGTTCGGCAATGCGGAAGCGCCAGCGCAGTCAAATGGCCCGGCCGTTTTGGTTTCGCTCCGATTGACCGGAGGCCGTATGTGGATCCCAACTGCAGGTCAGGCTCCAACTCACCCACGCACATGCGGAATGCACCCGTGGGTCAAACCAGCGATGATGAGATGCGGCGGTTGTCCCACGGCGTGGCGATGGACGCGCGTGTTGTCCCCGTCACCGCCACGGGTTTCCTAGTCCGCACCGATCCAAACTGCGTACGGGCCGCGATTTGGGGTATCATTCGTGCCCTTGTTCCCACCACACAATAGGATCTGTTCCTTCAGCCATGAAAGTGTTGCAGGTCATCCACGGCTACCCCATGCGGTACAACGCCGGCTCCGAGGTGTACACCCAGGGCCTGTGCCAGGCCTTGGCGGATCGCCACGAGGTTCACGTCTTCACCCGGCAGGAGAACGCCTTCCTGCCCGAGTACTCGATGCAGCGCGAGACGGACCCCGCCGACCCGCGGGTCTCGTTGCACGTGATCAACATGGCCCGAGCCCGCGACGGCTACAGCCACCGGGAAGTGGACGATGCCTTCGCGGGTCTGCTTGACGAACTTCAACCCGACGTGGTGCACGTCGGACACCTGAACCACCTGTCCACGTCGCTGGTCTTCCCCGCCAGGCAGCGGGGCATACCCGTGGCGTTCACCCTCCACGACTACTGGCTGATGTGTCCGCGCGGGCAGTTCATCCAGATGTACGAGGACCGGGGACAGCAGCCCTGGCCGGTCTGCGACGGGCAGGACGACCGCAAGTGCGCCGTGCGCTGCTACCGCCGCTACTTTGGCAACGACGACGAGGAATTCGAAGCGGACGCGGCCCACTGGACCGGCTGGGTGAACCGACGCATGGCCCACGTCAGGCGGGTCTGCGACGCCGTGGACGTGTTCCTTGCGCCGGCCCGTTACCTGCTGGGCCGGTTCCGGGACGATTTCGGCATCCCCGAAGACAAGCTGGTCTACCTGGACTACGGCTTTCACCGCGACCGCATGGCCGGTCGCATGAGAACCCCGGGCGAGAATTTCACCTTCGGTTACATCGGCACCCACATCCCGGCCAAGGGCGTGAACCACCTCATCGAGGCCTTCGGTCAACTGACCGGTCAGCCCGGGCTGCGGATCTGGGGCAGAGACCGGGGCGTCGAGACGGCCGGCCTGAAGAGGATGGCGGAGGCGCTGGGCAACAACGCCGGCGACCGGGTGGAGTGGATGACCGAGTACCGCAACCAGGACATCGTCCCCGACGTGTTCGACCGCTGCGACGCCATCGTGGTGCCGTCAATCTGGGCCGAGAACTCGCCCCTGGTGATCCATGAGGCGCTCCAGGCGGGCGTGCCCGTGATCACCGCCGACTACGGCGGCATGGCCGAGTACGTCGGCCACGAGCGGAACGGGCTCCTGTTCACCCACCGTGACCCGGCGTCCCTGGCAGAGCAGATGCAGCGCCTGGTCGATGCGCCCGCCTGGGCCGGACAACTGGGACGTCGTGGCTACCTGCAATCAGGTGACGGCAACGTACCGGACATGACGGAGCACGCGCTCGCCATCGAGGGCATCTACACCGACCTCCTTTCCCAACGAGGACACCCATGACCACCGCACGCACACCGGTCGAAATCGACGAGGCTGCCGGCAACGGCGCTTCTCAGGGTCCCTGGCGCATCACCTTCGACACCAACCCGGACGACTGCAACCTGCGCTGCATCATGTGCGAGGACCACTCTCCCCGCAGCAGCACCCAGCGGGACCGACGCGCGGCCGGGCTGCCCAGGCGCCGCATGGACATCGACCTGATCCGGCGCGTCATCGCCGACGCGGCGGGCAACGGCCTGCGCGAGATCATACCGTCCACCATGGGCGAGCCGCTGCTGTACCGCCACATGGACGAGATCATCGATCTTTGCGGCGAATACGGGGTGAAGCTGAACCTGACCACCAACGGCACCTTTCCGCAACGGGGCGCCCGGGCCTGGGCCGAACGCATCGTGCCCGTGGGCTCGGACGTCAAGGTGTCCTGGAACGGGGCCACCAGGGAGACCCAGGAACGGGTGATGCTGGGCTCCAACTGGGAGCGGGTGCTGGAGAACGTGCGGACGTTCATCGCGGTACGCGACGAGCACGCCCGGGCGGGCGGCAACCGGTGCCGGGTCACCTTCCAGCTGACCTTCATGGAGATCAACCACGTGGAGATACCGGCGGTGGTGGAGCTGGCCGCCCGCTTGGGCGTCGAGCGCGTGAAGGGGCATCACCTGTGGGTTCATGCGTCGCAGATGCGGGAACAGTCCATGCGGCGGGGCCCGGATGTCATCGCCCGGTGGAACGCAACGGTGTCGGCCGCCCACGAGGCGGCGGAGCGCTGCCGGCTGCCCGACGGCGGCAGGGTGCTCCTGGAGAACATCTTCCAACTGAACGAAGATGACAGCGCCGACATCGCGCCGGGCGGGGAGTGCCCGTTCCTGGGACGGGAGGCATGGGTGGCAGCCGACGGGCGCTTCAACCCCTGCTGCGCCCCCGACGCGCTGCGCAGGAGCCTGGGCGAATTCGGCAACCTCAACGACCGCAGCCTCCGCAGCATCTGGGAGAGCGCCGAGTACCGGAACCTGCGGGAGAACTACGCGTCCAACGCGCTCTGCCGCAGTTGCAACATGCGGCGGCCGGCCGCCTGATCTCACGCGACCCCGACCTTCGACCGCGACCGACCACAACGACCACGGAGCCATCATGGCGCAACCCAAGTGGATATCCCAGCTGGAGCGGGACGGATTCGTGCATCTGCCTGGTGTTCTCGACGCCGATGATGCCGCCAGGCTGGCCATCCTGTCCCTGCGCTCGCTGGACGACTACGCCACATCCGACGACCTGGTGAAAACGGCCCAGGGCGTGCCCGTCAAGCTCCTCTATCCGCTGGACAAGTACCAAGATTTCGTTTCCGTGTTGGGCAGCCATCCGATGCGCCAGATCGTGGACGCCATCCTGCCCGTCGATGATTCGGTGCTCACCTGGGAGGACGTCCTGATCAAGCCTCCCGCGGTGGGGGTCGAGGTCGGCGTACACCAGGACATCGGGCTTGATCCCACCCGGGACACGGTGCACAGCCTGGGAATTTCCCTGAATGGAGACCAGGACAACCCGGTGTTCTTCCTGCCCGGCAGTCATCGCCTTGGACCCCTGACCAGAGACGCCGTTGAGGCGCTGTGGAAGGACTGCATGGATCAGTTCCAGCCCGTGGTGACGCGACCCGGAGACGTGGTGATACACAACGTCCACGTCCTGCATCACTCCGAACCCAACCGCTCCCCAAGGCCGAGGGTAACGTGGTACCTGGAATTCCGGAGCATGAGATCGCTCCTCGAAAAGGGCCCCTGGAATAGCGACTGGGTGCACCGGCGACGGGCGATCTGGGTCCACGCCCGGGCCGCCGCCGGCGACGCCATCGGCAACGATGAGGCCGGCGCGGTCAGGGCGCAGTTGGAGCTGCTGCTTTCCGGCGCCGGAACCCTGCGGGTCCCCCACGTCACCGAAACGGTGCGCTACGACAGCGCCAGTCCCTACAATCATTTTTCGGGACGAAGCGATGACTGGAAATACAGCCGTCCTGCGCCGGACGCCACCCATCACGTCAACGCCCGAGATGGGCAGCCCCTCTACGCCCGGCGCTTTCACGAGGTGCTGAAGTTCCACGCGCCCGGCCTGGCCCCCGTCATCGACGCCAGCGGCGCATACCACATCACCGCCGACGGCAACGCCGCCTACGCTGAACGCCACGTGCGCACCTTCGGTTTCTACGAGGGCATCGCCGCGGTTCACTCGACCGACGGTTGGCATCACATCCATGCCGACGGCGCGCCCCTGTACCCCCAATGCTACGCCTGGTGCGGCAACTTCCAGGAGGGCCGGTGTCCCGTTCGCGACTCCGACGGCCGTTACTTCCACATCCGCGCTGACGGAAACCCGGCCTACCGGGAACGCTACCGCTACGCCGGCGACTTCCGCGACGGGTATGCCGTGGTGCAGAACGACGCCGGCGACCACACGCACATCGACAGCAACGGCGTCCCGCTACACGGCGAATGGTTCCGCGACCTGGACGTGTTCCACAAGGGCTTTGCCCGCGCCGCCGACTTCGGCGGCTGGCACCACGTCGACCTGGCCGGCCGAGGGCTGTACGACCGACGGTTCAGGATGGTGGAGCCTTTCTACAACAGGCAGGCGCGGGTGGAGGGCTACGACGGCTCCATCAGCGTCATCGACGAGCAGGGCACCGAAATCATGGAACTCCGGGGACCGGCGTTGTCCACCCTGGAGGACCTCTCCAGCGACATGGTCGGAACGTGGAGAACCCAGGCCATTCGCGCCGCGGCCGAGCTGGGCGTGTTCGATCTGCTGCCGGCCGGATCTGCCGACGTGGAGCGGGCGCTGGGCCTGGCGCCGCTCTGCGGGGTGAGGCTGCTGCGGGCACTGCAAGAACTGGCCCTGGTGCGGCGCGATGCCGATCAGGTTTACCACGCCACCGACAGGGGCGCGCATCTGCGATCCGACCACGTCCTCTCCCTGAGCGCCGCCGCCGGGCACTGGGGCGACCTGTCCGCCCGTGCCTGGCATGGTCTGGCGGATTCGCTGCGCACCGGCGCTCCCGCACGGGATGACGATGACGCCGCTGACGACTTCTTCAGCCGGCTGGCCGAGCGACCCGATGACCTGGCCGCTGCGCACCGCGCTTTCGCATCCTACGCCCGGCACGATTACGCCCAACTGCCGCGGGTCCGGGACTTCGGCGCCCATGACTCTGTGCTGGACGCGGGCGGTGGCGCCGGAGAACTGGCCTTTGCCCTGCTCAGGGCCAACCCGACCATGAGGGCCACGGTGATGGACCGGCCTGAAGTGGCCCGTTTCTATGAACCGCCGGGCGACGTGGCCGGCCGCTGCGCGTTCGTCGCCGGAGACATCTTCGGGAAATGGCCGGTGGAATCGAATGCGGTGTTCCTGGCCCGGGTCCTTCACGACTGGCCGGACGAAGACGCTCGCCGCATCCTGGCCCGTGCCCGGGAGGCCATGCCGGTCGGGGGAGACCTCTATGTGCTGGAGATGACGCTGGACGAGACCACCGGCGCCGGCGGCCTGCTGGACCTGAACATGCTGGTGATGACCGGCGGCCGGGAACGCACGCTGTGGGAGTTTCAGGACCTCTTGGCCGAAGCCGGCTTTCAGATTTGCGACGCCCGGCCCACCGGCGCGGTCAACACCCTCATCTCCGCCCGGGCGCTATGACCCCACCGGACGGCGCGGCGCGCACGCTGGCGTTGCTGGACAGGGTTCCCGCCGGCCTTCCGGTTGCCCTCATACTCCGCCACGCTGAGCGTGAGGAGATCACGTCAGGCTCCTTCGGCAACGACGTCTCCCTGACCCGGCGCGGCCGGAATTCCGCTCGTCGTCTCGGGATGGGCCTTTCGTCCCGGACGGCGGGCATCGTGAAGTCCAGCCGGCTGCCCCGCTGCATGCAGACCGCCGACGCCGTCATCGCCGTCGCCGGCTGGAAAACCGCCGCCGTTCCTGATCAACTGCTGGGCGACCCGGGCCCCTTCGTGGCGGAACCCGAACTGGCGGGCCGGCTCTTCCTGGACATCGGGATAGAGGCAATCGTGAGGCGGCAGTTGGCGGATGAGCGACCACCCAGCGGGATGAGATCAACTTCGTCCGGCGCAACGCTGTTGCTGCGGGAACTGGCGGCGGCTCCGCACGGGCCGGACAGCGCCAGCGTGTTCGTCACCCACGACGCCGTGCTCGCGGTGTTGGTGGGATACCTGTACGGATTGCCGGTGGATGGCTTCCACTGGCCCGGCTATCTGGATGCCCTGGTGACGTGGCCCGATTCAGACCGGCTGCGCTTCCTCTGGCGTGGCCTGGGCGAGGGTTCGCACCCAATCGGCGGTTAGCCGCACCGCCTCCCTGGCGGATACCCGAGGCGCGTGGCCCAGCGCCCGCCCTGCTTTCTCGGCGCTGAACGCCTCCCGCTGGCCCTTCTCCCCCGGTCGGTAATCGACGTATTCAATGGGCACATCGGCGCCGGACGCCTCGCGGCACCACTCGGCCAATTCGGCGACGGTGCGCTCCTCCCCATTGCCCACGAAGAACTTCTCGCCCACCACCGCGTCTGCCGGCGCCTGGATCGCCCGCACCCAGGCGCCGATCACGTCGTCGATGAACGACAGGTCCCGGGTCTGCTGCCCGCCCTCCACGATGATGGGCAACCCGTGCATGGCGTTCCACAGCCACTTGAAGATGAAGACCTCCCGCCGCATCTGCGGTCCGATGACGACGCCGGTGCTGAGCACAACCGCGGGCACTCCGTAGGCCCGGCGCCACGCCCACACGGCCAACTCGGCCGCCGCCTTGGAGAACCCGTAGGGGTTGTGGGGCGTCAGCGGGTGGCTTTCGTCAATGGGAAGCGTCAGCGGGCGGCCGATCTCGTTGCCGGAACCCGCGAAGAGCATCTTCCGGACTCCGCCGGCGTTTCTCACCGCCTCCAGCAGGGCCACGGTGCCCTCAATGTTCTGCATCACCGCGTACCGCGGCGAATCGAAGGCCATGGGCGTGTCCGCCTGCGCGGCCAGGTGAGCCACCACCGGATGCCCCGCCACGTCGCCCGGCTGGATGTCCTGCAGGCTCTTCCAGACGTAGCGGAACTCGGGGTGTTCCAGTTCGCGGCGCAACAGGCCCGCGTGCAGCGGCGGCACGATGTCCAGCCCGGTGACATGGTGCCCGTGCGCCAGCAATTTCCTGACCAAGTGCGATCCGCCGAAACCGGCGGCGCCGGTTACGAGGACCGCGTTTTTCCCGATGTCGGCCGCCTCGCCGTGGCGGCCGTTAGCCTGATACTGCAATCGGATCCAACCTCTGGTGCAAGAGTAACCCCGCCAGATATTCAACTCGCGGGCGGACAGCGTAACATCCCACGCACGCGCGGAACCACCGCACGTACCGGTGCTGGAGCCGGATCTGGAGAAAATCTCGCTACTCAGAGATTCCGGTGTTGGTTACCGGAACCGACCAGATGCTCTGCGGATTCCGTTCCACCCGTCTGGAAACTGATAACATCACCACGAATAAGTGCCGGTAGTGAGAGCGCCGGCGACGGGGTTTCCTGCGAAGGGATTCCGCCGGCCTATCCACTGATGTTTGATCCCGTCGCCCTGATGCAGCATCAGGCGGAACGGGACACCCGCGCCCTGGTCAAGGCGGCCACGGAACTGCCGCGGCAGGAGTCCCGCCTGGAGCTGCCTTCGGGGCCACCACGCTCTGCCCGACATCATCAATGACTGCCGCCTGGACCAGATGGCGAAAACCTCGACGGGAATGCCGCCGAAATTCCCAACACGCGCCGGCGTCCGGCGGAGCATGACCGTGCCAGTCCGCGAGATGATCGAAAACGACGTCGGAAACGGCACCGCAAATCCTGGTACTTGCGCATCTGTAAGGTTCGGGGCGAAACCTTACATTCGCAGCCGCTGCATGTAAGACTCCTGACCTTCTCGGGAGCCGAGCTCCTGAACTTTGCGGGGCAGCTCCCCAACTTTTGCAGGAGAGCTCCTGAACTTTCGGGTAGGAGCCCTCCAGTTGCAAGCAAATTCTGAGCATGAAACTGCTAATAGCGGCGCTTACGCTGTTCTGGCGCTGCAAGCAACGTGCAAGCAAATCGCGTGTCCACATGAATGTCCGTCGACTCCGTGCTCACCGCCTTCACGGGCAGGTCTCCAGCATGTCCTCGAGGATGTCCACCTCGTCGGTAGTTACCGTCAGGGTCCGCTTCGCCTTCACCTGGTGGGCGTAACGGCTAACGACGGCGCCGATGGACTTCTGGGAAAGCCGCCCCAGTTCTTGTTCAGCCGGACAGGGTCCAGGGTCGGACCGGATCCCTGTTCCAGGTAGAGCTCCAGGGTGCAGGCGGCCGGCGCGCCGAAGATGACGATGCGCTCCTTGCCGGTCACGGGGACAGCGTAGCTGAGCACGGCCTCGTCGCCCACGGTGGTCATGACCATGCTGCCCACGTCCATGGCGTGCAGCTCGGCCCGGCTCACGCCGGTGGCGTAGAGGACTTCCAGGATGGTCCGATCCCTGAGCCCCGGTGGTGTTCTTGCAGCGGATCCTGGGCCACACGTCCATCGCCACCACCATGCGCTACGTGAAGCAGGCCGGCGTCGACGCGAAGCTGGACCAGTCCCGGACGTCACCGGCCAAGCGCCTGGACATCATCGGGAAGTGACCCAGCGGTATTGCACCGGTGCGGATTCGTCCCTACAACTCGGTACACGCCGTTTGAGGAGTTTGATACCCGAGTCCATCACCGAGATTGCAGGTACACGCTCTCGGGTTCAACGTCACAAGCGGACAAGATCTCTTTTGCGTACTTCAGCAAGGTGGAGAACTCACCTTGGGTGTACACGTAGGATCCTGATTTGCTGATGCGTTTCCATTGCGAAGAGTTGCGGCCTTGAGGTTGGCTTGTAGTAACCAGCAGTGCCGTAGCTTTCTTTCCCGGTCTCGTGATTTCTTTGCTGGCAAGGAGCTTACCGTCCTCATGCAACCAATTGGCTGTAAATTCGACAATTTGTTGCCATGTCTCGATGGGCCTTGAACCAACCCCCGGAAACTTTATTGCCTTCGGTCGCGCTTCGGTGGCGGACTGCCACCACCTCGGCTTTTTTGCGCGTGATGGAGGATTGAACTCAGCCAGAGGCACCCAGCCATAGCCTTCCGGTGTGGCGTTTTGGTCAGGTTCCAGTAGCAACGCTTGAAGCTCTGTTAGCTTTTGTACAGCATTGCCATCCCGGATACGAAACTCTGAAAACGGGCCTTCGGTGAAATTCACGGGGGCAGTCCTGTAGATCTTCCAAAGGTTGCCGTCCGTCAGTATCACGAAATTTGTGTAATAGCGGTACTTGTCGACTTGGCTCTTGATGCGACCACCATACTCCAAAGAGTCTTCAAGTTTCTTGGCTTCAACAAATCCTGTCGGTTTAACTGGGGGTTGCTGAGGCGAGATGGGCTTTGCCCATATAGCGTAATCCACGCTTTGTCCGTCTCTTCTACTGTAATTGTGCTCCACTTCAACACGCGAGAGGTCAGCAACATCCCATCCCAAGGCTCGGAGGATGGGATCAACCAACGCCACTCGTGTGACCATCTCGTCGTCTTTCAGCCTGTCGCGGTGACTGGCAATCCGGCCACGTACCGATGTGACGGTCTTTTCTAGTTCATCCCTATTAACCGCCATGATGCCCTCCTGACCACGTAGGGTCGTTCATCGCTCTGCAGATACCAGTAGACCAAGAAGCTTGAGAAACTGTCGACTAGTTCCATGCGTTGGTGCTCTCTGACAAGCATGACGCCAGGCGGACACCGGTGGCAGAGACGTGGGCGAGTGTAACACGCATTGGCATCTGGGGCTACTGGGACGTTCCGCCACCAGTTGCCACCAAAGCAACCAACGTAGCCCGCTTTTGCCAACGGACTTTGAATACAGAACACTGTCACGCCGCGATCTGCGCGAAAACGTCGTCGGAAAGGGTGTCGGAAACGGCACCGAAAATCCCGCTATTTGCGCATCTGTAAGGTTCGGGGCGAAACCTTACATTCGCAGCCGCTGCATGTAAGACTCCCGACCTTCTCGGGACCCGAGCCCCTGAACTTCGCGGGGCAGGTCCCAAACTTTTGCAGGAGAGCTTCCTGAACTTGCACGTGGGATCTCTCCACTTTGGCAGGGGAGCTCCCCAACTGGAGGGTTGAGCTCTCCAGTTGCAAACAACGTGCAAGCAAATTCTGAGCGCGTAACTGCGAGTCGTCGTGCTCACGCCGTCCCGACGCTGCAAATGACGCGCAAGCAAATCGGGCGACCGGTGCGTACAGAATGCAGGATCGTCATGCCTGCCGGTAGCCGGCTTGTCCAAGTCCATGTCCATCGGATCCGTGCTCGCCGACAGCACGGGCAGATCGGTAGCGTGTCCACGGGAATGTCCAGCTTGCGGCGGCTACTCTAAATGCTGTAAACGAATCGTTTAGAGTAGATACAGTTGTCCGGCCGTTCAGGCGAGACCGGAGAAGCACATTAGCAGCCTTGCACTGTGGCCGTGACTACCGAACATTGCCATGCGGTGAAGATAACTGAGACGGGAGGGATGGTCGGTCGGGAAGGCCCGGTGGGCGGAGAAGCAGATATTCCGCGCGCTGCACGTCCTCGAGGCGATGGCGCCGGTCGACCCTGTGGGCAGCGCTGCGCCGGTGCGCTGGCAGTTCCGAGGATGCACCGCAGCCCATCGCCCTCAAGGCCGAGGCGAACGCGTTCGCGGCAAATGGGTTTCCATCTGGGACCATCGGCCGGAAGCTATGGTCGAAGCGGCCGATTGAACCACCGCAACCCCCTCACAGGCCGGCATCCCTGATTGCCTTCCAGTCGGCAACGGCGTCGCGGATCTCGCCATCGGAAACGTGTTCGGGGAGCCGCCCCTGGGCGTCTTTGAAGGTTTCCAGGACCTCGCCCGCTTCGTTCCACTGCTTCACCGCATCCTCGTAGGTCCCGCCGTCCAGTTGGAAATCGCGGATGAACTTCAGCCTCGCCCTGGCCTCGCTTGCTGGCATGGTCCGGGTTCTCCTCAACCGGCCGCGGTGGGTTCAGGAAAGCACTCGTCGACCTCGGCCAGCCACTCCCGGACCGCGTTGGCCAGGTTGAAGCAGTCCCGATGGTCCTCGCACTCGGCATACCCTGGAATATCGCCCCAGCGCCCGCGCGTGGCGATGAACTTCATGTGGTCATAGGTGTAGATCCGCCAATCACGCATGCTCACCCGGTTGCTGCCGACCCACAGCAGTTGCCCCTCCCGCCCCTGGCTGTCGTCGCCGCCGATGTGCCAGTACACGTACCAGCTGCTGACGTAGGCCCGCTGGCTGGCCAGCAGGCGGTCACGGGCCGGCTTGTCCAGCATGATGAACCCCATGATCTGGTCGACCTGATCCCTGCCCGGAAAAGCTTGGTCGTAGTCGAACCCGATGGTGGTGCTCCAGCGCGAGTATGCCATGCGACAAACGCTGACAGTCGGGGTTTTTGCCTCGTGACCCGAAATGTTCGCCGGCCGGAAAAAATTTACACAGCGAAAACAGGAACTCGTCGGGGTTCTGAACCGAGACCTGGATTGCTCCCCGAAAAAGGATAGTTGCGGGTTATTGCAGAGCCCGGCGGTTCGTTGTAAACCGAACATTTTGCCGTTACGGTCAGATTTAATTATTGTGAGAAGCGGGCGCGGTTTTCTCACAATAATCGGGTTTTTGTGAGGAAGAACCTAATTTTTGTGAGACACTCACGCCCGCGCCCGCCTGCGCGCTCGCGCTCGCACGCTCCGCTTAACGCGCGTTGGGGCCGCCGTAGGCAGTGCGGTATACAGCGAATAGACGTGTGCTATTGACATAGATTGCCCATTGTGAGATAGTAACAATGCGCTAAGGGGAAACGCGTTGATTGCGCCGCGCAAAGCAGGCGCGCCGCGGCCCGGCGGTTGCAAGCACCTTTACAATTGAATACGGATGCCAGTGTAGGCAAGCAAGGGTAGCGTTGCGTAAGCGATGCAAGCATTCCCTAGCAAGCGGGCGGATTGACATAGTTCGCTTATTGGCATACCGTATTGTTGCAACGCGACGGGCAACCGGCGCTAGGGATCGCAAGGTTGAATGAGCGCCGCGTTTAGCAGGCTGCCGCGACTGATCCCTACTGGCGTCTTAACAGGCGTCTTAACAATTGAATATCTCACCCCGTGTAGGTGAATGTGATAGCCTATCGGCAACGGGGGTCCGCTGTATACCGACCCCCGTTGCCCCTACGCAAAACGGCGCAAGGTTTTACTTTGCGCCGTTTTGCGTGGGGCGGGCAACAAAATCTCAACCCGTACCCCGGAGGATATCATGGCCTTCCACACCCCGCACGCTATTCGCCTGATGGTAGTCGTCAAGAAATTGGCCCAGTTCCCGGATTTGACCCCGTCCGACCTGGCATAAAAAGCATCGGTCAACGTGACCCTACTCGGGAAAGCAAAAGCGGTCCTGGATGCCGGACTCGACGGCTACGTCGAATCCCGGGACATCCCCTTTTCGGATGCGTTTTTACTCACGCGGCCCCGCCACCGCCCTTACGGGGCTGCTTCACAGCGTCAAACCGTTGCGAACCGCTGGCTCGGTGCGAAAGAAGTCCAGCACGGCTGCAACGGTTTCATCCTTGCAGAAACGCAGCGACGGGAATGTCTGACGGGCCAGCGCCAGCGTCGGCGCTGCCACCAAACACCACTTCGCCAGTTTGATGGTCTCCGGATAGGTCAGAACGCCGGTGATGCTGGGCAGCGCGGGGCAAAGATCCGCCCACTCGTAGATCAGTTGCATTTCAGCGTGAGTGCATTCGTTGCCGCTGGTGTCAGTGATGCTCATGATGGTCGGCTCCTTCGGATCGGGGCGCGCGACGGACCCGCTCCAGGGCGCGGTCGAGGACGCTGCCCGAGATGAAGATCCCCGCCACGGCGAAGGCCTCCACGATCTCATCATTGCTGGGGAACTGGCCGGTTTCGTCGTAATGGCGCAGGACGACTTCGCGCACCAGCTCGGCCTTGTCGATGCGAATGGACGTCATGATGCTGCTCCAGGCGTTAGCGCCCGTGCGTAGATGCGCTCCCACTTCCGCGGGCGGTAGCGCCTCTCGTGATGCATGGTAGGGTAACTGACGTTGTGGCGGGGAAGGCCGGCCGGCACGAACGGCCCGATCTGCTGGGACCAGGCCCAGGAGCAGCGGCTGCGTCGCCCAGGGCCGGTGCAACCGTACACCGTGTCGTGGCACCGCGCGTGGATCGAGTTGGGCTTGGTGTTCCAGCAGCCCACCGGCGTGGCCATGAGGACGCGGGACGCGCGTGGATGCTCGGGGCAGAACCCGCCCCGGGGAAGCTCGGGGCAGAACCCGCCCCGGGGAAGCTCGGGTGGACAATTGTACCCGCCGGCATTGTTGCTGTCCCAGTCGATGGGATGAGGGGCAGGGCTATCGCATTGGAAAGGGATGCCCGCTTTCGTGGTGCGGTATACGCCGCATTCCCGGTTGCGTGAAAAGCGCCAAGGGGAATCAAAGTGGAGCGTACAATCCTCATTGGTAACATGATGCCAAGCGGTCGGCTTGACATATTCGGCGTTTTGGGGGTAAAGTTTCAGCACGTCATCTGGTAAACGGGTTGTAGCGCCGCGCACAGCAGGTCGCTCCCCTATCCCAGTACCGACGAAAGCTACTTTACAGCCGAATACCTGACCTCGCGCGAGATTCGAGGGCCAACCGGCAGGGACACGTGTGTCCGTGGAACAGGGGTAGATCATTTGCGATCCAAACGACATGGGAGGATCGCATTTTTTGGTAGATGGATGGCGAACGTTTGTGCTGTCCAGCGAGGAACGGTAGCAGGCTGGCATACCGCCGTCTCATACGGCGTGCCCATGAAGTTCACCGACGGTGAACGCCGGCGTCCCGCGAGGTGAGGTGCAATGAAGCGGATGCCGCCGGCCGGCGCCGGCTGATGTCGCCGGGACCGTAACGCGACGCCGCAACATCGCAAGGTGTTGCGGCGTTTTCTTTTGTCCACAGGTCAAACCCGGCCGCGGCGCACCGCTTCCACCTGATTTATCCAAATCAAAGGAGGTGACAAGCATGAGCCTGCTCAGCATGGGAGCCATCGCCGTATCGGCCGTCGTGATCGGGTCCGTGGTCATGCCGGTGATGGCCGACCATTGGAAGGACAGCGGCGACGAGGCGCAGAACCTGGTCTCCGCAACAAAAACCACCGCTCGCAAGGCCAATGAACTGGGCGCCAGTTTCGGACGCGTGGTGTCGGTCCAGGCCGAGGATGCCGGATTGGCTGCCGCTGACGACGGCGCGCAACCGGATGGAGGCGCGACGCTTCACCAGGACCCGTACGGCGGCCCCAACGACCGTGCCGTCGCCACAGCCCTGGCGGAGCTGGCGTCAGTGGGCGCAACGCCGGCCGTGACCGGCGGCGACGAACGCGTCATAGCCATCGAAAACCTGCGGGACGCCTGGACACCCCGCTACCGGCAGGCGGAAGAGGAACTCCGTCGGCTTGCCCTGCGCATCGAACACGCCGACCGTGCGGCGGACCGCTATTTCGACGCCCAGTCCAGCCTGACCCGAGGGATCAGCAACACCGAGGGCCGGCTCCGGGCGGAGCGCGCAGACCGGAAGGAGCGGGAAATCTACCGTCAGTGGCGGGAACAGGCCGGCAGGATCCTGGCCCAGGCGGACCGGATCATGACCGAACTGCGGGATATGGACCTCAGAATATCCAAACAACTGCTGAGCGCGAACTTCGCCTCGGTGTACGGGGACTTTCTGGAGATGCCCACCGCCATCAGCGACCTGCATCGGGAATTGGAAGACTTCCGCTCCCGGTCGGGGGAGATCAGCGCCGCTCTTGGCGGACATTGACCCGACGCGGAAGGTCCGGCGCCGAACTTTTCACGCACCACACCAGGATGACCAACCATGAAAAACCTGATCAACGGCGGCTCCGGAAGATTTCCCATCAACCGAAGATTGACCGTGCCATTGCACCGCCTGGGACTCACCTCCGACGCGGTGCAGAGGCTGGTTTCGATCCCCGAGGCCCGCACCATTTCCAATGTCGCCGTAGTCATTGGGCTGATATCCCTCTTCATACCCTGGTTGAGCCTCGACGGTCACGTCGGTCCCCGGTCCGGCGTCGGGCTGATGACCTATGCCCTCCACGGCAACGACCGCCTGGTGATGTGGCGCATCTCACCCCTGGCCGCCGCGGCGCTGATGGTCATTCCCTTCACTGTTGCCGCCACGGTCTGCCTCACAGCATTGAACGCGACCAGGCGGGAGTGCCGGTTGGACGCGCCGGTGTTCACCATGGCGGGCGCTCTCCTGCTCCTGCGCCTGACGCCGCCGGTCCTCAGCAACCGGATGGAAACGGTTGGGCCATTCGCCCTTCCGGAATGGGGACTGGTCATCCTGCTGGCGGCGACGCTGGTGGTGATCACCGTCGGCGTGGGGGAAAGGTTCAGGCGCTGCATGAAGCCATGGCGGTCCTCGCCGTGACCTCACGGATACCGAACCCGGCAACACGCTCCCATGCGGCTGCAACACCAAAACCAACCCAGCGGAACCCATATGGAGGATGGCATGTTCCGCACACCTCGGCGCGCAAGACGACAAAGCCGGGCCGGCCAATTTGCGTCAGGCTGGCGCCATACCCATCCGTCGAAACCGCACCAGGCCCTTCCTGAGTGCGGCGTGAGAGGAGGAAGAGATATGTCAGAACCCGAGCAAGTCGCCCTGGGCATCAGACGCCCGGGCCGGGCAGAGATCGAATACGCCATCGTCGATGGGCAGCCGGGCGGCGGTCTTCTGGACAGACTGCGCTCTGACCACGCCGACCATCCCCGGCGAGCGTTTCGCGACCTGGCGGATGATCGGCGGCTGTTCCAGGCCACCGACAGCATCCGGTTCCACGACGCGGCGCACCGGGCGGAAGCCAGACGCTGGTTCCTGCACCAGGGCGGCCGGTGGCACGGCGGAACGGTGAAACGGCGCGGGGGACGATCCCTGGTTTCCCGTTGGCACAGCGCAGCGGCGGGCTTTGGCGGCGACCGGTTTCACCCCGCCCGGTTCGCGCTCAGCGAGGACCGGGCGGGGCTGCGCCGCAACTGCATCCTGGGCATGCTGGTGGAACTGTTCCGGGACGACTATCCAACGGCCCTGCGCCTGGTCACCTCCCGGGAGGGTCTGCCCAACGGCTACATCGAGTACGGCGGAGACGACGTCTATATGCACAGCCTGCCGCCGGTGGTGCAGAAAACCGTCGGCCTGACCACCTGCCTGGCGGCCTTCCGGGTGGACCACGGCGTCGCCGCGACGCTGGAACACAACTACGGCGCATCCGCGAGGCAGATCGGCGAGGCGCTTCCCGCCTGGGACCTGATGGCGCTGAACGACTACGCCCTGAACTGGCCGGCATCGGCCGAACTGATCGCCATGCCGGCGCCGGGCCTGTTCGCCTGAAGCGTGGGGGCGACCGCGACGGCATCGGCGCGGAGGTCCCGGTCGACCATGGAACCACCCCAACCCAGGAGGATTGAAATCATGGAATGCGAGTTCGCGCCCCGGGGCGCATACGTCTGCGACGGGAGAGCCGCGGCCCGGTGCCAGGCCTGCAGCGGCGCCTTCTGCCGCCGGCACATCAGCCGTTGCCTGGTGTGCTTCACCGACATCTGCGCCCTGTGCGCCGAGGGACACATCTGCAACTTCGGCTTCTGAAATCACTCAAACACGTCAGGCGCGGGCGACGACACGCCGTGCGCCCGGAAGGAGATGAAGATGGTATTCGATCTGTTCGCGTTGCCCCGACCCCACCGGATCAGGCTGGGCGGCGGAATCAGGAAGGAACTGTACCGGCGCCAGGGCGGCCGCTGCATGTACTGCGGCAGCCGGCAGCGGATGGACCTGATGGACATCGACCACAGGTTGCCGGTGGCCCGGGGCGGCTCCAATGACCAAAGCAATCTGCAGCTGCTCTGCCGCACCTGCAACCAGCGCAAGGGGACCAAGACCGACCGGGAATTCCGGCAGGCCTATCGCAACGCCGGAGTTCCCCAGAACCGAGCCGCTCCGACCCGGACGATCCGGCAATCGGCCCTGGCGGCTGCCGGCAAAAATGCCAGGGCGTCCCGGCGCAGGGGCGCGAAGGCGGCCGCCAAACAGAACCCCTGGCCGCACTGGCTGGGATTTTAGGGCCACGTTCCATGCGGGACGAGGAGCGCCGTTGGCGTCGCGGGCCGCACCGACCACGAATGCGCCGGAGGTCCCGGTCCCGCGGGAACGAACCACATCCGAAATAAATCCACCCAACCACAACCTTATCGGTTTCATCGCCCGCCCCTCTGGCGGGCGGAGCAACACTCATCAGGAGGACGCTGCAATGTCTTACACCGCCGAAATCAGCAGGAACAACCCGGGCTGCTTCCTCTTCCTGGTCGACCAGTCCGCCTCCATGTCACTGGCTCTGGGAGGCCAGGCGGGCTGCCGCAAGGACGAGCAGGCCGCCGCCGCCCTCAACCGCACCCTCAGCGACATCATCCAGCGCTGCTCCCAGGGCGTGGAGGTCCGGGACTACTTCCACGTCGGCATCATCACCTACAACACCACCCGCACCGGCGCGTCGGCAGTCGCCACTCCCTTCGAGGGCGTCGAGCCGCGAGCGCCCTTCCGGCTGGCCAGCGAGGTCGAGACGGCCGCCGCGATCATTGACCGTCCGGTAAAGGAAAGCGATGGCAAGGGCGGCCTGATCGAAGTCATGGAGGCCATCCCCGAATGGCTGGCGCCGGTAGCCAGCGGCGGCACCCCCATGTGCGAGGCGCTCACCCTGGCCGCCCAGGCCCTCCGGCAGTGGGTGAACGAGCACGCCGACTCCTTCCCGCCCATCGTGATCAACATCACCGACGGCGCGGCCACCGACGGCGACGCGGTCCCCATCGCCAGGGACATCATGGGTGTCGCCACCCGGGACGGCGATGCGCTCATGTTCAACGTCCACCTCTCCGACGTATCGGCCGCTCCCATCATGTACCCCGGGGATGAGAACGCACTTCCCCAGAACGACGATTGCGCCGTGGACCTTTTCCGGATGTCCTCGGTTCTCCCGGAGAGCAGCCGCAAGCAGGCCGGCAGCCTGGGCATCGCGGTGTCCGAGCAGTCCCGGGGCTACGTCTTCAACAGCGACCTGGCCGCCCTGGTCCAGTTCCTGGAAATCGGCACCCGACCGGCCCTGAACCTGCACTGAGCCGTGGCTCCGAGGGAGGCTTCCCATGAAAGTACAACCCTACCGCATCTTCTCGTTCGCCAAGGCGGGCAACCGTCCCGACGAGAATGAAGACGCCGTCCGCGGGGTCATTCCCGAAGACGCCGTCCGCTCCGACGACATCGGGCGGGCGGCCCGTCTGGCCATCGCCGACGGCGCCACCGAGTCGGTCTTCTCCGGGGAATGGGCCAGCATCCTGGTCAACCGGTTCGTTGACGACGAGCCCCTGGCTCTGGCCGGCCTGTCGAAAGATGCCCTCGGGCGGTGGCTGGAACCATGCCGGGAGGAATGGAGCCGCCGGGTGGAACGACGGCGCATTCCCTGGCACGGCCGCGCCAAGGTGAAGGCCGGGGCCATGGCAACTTTTCTGGGCATCAACCTGCGGGCGACCGGGGGAGTTGGGGAACTCCATTGGCAGGCCGTGGCCGTCGGGGACTGCTGCCTGTTCATCGTCAGGGAGGGCCGTCTCCACACGGCCTTCCCCGTCGATGATCCCGGCGATTTCAACAACACCCCGCACCTGGTTTCCAGCAATCCTTCCGCCGGAATTGGGGAAGACCGGATCAAACAGCTGGAGGGATGGTGCCGGAAAGGAGACCTGGTCATCCTGGCCACCGACGCCGTCGCCTGCTGGGCCCTCAACCGGCATCGGCAGCGGGCCGATCCTTGGTCAGAGCTGGCGGGAATCTGCCGTCGTCCGTTGGAATACCGCGAGCGGTGGGTGGCTGAGCTCCGCGCCGACCGCGCCATGCGGAACGACGACGCCTCGCTGCTGGCCGTGCAGATCGCATAGCAGGAAGGAGGTTGCGAGCCATGCCCACCAGGCACGAGTACACCGCGGCCATGCAGAATCCCGGAGTGCGCTTCAACCACCCGGAACTGGCCGGCGGAAGGACCGCCCAGAACGGTTCGGGGCAGCCCATCGTATATGCCGGCCAGTTCGCCAGCGTGTACCGCATCACCACCAACGGCAGGGACCACGCCGTGCGCTGCTTCGTCAGCGAGGCTCCCGATCGGCAGCAACGCTACCACGCCATCGGCCATTACCTGAACATGCTGCGCCCTCCCGGCTTCGTGGCCTTCGAATACCTGGACCGGGAGCTGCTGGTCGGCGGCGAGCGGCATCCCGTCGTCAAGATGGACTGGGTGGAGGGATTGACCCTCGAAAGATACATCGACGCCAACCGGAACAGTACCGCGGCCATCCAGGCCCTGAGCGTGGCATGGCGGAAGTTGATGGCGGACCTGCTGGCCCTGCCCCTGGCCCACAACGACCTCCAGCACGGCAACGTCATCGTCACCCCCACGGGCGAGATCCGCCTGGTGGACTACGACGGCGTTTTCATACCCACCTTCAGGGGACTGCCCAGTCCGGAACTGGGACACCGCAACTACCAGCACCCCCACAGAACCGCCCAGGACTATGGAGAGGACATTGACAACTTCCCGGCGCTGGTCATCTACCTCAGCCTGCTGGCCGTCAGCCGGGACCCGTCGCTGTGGGGCCGTTTCCACAATGGCGACAACCTGCTCTTTACCAGGAAGGACCTCGAAAATCCAGGCGCCACACCCTTGTGGTCGGCGCTGGCAAGCTGCCCCGATCCAACGGCGCGCAAGCTGACCGCCGAGCTGCGTCGCTATTGCCGGCTTCCGGTTGCACGGGCGCCCACGCTGGGACAGGTCCTGGGACGCCGGGCCTCGGCCGGCGCACCTCGTGCGCGCGCCGGCAAGCCGCCGCGACTGACACTCAAGACCGGGGGCAGACGGCGGCAATCCACCCCGCCAGGCGGCGCTGGCTCGCCAGGTCAAAGGACGGGCTCGCCCGGGCTTGCCAGTCAAAACCGCTCCACGGGATCGAATGCGTCTGCGGGCGCCGGCGTGGCGGGACCACACTCAAGCGGAGCCCGGGCAAACTTCCGTGCACCCCAACTGGAGGTTCTTGCTCGCAAATCAATGGCAACAGCCATCCGGATCGGCCGCGTGACGGGAAAGGCCGTCAACCGGTCGGCCAATGCGGTTTGCAAAACGTTTGGCGGGATTTCCCGAGGCGAAGCCGATATCATCGGCGGTCTCTGCATCTTTGCGCTGCTGACCCTGCCTGCTTTCGTTGTAGTCGCCCTCTATCATCTGTTCGGCGATCTGAAGTCCATCCTGATCACCCACTTGGTCTGTTCCGCCGTGGGCGCGGCTTGGTTCGTCTGGCACGCTAAACGATGACATCCAACACGAAGGCCATCATAAATCTGGAGATGGATCGAGCCTTCGATGCTACGGGTGGGTCTGTTCATAAAAACCGTCAACGGGGTCGCGTAGGTTGACAATCTCGGTGAATGCGCTCTACAGTGATCCATCCATTGCAGTGCTGAAATACCAAGGTGATGAAGACGTGGCACTAACCAAGATAGCATTGAATAATATCGGCCCGTTCGAGGGCGACCCCGAACGTGCGGAGGGCCGTTTTGCCGATGGCACTCTGGTGCCAGGCATAGAGGTCGAATTGCATCCTCAGGTCAACCTGTTCGTCGGGCCAAATAACTCAGGCAAGTCCACCATCCTCGAGATGGCAAACATTTTGGTCAGCAGCGAGTTCGGAGAGAACTTCCGTCTTGATGATTTGGACCAATATGACGACCGAGACTTGTTCATGGCGCCATACTCCGCGTTTAGTGTCGAATGGACGAACCGATCAGGGAGCCATCGGTTGTTCCGGTTCGCGGGTCACGAGTTTCCGGGTACCTCGCAAAGCGGCGAGATGGACGCGCGTATTGTACTGGACGGCGGAGATTACGTGCTGGGACCGGAGGCGATGAATAATTGGGAACACTACGTGAACGACCATGGTTCTGTTGGGTATTATAATCCGAAATTAATCGGTCCGAAACCCAATGATGTGAAGATATATCTTCGAGATGGCGTCGCAGTTGCCGGTATTGATTTAGGACGGGGTGACGATATTGAACTAAACGAGGTTACCCGTCGAGGGATTCAAGCATATCTTGGTGAAAGATATCCTGAAGCAGATCAAGAACCGGTCTTCGTTTGCGGCGCTCACATTACAGCGGCATTGAACGCTGCCCAGAGTCCGCTAGCGCAGGGGGTTCTGGAGCAAATACAGGCCGTAACCTCAAGCATCACTGGGGGATTCACCGGCGAATTGGGGATGAATTTCGAGGGGCCACGTCTGGTTTATGGTGGGTCCATCGAGCCGGAATTCGACCATCGTACCCGGGACGGCGTAATACCATTTGAGCGAGTGAGTCAAGGAACCACCTCAGTAATCGAATGGGTGACGTATGTTGTGTACCATATGGCTAGGCATTACCGTTGCGAACCCGGGTGGATGGGCAATCCGGGCATTTTCATCATTGACGAAATTGACGCTCACCTGCACCCTTCTTGGCAGCGCAGAATCATCCCCACGCTGAGAAGGCATTTCCCGAACGTGCAGATTTTTGCGAGTACCCACTCTCCACTAATGGTAGCGGGGCTGGGCGCGGGACAAGTGCACTTGCTGAAACGCGACGAGACAGGCAAGGTGATTTGGTCTCGCAACGATCAGGATGTCGTTGGGTGGAGCGCTGATGAAATCTACCGGACTTTCATGGGAATCGAGGATCCAACAGACGCGGAAACTGCCGACGCCGCCACAGAACTCAGAGCATTGAGAAATCAGGGACCGTTGGAAGACGAGCAAGCCGAAGAGGAACGACAATCTCGCATTGTGGAGTTGAGGAAACGCATCAACCGAGACCTTTTGGCCGGTGGAGCCTTTCAAGCACAGCGGCAGGTTTTTGCTGAGCAAGTGATTGACCTGCTCGAACGTCGACGCCAGGATAGGGATTTGAACCAGGAGAATGGCTGACTATGCATTCGGTATCCCGAAAATCGCCTTCAGCCGAAGTTTCGAATATCTTGGATAGTTTCCGCAAGGACCCATGGGTGCTTTGGGAGGATGAGCCATACTCCCAAGAGCGTTGGATAATAAAGGCCGAACTTAAGCGGCATTTCAGTGGAATGTGCGCGTATTGCGAGCGACGGTGTCGAAACGACGTATCCCAAAGCGAAGAAAGTGATGATCGCTTCATCAGAGGAACCACGGATCATTTTCGACCTCGGAACGGACGGGCCTGCGCCCAGTACGACACTCGCGATATAGCGAATTGCAAATGCATGCGCAGCCAACCTGCGAACCAGCTAAATTTTCAAGCTCATTCCTGCGAGTGGGACAACCTCATGTATGCGTGCTACCGATGCAACCAGATTAAGGGAAACTGCTGGCCAATCAGAAGGCTGCTGGGCCGGCAGGTCTTAGCTGAAGGATTCCCGAACCCCGGCGCACGAGGATTGCCGGAGCGGATTTTTCGCTATGATGTACGTAGAGGCTTGATCGAGGCTGATGAGGATGCCTGTAGCTGGGAAGAGCGCCAACTTGCCAGGCACCTAATCGACTTCCTGAACTTAGATTCAGATCCCGAAAATTATCCAGACGACAACGGAAGATACTGCGGCAGACAGTCTGAGCTACAGTCGATCAAGGACCGCGAGAAGACGCTTCCCTTGCCACGACAACGATTGGCGTCGGCGGCCAATTTCGTAACTCTGCTTCAAGACGCTATTGACGAGGACCGGAAACTCCTGTGGGATCTGGTTGACGAAGGGGGGATAGCATTCCCATCGTTTGTTCGTGAGTACGTTAGACAAGAACATCCTGAATTAATGCCGTGATACAAACGCGGCTAAAGTGTCAATCTGCCGGGCGTTTAATTGAGTTGGCATACTGTAAACGGGCTTCGTCTCTAGTGCGACCTGCCTTATCATGCCGAGCCGATGGTTCAACATGAAGAGCCTTCAACTTCTTGGAGGCAAGAAGCGGGTATCCTAAGTCTTTTAAGAGTAGGAATCTGTAAGCATCCGTTTGTAGCAGGTGCCGGGGCGGAGTGACGCCACGTTTGCTTGCCGGTAAACCTGCACTAAACAACAGGCCGGACCGATGAAGACGAAGGGATAGACTTCTACTACAGAGCGGTTTCGGACGCTCAGTTGAAGAACTCCCAGTGGGGTAGACCTACAGCTTTTGCGATTTCCTTGACAGGCCGTGCGGTCCACTATTCGGACAGGCCGAGGACTTTCTCGTCGCCACCAATCCCCGCCAGCCGGATGACATTCAGGGCCTGCTTTGCGGCGGGGGTAATGGCCACCACGGTGCCCGGGGCGTCGGCGTCCCTCTTGGAGCGGACCACGGTGATGTAGGCAGAGCTGTCGTCCCGAAGTTGGTCGATACGCCCGGTTAGGGCCACCGCCTCGGAGTTGCGCAGGGCAGTGTCGAACCAAGACCACGTCGAATTTCGCCCTTTCTTGGGCCGGTTCGGCAATTTCGATACCGCGGCAGCGTTTGCGAGGCCGCTCGGCGGCGGCCCGGACTATCGTTGGGGGTCTTGCCATGCGCCGTCCCATCCTTTCAAAGAGGAGTGTGCGCCTTGGTCACGGCAAGTGATTCTAGCTTCGCCCACTGGTGGGCCTTGATGATGGCGATGGTGCTGGTTCGGCCGGAGCATGGCGACGGGGGCACCGGAACTGGCCTGGGCGACCTGGTACCAGCCTAGCGAGGGGTGATTTGGGCCGTGAAAGATGCGCGATAAATTCATCATCGCGCAGCGAATGGACGTTTGCCAGAAGCGGTTTTCACCATCGTTAGCCCGACCGCAGCGGGCGGGGAAACCGGCCATGGTGAGGTATCTCCGTCGCCCGTGCTCGGTAGGAACACCTGATCCTGCTGCTTCGTGACCACGCCCATCTCCGCACCGGTAACGGGCGAGATCAATGGATTGGTCTCCATTGCATACCATTTGACACCACTCCACCACGCGGTGCCTTCCAGGGATGGGCGCAAAAGGATGCGGCCGGTTTTCACTACAATCCGGTTAACGCAACCTATCACCCGGAGGTGAGAACCATGCCGAAATGCGCTGCCCGCGGCGCCGAACTGGAGCCGCTCGGCCGCGTCCCCCACACCGTCTACGTGAAGACCCTCTACCGCATCGCCGGCCAGGATTACTGCCGCCACCACATCAACAGGGCCGCCGTGGCCGCCGGCGTCATCACCGAGGTCAGGCCCGGCGCCGGTCCGGCGGTGGCCATTCCCCGGGAGTAAACCCTGCGGGGTGGCAGGCGCAATCTCGTCGCGGACGAGACGGAAAGCTTCACGACGAACGCCCTCTGTCAGCGGGGCTCACGTCAATCACGCGGATGGCAATCCGACGCCTTTCCGATTCGGTCAGCTGTTCTTCCAACCGCTGCCGCAGCTCGGCGGGGCCGGTGGGCCGACGGCCCTGGGGCGGCGGCGGGATCCTGCCGTCGCCAAACCAGAACACAAGGTATACTCCGTGGCCGCCGGTCGAGGGACCGCTGGCGTAACGCGCAATCAGTTGGTCGCGCAGGGCGCTCCACAGCTTGGGGTGCCGATCCTTCTTTATCTCCACCGGCACGTTGAACTCCGCCCCATACGAAACGCGGATGTCGGAGCGATTGTCATCGGCGTACTGGCCCTCCGGTTGAGCGTCAACGCCATGGCGGCTGAGGGGGCCACGCAGGCTGGACAGCAGCGCGTCGCGACAGCGATCCTCGTGCTTGGGCTCCCGCAACCGACCATAGCGGTCCTCGTTCCAGTACTGGTGCCAATCGTCGGTGTTGTTCCCGCGGATCTGGACGGCAAGGGCATCCAGTTGATCCACCACCAGGGCTGCCAGATCCCCGGCATTGGCCGGAGCTTTGTTGCTGAGAGTCTCTCGGACCTGATCAACGGTCGGATGTTGGTAGCTGGCATCCCGGTGGATGACCCGCTGCTGGTCTCGGACCCGTTCCAGAAGAACGCGCCACTTTGACAACGCCGCGTCTCCGACCAGTGCATCCAGTGCCAACGCCGCGTCATCGCTGGCCAGGGACGCCAGCCGGCGTATCAGCCGGCCGACCTGTTCCGCGGCACGCATCTCGGGGGTTACCCAACCGGCGGACTCAATGGGATCGAAGGTCCGGCCCATCAGACTGATCAGGGTCTGCAGGGTCCGCACGTCCAGGCTCTCCATCAGGAAGGGCAGGCTCTCATCAGGGGCGAAGAAAGGCGCCATCTTCCTGACCCGATCGTCCTTACCCTCGACCAGGCTTTCCAGGGGTTCGAGATAGGTTCCCGGAGCCATGACGACCCCGGCCGACAGCAAGTGAACTCGCTGGGTCAGGTTCAGGCTCCTGCGGGAAAGCTTCTCTTCCAGCAATGACTGCAGGGTCGTGCGGTCGGCGTGTTGCAGGGCGGCCCACAGCAATTCGTCCAGGATCTCGAGTTGGCGCAGGCTGCAACGGAGCGGAAACGACGCCAGGAGACGCGGAGTGGCGTGCGCGGCGACTTGGCTGTGGCTCTTTCGGTGGACGAGTTGATACAGTTCGGGAACGTACTCTTTGCCGCCGCGAATTGCTGGAACCGCGCACTGCACGAGCACGTCCGCCACAAGCTCGGGCCGCGAGTTCAGCCACCTCAGATACCACTTGGGGTCGGTGACCCGACCCGCCGGCGTACAGTAGTGGAGGGCCAGAGCCTGGCGCATCCGGAGGTCACTCAGACCTTCCAGTTCATCCGGTTCCGCCCGATCCGTCTCGTCCATGCCGGCGAGAAAAGGCGGACCCAGTACATGGAATTGTGAGCCGGCTGCGAGGTGGATGATCTCGTCGACACTAGGGATATCCCCACGCCGAACCGTGCTGCGCAATCCCGCGATCACCGCCTTCTCCAAGTCGTCGTCCGCCAAAATCCCAGAGAGATTACGTTCTGATGGGGTAGTGGTCGGAAAGTAGGGCGAATGGCCGAAATACGCCATGCCTGCTTCGAACAACAATCCTTGAGGAGCAGCGTTGCTTCGCAGATCATCGGCGTGGTTCCGTATCAGGTCGACCCACTGTGCACGCCTCGGGTCAGCTTCGGTCCGGACGGTATCAGCGGGGTACGGCCGTCTCGCTCCTGGAGGCCTTGGCCGGGGAGCCAACAACTCGGCCAACCGGCTTTCCAGCCCTTCATGCCCTCGGACGCGCTCCCGCATGATCGCACGGGTCAGACCCTGACCGGTGGCCTCCTGACCACAGTGATGGACCGCTTGACGAAGCAGGTGGTCCGCAACTCGCCCGTGCGTGTCAACACTGGCGACGGCGACATCCAGGCACCACAACCCGAAGTCGTTCGGAAGGGCACTTCCAAGCAGGCGTTCCCATGCTTCGTCGGCGTTCAGCTCGAAATCGTCATCGTCCGGACAATGGATCAGTCCCTCCAACAGGACGGCCTTCTGCAGGTCTGGACGCCGTTCCAACCAGGCTCGTATTTCGCCGATCGCTTCGTCCCCCAACTCGGGCGGATCCCAGGATGGATAGGTGGTAGCGCTCAGCCAGCTGTAGAGGCGGGTCAGTTCCTGTTCAGCGCCCAGTTTGTTCAGCGCTCTGGCCAGGAGTTTGCAGCGAACATCATCCGCGTGATGCATCCTGAATGCGTCGCGCAGAGCGGGCATCAATTCGTTCAGGGAATCGAGAAGCTCGGCAATATGCTGATCGGACGATCTCTCGAAGAGCCGGAACGCCCAGAACGCGAAGTATGATCCGAAGAGATCCGGATTCCCCTTCGTGGTGAGATACCTCCAGACCTCGGACGGGGGTATCTCCCGGGGATAGAGACAGGCCAGGAGGGTTCCCAGTAGTTCGTTGTCCGGGTCGGAAATTGTCCCATTGTCGATGTCGGACAGGATTTCCTTCAATCGGCTCGCTCCGTCCTCACTCTCCGCCGTGGTGTGGATGAACGCGTCGAGCGCTGCTTGGGTCACGGGGGGCCACCAGGTATCGTCATAGATGACCTCGAGCAACACGGTTGCCAGACCGGCCAACGGCGCGCCATGGCGCAGTGCGCGCAAAATGAGGTCCGTCGCCGCCTGGTGGTCCCGGTCCCGGCGCGTATCGTGCAGCAGATCTCTGATGACCGGCTCCATGTCAGGAGCGGCCAACGGCGCAAAGGCAGCAACGTTTATGCCGTAGTCGGCCACTTCACGGTTCAGAGATGCCAGCAACGTCCGCTTGTGATCAACGGAGAAGCCGCTCAAGTCGCCGTACAACCCGACGCCCACCGGGTCGCGGCTGATCAGATCGTGGCGTGCCTTTGGGCACAGCGCTGCCAGCCAGGCCGACAGACCCCGAAATACCGTCACCACCATTCCATCCCCGCCCGTGATCAGTTGAAGGACACGACCGGCCGGAAGCCCATCTGTAATGAGGCGGGCCAGGTAACGGGCACTGAGAAACTCGGCGATTTGCCGGTGTACCGGTGTAACGCGACCGTCGGCAACACCAAACCCGGTGAAGAGCCTGGAGGACAGGGCATGGTCCGCGACCGCCAACGACGACCGCTCCAGGACATTAAGGCCGATGAAGTCAGCATCCGTATCATCGTAGACCCGCGACCACCCGGCAGCGCCGGAAAGCAACTGATAGGCGCACAGCTGACCGGCCGCATCCAGAAGTTGTTCGTCGGGCGGCGGCGGATCGCCTATGGAATGTTCTAAATTGCGTTCCTTGGCCATCTGCAAACAGGCCATCTTGAAGGTCTCCAGCCTGCCCTCGGGCCAGATGCCGTCCCCGCTGACGGCAGCAGCGAGCATATTCAGGGTCAGTGGATTCCTGAGCAGGGCGTCAACTCCCCTCTCCCGGGCTTCTGAAACAAACCGATGGGCATCATCAACGTCTAGATTAGCTTCGAGGATCTCCGCGACGTCCTTATCGGTCAGCGGGTTGAGACGGAGAACCTTCACGCTGGCGTCCGGGGACACCATGGACAGCCTGTCCCGGTCGTTGTCGCCCAGCCAATCCGCCTCCCGGCATGAGATGCGAAAAGGGGGATGCCCCAGGACATCCAGGGAACGTCTGATGCTGTCCAGGGCATCGCGGCGGTCGCCGGAGCCGACTCGCATCTCGTCCAGCGCGTCAATAAACAGGGTCTTGCCTCGCCATTCGGGATGGCTGTGGACATCTGACGCCAGAAAATCCCGGGCGGACATCAGAATGTCTTCGGCGCCAAGGAAGTCGGCCTCGGTCCTGAAGGTCGTGCTCTTGCCCGAGCCCGGGTCGCCCAGCAGTACATACGCCGGAGTGAACCGGAATAGCTCAAGCGGCCCGGCCATCGGCTCCCGGCGCTGGGCCTCTCCTTTCGACAGAACCTCGGTGCAGGTGCGCTGGATGTCGTCACTCATGATGCCTCGAACCAATGCTCCGCGGGCTCACTCAGAAACTCGTTGAGGGGAATCCCGTCGGCTCCCACCACGAGGGAGCGGACGGGGCTGAACTGCTTCTCGAACTCCGTCATGCCGGAGGTGTCCCGCCGCTGCGGACCGCTCTTGACCTCGATGGCCACTACCCTGCGGCCCCGTTGCAGGACGAAGTCAACCTCGTGCCGACCCTTCCGCCAGTATTGCAGGCTGATGTCCGACGCCGCGGTATTGTACAGGTGCGCGCCCACGGCGCTCTCCACCACCCTTCCCCAGAAGGTGCGGTCAGCCCTGGCTTCGTCGAACGAGTACCCCGATCCGGCAGTCATCAGTGCGGTATTCAGGACGTTGAGTTTGGGGCTCGATCCCCGGCGACGGTGGGGCTGATTGGAATGATTTGGCAGACCCACAAGCAGGCCCGCGCTGGCCAACAGGTCCAGATACCGGGCCAGGGTGGTGGTGTTGCCGGCGTCCGTGAGCTGGCCCAGCATCTTGTTGTAGGACAGGATCTGGCCGGAATACTCCGATCCCAGCTCGAACAGCCTTCTCAATAGTGCCGGTTTGTCCACCCGGGTCATCGCCAGGATGTCCCGTTCGATATTGGGCTGGACCAGTCCCTGCAGCACGTAATCGCGCCACCGGTTCTGATCTCGTACCAGTGGCGCGGCACCCGGATATCCGCCGAAGTAGAGGTATTCGTCCAGGGTAAAATCGAAGGCCCGCGACATCTCCGGAAACGACCAGTGGGACACCTGGAGCGGCTCGAAGCGTCCGGCCAGGCTCTCGCTCAGGCCGGATTGCAGGAGCAGCGGTGCGGATCCCAGGATGACCACGCGCAGCGGGCATTCGCGGGCCCGGTCCGCATCCCACATACCCTTGACGGTTTCGGACCAGTCGGGAATCTTCTGGATTTCATCCAGGACCAGCACGAAACCTGCCTGGGACCGCTCCGCCTGGGCTCTTGCCGTTTCCCAGTTCCGAACCAACCAATCGGTATTTCGCACCTGCGGCGCCAGTACGGTACCCCCGCCGCTCAGATCGGCCGCAAAGCCGAAGGCAGGAGAATCGGGTTCATCCACCGCCAGGTAGAGGCTGTCCTGCGTTATCTCCTGGAGAGCCTGGCGCACGAGGGTTGTCTTCCCAGTCTGCCGGGGCCCGAACACCGCGATGATCCGACTCGGAGCTTCCGTCAAACGACGGGATAAAACGTCGACTTGGGTGCGTTGGAAAGGAGGCATGCATTCATTGTAGTCTATTGAGTAAATATGCTCAATAGACTACAATCGCTTTGTGTTTGGCCGGTATTGAGATCCCGCCGGCAATCTACAAACGGAGGCATGGCCGTGACTGATAACGCTACCGATTTCGGCCAGGAAGCTTACGGGCAATTCTACCTGCCGCTGACGAACAATCTGCGCGAACGCGGCATCGATGCCATCAACCCCCAGCAACACGGTTTCAGCGGCCGCTAGCGAGTTTTCCACACCGGGTACGAAGGCATTGTGTATATGTTAGCCTTCGACGAGGACAGCCAGGAATCGGCCGGGTTGCGGCTCAGCGATAAGCACATCATAAGGCCAAATTTAAGGGACCTTCCGCAACTTTCTGGCAAAGGCCCTTCGCCGACGTCTCGGCGGGTGGAACATGCCATAATGCGCCAGGGTGGTGTCGATGATGGCATTGATAATCGAAAGCCGCTGTGCGCCTACCATAACCGAGGTTTGCGGTGAGTGTTTGATCAACAAGTTGGTTCGTACAACCCCCATTACGTACTTCGGCACGTCGGGACTTTCGCAATCGGTCACGGCCACGACCGACCCGAGCGGCCAATAGTAGCGACCTCGCAATCACGTCTCGAATGAAACGATAGCGGTTTCGAGGTGTTGGGGTGGTTGCAGGAAGATCCGGACGCCAGTGCGATGGCGCTGCTGGGGCCGGCTGCAGGCATATCACCCGGACCGATTCGACCGGGCGAACTTACGCACGTTACATCGCAGGGTGCGACAGTGGCGAGGCATCATGGTCAACAAGTTGGTTTATGCCGCGTCCGAGGTTACGCTACCGGACCCAGCCGGAATGCCGAAAATGGCGCTGGCACCGGACGATCCAAAGTACTGAGTTTTCGGCAACATTCTTCGGTGAGGCAATAGGACGGCGGACGGCCGAGCATTGTTGCATTTTCCCCGATAGGTGATGTGACCATTCACAAACTCCCGGATCAAGCCGGTTCAAACCCAACTCAAACGCGAATAGCCGCAAGTGGCGATGGCAATGGTGTGGAGGGCGGGGAACAGTGGCGGAAACGGAACCACGCCGGGCCGATCACAGTCGCGGGTCAACCGGCTCGCTTTCCAGAGCAAGCACGGCGAATGCGCACTCGTGTACGCGGTAGAGGGGTTCGCGATCAACGAAGCGTTGCAGGCCTTCCAGTCCCAGGGCGAACTCTCGTAGGGCCAGGGAGCGCTTGGTGGACAGGCCACGCCCGCGCAGGCGTTCAAGGTTGTCGGGCAGGGTGTACTCGGGGCCGTAGATGATGCGCAGGTACTCGCTGCCTCGGCACTTCATGGCCGGTTGCGCCAGGCCTCTCTTGCCGGTGGTGATGAAACTCATGGGTTTGACCACCATACCCTCACCGCCGGCTCCGGTAAGCTCCTCCCACCATCGGATGGCGTCATCCTCAGCCCATGAGTTGAGTTCAACCGCTTTGTGTCCGGTTTCACGGAAAAGCTCGGCGTCGGCCTGGCGCAATCGAGCGGCAATGTCCAGGTGCCACAGGTGGTCTTTGTCGGCATGCACGGTCCCTTCGCTGGCCAGCAGATGGAAGGGAGCGAGCCTGATGTCGTCCAGGGACGCCACCGGCCAGCAGTATCTGCCGTAGGCGTCGCGGTAAAGTTGCGCCAGACGGAGACGCTCGTTGACTGACGGCAGAATTTCGCCGACGTCAATGCCGCGGGCTTCCGCCTGATGCAACAGCGCCTGCGCCGAGGACAGGCCCGTCTCCGCCGCCGTGCCCACCGCCGCGTACTGCTCCCGGAGCAGTTCCTGGGCCTTCATGGACCACGGCAGCAGTTCGCAGTCCAGCACCACCCAATCGGTCTCCAATTCCTCCCAAAGTCCGGACGTGCTCAGGGCTTCGCGGACGCGATGCAGGAACTGCTTCTCCAGAACCGGATCGTCAAAGAACCTGCGTCCAGTTCGCGTATAGCATGTGCCGGCGCTTTCGCTGGCGATGCCGAACCTCCGCTGGATGGCGTCGGCGTCGCGGCCCGCCACCACCACGGCGCGCGATCCCATGTGCTTCTCCTCGCACACCACGCTGGAGATGCCGTTGCTGCGGTAGTAGCCGAAAACTTCGGCAGGGTGCTCCAGCAGGCCGGGTGTAAAACGCCACGAACTATGTACCAGTAATTTGCGAAATCGCCACGAACTATAGGCCAGTTCGCCAAGGTCTATGACCACCGGTGGGCGCCACTGCGGCGACCATTGCCGCACTTCGATTTTGAGGTGCAGCGATGGCGTACAAGGAGGTGCTCCGAGTGGAAATACAGGAAGTGATCCGCCGCTGGCAGGCGGACAACAGCCAACGGCAGATAGCGGAAGGGACAGGGCTTTCGCGGGCGACGGTGCGCAAGTACCTGTCGGCGGCGAAAGGTGAGGGGATAGCCCAGGACGGGCCGGCTCCCAGCGAAGAGCAGTTGAGCCGGTTGGCTGGGATCAGCCGGGCCGGTCCCAAGCGAGTGGAGACGCCGGTTGAGGACAACCTGGAGCCATGGGCAGACCAGATTTATCAGTGGCTCACCGGCGACCGGTTGAAGGTCACGCGCGTTCAGGAGTTGCTGGCGGCGCGGGGCTGTACGGTGTCGTACACGTCGTTGCGCCGGTTCATCCGGAAGCGCAACTGGGGACGGCGCAGCGCTCGCACGGTGCGGATGGCCGATACGGAACCGGGAGAAGTGGCCGAGTTGGACTTCGGCCGGTTGGGGATGATCACGGATCCGACCACGGGCAAGCGCAAGGTGGTCTGGGCGCTGATCATCGTGCTGCCGTACTCGCGGCATTGCTTCGTGTGGCCGACGCACAGCCAGAAGCTGGAGGATGTGATCGCGGGCTTGGAAGCGGCGTGGGTCTTTTTCGACGGCGTGCCCCGCTACCTGGTCATCGACAATTTCCCCGCCGCCGTGGCCGGAGCGGACCGGTTGCATCCGCGCCTCACCCGGAGCTTTCTGGAATACTCCCAGCATCGTGGTTTCGTCGTCGATCCGGCGCGGGTCCGTCATCCGAAAGACAAGCCCAAGGTGGAGCGGAGTGTGCCCTACGTCAGGGAGCGCCTCTTCAAGGGTGGCGATTTCAACGGACTGGCTCACCTGCGCACTGAAGCCCAGCGCTGGTGCCTGGAGGTGGCGGGTCAGCGGGTCCACGGCACGACGCGACGACAACCACTGGTGGTCTTCCGGGATGAGGAGCGTCATGCCCTGCTCCCCTGGGATGGCGAGCCCTACGAGATCACCCACTGGCGCACCGCCAAGGTCCATCCCGATCACCACGTGTCCTGTCAGTACGCGCTCTACTCGGTGCCGTCATCGTCCTGCCCGCCGGGTCAGAAGGTGGAAATCAGGCTGGACAGCAAGCTGGTGCGCATCTACCACCGAGGCAAGCTGGTCAAGGTCCACCAGCGTCAGCCCAAAGGCGGCCGCGCCACCGACGTCGACGATTATCCCGCCGAGCTCACCGCCTACACCATGAAGGCTCCGGACCGCATCAAGCGCAGCGCGGCGCTGCTGGGACCGGCGGTGGCCGAGTTTGCCCAACGGCTCTTCGATGACCGGCATCCCTGGTCGAAGATCCGTCAGGGGCACAAGCTGATCAGGCTTGGGGACCGCTACACCGCTGAGCGTCTTGATTCGGCCTGCCAGCGTGCCCTGGCCGTCGACCTCATCGACGTGAACCGGGTGGAGCGCATCCTGGTGCAGGCTTTGGAACAGGAGGCCATGCCCCAATTGCCACTGGCTTTGCCCCCAGGCCGCTTCGCCCGACCCGGGTCCGTCTTCGCACTCTCCACCGGAGGAAAATCATGACCCGCATCACCGAACTCACCCCCCTGCTCAAGCGTCTGCAGCTGGGACCCATGGCCGCCACGCTGCCCGAACGCATCGCGCTGGCCCGAAGGGATCAGCTGGATTACGCGTCATTCCTGGAGATCATCTTCAGCGACGAGGTCAACCGCCGCGCCCAACGCCGCATCGAACTCCGGCTCAGTGGCGCCGGTTTCGAGGAGACCTGTCGGCTGGAAGACTTTGACTGGTCGGCGTCAATCACCCTGGACCGCCGACTCCTGGACGCCGTCTTCTCACTGGAGTTTCTCGACAAGCACGAGCACGTCCTCCTGGTGGGACCCGCCGGCGTGGGCAAGAGCTTCCTCGCCCAGGCCCTGGGCTACTCGGCCGTCCGCGCCGGCCACACCGTCCGCTTCATCCACGCCGACGGCTTCTTCAAGGCCATGGCCCAGGCCCGGGTGGACAACTCCCTGGACCGTACCTTCCGGTCCTTCATCTCCCCCGATCTGCTCATCCTTGACGATCTCGGCCTGCACCGGCTCACGCCACAGCAGTCCGCCGACCTCTACGAACTCATCCTCAACCGACATCGCTCTTCCAGCTTCGTCATCACCAGCAACCGCGCCGTGGACGAGTGGCTCAGCCTCTTCGACGACCCCATCCTGGGGAACAGCGCATTGGACCGCCTGGCCAACGCCAGCTACCAGATCGTGATCGAAGGCACCAGCTACCGGGAACGGATGTCCCCTCACCGCACCCTGCTGGGCGCGAAAGGAGGTGATTGACCGGGAAACAACAAACTGATATTAGCTAAATCGCCACGCGCCCAGGGTGGTACATAGTCCTTGGCGATCACTGGCTCAATGTCCGTGGCGTTTCACACCGGGAAGCTTGCTGGTTTCGCAGGGGGAGATCGTGGGCGGCAGGTACACCAGCCACCGGGGATCGATGGCGAACCGGCTCATCACCTCCAGGGCCGCCGCAGCCTGTTCCTCCCGGACGGTTACGTTACCCCGGTGCCGGGTTGCCACCACGCGTTTGCCCATGACGTCGTCGATATCCAGCAGGTTGGCGGCTCGGCCGTTGGTCGCGGCAACCCGACCCTCGTCCTGAGCTCCGCCGCTCATGGGTCGCACCGGCTCGTAATATACCCGCGCCGCCGGGACCGACACCAACTCGTTCTCGGGGTAGCGCAGCGCGGTGAGCCGCCCGCCGAAGACGCAACCGGTATCAACGTTGATGGTGCGGTTCAAACACGTTGGTTCCGTCACCGGAGTGTGTCCATAGACCACTGTGGCAATTCCCCGGTAGCCGGCGGCCCAGTCGGCGCGGACGGGCAGGCCCCATTCGTCCGTCTCTCCGGTGGTCTCACCGTACAGGCAGAAGTCCCGGACCCGGGCGGAGGCCCGCCCCTGGTACTCCTCCTTCATTCCTGCGTGGGCCACCACCAGGTTGCCGCCGTCCAGCACATAATGGCTGATCAGGCCGTCCATGAATTTGGTGGCCTGTTCCCGGAACTCCGGCGTTTCCAACTCCAGCTGCGCCAGCGACTCCGCCAACCCATGGGACACCTGGACGTTTCGCCCTTTCAGCTTGCGGACGAGCTTGGATTCGTGGTTGCCGGCGACGCACAACGCCGTGCCGTCCGCCACCATCGACATCACCAGTCTCAGCACGTTGGCGACACCGGGGCCGCGGTCCACCAGGTCGCCGACGAAGACGGCTTTGCGTCCCTGCGGGTGGTTCACCGAAAAGCTCCGGTCTCCGACACCATCGGTTCGGGGCTGGGTGATCCGGTACTCCAGATGCTCCAGCAGCGCCACCAGTTCGTCAAAGCACCCGTGCACGTCGCCGATGATGTCGAATGGCCCCGGCTCATGCTGGCGATTGGTCCACGATGGCACCCGCTCAATGGTGGCCGCGTCCACATTTTCGGGAGTATCGAGGACGTGAACGTAACGGAAACCCTCGCGCCTCAACCCGCGTAGCGAACGGCGCAGCTGCCGGACCTGCCGGCGCACGACGTGATCGCCAAAGTTCCGGTCGTCGCGGTCCCGGTTGCGGGACAAGCAAACCGACTCCGGCATGTTCAACACGATGGCCACCGGCAGACAGTCGTGCTCCCGGGCCAGTTCGACCAGCGATTTGCGAGCCTGGGGCTGCACGCTGGTGGCGTCAATCACGGTCAGGCGTCCGGCGCGCAGGCGGGTGGAAGCGATGAAATTGAGCAGGGCAAAGGCATCGGGAGTGGCCGTCTGGTCGTTGGCGTCGTCGGACACCATGGCGCGACAGGCATCGGATGACACCACCTCGGTGGACTTGAAGTGCCGGTCGGCGAAGGTGGACTTGCCAGAGCCGGACGGCCCAACCAGCACAACCAGGCACAGTTCCGGGATCTCCAGATTCATCGGGTGAAGACCCCCATCTGTGTCGGCGCGCCGTGGGTGGAGTGTTGCGGCCCGATGGCCTGGAAACGAACGTCGTATCCCCGGCGTGCGGCGACCTGACGGGCCCAGTCCTGAAACTCCGCCCGAGTCCACTCGAAGCGGTGGTCCCGGTGCCGGAACTGGTCGGGCGGCAGGTTTGCAAACAACGCGTTGTACTCGGAATTGGGTGTGGTGATGATCACCGCGCCGGGTTGCGCCGAGCCAAACACGACGGCCTCGAACGCTTCCAGCCGGGGCGGGTCGATATGCTCGATAACCTCCATGGCTACTGCAGCGTCGTATCCGGCCAACCGACGGTCCTGATAGGTCACGGACCCGTGGAGGAGCGTCACCCTCTCCCTCTGCGCAGCGGGCAGGGTGTCCAGGCGCAGGCGGGCATGGGCCGTTTCCAGCGAGCGGTGCGATACGTCCATGCCGGCAATGGAACGAAACGCGGGTTCCCTGAGCAGTTCTCGCAGCAGGTTGCCCTCACCGCAACCCAGGTCCAGGACCGTGGCCGCGCTGGTCTCTCGCAGCGCAGTCAGCACCGCCTGGATACGCTGCTCCCCCAGCCGAAGGGGATTTTCCAGCTGCTCCTCATCATGTTGGTAGCGTTCGGTAGCGTCGTCGGGATCCGCTTGTCCGTCATCCGACAGTTGGGCCAGCGCCTGGCGCACCAGGCCGCGCTGGCGCTTCAGGTATCGTGAGGAGATCAGCTCCTGGCGTGGGTGCTCTCGGAGCCATCCCGCGCCGAACCGCAGCAACTTGTCCACCTCGTCATCCCCCACCCAGTAGTGCTTGGCGTCATCAAGCACCGGCAACAGCACATACAGGTGAGCCAGCAGATCCTGCAGCCTCACCTCTCCCTCGAGGCTCACGCTGAAACACGGGCTGTCTCCCCACTCTGGAAAGTCCGCATCCAGGGCGTGTTTCTGGATTTCAACGGCGTATCCCAACGGTTCGAACAACTGGCGTATGAGCTGCGGCCCCTCCCGGGACGGCAGCGTTGGCAGTTGGGCTTCCAATGGGATCGCTCGCTGCGCCAACTCCGGCCTTTCCCTGCTGTTGCCAGCCAGCGCGCTGTTGAATACCGAGGCGATCGCCACGCTCAGGTGCGACGAAGCCACATAAGGGCGGTCGTTGACATATTGCTGGAGCCAACCAGTGTCATGGGACGGGCCGGCTCTGGGACGCGCCAAACCCACCGGGTCGATGTCCAGCAGCAGGGCGGCGGTGCAGCGCTCCGCCTCCGCTACAGGATAGAACACGTCGGCCCTCCCGAAGGGCAGCCGGAACGACTGAAACCGCCCTGGGTTCTTGTGCAACAGATAGCCGAGGTCAGTCGCGGGCCGATGCGTGGTGGAAACGGTGAGCAGCATATCTACAATGGTACGGCACGCCGCGACCGGCGCACAAGGCACTTAACCCGTAACATGCCGGCCTGACGGTCGAGCCCGAGTTCCTGCCCACATCTCACGCCCTGGGTGGCCCCACATCCCGCTCACCGGCGAATACCGGTGGCCAAAGCGCCGATATTGGACTTAGCGTACGATTCTGCCCGGTACCGGAGTCGACCCCGACAACTGCAACGATTCCCGGAAAAACCGGGCCGTAGCCAGGCCGCATCAGTGCCGTGATTGAGACGAAAAGGCCGCCCATTTACTGCACTTTGGGATGGGCGGTGCGAGTCAACCCAGCTTTTCAGCGGCTATTCGACGAAGCGGAAAGACAGCAATCTCCGCCACTGTTTATCCTGGATCAACGCCGAGATCTGCCTGCGAAATCCGAAAAGGTATGTCGCCCCGGCCAGAACCGTCAGCAGGATGCTCAACAACACCATCGGCCATTCAGTCCCCACGATGATCAGAGCTATGCAGACCAGCACGTATGCCGTAGCCGAGCCCAAGACCACGTTGCGAAATACGATCATCACCAGGGCGACGGGGATAAGGCAGGCGGCGGTGACCACGGGAAACAGGCTCAGCGACAGGCCCAGCAGCACCGCCGCGCCCTTGCCGCCCCGAAATTGCAGCCACACCGGCCAATTGTGCCCGATCAATACCAGGGGAGCGGTGGCGAATACGGTCCATGCCGGAGCGTCGACAAAGGTCGGTACCAGGACGGCCAGCGCGCCCTTGCCAGCGTCCACGGCCAGGACGGCCAGTCCGCCGGCAATCCCAAGGCGATGGTAGGTGTTGAGCGTTCCCGCGTTGCGGCTTCCCGTTTGCCGCACGTCCTCGCCGGTCTTGAAACGCACCAGCAGGTAGGACGGCGACACCGACCCCACCAGATATGCGGCCACTGCCAGCGTTATTCCGATTACGGTTTCCACTTGCTCTCCGGTTGAGCGCCGACCGGGTTCGAAGGCCATTTCCTTCCGATTTGGGCGGTCAGGGCCCAGGGATTGGTTTCAGCGATCTGTTGCCCATTGTCCCGGCAATGGTGGGTGAATGCCCCGTGGGCATCCGGTTCCAGCCGAGGTACCCTGACGCCAGCCAACTGCCGCAGGTCGCGACAATAGCGATAGTGGTAGTTGAAACGACTGCTACAATGCGGCCACCCACGCCTCGAGGACCTTTGCATGGAATACCCCAACATTACCGTTACGATGGCAACTGAGTCGGATCTGGAATCCATCTTCCGGATGCGTCATGAAGTCTACGCCACGGAATTGGGTCAACACGCGGAGAATGATAGCCGCAGACTGACAGACTCGTTGGACGACTTCAATACTTACATCGTCGCGAGGGTTGAGGGCAAGGTGGTGGGCTTCATCAGCGTTACACCGCCTGGGGGAGCCTCATACTCCGTGGACAAATATTTCTCGCGGAGTGAGGTTCCCGTGCCGTTCGACGATGGGCTCTACGAGTTGCGCATACTCACCGTCGTCGAGCCATACCGGGGAGGATTGGTCGCCCCGGCGCTCACGTACGCGGCGCTCCGGTGGGTGGAGGAGCGGGGCGGCAGAAACATTATCGCCATCGGGAGAGTGGACCTGCTCGACGTATACGTGAAGGCGGGGCTGAGCCCGGCCGGCAAACGAGCGCGGTCCGGGGCATTGACGTTCGAACTGCTCACCGGTGTGGTGTCAAACCTCAGCGGGCTGTTTTGCAGGCACGCCGCCTTGATGGAGAGGTTCGGCCATCGGATCGATTGGGGGCTCGACATTCCGCGCCAGAAGCAACGGACCGCGTATCATGGCGGCGCATTTTTTGATGCCATCGGCAGGGAGTTCGACCATCTCGAGAGGATTGACGACGTCATCAACGCGGATGTTTTGGATGCCTGGTTCCCGCCGTCGCCGGACGTCTTGCGGGCACTGAGCGAGCGTTTGGAGTGGACGGTCCGTACGTCTCCGCCCACCGGCAGCGAGGGACTGATCGCCCGCATCGCCTCGGCCCGCGGCGTGGCGCCTGAAGCTGTGCTCCCGGGAGGAGGATCGTCCAGTCTCATCTTTCTTGCAATGCGCCAGTGGCTCACACGGTCCTCTCGAACGCTCATCCTTGATCCCACCTACGGTGAATACGCCCACGTATTCGACAACGTCATCAACTGCGCTACGGCGCGGTTCCGTCTGAATAGGGAGGACGGTTATCAGGTGGATCTCGGGGGCCTGGAAAAGGAGCTGGAAAAGAGGTACGACCTGTGCGTCATCGTCAACCCCAACAATCCGACCGGGCGACACATCCCGCGCGCCGCCTTGGAAGATATGCTGAAGCGCGTGCCGGCGGAGACGACGATCTGGTTGGACGAGACGTATGTGGACTACGTTGATGCGGACGGATCACTGGAGCGCTTCGCAGCGGCGAGTCGGAATGTGGTCGTCTGCAAATCCATGTCAAAAGCGTATGCGCTCAGTGGGCTGCGGGTGGGTTACCTGTGCGGTCCGCCGCAGCTCATCGAACCCTTACGCGCGATAACGCCTCCGTGGTCCGTAAGTCTGCCCGGGCAGTTGGCCGCGGTAAAGGCGCTGCAGGACCCCGGGTACTATGGAATGAGATACGCGGAAACGCGCCGGCTCCGAGAAAACCTGGCGGATGCGGTGTCTAAAATCAGCGGCATGGACGTGGTCCCCAGCGTAGGCAACTACTTGCTCTGCCATATCCCCGACGACGGGCCGAGCGCCGCATCCCTGCTGGAGGCCTGTCGAAAGCAGGGTCTCTACCTCCGGGACGCCGGGATGACCGCGCCGACGCTCGGCGACCGGGCCATTCGCATCGCGGTGAAGGACGCCGCAACGAACCGGCGGATCGTAGACATCCTGCAGCGGGCCATCAGGGGGCAGTGAACTTCACTCCAACGAAGAGCAACGCTTAACGATGGGCGCGCAGTTCGGTGATATCGCCTCTTTGCCGGGCGCTCGAAATGGTTCCGTTTGAAATTGCATGGTGCAGCGACAACAGCGCTCTGTCGCTCCCATGCCAACCGCCGCGCCGTTGCTATTGTCTTCTCCGGGGGCGACTCCGTCCATGTACTGGTCGCTATCTCGCATCCAACCTCGGGTAACCCGCATCATCGCGACAGTGCTGGCGATGATGACGACGAGCACGACCAGCCAACCGACGCCACCCACAAAAACTGCGGGGGCGAAGAACACGACCATAGCAATGCCACCGGTGACCAGACCTACGCCGGCTGCACCCGTAAACAGACCTACGAGGGTGCTGTGCCACATCCCACGGGAGCCGTCGCCATCGATTACAGCGACCCCGACTGGGATCAGGAATGCCAGCCCGAAAACGACAATTAGCGCAATGTAAAACACGCCCAAAAAGTTGCCTTCCCTATCCCGAGAGCGACGGCACTGGCTCAGCCAGGTCCAAAATGGCGGTACGTTTCCATTCGCGTAGCGTTCAGGGATGCTACATTGACGAGCACGCAATTTCAAACGGAACCTTCGAAAATACGAATTGCCTCCCTTGAATCCCTGTTGGTGAACGACCGTACCCAACCCGGGGAACGAGGCACCGGCCGGAACCCGCGCGGTGTGTCCGGATTTGACCTCTCACTCCGACGGCCGGAGACGGCCCCGCACCTGGCGGATCAGGCTGGCCAAGAACAGCCCGACCAGCAGGGCCGCCGCCGCTACGATTCCCGGCAGCAGCCAGGGGTAACGCTCGGTGAAAGGCACGACTTCCGACGAGGGCTCAGGAATACCGAAGGCGGGGTTGACTTCGTGGTGGCCCAGTCGGGCCACCGGCAGGTCCCCGGTGTCCAGGTATGGGAGCAGCTTCTCCAACTCGTATGACGGAGCGGATGCCTCGGGATTCCCATAATAGAGGCGGTGGGCCTCACCGGCGGCTGCGGCGAAGACGATCTTACGGGCGAAACCGCCGGCCACGGGCTTCTCCACCGACAGAGGCGGATTGTCCTCGTTGAAGATGGTGATCCGGTAATACGGGTACCGGGATTCCCCGAACCGCAACTCCCGATCATCGCCCACGAACCTCGGCGTATCGAAGTCGTACAGTATCTCGCCGGACTGCAGGGGTATCCAGTAGGCGGCATCGTAGCTCCCTTCCACTGCGACCTCGCGATAGAAATTCCGGTGCGGAATATCCAGATTGATGCTGTCGGCCGGAAACCCGGGGTGGGATGCCTGCAACAGCAGCACCGTCTGCTTGCGTTCGGCATCTTCGGTCCTTTCGACGATGTCCAGCGGGAGGTGGTGGCGGCGGGCCTCCAGCGTTTCCGCGAACAGGACCACCGCCCCATGGATGGCCAGTGGCTCCTGGTCCTCATCGAAGATCCGGACCCTGAGGAACCGGGCCGAGCTGGACGGGTACCGGACGCTGGTGTCGCCGGCGGAGAAACCGCGCTCGGGGATGCCGAAGTGGAAGATCCTGCCGTTCTCCTCCAGGATGCGCCAGGTTTCGCCGTCATCGCTGGCGGATACCGCAACGCGGCGCTGGAAGTTGACGGATGAGGTCCGGATCTCCACCTCGCTGTGCAGGTCGCCCTCGGATCGCAAGCCCAGGACGAACGACGTGTGGTCATTGGGAATGTGTCCCAGGTCCTGCATCTCGACCGGAACCGCGGCGCGGCGCTGGTCCCCCGCCTCGACCAGCAGTTGGTAGGGAATCTCGCGCTCACCGTCAGCATCGGTTGCGGTGAGGCGGACGTCGCCCAGGCCGGGCTGAGCCTGGGCGTAAACCTCTGGGTCAACCGTGACCTCCACCAACTGGTCGTCCGGGAGACCGTCCGGCATGATCACGGGCTTGAAGAACTGCCATTGTCCATCCGGAGCGTCGGCCCGGGCTGTCGGCAAGGCGAGCAGCCCGCTCGTCGCCAAGACGACGGCGGTGGCAACGGCGATGGGAAACAGGCGGAAACGGTTTTCAGGTCCGCTGCCCAAACAGGAACCCCCTGACGGCCTGGCTGTACCGCTGGTAGACCAGCCCCGTGCCCAGCATGAGAACGCCCAGCGTGATGAAAGCGGCCACGCGGTACTCCCGCTCCAGCAGGAGGACATCGAAGCCAAACAGCTTGGCCAACGGCACCGCCAGCAGGGCCATGCCCGCCAGGCGGATACGGCTGGACTGGCGGGCGATGCCGACGCCGATCACCCCGACGGCGTACACCGCCCACAGCACGGTCAACGAGAGCTGCTGCGCGCCGAAGGTGTCTGCGCCCAAGCGGTCCGCACGGGCGTCGAAGTAATGCACCGTTTCCAGCGTCAGGCCCCAGAGGGCGACGACATTTGCCGCAACCAGCAGTCCGGGAATGACGTACTCTTCGAACCGAGTCGGCTCGGACTGGGCGCGCCGGTGCCACCAGGCGAACCCCAGCATCAGCGCGCTCAACAGCGCGAACGCCAGGAAATGCAAGTTCAGGAACGGTATGAATCCCTTGGAAACCAGTTCGGTCATGAAGGTATCGAACGCCATCAACTTGAGGGAGGCCAGCGCCAGGATGGCCAGGCCGGCCCACCGGACGATCATCAGGCGTCGCCACAGGCCGACCGCGATAACCGCGGCGCCGTATATGGCCCACAGGTAGGTCATGGCCAGGTACTTGGCGTTGACTGCGACCCGTGCCTCATGCTCGAAGCCTATGTGGGACCGAATCTGGGCAACGCGGTTGTCGAAGTAGTTGATGATCTCATAGTTCAAAATCCACAGAGCTACGAAGTTGGCCGATACGATCAATGCCAGAAACGCGTAGGACTCATAGCCGATCAGATCATGCGCCTGCCGGCGGAACCGCCAGGCGAGAACAGACAGCAAAGCGACGACCAGCGCGCTGGTCAGGAAATGGAAGTTCAGCACGGGCGGGAATCCCCATTGGGCCAGTCGCACCCCGATGGTGTCGATGGTGATCAGCTTCAGAATCGTGAGGCCCAACAAGAGCAAACCGGCCCACCGCGCTAACAGCCAGCGCCGCCACAGTCCAACCGCCGCCAGGATAAATCCGTACACTGACCACAGCATGGTCAGGGACAGGAGCTTGGCTTCCATGGCACGCTGTAACACCGGTCGACCCGGCTCGAAGTCGGACGCCAGCGTTTGGCTGTCGAAATAGCTGACCAGTTCCAGGCTCAGCGCGGTGACGGTCAGCGCGTTGGCGACGCCCAGCAGCGGCCAGAGCACGTACTCCTCCCACCGTTCCCGTTGCTCACGGTGATAGTGGTAGAGGAACGCCGCGGCGTACAGGGCTACAACTGCGGCCGCCATGATGGGGAACCGCTCGTTCAGGAAGGGAACGAACTCGTCCGGGTCAATCCGGCCGCCCTGTTCCAGCAGGTCGACCACCACCAGGTGTCCCAGGCCAACGGCCAGCACGCCCAGGCCGAAGGCGCGCATTTGCCACCGACCCAGCAGGAACGCCGTGCCCACCAGCGCCGCGCCCTCGGCCACCCAGGCCACCGTGATCCAAACGCCGCTCAATTGGAGGGGCACGGCGATGGTGAGGAAGACGATGGCGATGGGCAGGGCGAAGATAGCCATCTCGGTGGGCGTGGACGGCCTGCGGATGGCGACGAATGCGAGCAGTGCGTAGAACAGGGACAGGCCCACGGCAATGAGTCCGAACCATTCCCGGTAATCGTCCCAGAGGACGTGGTACGTGAGGGCGAAGAATGCCACCGCGTTGAGCGTCATCAGCGCCAAGTCGGGGATGCCGGGCGTGCGTCGCCACAGCAGGTGGAAAAGGCTGGTGGCTCCGGCCAGGATGAGGAACATGCCGGTGAGTCCGATCTGTGCCATCACGGGGTCGTAATCGGAGAACCGGCTGGTCCAGAAGAAGAACACCCCGTAGGTGCCCGCCCACCCGACCAGGTTGAACCACCGCCAGTTGCGGAAGGTGGAAATCGCCAGGATCCCCGCGTCCACCACCAGGATGTAGGCCAGGGCGAGGCGGACGTCGGGCAGGTCCGCGCCGAGCAGGGCAGGCGCCAGGAACGCTCCGATGATGCCCAGCAGCGCGATGACGATGGACTCGTACCGCAGCGCCAGCAGGGAGGCCAATGCCACCACCAGAGCCATGAACAGCAGGGCCACGTCGGGACGGATCAGCTGGTACAGTCCAAACGCCGCGTAGATGGACAGGTACAGGATGACCGCGCCAGCCGCCGTAACCGGCTGCGCCCAGATGGGGACCCGTCGTTGGGCGTACTCGCCCACTCCCAGCAGAGCCAGCCCCAGGACCACGCCCAGGACGATACGCCCGGTATCCCCGATCCAGTTGTTGTCGAATGCCAGCTTCAGGAAAAAGCCGATGCCCACGACCAGGGCCACCGCCCCTATGATGGCGAACCAGTTGCGACCCAGCAGTCGCTCCCAGTCGAAAGACGGACTGAATGCGTACCAGCCTCCTCCATCGTCCGGTCCGTCTCGCTCAATCTCTGCCTCCAGGACTGGTTGGGGCACAGGGCCAACCAGTGGAGCTGATTCCACCGGAGCCAGTGCGGCGCCAACCACCGCTCGTTCAACGTCCGCGCGCGTCTGTTCCAGCTGGGCTTGGGAAGACGCAGCCGGGGCAGACGTTTCCCGAGGCGTCGCAGTTTCGGTTGCAGTCCCCAGTCGATTGACCCGATGCTGGAGAGCCAGCAGGCGACCGGCGGCGTCCCGCAGGAGGGTGCGCAACTCGTCGATCTCGTCCTGGAGTTCCTGCCGGGACGCGGGGTCCGTATCCGGCGCGGATTGCGCGTGACCCGGCCCGGGCGTGGGCAATGCGCTTCCGCAATTGGCGCAGAACGGCGCGACGCCAGAGTTCGTGGTCGCACAGACCGGGCAGCTGACTTCGGACAAGCTAATCTCTCCGGATTCCGGTCCTGCGCATGACGGGTTGCTGTCCTCGGAAGGGGAGGGGACAATCTGGCCCCGGTGGGCTAGGCAAAGGTTGGACCCCGACGGGGCTGATCTTCCGCAGACCACGCATTTCGGCCACGGGTTCAAACTCCGTAGAAAGTTGAGCACCCGAACTGGCGCCTCAGCTTGCGGTTCGGCCAGTGGTGCGATTATCGCGCGAGCGAAAGCCTACCACACTCAACTGGAAACCCGGGTGCAGTGGTGCATGATCTCCTGGAACACCTCGGCGTTCGTGACGAAGGCTGCCGGGTTGTCGCTGACGCCGGCCAGGACCCGAATGCACGGCCCACGGTCGGCATGCTCCCTGCCGGCCGCGTAGATGGGGACGTTGGCGTCAATAAACGTGACCGGGGGCATGGGCTTCCTCCAGCTCCCGGGACAGCTCGGCGGGATCCGGCGGCGTTTCGATGTTCAGCAAGGTCAATCGCTGGAAGGCGTTCTGGCGTTCCTTCCTGAGCACGCCCTGGTACGCCTGGTCGATCAGGTTCCTGATGATTTCGGAGGCCGACAATCCGGAGTCCTGGACCACGGCATCAAGCCGGGCTCGGCAATCGTGATCGAGCCGTATATCCAACCTGGGCATGAGCGACACCTCCTGCCGTCGTGTACAGCACAAATTGTACGCACGGAGCTGATCCCCGCTCAAGCCACCCCGCGGGGTTTCCCCCGCACGACAGCCTGAACCAGATTGGGGCCGCGTCTCCGCCTCCCCAGCCGGTGTTGCGCTGCAAGCGCCGGTCTCAACTGTCCCAATATCGCTCCCCAGTATGTCCACACGTGCTTCACTCGTTTCCTCACGGGTACGGTGAAGGCGACATGAACGCCATTGCCGACGGGACAAACCCGCCGGCGCGGAATGCGCTCGGAACAGCCGAGTAAACGTCGGGCCAGCACCAAGGCTGCTGCCTGATGGACGCTGAGCCCGTAACGCTCCATGAATTTGGCCCGGCCGATCACCGAACTGAACGCCGGGTTCACCTGATGTACCTCAACTCCATCACGGTGACCACGCGAGATGAAATACGCCTTGATCTTGCCCTAGCTGAAGCTGGACAGCATCCGGCTGTAACGCCGGGACTCACCCTCAAGCGCGGCCTTCTTCTGCCCGAAGTTCAGCTTCTCAATGACGATGGGCTTGCCGACCTCGCGAGCGTAGCCCACCACGCTGGCGACGACGTCGCCGATGATCGCCTCGGCCTGGCGCTGGGATTTGCCGTAGGTCACCAGCGGCACGCTGAAGGCGTGGACGTAGTTCCCGCTGGCGTCAGTCACACACACCGCCAGATGATCGGCGTTCAGATCCACGCCGACGGCACCACGCCGTTTATCAGTAACCACCGCCACGTCCATCATGTCCGTCGTGGCGAACACCCGCCAACCCTTCTCGTCACGCTTGAACCGGTAACTGATCGCCTGTCCGAAACCCGTGGCCCGCGCCGCCTTCTCACCATGCTCACGACGGTACCGGGCGTACTCGGCATTGCTCTCCAACGCCGCCAGCACCTGCTCATGGCCATGGTTGAAGTGAACACCCTCAATCGTCACATACTTGCCGTGCTCACCAGCCAGACGATCCGGCAGCCGCAACCGCAGCGTCAGCGTCCCATCATCGGCAACCGCAGCAACGCACAACTGGCAACCTGCCGTCTCGTCACGGCTCCCCAGCACGAAGAACTCGTCGCTGCGGGCCGCCCGCCACTCCGCCAACCATTCCCGATGGTTGGCATAGCCGTTGGCACCCTGATTGTATTGCTTGTGCCACAGGCGCTTCGACCCGAAGCACAGTCGCACTCGCCCCTGCTCAATATCGTCTTCCAACGACGCCAGCCTGGATTGCAGGTGCGCCAGCCGGCGACGCTTCTCATGAACCTGCTGCCACCGCCCATGCTCCGCAGCACCGGCAATCTGGCGCTCCGCCCGAGCAATCTGACGGCCCAGGTTATCCACCCGCAGCTTCTGCTGCTCCTTGACCGCCGCAACCTTGCCCTCCAGCGACACCCGCACTCCGTTGAACATCCGCGCCGGTATCCCGTACCGCTTCAGGTACTCGCTCTTCAGCGATGACGCGGCCTTGCCCGCCGCCACCGCAGCAAACAGTTTCCGCTCCACCCGGCCGTAGAGCGCGGCATAGGCCGACAACGCCGCGTCGCCTTCGGAACGGTCCATGCCGACGTAATCGCGGATCCGAGTGTGATAGGTCGCCGGCCGAGCTTGCCCCGACGACCCCGACTGTTCCCGCAACCCACTTTGTGCCTCTGGGTTTACCATGACTACATGGTACCAGCGCAACGATGTACGCGCTGCACCGCCCAGCGCCCCGACGCAGACTGACTATGAACAACCAAAAACCACCATCACCTACCAAATCGTGAACAGTTGGCAACCCCAATCCCAATTGAGCAGCACGAGACCAACCGGACCCGCACGAGGAGCGAGCCTGCAACCGCGGGCGCATGCGTCCAAGAGCGGCGAGCCCGTTGTTTCCGAAAAGATAGAGGCCCCAAATCCCGCACGCTGCAGGCCGGTACACGCGAAATCACCCCCCAACTTCCCGACAAGCCGAAACAGCTGCCCACGCGCGGGAAACGGGCAAACAGGCCCAATAGAGGCACCAGCCACAGCGGGCCAGCGCGCGAGGGTACAGACCGTATCAGCAGAGCCGCCCGACGCGGCGTTGACAGAGCAGGCCCTCCGTCGTAATCTGGAATAGCAGGCCAGCCGCAGAGACGGCCCGCCGCAACCGGAAAACCATGTCAACCACCATAAAACGCCGCAACCTCGTCACGCTCGCCGCCGCCAACCCGACGGCGCGGCAGCTGAAGCATGTCGGTACGATGGGAGCCCCCACACCGGACTAGGGAACGGCACACCACAGGACCCAATGGGCCCGGGAAACGTCCCCGAACTTCGGAAAAGGGACAAAACCCGGGCTCAAGCAATTTAACAACCGAATACGCGAACGTAGTTCAATGGCAGAACCTCTGCCTTCCAAGCAGATCACGCGGGTTCGATTCCCGCCGTTCGCTCCAATGAAAACAATGACCCCCGGGCGGGTCGAAGCCGATGCGTTACTCAGGTCGCGGGTTCGAATCCCGTCGCTCCGAACAATCGGAACGTAGCTCAACCGGTAGAGCAAGTCGCACGGCGCCTTACCATCCGCCCGGGGATCCATCACACCGAGCTCCATACGGAGCAACGCGCGGGGCCGTGGTCGAGGGAGAAGACGCTTGGCTTGCACCCAGGAAGCGCGGGTTTGATTCCCGCCGGCTCCACCAGAAAAATCACCGCCGACGGCCGAAGCCGCCAGACGAGCGAGGATAGCTCAGTCGGTAGAGCACTTGCGTGCCATGCAAGAGGTCGCGGGTTCGAGCCCCGTTCCTCGCTCCAATCAATCACGGAACAAAAGCACCCGGGCGGGTCGAAGTCGATGCTTCACATCTTTACATCGGGTTTAGACCAAACAGCAGAGACACCCTACCATCCGTCCGGGGAAGATTCAGGGACCCGTAGCTCAGACGGTTAGAGCGCCCGTCTCATAAGCGGAAGGTCGCAGGATCGAAGCCTGCCGGGTCCACCAGACAAACAGAATCCCTCAGATCGCAAGGGCGTGGCGCAACCGGTGGCGCGCCGGACTCTGGACCCGGAGGTTGTGAGTTCGAGTCTCACCGCCCTTGCCACTGCACCCAAGCCCGCACCACCGAGGAGAAGCGATCGATGTCCGACGCAAAGCAGCGGCCAACCTGCGGCACCTGCCCGTTCGCCCACACCGGCGACGGGGAGCCCTCGAACAGCATGACCTGCGAGATCGATCCGCCCGTGCCCGTAACCGTCGCCGTCATCCAGCACCAGCACGGCGGCCGAGTAGAAAACCAGATCCAGTGGACGCAGCCCAAGGTGACGCCCACGCACAGCTGCTCGCGTCACCCGGAACGGCAGGCGGACACCAGCCGGGACACCGAATGAGCCGGCAAGACCAGAACCCGCCGCGCCGATAACGCGGTCGCGACAGGCACCAGACTTACCGAGGATCAACCGATCCCATCGCCCGAGCAGGCGACGAAACTGCTCAGCAACGTGCCTAGGTGGCGTAATTGGCAGACGCGCTGGTCTTAGGAACCAGTGTCCCCGTGACGTGTGGGTTCGACTCCCACCCCAGGCACCACCAACCCATACGCGGGCCCGTAGCTCAGTTGGACAGAGCGCCTGGCTTCGAACCAGGATGCCGCGGGTTCAAATCCTGCCGGGCTCGCCATGAAAACCAGCGCCGTAGGTCCGTAGCTCAGCGGCCAGAGCAGGCGGCTCTTAACCGTCACGTCGCGGGTTCGAATCCCGCCGGGCCTACCATGAATTGAAAAGACCGTCCGAGCCACACGCCAGTTATTACCGGCGCGGCTCGGCAGCACATGCAGGGTGGCCGGCGCCCGCCTGGGCTCATAACCCTACGCTCCCGAGTTCGACTCTCGGCCCTGCTACCACAAAATGCACCGCCGGAGGAACCCATGGGCAGCGCATACGCATCCCGGAGCCAAGTCCGCAACCGCGGCATCCAGAGGATCCAACAGCTGACGTTCGGCGAACTCGTCTCGTCGCTCGAGCTATGCGACCCAGACGCGAGTGTCGTTTTCACTTTCGGGCTCACCCCCGCCATAAGACCGGGTGAACCGTTCCTCCATAACTACATGGGCATCCACGACCAGGCAGCCATCGGCTATACCGACGAACACGAACTCCCAACCGTCCAGCACGTGATCGACGCCCTCAAGCCGCTGGAAAGTCGCAGCATCTTCAACGAGCGCGGCGATCTCCTCCTGATCAACCAGGACACCCCGATGTGGGCAGCACGGAGCGACAATGACACCACGGCCATAGTTGGAGTGACCGAGGACACCGAGTGGAACACCGTCTTCCTCCAAACGTGGGCCATGCCCACCAGCGACGACTGAACGGGAGAACGACCGCGGCGACCCACAAAGAGAAGCGACCCCAATCGGCACCACGTGATCGGAGAAGAGATGCTGGCCCCTCTGCTCGAGCTGATGCCCTGGAGCAACCCGCCGACACGGGAAGAACAGGAAGAGCTCAACGAGCTGATCCACGATCTCGACGCAGCCCAGGAGCGACTGGACCAGGCGGCCCAAGACGCCGACAGCAGCCGCCGGCAATACGAGCATTCGCTGACGACCCTGCGCGACGCCGCTGACGAGCGAGCCCGGGTAGGGCAAGAACTGCGCAAGACGAAGGCCGGCGCGAAGGTCTGGAAGCGGTGGACGGAAGCGCACAGATGGGGACGCCACTACGACGACGAGGTTTACAGGATGACACCGTCCGGGTGTGGTGTAGCGGTAGCATACGTGGTTTGGGACCACGAGGTTCGCCGGTTCGAATCCGGCCACCCGGACCATCTCTTCCAAGAGGATGCAGCGTTATCTCTCTGACCGGACCTGCATCCTCAGCAACCAGACAGGAACTCCCCAACACACCACCAGCCGGCGTAGCTCAACTGGCAGAGCGGCTCACTTGTAATGAGCAGGTAGCCGGTTCGACTCCGGCCGCCGGCTCCAACGACAATGAACCCTACCACCCGCGGCGAGAGGTAGGTTAACGTAGGATTGTTCAGGCAGGAGAAAACGGTGCCGTCAACAACGGATTTCGTAATCCCCAGCACGAGCAGTTCTATCAGCCTCAGTCTCTATACGGGACTACGTCGCCGGCAGGTCAGGAACGCACTCCGGGATGTTCATCCAGTCCCGATCCCTCCGGGGATTTGACCCTGCAAGGCCCAAGC
>CBDBDS010000015.1:0-21381 GCA_965203985.1 Dehalococcoidia bacterium
GGCGTCGCACAATCGCGGTTCTGCAAAATTGAGAGCTGCAAACTGCCCCACGAAGACCCGCTGTCCCCACTCATGGCAGACTTTGAACGGAGGTCGGCCATTGACGTTCATAGAACTCCGCGATTGATACCCACCTTGGTTCGCCAAAGGCTATTACGTAAATCGTTGTACCGGCGACAATGACTACCCCACGATCCACGCCGATCCGAAGCTTCGTCTATCACCTGGGGCGATGGCGGCGGTCGCCATGACCTCCAACGGGTTCACATCGCCGACCACGACGGCGGTGGAGTGATGGACGTGGTGGGGTTCGACGCCTCGGCGCCGCAGGTGATCGCGGACTCCACCGGTGGATAAACGTCGGAATAATACCTCTGCGCAACGCCAAAACCCTGCTGCGGCTGCCCACCGGCGGATGCCACGCCCAGGGGGCAAGGCCAGCGTGCTGCCCTTCGACCACAGGCCGGCCAGCGAGACGCCATTTACGGGGCACCTGTGGATCTACGCTCTGCGCACCAACCAGCACTTCACTTTGCTGGCGTTGTCATCTCTCGATCATATGCGCATTATTGCTATGGGAATTTCGGTCTATCCGGAAGGGTTTCAAATCCGCAACACCTCCGGCTCAACGGCCCCCCGCTGCGCCGCCGCGTCGACGAACCAGTCCACGATCTGCGGGTGACAGGTGAGGACCAGCACCTGGTTGGTCTCGGACAGTTCTATGAATGAGCCGGCTGCCTTGGTGCCACGGGTCGGGTCGAAGTTGACCAGGGCCTCGTCTACGATGACCGGGAGGCGTTCCGAGTGCTGGCCCATCTCCAGGATCAGGCCGAAACGCAGGGCCAGGAACAGTTGCTCGCGGGTGCCGCGGCTCAGCAGTTGGGGTGTCCTCACGTTGCCGGCGGCGTCCGTGACGTTGATCTCGGAACTGCCCAGCGGGGAAAAGACGGTTTGGTACGCGCCATCGGTGACGTCCCGGAAGAAGCTCTCGGCGTGGCGGATCACGTCCGGTTGCCGTTCCTGCTCGAACTTGCTCTGCGCCTGCCGGATCAAGCTCTCGGCAATCGCGCGCAACGCCCAGTCTCGCGCGTGTCCCTGCAACTCCTCGGAAAGTCGGTGACGCTCTAACCTCAGCCGCGATGAATCCTCTTCGCTGGCGAGCCCGTCCAACGTCGTGCGGATGGAGCCGCGCTCGGTGTCAAGTTCAGACCGGAGCCCATCGATCTCTTCCAGTTCGGTCTCGCACTGCCGGATGCCGTCGCGGATTGATTGAACGTCGGTTTTGGCCAGCGTGTCCCGCAACGTGTCCAGCGCGTCGCCCGGCCCGCTGATGCGCTGCATCTGCTCCAGAGCGCCGGAGATTGTTGCAGACAGGCCGACCCGCTCTTGGAAAACCCGGTCGCGCCTGCGGAAGTCGTCCGCTTCCTCGGCGTCGCCCGACTTCAAGAGAGCCACGATCTGGTCGGCGGCTTCTTGTCGCCTCTTCTGACGCGCCATCAGATCCTGACGGGCCTCCTCCAGTTCCTTCTCAGCATCGGCGCGGTTTCGCGCTGCCTCGGTTACGTCGCGGTGCAGGTCGATGATGTCGTCGGCCACGCCGGCGACCCCGGGGTAGTTGCTCCACTCCACCGCGAATCCGTGGTCTTCCGTCAGCGGACGGGCCATGGCGATGAATTCATCGATGTCCTTCTGAATGGCGGCAATGCGATTTTCCATCTCCACCACTTCGCGGTGATGGGTTCGTGCCAGGTCCACCAGGGTGCGCAGTTCCTGGATGCTGTCGGGCAGGAACGTGCTCAGCAATCCGCGCTGCTGGAGCCACGCCTGCCACGCCTGCTGCTCCGCCTCCAGCGCCGCTTCGGCATCCTGCACGGCCTGTTGTGCGTGATCCCCCCGCTGCGTCTGGCGTTCGACGCGTTCGGTCGCCTGGGCCAGCGTGGTTTCCAGTTGACGCCATTCCCTGAGCCTCGCGTCAGCCGCGTCCAGCCCCTCCTCGGTTTCCATCAACGTATTCGCGTTGATGGCTTCCAGGCCCAATGCAGCAGCGTCCGATTGGAGACGCGACCGTAATCCCGCCAACTGCTCATCCGCTTCTCTGATTTGTCCGCGCACTCGCGCCGCTGCGGGCGAGGCTGTGGGCTGTCCGTCAGCGCGGCCCCGCATGAACCAGAAAACCGCCACCGTGGCCAGCACCGCGCCGATGGCAGCCAGGATCGCGCCGGCCCCGAAGGTGGTGGTCGCCGCCAGCCAGAGGCCGGCGACCAGCAGAGCGACTCCCAATATCCCCGGCGCTCCCGCCAGCAGCCGGGATCTGCCGGCCGGCGACCCTGCCGCGCCGGGTTCGGGCCCATCGCTAATCTGCGCTCGCAGGTCCCGGCTCCGGTCTTCGGCACGTCCCAGTTCATCCAGATCGGTTCTGGACTGTCGGATACGTCGGCGGCGTTCGCGGATGCCGTTTTCGTCCAACTCAGGAGCAACGACGGCATCCCGTTCGGCTTGCGCCCGTTGTGTTGCTTCCACAGTGTCCGCCAGCGTTGCCTCTTCCTGGGCCAACACGGTCTGCGACCTATCGACGGCAGTCTGGGCGTCCCTGAGGCGCTCGCCGTGGTTGGCAACCTCCTCCCGCACCACCAGCGACAGATCGAACCGGTCGAGGCGGTCCGTGTCCCAGTCGGGGCCCAGGTTTGCCAGCGACGTTTCGAGCTCGGAGCGCTTGCTGTCCAGTTCGGCCCGTCGCTCGGGCAGGTCCTTCACGGACTGGTCGAACGCGCCGCGGGCACGCTCCAGCGTGCGCACCTCGCTGGAGTGCTCCAGGATCGTCAGATGCTCGATCTCCTGGTCAACGCTTGCACTGGTGCGCTTGACCCGTTCCTCTGCGGAGGACAGTTCCTCGCGGGCGGCTTCGACCTGCGTCTCCAGCGTTTCCAGGCGGATGACGCCGTTCTCCGGAAACTCCGCCACCGCCGGCAGCTCTGCCAGCCGCTGTTCCGCACTGATCAGTTCATTCCAGGGATCCCACGCCCGCTCGAGGTTCTCGAGTCGGTCCTGTTCCGATGCGGTTTGCAGACGTCGAGCGACCACATCGCCCAGTTCCCGCTCGATCTCGACCAGCCGGTCCGACTGGCGACGATATTCGATTGCGTAGCCAGCAATCTCTCCCAGCTTCGTATCCGTGCTTTCGATGCCCTGGGCAACACTTGGGATAAGTTGGTTTCTCCCCTGCGGTCGAAAGATGTCGCTCTTCTGTCGATCCAATGCCGCCAATGCATCAGGCAGTTTCATCGCCCCGATGCCAGCGCTGTAAATTTGCACGTTGACGCTGTCATCGCTGAGCCGGTTCTGATCATTCAGCTCGTCGAGCGTGAACGCGAAGATGCCTTCGAACACGCCACGCGGGTGGTTCCCAAGAGTCTCGACAGCTCACCCGCCGGAAGTGTCTCGCCGGCGCCAGTGGCGAGGGATAAGGGGCCGTCTCCTCGCCCTGGAGTTCGGTCGATGGTGATGGCATCCCCGGCTTCGGTGGTGATCATCACCCTGCCGCCGTGCCGCCCACCGGCCAGGGGCGGATATTCGTTGCCTCGGTTGCGGCCGCTGGGGAACCCGAACAGGATCCGACGGATGAATTCCAGCAACGTGCTCTTGCCGGCTTCATTGGGGCCGTAGAACACCGTTACCGGACGTTCCAACGGGCCGACACTGTGGTCGGCGAACCGCCCAAAGCCATCGATGTGCAGACCGGTTATTTTCATCAGCGGTCGTCCTCGACGAGCAGGTTCAAGGCCAGCGCCTCCGCCTCATCGAGCAGCTCCGCGATCTCCTCCTCGGTCAAAGTGGCGAGATGATGCCTGAATCGCCGGTGCTGGTAGAGATCCGCGAGCTCATCGTTGAGCGTGGCGGGGTCCTCCCTGGGTTCCGTTTGAAATTGCGTGGTAAGGCATGATACCATAAGCTAAGCCCCACATAGGGCATTCCCAGACCCCCGACGTTGCGGCCGCGTTGGGGGTCGTCTCATTGGCGGAGGCGCAATATGAAAATCGCCGGCTTGGTTGTTCTGGTGCTGATGCTGATGTCCCTGTCTTGCATGGTATCGGACAGCGGGTTGGTCAAAGAGAATTGCGCCGTGTACAGTAGTCCGGGGGCGAAATTCGTGTGTTTCGTGTTCAACCCCTTCTGAAAGCAAGCGGGACCGCCGTCTATGCTATGATGGCCGCATGGCGAAGTTCACCGAAACCCTGACCCGCGAAGTCAACTGCCCGTACTGCGCCGGCGCGAAAGTCTCGAAGTGGGGCAAGAACGCCAACGGCAAGCAGACCTACCGCTGCAAGGACTGCCGCAAGCGATTCCTGCACACCGGGCAGGTTGCGGGCAGGCACGCCACTGCCGAGCAGATCGGCGGAGCCATCAGAATGTACTACGGTGGCACCAGTTACAAGCAGACCGCCGAGACGATGGACGACGTTCTGAATATGCCGGAACCGTCCAAAGAAACTTTGTACCGCTGGGTCACCGAGTACACCGACGTTGCGAAAGACATCATGGCCGACTTCCCGGCGCACACGTCGGGGAAATGGGTTGCCGATGAGGTTCAGGTCAAGGTTGGCGGTGAGAAGTTGTGGCTGTGGAACGTCATGGACGCCAACACGCGCTACGCGCTGGCGGTTCACCTGTCGCCGAACCGCGACAACCGAGCCGCCGTCGCCGTCATGCGTAAGGCGATGGCCGCTGCCGACGCGCCGCCCCGGTCAATCACCACCGACAAGCTCGGCAGTTACACCGGCGCGATCAAGGCGGTGTTTCCGGACGCCGAGCATATCCAGTCCGAGGGACTGCGGGCCAGGGTCAATAACAACCTGTCGGAACGGTTGCAGGGCACCATCCGAGACCGTGAAAAGACCCTGCGCGGATTGCAAGGCTTGGAATCCGGTCAGAGGTACTTTGACGGCTGGGCCATCAACTACAACCTGTTCCGGGAGCACGAAGGCGTTGACCACCAAACACCGGCGGAGATGGCCGGCGTCAATCCTCCGTTCCGGGAATGGGCCGACGTGGTGCGGGTTGCGGCCACCGACACCAAGCGCAAAGGCGACGCGCCGGACATGGCCGAGGTTGATGACCGGCAGAAACGGCATGGCGAGTCCACGGCGCCGCCGACTACTCATTTCGTGCCGGACACCACGAGGCGGGTGCGCCCAAAAGGTGAGACGGACACCGACGATCCCGATGAGGAATGGCCCCCGACGCCGGCGACGGTAGCGCGGTGGCGGGCGGATGATGACGACGTGCTGGTTCCCAGCGTGGAACGGCGGGTTGTAACGCAGCGCCGCGACATCGGGCGGGTGTTCGCGGGGCGGCAGGCTAACGACGGCAGGGTAGCCCGTCGAGCGTTGCCGAAAGGCAAAATCGTCAAGCCCAGGAAGCAGCGCAAGCGATCAAGGCACGACTCGCTGCAAAAGGCGTTGAGCAGGCGCGGGCGCGCTCGGAGGCGGTAGCCATGCCCACCGACCCGATGTTTTGGCTTGCTGGCTTGCTGATGGCGATAAATCTAATCCTCATCCTAACGATCTATCGGCAAGCAGATAGATTAGAAAAAACCATGCGGTCAGTAAAAGAAACAGGGCAACTTTGTTCAGGATGCCAATCTGCCATGCTGTCGCTGCTGCCAAAAATCCCGCGATGGTTCCGATGGTTAGACCGCCGACAAACATAACCCACGCAAAAACAATCATCATTCACCCCTCCGCATCCTCGCCGGTCGTGTCGCCAAACAGTCGCCGGCGGGGATGTTTCTTTGCTAATCAGCGGGGGATGCAAGCAGCTGTTCCCTGACGGCGTGGTTCCAAGCAACATCCGGGTACTCGCCACCATTGATTAGGCTTGCCGCGTACTCCCGCGTCGCGCCGATCTGCCCGTCGATGTAATCGTCCAGCCGCTTACCCTTTCGCAACTCTCGGTACAGCGTGGGCCGGTTGCCCTTGAGATATTCCAGCGCGGTATCGTACAGCGCCATGTAACCCGGCGGGGTGTAATCGTTGGTGGACACCGTCAATCTCCTTTATCGTCGCCGCCGGCCGGTGCGCCCCTGCGCCCGGCCCATGCGTAGGTTCGTTGTGTCTTTCATCCAACCGTTCGCCCGGTTGAACTGCTGCAAGCCGATGAGCGTGTAGCGGTCCCGCTTTTCCTTGTTGCACGGCGGGCACAGCAGGGTCAGATTTTCGTAGGCGTACGTTCCGCCCTGGGAGCGCGGGTTGATGTGGTCAACCTCCAGCACTCGCGGGTCAAACGTGTAATCTGCGCCACAGCCTTGACAGAACGGGCCTATGTCGGCCAGCAGCCGCCCGTGATGCGTTCGGGGCGGCGGTAGGCGCTGCGCCCGGCCCGTGGGCATCCGCAGCGTCAGCGTGGCGGATTCACTCCCGTCAGTGCGGGGGGGAAGTGCTGTAAAAGACCTGCGAGTCGGGGTCGGCCAGCAGTTGACGGTTGGCCTGCATCCGCTCGATTACCTGCTCATGCGCCCTGTCCCAAATGTCCATGCCCACCCATTGCCGGCCCAACCGTTCGGCGGCAATCGGCGTCGTGGCGCAGCCGCAGAACGGGTCAAGCACCAGATCGCCGGGGTCGCTGCTGGCAAGGATGATGCGCTCGTAGAGAGCCAGCGGCTTTTGCGTCGGGTATCCCGTCCGTTCGTTACTGGGAGCGCGTGGGATGTCGTACCAGATATTGTTGATTTTCGCGCCCAAACTGGACTCTGGCGGGCGAATCAGCGAGGGACGCCCGTTGGCCGACCATTCAATCAGGCCGGCGGCGTCCTGCGCGTCAAGGCGGGCATGAGGATGGACGATGCTCATGTAACCGGGGATGCGGTTTGAGTCCAGCCATTGAGCGAAGTTGTTTTCTTTGGGAACCGCCCAATGCCGGCCCTGTTCGGTGGGATTGTAGCCGCGCCAGGGCAGGCCCGATGTGCCGGTGCGAACCTCGGCGGCAGTAAGGTCGCCGGTAGTCCGCGCCGCTTCGGTGTTGCGCTCGGTGTAGATGTTGTGCCAACGGTGGTGACGGGATTTGGTGTAGAAAAGGATGGTGTCAGTGGTGTTTCCCCAATGCCGACCGTCCGACCGTCCGCGCGTCCGTTCCCATGTGATTTCGTTCTTGAAGTTGTACCAGCGAAAAATCGCGTCCATCAGGATTTTGATGTACGCGCCGGCAGTGGCGTCGCAATGGAGATAGATGCTGCCGTCGTCGTCGAGGACCCGCCGCATTTCCAGCAGGCGGACGCCAAGCCAGCACAGGAACGCGCCCATGCCGTCGCCATAGACGGTTTTCGCAGCGGTGATTACCTGCCAGACTTCCGGCTCATCGCGCTGGATGGCAATGAGCCAATCGTCGTGAATATCCTCATCCCAGCGCCAGCGGTCTTGAAACCTTGCGTCTCTGGCGGTGCTGTCAGGGTCGGCGTGAAAGTCGCGGCCTTTGTTGAAAGGCGGGTCGGTGGCGATAAGGTCGACCGTCCCGGTGTTCATCCCTCGCAGAAAGTCAAGATTGTCGCCGTGGTAAAGCGTCCTGTTGGCGTAATTGCGCTCTGGCATAACATCGTCCCCTTGATTGGCCGGGAGCGATGCTATACCATTTACCACGCAATTTCAAACGGAACCGCCTGCGATGGGCTTCGTGCAGCCATGAAGTGATCTAGACTTGGCTAAATCCCGGCAAGCGCAAAAGCACCGCCCCGGCAGAAACATCAGGTCGGACAGCCAACAGGCGTCCAAGGCCGGCGCGTGTGTTGGCGGGCTATCCCGACAAGGAGGTCCACTAATGGAACAGGACGATAATCCCGATGCACAGTTTGTGCGTCGGGACCCCATGTGAATAGCGGGAGCGGTTTCCTGATGGACCGCTCCCCCTATTTATCGTCAGGCTTTCGGGTGTGGCATAATGCCATCACGCATAAGCAAACGGAACCGAGCGAACTGCTGATGAAGTTCGCCATTGACATCCCAATCATCGACACCCACGGCTGCTACTACCGCGACGGCCGCACCGAACCGGTTGCCAGTCCGGCCTGGGACGTGCCGTTGGCCATCGCCGGACACCAGTGGCTGGTGCGCAACGACGAGCGGTTCCTTGCCACCTGCGGCGAGTACGACATCATCATCGTTGACGAGGCCCACCGCGCCCGGTTCCGAAATGTCGATGTTGAACAACGTCGCGAGCCCAATCAGTACCTTCGGTTACTGTGCCAACTTTCGCGCCAGACCAAGGAACTGCTGCTGCTCACTGCCACGCCGATGCAACTCAACGAGGTGGAACTGTGGGCGCTGCTCGAACTGCTGGAGCCCGAGGGCTGGAACTCCGCCGAGTACCGCCGGTTCTACCAGGAAGAACCGCCTGACCTGGCGGAGTGGAAGTACCGCCGCGACCTCTGGCGCAAGACCAATCCACCGGATACCGGCGACTTCCTGCTCGCCAGCGACAACGACGACTACATCGCCAACCAGTTAGAGGACCCTGCGGCACTGCAAGCCACGCTGGGCGCGATGCAGCGTAGCGCACCGGCCAAGCGGCTGATGAGCCGCCACACCCGAGAGTTGCTGCGTCAGTACCGGCGCCAGGGCCTGCTGGACGCCCCCGTTCCGCAACGCCAGGCCCAGGACGTGGTGATTACCATGACGGACTCGGAGCGCGCGCTGTACGACGACATCAAGGAATTGGTGCGGCAGTGCTACGCTGGGCGCGGCATCGCGCCCCAGTCTCTGGGTTTCATCACAACGATCTTCCGCAAGCGGTTCGGCTCGTCAACCTATGCCTACGCTCAAACCTTGCGCAATGCCGCCAATCGGATCCCGCAGGACGCCGACGACTGGATGACCCTGCTGGACGACGCCGACCTGGACGAACTCACGGACGGCGAAACCAACACGCTGAACAACGCGGCGAACCTCGATGCGCTGCTCAAAGCCGCCGCCGAAGCCGAAAGGCTGTCCCATAACGACAGCAAGCGCAACCAGCTGGCCGACGTCATCACGGAGCTCCGGGAGCAGGGCCACGCTCACATCCTGCTGTTCACGCAGTTCCGCGACACACAGAGCTGGCTGTCCGAACACCTTCAACACGCCGGCCACTACGTGACCGAGTTATACGGGCAGGACGGACACCTGGGCGACCGCGGTCGCCGGCTGGAAGAGTTCAGACAACAACCCAACGGTATTCTCCTCTGCACGGAAACGGCGTCGGAATCGCTCAACCTGCAATTCTGCTCCGCCGTCGTCAATTACGACATCCCGTGGAACCCGATGACTTTGGAACAGCGCGCCGGACGCATTGATCGCATCGGGCAGGAGCCTCCCACTGTGGACGTGGTGAACCTGTTTTACGAAGGAACCGCGGAGCACGACGCTTACGAAGCCGTGGCCCGTCGCTTCGAAAACATCCGTGCCAACGTCGGCGAATACCCGCCCATCATCGCCGCCGGCATGCAGCGCATCATCCGCGACGAGGCGGACCCCGACGCCGAACTGGAACGGCTGACCGCCCGTAACGAGTTCGACATCAATCGACTGAACGCGGACTGGGAAGCGCCCAACGCTCCTATCAATCCCTGCGTCACCATCGAAGACTTGGAAAAGGCGCTGCGACAACCGCAGCTGTTGCCACCGGGCTGGTCGGTGAAATCAGCCGGCGGCAAGCACTGGGACGTAACCGACCCGGCCGGCAGAACTACCCGCGTAACCACTGATGCGGAGGCTTACCAACGCGCCGAAGGCCGCCTGCGATGGTGGCAGGGGCCTCCTCGCGACATCAGACAAGAGACACTCCCAAGAGGCTAGGCGCCCGTTAATGGAAACCCAGTGGCTACTGGATTCTCTGATGCCATAACCAGGCAACAGTGGTCTCCACAGCAACCCAAAAATCCGGAGCGATTGCCAGACCAACGGCGTGCCGCGACCACGATGGTACTCATGGTGACAACCGATGGAACACCAGAAAATGCAGAATGTCTGCCATTGGTGTGTGCGTGACACCTACCTGGCGAACGAGTTGCTCGACGGTGGGACGCCCCGCACCTGCTCATATTGCTTTGAGCTTCGCAACACGTTCCAATTGGATGAATTGGCGAAAAGGATCCATGAGGTGATCGACAGGCATTTCCAGCTGACTCCGAACGGGCCTGTTGAGCCCGAGGAATTCATGGACATAGCACTGGGTGGGGACTGGGAGCGTTCGGGGATCTCTCCCAGCGACCTGGTAGCCGAGATAACCGGCGTTAGCCAAGAAATCGCGGACGACGTCGTGAAACTGCTTTCCCATACCCTCGGATGGAGAAACGTTCCTGACGGTGGCGAGGATCCCTACCAATATGAAGCCCGACACGAAGAACTCGGGCCCGAGACAGGCACATATTGGAGCATCTGGGAACGTGTGCCAAACTCCATACGGGACCAAGCCAGATATTTCAATACGGACGCAGAATCTGTCCTCAGCCGGCTCTTCTCGGAACTGCACTCGTTGCGGACCCGTGCCGGAGAGTCCGTTGTGCAAGTAATCGGCGCCGACACTGTTGACACGTTCATCTGGCGCGCACGTTGGGCCGGTTCCGAAGATCAGCTCAAAACCATACTGGCTAGCCCCACGGCCGAGATGGGGCCGCCACCGCCAGAAAGCGCACCCGCCGGTCGGATGAATGCCGACGGGATCCCGGTTTTTTACGGATCCCTCGACCAAGACACCTGCATCTCGGAGGTGCGCCCGCCAGTCGGAAGCTACGTAGTCACCGGTAAATTCCAGCTTCTCAAACCCGTGCGTCTTCTCGATTTGAACCTTCTTCAAGACGTGACCATTGAGAAGAGCTACTTCGACCCGGAATACGCCGATCGTTCAAATCGTGCCGCCTTTCTCAAGCAGTTCGGGCGCGAGCTCACGAGACCCGTGATGCCCGAGGATGAGACCAGAGAGTACATTGCCACCCAGGTAATCGCTGAGTATCTGGCACACAAAATGCAACCCAGAATAGATGGGATCTTTTTCCGCTCTTCGCAGACGGACCCGCCGGGGGAAAACGTGGTCCTCTTCAACCATGCCTGCGAAGTAGAGCCATTTGTCGTCCCGCCTGGCATCACCGTGCATATTGGCAACTTTCCCGAAGGCGACATTGAAGAAGAGGATGAGGACCAAGTCGTCAATATATGGGAATTTGGCAAGCAGGAGTCTCAAGACCCAAGCGATGCAAGTGCGGGATGCCAAATCCTAATCCAAGAGGACGGGACCGACCACCAAGGACGGTCAAATCAAAGCCCTACACTGAAGCTCGATGTCCACAGTCTGACGGTACACAGAATCCATGCCATCAGGCCGGAGTACACGAGCCTGAAGACGGAACGCCATCATGTAGAATCTCCCATCGGCTCGCTATTTGTCGATTGACATTCGTGGAAGGAGGCGACCCACAACGGTAGTTAAAGCGAGCCCAAATGAAGCCAATCAGGCGTTTAGATCGGCTCGCCGATGCGAGTCCCATGTCGGGAAAATCCAGCGACGACAGCCGCTACAGGTGAGGGATTTGTCGGTACTCCGACTGGCCCGCCTGCCCCGAGTTCTGACCGCAGAGTTACTCAGAGTCCCCAGACGGCGCCCAAAGGATTTCTTCGGCAACAGTTCGTGCATCCCGCCCGCGCTGGCCGTTTCCGCCTTCGTCTTACGGACGGCAGTAGCACGAAGAACTGTAAACCCGCCGGCTGCCTATCTCCGCTGCGGTCTCGGCGGTCCAGATCTGCCGGCGGTTGTTGTCGGTCTTGAGTTCGGCCGGGGGTTGATCGTGCACCTCCGGCGTGATGTGAGTGGCGGGCGCCCGACGGGATGACAACTTGGCCGCGTAGTTGGCCGCCCGACCCACCCAGACGAGATCATTGGCCGTCCGGATACCGGTCTTGGCCACCAGGAGTTCGCTGCTGTCCACGTCCACCGACTGGCGCATCGCGAACCTCGTGCCCGAAGTCAGTTCCTGGACGGCCGGATTGATAAGATTCTGTACGACGTAGTTGAGCTTCAAGCTGGGCTTTACGCAAAATTTAGAAAAAGTACAAAGGCGGGGTAAGCTGGCCTGACCCAAACGTCACTGAAGGTCCAGCCATGCACACCCTGCCCAATGCCATTGTACCGATACTCTCCCCCTTCGCAATTCTGTTCACCAACCCGACCTGGCAGAAGGCCCAGCTCCTGCTGGTGGGCGCGGTCCTGGCCACAGGCCAGCGCACCGTGGCCGCGACGCTCAGGGTCATGGGGCGCAGTGACCAGCGCGACTACGCCCGCTACCGCGAGGTGCTCAATCGGGCGGTGTGATCGTCCCGTGGGGTTGCCCGCGTCCTGCTCCTGCTTTTGCTCCAACACCTGGATCGGGCCGACGGGCCGTTGATCTTCGGCATCGACGAAACCCTGGAACGGCGTCGCGGCGCCAAGATCAAGGCCCGGGGAATCTACCGGGACGCGGTGCGTTCCAGTCGCCATCAACTGGTCAAGGCCAGTGGCCTGCGCTGGATCTCCCTGATGTGGCTGGGCCACGTGCCGTGGGCGGGACGCCACTGGGCGCTGCCGGTGCTCACCGTGCTGGCACCTTCCTCGCGGTACTACCAACAGCCCAACAGCAGGGACGCCGGCACCAGAGGATCACCGACTGGGCCAGGCAGATGGTCATGCTGCTGCGCCGCTGGCTGCCCCATCGCCCTCTGATCTTAGTGGGAGACAACGGCTATGCCGTGCTTGATCTACTCCACTGCTGCCAGTCGCTGCGCGAGCCCGTTACCCTCATCGCCAGACTGAGTCTGGACGCTGCCCTCTACGCGCCAGCACCGCCACGGCCGTCGGGTCAGAAAGGCCGGTCAGCCCTGAAAGGCCACCGGCGACCGTCGCTGAGAACCCTGCTCGAACAGGCCGATGTGCCGTGGACTGTCGCCACAGTGTCTTGGTATGACGGCACTACCCGCACCGTCGAGCTCACCTCCCAGACCGCCGTCTGGTACCGCTCGGGCAAGCCGCCCGTCCTCATCCGCTGGGTGCTGGTCCGAGATCCCGAAGGCAACTTCGATCCCCAGGCCCTGCTCTGCACCGACCCGTCGGCGGACCCGACCCAGATCCTGGAGTGGTTTGTCCTGCGTTGTCAACTGGAAGTTACCTTTCAGGAGGTCAGGACCCACTTGGGCATGGAGACCCAGCGCCAGTGGTCCGACCTGGCCATCGCTCGCACCGCTCCCATCCTGTTGAGCCTCTTTTCCTGGACCACCCTGGCCGCCCATGCCTCGCAAAAACAACATCCCATGACCCCGCGCACTGCGGCTTGGTACAACAAGCCGTCACCGACCTCCGTGGACGCCATCGCCCTGGTGAGACGGCACCTGTGGCTGGCGTCGGAAGATTTCTCATTGTCGGCCATCAACCCCGACACGCAGGAATTCCCCGTCGCTCTGTACCACCGAATGGTGGACTCCCTCGCTTATGCCGCTTGAATTGCGCAAACTCCAGCTTTGGAAAGGCCCAGTCCGGGAGATCATAAAAAGACACAATAAAGACATCCCTAATGGACGATAATTTATCATAACGTCATCTACAAATGCGTTATACTATGCCCAGAGTGGCAGGCAGTTCAGAGCCAAAGACGACCTTGCGAGAAGCAAGTCGCATTACAGGGCTGAAGCGAAGCTGAGACGGTGCCGGGCCAGGCGGACAACATTGCCGACCGCGTATCCAGGCACAGATTGTGACCGCCGGGCTGTTTCGCCGCCATACATGGCCGCACGCGCCGGGTATTTCGCGCGCCGATAGGCGACGCCCGGCCAACGAAGCAGCAACGACGCCCGCGGCGAGGAGACAGTAAGCCGCCAGCCGCCATGACCGATAAGCCGAAGCACGATCGACACCACATAGGAGCAGAGAGCATGACCACCCCGAACGCGCCGGCGGAACCGGCGCAACCCCCCGCGCAGAACGGCAGCAGAATCACCGCCTGGATCAAACGACACACCAGGGGCGTCGTCATCGGCATCGTCATGGGCCTGGGCGTCATGGCCATCGCCGGCGGCGGACTGGGCGGCTACGTCGCCTACATCAAGCAGAAGGCCCCGCCCGTCGTGCAGGGCACGGCCGTAACGGAGGCCCCCGCCCTTATCGTAGCCGGCGCTGAGACCGCCGCCCGCGTCGTGGTCGGCGGCGGACCCGGCGGCAACATTCCGGCCGTGCCGGAACAGGCCGTACCACCCGTTTCGCTGGTAATCGTGGAGAAAAATATCCAGAAATCAACCGACGGCGGCCCCGATGCCCAGGAAGTCATCAAGGACGGCGCGTATCAAATCAATGAAAACAATGGGGCTGGCGGCTGGTTCAAAATCAAAGCGGTGATGAACGAGGCCCAGACTGCCGCCACCGAGCTTACGCTTCAGGTTGCCGGTTACGGGAGCAATCCCGCCACCTACGACAATGACTACGAGACCTCCGTCCCCCCTGGAACCGTCTTCACCGTCCCGGCCGGCCAATCGGAAAGTCCGGCGCAGCGCGTCAAAGTGCAGGTTCGCTGCGACCACCAGCTCGAAGGCGACGAGATGCTTTCGATCAAGTTCGTCAACCAGGCCCGCTCTTTGCAGAGCAACGCCATCCTCATCAACATCATTGATAACTGCGTTCCCAATCTTCCCACCGCCACACCCGAACCGACTGCTACTCCGACGCCCGAACCGACTGCTACCCCGACGCCCACCCGGCTGCCCGACCGGATCAGCATCTCGTTCTCCACGTCCACGTCCAACTCAATCACGGTCAACTGGACTGAACCCAACCTGAACGGCTCAACGATGGAGAGTTATATCGTGGGCCATAGAGTCGGAGGTCAGGACAATCTTTCGTGGGTTGACGGACCGAATCTGCCCACCTCGGAGCGGTCCTACACCATCGAAAATCTACGGCCCAATACGGCCTACGAGATTGCGGTAGGTTATAAGGTCAATTCCGTCTACCACCGGACCGGCTGGATTCATTTCACCAGCACTCACCCCGTCCCGACCCCCGTACCGACTGCAACCCCAATGCCAACGCCAGCGCCAACCCCAACGCCAACGCCGGATCCGGCCCAAACCCCGCCCGGGCCGGTCCCATACGTCGGATTGTATGGATCCGCCACCGACAAGGAGATCATATCCACCTGGCCGGAGCCAACAACGGGCGGGCCGGTTGTCGCCTACAACGTGTGCATCAACCTGCACGGCTCCGACCGGAAAGACTGTGTCGATACCGCGGACCGGATGCACACCTTCAGCAACCTGGCGCCCGGCTCCTACTGGATAACGGTTACGGCCAAAAACTCCCACGGCGAAAGCGAACCGCAACAGGAGGGCCTAACGCTGGCCCCGCCCCCCAAAGATTAGGTGTCCGGCATCCCGGTATGGGTCGAAGCTCACGCGTACCCGGTTTGTCATCGCGAGGAGTGTAGCGACGCGGCGATCGCGTTCCAGCGGCGGCGTCCGTCGCCCTTAAAAGATTGTCGCCTCCGCATCAAGTGCGGGGTCGTAATGACAAATCGGGCGAAACTGGGTACGCGTGAGGATTTTCGACCCGCAAGCCGCACGGCTGAAACTCGATAAAATTCCCAACCATTTCTTGTCCCAATAGGTGGTGTGATGCGAAAAGCAATGCTCGGTAACGTCGGGATTACCGCGTTGGCGCTGGTGAACATAGCCCTGTGGTTCGTCTTCCTGCCGCTGGAACCCGACACCCCCCAGGGCCAGAACCGCCAACTGACGGCGGAAATAATCAGTTCAACCGCCATGATCCTCATGGCCTGCGCCCTGTTCCTCTCCACCCGGCCCCGCTTCCTGGAACCCCTTTTCGGTGGCCTGGACAAGATGTACCACGCCCACAAGAACGCGGCCCTGGCTGCCCTGCTGATGATCGTGGCCCACTTCCTGGTCATGCCCCTGGGAGCCGGAGACATCATCACCGAGACCGGCGAGGAAATCTCCGTCGTGCCGGTGACCTTCCTCACAACCTTCCTCGCCAGTCTGTCCGTGCCGCCCGGCGTACTGCTGGTGCTGGGTGAAACCCTGGGACTGCTGGCCTTCGCCGGACTGCTGCTGCTGGTGCTGCTGACCGTCGCCCCCCGACTGCCGCTGATCGGGCGATTCACCCGCTTTTCCTACAGCCGGTGGCTGAAAACCCACAAGTTCATCGGCCTGTTCTTCATCATGGGCTTCGTCCATGCCATCACCCTGGAGTCTCGGGTGCTCACCGAGCCGGTGCTGCTGGCATATCTGACCCTGGCCGCCGCCGTCGGCACCGGGTCATATCTGTACACGGAACTGCTGGCCGGGCTGTTCAAGCGGCGGTTCCGGTTCCTGGTGCAAGCCGTCCACCGGCTGAACGGCACCACCCTGGAGGTAGTCCTGCAACCGCAGGGACGGCGGCCGCCCTTTACGGCGGGGCAGTTCGCCTTTGTGAGTTTCCCTGGCGAGCGAGGCTTGAAAGAACCCCATCCCTTCACGGTCAGCAGTGCGCCCCGGGAGGACCAAGTACGCTTCACCATCAAAGCATCGGGCGACTGGACCCGCCATCTGAACGCCAACCTGGAAGCCGGCGCGCTGGCGCGGGTGGACGGCTGCTATGGCCGGTTCAACTACAAGACCAGTGGGCCGGAACAGGTCTGGGTGGCCGGCGGCATCGGCGTTACGCCCTTCCTGAGTTGGGTCCGGGACTTCGGAGACGGCCCCGCCGCCGACGTCGATATGTTCTACTCGGTACGCAGCAGCGACGACCTGCTGTTCCACGACGAATTGACCGACGCCGACCACACCCACGACAGTTTTCGTTACCATCCCTGGATTTCGGCAACGGACGGCAATCTCTCCGTGGAGCAGATCGCCGAGCTTTGCCGGGGTGAGATCGCGGACAAGCACGTCTATCTGTGCGGCCCGCCGGGGATGATGGCAGCGATGGAACGCGGGTTCAAGCGGCTGGGCGTGCCCGGCCGGAACATTCACTTCGAAGAGTTCAACTTCCGGTAGTCCTCATCTTCCAAAACGCATTGGATGGCGTCGCCTTAAGGCCGCGGCAACGCTGAATTCCGCCCGCTCCGGTTGGCCACCATAACGGGCATGAGATTTCTAGCCGCACTCCTGCTGATCGGGCTGCTGTGGACCGTCTGTAACTTGCTATTCGCCATCGCGTAGGTCGCGCTGGCCTGCGCCGACAAAAACCGCAAGGAGACACCAACATGAGCACAACCCGAATCACGACACCCGAACCGACGCCCCGCCGCCTTTTCGCGCCGGCGCTCCTGGTGGCGACCCTGGCCTTGCTGGCCGGGCTGTTCGTTCTTTCGCCCCAGCCCACAGCAGCCGCCGAAGGCCCGCAGCCGCCGGGTCCGGTGGCCAGCCTGCTGCTGGAGGCCACGACGGACAGCGTGACGGCGACCTGGCAGGCACCGGAGAGCGGCGGCGCGCCCAAGAGCTACATCGTGCATCTGAAACCGGAGGACGGCAGCAAGGGCAAAACCCGGCGTCCCAAGGCGGACAAAACCAGCGTCACCTTCCGCAACCTGGAGAGCGGCGCAACCTACCGGGTCTTTGTCCGGGGCAAGAACGCCGCCGGCAAGGGGCAACGCACCTGGGGCAGCATCACCCTGCCCGAACCCGAACCGCAGCAGCAGCAGGATTCGGCCAAGACCTTCTCCATCACCAGCACGGCCAGCGCCGCCGAGGGCGCGGACGCCACGCTGACCATCACTCTGAGCGAGGTCGCCCCGACCGGCGGCATTGCGTTCACGGTGACGGCGGGCTACTCCGACCCATCCACCGCTGTGTCTGGCGACGTGGGCAGCATTACCTCGCCGGTCACCGTCACCGAGGGCAACGATACCCTGGAAATCGCCATCCCCACCGCCGATGACCAAGTGGACGAGGATAACGAGACTTTCACCGTGACCGTCGCCACCGCCGCGTCGGGCTGGGTAAAGGCCGGCGACGGCAAGGACACGGCAACCGTCACCATCACCGATGACGACACCGCCGGGGTGACGGTGCTCCGGTGCCGGGGCGCTACATACGGCTATTGTTCGTCCAGACTCGCCGAGGTGAAAATCAAGGATGTCGGCTTCGGGTCCTACTGGGTGTTTCTGGACTCAAAGCCCACGGCGAACGTAATCATCACGGCCAGCAGTTCCGACCCCGGCGCCGCCCGAGTCACCCCGCGGTCGCAGGACCCTGATTCCAACCGGGAGACCAATCTGTTCACCCCCGACACCTGGAGAGACTTCCGGTGGTTCCTCGTGTTCGGCGTGCCCGATGCTGACACCGATGACGAAACCGTCAGCCTCAGCTTCAGTGTGACCAGCGACGACCTCAAGTACAACGGCATCGCGGTGGAGCCGGTGACCGTGAAGGTGGAGGACACCACGCCGGACCCCGACTAGCCCGCGCCGGCGCCCACCCGGAGGCACAGGTATGACTACGCCCGACGTTCTGAAGTACCGCACGGACAGCCGCCACCTGCTGGCGCAGGCCCGGAGCGAGCTGGACGCCGGCGACTTGCGCCAAGCATCCGAAAAGGGTTGGGGCGCCGCCGCCCAGATGGTCAAGGCAGTGGCCCAAGCGCGGTGTTGGCAACATCGCCACCATGCGCGGCTGACCGAAGCAGCCGAGACACTGGCGGCAGAAACCGGCGATGACGACATAGCCGACGGCTTCGCCATCGCCAACGCCCTCCACGTCAACTTTTACGAGGATGCGATGAGGCCCCGGACGGTTCGCCGCGATTTGAGCCAGATCGAAGGTTTGATGGACAAGCTGGAGCCGCTGGCCGCGCCGTAGCCGCCGGCCCTGGGTACAGTAACGACGACTCCCGACAATCTCACCCCACCCGGCCACGTGGCGCTCTACGATTCCGCCCTGGAGTACCTGCGGAACTCCCGGCCCGCCCGCTACCTGCCACTCCACAGGGCCGGCGAACTGGACGCGCATATCGACCGGCGGATCAATCGGGTAGATCGGGCTGGCCTGCGCCGCCGCCGTGTTTTGTGCTCGACCGAGGGCCGCAAATCACGGCACAGGCCGCTCAGCGCAAGGATGCGGGCCATTTTCGGCCGGTCCGCCCCCTTTAGCTACAATGGCGGGCGCCCACCCGGAGGCACAGCATGAAAATCCCTTTTTTGATAGCCTTGGCGCTGCTGCTGGTCGGTTCTTTCGCTTCGTTAGGAGCCTTATGCAATGGCCGTGGTGAGGTGGAGCTAGTGCCTTTTCACTCGCCCTTCGCCGGCACGTCCTGGACGCTCTACGCCATCGGCGACGGCGACGAAGTGCGGGAAGTGTCCACCGACCCGCCCGTCACCCTGGAATTTGAGGCCGACACCGCCGAGCTCGGCGGCGGCACCGGATGCAATGGCTACTTCGGCAGGTACGAAGTCAAGCCATTCTCCGCATACCTGGACGACGGCGACACGTTCCGCACGGTGGACGTGTCCATGACCGAACGGGGTTGCCCTACGATGGCCTTGTTTGAGCGGGAAAACGAGTATCAAACCGCCCTGGCCAACGCCGAGCGCGCAGTCCTGACCCACGACCGCGCCCGGCTGGTGATCCTGGCCCAGGGCGGACGGGTCCTGATATTCCGCCCGTAGCGGAAATCCCCCTGGCCGTCATCAGGGCCGTAGTCGTAGAGCGCCTCGTAGGGATTGCAGCCGGTTGAACCCATCACCAGTACGGATCCGGGCGGCGCACCCGGCAGGGGTTCCGATGATGCGAGAAGGGTTGGCGACGGTTCTGATTGCCACCAGTCGGCAGGTCTCTGGCCGCCTCAACTCGTTGTCAATCGTCCTCAGCTTCGTCATCCGTTATGACCGCGACGACCTGCGGATTTAGCAGACGCCACCTCTGGCCCGCTCGCTCGAGATCCCCTTCCGCAATGATCGGCTGTTTCCCCCTGTGAGCGTCAATCGCCTTGTTGTAATCCGATTGACTCAATACCGCGACCACCGACTGAATGGCCCCTTCAATGGATGTTCGCAAGGTCACGGTCCCGTCAGTTTCACTCTCATCGCGTTGCAGCCTTTGGACCGAACACAACAACTGAACATCCGGTTTCGGTTCCCGGTTGCGAAAAACCCGGGACGCCTCGCTGAGCATTGGTACCTCGTCCTGCGTAAACCGGAACGGATGCTGCGCCACCGTTAACGGCCGCGTTCTGGCCCAGGTCAACCTGATGTCCAGCGCGGGGAAAGGTTTGATCATCTGAACCAGCGCGTCGCACAAATTGGCGCTGACTCCGAAACTGACAGCGTCTGCAAACGCGTCGTTGTCTCCGCTGACTGTCCTTTCGGACGCCTGCTGGGTAGCGTGTAGAGCGTCGTGCAGCCGCTTAGTCATTCGTCTAGCAATCGGCGGGTCGATATCGTCTGCTCCCTCCCGGGAGGACCGCTGCAACGGCGGCACAATTACGGGAGGCAGCAAAGTGACGACGAAACTGCCAGGCTCGGTCTGCCCCAGACGAACTTGAGACAGGTACTCCACGGCTTCCCGGTTGGCCCCGGCCCGGTAAAGCGCCCTGGTATTGTCCAGCGAGCAGGCCGCCGCCAACAGCATGTCGCGCGCGCCGGAAACCAAGCTGGCGCCTTCGTTTATATCTACCGTGTTGTCGTCTCCCTCTACCCGCACACGAATGACGTCCCGGTCCGTGGTGATCAGGTTGTCGTAAAGCGCGACTTCGCTGATGTCGGCAACGCTGGCAAAAATCCCGACCAATTGCGCTACTACGAGTCTGTAATCGCCGATGTTCTTAGTTCGCGGAACTAATATCTCCGGCAACCCGTTGCCAATGTACACATCGGAATGCGAGCCAAATGTATCAGTTTTGGTCCAGCCTTGGGTACGGGCGTAGGCTGCCAGAGCCACGGGCGACACCACAGATAGGTCGTTCTGGTCTTGGATCCGGGTTGTCATCAGAGCCTCCCGGTGCGGGACTGTTCCATGAGTGCCTTCAGTCCATCAACGTCAAATAGGTTTTGTTTTGGGATCGGGACAGTCACGCTGGTCTCATTGTCGGTCTCACACCATCCCAACAGATTCAGCCAGTAGGCGCGGCGCCTTATTACCAGTTCGTCAACAGTAACTGTCATCCATTGCAGAGGGTCTTCCGGCAAGTCGAGCACGACCAGCAAACGAGGCGTTTGGGTCTCGATACGCAGAAGGTCGTAATTCCGACGCCGCAGCGGGAAAGTCACGAGGTCCTCGTCTATGTCGCGCAAGTTGACGGTCGCCTTTAATTGGAGGTCGAGAGCCGGTCTCATGGCGCCTCCGGCCTGAATGCGCAGGTCAACGCCGTCGCGGTCTAACTCGTACTCAGCAGTGACGTAGCCTGCTCCAGCCG